>NZ_BNBO01000001.1:0-31310 GCF_014655955.1 Kitasatospora indigofera
GGCGCTTCGTTCTTTCGTGTTTCCAGCTTATCAGATCCGTTCCGCTCCGTTTTCCCGGAGTTTCACTTTTCCAACCCTGGCCGGCCAGGTCCGCTTTTCTGCGGCGACCCCCACATTAGCGCAATTCCGGAGCTTTCCGAAATTCACCGTTTCTTCGCACGACCACACGCAGAAGCGCACCCGGTTGAACGGGGGTCGAGTGAAGAGAAGGTACGAGCTGAATGTGCTGGTCGCTCCGGCCGGTCCGGTCCAGCCGCTAGGCTTTCCCGCTCACCCGCCCGGTTCAGGCGACTCGTCCAACACTAGGCCACGCATCCGGCGGCGTCAAACACGTGGGGGCCGGATCTGTCCAGATCCGGCCCCCAGGGCTCAAAGACGCAGCTCAACCTACGGCTGTTTTCAGCCTTCTGACGTGAGCTCAACCGCCGCGAGGTTGCGCTTGCCACGACGCAGGACCAGCCAGCGGCCGTGCAGCAGGTCCGCCGCGGCCGGCGCCGCCTCCTCGTCCGTGACCTTGGTGTTGTTGAGGTAGGCGCCCCCCTCCTTCACCGTGCGCCGGGCCGCGGAACGGCTCGGCGCCAGGCCGACGGCGACCAGCAGGTCGACGATCGGGAGCAGCTCGGTGACCTCCGCCTTCGGGACCTCCGCGAGGGCCGCCGCCAGGGTCGGAGCCTCCAGGTCGGCCAGGTCGCCCTGGCCGAAGAGGGCCTTGGAGGCGGCCACGGCCCGCTCGTACTGGTCGGCACCGTGCACGAGCGAGGTCAGCTCCTCGGCCAGCGCGCGCTGGGCGAGTCGCGCGGCCGGGCGCTCGGCGGTCTCCCGCTCCAGCTCCTCGATCTCCTCCTTCGAGCGGAAGCTGAAGATCCGCAGGAAGGTGGAGACGTCGCGGTCGTCCGCGTTCAGCCAGAACTGGTAGAAGGCGTACGGCGTGGTGAGTTCGGGATCGAGCCAGACGGTGCCCGACTCGGTCTTGCCGAACTTGGTGCCGTCGGCCTTCACGATCAGGGGGGTGGCCAGCGCGTGCACCGACTTGCCCTCGGCCTTGCGGATCAGGTCCGTGCCGGCCGTGAGGTTGCCCCACTGGTCGCTGCCGCCGGTCTGCAGGGTGCAGCCGTGGCGGCGGTTGAGCTCCAGGTAGTCCATCCCCTGGAGGATCTGGTAGCTGAATTCGGTGTAGCTGATCCCCGCGTCGGAGTTGAGCCGGCGGGCGACGGCCTCCTTGGCGATCATGTTGTTGACCCGGAAGTACTTGCCCACGTCGCGCAGCAGGCTGATCGCCGACATGCCGGACGTCCAGTCCAGGTTGTTGACCATGCGGGCCGCGTACTCGCCCTCGAAGTCGAGGAAGCGCGAGATCTGGCCACGCAGCCGGTCCACCCAGGCGGCCACCGTCTCGGGGTCGTTGAGCACCCGCTCCGCGGTGGGCTTGGGGTCGCCGATCAGACCGGTGGCGCCGCCGACCAGGCCGAGCGGCAGGTTCCCGGCCTGCTGGATCCGGCGCATGGTGAGGATCTGCACCAGGTTGCCGAGGTGCAGGCTCGGGGCCGTCGGGTCGAAGCCGCAATAGAACGTGACCGGGCCGTCCGCGAACGCCTTGCGCAGTGCGTCCTCGTCGGTTGACAGGGCGATCAGCCCACGCCACCGCAGCTCGTCGACGATGTCCGTCACGGTCACGCTTCTCCTTCGATCGGGCGCCCGGCCCCGGTGGCGGGCCCTGTTCGATCGGGCCCGGGGACGGTACGGCTCCAGCGTTGTAGAGGGTACGCGCTCCCGACCGGCGAGTTTCCGTCCCGGAGCGGTCCGGACCCGGGGGGGCGCCCCGGCCGGCACCGGAAATTCCGTTGTTCGTCGGCCCCGGGCCCGTTCACAGTGGTCCCACCGCCGTACGACGGCGGTGACGTGTGAGGAGCCGGTCGTGCCACCTTGGCGCGCCCGCAGGGAGGTGGCCGAGGTGCGCAACACGCTGGTGCTCAATGCGAGCTACGAGCCGCTGACGACTGTGTCGTTGCAGCGGGCGGTGGTTCTGGTGCTGCAGGACAAGGCCGTCGTCGAGCAGGCCCATCCCCTGCGCACGGTGCGCGGTACGGGTGTGAGCGTCCCGGTGCCGCGGGTGATCAGGCTCCAACGGTACGTGCGGGTGCCGTTCCGACAACGGGCCCCGTGGTCGCGGAGGGGGGTGCTGGTCCGGGACCAGCACCTGTGCGCCTACTGCGGCCGCCGGGCGACCACCGTCGACCACCTGCAGCCGAAGTCGCGCGGTGGGGCCGACAGCTGGCTGAACACCGTGGCCGCCTGTGCGGAGGACAACCAGCGCAAGGCCGACCGGACGCCGGAGCAGGCGGGCATGCGGCTGCTCCGCAAGCCCTTCGAGCCGACGCCGCAGGCCACCCTGATGCTGGCGCTGGGGCTGCGCGGCACGGACGTCCGGGAGCTGGCCGCCTGGCTGCCGCCGACCGCCTCGATGACCGCGGCGGCCTGAGGACCGGCGGCCCGAACCCCGGCGGCCGGACGACCGGCCGCCGGAACCCTCCCGGGGACCGCCCGCGGCGGCCGCACCCCGCCGGTGCGGCCGCCGGCCGGGTGAGGAACGTCGGTGGGCCGGCCCGATCGGGGGACCGGCCGGCCCACCGGCCGGGCGGGGCGCGCCCCGGGAGCACGGGCGGGCGAGCAGGACCGGGCGGCGGGGTCAGCCCCCGGCCCGGGCGGAGTCATCCCCTGTCCTGCGCGGCGTCAGCCCTTGGCCTGGTAGGCGGCGGCCACGCCGAAGTTCGCCGAGTGCTCGGGGACGGCGATCACCTTGCCGCCGCCGAGCAGGACCCGCCCGGAGATCAGCAGCGAGCCGGTGCCCTGCGGGAAGTTGCCGCCGACGGTCTCGGTGCCGTCGGCGAGGGCGAACCGGCTGAGCCGGGCCGGCTGGCCGAGACGCTCGTCGGCGGCGAGCAGCAGCGCGCCGTTGTCCAGGCCCACTGCCCTGACCTTGCCCTTCTCGGCGGTCGGGGCCTTCCACAGCTGCTTGCCGGTGGTGAGGTCGTACGCGGCGACGGTGACGGGCCCGCCCGCGACGGGGGTCAGGGTGACGGCCATCGTCCGGTCCTGGAAGTACATGCCCGGAGTGGCCGAAAAGCTTCCGTGCACCACGTCGATCCGGGTGTCGTCCGCGACGACCGGGATCTCGGTGGCCGGGTCGCCGGCCGGCCCCCAGGCGAAGATCCGGTCGTCGGTGACGGCCGCACCCGTGGTCGCGACGACGGCGGGCTCGGCGGAGAGCACGCTGACCGTCCGCGGCTGGTTGTTGAGACCGCGCCACCAGCCGACCTTGCCGTCGGCGGTGTTCAGCGAGACGGCCTGGTCGACCGGGGTGGAGTCGGCGCAGCTGCTGTGCAGGACGACGGTCTTCGCACCGACACCGCCCGCGAGCGTGCAGAACTTGCCCTGGCCGGTGTACTGCCAGATGTCGGCGCCGTCGGCGGACTGCCAGGCGACCGCCTTGTCGTCCCCGATCGCGATCACCTTGTCCTCGGTGACGCCTATCCGGGCCGCGTACTTCTCCTTGGCGTCGGACAGGGTCTTCGTCCAGGCGGTCTTCCCGGTCCTGGTGTCGACGGCCACCACCAGGGTGCACGGGCTGTTCGGGTCGGCCTGCGGCCGGAACAGCGCGGCGCCGAGGCCCGCGGCGTTGACGGAGGGCGAGAGGCCGCAGGGAACGGCCCCGGCTGCGGGGGCCTCCACCGACCAGGTCGGCTTGCCGGCAGCCAGGTCGTAGGCGCGCACCCCGGTGCTCTCGGCCCGGACGACGGCCGCGTCGAGCAGCCAGCTGCCGATCAGGGTGTCGTCGGCGCCGGGCTGCGCGGCGGCGGGCTCGGCGGCGGGCTGGGCGGACCAGGCCTTGGTGTGGGCGACGGTGAAGCCCTTCTCGGCGGACCTGCCGGCGGCCGTCCGGTCGCCGTCGCTCTCGCCGCTGACCATCAGGCCGGCGGCGACCAGGACGGCGAGGGCGGCCGCGCCGGCGGCGGCCCGGATCACCAGCGTGCGGCGGCCGGGTGCGTGGTCGGCCGAGACCACGGCTCCGGCGGCGGCCCGGGCCTTGTCCACCAGCGACGGGCGGGGCCGGTCGCCGGCGGCCTCGGGACCGTCGGGGCGGGCGGTCGGGCGGCCCACCCGGAGCGGCCGGCCGGCATCGCCGTCGCCGTCCGTCGCCGGCTCGGGCGCGGGCGCGGCCGCCGGGGCGGCCTGCGGCGCGTCCGACGGGACGGCCTCCCCGGGGAAGGGGACGTAGCCGTCCTGCGAGTGCTCGGCGCCGGGCGGGGCGTACAGCTGCTGGTCCGACCCGCCCTGCTGGACCGTGTACGGGGTGTACTGCCCGTACGGGGACTGCTCCTCGTACCCGTAGCCGGGTTCGTACGCCGTCCCGGTGCCGTGCTGGGTCTGGCCGAACTGCTGCTCCGCGTACTGCTGCTGCGCACCGTACGGCGACTCGCCGTAGGACTGCCCGGCATGGGGCTGCCCGGCATAGGGCTGCCCGGTGTACGGCGACTGCCCGAAGGAGTCCGGCCCGAGCGGGGCCTGCGGGTAGGAGGAGCCGCCGTAGCCGTTCGCGTCGTACCCGCCGCCCTGGTACCCGCCGCTCCCGTACCCGCCGGCGAGGTGGCCGCCGTCGTGGCCGGTGACCGGCTGCTGGTAACCGCCCGGATAGGCCTCCGGGGCCCGCGGCGCGGGGACGGACTCCTGCCACTGCTGCCCGTACTCGCCGGACTGCCAGGGCTCTTGCGGCTCGGTGCCGAAGGGCGGCCGGCCGGAGGCGCCGGCGGAGTACCCCTGCCCGGCGGGAGGAGGGTCCTGAGCCATGTGTTCCGTCCCTCCCGGCGCTGTGCGATGCGGCAGTCAGCATCTCACGCCGGGCGGGGCGGCCTGCTCCGCCCGGTAGGGAGGTGTGGTGAACGGATTTTCCGACGTACCGACGTACCGACGTACCGACGGACCGACGGACCGACGGACCGACGGCTGGGCCCGGGCCCGGGCCTACGCCTCCGGCGCCTCGGCCCGCAGGGCGGTGTCGATCCGGGCCGCGAGCGTCAGGTCGAGGGCGGTGAGGCCGCCCGCGCTGTGGGTGGAGAGCGCGAAGTGCAGGGTCCGCCAGCGGATGTCGATGTCCGGGTGGTGGTCGAGCTCCTCCGCGGCCGCCGCGACCGCGACCACCACCCGGATCGCGGCCGGGAAGTCCTTGGCGTCGGCGGTCCGGACGATCGTGTCCCCCACCCGCGACCACTCCGGGATGCCGGTCAGGCCGGCGGTGATCTCGTCCTCCGTCAGTCGTGCTCTGCTCATCGGTCCGCTCCCTGGTGCCGTGGGGATCAGGTCGTCCGGCGCGGGCGGGCCACCAGTTCACCACCGCAGTTGGGACAGGTGCCGGCCGTCGCCGCAGTGCATTCCGGGCAGAAAGTGCACTCGTAGGAGCATAGGAAGGCGGCGCCGTCCGAGGTCAGCGACACCTCGCAGCGTTCGCAGATCTCGCGCATTTCCAGGGCCATCGGGTTCTCCTGCCGGTGATCAGCTGATGAGCAGTTTGGTGACGGCGGCCAGGCCGACCACCACGATGACCGCGCGCAGCACGGGTGCCGGGAGCCGGCGGCCGACCTTCGCACCGAGCTGGCCGCCGGCCACCGAACCGACCGCGATCAGCAGCACCGCCGTCCAGTCGACGGTCGAGGCGAAGAGGAAGAACACCGCCGCGACGGTGTTCACGATCAGTGCCAGGCCGTTCTTGACGCCGTTGATCCGCTGCAGGTCGTCCTGCAGCAGCATGCCCATCATGGCGAGCAGCAGGACGCCCTGGGCGGCGCCGAAGTAGCCGCCGTAGATGCCGGCCAGGAAGACGCCCGCGAACAGCAGCGGGCCGCCGTCCGGGTCGCCGCCGTCCGGGCGGCGGGCGGCGACCGCGCGGGCCACCCGGGGCTGGATCACCACCAGGACGAGGGCGATCAGGATCAGCACCGGGACGATCGCGTCGAAGGCCCGGCCGGGCAGTTCCACCAGCAGGAAGGCGCCGAGCAGGCCGCCGAACAGCGAGGCGGTGCCGAGTCGGCGCAGCCGCCGGCCCTGGCCGGCCAGCTCGCGCCGGTAGCCGACGACGCCGCTGAGGCTGCCGGGGACCAGGCCGAGCGTGTTGGACACGTTGGCGGTGACCGGCGGCAGTCCGACGGCGAGCAGGACGGGGAAGGTGATCAGGGTGCCGGAGCCCACGATCGCGTTGATGGTGCCCGCGCCGACGCCCGCGACCAGGACGGCCACGGCCTCCCACACTGTCATCCGTCACTCCTCGGTCCGGGGCTGTCAGGGCATGATCATGCCGGAGCCGGGGCGGACTGCCCAGTAGGTTTCCGGACCGTGGACAGGCGGGCGCACGGGACCGGCTGCCGGACGCGCGAGGGCCCGCCCCCACGGATGCGGGGGCGGGCCCTGGACGGTGCGTCAGGTGCCGGGCGGGCGGCGCGGACCGCTGTTCACCGGTGCCGGCCGGTCAGCGGTACCGGGTGCTCAGCGGTGCCCGGTGCTCACTCGGGGTCGATCTTCGGGTACTCGCGGGTGCGGTCGATCCGGGGGCGGGCGGCACCCTTGTCGGTGTCGACCGGACGCGGGCCGGCGGCCGGGTCCAGCGGGACCTGGGCGGCCTGCGGGGCGGCGGCGGCCGGGGCCCCCGAGCCGTTGGCGCCGGTCAGGCCGCTGAAGGCGCCGCCGAGGCCCTTGAGCGCGTCGCCGACCTCGCTCGGGATGATCCAGAGCTTGTTGGCGTCGCCCTTGGCCAGCTCGGGCAGGGTCTGCAGGTACTGGTAGGCCAGCAGCTTCTGGTCCGGGTTGCCGTCGTGGATGGCCTCGAAGACCGTCCGGATCGCGGCGGCCTCACCGTCGGCGCGCAGCACCGCGGCCTGCGCCTCACCCTCGGCCTTGAGGACGTCGGCCTGCTTCTCGCCCTCGGCCCGCAGGATCGCGGCCTGCCGGGCGCCCTCGGCGGTGAGGATGGAGGCGCGCTTGTCACGGTCGGCGCGCATCTGCTTCTCCATCGAGTCCTGGATGGAGGTCGGCGGGTCGATCGCCTTGAGCTCGACGCGGTTGACGCGGATGCCCCACTTGCCGGTGGCCTCGTCCAGGACGCCGCGCAGGCCGGCGTTGATGACCTCGCGGGAGGTCAGGGTGGATTCGAGGTCCATCGAGCCGATGATGTTGCGCAGCGTGGTGATGACCAGCTGCTCGATCGCCTGGATGTAGCTGGCGACCTCGTAGGTGGCGGCCCGGGCGTCGGTGACCTGGTAGTAGATCACCGTGTCGATGTTGACCACCAGGTTGTCCTGGGTGATCACCGGCTGCGGCGGGAAGGGCACGACCTGCTCGCGCAGGTCGATCCGGTTGCGCACCCGGTCGATGAACGGGACCACGATGTTCAGGCCCGCGTTGAGCGTCCGGGTGTAGCGGCCGAAGCGCTCCACGATCGCGGCGCTGGCCTGCGGGATCACCTGGATCGTCTTGATCAGCGCGATGAAGGCCACCACGACGAGGACGACCAGGACGATAAGGACGGGTTCCACGGACTCTCCCCTAGACGACCAGGGCGGTCGCGCCCTGGATTTCGACGACGTCGACCTGCTGCCCCGGCTGGTACACACTGCCGGGGTTGAGCGCGCGGGCCGACCAGACCTCGCCGTTCAGCTTGATCCGCCCGCCCTCCCCGTCGACGGTTTCCGCGACGACCGCGGTGGCGCCCTGGAGCGCCTCGATGCCCATCTTGACCTGCGGGCCGTTCTTCAGTTGCCGGTAGGCGATCGGCCGTACCACGACCAGCAGCGCGGTCGAGACCGCGACGAAGGTGAGGACCTGCCAGACCACGCCGGCTCCCAGCCCGGCGACACCGGCGGCCGCACCGGCACCCACCGCGAACATGGCGAACTCCGGCATCGCCGTGATCACCAGGGGTATGCCGAGGCCGACGGCGGCGAGGAGCCACCAGATCCAGCTGTCCACGTGTCCATCCTAGGGAGCGAAGGGCTTCGAGGCGGAAGGTTCCCGCAGGTGGACGGGCGGAAACCGGCCGCGGGCGCGACCGGTTCCAGTTCAGTGAGTTCAGTACCGCCCGGAGTGCTCCCGGCGGGCCGGTCCCGGGCTCAGCCGAGCGGCAGGCCCTGGGCGGACCAGCGGTCGCCGTGCCGCTCCAGGGTCAGCGGCAGGCCGAAGCAGAGCGAGAGGTTGCGGGCGGTCAGCTCGCTGTCGATCGGGCCGGCCGTGAGCACCTTGCCCTGGCGGATCATCAGGACGTGGGTGAAGCCGGGGGCGATCTCCTCGACGTGGTGGGTGACCATCACCATCGCCGGGGCGAACTCGTCCTGGGCCAGCGCGCCGAGGCGGCGGACCAGGTCCTCGCGGCCGCCGAGGTCCAGGCCGGCGGCCGGCTCGTCCAGCAGCAGCAGCTCGGGGTCGGTCATCAGGGCCCGGGCGATCAGCGTGCGCTTGCGCTCGCCCTCGGAGAGGGTGCCGAACTTGCGGTGGGTGAAGGCGGCCATGCCGAGGCGGTCGAGCAGGGCCAGCGCCCGCGACTCGTCGGTCTCCTCGTACTTCTCGTGCCAGGTGGCGGTCATGCCGTAGGCGGCGGTGAGCACCGACTGCAGGACGGTCTGCTCGGCGGGCAGCCGGTCGATCATGGAGGCGCCGGCCAGCCCGATCCGGGCGCGCAGGTCGAAGACGTCGACCTCGCCGAGCTTCTCGCCGAGCACGGTGACCTTGCCGCTGCTCGGGAACAGGTAGGTCGAGGCGATCTGCAGCAGGGTGGTCTTCCCGGCGCCGTTGGGGCCCAGGATGACCCAGCGCTCGCCCTCGGAGATCGACCAGGAGACCTGGTCGACCAGCTCGCGGCCCTCCCGGACCACGGTAACGTCCACCAGCTCCAGCACGTCGCTCATGCCTACGCCTTCCCCAATGCAGAATTCGGCCGACCGAGGCTGCCCAAGGAAGTCTTGGCCGTGGGTCCTCGGGGTGCGGTCCACTCGTCTCGACAGCGGTGCGGGCGGGCAGCCTACTCCAGCACCGGTCAGGTACGGAGGAGGTGCCGTGCTCGCAGCACAGGGCAAACCTACGCCACCCGGGTGTCGCAACTTTCCGTAGGCTGGCCGGATGCTCGTGACACCTGCCGACAATCCGTACGAAGAGCCCCGATCGGGGCGGCTGACCGCCTGGGGCAACGCCCTGCTGGGCGGATTCGCGCCGCCGGACAACGCGGCCGCCGCCGTGCTGGGCGAGGACGAGAGCCACCGGGTCACCGGTCTGCCCGGCGACGCCGAGGGCGACCAGCACGGGCTCACCTGGGCGCTCGGGCGGCTGCGGGTGCTGGGGGTGAGCGGGCTGCGGCTCGCGCTGCCCGCGGCCGGGCACCCGCTGGGGCTGACCGGCCCGGCCGAGTTCAACGCGCGGGCGCTCGGCGCCGGCGAGGCGGTGCTGGCGGTGGGGGCGCCGCTGGGGCTCGTCCCGGAGATCGAGGTGTACGGGCCGGCCGGGGACCAGGCGGTGACGGTGCTCTGGCGCTGCTCGGAGGTGCGCGAGGCGCCGCCGGCCGACGTGCCCTCGCTGCACGAGGCCGAGCGCGAGCTCGCGGACGGCCTGCGGGAGACCACCGCGCTGCTGGCCCGGCTGGACGTGGCCGGCGCCGGGCCGGAGGCGATGCGGGCGCTGGAGGCGTACCGGCGGCGCGGGCACTCCGAGCTGCTGGCCCCCGGCTACCCGCCGCGCGCCGTCCGGGTGCTGGAGTCGGCCCGGCAGGTGACGGCGCTGCTGTCGATCGCCTCGGGCGGGCACGGCGCCGCGGTCAGCGCCTCCGAGATGGCGGCCCGCCGGTCCGCGCTCGCCCCGCTGCAGCGCACGGCCCGCCGGGCGCAGGTCGCCGCGTACAACGCGCTGGTGGACGAGCGCCGGGACTGACCGGGCCGGGCCCCGGGCCGGCTGCGTCCCCGGGCGGGCGGGGCCGGCCCGGGGACGCAGCCGTCGTCAGCCGTCGTTGGCGGCCCCGTTGCGGACGGCCCAGAGCGCGGCCTGGGTGCGGTCCGCGACGTCCAGCTTCATCAGGATGTTGGAGACGTGCGTCTTGACCGTCTTCTCGGACAGGTGCAGCCCGCGGGCGATCTCGCGGTTGGAGCGGCCGTCCGCGATGTGGCCGAGCACCTCGCGCTCCCGCTCCGTCAGGGTGCCGCCGCGGCCCTGCGGCGCGCGCGGGGTGTCCTCGGCCAGCAGCGCCTCGGCGAGCTCGGGCTGCAGCAGCACGTGCCCGGAGTGGACCGAGCGGATGGCCCCGGCCAGGGCCTCCGGGTCGACGTCCTTGTACACGTAGCCGGCCGCGCCCGCGCGCAGGGCGGGCACCATCGTGCGGTGCTCGGTGAAGCTGGTGACGATCAGGATCCGGGCCCGGCTGCCGCCCTCCTTGAGCATCCGCAGCGCCTCGATGCCGTCCACGCCCGGCATCTTCAGGTCCATCAGGACGACGTCGGGGGCCAGCTCCTGAGCCTTCGCCACGCCTTCGGCGCCGTCGGCGGCCTCGCCCACCACCTCGATGTCGTCCTGGACCTCCAGGAAGGTCCGCAGGCCGCGGCGGACCACCTGGTGGTCGTCCACCAGGAGGACGCGGATCAACGGGTTCTCAGGCACCGGGGACCTCCAGTTCGACGGCCGTCCCCTTGCCGGGGGCCGAGTCCAGGGTGAGCCGGCCGCCGACGGCGGCGGCGCGGTCGCGCATCGAGACCAGGCCGAGGTGGCGGCCGGCCCGGCGGACGGACTCCGGGTCGAAGCCGCGGCCGTCGTCGGTGACCCGCAGCAGGGCGCCGCGGGCTGCGGTGCCGGTGAGGGTGACCTCGACCCGCTCGGCGCCCGAGTGCCGCAGCGCGTTGTGCAGGGCCTCCTGGGCGACCCGCAGCACGGCCGCCTCCTGGGCCGCGGGCAGGGCCCGGACCCGGTCGGCCTCGAAGGAGACCGCGGCCGTGTGGGCCCGGTCCAGCACCTGCACCTGGGAGGCGAGGGTGGGGACCAGGCCGTCCTCCTCCAGCGCGGCGGGGCGCAGCTCGACGACCACGGCCCGCAGTTCGTCGGCGGCCTCGGCGGCGAGCCGGGCGACCTCGGCGAGTTCGGCGCGGGCGCGGTCCGGGTCGCGCCCGACCAGGGTGGCGGCGGCCTTGGCGGTCAGCCGCAGCGAGAACAGCTTCTGCGAGACGGCGTCGTGCAGGTCGTGGGCGATCCGGGCGCGCTCGCCGGCCAGGGTCAGTTCGCGGCTGCGCTCGTAGAGCCGGGCGTTGCTGAGGGCGATCGCGGCGTGCGCGGCCAGGATCCGCAGCAGTTCCTCGTCGTGGTCGGTGAAGCCGCCGCCGGCGCGCTTGTTGGCCAGGAAGATGACGCCCATCACCTCCTGGGCGCCGTCGCCGGGCTCCCCGCCGCCGGGATCCCCGCTCGTCGCGTCCCGGGTGCCGGCGGAGGCGTCCGCGTCGAGGATCGGCATGCCGAGGAAGGCCTTCATGTCCGGGTGCGCGGCCGGCCAGCCGCCGAAGGACGGCTCCTCCCGGACGTCGTCCAGCCGGGTGGGCCCGGACTCGTGCAGCATCAGGGCGAGCACGCCGTGCTGGCGGGGCAGCGGGCCGATGGCGCGCCACTGCTCCTCGGTGATGCCGTCCACCACGAACTGGGCGAAGCCGCCGTGGTCGTCGGGCACGCCGAGGGCCGCGTACTCGGCGCCGAGCAGGTCGCGGGCGGAGGCGGTGATCCGGCGCAGCACCTCGCGCACCTCCAGGTGCCGGCTCATCGCCAGCACGGCGGCGCTGACCGCCTCGATGCCGCCGAGGCAGGGGTCGCAGCGGGGCGGCCCGTCCGCCGGGGCCCGGGTGTCCTCCCCGGAGCAGGTCTCCTCGGCGAGGGGGCCGGCGGGAGGCGGCGCGGCTTCGCTGGGCTCGGTCGGCATACCGCCAACCTACCGCCGGGCCGCGGGGTGCCGCGTCGGTCCGGGGGCGCCCCGGTCCCGGGTCCGTGGTCCTAGGTCCGGTGCGGCCGGGCCGGGCCGACCCGGTCCGGTCCGCGTCCGTGGTCCGGGCCGGGAACGCCGACGGGCGGCCCTCCCGGGGTGGGAGGGCCGCCCGTACGAACGGGAGCGCGGTGTCTCAGCCCTGGCGCATGACCTCGGGCTCGTGGCGCTTCTGCAGGCGGGTCACGATGTAGCCGAGGATCGCCGAGATGACGATCAGCACCACCCAGTCGGCCACCAGCTGGCCCACGTTGTGGCCCCAGATCGAGTCCCACTCGGGGTTCTGCGGGTTGCCGTTCCAGGGCCCGATCAGGTGCGAGAGGTCGAGCGTGGTGGCCACCGCGCCGACGCCCCAGCGGGCGGGCATCAGCCAGGCGAACTGCTCCAGGCCCGGCTTGCCGAACAGCTGGAAGAGGCAGCCGGTGAAGACGACCTGGATGATCGCGAACATCACCAGCAGCGGCATGGTCTTCTCGGCGGTCTTCACCAGGGCGGAGATGATCAGGCCGAACATCATCGAGGCGAAGCTGAGCAGGATCAGGCCGACGGCCATCTCGACGGCCGGCAGGCCGGTCAGGATCAGCCCCTCCTCCGGCAGCTTGCGCGGGGTGAAGCCGACGGCGGCGATGATCGCGCCCTGCACCACGCTGAAGAAGCCCAGCACGATGATCTTCGACATCATGTACGCCGACCGGGAGAGCCCGGTGGCCCGCTCCCGTTCGTAGATCGCCCGTTCCTTGATCAGCTCCCGGACCGAGTTGGCCGCCCCGGAGAAGCAGGCCCCGATCGCCATGATCAGCAGGATCGTGGCGGCCCCGCTGTTGAAACCGAGCTTGCCGTTGGGCAGCTGCTTGTACGTCAGCCCGGCGGTGTCGGGGATCATGATGCTGACCCCGCCCAGGATGGCCGGGAGCAGGATCGACAGCGCCATGAAGCCCTTGTCGGAGGCGATCACCGACAGGTAGCGCCGGATCAGCGTCCACAGCTGGGAGCCCCAGCTCTGCGGCTTCGGCGGGCGGATCGCCTGCTGGACGATCTGCGCGGACTGCGGGGCCACCGAGTCGGCGTCGGCCGAGTACTGCTGGTAGTGCACCGACCCCCGGTAGCGGCCGGCCCAGTCGTGGTCCGGGTAGTTCTCGAAGGCCTGGAAGACGTCGGCCCAGGTCTCGTACCCGAAGAAGTGCAGGGCCTCGTCCGGCGGGCCGAAGTAGGCCACCGAACCGCCCGGCGCCATCACCAGCAGCCGGTCGCAAAGGGCGAGTTCGGCCACCGAGTGGGTGACCACCAGGATGGTCCGGCCGTCGTCGGCGAGGCCGCGCAGCATCTGCATGACCTCGCGGTCCATGCCCGGGTCCAGGCCCGAGGTGGGCTCGTCCAGGAAGATCAGCGAGGGCTTGGTCAGCAGCTCCAGGGCGACCGAGACGCGCTTCTGCTGGCCGCCGGAGAGGGCGGTGATGCGGTTCTCGGCGCGCTTGTCCAGTCGCAGCTCGTACAGCACCTCGTCGATCCGGCGCTCGCGCTCGGCGGCCTCGGTGTCGCCGGGGAAGCGCAGCCGGGCCGCGTACTTCAGGGCGGTGCGGACGGTGAGTTCCTTGTGCAGGATCTCCGACTGCGGGACGAGGCCGATCCGCGAGCGCAGCTCGGCGAACTGCTTGTAGAGGTTGCGGCCGTCGTAGAGGACGTCACCGCGGTCGGCCGGCCGGTAGCCGGTGAGGGCGCGCAGCAGGGTCGACTTGCCGGAGCCGGACGGGCCGATGACGGCGACCAGGGACTTCTCCGGGACGCCGAAGCTGACGTCGTTCAGCAGGATCTTCTTGGCGCCCTTGTGCTCGACCTCGACGGTCAGGTGGCGGGCCGAGAAGGAGACCGCGCCGGTGTCGACGAACTCCTGCAGCTGGTCGCCGACCAGCACGAAGCTGGAGTGGCCGACGGTCAGGCGGTCCTGCGGGCCCATCAGCTGGCGCTGGACCGGCTGGCCGTTGAGGAAGATCCCGTTGTGGCTGCCGAGGTCGACGATCTCGTACCGGCCGTCGGGCAGCTGGCGCAGCTCGGCGTGGTGGCGGGAGACCTGGAGGTCGGACACGACGATGTCGTTGGCCAGGGCGCGGCCGATCCGGACGGTGCGCATCCCGGAGGTCAGGTTGCGGATCATCGTCGGCTGCGGGCCGTGGCCCTGCGGACCGGCGAGGTTCGGCGGGAACCCCTGCGGGGGGCCGGCCTGCGGCGGGACGCCCTGCTGGTGCGGGAAGCCGGGCTGCTGCTGCGGGGCGTTCCACTGCTGGTGCACGGGGGGCTGCTGCATCGGCGGCTGCTGGACGGGCGGCTGCTGCTGCACGGGGGGCTGCTGGGCCCACGGCTGGGCGGCCGGCGCCGCGCTGCTGCGGCTGGTGGCGGCCTCGTGCCAGGCCTGCGCGGGGGCGGCGGCCCGGTCCGGCGCGGAGAAGCTCAGCCGGGGGCCGTTCTCGCCGTTGCCGAGGTTGACCACCGCGCCGGGGTACAGCTGCGCCTGGAGGGTGCGGGCGCCGCCGACGTAGGTGCCGTTGGTGCTGCCGTGGTCCTCCAGCAGCCAGCCGGCGCCGTTGAAGGAGATGGTGGCGTGCTGCCAGGAGATCCTGGCGTCGTCGAACGGGAAGTCCGACTGCGGGTTGCGCCCGATGGTGTAGGCCCGCCCCGGTTCCAGAGTCCGCTGCTGCCCGTTGATGTCAATGACGAGTTGCGGCACTACGCGCCTGCCCCGCTCTCTCGGTCCCCCGGTTTGGCCCCCTGCGGGGGTCGACGATCCTGAACTGACGGGGGGAATCATTCCAGCCCGGCTCCCGATGACGAAAGTCACCCCGGGTGACTGTGACCAGCTGGCAACGATTCGCGGACGGCGCCGGGCCGAAGCCCGCCCCGCGGCGCTCACGGGCCCCTTCGGCACCGGTACGAAGGGCCCGGCGGGGGCGCCGGACGGCGGTGTCCACGGGCCGGACCGGTGCCGTGCGCAGGTCCGGCGACGGGTAGCGTGGGAACCACCATGAACGCATCGCTCCCGGCCGCCGAGCCCGTCCCCAGCCCGCAGCCCCGGACCGATGACGAGCGGACCCTGCTCGTCAAGGTGTTCGGCAAGGACCGCCCCGGCATCACCGCCGGCCTGTTCGCCACACTGGCCGACTTCGCCGTCGACGTGATCGACATCGAGCAGATGGTGACCCGGGGCCGGATAACTCTCTGTGCACTGATCACTCCCCCGGCGGGCGGCTCGCCCGGCGTCGAGGGGGCGCTCCGGGCCACCGTGCACCGCTGGGCCGAGGAGCTGAAGCTCCAGGCCGAGATCATCTCCGGCACCGGCGACAACCGGCCGCGCCGCGAGGGCCGCTCGCACGTCACCGTGCTCGGCCACCCGCTGACCGCCGCCGCGGTGGCCGCGCTCACCACCCGGATCACCTCGGCCGGCGGCAACATCGACCGGGTGTTCCGCCTGGCCAAGTACCCCGTGACGGCGGTCGAGCTGGCCGTCTCCGGGGTGCCGACCGATGAGCTGCGCGCCGAGCTGGCCGTCGAGGCGGCCACCCAGCGGGTGGACATCGCGGTCGTCCAGGCGGGGCTGCAGCGCCGGGCCAAGCGGCTGGTCGTGATGGACGTCGACTCCACCCTGATCCAGGACGAGGTGATCGAGCTCTTCGCCGCCCACGCGGGCTGCGAGGCGAAGGTCGCCGAGGTGACGGCGGCCGCGATGGCCGGCGAGCTGGACTTCGCGGAGTCGCTGCGCGCCCGGGTGGCGCTGCTGGCCGGGCTGGACGCGAGCGTGACGGAGAAGGTCCGGGCCGAGGTCCGGCTGACACCGGGCGCCCGGACCCTGATCCGCACCCTGCAGCGGCTCGGGTTCCAGGTGGCGATCGTCTCCGGCGGCTTCACCCAGGTCACCGACCACCTGGTGGAGCAGCTCGGGCTGGACTTCGCGGCCGCCAACACCCTGGAGGTGGTGGACGGGAAGTTCACCGGCCGGGTGACGGGCGAGATCGTGGACCGGGCGGGCAAGGCCCGCTGGCTGGCCCGGTTCGCCGAGCAGGCGAAGGTGCCGCTGGAGCAGACGGTGGCGATCGGCGACGGCGCCAACGACCTGGACATGCTCAACGCGGCCGGTCTCGGGGTGGCGTTCAACGCCAAACCGGTGGTGCGTCAGGCCGCCGACACCGCGGTGAACGTGCCCTTCCTGGACACCGTGCTCTACCTGCTGGGCATCACCCGCGAGGAGGTCGAGGCGGCCGACGCCCTGGACGGCACCCCGACGGAGTGACCCGGCCCGGGTGACCCGGACGGCGCGGCCCAACGGCGCGCACGGACCGACGCAGCAGAAAAGGGGCGCGAGGAGTGATCCTCGCGCCCCTTCCGGCCGTCCGCTCAGTCCTGCGGCGTGTGGTACGAGACCAGCTCGGCCACTCCGGGCTCGACGCCCTTCCAGGAGCCGCTGAAGGCCAGCACCGCGATGGCCGCCGTCGGGAAGCCGCCGAGCCGCAGCCGCTCCAGCGCCTCGCGGTCGCCCGCGTCGCCCGCCAGCACCTGGGTCAGGCCCAGCACGCCCGGGTTGTGACCGACCAGCACCACGTCGACGAACTCGTCCGGGGTCTCCTGCAGCACCGTGATGATCTCGCCGGGGCTGGCCTCGTACACCCGGTCCTCGTACACCGTCTTCTGCGGGCGCCTGGGCAGCTCGTGGACGGCGAGCTTCCAGGTCTCGCGGGTGCGCAGGGCCGTCGAGCAGAGCACATAGTCGGGATTGATGCCGGAGTCGGCCAGCCACCGGCCGGCGTCCGGTGCCTGGTGGCGGCCACGGTCGGCCAGCGGCCGCTCGTGATCGTCCACCTGGTTCGGCCAGTCGGCCTTGGCGTGGCGGAGAACGATGATCCTGCGGGACGTTTCGGCGCTCATACCCAGCAAGCTTGGCAGAAAACCGGCCGTCGGGCGCGGTGCTCCGGGCAGCGCCACCCTCAGGAGTGGGACGGGACCGACCGGGTCGCTCAGCCGAGGTTCTTCGCGACGATCGCGACCACGGCCAGCAGGACGACGATGCCGGCGATCAGGGCGGCGATCTGGGCCAGCTTCTTGTGGCCGTCGGTGGGATTCGGTTCGAGTACGGGCATGCACCGAGTCTCGCATCCCCGCCCGGACGGCCCGGTCCCGGCCCCCGCCGGCCCCCCACGGGCCCAGCAGGCCCGCGGGAACGGCGGGGCGGCGGGGGACGACGGCGGGGCCGGGGGCGCCGCGGCCCAGGAAGCGGCGCCGCTGCTCAGGAGGCTGCCGGCGCCACCGGGCGGACGGCCTCGTCCTCGATGAACCGCGGCAGCCCGGCCCGCAGGCCGAAGGCCATCTGCGGCAGCAGCAGGAGGGCCAGGAAGCCCAGCGGCAGGTACCACTGGCCGGTGGCCTGGTAGAGGCTGCCGATCAGGATCGGGCCGGGGATGGAGATCAGGTAGCCGAGGCCCTGGGCGAAGGCGGACAGCTGGGCCACCCCGCCCGAGGTCCGGGCGCGCAGGCCGATCATCGTGAGCACCAGCGGGAAGGCGCAGTTCGACAGGCCCATCAGCGCGGCCCAGACCCAGGGCGCGCCGGCCGGCGCCAGCGCCAGCCCGGTGTAGCCGGCGATCCCGCAGGCGGCCAGCACCACCACGAAGATCCGCTGGTCCCCCCGGCGGGCGGCCCAGTTCGGCAGCACGAAGGAGACCGGCACCCCGACCACCATGGTCAGCGCCAGCAGCACCCCGGAGGTGGAGGAGGAGATGTCGGCGTCCTGGAAGATCTGCGGCATCCAGCCCATCGTCACGTACGCGCCGGTGGCCTGGAGGCCGAAGAAGCAGGCCAGCGCCCAGGCCGTCCGGCTGCGCAGGATCGGCAGCCGCTCGGCGGCCCGGGACGCCGAGCCGCCGGACCGCTCCCGGTGCAGCAGCAGGGTGGCCAGCCAGAGCACCAGGGCGACCGCGCCCACCCCGGCCCAGACGCCCAGGCCCACCCGCCAGTCGCCGCCGAGCGCGGAGGTCAGCGGCACGGTGACGGCCGCCGCCAGCGCGGTGCCGGCCGACAGGGCCATCGAGTAGAGGCCGATCATCGGCCCGACCCGCTCCGGGAAGTACCGCTTGATGACGACCGGGATCAGCACGTTGGCGACCGCCACCCCGGCCAGCGCGACCGCGGTCAGCAGCAGGAAGACCGCGGTGCCGCCGGCGAAGGAGCGGGCCAGCACGCCGAGGGTGATCGCGCCCATCCCGGCCGTGACCACCGCGACCGGGCCGATCCGGCGGGCCAGCGCGGGCGCCGCCAGGCCGAAGAGCGCGAAGCAGAGCGAGGGGACGGCGGTGAGCAGGCCCGCGACGGTGGCGCTCATGCCGAGGTCGGCGCGGACCTGGTCGAGCAGCGGGCCGAGGCTGGTGACCACCGGCCGGAGGTTGAAGGCCGCCGCGGCGATGGCCACGGCGAACAGCACCCCGAGGTACTTGGTGCGGGCGGGGGCGGGGGCGGGCCGCCCCTCGCGGGCACCGGACCCGGCGCGGCCGGCCGTCGGAGGGCCGGTCCGGGGGAGCGGCCGAGCGTCTGCGGGGGAGTCTGCTGCGGTGGACATGAACGACATCATAGAATGATGGGATGAATTAACGCACGCCGGTGTCCCCGCACCGGCCGCCCCGGCCACCGCAGCACCGGAACCACCGCCCGCAACCACCACCGACGGCCACCACCGACGGCCACCCGGCCGCAGCACGGCGCCGGCCCCGGCCGACCCGCCCACCCGTTCTTGGCATGATGGCCCGATCCGACCTAGCCGCTAGGAGCCCCCCGTGGCGCTGTCCTCCCCGAGGCGCACCCCCTTGTCCGACCAGGTGATCGCGCAGCTGCGCACCCAGATCACCTCCGGCGAGTGGCCCGTGGGCTCGCGCATCCCCACCGAGGTCGCGCTGGTCGAGCAGCTGGGGGTCGCCCGCAACACCGTCCGCGAGGCCGTCCGGGCACTCGCCCACAACGGGCTGCTGGACATCCGCCAGGGCTCCGGCACCTACGTCCTGGCGACCAGCGAACTGGCCGGCGTGATGCACCGCCGCTTCGCCGACGCCGACCAGCAGCAGGTCGCCGAGCTGCGCGCCACCCTGGAGACCTCCGCCGCCGGGCTCGCCGCCGGCCGGCGCAACCAGCGCGACCTGGACCTGCTGGAGGCCACCCTGGCCCGCCGCGAGGAGGCCTGGTCCTCCGGCGACGCCGAGGACTTCGTCCAGGCCGACGCCGCCTTCCACCAGGCGGTGGTGGCCGCCGCCCACAACGACGTGCTCGCCGCCGTCTACGCGGACCTGGGCGAGGTCATGCGGGCCCACCTGCGCCACGACGTCGGCCCCGAACTCGTGCCCGAGCGCTACGTCGGCCACGACGGCATCCTCGCCGCCGTCCGGGCCGGCGACGCCGGGCGGGCCTCCGTCGAGGCCGGCCGGGCGATCGGGGCCTGCGCCCCCGCCGAGGCCTGACCGGGAGGGGCCCGGGCCCGGTCGTATACGCGTGCTAACGTCCCGCTAGGACTGGCCAAAGGCTGGTCAACTGACTGTCAAGCATGAAGAATTCGGGGAGAATCGATGGCTGACCCAGACGCGGGGACCACAGGTGTGGCACCCAGCGCCCTCGACAAGGCGGCACTGGCACTCGACAGTATCGCCACCGAGAGCACCGCAGCAGGCAAGACCGCGGACGACTCGACCGGGGCCGCGGCCTCCAAGCTCAGCGGCTGGGACACCGCGAACTCGCTGCGTGCCGCCCTGACCGAGTGGCACGAGCAGGTCTCCACGCTCAACACCCGCCTCAACCAGGAGGCCGGGATGATGCGCCAGACCCACACCAACTACGTCGGCATAGACAGCGTCCTGGCGCAGTCGTTCGGGGGTCGCTGACCATGCTCGGCTACGAGGACGTCCTCAACGCGGACCTGTCCGCGCTCAGCACCGCCGCCACCGACTGGGAGTCGATGGCGAAGAAGTACGAAGGCGTGCAGCACCGCCTGGAGAACGAGGTGCTGACCGTCACCGGCGGCCAGAACCTCTGGACGGGCAACGCCGCCGGCAACGCCAACCAGCACGTGCTGGTCACCAAGCAGCAGAGCATCGACGCGCAGACCGAGGCCCGGGCGGTCTCGACGATCATCGCGGACGCGCACGCCGACTTCGAGGCCGCGCAGAAGAAGCTCAAGGCCGCCGCCGCGGACGCCGCCGCCGACGGCATGAAGGTGACCGGCACCGGCCAGGCCGTGTTCGACACCAGCCAGTACACCCCGGCCGAGCGCAACGCGATGCACCACGACCCCGGCTACATGGAGGAGCGCAACGCCGCCGCCGGCAAGTGGACCCAGCAGATCAACGCCGCGCTCGCCGAGGCCACCGCCGCCGACGAGCGCGCCTCGCTCGCCCTCAAGCGCGCCTCCAAGGCCGGCGACCCCTTCAACACCTTCAACGGGCAGGCCATCGGCGGCGGTGACGCGGCCGACGGCCGCCGCGCCGCCGACCTCGCCGAGAAGCTGAAGAAGGACGGCAAGCTGGAGCCGGGCGAGCTCGCCGAGCTCAACAACCTGATGAAGGCCAACGCCAACAACCCGCAGTACGGCCAGACCCTGCTCAACACGCTCGGCCCCGAGGGCACCCTCAAGCTCGCCGACCAGCTGGAGAAGATCGGCGGCGACCGGGACGCCAAGAACAAGGAGGGCTACGGCCAGCTCCAGACCAACCTGGCCAACACCGTCGCCGGCGCCACCCGTGACCCGAACAGCAAGTTCTACCAGGACTGGCGCAAGGGCATGAAGGACATCGGCGACAAGAACCTGGGGCGCAACACCTCGCCGGTGTACGGCTACCAGGCGCTCGCCACCCTGATGGACAAGGGCGACGCGCAGTACTCCAAGGAGTACCTGAACGACCTGGGCGCCGACATCATCGACGTCGAGAAGAAGCACCCGCAGATCTGGAGCCACCAGTTCGACGGCGAGCGCCAGGACCTGGTCTCCGACCCGCTGGACGGCGTGCTCAAGCAGATGGGGAAGAACCCCGAGGCGGCCACCGGCTTCCTCGACCCCGACGCCCCCGGCGCCAAGGACCGTCTCGACTACCTGCTGCGCGACCGCAAGTGGCCCGAGAACTACATGAACCCGCTGTACGGGGCACCGATCAAGATGGACGACCCGCTCCAGCGGGCCGGCCTCGGCGCGGCACTGGAGGCCGCCACCACCGGCGACCCCACCGGCACCGCGCACAACGGCGGCACGCACACGCCGGCCCAGGCCCGGGTCATGCAGGGCACCATCGACGCCCTGGACCAGGACAGCAAGGGCCAGGAGATCCCCGGCAACCTCCGCAAGCCGATCGCCGGCGCGCTCACCGACTACGTCGACGACACCCACGACATCCTCGGGGCGGAGCTCAGCACCGCCAAGCACAAGGACGGCGCCTGGGAGGAGGGCGGCAAGGGCCACCTCTCCGACGACAGCTCCTCGCTCACCCGGGTGATGCGCGGCGTCTCGGACGACCCGGAGGCCTACGCGGCCCTGTACGAGGCCGAGAAGGCCAAGTCCGCCCAGGTCATCGGCGACCTGCCGGCCGACGCCGGCCGCCCGGACCACGACCGGACCGGGCCGACCGACCGCTCCGGCTCCGCACTCGGCACCCTCGACGCCATCAGGAGCGACATCCTGCTGGACGAGCGTGACGACAAGAAGGAGTGGGCCGACAAGACCGGCGAGCTGGTCTCCAGCGGCGGCGGCCTGGCCACCGGCTACATCCCGGTGGTCGGCGACGTCGCGGGCAGCCTGGTCGACCTGGGTGTCAGCAACTGGTCGGACGGCGTGAAGGAGGAGGCCGTCGACAAGGCCAACAGCGAGGCCTCCAGCTCCCACGACGCCAACCTGAACCAGGGCACCCAGATGGTCATCGGGTGGGCCGAGCACAACGGCCTGGACCCGAAGAGCGAGCTGGCCAACGAGGTCAACACCAGCCTGCGCGACGGCCACAACCGCGGCTACGACGAGGCGATGATCGCCCTCGGCCGGCACGGGTCGGCCGAGTGATGGGGGCACTGCCCCGCCGCCGGACGGCCTGGATCGCGCTCGCCGCGGTCCTGGCCGTCTCGGCCGGTGCCCTGCTCACCTGGCGCCTGACCAACGTGTTCGGCCCCGACCGCCTCTGCGGCGGCGCGGTGTCCCGGGCCGACGCCCAGCAGGTCCTGGGCGAGGGCCGGATCACGGAGTCCGGGTCCGGGGCCCGCGCCGGGGACCCGACGGTCTCCTGCACGGTCACCGCCCGGACGGGCCTGGGCGGCACCGCCCGGGCCCGGGTCACGCTGCGCACCGAGCGGGCGGTCAGCCCCGGCATCGACAAGCAGGTCAGGACCGTGCCGCAGATGTCGCAGCTGGAGGGCGGGCGGCCGGGCTCGTTCTCCAACCGGACCGGCTGGGTGCTGCTGCCGGCCGGGTGCGTGCTGCCCGTGCCGAAGGACGACCCGCTGCCGCTGAAGTCCCGGGGCGACGCCGACGTGCTGTGGGCCGACGTCTGGTTCTCGCCCGACGACGTCCTGCCGGAGAAGCGCCGCGCCGAGGAGCAGCCCGACACCGCCGCCCGGACGGCGCTGGCCCGGGTGGCCGACGGCGTGGCCGCCGCCGCGGGCCGGCAGGCCGGGTGCGGCGCCCCCGCCGGCCCGGCCGGGGACCGGCTGGGCGACCCCGGCGGCCAGGCCCGCGCCTCCGAGGACGGGAAGGCCTGCGGTCTGCCCGGCCTGAGTCTCGGGAGTACGGCGGGGCGCAGCACCCCGCTGCGCGAGCGGGTCAGCAGCGAGGGCGCCCCGGTCTGGATCTGCGGGGTGGAGGACGGGCACCTGGTGTCGCCGGTGGTCAGCTTCACGGTGACCGCGGACCAGGCCTGGATCGGCGCGGCCGCCCTGGACACCGAGCTGAAGTCGGCGCTGCCGGCCGGCTGGCGCGGCACCGGGGACACCGACGGCCCGGTCCTGGTGCCGTGCGGCAAGGACACCCTCTACCTGGGGGTCTCCACCCTGGACAGCGGGCTGCGGGACGGTCAGGGCGAGGCCCGCAGCGAACTGCCGAAGGACCTCTTCGCCCGCTTCGCCAACGCGGTGGCGGCCCAGCGGGGCTGCGAGCCGATCGCCCCGGGCTGACCGGTCGCGGCGGCCTGCGGGCCGCCGCGCCGGAGGGCTCCGGAAGCACCGATGCCCGCCCGCCACTCCTGGAGTGGCGGGCGGGCATCGGCGTCACGGCGGTGCCGCTCCGGCGGGTGGTGTCCCGGCCGGCGGCGGCGGGGTGGTGCGCCCGGGTGTCAGGCGCCGATGGCGTGCAGGCCGCCGTCGACGTGGATGATCTCGCCGGTGGTCTTCGGGAACCAGTCCGAGAGCAGCGCGACGACGCCGCGGCCCGCCGGCTCCGGGTCGGCGAGGTCCCACTTCAGCGGGGAGCGGGAGTCCCAGACCGCCGCCAGCTCCGAGAAGCCGGGGATGGACTTGGCGGCCATCGAGCCGATCGGGCCGGCCGAGACCAGGTTGCAGCGGATGTTGCGGGACCCGAGGTCACGCGCCATGTAGCGGGAGGTGGCCTCCAGCGCGGCCTTGGCCGGGCCCATCCAGTCGTACTGCGGCCAGGCGAACTGCGCGTCGAAGGTCAGGCCGACCACCGAGCCGCCGTCCTGCATCAGCGGCAGCAGCGCCGTCGTCAGCGACTTCAGCGAGAACGCGGAGACCTGCATGGCGGTGGCCACGGACTCCCACGGGGTGTTCAGGAAGTTGCCGCCGAGGGCGTCCTGCGGGGCGAAGCCGATCGAGTGGACGATGCCGTCCAGGGTCGGCAGGTGCTCGCGGACCTGGTCGGCGATGCCGGCCAGCTGCTCGTCGCTGGAGACGTCGAGCTCCAGGACCTTGACCGGCTTGGGCAGCTTGCGGGCGATCCGCTCGGTCAGGCTGGGCCGGGGGAAGGCGGTGAGGATGATCTCCGCGCCCTGCTCCTGGGCCAGCTTCGCGGTGTGGAAGGCGATGGAGGACTCCATCAGCACACCCGTGATCAGGATGCGCTTGCCCTCAAGAATTCCGCTCATGTGATCAGTGACCCATGCCCAATCCGCCGTCTACGGGAATGACGGCTCCGGTGATGTACGCGGCCTCGTCGGAAGCGAGGAACCGCACGGTGGTGGCGATCTCGGACGGGGCGGCGTACCGGCCGAGCGGCACCCCCGCGACGATCTCCTTACGACGCTCGTCGCTGAGCACCGCGGTCATGTCGGTGTCCACGAAGCCCGGCGCCACCACGTTGACGGTGATGTTGCGCGGTCCGAGCTCACGGGCCAGCGAGCGGGCGAACCCGACCAGGCCGGCCTTGGACGCGGCGTAGTTGGCCTGGCCCGGCGAACCGCTCAGGCCGACCACCGAGGAGATCAGCACCACGCGGCCCTTGCGGGCGCGCATCATCAGCTTCGAGGCGCGCTTGACCACCCGGAACGCCCCGGTGAGGTTGGTGTCGACGACCGAGGTGAAGTCCTCCTCGGTCATCCGGAGCAGCAGGGTGTCCTTGGTGATGCCCGCGTTGGCGACCAGCACCTCGACCGCGCCGTGCTTGGACTCGACCTCGCCGAAGGCGGCGTCGACCTGGGCGGCGTCGTCGATGTCGCAGCGGACCGCGAGCACGTCGTACTTCGCCAGGGCCTCGGGAACCTCACCCGAGCGGCTGGTGATGGCGACCTTGTCGCCCGCCTCGGCGAAGGCCTGGGCGATCGCGAGGCCGATGCCCCGGTTGCCTCCGGTGACGAGAACCGAGCGGCTCAACGATCCACCTCTCTCCGTAGTTGACCATGGGACCAGGCGGCCCGGGCGGTGTCCGCCCCTGCCGGCCAGGTCGTCCGCGTACGGCGAAACGCGCACGCAGTGTGACGCTATCGGCCGCGGGGAGGATGCGACGAATCGGGCTCCCACAGGTCCGTACCGGCTGAACTGTCGCGTTCCGACAATGGCACAGTGGAGGGCACGGTGGTCGGCCCGGCCGGGAACAACTCGGCGGGGTGTGCCCGTTGCCCTCTCGGTGCGGATATGCACGCGGACCACCGGGCGGACAACCACCGGCCGCCCGCACCGATTTGGCACGGGCGGTTGTCACAACGCCACCGCCCGACGACTCCCAGTGAAGGCAGAGCCCTGATGAGCGAGGCACAGCCCGGCAGCACCGGCGGACGGGGACGACTGCTGGCCCTGGCCGCCCTGGCGGCGGTGGCGGGAGCGGCCGCCTGGTCGCTGCGCGACCTCCCGGCGGCCTTCGGGCGGCGCCCCGACGCCGAGCGGGAGGAGCGGGTCCGCAGCTCGCCCCAGTACCGGGACGGTGTCTTCCACAACGCCCCGTCCTCCCTCGCCCGGGACACCGCCCGGCCGGAGATCGACCGCGGCACGGTCCGCCGGATGCTCTTCGAGCGCGAGGGCCGCACGCCCACCCTGCCGGTGCCGACCGTCCGGACGGCGGGCGGGCCGCGGCAGGCCGCCGAGGGCGTCGAGATCACCTGGTACGGGCACGCGTCCGCGCTGGTCGAGATCGAGGGCGCCCGGGTCCTGCTGGACCCGATCTGGAGCGACCGCTGCTCCCCCGCCGCGCACGTCGGCCCCAAGCGGCTGCACCCGGTGCCGGTGGAGCTGGAGGAGCTGCCGCCGGTGGACGCGGTGCTGATCTCGCACGACCACTACGACCACCTCGACATGGCCACCGTGAAGCGGCTGGTGCTCAGCCAGTCCGCGCCGTTCGCGGTGCCGCTCGGCATCGGCGGCCACCTGCGGCGCTGGGGCGTGCCGGAGCACCGGATCATCGAGCTGGACTGGGACGAGACCTGCACCCTGGGCGACCTGGTGCTCACCCTGACCTCCGCGCACCACTTCTCCGGCCGCGGCCTGACCCGCAACACCACCCTGTGGGGTTCCTGGGTGATCGCCGGCCCGACCCGCAAGGTGTTCTACACCGGCGACTCGGGCTACTTCGAGGGGTACAGGGCGATCGGTGAGCAGCACGGCCCGTTCGACGCCGCGCTGGTGCAGATCGGCGCGTACGACGAGGCGTGGTCGGACATCCACATGACGCCGGAGGACGCCGTCCAGGCCCACCGGGACCTCGACGCCGGGCTGCTCGTCCCGGTGCACTGGTGCACCTTCAACCTGGGGCTGCACCCGTGGGCGGAGCCGGTGGAGCGACTGCTGGCCGAGGCGAAGGCGCAGGCCGTGCCGCTGGCGGTGCCGCGTCCGGGCGAGCGGGTGGACGTGGACAACCCGCCGGAGCTGGACGGCTGGTGGGAGGGCCTGGCCTGACCACCGGCCGGGCCTGACCGCCGAGCCGGGACACTCGCCCGGCCCGGCCCCGCTCACCTGCCCCGGCCCGCGCCGGCGCGGCACGGCGCCGGCGGGCGCGGTCACAGCACGGCGCGTCACCGCACGGGCCCGCGGCGCCCCTCCCCCTCCGGGGCCCGGGCGGCGCGCCCGGCCCGGGCGGCGCGCCTGGCGGCGACGGCCCTGATCGCGGCGGCCCGCTGGAAGGCCCGGTCCGCCTCCTCCCAGCGGCCCGCCGCGTGCAGGCGGTCGCTCAGCCGGTCCCAGGCCGCCGCCCGGTCCGCGGGGTCGGCGCGGCGCCCGTCCCGCGCGTCCCGCCCGTCCAGCAGCGCCGCCACGGCCCGCTGGGCGTCGACGGCCTCCTCGGTCCGGCCGAGCGCGGCCAGGCACTCGGCCCGCAGGGTGCCGGCGCCGGCCAGCAGGCGCAGCAGCGAGGCCTGCTCCGCGGGGCGGCCGGCGGGCGAGCACAGCGGCTCCAGCCGGGCCCCGGCGCGCCCGGCGGCCTCCAGGCCGCGCTCCGGCAGCCCGGCGTCCCGCAGGTGGACGCCCAGGTTCAGCAGCCGCAGCCCCAGGGTCGTCCGGACCTGCCGGGGTGCTCGCTCGCCGCCGCGCAGCGCGAGCTGCCGCTCGGCCGCCGCGACCGCCTCGGCCATCGCCGCGACGCTCTCCTCGTGCCGGTCCAGCGCGGCCAGCACGGTCGCGTACAGGTCGAGGGTGGCCGACAGCCGGGCCGGCCCGCGCCGGCGGTCGCGCTCCGCGCCGGCCCGGCGCAGCCCGGCCGCCTCGGCCAGCCTGCCGGCCGCCTCCTGGTGGCTGCCGGCGTCGGCGAGGGCCTGGCCCTCCAGGTGCAGGACCTGGGCCCGGCGCCCGGCCCGGTGGCCCGGGAGCGGGCTGAACACCCTGGTCCGCCGTTCGGCGAGGCGGTAGTCCCGGGCGATCTCGTCCGACGGCCGGCCGGCCGTCATCCGGTTCATCATCGCGACGTTGAAGGGCCGCGAGACGTTGAGCCCCAGCAGGGCCGCCGCCAGGCCCCCGGCGCCCCACCAGAATCCGGTGGCCGCCCAGTACCCGGCCAGCCCCAGCAGGCCCAGCTGCGCCAGGCACCCCATGAACACGACGGCCATCGCCCCCACCCCCCACGGCCACTATCCGTGTCAACCCGTCCCCGCCGGAAGCCTCTTGAGGTAACGGAACGGCCGCCGGACGGATCTCCGCCGCGCGGCGGCTCAGGGCAAATCTGCTGGCCGAAAGCGGTGTGAACGGCCATGATTCGTTGCGGGCATCCCTGACCGGACGCCCCCGCCCACCTTGCCGTCCCCGATCCAGGGAGCCCGCTTGACCCCGATGCCCGCGACGACCGGCGCCGGTGCCCCGCACGGACGCGCCGTCGATCCGCTCTTCCTCGCCTACCCCCTGCGCGCCCTGGCCGACGCCGCGCTCACCCGGGCCCGCGAACTCGGCGTCACGCATGCCGACTTCCGCCTGGAGCGGGTCCGCAGCGCGTCCTGGCGGCTGCGCGACGCCCGGCCGGCCGGCACCACGGACAGCGTCCAGCTCGGCTTCGCCGTCCGGGTCCTGCTGGACGGCGCCTGGGGCTTCGCGGCCGGGGTGGACCTCACCACCGACGCGGTGGCCCGGGTGGCCGAGCAGGCGGTGGCGGTGGCCCGGCTCTCCGGCGGGATCAGCCGGGCGGCCGGTTCGAAGGACCTGGTGGAGCTGGCCGCGGAGCCGGTGTACCCGGACGCGACCTGGATCTCGTCGTACGAGGTGAACCCGTTCGAGGTGCCGGACGCCGAGAAGACGGCGCTGCTGGCCGACTGGAGCCGGCGGCTGCTGGCCGCCGACGGCGTCTCGCACGTCCAGGCGAGCCTGCTGACGGTGCAGGAGAACAAGTTCTACGCCGACACCGCGGGCACCATGACCACCCAGCAGCGGATCCGCCTGCACCCGGAGGTGGAGGCCACCTCGGTGGACGGGCGGACGGGTGCCTTCGACTCGATGCGGACGCTGGCGCCGCCGGTCGGCCGGGGCTTCGAGTACCTGCGCGGCACCGGCTGGGACTGGGACGCCGAGCTGGCCGAACTGCCCACGCTGCTGGCCGAGAAGATGAAGGCGCCGGGCGTCGAGGCCGGCGTGTACGACCTGGTGGTCGACCCCTCCAACCTCTGGCTGACCATCCACGAGTCGATCGGCCACGCCACCGAGCTGGACCGGGCGCTCGGCTACGAGGCCGCCTACGCCGGCACCTCCTTCGCCACCTTCGACAAGCTCGGCAGCCTGCGCTACGGCTCCGGCCTGATGCACGTCACCGGGGACCGGACGGCCGAGCACGGCCTCTCCACCATCGGCTACGACGACGAGGGGGTGGCCACCCAGTCCTGGGACCTGGTCAAGGACGGCGTCCTGACCGGCTACCAGCTCGACCGGGGGATGGCCGCGCTGAAGGGCCTCGGCCGCTCCAACGGCTGCGCGTTCGCGGACTCCCCCGCGCACGTCCCGGTGCAGCGGATGGCCAACGTCTCGCTGCAGCCGGCCGCGGACGGGCCGGACACCGCCGGCCTGTTCGAGGGTGTGGAGAAGGGCCTGTACATCGTCGGCGACCGCTCCTGGTCGATCGACATGCAGCGGTACAACTTCCAGTTCACGGGGCAACGCGCCTACGCGATCAGGAACGGCCGGCTCGCCGGCCAGGTGAAGGACTTCGCCTACCAGGCCACCACCACCGACTTCTGGGGCTCGATGGCCGCCGTCGGCGGCCCGCAGACCTACGTCCTGGGCGGGGCCTTCAACTGCGGCAAGGCGCAGCCGGGCCAGGTCGCGGCGGTCAGCCACGGCTGCCCGTCCGCGCTCTTCCGCAACGTCAACGTGCTCAACACGCAGCAGGAGGCGGGTCACTGATGGCCGCGATCCAACCCCACGAACTGGTCGAGCGGGCGCTCGGGCTCTCCCGCGCCGACGGCTGCCTGGTGATCGCCGACGAGGAGTCGACCGCGAACCTGCGCTGGGCCGGGAACGCGCTGACCACCAACGGCGTCACCCGGGGCCGGCGGCTCACGGTGATCTCCACCGTCGACGGCGGCCAGGGCACCGCGTCCGGCGTGGTGGCCCGCGAGGCCGTCACCCTCGACGAGGTGGAGAGCCTGGTCCGGGCCTCCGAGGCGGCCGCCCGGGACGCCGGCCCGGCCGAGGACGCCCAGCCGCTGGTCACCGACCGCCCGTCCTCGGCCGGCTTCACCGAGCCCCCGGCCGAGACCACGGTCGAGGTGTTCGCGGAGTTCGCGCCCGCGCTCGGCGCCGCCTTCGCCCGGGCCGCGGCCCAGGGCGAGCTGCTCTACGGCTTCGCCCGCCACGAGCTCACCACCAGCTACCTCGGCACCTCCACGGGCCTGCGGCTGCGGCACGACCAGCCCACCGGCACGGTCGAGCTGAACGCCAAGACCGCCGACCTCACCGGCTCCGCCTGGGCCGGCGCCGCCACCCGGGACTTCCGGGACGTCGACGTCGCCGAGCTGCACCGCACCCTCACCAGGCGCCTCGCCTGGGGCGAGCGACGGATCGACCTGCCGGCCGGCCGCTACGAGACGCTGCTGCCGCCCTCGGCCGTCGCCGACCTGATGGTCTACCTGAGCTGGTCGTCCGGCGGCCGGGACGCGGCCGAGGGCCGCACGGTCTTCTCCAAGCCGGGCGGCGGCACCCGGATCGGCGACCGGATCGGCAAGCTGCCGCTGACGCTGCGCTCCGACCCGGCCGAGCCGGGCCTGGAGGCCGCGCCGTTCGTGCTCACCCACGCCACCGGCGGCGACTCCTCGGTGTTCGACAACGGCCTGCCGCTGGGCGCCACCGACTGGATCCGCGACGGCGAGCTGACCAACCTGCTGACCACCCGGCACTCGGCCGGGCTGACCGGCCTGCCGCTCACCCCGGCCGTCGACAACCTGGTGCTGGAGAGCGGCGACCAGGCCGCCGCGCCGACGCTGGAGGAGATGATCGCCCGCACCGAGCGCGGGCTGCTGCTCACCTGCCTCTGGTACATCCGGGAGGTCGACCCGGCGACGCTGCTGCTCACCGGCCTCACCCGGGACGGCGTCTACCTGGTCGAGAACGGCGAGGTGGTCGGCGCCGTGAACAACTTCCGGTTCAACGAGTCGCCCGTGGACCTGCTCGGGCGGATCACCGAGGTGGGCCGCACCGAACGCTGCCTGCCGCGCGAGTGGGGCGACTGGTTCACCCGCGCCGCCATGCCGCCCGTCCGGGTGGCGGACTTCAACATGAGCTCCGTGAGCCAGGCCTCGTAGGAGCCCCGACCCGACAGGGACGATGGAAGAGTGGACGAGAAACGCACGGTCAAGACCTCCAAGATGCTCTCGCGCGTCCTGCGGCACGATCCGGCCTCGGTGGGCGTCACGCTGGACGGGGCGGGCTGGGTCCGGGTGGACGTGCTGCTCGCCGCCCTGGCCCGGCACCGCCGGCCGCTGAGCCGCGCCGAGCTGGACCACGTGGTCGAGACGAACAACAAGCGCCGCTTCGCCTTCTCCGACGACGGCCTGTCGATCCGGGCCAGCCAGGGCCACTCGGTGGCGGTCGACCTCGGTCTGGCCGCCACCGTGCCGCCCCCGGTGCTGTACCACGGCACCGCCGTGCACACCCTGGAGGCGATCTTCCGGGACGGGCTGCTGCCGATGTCGCGCCAGGACGTCCACCTGTCGGCCGACACCGGGACGGCCGTCCGGGTGGGCTCCCGGCACGGACGCCCGGCCGTCCTGACGGTGGACGCCGCCGCCATGGCGGCGGCGGGGCACGAGTTCCGGGTCAGCGCCAACGGGGTCTGGCTGACGGACTCGGTGGCGCCCCGGTACCTGAGCCGGCCCGCCGGCCTGACCTGACCTGACCTGACCTGACCTGACCTGACCTGACCTGACCTGACCTGACC
>NZ_BNBO01000001.1:31406-146616 GCF_014655955.1 Kitasatospora indigofera
GACCTGACCTGACCTGACCTGACCTGACCTGACCTGACCTGACCTGACCTGACCTGAGCGCCCCGGCCGGACCGGTCGGTCCGGCCGTGGCCGCTCGGGGTCAGTGCTGCTTGCGGCCCGCCCAGAGCGGCGCGACCGTCGCGATCACCACGATCGCCGCGCCCAGCTGGAAGAGGTGGCGCCACCAGTCGATCCCGCCGGTGTCCGCGACCCCGAAGACGTGTGCCACACCGTTCCCGATCATCGCACCGATCATGCCGAGGATCATGGTGAGCCAGAGCGGGACGTCCTGCTTGCCCGGGATCAGCAGCCGGGCGATCACACCGAGGACCAGCCCTTCGATCAGTGCCGAGACGATTGCCCACATGCCAGCTCCCAGGGATCGGGGCCGCCGACGGCCGGTGGCGTTCCCCTTGCAGCTCACAGTCTTGGCGCCGGGCGGCCCGGCCGCACCCCGGACGGACGGCCCGGCCCGTACCGGCACCGGGGTGGGCGCGCGGTCCGGCTGCTCCCCCGCTCTCCTGCGCGGCGCCTGCGCGGCGTACCGTGAGGAGGGCCGCGCGGCAAGGCGTGCGGGTGCGGACGAAGGCGGTAGGACATGGGCAAGAGCGGCGGCGGCGGACCGGTCTTCCGGATCACCGGAGCGCGGAGCAGTCTGACCGAGGACGTCCGCGGGCGCCAGCGCCGCTACGTCGTCTCGATGCTGGTCCGCACCCTCTGCGTACTGCTCGCCGTGATCTTCTGGGACGTCCAGCGGTACGTCGCCTTCGTCGCCCTGGCCGGCGGTGTGCTGCTGCCCTACTTCGCGGTGCTGATCGCCAACGCCGGCCGGGAGAAGGCCCCCGGACTGCCGAGCACCTTCGCCGTCCCGGCCGAGACCCCGCTGATGCTGGGGCCGGGCGGAACGGGCGGCGGCGGGGCCGCGCCGGCGGCACCCGGACCCGTGGACGAGTGACTGTCCGTTTCATCCGGATTACCTACGTCTAGTCCGCCGGAAAGCTCAAACCAGCCTCAGATTAATCATGAAAGAGGCCCCCGAAAGGGGTCTCAGCCGTGACATACTGCGTACGCGCTCCGCATCCCCCGTCGGAGCGACGGACCGACGCCGGGCGGCTCCCCCCGTGGCTGCCCGGCGTCGCCATGCCCGCAGGCGGCCAGGGTGCCGGCGGACCGGCCGGCAGGTGGGCGGGAAGCCCGCCCGACGGGTGCGGGAGACTGGCGGTGCACACTCCCGCCCCTCCCCCGAGCCGGAGGGCCCCGACGCCACAGGACGGCCCGCGATGAACCCCCAGGACGACCAGCAGCCCTCGCTCAGCCTCTTCGCCGGCGCGGCGGGGCAACCGGAGAACCCGATCTGCTCGGGCAAGGGGTGCCGGGCCGACGCCCGTTGGGTGCTGGTGTGGAACAACCCCAAGCTGCACACCCCGGACCGCCGCAAGACCTGGCTGGCCTGCGACGAGCACCGCGAGCACCTCTCCCAGTTCCTGAGCGTGCGGGGCTTCCTCAAGGAGGTCCTGCCGTTCGCCGAGTGGACCGCGGCCGAGGCGCAGGCACAGGCCGGGGCACAGGCCCCGCCACAGGCCGAGGCGATGACCCAGGCGCAGCCGCCGGCCGCACCCCCCGGGGCCTGACCGGCCCGGGCCCCGGCCGTCAGCCGCCGATCGCCGACATCGGCCGCACCGGCTGCAGGAACTCGGGGTCGTCGATGCCGGCCCCGGCCTTCTTGCCCCACATCGCGGCCTTCCAGAGCGCGCCGATCTCGGCGTCCGCCGCACCGGAGCGCAGGGCGGTCCGCAGGTCCGTCTCCCCGGTGGCGAACAGGCAGTTGCGGACCTGGCCGTCGGCGGTCAGCCGGGTGCGGTCGCAGGCCCGGCAGAACGGCCGGGTGACGGAGGCGATCACCCCGACGCTCGCCGGCCCGCCGTCGACCAGCCAGCGCTCGGCCGGCGCGGCGCCGCGGGCCGCCGAGGGCTCGGCGGTGAGCTCGAAGGCCTCGGCGAGGCGGCCGAGGATCTCCTCGGCGGTGACCATCTGCGAACGGTCCCAGCCGTGCTGGGCGTCCAGCGGCATCTGCTCGATGAACCGCAGTTCGTAGCCGCGCTCCAGGCACCAGCCGAGCAGGCCGGCCGCCTCGTGGTCGTTGACGCCGCGCATCAGGACGGCGTTCAGCTTCACCGGGGTCAGCCCGGCGGCCTCGGCGGCGGCCAGGCCCTCCAGCACGTCGTGGTGGCGGCGCCGGCGGGTCAGGGTGTGGAAGGTGTCCGGGTCCAGGGTGTCCAGCGAGACGTTCACCCGGTCCAGTCCGGCGGCCCGCAGGGCGGTGGCGGTGCGGGCCAGGCCGATGCCGTTGGTGGTGAGCGAGATCTCCGGGCGGGGCGCCAGCTCCGCGCAGGCGGCGACGATGCCGACCAGCCCGGGGCGCAGCAGCGGCTCGCCGCCGGTGAACCGGACCTCGCGGACGCCCAGGTCGCGGACGGCGATCGAGACCAGCCGGACGATCTCCTCGTCGGTGAGCAGCTCCGGCTTGGCCAGCCACTGCAGGCCCTCCTCGGGCATGCAGTAGGTGCAGCGCAGGTTGCACCGGTCGGTGAGCGAGACGCGCAGGTCGACGGCCTGTCGGCCGAAGGTGTCGAGGAGCACGGCGGGCCCCTTCCCTGGAGTACGGCCGGCCCGGCCGCCATCACGGCGGGCCGGGCCAGCTTAACCGCAGGGACGGCCACCGCCGGGTGGCGTCCGTCCGGTGGGAAAACTAGTGCGCGCCCAGTCCGGTGAGGGAGCGGACCTCCAGTTCAGCGTACTTCGCCGGGTCGGCCTCCTCCTTGGAGAGCAGGGTGCCGATCCAGCCGAGCAGGAAGCCGAGCGGGATGGAGACCAGGCCGGGGTTCTCCAACGGGAACCAGTGGAAGTCGGCGTGCGGGAGCAGCGAGGTGGGCTTGCCGGAGACGACGGTGGAGAAGACCACCAGCAGCACCGAGCTGAGCAGGCCGCCGTAGACCGAGCAGACCGCGCCCCTGGTGTTGAAGCGCTTCCAGAACAGCGAGTAGAGCAGGGTGGGCAGGTTCGCCGAGGCGGCCACCGCGAAGGCCAGTGCGACCAGTGCGGCGGTGTTGAGCTTCTCGGCGAAGATGCTGAGCACGATGGCGACCGCGCCGATGGCGACCGCCGCGAGCTTGGCGGAGCGGACCTCCTCCTTCTCGCTGACCTTGCCGCGCCGGATCACGTTGGCGTAGAGGTCGTGCGCGAAGGACGCCGAGGAGGCCAGGGTCAGCCCGGCGACCACGGCGAGGATGGTGGCGAACGCGACGGCCGAGATCACCGCGAGCAGGATCGCGCCGCCGGTGGAACCGGCGCCGCCGCCGAGCTTCTCGGCCAGCAGCGGCGCGGCGGTGTTGCCGGCCGCGTTGGAGGCCTTGATCACCTTGGGGCCGACCAGGGCCGCCGCGCCGAAGCCCAGCGCCAGCGTCATCAGGTAGAAGCCGCCGATGATGCCGATCGCCCAGAGCACGGACTTGCGCGCGGCCCGGGCGGTGGGAACGGTGTAGAAGCGGACCAGGATGTGCGGCAGTCCGGCGGTGCCCAGCACCAGCGCCAGGCCCAGGCTGAGGAAGTCCAGCTTGGTGGTGCCGGTGACGCCGTACTTGAGGCCGGGCTCCAGGAAGTGCGCCCCCTTGCCGCTGGCGTCGGCCGCGGCGCCGAGCAGGGCCGAGACGTTGAAGTGGTACTTGGCGAGCACCAGGACGGTCATCAGCGCGGTGCCGGCGATCAGCAGCACCGCCTTGACGATCTGCACCCAGGTGGTGCCCTTCATGCCGCCGATGGCGACGTAGACGACCATCAGCGCGCCGACCGCGACGATCGTCCAGCGCTTGGCCGCGCCGCCCTCGACGCCCAGCAGGAGGGCGACCAGGGAGCCCGCGCCGACCATCTGGGCGAGCAGGTAGAAGATCGAGACCACGATGGTGGAGATGCCGGCGGCGGTCCGCACCGGCCGCTGGCGCATCCGGAAGGCCAGCACGTCGGCCATCGTGTAGCGGCCGGAGTTGCGCAGCGGCTCGGCCACCAGCAGCAGGGCCACCAGCCAGGCCACCAGGAAGCCGATGGAGTACAGGAAGCCGTCGTAGCCGAACAGCGCGATGGCGCCGGCGATGCCGAGGAAGGAGGCGGCCGACATGTAGTCGCCGGAGATGGCCAGGCCGTTCTGGAACCCGGTGAAGCCGCGGCCGCCGGCGTAGAAGTCGGAGGCGTCCTTGGTCTGCCGGCCGGCCCAGACGGTGATGCCCAGGGTGGCGAGGACGAACAGGCCGAACAGCGTCATCGTCAGGCCGCGGTGCTCGGTCGCGGCGGTGGCCAGCTGACTGCCCGCCAGCCGGCTCACGGGCAGCTGACCGGTGACCAGGTGGGTGCTCATTCGCCGGCCTCCCGGGGCGCGTGGACGGTGGCGGCCTCGTAGCGGGCGCGGATGGCGGCGGCCGGCGGGTCGAGCCGGCGGTCGGCGTACCGGGCGTACCAGGCGGCGATGGCGAAGGTGGTGACGAACTGCAGCAGGCCCAGCACCAGCGCCACGTTGACGTGTCCGACGACCTTGGTGGCCATGAAGGCCGGGGCGTAGCTGGAGAGCAGGACGTACAGCAGGTACCACAGGATGAAGCCGATGGTGACGGGGAAGGCGAAACTCCGGAAGGAGCGGCGCAGTTCGCGGAACTCCGCGGTCTCCTCGATCCGTTGGACGGACGGCTGCTCGGTGCTGGTCGGCGGCGGTGATTCCACTCGGTCTCTCCTGACTCCTTCGTCGGGGCGGTGCGCACGGTGGAACGACCGGACGTGAGGGGCGTCACAGTTCGGCTGTGCGCCGCCGATGTTAGGAGTGGCCGGTGGGCCGCGAGAAGAGAACGAGCACGATCAGCCGGATCTTCACCCAGGAGCGCTCGCCAATTGGCCGAAACACGTCAGGTTCGGACAGGCGATCGGGGTGGCCCCGGTCCCGGGGCCACCCCGATCCTGTACCGCCCGGACAGGCCCTAGAAGGCGATCCGCACCTTCAGCGCCGACCGGTCGTCCATCGCGCGGTAACCGTCCGGCACGCCCTCCAGGCCGACCGTGCGGTCGAAGACCAGGCCCGGGTCGATCGCGCCGGAGAGCACGTCCGGCAGCAGCTCGGGGATGTACGCGCGGGCCGGGGCGACGCCGCCGCGCAGCGAAACGTTGCGGCCGAACATCTGGCCGATGTCCACGCCCGCGCTGCCGCCGTGCGGCACGCCCACGTAGCCGACCGCGCCGCCGTCTCGGGCGATCGAGATCGCGGTCCGCATCGACTCCTCGGTGCCGACCGCCTCCAGCACGGCGTGCGCGCCCTGACCGCCGGTCAGCTCGCGGACCGCCTCGACGGCCTCCTCGCCGCGGGCGGCGACCACGTCGGTGGCGCCGAACTTGCGGGCGATGTCGGTCCGGGCCTGGTGCCGGCCGAGGGCGATGATCCGGCCCGCGCCGAGCCGGTGCGCGGCCAGCACGCCGCAGAGCCCGACGGCGCCGTCGCCGACCACCGCGACGGTCGCGCCCGGCCGCACCCCGGCCGTGACGGCGGCGTGGTGCCCGGTCGCCATCACGTCGGAGAGGGCGAGCAGGCCGGGCAGCAGCTTCTCGTCCGAGGCCGCCTCCTTGGGCAGCTGGACGAGCGTGCCGTCGGCGAAGGGCACCCGGACGGCCTCGCCCTGCCCGCCGTCCGAGCCGACCTGGCCCCAGAACCCGCCGTGCGGGCAGGAGGTCTGCAGGCCCTCGCGGCAGTAGTCGCAGGTGCCGTCCGACCAGACGAAGGGGGCGACCACGAAGTCGCCGCGGCGGAAGTCGCGCACCTCGGAGCCGGTCTCCTCGACGATCCCGAGGAACTCGTGCCCGATCCGCTGACCGGCCACCCGGGCCGCGACGCCGCGGTACGCCCAGAGGTCGCTGCCGCAGATGCAGGCGTTGACCACCCGCACGACGGCGTCGGTGGGGTGCTGGATCACGGGGTCGGGCACCTCCTCGACCCGGATGTCGTTGGGGCCGTGGATCACGGTGGCGCGCATGGGGGAACGTCCTTCGGGGGAGGCGGCCGCCTGGGGTAGGGCGGCCGGAAAACGCTCGTCGGGTTGTCCGGCGAACACGCTCACCACTCTATTCCGGCACCGCCGCTCGGACATTCGGACCATGGCGGCGCCGCGCGGCCCTTATTCTGGTTGACCATGCACGCGATCCAGTCACCGACGAACCACGCCCCGTGGACGGTCCCCGTCCCGGCGCAGCGCTCCGCCGCCCCCGCCGAGGGCTTCGCGGTGGTGGACGTCGAGACCACCGGCCTCGGCCGCTCGGACCGCGTCATCTCGGCCGGTGTCTACCAGTTGGACGCCGAGGGCGAGGTCACCGACCAGTGGTACACCCTGGTCAACCCCGAGCGTGACCCCGGGCCGGTCTGGATCCACGGGCTGACCAGCGCGGTGCTCAAGGACGCGCCGACCTTCCCGGAGATCGCCGGCGAGCTGGCCGAGCGGCTGCGCGGACGGGTGATGGTCGCCCACAACGCGCTCTTCGACTGGAACATGATCTCCCGCGAGTACTCCCGGGCCGGCCTGCGCGCCCCGGTCGACCAACGGCTCTGCACCATGGTGCTCTCCAGGGACCTCCGGCTGCCGCTGCCCAACGGCAAGCTCGCCTCGCTCGCCGCGTACTTCGGGGTCGAGCAGCGACAGGCCCACAACGCGCTGGACGACGCCCGGGTGCTCGCCGAGGCCTTCCGGCCGAGCCTGCACCTGGCCCGCCAGGGGGGCGTCCCGCTGCCCTTGCAGGCCTGCGTGGCGGTCACCGACCTCGGCGAGGAGGAGCCGCAGACCCCCGGCCGCAGCTCCTGGAGCGGTTCCTCGTACCGCGCGGCCAAGAAGCGCCCGCCGTGCCCGTACCCGAACCCGGGGCGCTGGCAGGACGGCAGGCCGCTGGTGCAGGGCATGCGGGTGGCGATCACCGGTGACACCGCGACCGACCGCGAGGTGCTGGAGGACCGCGCGGTGGAGGCCGGACTGCACATCGCGACCTCGGTGAGCCGGCTGACCAGCCTGCTGGTGACCAACGAGCCGGGCAGTTGGAGCGGCAAGGCCCGCAAGGCTCGCGACCTGGGCACGCCGGTGGTCGGCGAGGACGCCTTCCTCCAGCTGCTGCGCGAGGTCGCGCCGCACCCCGGAGCCTGACCGACCCCCGGTGTCGGGCGGGCGGACGCGGTGGGCGTACCGTGCCGGTGTGTACCGTTTTCTGCTCTCCCGGCGCTGGGTGATCACCGTCCTGATCGCCCTGCTGCTGATCCCCGCCACGATCGAGCTGGGCTTCTGGCAGCTGCACCGGCACGAGGCGCGGGTCGCCCGCAACGAGCTGATCGCGCACGCGCTCACCGCCGAGCCGGTCCCCTTCGACTCGCTGGCCGCACCCGGCCGGGCCGTCCCCAAGGACCTCACCTGGCGGGCGGTCACCGCGACCGGGCAGTACGACGCGGCGCACGAGTTCGTGGTCCGCAAGCGCACGGACGCCGGCGGGGACAACATCGGCTACTTCGTGATCACCCCGTTCCGGCTCGCCGACGGCGCCGGGGAGGTCCTGGTCAACCGCGGCTGGACGGCCTCCGGGGACTCCGCCGCCGCCTACCCGGACGTCCCGGCGGCGCCCTCCGGGGACGTGACGCTGACCGGCCGGCTGCGCGCCGACGAGACCGCCGCGGGCAGCGGGATCCGCGACCGCGGCGGCCTGCCGGACCGCCAGTTCAACCTGATCAACAGCGCCCAGCAGAGCGAGCGCACCGGGGCCGCCGTGCTCCCCGGCTACCTGGAGCTGACGGCCACCACGCCGGCCCCGGCGAGCCAGCCCGAGCTGCTGCCCGAGCCCAACCACTCCGACATCGGCCCGCACATGGCGTACGCCGTCCAGTGGTGGCTGTTCACCGCGATGATCCCGGTCGGGGTCTGGGTGCTGGTCCGCCGCGAGGCGAAGGACCGTGCCCGGGAGGCCGCCGCCGCGACCGCCGGTGCCGGGCCCGAGCCGGTGCCGGTGGCCGGCTGAGCCACCCGGAGCCCCGGGTCAGAGCACGTCGGCCAGCTCACGGAGCAGCCTGGCCTTGGCCCGCGCCCCGACCACCGACATCACCGGCTCACCGCCCCGGAAGACCATCAGCGTGGGCATCGAGAGCACCGCGTACGCCGCCTGGGTCTCCGGGTTGGTGTCCACGTCCAGCTGCACCACCTTGAGCCGCCCGGCGAGCTCCACCGCCACCTCGGCCAGCACCGGCGCGATCATCCGGCACGGCGGGCACCAGTCGGCGGTGAACTTCACCAGGACCGGTCCCTCGGCCCCGAGCACCTCCGTGGCGAACGACTCGTCGGTGACGGACGCCACCCCGGTCACGACCGTGCCCCCTGCTGCCCGGGCCATTGCTGCCTGCGCCATCCCGATCTCCCTCCTGCCGGCGGCCACCCGGCCACCGGTCCGTTTGCCTGACTGCCTGCTTGTCTGTCTGTCTGTCGGTCTGTGTGCCTGTCGGTCTGTCTGTGTGCCTGCCTGTTCTGCCTGCCTGCCCGGCCGCTACTCGGCCGCCGGCACCCGCTCGTGCGCCAGCTCGCAGCGCGGCGCGGGCGCGGCGTCGGCGGCGTCCGCCAGCTCGGACCGGGACCACTCCGCCCGGGCCAGCTGCTCGCCGACCTGCGCGCGGACGGCCCGCAGCCGCTCGATGCACTCGTCCAGCTCGGCGAGCTTGCGCCGGTACACCTCCAGCGAGGCCGGGCAGGTGTCGCCCTCCGGGTGCCCGGCCTGGAGGCACTCCACGAACGGCCTGGTCTCCTCCAGCCCGAAGCCGAAGTCCTGCAACAGCCGGATCTGCTGCAGCAGCCGCAGATCGTCCTCCCCGTACGCCCGGTACCCGTTGCCGCTGCGCCGGGCCGGCAGCAGCCCGCGCGACTCGTAGTACCGCAGCGTCCGGGTGGTCGTCCCCGCCCGCCTGGCCAGCTCACCGATCCGCATGCCCGTGCTCCCTCCGGCCGCGCCGTGCCGCCGGGACCGACGGTAGACCTTGACCCTGACGTCAACGCCAGCCCCGCCCGGCGGACGACCGCGGCCCCGGCCGGCCGGGGCCGGGACGACCGGGCGGGCGACCCGCCGCACGACCCGCGGGACGTCGCCCCCGGAAGGCCGCCGGGCCCGCTCCGGGCGGGGGAGAATACCGTCCATGGATCTTGGACTGCAGAACAAGGTGTACGTGGTCACCGGCGCCACCCGCGGGCTCGGCTTCGCCGCCGCCCGGGAGCTGGCCGCCGACGGTGCCCGGGTGGTGGTCAGCGGCCGCTCGCAGGCCTCGGTGGACGAGGCGGTGGCCGGGCTCGGCGGCGAGGGGCACGCGCACGGCGTGGTGGCGGACAACGCCGACCCCACCGCGGCCGCCCGGCTGGTCGAGGCCGCCCAGGAGGCGTTCGGGCGGCTGGACGGCGTCCTGATCAGCGTGGGCGGCCCGAAGGCCGGCCCGGTGGTGCTGGCCGAGGACGACACCTGGCGGGCGGCCTTCGAGTCGGTGTTCCTGGGCGCCCTGCGGATCGCCCGCGCGGCGGCTGCGGAGCTGGGCGAGGGCGGGGTGATCGGCTTCGTGCTGTCCGGCTCCGTCCGCGAGCCGATCTCCGGGCTGGGCGTCTCCAACGGGCTGCGGCCGGGGCTGGCGATGGCGGCGAAGTCGCTGGCGGACGAGCTGGGCCCGCGCGGGATCCGGGTGGTCGGCCTGCTGCCCGCCCGGATCGACACCGACCGGGTGCGCGAGCTGGACGAGCTGAGCGGGGACGCCGAGGCGGCCCGGGCCCGCGCCAGTGCCGCGATCCCGCTCGGCCGCTACGGGACGGCCGAGGAGTTCGGCAAGGTCGCCGCCTTCCTGCTGTCCCCCGCCGCCTCGTACCTGACGGGCGTGATGGTCCCGGTGGACGGCGGCGCCCTGCGCGGGCTCTGACCCGCCCGCGGGGGGCCGGGTGCTCAGATCACCCGCGGGTGCTTGGGGGTGGCGGCCGGTTTCCTGGCCGCCACCCGCAGCCGCAGCCGGGCCGGCAGGGCGGTCAGCGCGAGGCTGCTCCTGGCCTGCCCGAGCGGGCCCGCGTCGAAGCCCTCGACCAGGGCCGCCGGGTCGCCGCCCGGCGAGAGCAGCACGGAGCCGTGCACGGTCAGCCGCCGCGTCCGGCGGCCCGCCACCCGCATCCGCCCCCGCTCGACCCCGGGCAGGACCTCCGTGCCCGACTCCAGCGCCTCCTCCAGGGCCTTGGTCCGCAGCCGCAGCCGCAGCCCGGTGCCCGGCGCGGGCAACGGCAGGCTGCTCGGCGCCGGCCGGCGCAGCTGGGCGACGAGCCACCAGATCCCCAGCACCACGATCAGCGACAGGCCGCCGATCACCACCGGCCACCACCAGCCCTCGTCGGTCCAGCGGGTGCGGGCGGAGTCGCTCAGCAGCGGCTGGTCGGGCGAGGTGAGCGGCCATCCGTCCGGCATGTCCAGGCCGAGGTGGCGGTAGAGGTCGAGCCCGCCGGCCAGCACCAGCAGGCCGACCGCGAGCAGCAGCAGGCCGGCCAGGGCCAGCACCACCCGGTTGACGCCGGAACGGTTCATCGGGCTCGTCCTCCCGTCCGGGGTGTCCCCGCGCCGATCCTGCTGGTCAGCACCTCCAGCCGGAGCGGGCGGGCCAGGGTGATCCGGTCCAGCTCGGCCACCAGGTCGCGCTGGACGGCCGCCGGGTCGGCGGGTCCCTCGATCATGACCCGGGCCCGCCGGCGGTTGATCTTGACGGTGGTGCGGTCCACGCCGGGCACCTCGTCGGCCCGCGCCACCAGCAGGGCGCCGACCCCGGCCCGGTCGATCATGGCGTCCGTGGTGGCGGCGGGCAGCAGCGACAGCCAGCGGCGCAGGCCCGGGGCGAAGGCCAGCCAGAGGAGCCAGCCGCCCAGCAGGACGGCGGCGCCGGCGCCGAGCAGCACCCACAGGTCGTCGAGGTGACGGGTGGCCAGCTGGTCGGCGAGTTCCGTCCGCCAGTACGCCGCCCGCCGGCCGGCCCGGACCGCGATCACGTCGTAGAGCAGCGGCCCGCAGACGGCCAGCGCGGCCACCACGACCACCGCCGTGGCGGCCGTCCGGGGGGACTTCTCCCGGCGGACCCGGACCGCCCGGGCGGCCCCGGGGGCCGGGGGCGCTCCGGTCCGGCCACCGGCCGCGGGCCCGGACGGCGCCCCCTCCCCCGGCTCCGGCTGCGGTGCCGGCTGCGCCGCCGGGCCGGGCGGCGGCCCGCCCAGCGACGAGGCGGTCGCGCCCGTGGCCGGGCCGGCGCCGGTGCCCGGTTCCGCGCCGTCGGCGGAGGGTTCGGCGGGCGCCTGCTCCGGCCCGCCGTCCGGTTCGTGCTCCGGCCCGCCGGCCGGCTCGTTCCGCGGTCCGGTCATCGCGGCCGCCTTCCCACCAGGTGGGTCATGTCACTCCCCGCCCGTCGTCGGCAGCAGCCGTTCGACCAGCACGGTCACCTCGACCACCCGGGTGCCGGTGAGGGCGGCCACCTGCTCGGCCACCCCGTCCCGGACGGCGCGGGCCAGCGCCGCCAGGTCCGCGGGGAAGGGAAGCTCCACGCCGACCCGGACGGTGGCGGTCCGGCCCGGCACCGAGACGGAGACGTGGGGCGGGGTGCCGGGCGAGGGCAGCCCGGGGCAGGCGACCACCAGGGCGTCGCGGGCGGCCCGGGCGGCGACCTTGACGAAGACCCGGTCGGCGACCCGCAGGCTGCCCCGCCGGCCGCGGGCCGGCGCCAGGACGGCCGGCATCAGCGGCGCCGGTCGCGGCCGCGCAGCAGGTCACCCAGGTCACCGAGGTCGATGTCGCCCTCCAGCAGCCGGCCCACCACGTACCCGACGGCGCCGAGGACGGCCACCAACAGGAAGGCGGCGAACCCTCCGAAGTAGCCGGCGAAGCCGAGGGCCATTCCTGCCACCAGGCCGACGCTGGCCAGGTTCATCCGCTGCTCCTCGTGTCTCCGGGGTCCTCGTGGGTCCGGGTGGGGTCCGGGTGGGTCGGGTCCGGGCTGTCCGGGTGGGGTCCCGGCGGGTCGGGCGTGGTCGGGCCGGGGACGGTCCGGCTACTGCAGCTTCGGCCGCTGGCCGGTGGAGCCGCTCTCGTCCTCCTCCTCGATGTCCGGTTCGTCGGGCAGGTGGACGTCGTTGACCGCGATGTTCACCTCCACCACCTCCAGGCCGGTCATCCGCTCGACCGCCGAGATGATGTTCTCCCGCACCTGGGTGGCGAGTTCGGGGATCACCACGCCGTACTCGACGACCAGGGCGATGTCGATCGCGGTCTGCTTCTCGCCGACCTCGGCCTTGATGCCGCGCCCCATGCTGGACTTGCCGCCGGGCACCTTGTCGCGCATCGCGCCGAAGGTCCGGGTCAGACCCGAGCCGAGGGCGTGGATGCCCGGGATCTCGCGGGCGGCCATGCCGGCGATCTTCTCCACCACGCCCACGGCCAGCGCGGTGCGCCCGCGCTCGGCGGACGCCTTGGGGGCGGACGCCCCGGACGATCCGGAGGAGGACGTGGGGCTGCCGGCGGGGGCGGTCTTGTGCAGGGCTGCGGGCGTCGGCGTGTCAGGCATGGGGGATCTCCTGTCGTTGCGTGTCCAGCTATATCGCAAATCACCCCAACTCTGGCATTCCGCCACGTAACCCGCCCCCGGAAAGCGCGGAAGGCCCGACCCCTCCCGGGGCCGGGCCTTCCCTGGGCGACCGTCCGGCGACACCTGCGCCCGGCCGTCCGGGCGGTCAGTCGCCGATGCCGGCGAGGTCGCGCATCCGGCGCGCCTGCGCCACCCGTTCGGCCGAACGCTGCTCGTCGTAGGAGCGGGCGCCGGCACCCTGCAGCAGCGCCTTGGTCTCGATCACCGCGTTCCGCGGGGCCGCCAGCAGCGCGGCCGCGAGGTCGCGGACGGCACCGTCCAGCTCGGCGGCGGGCACCGCCAGGTTGGCCAGCCCGGTGGCCACCGCCTCCTCCGCGCCGACCCAGCGGCCGGTCGCGCAGATCTCCAACGCCCTGGCATAGCCGACGAGTTCGGTAAGCGGCTTGGTGCCGGCCAAGTCCGGGACCAGCCCGAGCGAGGTCTCCTTCATGGAGAACTGGACGTCCTCGGCGACCACCCGCAGGTCGCAGGCCAGGGCGAGCTGGAAGCCGGCGCCGACCGCGTGCCCCTGGACGGCCGCGATGCTGATCAGGTCGGAACGCCGCCACCAGGTGAAGGCCTCCTGGAACCCGGCGATGGTGTCGTCGAGGTCCTTGTCCTCCGCGGCGGCCAGCTGGATGAAGTTCCGCTCGCCCGGCAGCCCCTCGGGGGTGAACATCGCGCGGTCCAGACCGGCCGAGAAGGAGACGCCCTCGGCCCGGAGCACGACCACCCGCACGGTTCCGGGCAGATCGCGGCCGGCCGCGCCCAGCGCGCGCCACATCGCCGGCGACTGGGCGTTGCGGCGCTTGGGCTGACAGAGCGTCACCAGGGCGACGTCGCCGTCGATCTCCAGTCGGACGCCGTCCTGCTCCCAGGCCTCGGCCTGCGGGTCGGTGGCGGGAGCGGTCATGGGGCACCTCCGGCGGTGAAGGGATCGCGTGGGGACGCGCCGCCGAAGGGGTGGCGGCGGACCACGGCCGGCGGACGGCAGGACGGCCCGCCCGATCGGCTACCGGAGAGTAACAAACTTGCGGCGGCGACGGCAGGGGCACCCCGGGGGCGGGCCCGGGGCGTGTCGCGTCCGGGGCCGGAGGCGGCCGGACGGGCGCCCCGGCCGGCCGGCGGGGCCGGACATGGCGATCGGCGGCCGGTTCGCCCGGCCCGGGGGCGGACGACCCTCACGTCGTCTCCCCGGCCGGCGCCCTGCCGCCGATACGTCCTGATCCTCGGCCGCGCTCCTGCGCGCGGCTTCCGGCACGGCGACCACGACCCCCCTTTCGGGTCCGCTCAACGGTCGCACCGCCGCCCGGCATGACGTAATGTCAGGAACCAGCTCCTGCAGTAGCCTTGTTCTTGCCCCGCGTGGCACCGCCGCGGCCCCGGAGAATGACTCCGGACTCGCTCAGCATGCGGTGCACGAAGCCGTACGAGCGACCGGTCTCCTCCGCCAGCGCACGAATGCTCGCTCCGGAGTCGTATTTCTTCTTCAGATCGGCCGCGAGCTTCTCACGCGCGGCACCGGTCACCCGGCTGCCCTTTTTCAGAGTCTCGGCCACCCGTGCCTCCTCGTAGCGTTGCTCGGTCAGATTCCCATGATCACCCATTGACCGCGTCCTGGCCACCCATTCGACAAGGTGGATGTACGGAAGGACGGCCGGCCGGTGGTGATCGCAGCGCACTACGGCGCTCACGCTGGGTGCACGCGCCCCTGCTCGGAGTACCGCCCCGACGGCGAAAGAGCTGATCAGCACGGCCGACCCGGCGAGGGGGCCGCGCCAGGGCTACGAGATCCCACACAAACGGAATCCCCGACCACTTCATTCCCGGACACACCGGGAGGACTAGATCTTCTCGTACCGATGGACTACCCCGCGTCCACCCGGCGTCACCCTGCGGTCACGGCGGCGGGCCGGCGGGGGCCACCGGCCGGCCCGGCGGGCGCGCCCATGGGAAGAGCCCCCGCGAATGCGGGGGCTCCCGAGGTCACGGTGCGGTCAGGCCAGCGAGACGAGGTCCGCGTAGGCGGGGCTCCAGAGGTCCTCGACGCCGTCCGGGAGCAGGATGATCCGCTCCGGCTGGAGCGCGTCGACCGCGCCCTCGTCGTGGGTGACCAGGACGACGGCGCCGCTGAACTCGCGCAGCGCGCCGAGGATCTCCTCGCGGCTGGCCGGGTCCAGGTTGTTGGTGGGCTCGTCGAGCAGCAGCACGTTGGCGCTGGAGACCACCAGCGAGGCCAGCGCGAGACGGGTCTTCTCACCGCCGGAGAGCACCCCGGCCGGCTTGTCCACGTCGTCGCCGGAGAACAGGAAGGAACCGAGGATCTTGCGGATCTGCACCAGGTCGGTGTCGGGCGCGGAGGAACGCATGTTCTCCAGCACCGTCCGCTCCGGGTCCAGCGTCTCGTGCTCCTGGGCGTAGTAGCCGATCTTCAGGCCGTGGCCGGGGATCACCTCGCCGGTGTCCGGCTCCTCCACCCCCGCGAGCATCCGCAGCAGGGTGGTCTTGCCGGCGCCGTTCAGGCCGAGGATGACGACCCGCGAACCGCGGTCGATCGCCAGGCCCACGTCGGTGAAGATCTCCAGCGAGCCGTACGACTTGGACAGGCCCTCCGCCATCAGCGGGGTCTTGCCGCAGGGGGCCGGGTCCGGGAAGCGCAGCTTGGCGACCTTGTCGGAGACCCGGACCTGCTCCAGGCCGGCCAGCAGCTTCTCGGCGCGGCGGGCCATGTTCTGCGCGGCCACCGTCTTGGTCGCCTTGGCGCGCATCTTGTCGGCCTGCGAGTTGAGGGTCGCGGCCTTCTTCTCGGCGTTGGCGCGCTCGCGCTTGCGGCGCTTCTCGTCGTCCTCGCGCTGCTGCTTGTACTGCTTCCAGCCCATGTTGTAGATGTCGATCGCGGCCCGGTTGGCGTCCAGGTAGAACACCTTGTTGACGACCGTCTCGACCAGCTCGACATCGTGGGAGATCACGATGAAGCCGCCCTTGTAGGTCTTCAGGAAGTCCCGCAGCCAGGCGATCGAGTCGGCGTCGAGGTGGTTGGTGGGCTCGTCGAGGAGCAGGATGTCGGCGTCCGAGAAGAGGATCCGGGCCAGCTCGACCCGGCGGCGCTGACCACCGGAGAGGGTGTGCAGCTCCTGGCCGAGGATGCGGTCCGGCAGGCCGAGCGCGGCGGCGATGGTCGCGGCCTCCGCCTCGGCGGCGTAGCCGCCCTTGGTGAGGAACTCGGTCTCCAGGTTGGAGTACTTCTTCATCGCCTTGTCGCGGGTGGCGCCCTTGCCGTTGGCCATCCGCTCCTCGTTCTCGCGCATCTTCTTCAGCACGGTGTCGAGGCCGCGGGCGGAGAGGATCCGGTCGCGGGCCAGCACGTCGAGGTCGCCGGTGCGCGGGTCCTGCGGGAGGTAGCCCACCTGGCCGGAGTTGGTGACCGTGCCGCCGGCCGGGATGCCCTCGCCGGCCAGCACCTTGGTGAGGGTGGTCTTGCCGGCACCGTTGCGGCCGACCAGGCCGATCCGGTCGCCGGGGGCGATCCGGAAGCTGGCGGACTCGATCAGGACGCGGGCGCCGGCACGCAGTTCGAGGGCGTTCGCGGAAATCATGGCTGGGTACTCCTGGGACGTGGGCGGGCGCGGGCAACCGGCGAACCCCAGGGGCTGGGGGCACCGGGCCGGGGCGGCGGCGGGGGTGAGGGGGCGGCGTCACGGAACACGGACGGCCGTCGGACGCACCCTGAGGTGCACCGATCGGCTCGCCGTCCCGCCCGCTAGTGCCCGGAGAAGTCAGCCATGCGGACCAGTCTACCGGGCGCCGCGCGAAGGCCCGAAGGCAATACCGCGCCGGAGCGGCGCACGACGGGCGCACACCGCGCACCCGGCGGGCGCGCGGCCGGGCCCGGGCGGGGCGGTCAGGGGCCGGGGTTGGCCACCGGCTCGGCGCAGGTGCCCTGCGGGCGGACGGCGGCGAAGACCTCGGTCCGGCTGCCGCAGGCGGACTCCGGAGCCGCCGCCTTGGTGTCGAAGACCCGGCTGCCGAGGACCGGGCCGTCCTCGATCTGCACCCGCTGCCCGTCCAGCGCCCGCATCGCCACCGCCGGGCCGGTGGCCAGCTGCCAGTTGGTGCTGTCCAGGCGGTACCCGGTGATGCCGCCGAAGGCCTGGTGGTTGTTGCTGCCGCTGCCGGTGCAGGTCCGCGGGACGAGGACGGCGTAGTTGGTCCGCACGGTGCGCACCGGGTCGTAGGCGCAGTTGCCCGCCGGGCGGTCGTTGTAACGCAGATCACCGTCGGCGTCGCGGAATCCCATGGTCAGACCGGGCGTCACCACCGCCACCCAGGGGCTGGCCTCGGGCACGGTGTACAGGGCGATCGCCGCGCGCTCCACCGCCAGCTGCTTGCGCTGGGTCTCGCTCCGCTGGGCGGCGCCGGTCTCGCCCTCGCCGCGCAGCCACTCGGCGAGGCCGGGCACGGCGCGGTGCCAGCGCACCTCGTGGTCGCTCGGTCGGACCGAGGTGACCAGGCCGTCGTCCCAGAGCACCACCGCGTCCTCACCGGCCATCGCCAGGTAGAGGGCGGTCGCGCCCTCCCGCCGGTAGGACCAGGCGTGCTCGCCGGTGGCGGGGTCGTAGGCCTCCAGTCCGGGGCCCACCTTGAGTTCCAGCCCGGCGGTGTCCAGCGACTGCGCGGTCACCGGGCTCGCGTCCGCACCACCCGGTTCGGCCACCCGGTCACCGAACGGGACCGGCTTGTTGGCGTGCGCGGCCGCACCCGCCAGCAGCACCAGCAGGACCGCCAGAGCAGGGAGGATCGAACGGGGGGTGAGAACACGCAGCGGCTTCCAGGACACGGGCGGAGCGTACCTTCCGATCACCCCGCGAGTCAGCCGGACATCGTCGGCCGTCCGTAGGACGGACACCCGTCCGGGGGTCGGCCACGAGGCCGCCGGACGCGTCGGCCGACCTGCGCCGTCGGGGGTCCCGCCGGGCGGGCGGGCCGGCCGCCGGCCCTCGCCCGCGGGGCCGCGGCGGCCGGACGGACTGTTACAGAGGTGGTACACAGACGCACCGCGCCCGGGCGCGGTTCCCGGGCCGGGGCGGCGCCCGCCCGGGGGCCTCGCGGCGCCTCCCCGCGGACGCCCGGCGGTGCGCCGGCGGGCCGGTGGCGGGCTCCCGCGCGGGCCCGGAAGGGGAGTTCGAACGGCGTCCACTTTAGGGTGACATTGGGGTTTTCTGACGCCTTGTGGCCTTAGTGTCGGAGTTGGGCCGGTGTCGGATTCGGGCCGGTGCCGGACTAGCCGGCCGGCCCGGGCCCGGCCCTGACGCCCACGAGGAGAGACCATGCGTTCTGGCCGGCTCGCCCTGGCCGCCGCCGCGCTGCTCATGCTGACCTCCGCGAGCGTCCCGGCGGGCCCCGCGCCCGACCGGGACGGGACCGGCCGGGACCTCTCCGCCGACGTGGCCGCCCCGCGCGGCGCCGCTCCCCGGCCCGCCACCCAACAGCCCCGGCACGAGCCTCCGTTCGGGGCCTTCGTCGGCTCATGGGACAGGTACATCCCGCAGATCGGGCGCTACGCCCAGTGGCTGGGCAACGCCAACCTCCAGGTCGGCCACACCTACCTGGCCGGCAACAGCTGGGGCGACGTCGAGGGCGAGCCGGTGGTGCTCGGTCTCTGGTCGCAGTGGCGGCAGGCCGACCCCGCGCGCACCCTCGTGCTCGGCGTGCCGATGCTGGTGCCGAGCGAGGGCGGCGTCCCGGACGCGGAGGTCGCCCGGCTGCTGGCCCAGGGCGCCCGGGGGGACTTCGACCAGCACTTCCTCAAGCTGGCCCGCAAGCTGGTCGCGCTGGGCGGCACCGACACCGTGCTGACCCTCGGCTGGGAGATGAACGGCGTCACGTACACCCACCGCTGCAAGCCCGACCCGACCGCCTGGAAGGCCTACTGGCGGCGGATCGTCACGGTGATGCGCTCGGTGCCCGGGCAGCGGTTCCGCTTCGACTTCACCCCCAACCGCGGCCTGGACGCCGTCCCCTGGACCCGCTGCTACCCGGGCGACGACGTGGTCGACATCATCGGCATGGACAGCTACGACCAGCCCGCCGGGGCCACCTTCGACGACTACGTCTCGGAGCCCTACGGCCTCCAGGACCAGGTCGAGTTCGCGGCCAGGCGCGGGAAGCCGGTCTCCTACCCGGAATGGGGCCTGTTCCGCAACGGCGACAACCCCGAGTACGTCCGGCGGATGGTGGAGTGGATGCGCACCCACGACACCAGCTACCAGACCGTGACGGACTACTGCCCGCACGGGTTCTGGGGGTGCGACCGCAATCCGCGGTCGAGTGCGGTGTTCAAGCAGCTGATGACCGGCTCGAAGGGCGCGCCCGGCCCCTCCTCCCCGGCCGCACCGGCGCCCGCGTCGCCCGCTCCCGCCTCCCCCGCCCCCGCCGGGCCCGGGCCGGCGGCCACCGCCGGGGCGGCCCCGGCGGCGTCAGCTCCGGCGACGGGCCGCTAGGGCCTCCTTGACGCGCGGCAGCCGCGCGCGCAGCAGTTCGACGGCGGCCCGCCGGGCCCGGGCCGCGAGCAGCAGCACCGCCACCGCCGGGGCGAGCCGGCCGGGGCCCAGCAGCAGCCGCTGGTTGGCCAGCGCGTCCGGGCGCCAGCGCTGCTTGTACGGCTCCTGGCCGCGCAGCAGGCTCAGCACCGGGATCCCGGCCTCCACCACCTCGTCCAGGGCCGCCCCGAACAACAGTCCGGCGATGTCCAGCCGCTCGCGCAGCGCCGGGTGCGCGCCGTAGAGGTAGAGACCGCCGAAGGCCGGTGAGAGCAGCAGCAGGTTCACCGCGACCAGCTCGCCGTCCAGCCAGTACTGGTGCACGGCGGCGCGGCCGGCCGCGACCAGGCCGGTGGTGGACTCGGTCAGGTGCCGGGCGAAGCGCTCGGAGCGGTGCTCCGGGGTGACGCCGCGCTGCTGCCACTGCAGGAAGTGCAGCCGCAGCAGCCCGGCGACGGCCTCCGGCACCTCCTCGGCCGGGGTGGACCGGAACTCCACGCCCGACTCGGCGATCCGGCGCAGCTTCACCCGGCTGCGCTGGGCGGTCCGGCCCGGCAGCCGCTTGAGCAGCTCCTCCATCGGGACGGCCGGCAGGTACTGGCAGAGCGAGTCGGGCAGCCGGTGCCGGACGCCCCGCCAGTGCTCGAAGAGCTGCTGGGCGGCCGCGTCCGGATGCACCTCGCGCAGTTCCAGGCTGTGCCAGGGCCGGCTGAGCGGCAGCGCGGCGGCCAGCTCGGCGGCGGCCCGCGCCGCGCAGTCGTCGTCCAGCAGGACGTCGGTGAAGTCGATCAGCGCGCCGCCCAGGCCGGTCAGCCCGCCGGACAGCCGCCCCAGCAGGCTGGCCCGCCGCCGGAAGGCGCCCGCGCCGACCAGCAGGCCGTCCCGGCGGACCAGGACCACCACCAGGGCCCCCGGCCGGCCGTAGCTCCGCCACCAGGAAGCCTGCCAGGCGGCGCTCTGGAAGGAGGTGGCGGCGCGGCAGCGGGCGGCCAGGTCGTCCCACTCGGCGGCGAGGGCGGCGAGGGCCTCGTCGTCCCGGCGGACCTCACTGGTCCAGCGCGGCCCGGCGGCCTGCGCCGGGAGGCCGGCCGCCGACGCCAGGTCGGCGGTCACCGGGTGCTCGCGGTCGGCTCGGCGGCCTCCCTGGCGGTGGCCGGGGCGGGCACCGGAGCGGCGGGTGCGGCCTGCGCGGCAGGGGTGACGGACGCGGCCTGGTCGCCGGGGGCGGTGGCCGGGTCGTCGCCGCGCCGGCGGGTCATCATCACCAGGGCGCCGGTCAGCAGCCCGGCCGCGCCGCCCACCGCGACGTCCAGCTGGGCGGACGGGGAGGTCGGCCGTTCGGGCGCGGCGGCCGCCGCCAGCGGGACGAGCTTGACCCCGGTCTCCGGCGTGCTCGGGTTGGCGAAGGCCACCAGCGCCTTCGCCACCGCGTCGGCGGCCCGCGCGGCCTCCTTCGGCGCCGGCCCGGTGCCGGTGATCTCGATCACCGGCGCGTCCGGGGAGGTGGTGCCGTGCACCAGCTCCGACAGCTCCGAGGTGGTGTGCCCGCTGGCCGCCGCGGCCGGCGCGAGCACCTGCGGCTGGCCGGCCAGCCGGCCGTACGCCTGGGCGAAGTTGACGGCGTTCGCGCCCTCCCCCGCGGTCTGCGGCACCACCACCACGTAGGCGTTGGCGGCGTAGACGGGGTGCGCGACGGTCGCGTAGCCGGCGCCGGCCGCGGCGCCGAGCGGCACCGCGAGGGCCACCGGCCACCAGCGGCGGGCCAGTTGGCGAGCGCTCTGACGCAGTTCGGACATGAGGGGGCTCCGTGGGATCGGCCGGCCCGGGGCGGACCGGAGTGACGGGATCGGGATCGGGGCTGGACTGGGGCTGGGCTGGGATCGGGCTCAGGCGCCGGGTGCGGCGCCGGTGGGTGCGGACGCGGGGCGCGGCACCAGTCGGTCGTAGAGGGCGCCCAGCTCCGCGGCGGCCCGGGCGACGTCGTAGCGGGCCACCGCCGGCGCCGGGACGGGCGAACGGACGGCCGCGGCCCGCAGGTCGTACAGCTCACGCAGGGCCGAGGCGTAGGCGGCCGGGTCGGAGGGGATCCGGCGGGCCCCGGGGGCCGCCGCCGGGGGCAGCTCGTCCAGGGCCGGGCAGGCGCTGTGCCGGACGGGGAGGCCGGCCGCCAGCCCCTCCAGCACGCCGAGGCCGAAGGTCTCCTCGGTCGAGGGGGCGGCCAGCACGTCCACGGCGGCCAGCAGCTCGGGCACGTCGTCGCGCTCGCCGGTGAACAGCACCCGGGCGCGCACCCCCAGCCGCTCGGCCCGGCGCTCCAGCGCCGCCCGCTCGGGGCCCGCACCGACCAGCACCAGCCGGGGCCCCTCCAGCTCGCGCAGCGCGTCCAGCAGGACGTCGAAGCGCTTGCCGGGCACCAGCCGGCCCACCGCGCCGATCACCCAGCTGCCCTGCGACAGCCCGAGGCCGTCCCGGACCCGGCGGCGGATCGCGGCGCGCTCCCCGGCCGGCCAGGCGTACCGGGCGGCGTCGATGCCGTTGGGGATCAGCTCCACCCGGGCCGGCGGCACGCCCCAGGCGTGCAGCGTCCCCTCCACCTGCCGGGAGACCGCGACCGTGGTGCGGCCCAGCCGCTCGGCGGCCAGGTAGAGGCCCTTGACGCCCGGGGTGACCGGGCGGCCCTCGATCACCCCGGGGTGCAGCGAGTGCTCGGTGGCGACCACCGCGCGCACCCCGGCCAGCCGGGCGGCCAGCCGCCCGTACAGCCCGGCCCGGTAGAGGTGGGTGTGCACCAGGTCGTAGCGGCCGGCCCGGATCAGCCGGACCAGCCGGGGCAGCGCCCCGACGTCCCGGTTGCCGCGCATCGCCAGGTCGTGGACGGGGACGCCGTCCGCCCGCAGCGCGCCGGCCACCGCGCCGGGGTTGGTCAGGGTGAGCACCTCGCAGTGCTGGTGGGCGGGCAGGTTCCGGACGGTCAGCAGCAGTTGCCGCTCCGCGCCGCCGGAGGCCAGGCCGGTGACGATGTGCAGCACCCTCATCGCCCGGACCTCCCGCGCCGTTCGGCCAGCCGGCCGCGGCGCAGCCCGGTGACGGTGTCGCGCAGCCGGTGCCGGCCCCGCTTGGCGCGCAGCCGCCAGCCGCCGTCGCGGTCGCCGACGTAGCAGCGCGGAAGTGCGAAGCGGCCGGTCAGCGGGGAGTGCGCGATCGCGCAGGCGTAGTCGTAGCCGGCGTCGCGGACGGCGAGGGTGGCGGCCAGGTCCACCGCCCCGTACGGGTAGCAGAAGCCGGTGACCGGGCCGCCGACCATCTCCTCCAGCGCCCGGCGGCTCTCCCTGGTCTGGATCGCGAGCTGGTCGGCGGGCAGTCCGGGCAGCGCCCGGTGGCCCAGCCCGTGCGAGCCGATCTCCCAGCCGGCGGCGGCCAGCCCGGCCACCTGGTCGACCGTCAGCAACTGCTTGCGCGGACCGTCGGAGTCCCAGTCGTTGACCCGGCCGAGCAGGTCGGGCACCACGTACGCGGTGGCGGTGAAGCCGTACTGCTGGAGGACCGGGACGGCGTACCGGGCGAAGTCGGCGTAGCCGTCGTCGAAGGTCAGCCCGACCAGCCGCTCGGCCCGGCCCTCGGCCTGGGCCCGCATCAGCTCACGGGTGGAGACGCCCCGGCGGCCGGTGCGGTGCAGCCAGTTCATCTGTTCGGCGAACCGGCCCGGGCTGACCGTCAGCAGGTACGGGTCGTCCTTCTCGACGGCCACCGAGTGGTACATCAGGATCCACGGCGCCCAGGGCGAACCCGGCCGGGCCGCGGGCAGCGGCCGCCGCGGGTAGGGCAGCCGGCCGGCCCGGGCCGCCGGGGCCCGCCGGCCGGCGCCGTCCGGCACGGTTTGCGGCGGGCCGGCAGGGCGACGGCGCGGATCGGACAGGACCGGGCGGACCGGGCCCCGTTCAGCGTCCATGGGGCAGCTTCCCTTCATCGGCGATGGATGGCGGGCACAGGGCCCGGACGGCGGCGAGCACCGGGCCCCGGACTTCGGCGGCGCCGAATCCCGTCCCGAGCGCGGCGAAGACCAGGGCCACGGTCGCCCCGCCGAGCAGGGTCGACAGCAGCGGGTCGCCGGGCAGGCCGGCGACCAGGGCACCGGCCGCGGCCGCGCCGACGGCGGCCGCCAGCAGCCGGGCCTGGCCGGCCAGCACCCGGCCCGTCCGGACGGCGATGCCGCGCAGCAGCAGCCCGCGCAGCAGCAGGGCGGCGGTGGCGGTGATGCCCGCGGCGTTGCCGGCCGCCAGGCCGAGCGCGCCGTAGCCGGGGGTGGCCAGCAGGCCGACGACGACGGTGACGCCCAGGCCGAGCAGCATCGCGGCGGCCGGGTACCAGTCGAGCAGCCGGCGGCCGCCGTCGTCCGGCCGCCGGTCGCCGGCCCGGCGGACCACCGGGCGGACCGAGAAGTACGGCCGGACCATCACCCCGATCAGGGCCTGCGCGGGCAGGCCGAAGCTGTACACCCGGATGACGGCGGCGGTCGCCGCGGTGTCCTGCGGCCCGAACGCGCCGCGCTGGAAGAGCAGCGCGACCACGGAGGGCGCGCAGGCCATCAGGAAGGCGGTGCCGGCCAGGACGACGGCGGTGGCCTGGCCGAGGTCCTTCTCCACCCGGTCCCTGGCGGTGACCAGGTCACCGGCGGCCAATGCCCTGGCCACCAGCGGGAAGGTCACCGTGCAGATCAGGATGGCCGCGGTCATCGCCAGCTGGGAGACCTTGGCCGCGTAGTTGAGGTGCGAGATGGTGCCGGGCGGCAGGCCCGAGCCGAGGTAGCGCTCGACGAAGACCTGCGCCTGCCGGGTCAGGGTGAAGACCGCGACCGGGAGTATCGCCAGCGGGATCAGGACCAGGCCGCCGGCCTGCGGCCCCCGGCCTCGGCGGGCTCCCGGCGGCGGCCCGGCCGCGCGGCCCGCCGCCGGGCCGCGCAGCCGCCGGACGAACGGGCCCACCAGCAGCGCGGCCATCAGCAGGCTGCCGACCGCCACGCCGATCGCCGCCGAACGGACCCCCCAGATCGCGTTGCAGGTCAGCAGCACGGCCAGGATGCCCAGGTTGTAGGCCACGTAGATGCCGGCCGGGGCGGTGAAGTTGTGGTGCGCGCGCAGCGCCGAGCCCAGGTAGCCGGCCAGGCCGAAGGGCAGGATGGTGAGCGCGGTGATCCGGGTGCAGGTGACGGCGAGGCCCGGGTCGGGCAGGCCGGGGGCGAGCAGCTGCACCAGCTGCGGCGCGCCGAGGGCCGCGCCGAGCGACAGCGCGCACAGCGCGGCCAGCAGCCAGGGCAGCGTGGCCCGGACCAACTGGCGGACCGGGTCCGGCGATTCGGGGTTCTCCTCGCGGAGCACCAGGGCCAGGCTGAAGGCGGGCACCATCAGGAAGGCCATCGCGTCCTCGATCAGCAGCGGCGCCGCCGTCTCGGGCACCGTCCAGGCCACCAGGAAGGCGTCGGTGCCCTGGTTGGCGCCGAAGAAGCGGGCCAGCAGGAGGTCGCGGAGCAGGCCGAGCGCCGACCCGGCGGCGCTCAGCAGGGCGGTGACGCCGAAGGCCTTGACCAGGAAGCCGCGCCGGTCCGGTGGTCCCGCCGGCCCGGACGGCGGCGCGGGGGCCTCGGCGGGTGCGGGCCGGGGCCCGGCGGCGCGGGCCGGCGGCAGCGGCGCGGCCACCGTGGGGGCGGACGGGTCGCCGTTCACGGGGCCGGCACCTCGGCGCGGCCGGCGGCCGGGGCGGGCCGGGCGTACGGCACCGGAAGGGCGGGCGCGGGCCGGGCCCCGGCAGCCGACCCGGCACCGGCCGGCAGCGCCGTCCGCGCGGCGAGGCCGAGCACGATCGAGGTCAGCACCGTGGTGGTGCCGCCGATGTCCGCGTAGAGGAAGTCCACCAGCACCCAGGTGAGCAGTGCGAGGGCCGCCGTCCCGGTGCCCCGGGCCCGGCGCAGGCAGCCGGCCAGCAGGCCGAGGAAGAGCGCGGCGTAGGCCAGGATCCCGAGCAGCCCCTGCTCGCTGAGCACCAGGAAGTACATGTTGTGCGGGGAGAGCAGCGGCTCGCGGGTGAACCCGATGCTGGCGTCCTCCGCGTCGCTGCCCGAGGAGAGCCGCAACGGGGCGCGACTGTCGCGCAGTTGCTGGAAGGCCTTGGGGCCGGCGCCGGTCACCGGGTGGTCCTGCCAGATCCGCTCGGCGGTGCCCCAGAGGTCGTAGCGGTCGCTGACCGACTGGTCGGGCGCCGCCGAGACCGAGCCGATGCTGGTCAGCCGGGCCGTGACGCCGGAGGCACCGACCCCGAAGCCGCCCGCCAGCACCACCGCGGCGGCCAGCGCCAGCACGGCGTTCCGCAGGGCCAGCCGGGCGTCGCAGCGCAGCAGCAGCACGGCGGCGGCGATGCCGGTGGCGATCCAGCTGCCCCGGCTGAACGACACGGCGAGCGGGAACACCAGGAACGCCGCGGCCGCGAACATCGCCCGGCGCAGCCGGGCGTCGCCGCCCGGGCCGCGCTCGGCCATCGCCAGCGCCAGCGCGGCGAGCAGGCCGTAACCGACCACGCTGGACATCGCCATGATGTCCAGCGCGCCGAAGGTGCCGACCGCCCGGATCGGCTGCCCGGTGTACGAGGCGCCGGTGCGGGTCAGGTACTGGTGGGCGCCGACCACGCCCTGGACCAGCGCGGCGAGCACGAAGGACCCGAGGATCAGCCGCTGGTCGGTGCGGTCGCGCAGGGCGCAGAGCACGGCGACGGGGACGAGTACGAAGACCTGGGTGAGCCGGACGAAGCCGGTGGCACTGGCGGCCGGGTCGATCGAGCCGACGGTGGCGACGGCCGCGGCCAGCACCACGGCGCCGAACAGGGCGCAGGCCGTCCGGCCGATCCGGGGGGTGCGGCCGCGCAGCAGGTCGAGCCCGAGCAGGGCGACCAGGGCCAGCGAGGCGAGGTCGGCCGGGGTGACGTGGACGGCCGCGGTGACGTCCTTCTCCCCGGTCGGCACGCAGACCAGCAGGACGGTGGCGGCGGCCAGCAGGCTCGGCCGGGCCGACAGCGCGGCGCCCGCCCGGCGTAAGGCCGCGGCCGGTCCGGGGGCGGCGGGAAAGGTCAGAGCCACGGTGGTCAGCTTCCGTCCGGGTGGAGCATCAGGGCTGCCGTCCGGAGCAGGATCTTGACGTCCTGCCACAGGCTCCAGCTCTCGATGTAGCGGTTGTCGAAGCGGGCCCGGTCCTCGATGGAGGTGTCGCCGCGCAGGCCGTTGACCTGGGCGAGACCGGTGAGGCCGACGGGGACGCGGTGCCGGTCGGCGTACTCCGGGTACGCCTGGCCGAAGCGCATCACGAAGTACGGGCGCTCCGGCCGGGGGCCGACCAGGCTCATGTCGCCGCGCAGGATGTTCCACAGCTGCGGCAGCTCGTCCAGCGAGCTGCGGCGCAGCAGCTTGCCGACGGCGCCCATCCGGTGGTCCTGGGCGATGTTCCAGCGGGTGGCCGACTCGTGCTCGTTGCTGGGCCGCAGGGTGCGGAACTTGAGCAGGGTGAAGACCCGGCCGTCGAGTCCGGTGCGCTGCTGGCGGAAGAGCACGCCCGAGCCGGTGTCGAAGCGGACGGCGAGCGCGCAGGCGGCCAGCACCGGCGCCAGGGCGATCAGGCCGAGGGCGGCGGCGGTGATGTCGAGGGCGCGCTTGCCGGCCCAGCCGGGGCGGCGCATCGCGGGGCGGCCGATCCGCAGGCAGGGGAAGCCCCAGAGGTGGTCGCCGCCGCGCGGGCGGGCGGGCCCCGGCAGCGAGCCGTACTCCCGCAGGGCGGGGACCAGCCAGACCTGGCAGCCCAGCCGGGCGGCCTCGCGCAGGGCGGCGGCGGTCTCCGTGCCGTCGGCGGCGCCCTCGGTGGCGAGCACGTGGTGGACGCGGTGGCGGCGGACCTCGCGTTCGAGCGCCTCGCGGCCGCCGAGGACGGGCAGCCCGGTGCCCTCGGCGGTCAGCACCGGGTCCGGGTCGAGGAAGCCGACCGGGCGCAGGCCGTACTCGCGGCGCTCGGTGAGCGCGGCGGCGACCCACTGGCCGAGCTGGCCGGCGCCGAGCAGCAGGACGGGGCTGGGACGGCGGCGGCGGGCCCGGCGGATGAGGTGGTAGGAGACGGCGCGGCCGCAGCTGGCGAGCAGCAGGAAGACGCCCAGCAGGGTGAGCAGCCGGACCGGGGTGCCGGTGCCCCGGTCGGGCCAGCGGCCGTCGAGGCAGCCGGCCACGGTGACGGCGAAGGCGGTGGCGACCACGGACCGGGCCGCGAGGGCGGGGAGTTCGTCCAGGGCGGAGAGGCTGAGCCGGGTGCGGTAGAGGCCGCCGGCGAGGTTGAGCACCAGCAGCAGCCCGAGCAGGGTGCTGGTGGCGAGCAGCGGCCGGTCGCGGCCGGTGGCGCCGAGGGTGGCGGTGCCGACGGCGGCGGCGGCGCCGAGGGCGAGGATGTCCACGGTGACCAGCGCGGCGGGCAGCGCGAGCCGGGAGCGGAACGGCCGGCGGTGGCGGCCGATCGCCGGGGCGGTCCGGGCCGGGCCGGCGGCGGCCGGGCGGTCCAGGACTCCGGTGGCGGGCCGGCGGGCGGCGGCCATGGATCCGCCCGGCCTCGGCACGCTCTCGTGGTCAATGGTCATCAGCGCACGAACTCCCCTGCTGTGTGCCCGTGACGTCGGGAGTGCGGCTCCCGGTCCCCCGGGGCGGCCGTCCCGGCCCGGTGGGCGCGGTCCAGGTGGTACCTGCCGCCGCGAACGAATTTCGGCATGTTCGATGGACTGCCGAGGCGAATGGAAAGGAAGCAGGCAAATTCAGACAATACCGAACGCTGGCTTTTTTCCTGGAAGTTGACGTGCCACTTCATTCCACCCGCCCATTAATAGGAATGTCCGACTTGAAGCCTCGTCCTATTCGGTTGAGGTGCGAATACGGCAGCACCTTCGCGGCGAGCATTCACGGCTGGTAGAACGATCAGATCCGCCCCGGGACACGGTCCTCGCCGCGCCCGGCTGTCCGCCCGTTCCGGCCCGTCCGCACAACAGTCCGGTACAGCGCTTCGACCCCTTCCACCACCGCCCGGACGTCATGGTTCGCCGCCACGTGCGCCCGGGCCGCCGCCCCCCGCCGTTCGCATTCGATCGGATCCGCCAGCGCCCGGGCGATCCCCGCGGCCAGCGCGACCGGATCCCCGGCCGGCACCGGACCGCCCGCCCGCCCGGACGGCGGCAGGCACTCCCGCGCGCCCGGCACGTCGGTCAGCAGTACGGGCCGGCCTGCCGCCATCGCCTCCAGCGGCGCCAGCGCCATCCCCTCCCAGCGCGAGGGCAGCACCACCAGGTCGGCCGCCGCCAGCCAGGGGCGCGGATCCGGCACGTCACCGGCCGCCCTGACCCGGAACGGCTCCGCCAACTCCCTCACCGTGGCTGCCAGTACGGCCTCGTCCGGACCGCCGCCGACCAGGGCCAGCCGGGCCGCCGGCACCCGCGCCAGCACCTGCGGCCAGGCCGCCAGCAGGACGTCCTGGCCCTTCTGGCGGCAGAGCCGGCCGACACAGACCGCGAGCGGGGCCTCCAGGTCCAGGCCCAGCGACATCCGGGCCGCGCGCCGGTCGGCGGGTGCGTAGTGGCGCACGTCCACGCCGTTCGGGACGACCGCCCAGCTCGCCCGGACCCCGGCCTCCTCGCCGTCCCGCCGCTCCTGCTCGCTGACGCAGAGCACCCGGTCCGCCCAGCGGGCCGCGTACCGCTCCCAGCGCAGGGTGGCCGCCGCCAGCGGGCCCTCCACCGCCGCGAACGACCAGGCGTGCGGCTGGAAGACGGTCGGCACCGACCCCCGGACGGCCAGCCGGCCGGCCAGCCCCGCCTTGGCACTGTGCAGGTGGAGCACGTCGGGCTCGGCCTCCCGGACGATCCGGCGCAGCCGCCAGGCCTCGGCCGCGGTCGCCGGGCCGGGCGAGCGGCGGGCCGGCCAGTCCCGCACCAGCGCCCCCGCCGCGGCGGCCGCGGGCGCCAGCCGGCCCTCGCCCGGGCAGGCCACCAGCACCCGGTGGCCCGCCTCGCGCTGGCCGCGGACCAGGTCCACCAGCACCCGGGCGACCCCGCCGTCGACGGGCTGGGCGATGTGAAGGATCGTCATAGACACGGCCGCGAGCCTAGGGTCCGCCCGCCGCCGCGAAACCCCTACACGACCCGCCGGAACAGGCTTCCACCCGTACGGCGCGGAAGGCCGTACGGGTGTCCGGGCCGCTCGAACGGGCTTGCCCGCCGGGCGGGTTGCCCAGGGGCCGGGCGATCAGGCCGGTCGATCAGCCGGGCGGGCCGGTCGATCAGCCGGTCGGGCCGGTCAGCGGACCTCGTCCGCGAGGGCGGCCAGCACCTGGTCGTGGATCCGGTTGAGGCCCTTCGGGGCGAAGGTCCGCTCGAAGAAGCCGCCGATGCCGCCCGCGCCCTGCCAGGTGGTCTCGACCGTCACCTTGGCCCGGCCCTCGCCGGCCGCCGAGACCGTCCAGGTGATCACCATGCTGGAGTTGGCGTCGCTCTCCACCAGCTTCTCCGGGCTCGGCGAGGTGACGGTGAACAGGCAGTCCCGCACCCGCTTCTCGGTGGCCTGCAGCCGCCAGTGCACCTCGGTGCCGGCGCCGGTGCCGCCCGCCCGCACCTCGTACTCGCTGTACTGCGCGGGCAGCAGCTTCGGGCGGGTCACCTGGTAGTCGGCGAGGGCCTCGTACACCCGCTCGGGGGAAGCCTCGTAGACCCGCTCGGTGGTGGCGTACACCTGTCCCATGACCTTGCACTCCTCGACTGGAATCCGGTAACTCCGGCAAGCCAACCACCGGTGCGGCCCGGCACCAAACCGGCGCGGCCGCGCCGGGCGCCGGGCCCGGCCGCGCCGGCCGGGGATCGGTTCAGACCAGCCGCAGCCCGCCGGTCCGCTGCGCCCTGGCCTCCCCCAGCCGCAGCGCCAGCACCGCGGCGGCGAGCAGCAGGGCGCACAGCACGGCCAGCCAGGCCAGCGCCGGTGCCAGCGCGGCCAGGCCCTGCCGCTCCAGCAGGGCCCCGCGCACCACCGCCAGGCTGCCGGTCAGCGGCAGCGCCGCGCCGAGCACCCGGAGCACGCCGGGCAGGGCGAACACCGGCAGCCGCACGCCGCCGACGAACCACATCGGATCGTCCAGCACGGTGTAGACGAAGGTGGAGTCGCGGGAGAACACCATCAGGCTGTTGAGCAGCGCGCCCCAGGCCATCGCCGGCAGCAGCAGGGCCAGCAGCACCACCGGGTACATCCAGGGTCCGGCCACGTCCAGGCTGCCGAACCCGAAGGCGGCCGCGCCGAGGAAGCAGGTGAGCAGCCAGGCGTTCTGCAGCAGCGCGCCGGCGCCGTTGGCGAGCATCAGCACCAGCCGGCCGGCCGGCGAGAGGAAGAGCAGTTCCAGGGTGCCGGTGGTCCGCTCGTAGGAGAAGTTCCAGGCGGACTGCACCAGGGAGAAGAAGAAGGCCCAGGCGAGCGCGCCGGTGGCGAGGAAGCCGAGCAGCTTCGCCGGGTCGGCGGCGAGCGGCCACCGGGCGGCGGCGGCCGAGCCTGCCGCGATCGGGTGCAGGGTGTAGTAGGTGGCGGCGAGCTGGAGCAGCGGCCAGATCAGCATGGAGGCCACCACCAGGGGCTGGCCGAACATGGTCCGGTGCTGCTTGAGCGCCTCGGCGGCGAACACCCTTCCGGCGTGGCGCAGTTCGGCGCCGATCAGGCGGGCGGCCGGCCGGGGCGGACGCGGCCGGCGGGGCGGGCGGACGGGGCCGGGGCCGCCGGGCCGGCCGGGCTCGCCCGGCCGCAGCGGCAGCAGCCGGTCGGCGAGCGGGAGCAGCAGGGCCTCGGTGCTGGGCAGGCCGCCCGGGTGCTGGGCGCGCCCGCTCACGCCGCCACCTCCGTACCGGCGCTGGTCGGCGCGGCCGGGCCGGCGCCGGCGCCGGCGCCGGAACGGGGGCCGGGGGCGGCACGGGGGCCCGTTCCGGCTCCGGTGCCCGGGCCGGCGCTGCCGTCGGCGAGCGCGAGGATCGCGTCCTCCAGGCTGGCCTCGGTGACCTCCAGGCCGCCGATCGCCCCGCCCGCCCCGACGACGGCCCCGGCCAGCGGTCCGGCGATGTCCTCGGGGTGATGGACGGTCACCAGCAGGCCGCCGTCGGCGGTGGGCGCGAGCTGCGGCTCGGCGCCGATCCCGCGGACGAACCCGGTGATCCGGTCGGTCAGTCCGGGCGACGGGTTGGTGACGGTGACCCGGACGGCCCGGTGACTGCCCGTGGCCGCCTTGAGCTCGGCCGGGCTGCCCTCGGCGAGGTGGCGGCCGTCGGCGATCACGTAGACGTGCCGGCAGAGCTCCTCGACCTCGGCCAGGTAGTGCGAGGTGAGCAGGACGCCCCGGCCCTCGGTGGCCAGGTCGGCGACGACCCGGCGCAGGTCGCGGGCGATCGGGGCGTCCAGCCCGAGGGTGGGCTCGTCCAGCAGCAGGTAGGCGGGGTCGTTGACCAGCCCGCGGGCGATCGAGAGCCGCTGGGCCATGCCGCGCGAGTAGCGCTCGACCGGGATGTCGGCGGCGTGGCCGAGGCCGACGAGGTCGAGCAGCTCACCCGTCCGACGGCGCAGGACCGGGGCCGGCACGTCGTAGAGGCGGCCGAAGTAGCGCAGGTTCTCGGCGCCGGTGAGCTTGCCGTAGACCATCCGCTCGCCGCCGGCGATCAGGTTGATCCGGCGGCGGGCCTCCCGGGCGTGCTCGACCAGGTCGAGGCCGTCCAGGGTGACGGTGCCCGAGGTGGGGCGCAGCAGGGTGGCGAGGATCTTGATGGTGGAGGTCTTGCCGGCGCCGTTGAGGCCCAGCAGGCCGGTCACCCGGCCGGGCGGGATCAGCAGGTCGAGGCCGTCCACCGCGGTCTTCTCCAGGCGCGGACCGAACAGGCCCTTCTCCCGGACGCGGAAGGTCTTGCGGAGGTCGTGGGTGCGGATCACGTCAGTAACTCCGTTCGATGGCACGGCGTTCGGCGCCGGGCAGGACGAGCAGGCCGAGCAGCAGGTACCCCGCGCCGAGGGCGAGGCAGGTGAGCAGGCGCGGCGCGAGGTCGGCCAGGCCGGCGCCGTGCGAGAGGGCGCCGCGCAGCACGTCCATCGCCGAGGTGACGGGCAGCGTCTCGGCCAGCAGGCGGGCCGGCTCGGGCAGGTAACTGTTGGGGAAGGTGATGCCGCAGAGCAGGGAGACGGCGAGGAAGACGGTGTTCTGCGAGATGTGCGCCTCCCCCGCGACGATCATGAGGGCGCCGAGGACGACCGAGAGGGCGAAGACCGCGAAGGCCAGGGCCAGGACCCCGGCGAGGGCGGCGAGCGGCTGGCAGGCGGGCAGGGTGATGCCGAGCAGGGCCGCGAAGCCGCCGAGCAGGCCCACCTCCACCACGGTGTTGGCCAGCGCGAACCCGGTGAAGCCCAGCAGGTAGGGCAGCCGGCCGGCCGGGGCGACCAGCAGTGCGCCGAGGGTGCCCTGGCGCTGTTCGGTGATCAGGGCCTTGCTGCTCCAGAGCAGCATCCGGACGGTGAACATGAAGGCGCCGGCGCCGATCGCGATGTAGCCGAGGTAGTCGGCGCCGCCGGTGCGGGCGGTGAAGTCGGCGGCCACGGTGCCGCCGCCGACGGCGTGCAGGGCCAGGTAGGACAGGCCGATGGTGAGGATGCCGGTCAGCAGGCAGCCGACGGCGTAGGACCAGGGGTAGGCCCGGCCGGTCATGGTCCAGGTGCGGCGCAGGGTCGCCCAGGCGACGGGCATGCGGCTCCTTCCGGGTGTCGGGTGCGCTCGGGTGCGGGCTGCTCTCGGGTGCGGGGTGCGCCCGGGGCGGTGGGGCTGTCGGAGTGCGGGTGCTCTCGGGGCGGGCGGCCTCACGGCCGGACGGGGCCCGGCTGCTTGGCGGGTACCGGGCACCGGCGGGTGCGGGGTACCGGGTGCCGGCAGGCCCCGGGTACTGGCGGGTGCCGGCCGGGCCAGCGGCGGGCACCTGTGAGTTCCGATTAGGAACTTACTAGTTCCCTTTTGAAACTCGCAAGCCCGGTGCGAGGATGGGAGCCCGCCGGCGCCACGCCGGCCCACGGACGAGCCGGCCGGCGAAGGCACCGGCCGGCGAAGGCACCGGCCGGTGAGTGGCCGGCGCGAGGGCACCGGCCCGCGAAGGAGGAGCGGCCGTGCCCAGAGCAGTGCCCGAACGCGACGCCGACTGTGCGATCGCCCAGTCCGCGGCCGTGATCGGCGACTGGTGGAGCATCCTGGTGGTCCGCGAGGTGGCCCGCGGCCGGCTGCGCTTCGACGACCTCCAGCACGAGCTCGGCATCTCCCGCAAGGTGCTCACCGAACGGCTGGTCCACCTCGGCGAGAGCGGCGTCCTGGAGCGGGTGCCCTACCAGCGGGGCCCGGTCCGCTACGAGTACCGGCTGACCGAGGCCGGGCGCGGACTGCTGCCGGTCCTGGTCACCATGCAGGACTGGGCCGACCGCTGGCTGCTCGGCGACGGCACGCTCTCCGGCTCCGCCGCGCCGGACAGCGCCGAGGCGGCCCGGATGCTCGCCCTACCGGGCACCCGGCTGCCGGCGCTCACCCTGCCCGCGCACACCGGCGGCGAGCTCGACCCGGTCGACCCGGCGGCGGCCGCCACGGTGCTCTTCTGCTACCCGGCGACCGGGCGGCCCGCCCCGCTGCCCGAGGAGTGGAACGACATCCCGGGCGCGGTCGGCTGCACCCTGGAGAACCGGCTGTTCCGCGAGGCGTACCCGGACTTCCGGGCGGCCGGCGTGGCCGTGCACGGCGTCAGCACCCAGCGACCGGACGAGCAGCGGGCGTTCGCCGCCGCGGAAGACCTCCCGTTCACCCTGCTCTCCGACCTGGACGTCCGGCTGGCGGCGGCGCTGCGGCTGCCCACCTTCCACGTGGGCCAGGGCCTGCGGCTGAAGCGGTCCGTCCTGGTGGTGGACCGCGAGCGGGTGGTCCGGCACGTGGTCTTCCCGGTCACGGACATCCCGGCGGCCGTCGGACAGGCCCTCGCGGTGGCGCGGGCGGTGGCCGGCGAAGCCCCGGCGCCCCTCCCGGCCGGGCCGCCACCCACCTCCTCCCCGGCCGGGTAAACCGTTCGCGGTCGGACCGGGCGCGCAGGCTATGGTGGCCGGTGTGCTCGATCAGGTGACCGCAGTCCGCTATGTCGACCCGCTGCGCGCGGGCGGGTCCGTCCCCGGCGTCGTCGAGACCGACGACCTGGGCACGTACGTGGTGAAGTTCACCGGCGCCGCGCAGGGCCGCAAGGCGCTGGTGGCCGAGGTGATCGTCGGCGAACTGGCCCGCCGGCTGGGCCTGCGGGTGCCGCCGCTGGTGCTGGTCGACTTCGACCCGGCGGTGGGCGCCGACGAGCCCGACGCCGAGATCCAGGACCTGCTGCGCTCCAGCAGCGGCCTCAACCTCGGGATGGACCTGCTCCCCGGCGCCCGTGACTTCCGGCCCGGCATGATCGACGTCGACCCCGCCGAGGCCGGCCGGGTGGTCTGGCTGGACGCCCTGACCGCCAACGTCGACCGGACGGTCCACAACCCCAACCTGATGGTCTGGCACGGGCGGCTCTGGCTGATCGACAACGGCGCCGCGCTGGTCTTCCACCACCGCTGGGCGGGTGCCCCGGCCGGCGTGAGCCGGCGCTACGACCTCAGCGACCACGCCCTCGGCGGCTACCGGCCCGACGTCGCCCGGGCCGACGCCGAGCTGGCCCCGCTGGTGACCCCCGCGCTGCTGCGCGAGGTGCTGGCCCTGGTGCCGGACGCCTGGCTCACCGACGAACCCGGCTTCGGCTCGCCCGCGGAACTGCGCGAGGCGTACGTCGGCCACCTGTCCGCCCGGGCGGCCGACTCGGCGGCCTGGCTGCCGGAGGGCTTCGCCACCCCGGAGCAGCAGCGCGCGGCCGAGGCCCGGCGCGCGGCGGTCACCCGGGCGGGCCGGCCCGCCTGGCTGCAGCAGGTCCCGGACCTGCACGGGCAGCCGGCCGTCGAGATCGACGGCCGGGGCCACTTCGGCTGACCGGCCCGGCCGGCGGCCCCGGGCCGCCGCACCGCCCGTACGGCAGTCGCACCGCCCGAAGGGCTGCCGCACCGCGGGTACGGCAGCCGCACCGCCGGTACCGCGGCCGCGCCACCTGCCCGGCCGCCTCGCAGGACGGAGGCCGCCGGGCGCCACCACGTACGGAGGAGCCGGCCCGTGACGGACCGGCTCCTCCTGATGCTCACCGCCCCGCCCGTTCCCGGCGGGCCGCGTGTCCGGTCAGCGCGTCAGCGCCACCACTGGACCGCCTTCTGGGCGTTGATGATGCCGGCCCCGTAGAAGCCGTTGTCGTTCTCGCCGCCCTCGCAGGTGGCGGTCCAGGCGCCGGCGCCGCCCGGGTTGTACGGGACGGTCGGGCAGGCGTGCGACTCGGCCTGGTTGAGCAGCAGCTCGGTCAGCTCCTCCGGGTCGGCCCAGGGGAAGGTGCTGGCGAGCAGCGCGACCACGCCGGTGGTGTGCGGGGACGCCATCGAGGTGCCCTGCTTGTAGCCGTAGCCGCCGCCGGTGACGGTGGACAGCACCCGGCCGTTCTTGTCCGGGGTGTCCGGGAGCTGGTAGCGCGCGTCGCCACCGGGGGCGGCCACCGTGGCCACGCCCTTGCCGTAGCTGGAGTAGTACGACTTCTCGCCGTTGACGCCGACGGAGGTGGTGACGATGACGCCGGGCAGCTCGGTCGGCAGCGAGAGGCAGTTCTGGTCCACCGGGCGGGTGCCCGGGGTGGTGTCGTCCGGGCTGCTGGTGTCGACGGTCTTGTGTGCCAGGTCGATGTTCTCGTTGCCGGCCGCGGCGACGTTGAGCACGCCGTTGCGCTGCGAGAAGGCCACCGCCCGGCGGACGGCGGTGGTGATCGCCGCCTGGTCCGGGTCGTTCTTGCAGTTGAACAGCCACGGGTCGATGTAGTAGCTGTTGTTGGTCACCTTGAAGTGGTGCTCACCCGCCCAGACGAAGCCGCAGATCGCGTACTCGGGGTAGATGAACCCGCCGTCGTCGACGACCTTGACCGAGGCCAGCCGGACGTTCGGGGCGATGCCCACGATGCCCTTGCCGTTCTTGGCGGCGGCGATCGTCCCGGCGACGTGCGTGCCGTGGTCGCTGGTGGTCGGCTGCCAGGCCTGCCAGGCGGTGTTGGGCTTGCCGCCGTCGATGCAGGAGACCGACTGCGAGGCGTCCACGTTGGCGGCGAGGTCCTCGTGGGTGGCCTCGATGCCGGAGTCCAGGACGCCGACCGTGACGTCACGGCTGCCGAGCGAGATCTTGTGGGCCTTGTCCACGCCGATCTGGCGCATGTCCCACTGGTTGGCCTCCAGCGGCTCGCTGCCGTCGGCCGGCGCGGCGGCCGGGGCGGTGGCGGCCTCGGTGGCCTCGACGTCGCTCTGCAGGATGCCGGCCGTCCGGCTGGCGCCGACCGAGTCGACGCCCTTGGCCGGGCGGAGCTTGGCCGCGAACTGGGTGTCGGTGGAGCGGGCGATCACCACGCCGATCTGCTCGTACGACTGGACCACGGTGCCGCCGAGGGCGGCGATCGCCTGTTCGACCTTCTGCACCTGGCCGTGGTTGGCCTTGGTGTTGACCACGTAGCTGATCAGCGGCCCGGTCGTGCCGGCGGCCGCGGGGGTCGCCGCGGCGGCCGCGCCGGCCGGCAGCGCGAGTGCGCCGGCCGTGGCGAGGGTGAGACCCACCACCGCGAGCCGGGTCGGGCGTATCCGCTGAACTCTCATAGGGGTTGACCCTCCGGAGACTCGGATGCACCTGCTGGTTGGCTGGTGCACGGGAATGATCGGGACGTTAGTGAACAGTCGTCGCAATCCGCAAGAGGTTGACACGTCCCCACCACATTCCGGCCACACGAGAAGGGCGCACGGCCCGGGTCGCCCCGGCCGTGCGCCCAACTCTCCTTACCGGCAGGCCCGTCGGGTGCTCCCAGGAATCCCGGCGGCCGCTGTCGTCAGGAGTTGAAGAGATCCCCGTAGGTCGCCATCGCGGTCGCGATGTCGGCCTGTGCCCAGAACCGGTGGTAGGTGAAGACCGGGGCCGGGCCGCCGTTCAGGTAGTCCTGCACCTTGGCGAAGGACGGGTCGTTCTTGTACCAGGAGCGGATCGACAGGAAGGTGGAGGACGAGTTGACCGCGTCACCGTTGGGCATGGTGCCCGTCCAGCCGGACGGCACCGACAGCGAGTCGGCGAACCGGCTGTAGTCCGTGCGGGTCTCGGGCACCGCGATGCCCAGCGCGTCCTGGTTGTTGCCCCACATGCCGTCGAGCAGCTTCTGCGCGGCCGTCTTCGCCGCCGTGTTGCCGGACTTGGCCGCGTAGTAGGAGAGCAGCTTGGCGTACGAGCCCGCCACGCCGACGTCCTTGGTGTAGTCCACGACGCTCACGTGCAGGCCCGTGTTGGCGCCCGGCGAGGCCGCGTTCCAGTTGTCCGGCTTGCCGGTCCAGGCCAGCGTGGACGGGATCTGGTAGCTGCCGTCCGCGGTGAAGCTGGTCTTGGAGAGCGCCCAGCTCACCCACTTGTCGAGCACGGCCTTGGCCTTGGCGTCGCCGCTCGCGTAGTAGTACTCCGCGACCCGCTCCATGCCCCAGGCCTGGAACCCGAACCACTGGTTGCTCGGCGGGTCGTGGTAGACCGGCGCCTCGTCGTAGTACATCCCGTAGAAGGTCGGCGTACCGGCCGGCGGGGTCGCGTAGCTGCCCTCCCAACTGTTGGTCGCGCCACCGGAGATGGCACCCTCACTGGACTGCAGCCACTGGATGAACTCCATCTGCCGGCCCAGGCTGGTGGTCCAGTCCGCCTTGCCGGTGGCCGACTTGGGCGCCAGCGCGGCGTCGTTGACCAGGGCGTAGGCCGCCATCGGGTTCTGGTAGCCGCCGTGCGCGGCGCTGTCGCCGATCCGCCAGGCCCAGCCGGCGCTGGTGTCGCTCGCGCCGCCCCAGGCGTAGTACCAGGAGAGCAGGTAGTGCGAGGAATCCTTGCCGGAGCCGGCCGCGCAGGTGCTCGGCCCGGTGCAGTTGCCGATCTTCTTGAAGTACTTGTCGTACATCGCGTAGCGGAGGTAGTCGCCCATCTTGCCGGCCTTGGCGACCGTGCCGGCCACCGTGGCGCCGTTGCCCTGCGCCTTGGCCCAGGTGTCCGCCCAGTAGGCGGCCTGGATGGCCCGGGCGTCCGCGTCCGGCGCGTCGGTGTACTTCCACTGCTTGGCGTACGAGGAGTCCTTGACGAACAGGTCCAGGTAGCCGTTCTTGCCGCCGTAGGCGAACTTGTCGCAGGTCGGCTGGGGGACGGTCTCCCAGACCGACTCCTGCGCGCCGCGCTGGTAGGTGTTGATGTAGGACGGCCCGGTGTCGGTCGGCCCGGCCTCGCACTTGCCCGGCGCGTTGCCGTAGCCGTACACGTTGTCGACGTCCTGCAGCCAGTGCATGCCGTAGATGTCACTGGTGCCGTAGGTGCTGCTGAGCTCGGCCGCGATCGGGTCCTGGCCCGCCGTCACCGAGGTGTCCAGCTGCGCCGGGTAGTCGCTCGGCAGCGGACGCTCGGGGGCGTAGGTCGCGGGCTTGGCGGCGTTGTAGAAGCTGTTGGTGGGCTGGTCCGCGTGGGTGGGGATCATGTACGTCTCCATGAGCGTCCACGCCGCGTTGAACTTCGTCCAGTCCTTGGTGACCCGGCCGTACTGGGCCTCCAGCCAGATCAGGTAGCTGTACGCCTCCGAGGTGGTCTCGTGCCCCTGGTCGGGCGCCTCCACCAGCAGCGTCTCGACCGAGTGGTACGGGATGCCCTCCGGTGAGAAGTAGCCGTTCGCCGGGTCCTTGATCTTGTTGTAGAGCTGCAGGAACCGGTCGTTGTACACCCCGCTCGCGGCGGCCAGCTCGGTCACCGTGACGGTCGAGGCCGTGTGGCCGGGGGCCGTGGAGGTGAAGGTCGCCGATCCGGTGCCGGTCGCGTCGGCGGTCAGCGTGACGTTCTGCGCGGTGGCCCAGTTGGCCGGGGTGAAGGTGAGCGTGGCACCGCCGGTGACCGACAGCCCGGTGTTGCCGGCGGTCCTGGCCGTGGTGACCGTGACGTTCGCCGCCGGCTGCGCCGAGAGCTTCAGCCCGAAGGTGCCGGTCTTGCCCTGGGCCACCGACACGCTGGTCGGCACCGCCGAGACGGCCGGTCCGGCCGCCACCGTGATGCCCGCGGGCGTGGACTCGCCGGTGGCCCCGGTGCCGTCGTAGGCCTTGGCGTAGACCGAGTGGCTGCCGGCCGCAGCGCCCGTCCAGGTGAAGGCGTACGGCGCGGTGGTGTCGGTGCCCAGCAGGGTCGTGTTGTCGTAGAACTCGACCTTGCTGATGCCGGCGCCGTCCGAGGCCGAGGCGGTCGCACTGATCGGGATGCTCGCGCCGGCGGCGTAACTCGCCCCGGGCGCGGGGCTGGTGAGCGCGGTGACGGGAGCGGCGTGGGCACCGGTGCAGGTGGTGCCGTTGACGGCGAACGCGGTCGGTGCCGCGTTGGTGCCGCTGTAGGCGAAGTTGGCACCGGCCGATACCGAACCGCCGGGCGCGATGGTGGCGTTGTACGACAGGTTGGTGACGCTGACGTTCTTGCCGCTCTGGGCCCAGGTGCCGTTCCAGCCGGTGCCGGAGAGGGTCTGGTTGCCGGTGTAGGCGTAGGTCAGCTGCCAGCCGCTGATCGCGGCGGTGCCCTTGTTGTTGACGGCGACGTTGGCGGTGAAGCCGCTGCCCCAGTCGTTGGTGGTCCAGTCGACCGAGCACTGGACGGCGGCCGCCGAGGCGGGCGCGCCGACCGCGGTGGTCAGACCGGTGGCGAGCAGGGCGAGCGAGACACCGAGCGAGCCGGTGAGACGCCTTCCGGGCGTGCGGGGGCGCAGGGTGGGTGGTGACAAGACGGGCTCCATGGGGTGGGGGTGAGCGGGTCGTTGCCTTGCATGCCTTGCGTTCGCGAGCCGTTGCGCCCGGTGGGTGCCGGACGCTCCCGCTTGCGTGCTGTGGGAGCGCTCCCAAGAATCGGACCGCCCGAAGGAGGTGTCAAGAGGGTGCGCGCGCGTTCCTGACAAGTCCCATGTGGTGGACAAATGCCAAGTCAGAAAGGGGAGATGGATTGTCAGGCCGATGACTGGTCGCTATCTTCCTCACCGGGACGTGGGAGCGCGCCCATGAAATCTCTTGATCTGATCTGTCCTGGCACCCCTAGGAGCAACCCATGTCCGTCCGCAGGAAAGCCCTCGCGATGGGATCCGCGCTGGCCGCGGCCGTCGCCGCGACCGTGGCGATGGTGGGCCCCGGCAGCGCCGCCGCCGCCACCGTCGCCTGTACCGTCGACTGGACCACCAACGACTGGGGCAGCGGCTTCACCGCCAACGTCAAGGTCAACAACCTCGGCACCGCGGCGATCAACGGCTGGCAGCTGACGTACGCCTACAGCGGCAACCAGACCCTCTCCGGCAGCGGCTGGAGCGGCACCTGGGCCCAGAGCGGCAAGAACGTCAGCGTCACCAACCTGTCCTGGAACGCCGTCGTCGCCCCGGGCGCCTCGGTCACGGCCGGTGCCAACTTCGCCTACAGCGGCGTCAATTCGGCGCCCACCTCGTTCGCGGTGAACGGGCTCGCCTGCACCGGCGCCGGGACGGCCAGCCCCTCCCCGACGGCCTCCGCCTCGCCCAGCGCCACCGCCTCGCCGACCGCGACGACCTCGCCCACCGCCACGGCCTCGCCGACCGCGACCGCCAGCCCCACCGCCACCGCCACGCCCACCGGCACCGGCGCCGCACCGGCCCTGCACGTGGCCGGCAACACCCTGGCCGACGCCGCCGGCCGGACGGTCACCCTGCACGGGGTCAACCGCTCCGGCACCGAGTTCATGTGCGTCCAGGGCTACGGCTTCTTCGACGGACCGGTGGACGCCGCCTCGGTGGCCGCCATCAAGAGTTGGAAGGTCAACGCCGTCCGCGTCCCGCTCAACGAGGACTGCTGGCTCGGCGCGTCCAACGTCAAGCCCGAGTACGGCGGCGCCAACTACCGCGCCGCGATCAAGACCTGGGTCGACACCCTGCGCACCAACGGCATCACGCCGATCGTCGAGATGCACTGGAGCCACGGCCTGTACACCGGCAACTCCTCGGGCTGCTCCGACGTGAACGCCACCTGCCAGAAGCCGATGCCCGGCGCCGAGGCGGTGCCGTTCTGGACGTCCGTGGCCGACACCTTCAAGGGTGACACCTCGATCGTCTTCGACCTGTTCAACGAGCCCTACGCGGACCGCGCCGTCTCCTCGCTCTCCCAGGCCTGGCTCTGCTGGCGCGACGGCGGCAGCGCCTGCCCCGGCATCTCGTACCCGGTCAGCGGCATGCAGAAGCTGGTCGACACCGTCCGCGCGACCGGCGCGAAGAACGTCATCCTGCTCGGCGGGCTCGCCTACTCCAACGACCTCGGCCAGTGGCTCGCCCACAAGCCGGCCGACCCGACCGGCAACCTCGGCGCCGCCTTCCACGTCTACAACTTCAACACCTGCTCCACCGTCTCCTGCTTCGACTCCACCCTGGCCCCCGTGGCCGCCCAGGTGCCGCTGATGGCCGGTGAGATCGGCGAGAACGACTGCGCCCACGGCTTCGTCGACGGGGTGATGTCCTGGCTGGACGCCAAGAAGCTCTCCTACCTCGGCTGGACCTGGAACACCTGGGACTGCGGCTCCGGCCCGTCCCTGATCAGCAACTTCGACGGCACTCCGACCAACTTCGGCGTCGGCGTCCGCGACCACCTGCGCGCGATCGGCTGAGCCGGGGGCGCCGGCCGGTCACGAGGGAGCCTCCCCCCGTGCCCGGCCGGCGCCTGCGTCCGGTCCGCCCGGACCCGCCCGGCACGCCGGCGCGGGTTCAGAGCCGGTAGAGCCGGCGCGCGTTGCCGGCCGAGAGCAGCCGGGCGATCCGGGTCACGTCCCCGGCGGAGCAGGCGCCGTCCGCGCGCCAGGACGCCAGCAGCGCGCCCAGACCGTGCCGGAACTGGGCGGCGCCCACCAGGTGCAGTTCGGGCAGGCCGTACCCGTCGGTGGAGAACAGCAGCTTGCCGAACGGCGCCAGCTCCAGCATCTCGCCGAGCACCGCCGCCACCCTCGGCCCCACGTACGAGGCGGTCAGCCCGAGGTCGGCGTACACCTGCGGGAAGGCCTGCGCGAGCCAGGCGGCCTGCCGGTGGTAGGGGTAGCCGTGCAGCAGCACCAGCGGGACGCCGCTGGGCTCCGCCGCCCGGACGAAACCGGCCAGCAGCGCGGGGTCGGCCCGGTGCAGGGCGAGGTCCGGGTCGCCGAACCCGGTGTGCAGCTGGATCGGCAGCCCCCGGCCGGCGCAGGCGTCCACCGCCGACCAGAGCAGGTGGCGCAGCAGGACGGGGTCGGTGAGCCGGCCGCCGCCGGACCGCAGCCGGGCCCCGGCCGCCGCGACCACCTCGCGGTCGGTGGGCCGCTCGGCCGGGACGTCGAGTCCGTGCCGGTAGGCCAGCACGGACTTCAGCGCGGCGGCCCCGCCCTCGACGGCTGCGCCGACCGCCGCCCGGACGGCGCCCGGCCAGGCCGCCGCGGCCGGGTCGAGGGCCTCGGCGAGCGCCTCCAGCCGGACCACCTCCCGGACGTCCGCGCCGGTCAGGGCGGCGAACTCCGGCAAGGGCAGCAACGGTCGGCCGGCGGCGGCGGTCAGCCCGGTGTCGACCAGGCAGCTGTCGAGCCCGGCGGCGGCGAGCAGCCGGCGGGTGGCCTCGGGCGCGCCGAGTTCACGCCGGCGGGCCAGGTAGTCGGCGGCCGGGGCGTGCGCGGGCAGCCCGAGCACGGGCGGGCACCAGCGGCGTACCGCGAGGCCGAGGGCGCTGTCCAGCGGCGAGGTTCCGGGGGCCGGCGGACGGTCCGACTCGGTGAGCAGGCCGGCCAGTTCCTCGTCGTCCAGCTCGCCGTCGACCACGCTGTGGCAGTGGTGGTCGACCAGGGCGGGTGGACCGGCCTCCCGCCCGTCGTCGCCCGCACCGGCGGCGCCCGTCCCGGTGCCGCCCGGCCGGGTACCGCCCACACCGGGGCCGCCCACCTCAGTACCGCCAGCGCGTCGCGGCGATGATCTCCTCGGCGGCGCGTCCGGCGAACAGCGCGCTCTCGGCCCGGCGGACGGCCAGCACCGCGCGGTACAGCGGCTCGCCCATGGCCTCCCGCAGGACGGCCGAGCGCTCGTAGGCGGCGAGGGCCTCGCTCAGGTCGGCGGGCAGCCGGGCGACCGTCCCGGGGGCGAGCCGGGCCGGGTCGACGGTGGTCTCCGGCGGCAGGTGCAGGCCCTCGTCGATGCCGGCGAGGCCGGCGGCGAGCACCGCGCCGGCCGCCAGGTAGGGGTTGGCGGCGCCGTCGAAGCACTTGATCTCGGCGTTGGCCGCGTCCGCCCGCTCGCCCTCCGACCCGGTGACCAGGCGCAACGCGGCCTCCCGGTTCTCCAGCCCCCAGCACCGGTAGGCGCCGGCCCAGCGGGAGGGCACCAGGCGCAGGTAGCCGGCCGGGCTGGGGGTGCCGAGGACGAGGAGTTCGGGGAGCGCGGCGAGCACCCCGGCCAGGAAGGCCTCGGCCTCACCGGTCAGCCCGTGCGGCCCCGGCCCGCCGTGGCCGAGGTTGCGGCCGTCCCGCCAGAGGCTGAGGTGCAGGTGGGATCCGTTGCCGACACCGCCGGGCTCGACGGCGGGGGCGAAGGAGGCGCGCAGCCCGTGCCGGGCCGACACGGCGCGCACGGTGTGCCGGACGAGCACGGAGGTGTCGGCGGCGGCCACCGGCCCCTCGGGGGCGACCGAGACCTCGAACTGCCCGGGTGCGTACTCGGGGTGGATCTGCAGCACGTTCAGGCCCTGCTGCTCCAGGGCGCGCAGGACGTCGCGGAGGTAGTCGGAGAGGTCGGTCAGCCGCTGCAGGCCGTAGGCCGGGCCGGCCGTCGGGTAGCGCGGCTCCTCCTCCGGCGGGCCGGCCAGCGCGGCCACCCACTCCACCTCGATGCCGGCCCGGACGGACAGCCCGCGGGACCGGGCCGCGGCCTCCGCCCGGCGGGCGAACAGGCGCTGGCAGCCCGGGTGCGGGGCGTCCTGCTGGGTGTAGCGGTCGGCGGGGGCCCAGGCCCAGCCGGGCTGGGCGGCGAGCGGGACGAGCCGGTCGAGGTCGGGGTACAGCCGCAGGTCGCCGACGACGCCGCTGCCGGCCGGCGGCGCGGCCGGGCCGGCGGTGTCCGCGGCCGGCTCCGCCACCGGTCCGGCCGTCGAGTCGTCGACCAGGAAGGCGTCGAAGCAGGGCGCCGCGCCGACGCCCCAGGAGGCGGCGTGCACCAGCCCGCCGACCGGCACGGCCTTGACCCGGGCCAGCCCCGCGTTGTCCACCCAGCCGATCGCGACCGCGTCCACGGCGGCCGTCCGCAGCCGGTCGGTGGCGAGCCGCGCCAGGGCGGCGCGCTCCGCCCTGGGCAGCCGGGTGTCGGCGGCGGCGCTACTCATGGGGCCATGCTTCCGTGCCCACCGACCTGGCGGTATTCCCCGTACGGGTGGTTTGCACGGCGCCGGCCCCGCGCGGTCGCCGGGCGGGCGGAGGGCCCGGGGCGGGCGGGCGAAGGGCCGGCGCGGGCGGTGGGCGTGCGGGGTCCGGGCTCCCGGAGCCCGGCGAATTTCACGCCCGCCCTCTTCCTACTCAACGGTAACTTCGCTACAGTGACCGCACGCACCACCGCCGGGCTTCGGGAGCCGCACCGGCGGGGTCGTCGCCCGGCGCGCCATCGCGCTCTGCGGGGCGGCGGCACGGGTGCCCTTCTCCCGGCCCGCGCCCTGTCGGCGCACGGCCGGATCCTCGTATCAGAGTCGCTTCCTCTTTCTTGAGCGCCTGAGTACCACGGCGTACCCGCGGCACGGCCGGAGCGGACCGGCCCCCTCGGGTACGCCGGACCGTCATCTCCCTCCCCCGTGCGTGACCCTCCTCCGGCGGCTGCCGGCCCCCCGACGACGGGCGCGGCCGCGCCGCCCGAGCACGCCCGGGTCCACATGACAAGGAGTCAGGATCCAATGGAGCGTCCCTTTTCCACTGTCGCCGTGATCGGCCTGGGCACCATGGGTGCCGGTGTCGCGGTGGCGGTCGCCAGGAGCGGCCGCCGGGTGATCGGCGTCGAGGCCAACGGTGACAGCGCCGCCCGCGCGCTGGCCCGGATCGCGGAGACCACCGCCCACGACGTCGAGCGCGGCCGGATCACCGCCGAGGAGCGCGGCGCGCTGCTCGCGCGGATCACCGTCGGAGACCGGCTGGACGCGGCGGCCGCCGCCGACCTGGTGATCGAGGAGGTCCCGGAGCAGCTGGAGCTGAAGCGGGAGATCTTCGCCGAGCTGGACCGGATCTGCCCGCCGGAAACGGTGCTCGCGACCGGTACCACCGCCCTGTCGGTGACCCGGATCGCGGCCGCCACCGCACGCCCCGAGCGGGTGCTCGGCCTGCACTTCTTCAACCCCGTGCCGGTGATGAAGCTGGTCGAGGTGGTCCGCACGGTGCTGACCGCCCCGCCGGTGGCCGAGGCCGCCGCCGCCTTCGCCCGGGACCTCGGCAAGGAGCCGGTCGCGGCCGGCGACCGGGCCGGCTTCGTGGTCAACGGCCTGCTCTTCGCCTACCTGAACCAGGCCGCCGCGATGTTCGAGTCCAAGTACGCGACCCGGGAGGACATCGACGCCGCGATGCGGCTCGGCTGCGGCCTCCCGATGGGCCCGCTGGCCCTGCTGGACCTGATCGGCATCGACACCGCCCGGACCGTCCTGGAGGCGATGTACGAGCAGTCCAAGGACCGCCTGCACGCCCCGGCGCCGATCCTCGGCCAGCTGGTCTCGGCCGGGCTGCTCGGCCGCAAGACCGGGCGCGGTTTCTACACCTACGAGGCCCCCGGCTCCGCCAAGGTGGTGCCCGGCACGGGCGGCGCCGCGGCCGGCCGGCCGGCCGGCCGCGAGGTGCGCAGCATCGGCGTCTGCGGTTCGGGCACGATGGCCACCGGCATCGTCGAGGTGTTCGCCAAGGCCGGCTACGGCGTCCTGCTGGCCGCCCGCAGCCAGGAGAAGGCGGACCGCGCCAAGGCCCAGCTGGCGAAGTCGCTGGAGCGCTCGGTCGCCAAGGGCCGGCTGACCGGGGAGCAGCGCGACGCGGCGCTCGCCCTGGTCACCCCGACCGGCGCGTACACCGACCTCGCGGAGGCCGACCTGGTGGTCGAGGCGGTGGCCGAGGACCTCGCGGTCAAGCGCGAGCTGTTCGCGACCCTGGACAAGATCTGCCGGCCGGGCGCGGTGCTGGCCACCACCACCTCCAGCCTGCCGGTGATCAGCTGCGCCGCGGCGACCTCGCGCCCGCAGGACGTGATCGGCATGCACTTCTTCAACCCGGCGCCGGCCATGAAGCTCGTCGAGGTCGTCTCGACGGTGCTGACCGCCCCGGACGTCACCGCCACCGTGCTCGACCTCTGCACCAAGGTGCGCAAGCACCCGGTGGAGTGCGGCGACCGGGCCGGCTTCATCGTGAACGCGCTGCTCTTCCCCTACCTGAACGACGCGGTGCGGATGCTGCAGGAGCACTACGCGACGGTGGACGACATCGACACCGCGATGAAGCTCGGCTGCGGGTACCCGATGGGCCCCTTCGAGCTGCTGGACGTGGTCGGCCTGGACGTCTCGCTCACCATCGAGCAGGTGCTGCACCAGGAGTTCCGCGAGCCGGGCCTGGCGGCCGCGCCGCTGCTGGAGCACCTGGTGGCGGCGGGCTGCCTGGGCCGCAAGACCGGCCGCGGGTTCCGCGACCACGCACGCCGATGACCGCCCCCGCAGGACCTTCGGGCGGCCTGCCCAGGGGCGGCTGGAGCCCGGCCGCGACGTCGTCCCGGTGGCCCAGACCGAGTGCCGCCGGGCCCGTCGCGCCGGTCCGTCGGACGAGGCCGGAATCCGCGCCCGCCGGGACGTGTAGCGTTCCGGGCATGGATCGGGTTCAGGCAGCGTCCGAGCAGCAGTCCGCCGTACGGCAGCCGGCCGGCCGGCACGAGCCGGCACGGCACGACCCGCCGCGGCCGGGCCCGGCCGGCACCCCGGCCGCCGACCCCGGGCCGGGCGGCCGCCGGGCCGCGGCGCAGCGGCTGCAGATGCGGCAGGACCTCGCCACGGCGGCGATGGAGCTGTTCGCCGGGCAGGGCTACGAGGAGACGACGGTCGACCAGATCGCCGCGGCCGCCGGGGTGGCCCGGCGGACCTTCTTCCGGTACTTCCGGTCGAAGGAGGAGGCGATCTTCCCGGACCACGACGACACCCTGGTCCGGGTGGCCGACCTGCTGGCCAGCGCCGACTCCGAGGAGCACCCGCTGGACGTGGTCTGCCGGGGGATCAAGGAGGTGCTGCGGATGTACGCCTCCATGCCCTCGGTCTCGGTGGCCCGGTACCAGCTGATCCGTCAGGTGCCGGCCCTGCGCGAGCGGGAGATCGCCGTGGTGGCCCGGTACGAGCGGCTGTTCACCCGGTACCTGCTGGGCCGCTTCGACACGGCCGCGCAGATCCCGCCGGGCTGGCAGCGCGGCGGGGACGACGACTCGATGCTCGCCGAGGTCTCGGCGGCGGCGGTGGTCGCGGCCCACAACCACGTGCTGCGGCGCTGGCTGCGGGCCGGCGGGCACGGCGACGTGGAGGCGCAGCTGGACCACTCCTTCGAGGTGATCCGGGGGACGTTCTGGGCCACCGAGCCGTCCGGCGTCCGGCGCCGTGGGGCCCTTGTGGCACCCGGTGCCAGCAGTGACGCGGCTTCCTCGTTGGAGTCGGCCGCGGCGAGCGCACTGAGTGCCACCCCGGGCGGTGAGGTCCTCATCACAGTGGCCCGCACCGACGCCCCGCTGGACATCGTGCTGGACAGCATCCGGGCCGCGCTGGCGGGCCCCAAGGCCGGCCAGTAAGGCACGTTTTCGCAGGTCGGAGAAGTTCGAGAGGCCCGTCCCGGTCACCCGGGGCGGGCCTCTCGCGCACCCTCCGAAGGGTGCTCGAACGGTTTTCCGGTTCACCTGAATTGATGACACCCAGTGTCTTTACGAGTGGCACAGGGTGCCACTACCTTGTTACTCACCAGTCGCGGCGCCGCGGCTCCCCACCTCGGCGCGCCGTCGTCAGGCACTCCCCCACCCCGGGAGTCAGGCCTCACCAAACCCACCCACCCTCAGCGAAGCCGGTGTCCGCTCCCGGCTCCCCCAGACGCCCTGTGCCCCTCACACAGGTACGCCTTCGGAGGCAGCCATGAAGGAAATCCTCGACGCGATCCTCAGCTCCGACAGCACCGCGGCGGACTTCGCCGCGCTCAAGCTGCCGGAGTCCTACCGGGCGGTCACGCTCCACAAGGACGAGGAGCAGATGTTCGCCGGCCTCGACAGCCGCGACAAGGACCCTCGCAAGTCCCTGCACCTGGACGACGTCGCCCTGCCCGAGCTCGGCCCGGGCGAGGCCCTGGTGGCCGTCATGGCCAGCGCCGTCAACTACAACACCGTGTGGAGCTCGATCTACGAGCCGGTCTCCACCTTCGGCTTCCTGGAGCGCTACGGCCGGCTGTCGCCGCTCACCAAGCGCCACGACCTGCCGTACCACGTGCTCGGCTCCGACCTCGCGGGCGTGGTGCTGCGCACCGGCGCCGGCGTCAACGCCTGGAAGCCGGGCGACGAGGTCGTCGCCCACTGCCTCTCGGTCGAGCTGGAGTCCTCGGACGGCCACAACGACACGATGATGGACCCGGAGCAGCGCATCTGGGGCTTCGAGACCAACTTCGGCGGCCTGGCCCAGATCGCCCTGGTCAAGACCAACCAGCTGATGCCCAAGCCGGCGCACCTCACCTGGGAGGAGGCCGCCTCCCCCGGCCTGGTCAACTCCACCGCCTACCGCCAGCTGGTCAGCCAGAACGGCGCCGGCATGAAGCAGGGCGACAACGTGCTGATCTGGGGCGCCAGCGGCGGCCTCGGCTCGTACGCCACCCAGTACGCGCTGGCCGGCGGCGCCACCCCGATCTGCGTCGTCTCCAACGACCAGAAGGCCGAGATCTGCCGGGCGATGGGCGCCGAGGCGATCATCGACCGCAGCGCCGAGGGCTACCGGTTCTGGAAGGACGAGAACACCCAGGACCCGCGCGAGTGGAAGCGCCTGGGCGGCCGGATCCGCGAGCTGACCGGCGGCGAGGACGTGGACATCGTCTTCGAGCACCCGGGCCGCGAGACCTTCGGCGCCTCGGTGTACGTCACCCGCAAGGGCGGCACCATCGTGACCTGCGCCTCCACCTCCGGCTTCATGCACCAGTACGACAACCGCTACCTGTGGATGTCGCTGAAGAAGATCGTCGGCTCGCACTTCGCCAACTACCGCGAGGCGTGGGAGGCCAACCGCCTGGTGGCGAAGGGCAAGATCCACCCGACCCTGTCCAAGGTCTACTCCCTCGACCAGACCGGCCAGGCCGCGCTCGACGTCCACCAGAACAAGCACCAGGGCAAGGTCGGCGTGCTCTGCCTGGCCCCGTCCGAGGGCCTGGGCGTGCGGGACCTCGAACTGCGCGAGAAGCACCTGCCGGCGATCAACCGCTTCAGGGACATCTGATGGCAGAGCCGAGCGAGCGGATCGTGCGCGACCGGCCCTGGCTGATGCGCACCTACGCGGGACACTCGACCGCGAGCGACTCCAACGCGCTGTACCGCAAGAACCTCGCCAAGGGGCAGACCGGCCTCTCGGTGGCGTTCGACCTGCCGACCCAGACGGGCTACGACTCGGACCACGTCCTCGCCCGCGGCGAGGTCGGCCGGGTCGGCGTCCCGGTGGGCCACGTCGGGGACATGCGGACCCTGTTCGACGGCATCCCGCTCGAACAGACCAACACCTCGATGACGATCAACGCCACCGCGATGTGGCTGCTGGCGCTCTACCAGGTGGTCGCCGAGGAGCAGGGCGCCGACATCGCCAAGCTCACCGGCACCACCCAGAACGACATCGTCAAGGAGTACCTCTCGCGCGGGACGCACGTCTTCCCGCCCGGCCCGTCGGTGCGGCTGATCACCGACATGATCGCCTACACGGTCGGCAACATCCCCAAGTGGAACCCGATCAACATCTGCAGCTACCACCTCCAGGAGGCCGGGGCCACCCCGGTCCAGGAGATCGCGTACGCGATGTGCACCGCGATCTCCGTGCTGGACGCCGTCCGCGACTCCGGCCAGGTGCCGGCCGAGCGGATGGGCGAGGTGGTGGCCCGGATCTCCTTCTTCGTGAACGCCGGCGTGCGCTTCGTCGAGGAGATGTGCAAGATGCGCGCCTTCGCCCAGCTCTGGGAGAAGGTCACCCTGGAGCGCTACGGCATCCAGGACCCCAAGCAGCGCCGGTTCCGCTACGGCGTGCAGGTCAACTCGCTCGGCCTGACCGAGGCCCAGCCGGAGAACAACGTCCAGCGGATCGTCCTGGAGATGCTGGCCGTCACCCTCTCCAAGGACGCCCGCGCCCGGGCCGTCCAGCTGCCGGCCTGGAACGAGGCCCTCGGCCTGCCCCGCCCGTGGGACCAGCAGTGGTCGCTGCGGATCCAGCAGGTGCTGGCCTACGAGTCCGACCTGCTGGAGTACGGCGACATCTTCAACGGCTCCGAGGTCATCGAGAACAAGACGGCCGCGCTGCTGGCCGGCGCCGAGGCGGAGATCGCCAAGGTGCTGGAGATGGGCGGGGTGATCCCGGCCGTCGAGTCCGGCTACCTGAAGTCCAACCTGGTCTCCTCGCACGCGAACCGGCGGGCCAGGATCGAGTCCGGCGAGGACAAGATCGTCGGGGTCAACTGCTTCGACACCACCGAGGAGAGCCCGCTCACGGCCGACCTCGACACCGCGATCATGGTGGTCGACCCGGCCTCCGAGCAGTCCGTGCTGGGCGCGCTCAAGGAGTGGCGGGAGAACCGCGACGAGAGCGCCGTCCAGAGCGCCCTGGAGCAGCTCCGGGCGACCGCGGCCACCTCGGACAACCTGATGCCCGCCACGCTGGCCTGCGCCCGCGCCGGGGTGACCACCGGCGAGTGGTCCTTCGCCCTGCGGGACGTCTTCGGCGAGTACCGGGCGCCCACCGGCGTCGGCGGTGCCCCGGTCGCGGTCGCGGCCGAGCCCGGTGGTGAGCTGGCCGCCGTCCGGGAGGCGGTGGCCGCCACCGCCGCCGAGCTGGGCACCGGCAAGCTGCGCCTGCTGGTCGGCAAGCCCGGCCTGGACGGGCACTCCAACGGCGCCGAGCAGATCGCCGTCCGGGCCCGCGACGCCGGCTTCGAGGTGGTCTACCAGGGCATCCGGCTGACGCCCGAGCAGATCGTCTCCGCCGCCGTCGCGGAGGACGTGCACTGCGTGGGCCTGTCGATCCTTTCCGGGGCGCACCCGGAGCTGGTGCCCGACGTCCTGAACCGCCTGCGGCGGGCCGGGGTGGAGGATGTCCCCGTGATCGTGGGTGGCATCATCCCGGCAGCGGACGGCGAGGCCCTCAAGGCCGCCGGCGTCGCTGCCGTGTTCACCCCGAAGGACTTCGGCATCACCACCATCATCGGCCGGATCGTGGACGAGATCCGGCTCGCCAACAGGCTCCAGCCCTGGACGCCGACCACCGCCGCGTCCACCAGCTGACCCCGGAAGGAACTGACCCACCCTCATGAGCACCGTCAACCGGCTCCGCCCCCGCCGCTCCTGCCTCGCCGTACCGGGCAGCAACCCGCGCTTCCTGGAGAAGGCCCAGGGCCTGCCCGCCGACCAGGTCTTCCTCGACCTGGAGGACGCCTGCGCCCCGCTGGTCAAGGAGAGCGCCCGGCACAACATCGTCGACGCCCTGAACAACGGCGACTGGGGCAAGAAGACCAAGGTCGTCCGGGTCAACGACTGGACCACCCACTGGACGTACCGCGACGTGATCACCGTCGTCGAGGGCGCCGGCCCGAACCTGGACTGCATCATGCTGCCCAAGGTCCAGGACGCCACCCAGGTCAAGGCCCTCGACCTGCTGCTCACCCAGATCGAGAAGACCATGGGCTTCGAGGTCGGCAAGATCGGCATCGAGGCGCAGATCGAGAACGCCAAGGGCCTGGTGAACGTCGACGAGATCGCCGCCGCCTCGCCCCGGCTGGAGACCATCATCTTCGGCCCGGCCGACTTCATGGCCTCGATCAACATGAAGACCCTGGTGGTCGGCCAGCAGCCCCCCGGCTACCCGGCGGACGCCTACCACTACATCCTGATGCGCATCCTGATGGCCGCCCGCACCCACGACCTGCAGGCCATCGACGGCCCCTACCTGCAGATCCGCAACGCCGAGGGCTACCGCGAGGTGGCCGGCCGCGCCGCCGCGCTGGGCTTCGACGGCAAGTGGGTCCTGCACCCGGACCAGGTCGCCGCCGCGAACGAGATCTTCTCGCCCTCGCAGGAGGACTACGACCACGCCGAGCTGATCCTCGACGCGTACGACTGGTGCACCTCCGAGGCAGGCGGCGCCAAGGGCTCCGCGATGCTCGGCGACGAGATGATCGACGAGGCCAGCCGCAAGATGGCCCTGGTCATCGCGGGCAAGGGCCGCGCCGCGGGCTTCGAGCGCACCTCGAAGTTCGAGCCCCCGCAGTCCTGAGCCCCGCCCGCACCCCTGCCTCTAAGGACACCCCATGCAGTTCGGACGCACCTACGAAGAGTTCGAGGTCGGCGCGGTCTACAAGCACTGGCCCGGCAAGACGGTCACCGAGTACGACGACCACCTCTTCTGCCTGCTCACGATGAACCACCACCCGCTCCACATGGACACGAACTACGCCGAGAAGACGACCGACTTCGGCCGGAACGTGGTCGTGGGCAACTACATCTACTCGCTGCTGCTCGGGATGTCCGTGCCGGACGTCTCCGGCAAGGCGATCGCCAACCTGGAGATCGAGTCGCTGCGCCACATCGCACCGACCTTCCACGGCGACACGATCTACGGCGAGACGGTCGTGCTCGACAAGTGGCCGTCCAAGTCCAAGGACGACCGCGGCATCGTCCACGTCGAGACCAAGGGCTACAAGCAGGACGGCACGGTCGTCTGCATCTTCCGCCGCAAGGTGATGGTGCCGACCGAGACGTACATCAAGGCCCGCGGCGGCGAACAGCCCGGCCGCCCCGAGCCGCTCTCCTAGCAGCCCGGCCCCGGCCCCACCCGGGGCCGGCCCCGAGACCCCGGAACGAGGGGCCGCCGTCATCGGCCGCTCTCCGGTCACGGGGGGCTCCACGGAAGTCACGCCCGTGGAGCCCCCTGTACCCCCCTCCCGCACCGCCGCACCCCTCATCACCACCCCGCACCGCCGCCGCGCCTCCCGCGGCACGCACGCCCCGCACCCCCACCCTCTTTTTTCCTTTGCATGACAGGAGCCGCACGATGGGACGCCTCGCACAGACCGACGGCCTCACCGAGATCCAGCGGGACATCCTCGCCACCGTGCGGGACTTTGTCGACAAGGAGATCATCCCGGTCGCCACCGAGCTGGAGCACAAGGACGAGTACCCCACCGCCATCGTCGAGGGGATGAAGCAGCTCGGCCTGTTCGGCCTGACCATCCCCGAGGAGTTCGGCGGCCTCGGGGAGTCGCTGCTCACCTACGCCCTGGTGGTGGAGGAGATCGCCCGCGGCTGGATGTCCGTCTCCGGCATCGTCAACACCCACTTCATCGTGGCGCACATGATCAACGCGCACGGCACCCAGGAGCAGAAGGAGTACTTCCTGCCCAGGATGGCGGCCGGCGAGATCCGCGGCGCCTTCTCGATGTCCGAGCCGGGCCTCGGCTCCGACGTCGCGGCGATCTCCACCAAGGGCGTCAAGGACGGCGACTTCTACGTCCTCAACGGCCAGAAGATGTGGCTGACCAACGGCGGCACCTCCACCCTGGTCGCGGTCCTCTGCAAGACCGACGAGGGCGGCAGCACGCCGTACCGCAACATGACCACCTTCCTGATCGAGAAGACGCCCGGCTTCGGCCCCAACCCGACCGTCCCCGGCCTCACCGTGCCCGGGAAGATCGAGAAGATGGGCTACAAGGGCGTCGACACCACCGAGCTGGTGCTGCAGGACGTCCGGATCCCGGCCGACCGGATCCTGGGCGGCGTCCCCGGCAAGGGCTTCTACCAGATGATGGACGGCGTCGAGGTCGGCCGGGTCAACGTGGCCGCCCGCGGCTGCGGAGTGGCCCGCCGCGCCTTCGAGCTGGGCATCTCGTACGCCCAGCAGCGCTCGACCTTCGGCAAGAAGATCTCCGAGCACCAGGCCATCCAGTTCAAGCTGGCCGAGATGGCCACCAAGGTCGAGGCCGCGCACCAGATGATGGTGATGGCCGCCCGCAAGAAGGACAGCGGCGAGCGCAACGACCTGGAGGCCGGCATGGCCAAGTACCTCGCCTCCGAGTACTGCAAGGAGGTCGTGGAGGACTCCTTCCGGATCCACGGCGGCTACGGCTTCTCCAAGGAGTACGAGATCGAGCGCCTCTACCGGGAGGCTCCGATGCTGCTCATCGGTGAAGGAACCGCGGAGATCCAGAAGATGATCGTGGGACGTCGCCTGCTGGAGGAGTACCGACTCGCCGACTGACCGGAGCAATTCCGGTTGACGGCCGGTGGACGGGCGTGCGGGCCCGAGCCGGCACCGCCGTACCCCCGTACCCCGGCCTGGTCCGCCGCGGGTCGGTACGGCGCCAGGGGGGCGGCCGCGGGGCGTATATCAGTAGGTATGCGCCCCGCGGCCGCTTCCGCGCGCCCCCGCGCACACACCCATTGGGCTGAGACATGGGTCACCCGGCTCTGCGGACCCCTTGGGAACCGAACCCGGGCGAGCTACGGTCGTACACATAGCAGGGGCACCCCCGCGCAGCCCAGGACAGATGAACGAGCAGGCGGGTTGCCCACCCACCGTGTGCTCCCGATAGCATCCACCGGGACAGCACAGCCGTCCCTTTATCACTCGATCCCCGCGGTGGCCCCCGTCCAGCGGCCATGATCCCCCGCGACTAAGGTCTTCGATGCCCATCAGCCCGTCCCCTCACACCTCCGTCACGGACAGCGATGCCCTCGCCGCTCCGACGGCCGGTCGGCGACCCCGCGTGACCATCGCGCGCGGAGCCACCCCCTGGTTCGTCCCCACCCTGGCCACGGCCGCCCTCACCACCGCCCTCACCAGGCGCAGCGGTAAGTGGGCCCTGGCGGCGGTGCCGGCCTGTGCGCTCAGCGCGGGCATGCTGTGGTTCTTCCGCGACCCCGAGCGTGAGATCAGCACCGGCCGGGTGATCTCGCCCGCCGACGGCGTGGTGCAGAGCATCGACGCCTGGCCGGACGGCCGCACCCGGGTGGCGATCTTCATGAGCCCGCTGAACGTCCACGTGAACCGGGCTCCCCTGCCCGGCACCGTGACCTCGGTCGAACACGTCGCCGGCGGGTTCGTGCCGGCGTTCAACAAGGACAGCGACCAGAACGAACGTGTCGTGTGGCACTTCGACACCGAGCTCGGCGACATCGAGATGGTGCAGATCGCGGGGGCCGTGGCCCGCCGGATCGTGCCGTACGTGAACGCCGGCACCAAGGTCGAGCAGGGCGAGCGGATCGGTCTGATCCGCTTCGGCTCCCGCGTCGACACCTACCTGCCGGCCGGCGTCGAGGTCGGCGTCGAGGTCGGCCAGAAGACCACTGCCGGGGTGACGCGCCTTGACCGTGACTGATCCTGAGACGATCGCGGGTCTGGACGACGAGGAGACGGAGCTGCGTCGACGCCGTTGGGCGCGCGACCGCGAGCTGCGCGCTCCGCGTTCGCCCCAGCACCTGTCCACCGCCGACTTCCTGACCCTGGGGAACGCCGTCTGCGGCTTCCTGGCGATCTACTCGATCACCACCGGGGTCCTGGTCCCGCACATCACCAACCCGGACGCCGCGCCGGACCGGCACAGCGCCGCCACCGCCGTGGTGCTGCTGCTCATCGGCTCGATGTGCGACCTGTTCGACGGCCTGGTGGCACGCAAGCTGCGTTCCTCCGCGCTCGGCGCCGAACTGGACAACCTGGCCGACCTGATCAGCTTCGGCATCGCGCCGGCCTACTTCGTCGCGGTCTGGGGCATGGTCTCGCCCGGCTCCGACAGCCGGCTGTCGGCCCTGATCGCCCTGACGGTGCTGCTCTCGGTGGTGCTGCGGCTCGCCCGCTTCTCCGCCGTGAAGATGCGCCCAGGGGTCTTCCAGGGCATGCCCTGCCCGATGGGCGCGATGACGGTGATCGCCATCGTGCTGCTGGACCCGCCGTTCCTGCCGGGCCTGCTGGCCATCGCCGGTACCGCGTACCTGATGATGAGCCGGATCGAGTACCCGAAGCCGCAGGGCCTGCTGGCCACCGCGACGCTCTGCTGGATCGTCGTCAGCATCGGCTGCCTGGCCGCCTGGGCGACCGGCCTGCCGGGTGGTGACACCCTGCTGCACATCGGCGCCTTCGCCCAGATCGCGCTGGCCGCGATGGCCCCGCTGCTGGTCATCCGCCGCAAGGTCGGCCAGAAGGTCGGCGACGTCCGCGCCCGCCGCGCGGAGTCCCGGCTCGGCTGCGACGGCGAGCTGTAGCGGTACCGCACCACAGCACGAAGGGCCCGGATCCACCAGGATCCGGGCCCTTCGTGCTGTGTCCGCCCGCTGCGCCGGCAGGGGCCGGGTGCCTACGCGCCGCCGTTGTGCACCGAGAAGGCCGAGCGGCGGGCCGCCCGGGCCACCGCCGGGTCGGGGTGCACGCCGGAGACGGCGGTCAGCACGGAGGCCGCGCGCGGGTGCCCGGACTGCCGGGCCCGGGCGAAGAGCCGTACCGGGTCGCCCGCCGAGGCGCCCTCGACGTGGCCGACCAGCAGCCCGGTCTCGCCGTGGTCCAGGACGGCGGCGGCGGTGTCGACCCAGAGCCAGGCGGCGTCCTCCGCGCCCAGCACGTCGGCCGGCGAGACGCCCTCCTCGTCCGACTGCTCGGCGAGCCACAGCAGGGCGTACGGGCGCAGCACGGGCTCGTCCACGGCGGCCCGGACCGCCTGCTCGGCGGTGCCCCCGGCCACCCGCAGCGCCTCGAAGGCGAGGCCGCGCACCAGCGCGTCGTCGCCCTGCGCCGCGTCCAGCAGCTCGGCGACGGCGCGGTCCACCGGGCGGGCGGCGACCCAGGCGCGGTACTCGGCCCGGGCCGGGCCCGGGGAGTAGTCGGCGCAGGCGTTGAGGAGTTCCAGCGCGCTCTGCTCGATGTGGCCGGCCGCGGTCTGCGCGACGGTGCAGATCTCCTCCAGCTTGGCGCGCACGGCCCAGTGCCCGAGCGGGGAGAGCTCGGCCGCCTCGTCCAGCCGGATCACGGCGCCGACGGCCGCCAGGCCGTCCAGCATCCAGTCCAGCACGGCGGCCACGTCCGAGGGCGCCGGCGGGGTGTCGACCTGCGGCTCGCGGCAGGTGCCGCGGACGGCCGAGACGGCGGAGGCCGCGTGCGGGACGGGCGACAGCGACAGCAGGCCGGTACCGGCGCCCATCCGGCGCTCGTCCAGGCCGCGGCGGAGCAGCTCCATCAGCTCGCCGTCGGAGACCGGGCCGTCCACCAGGTGGAGGAAGGAGAGCAGCTGCGGGGCCTGGTCGACCGCCTGCCCGGCGAGCACCGCGAAGACGCCGCGCAGGGCGGCGGGCGGTACCGGGGCGAGCAGCGTCCAGGCGTCGAAGAGCGCGGACCAGCCGCGGACCACGGCCTCGTCGTCGTGCTCCCAGGCGTGCAGGCGCCAGCCGGGGGCGGCGCCGCCGTCGCGGGGCTCGACCAGCCCGACCAGCAGGGCCTGGCCCCAGGCCTTGGCGGCGGCGCCGACGGTCATGGCGAGCGCGCGGCCGGCGGCGCGGGCGTCCTCGGGGAGGAGTTCGCCGCGCTTGTCGACCTGCTCCAGCTCGCCGGCCCAGCGGGCGATCCGGACGGCGTCGACGAGCATCCGCCGGGCCAGCGGGGCCAGCTCGGCGGGGGCGGGGAAGCCTTCGGGTACGGGTACGCGCCCGCGACCGGGAGCCGGTGCGGGGCCACGGCGGCGGGGTGCGCCGGGAGTGCCCGGGCGCGCACCGTCGGGACGGTGGGCCGTACCGGGCAGACGGGTCACCGTCGCGCCGGTACCGATCGTCGGCGGGAGCGGGGCATCACGGTCGCGCGGGTTCCGAGACGTCACGCCGTGCAGTCTTCCCCGTGCACGGGCGTTCTGTCACATCGAGTTCGGCGAGTCTGCGGGGAGCCGGGGCGGGGAGGGCCGCAAGATCGGGCAACAGGCCCCAAACCGGGCTTGCGCGGGGCAAAAATGACGTGGTCACGCCATCAAAATGGATGGTGTACCACCCCTCTCGGCGGCGCCGGGAGCGCCGGGGCGACCGCCTCAGGGGCCGGGACCGGAGGTACGGCAGGGCACGGCCGCCGCACGGAGGGGCAGGGCGGGGGCGAGAGCGGTACGGGGCCGGCGGGCCCAGCGGTACGGCACGGCCCAGCGGTACGGCCCTACCGCACGGGACAGCGGTACGGCACGGCAGGACGCGCCCGGCCCCGCCCGGGCCCCGCGGAGCCGCGGAGCCGCGGCGCTCCGGCCGCTCCGCGGGTCACAGCAGCGGCGTGAGGAAGCGCCGCAGGTTCTCCTCGTACCCGCGCGGGTCGGCGTTCCACAGGGCGGCGTGCGCGGCCCCGGGCACCGGCCGCAGGCTGACCAGGTCCTCGCGGCGGCCGGCCAGGCGGGCGGCGGCCCGCCAGGGGGCGACGGCGTCGTCCGGGCTCTGCATCAGCAGGGCCGGCACCCGCAGGTCGGTGCCCTCGGCGAGCCGGGCGAAGCCCGCCAGGTCGACGCCGGACCGCCCCTGGGCGGCCAGCGCCCCGAGCCCGGCCAGCGGCGCGCTGACACCCGCCCGGGTGGCCTCCCGGCGCACCGTCCCGGGCCAGTCGAGCACCGGCGAGTCCAGGATCAGGCCGCTCACCGCCTCGGCCCAGGCGGAGCGGGCCGCCGTCTGCAGGGCCATGGTGGCGCCCAGCGACCAGCCGTACAGCACGACCTTGCCCGCGCCGCTGTCCAGCGCCAGCCGGACGGCGGACTCGACGTCGCGCCACTCGGTCTCGCCGAAGTGCCCGAGCCCGTCGGGCGAGGCGGGCGCGCCCTCGTCGCCCCGGTAGGTGACGGCCAGCACCGGCAGCCGCAGGCGGTGCAGCACCGGGATGACCGGGAGGGTCTGCTGCCGGTCCGCGCCCGGGCCGTGCACCAGCAGCACCCAGGTGCCGCGCATGCCGTCCAGGTACCAGGCGGGCAGCGGCCCGGACTCGCCGACCGCGGCGGTCTCCAGGAAGGGCAGTCCGAGCGCGGTGGTGGGGTCGCCGAGGTGGACCCGGGGCGTCAGCCGCACCACGGTGCCGGTCTCCAGGGTGCCGGTGTCGGCGCGCTCCAGCCGGCGGGTGACGCCCTGCTGGTCGCTCTGCAGCACCTCGCCGACCACGGCATGGCCGTCGGCCCCCCACTCGACGGCGTAGCGGCCCGGGCGGGCGGTCTCCGCCGTCCTGGTGAGGGTGACGCGGCCGGCGGCCAGGCCGAGCACCCGGACCGGCCGAGCACCCGAGGCGTGGTCGGCCCGGGGGTGCACCGCCCGCTCCGACACCTTGCGCCCGAGGGCCAGGACGGCCACGCCCGTACCGGCCGCGGCGGCCGCCACGACTGCTGCGGTTCCCCAACGCATATCTCGCTCCCCGCTCTGCTGCTCCCTGCCGGGCGGCCGGCCGCGGCCCGGTTGCATCCGCACACCAGTCCACGCGCCGCGGGGCCGGGCGGCCACCGGTGCGGGGCCGTCCGGGGCACGGGAGCCCGCCCGGCGGCCGGGGACGGGCGGGCGGCCGTACCGCGAGGGGCGCGAAGGGACAGTGGGAGCAGGAGGAGCAGGCGAAGCAGGAGGAGCAGGAGGAGCAGCGGGAGCGGGGGAGGACGGGAGGGGTCAGACCGGGATGTCGGTGGGCCGCAGCGACAGCAGCTCCCAGAAGCGCTCGCCGAGCGGCCGGGACGCCCGCGGCGGCTCGGGCTGCGCCGGGGCGGACGATCCCCAGCCGCCGGACCCCCAGTGCGCCGTCACCTGGTACTCGTTCTGCAGGTCCGTCAGCACCGCCGCGAGCAGTTCCCCGGGCACCGGGACGATCCGCCCGACCGCCTTCACCTGGGCCTGCCAGCGCCCGTCGACGCAGCGGCGCAGCCGCTGGTCCAGCTCCTCGCCGCGGCCCAGCACGGCCACCACGTCCCGCAGCGTCATCCCGAGCACCTGCGCCAGCGCGTACGTCTGGTCCTCGTCCCCGGTCCACCGGCCGGCGTCCTCGGCGAGGTCGTAGACGCGCGGCGACAGGCCGATCCGGCGGGCGGCCTCGTCCCGGCCGAGCTCCCGGGCCACCCGGAAGTCGCGCAGGCAGGCCGGCCGGGCGCCCATCAGCTGGGCGGGCGGGCACCACAGGGCGCGGGCGAGGGCGATGAACTCCTCCTCGGAGGGCCTGATCTCTCCCGTCTCCCAGCCGATCACATGGGCCGGCAGCAGCCGGACCCCGTGCGCGGCCATCCCCTCCGCCACTTGATGAGGGGTCAGGCCGAGCCCGGCGCGGTGTGCCCTGGCCGCCGTGGGCGAGAAGGGCACCGGCGGCACCGAGGGCTTTCTGGATCGCATGAGCAACGACCGTACGGGCCGGGCCGGGAGGGCCCCAGACGCCGAACGCACGAAGCGCAGGTCAGGCCCCCGGTGGGCGACTGGCGGATCGTACAGATCCGTGCCGTCCGACGGGCGCGCTACTCGGAGGTAATGACGGTTTCCTCCAAGGCGGTCCGCTACGCGGGTAGCGCGACCCTGGCCTGCGCGGCTCGCGGGCCGGCCGCCCGGCGCCGGACGCGCGCCCGGCCCGCGCCGCGCACGGCGCACGCGGGCCGCGCGTGTGACCAAACCCTCGGTGGCCTTGGTTGACTCCCGGTTCGGCCGCGTGATGGGATCCATCAGCCAAACGGAGGCATGCAGAGGAAGCCGGTGCGAATCCGGCGCGGTCCCGCCACTGTCACCGGGGAGCACGCTCGAACCATGGTCACGGCGGTCCGTCAGAAGCCCGCGGGAAGGCCCGAGGGTGTGTCCGACCCGGAAGCCAGGAGACTCTCGCCCCCGGTACGTCGATCCAGGGCGCGGACCCTGAGTGAGGACACGCACGCCATGCAGGCTGCCCGGGCCGTCCAGCGGCCACCGTCGAACCGAGCCCGCCGCCGTACCGCCGCGCCCCTGCCGTGCGCGGGCTGACCCGCGGCGCAGCCTTCGCCCTGGGCGCCGTCGCCGGACACCTGGCCGACGCCCGCTTCGCCGACCCGCGGCGCGGTCACCCGGTGGCCGCCTTCGGCACCGCCGCCGGCCGCCTGGAGCGGCTGCTCTGGCGCGACCGGCGGGCGGCCGGCGCCGCGTACACCGCGCTCTGCGTCGGGACGGTCGCGGCCGGCGCCGTACTGGCCGACCGCACCCTGGGACGCTCCCCGGCCGGGCGGACGGCACTGGCCGCCGCCGCGACCTGGACGGTGCTCGGCGGCACCTCGCTCACCCGGGAGGCCAGGACCATCGGGCGCTCGCTCTCCACTGGCGACCTCACCGCCGCCCGGGAGCGGCTGCCGCACCTGTGCGGGCGCGACCCGAGCGCGCTGGACGAGCAGCAGATCGCCCGCGCGGTGGTGGAGTCGGTCGCCGAGAACACCGCCGACGCGGTGGTGAACGCCCTGGTCTGGGGTGCCCTGGCCGGCACCCCCGGCCTGCTCGCCTTCCGGGCCGTCAACACCCTGGACGCGATGGTCGGGCACCGCTCGCCGCGCTACGCCCGCTTCGGCTGGGCCTCGGCCCGGCTGGACGACGTGGCCGGCTGGCCCGGCGCCCGGCTCACCGCGCTGCTGACCGTCTGCGCGGCGCCCCACCGGGCCGGCGCCTGGCGGGTCTGGCACCGCGACGGCGCCGCCCACCCCAGCCCCAACGCCGGCCGGGCCGAGGCCGCCTTCGCCGGCGCGCTGGGCGTGCGCCTGGGCGGCACCCTGGCCTACGGCACGAGGGTCGAGCACCGGCCGGTGCTGGGCGGCGAACTGCCCCCGGTCGAGGTGGCCGACATCGAACGGGCCTGCCGGCTCTCCCGCCGGGTGGGGCTGCTCGCGCTCGGCGTCACCGCCGCCGGGCACGCCCTCCTGCACGGTGCGGGCCGGGGCCTCACACGTCAACGAAAGGGTGGCCGCAATTGAGCGGGGCACTGCTGGTCGCCGGAACGACCTCGGACGCCGGCAAGAGCGTGGTCACGGCCGGGATCTGCCGCTGGCTGGCCCGACAGGGCGTCAGGGTCGCGCCGTTCAAGGCGCAGAACATGTCGCTGAACTCCTTCGTCACCGCCGACGGCGCCGAGATCGGCCGTGCGCAGGCGATGCAGGCGCAGGCCGCCCGGGTCGAGCCGGAGGCGGCGATGAACCCGGTGCTGCTCAAGCCCGGCGCGGACGGCCGCAGCCAGGTGGTGCTGCTCGGTCGGGCGGTCGCCGAGGTCGGCGCGCTGGACTACCGCGAGCGCAAGCCCGTCCTGCTGGAGCGGTCCCTGGAGTGCCTGGCCGACCTGCGCCGGCGCTACGACGTGGTGGTCTGCGAGGGCGCCGGCTCGCCCGCCGAGATCAACCTGCGGGACCGCGACATCGCCAACATGGGCCTGGCCACCGCCGCCGCGCTGCCCGTGGTGGTGGTCGGCGACATCGACCGCGGCGGGGTCTTCGCCGCCATGTACGGGACGCTGGCGCTGCTCTCGGCCGAGGACCAGCGGCACGTGGCCGGCTGGTTCGTGAACAAGTTCCGCGGCGACGCCCGGCTGCTGGAGCCCGGCCTGGAGATGCTGCACCGGCTGACCGGCCGTCCGGTGCTCGGCACCCTGCCGATGCTGAAGGGCCTGTGGCTGGACGCCGAGGACTCGCTCGACCTCTCCACCGTGGTCGACCGCGAGGACGCGCGCGGCCCGCTCGGCGCGGACGTGCTGCGGGTGGCCGTGCTGCGGTTCCCCCGGCTGTCCAACTTCACCGACGTGGACGCGCTGGCCCAGGAGCCCGGGGTGCTGGTCCGCTGGGCCACCCGCCCCGAGGAGCTGGCCGACGCCGACCTGGTGATCCTGCCCGGCACCCGGGCCACCGTCGCCGACCTGGCCTGGCTGCGCGAGCGCGGCCTGGAGCCGGCCCTGCGGGCCCGGGCCGACGCCGGGCTGCCGGTGCTCGGCGTCTGCGGCGGCTACCAGATGCTGGCCCGCGGGATCGACGACCGGGTCGAGTCGAAGGCCGGCACCGTCGACGGGCTGGGGCTGCTGCCCGCGCACGTCCGGTTCGGCGCCGAGAAGGTGCTGGCCCGCCCCGTGGGCGAGGCCTTCGGGCAGCGGGTCGAGGGCTACGAGATCCACCACGGCGTGGTCACGGTCGATGGCGGGGAGCCCTTCCTGGACGGCTGCCGGGACGGGTCGGTGTGGGGGACGACCTGGCACGGCGCGCTGGAGAACGACGGGTTCCGCCGGGAGCTGCTGCGCGAGGTGGCGAAGCTGGCCGGGCGCGCGTTCGTCCCGGCGCCGGACACCTGCTTCGCCGAGGCGCGGGAGGCCCGGCTGGACCGGCTCGGCGACCTGATCGAGGAACACGCCGACACCGGCGCGCTGTGGCGGCTGATCGAGGGCGGCGTCCCGGCGGACGGCCTGCCGTTCGTGCCGCCGGGTGCGCCGTGAAGACGTTGCTGGGTACGGATGCCGCAGGACCGGCCAAGGAGAGGGACACCCGATGACTGACGTCCGATACCCGTTCACCGCGATCGTCGGCATGGCCGACCTGCGGCTCGGACTGCTGCTCAACGCGGTCTCGCCGGCCGTCGGCGGGGTGCTGGTCCGCGGCGAGAAGGGCACCGCGAAGTCCACCATGGTCCGCGCGCTGGCCGGCCTGCTGCCCTCGATCAGCACCGTCGAGGGCTGCCGCTTCGCCTGCGACCCCGCCGCCCCCGACCCGCAGTGCCCGGACGGCGCCCACGAAGGCCCGGCCGGCACCGACCGGGCCGCCCGGCTGGTCGAACTGCCGGTCGGCGTCACCGAGGACCGGATCGTCGGCTCGCTCGACCTGGAGCGGGCGCTGACCGAGGGCGTCAAGGCCTACGAGCCGGGCCTGCTGGCCAAGGCCCACCGCGGCGTGCTCTACATCGACGAGGTCAACCTGCTCCAGGACCACGTCGTCGACCTGCTGCTGGACGCCGCCGCGATGGGCCGCTCGTACGTCGAGCGGGAGGGCGTCTCGGTACGGCACGCCGCCCGCTTCCTGCTGGTCGGCACGATGAACCCGGAGGAGGGCGAGCTGCGGCCGCAGCTGCTCGACCGCTTCGGCCTCACCGTGGAGATCGCCGCCACCCGGGAGCCGCGCGAGCGCGCCGAGGTGGTCCGCCGCAGGCTGGCCTACGACGCCGACCCGGCCGCCTTCGCCGACCGCTTCGCGGGTGAGGAGCGGACCCTCGCCGAGCGGATCACCGCCGCCCGCGCCCTGCTGCCGGAGGTCGCACTGACCGACACGGCACTGCGCCAGATCACCGCCGTCTGCGCGGCCTTCGAGGTGGACGGGCTGCGCGCGGACATCGTGATGGCCCGCACCGCGGTGGCGCTGGCCGCCTGGGCGGGCCGCACCGAGGTGCTGGAGGAGGACGTCCGCAAGGCCGCCCGGCTCGCCCTGCCGCACCGCCGCCGGCGCAACCCCTTCGACGCGCCCGGCCTGGACGAGGAGAAGCTGGACCGGACCCTGGAGGAGCACGCCGAACCGGAGGAGCAGCCCGAGGACACCGGCGCCCAGGAGGCCTCCGAGGGCCGCGGGCCGGACGAGGAGCAGCCCGGCCCGGACGGCGGCGGCCCGGACGACGACGGCCCCGGGGACGGCGGCCCGGACGACGGCGGCCCCGGCGGCGGCGCGCCCGACCCCGCCGGACCGGCCGCGCCCACGGAGTTCGCCGCCACCGACACGGCGCCCGCGCCGGACGCCCCCGAGACGGACGTCCCCGCCCAGGGCCCCCGCCCGGCCCGGGAGAGCGCGCCGGTCGCCGCCGGGGAGCCGTACCGGACCAAGCTCTTCAAGGTGCCCGGCACCGGCAAGGGCGCCCAGGGGCGCCGCTCCCCCGCCGAGACCGACGGCGGCCACACCATCCGGGCCCGCCGCCCGGCCGGCCAGCTGACCAGGCTGCACCTGGCCGCCACCCTCCAGGCCGCCGCCCCGCACCAGCACGTGCGCGGGCGCACCGGCCGGGCGCTGGAGCTGCGCCGGGACGACTTCCGCGAGCAGGTGCGCCAGGGCCGGGAGTCCAACCTGGTGCTGTTCGTGGTCGACGCCTCCGGGTCGATGGCGGCCCGGCAGCGGATGACCGCCGTCAAGGGCGCCGTGCTCTCCCTGCTGATGGACGCGTACCAGCGGCGCGACAAGGTCGGCCTGATCACCTTCCGCGGCGCCGGCGCCGAGCTGGCCCTGCCGCCGACCTCCTCGGTGGAGGTCGGCGCGGCCCGGCTGGAGTCGCTGCCGACCGGCGGCCGCACCCCGCTGGCGGCCGGCCTGCTGCGGGCCCACGAGACCCTGCGGGTCGAGCGGATGCGCGACCCGCACCGCCGGCCGCTGCTGGTCGTGGTCACCGACGGCCGGGCCACCGGCGGGCGGGACGCGCTCGCCGACGCGGGCCGGGCCGCCGGGCTGCTGGCCGCCCAGGGCCTGGCGAGCGTGGTGCTGGACTGCGAGTCCGGCCCCGTCCGGCTCGGCCTGGCCCGCCGGCTCGCCGGACAGCTCGGCGCCTCCGCCGTGACCCTGGACGAACTGCGGGCCGAGGGCGTCGCCGCGCTCGTGCACGCCCACCGGCCCGCCGGCAGCACCGGCACGGCCACCCGCACCGCCACCAGCACCGCCGACCGAAAGGCAGCCTGACCCATGCCACAGGGAAAGCCGGAGAGCGTCCCCGACGACGGCCTGACCACCCGCCAGCGCCGCACCCTGCCGATCACGGCCGTGCACACCGGGCCCGGCAAGGGCAAGTCCACCGCCGCCTTCGGGATGGCGCTGCGGGCCTGGAACCAGGGCTGGCCGGTCGGGGTGTTCCAGTTCGTGAAGTCCGCCAAGTGGAAGGTCGGCGAGGAGAACGCGCTGCGGGTGCTCGGCGCCTCCGGCGAGGGCGGCACGGTCGCCTGGCACAAGATGGGCGAGGGCTGGTCCTGGGTGCAGCGCAACGCCGACATGGTCGAGTCCAGCGAGGACGCCGCCAAGGAGGGCTGGGAGCAGGTCAAGCGCGACCTGGCCGCCGAGACCTACCGCTTCTACGTGCTCGACGAGTTCACCTACCCCATGCACTGGGGCTGGGTCGACGTGGAGGAGGTCGTCGCGGTGCTCAAGGACCGCCCCGGCAACCAGCACGTGGTCATCACCGGCCGCTACGCCAAGGAGCCGCTGACCGACCTCGCCGACCTGGTCACCGAGATGACCAAGGTCAAGCACCCCATGGACGCCGGCCGCAAGGGCCAGCGCGGTATCGAGTGGTAGAGCCGACGCAGCCGTGAGCACCGTGAACATCCCCCGCATCGTCGTCGCCGCGCCGGCCTCCGGCACGGGCAAGACCACCGTCGCCACCGGGCTGATGGCGGCGCTGTCCGCCCGGGGCCTGGCGGTCTCGCCGCACAAGGTCGGCCCGGACTACATCGACCCGGGCTACCACTCGCTGGCCGCCGGGCGCCCGGGCCGCAACCTGGACGCCTGGATGTGCGGTCCGCAGCGGATCGCCCCGCTGTTCCTGCACGGCGCGGCCGGCGCCGACGTCGCCGTGGTCGAGGGCGTGATGGGGCTGTTCGACGGTGCCTCCGGGCAGGGCGAGCTGGCCTCCACCGCCCATGTCGCCAAGCTGCTGAAGGCCCCCGTGGTGCTGGTGGTGGACGCCTCCTCGCAGTCCCGGTCGGTGGCCGCCCTGGTGCACGGATTCGCCTCCTGGGACCCGGAGGTCCGGCTCGCCGGGGTGATCCTCAACCGGGTCGCCTCCGACCGCCACGAGCTGCTGCTGCGGGAGGCGCTGGAGGAGGGCTCCGGCGTCCCCGTGCTCGGCTCGGTGCGCCGCTCGGCCGCGGTCGCCACCCCGTCCCGGCACCTCGGGCTGATCCCGGCGGTCGAGCGCTCGGCCGAAGCCGTGCGCGCGGTACGGGACATGGGCGGACTGATCGCCGCCTCGGTCGACCTGGACGCGGTGCTGGCCCTGGCCCGGACCGCTCCCGCGCTGCCGGACGCCGCCTGGGACCCGGCCGCCGAGGTCACCCCCGTCGCGGGCCGGCGCCCCCGGATCGCGCTCGCCGCCGGCGCCGCGTTCTCCTTCTCGTACGCCGAGAACGCCGAACTGCTGGCCGCCGCCGGGGCCGAGGTGCTGCCCTTCGACCCGCTGCACGCCACGGAGCTGCCCGCCGGGACCGCCGGCCTGGTGATCGGCGGCGGGTTCCCCGAGATGTACGTGGCCGAGCTGAGCGCCAACACCGCGCTGCGCGAGGCGATCCGCGCGCTGGCCGCGGGCGGGGCGCCGGTCGCCGCCGAGTGCGCCGGACTGCTCTACCTGGGGCAGGAGTTGGACGGCCGCCCGATGTGCGGAGTGCTCGACACCGACGCACGGATGACCGAGCGGCTCACCCTCGGGTACCGCGAGGCGGTCGCCCTGCACGACTCCCCGCTGGCCCCGGCGGGGACCCGGGTCCGCGGCCACGAGTTCCACCGCACGGTCTGCGAACCGGGCGCCGGCAAGGAGCCCGCCTGGGGCTGGCGCACCCCCGCCGGGCCCCGGACGGAGGGCTTCGCGGCCGGCAACGTGCACGCCTCCTACCTGCACCTGCACTGGGCCGGGGCGCCGCAGCTCGCCGAGCACTTCGTCGCCGCGGCCGCCGGCGGCGTGAGCTGACCTGTCGTCAGACCGTGCGCCGGGCAGTCGTGCCGGGCCCTGTCCGCCGGGCGGGGGCCGCGGCTAAGCTGCGGCCATGATGGTCCGGGCGCTGCTGCGCTTCCTCGCCGTGTCGCCGTTCCTCGCCGCGGTCACCTCCACCTTCGGCTACGCGGGGAGCCTGCTGGTCATCCTGTCCGGCAACGAGCCGAAGCTCGCCGAGGACCTCCAGCGGCACCCGGAGGCCTGGGCGGGCGGCCTGCTGGCGCTGCCCGCCGCCCTGCTGATCGCCCACTGGTACCGGCCGGACCGCGGGCGGCGGCTGCCGTGGGGGCGACTCGCTGCCCGGGCCGCCGTGCTGTTCGCCGGCGCGACCGGCGGCGAGGTCGTCGCCTGGGCCTACGGCCTGCCGCTGTACAGCGCCGCCGGCCTCGCGGTGCTCGTCCCGCTGTACGTGACCGGGCTCTGCGTGGCCGGCTGGGGGATGCTGAACCCGCACCGGCACCGGAGCCTGCTGCCGGGCGCGGCGCTGCTCCTCGCGGGCTCCGTCACCGCCGTGGTGCTGCTCGACAAGGGCTCGGCGCCGGCCCTGTTCGCCTACTACGCCGCCCTCGCGGCCGGGGTGCTCCTGCTCCTCGCCCTGTGCCGGCTGGCCTGGGTCCGGCGGCTGGTCGGCCTGGCGCCGCTGCCCGCGCCCGCCCCCGACCTCCCGCCGGCGTACCGCCGGGGCCGGTGGCCGCAGCCGGGCGAGATCTGGTGGGCCGAGGTCCCCTTCACCGACGTCGCGGACTCCAAGGACCGCCCGGTGCTGGTCTACCGGCTGCTGCCCGACCACGTCGAGGTGCTCCGGAGCACCAGCCAGGACCGGCTGGACCGCCCCGACCACATCCTGCTGCCGACCGCCGGCTGGGACCGCCGTGCCACCCACGACAGCTGCCTGGACCTGCGGCTGCGGCAGCTGCCCCCCGGCAACTTCCGCCGCTACGCGGGTCCTTGCCCGCCGGGCGTGTGGGCCGAGGTCGGCAGCCGGGCGCTCGGGTACGCCGCCGTCCCGCGCCAGGCGCACCCGGGGACGGACGCGGGGCCCCCGCGGGCCGGCCGCGGGCACGGCTGACCCGGGGGCGCCTGACGCGCACGGGGCCGCCGGCACGAGGGCGCCGGCCGGGCCTCAGGGCCGGGCGTACGTCCGGGTGATGATCTCCATGTTGTGGCCGTCGGGGTCGGCGAAGTAGGCGCCCCGGCCGCCGAAGAGGTGGTTCACCCGGCCGGGCCCGGTGTGGTCCGGGTTGGCGTAGTAGGTGACCCGGAGCGACTCCAACCGCCCGATCACGACGTCGAAGGCGTCCTCCGGCACCAGGAAGGCGTAGTGCTGCGACTGGATCGGCTCGTCCCGCTGCCGGTGGAAGTCGAGCGTCACGCCGTTGCCCAGGTCGACGGGCAGGAACGGACCGAACGGGGCACCGACCGCCAGACCCAGGACCTCGGCGAGGAACTCGGCCGAGACCTGCCGGTCGGTGGCGTGGACGACGGTGTGGTCGAGCCGGACGGCTCCGCCGGGCGGCGTGGACGGGTGCTGCGGCTGGTGCGGGTGCGGCGGCTGGTGCTGCGGCTGGTGCGGGTGCTGCGGCTGGTCGGGCGACATGGGCGGACTCTCTCCGGTCTGGTTCCGTTGCGGACCAGGCGCCGTGCGGGCGCCTGCGGGGAAGACACGAAGAGGACAGGGCGGGGCCCGGGCCCGCCCCTGGCTCACGCCGGGGCCGGGCGCCCCACTCGTGCATGGCCCATGGCCGACCCGGCAGTCACGGGAACGACCCTAACTCCCGCCCCGGGCCGGGGCAACGCCGGTCCGCCGGCCCCCTCGACGGCTCAGAAGGCCGCCCGCACCGCGTCGTCCACCCGGCCGACCGCCTCCTGCTGGAACGCCGTGTCGTAGCGCCGCCGGATCTCCTCGATCTTCAGGTCCGAGGACCGCGCCGCCCCGCGCGGGTACAACAGGACGACGCGGTAGGAGCGTTCACGCTCGATCACCCCGAAGCGGTCCCGGTACTGGCCCCGGCCCTCCTCCACCGTCAGCCCCTCCGGGAAGCGCGGGGTCACCTCCGCGTCCAGGAAGGCCTCGAACTCCTGAGCGGTGACGGCCGCCCCGCCGTCCGGCCGCTCGGTGCCGAAGAGCAACTCGGTACGGGTGTACGCGTCCCGCGGCCCCACCGGCAGGCCGGCCGCCCCGGCAGCCACGGGCGCGACGGCGGCACCGGTGGCGAGCAGGGCCGCACCGGCGAGGAGGCCTGTCCAGATCTTGGTCTGCATGCCCGCCCCAACTCCCCCGGCGGGCCCCGCGACACGGGCGGGCCGCCGTCCGGGTGAGGGCCCGGGAGGCCGGGTGCCACGCCGGGCGGGCGTCCCGGAATGAGATCCTCTGGGGCATGGAACAGGGCGAGGTACTGAAGCGCGTCATCGGCATTCTCACCCAGGCGGGCGAGTGGCTGCACGAGCCGGACGGCGTACCGGAGGACGCCGCGGCAGAGGGCCCGGGCGTCGTGATGCAGCTGCTCAACGACGTGATGCCGCAGGTGACCATCCCCGGCGACGCCTCCGCGGAGGAGATCAGCGCGATCCTGAGCGAGGAGCTGGGCGGCCGCATCATGCAGCTCACCACCGCGTTCGCCATCGCGTTCTGGGAACTGGCCGAGGTGCACGACAGCGGACGCACCGACGTCACCGCGCTCGACGTCCTCCAGGAACTGGCGCTCCGCTCGGAGACGGACTCCTAGGCCGTGTCTGACAATTCGCGGCGGATCAGCGCGCGGCTCCCCCAGCCTCCGGCCGGGAGGGACCCCCGATCCGCGCCCGGCTGGGCGTGCGCCCGCATCGTCCTCGTACTTGGCCGTACTCGGGCGATTCGGGCGTGCGTCCACTGGGGGTACCTCCCGGCCGAAGGCTGGGGGCGGATGCCCGGCGTCGCGCGCCCGGCGGGAATTGTCGGACACGGCCCAGGCCTGCGACGACAGCCGACCCGCGTCCGCTGGACCCCGCGGGTGACCGGGGTCGCCGCACGGTGAGACGTGTGGGTGTCCGGCCCGGCCCGACCAGCTCCCGACGGCCCGGCCGGTGCCACAGGTGTGCGGGACGCCACCGGGAAGTGTTCACACGTGTCATGCTGGGAGCCGGACACGCTCCCGCGATCCGCGGGGAGGCCGGCGGTCCGGTCGGGCCCCGGGAACGCCCCGGCGGTGCCGGCGCGCACATCTGCGGATCCGCCCGGGCACGCTCCCACCCGCGCGGGGGCAGAGACCCGCGCACACCCGCAGAGTCCCAGGACAAGGAGATCCGACGTGACGGACGTCGAGCGGCGCACCTTGAAGAGCAGCAATCCGGTCCTTCCGCGGCACGGCGTCACTCGCCGGACCGGTGAGAAGACAGTGGCCCGGGGCCTGCTGTTGCAGCCCGCGGTCGGGGCGGACCGGGACGGCTTCGCCGACCCGTGGGCCCGCCAACCGCTGCTGGGCCTGCCACCGCTGACGGCAGGACAGCTGCTGACCTTCGACGCCGTGGTGGGCCGGGCGGCCGCGGCCCTCGCCGTGGCAGTGCTCGCGGCAGGCGCCGCTTGGAGGTGGCAACCGGCCGACGCCCGTACCGGGTACGCGCTGGCCGGCCTCCTCGGCGCGGTGGCGGTGCTGCTCACGGTGGCCCGGCGGCGCGGCAGGGCGCCCGCGCCGGGCCTGACGTTCGCGTTCGCGGCCTTCGAGGGGGCGTTCCTCGGCCTCCTCTCGGGCGCCGTCGCCCGCCAGACCTCCTCGGGCGCGGCCGTCCAGGTCGTCCTGGGCACGATGGCCGCGTCGGCCGGCGTCCTGATCGCCTACGGGCTGCGCCTGATACGGATGACTCGGCGCTTCCGGGGGTACGCGGCCGCCGCCGTGCTGGGAGCGGCCCTCCTCGCCGGCACGGACGGGCTCGTCGTCCGGGTGGCCGGGCCCGGCAGCCTCGGCCTCCACGGCGGGGAGGGCTGGGCGATCGGCGCCCTCTGCGCACTGGCGGGGATCCTGCTGGCCACGCCCGCCATCTCGATCCACGTGCGGCGGATCGAGGAGATGATCACCCAGGGCGTGCCGGCCCGCGCCTGCTGGACGGCGGCCTTCGGGCTGACCCTGACGCTGGTGTGGCTCTACGTGGAGGCGGCGCGGGGGCTCACCCTCGTCCCCGACGAGGACCTCCAGGTGTACTGACCCGCCCCTCCGGCCTCGGCCGCCCCGCGGATCCGCGCCGTGTGCCGCTCCGTGGCCGGGCCCGTACCGCCTTTCGACGCCCGGAAGTCCCGCGGCGTCACACCCTTCGACCAGGAGCACCACCATGACCGAGCAGCCCGACACCGCTTTCCGGAAGTCCTTCGAGGTCCGCTGGGACGGTGTGGACGTCAACGGCCATCTGCGCAACACCCGCTACCTGGAGTACGCCTCCACCGCCCGGACGGCCCTCCTGGCCGCCCACGGCTGGACCGTGCGCGATCTCCTCAGGGAGGGCCGCACCGCGGTCATGCCGGCCGAGGAGGCGCAGTACCTGGCCGAGGTCTTCCCGGCGGATCTCCGCACCGCCGGACCAGCTCCGGAAGGCTCTGGAGAGCCTTCGCACGGCTGACTACGTGCCTCTGGGCGCCGGGCGCTGAGCGACGGCGGGGGCGAAGCGCGTCGCCCCCACCGTGCCCGGCGGACGAGGCCGGGCAGGGTGCGGCCCGGACGTCACCTGTGGTGCCCGGTCTCCCTGGGGCATCGGCGCCCGGCCCCGCCCCCGGGCGGGGGAGTCATGAAAAAGAGGGGCCCGGCCGTGGCCGGGCCCCTCGGTGGTTCCGGGTCAGAAGTGGTCGACGTCCACGACGGCCTGGGCGAACGCCGTCGGCGCCTCCTGGGGGAGGTTGTGGCCGATGCCGGCCAGCGTGCGGTGCTCGTAGGCCCCGGTGAACATGGCGCGGTAGGCGGAGCCGTCGCCGGGTGCGGTGAACGGGTCCAGCGCCGGGTCGAGGGTGATGGTCGGCACGCCGATGGTCGGCTTCTGGGCCAGCCGGTCCTCGTAGCGGTCGTAGCGGCGTTCCCCCTCGGCGACGCTGAGGCGCCAGCGGTAGTTGTGGATCACGATCGCCGCGTAGTCGGGGTTCTCGAAGGCGGCCTCCGTGCGCTCGAAGGTCGCGTCGTCGAAGTTCCAGGTGGGGGAGACCAACTGCCAGACCAGCCGGGTCAGGTCGTGCCGGAGGTTCTTGGTCTGCATGGCCTTCTCGCCGCGCTCGGTGGCGAAGTAGTACTGGTACCACCAGGTGTGCTCGCCGGCCGGGGCGATCGGCTCCAGCTGGGCCGCGCGGTTGGTGATGAGGTAGCCGCTCACCGAGACCAGCGCCTTGACCCGGTCGGGCCACAGGGCGGCCAGGATGTCACCGGTCCGCGAGCCCCAGTCGAAGCCGGCCACCACCGCCTTGTCGATCCGCAGGGCGTCCATCAGGGCGATGATGTCCAGCGCGATGGCGGACTGCTGGCCGTTGCGGAAGGTCCGGGGCGACAGGAAGGTGGTGGTGCCGTGTCCGCGCAGGTAGGGCACGATCACGCGGTACCCGAGGCCGGCGAGCAGCGGGGCCACGTCGACGAAGCTGTGGATGTCGTACGGCCAGCCGTGCAGGCAGAGGACCACCGGGCCGCGGGCGGGCCCGAGTTCGGCGTAGCCGACGTTCAGCAGCCCGGCTTCGATCTGCTTCAGGGGCGGGAAGGTCGTGTGGGTGCCCGGCGCCACGGTCGGCACGACCGGGGCCTTTCCGGGGCGGCCCGGGAGGGGCGCGGCGTCGGCGACCCCTTGCAGACCGGTCAGCGAGGCGGCGGCCGCGCCGGCGCCCAGTCCCAGAGCCTTGTTGAAGCTACGCCTGTCGATCATGTGATGCCTTTCGTGTGATGCGGGGGTGCCCTTGGTACGGGGGCAGGTGTTCCCGGGACCGTCCCGGGTGCGACGGGCAGCGCCCGATCCGTGCCCCGCCTGGCGTACGGGGCCCCGGGGCGGACCCGGCGGCAGGCCGGTCCACCGGCCCGGCGCACCTCACTCTTCCGCCCGGGCGGGGTCGCGCCATCAGTCAGTTGACGGTCGGGCGCGGGCACCGTCTCTCCCGAGGGCCGGGTGGGCCGCCGGATGCCCTGCGGCCCGGAGCACCGGAGCCCCGCCGGGATGCCCACGGAGGCTCAGGGGCCGAGGGCAGGGCAGGGAACGGCAGGGCAGGGCAGGGAACGGCAGGGCAGAACCGCAGGGGCCGCCCGGGTATGACCTATGCGGGCTCATGGTCAAGTGACCGATGTCGCGCGCCGTTCCGGTGAGCAACAGTCAGGGCTGACGAAGTCGCTCTGCAGAAGGGGAACCCGCCATGGACGGCGAACAGTACGGGCTGCGGGAGCGCCGCACCGGGCCCCGGGACGTGCCGGTGCTGAACCTGCTGGTCAAGCGGGTGCTGGACGGCTACGCCTGGCGGCCCGTCCGGGCGGAGTTCCGCTTCGACCCGGCCACTCCCATGATCGTCTCCGTGACCCTCGCGCCGGCCCGCGGGCCGGGCGTCGTGTGGCGGATCGGCCGGGAGCTGCTTCACCAGGGATTGTTCGAGGAGAGCGGCGAAGGCCATGTGCAGGTGTGGCCCGCTCCGGGCCAGGAGGGCACGGCCGCCTTCCTCCTGCTGGCGTCGCAGCGCTCCAGCGCCGTGCTGGAGCTGCCGGTGCCGGCCCTGCTGAACTGGGTCGAAGCGACCTACGAGATCGTGTCGGCGCAGGCCGAGGGCGAGTCCCTGGACTGGGACGGATTCATCGCGGGGCTGCTCGACGACGGCCCCCGGCCGACGGAGGACTGACTGACTGACGGCCGGCCGGCCGGCCGGCCGGCCTGGCCTGGCCGGGCCGCTCCCGCTCGTCGCGCCCGGGTTCGACCGGGTTCGACCGGGCGGGCCGTTGCCGCCCCGGGCGAACGCGGGCGTTCGCGGAGGTGGGCCGGCACGCTGCGGACGGCCGCCGGCACCGCGCGCGTGCGGACCCTCGCGTCCGGCGCGGCTGGGCTCCCGCCGCTCACCCCGCGCCGGGCATACGTCGTTTGACCGGCGGCGGCGGGTGTGCGGACCGGTCAGTCATCCGACGGATGTGCGCGTGGTGCCCCGGCTCCATCCTGGAGGAGCGACAGGGCAGTTCGGCCCCCACCGCGGATGGGACGCGGTCCCGGTCGCGACCGCCGGCGGCGCCGCTCCCGGTCGGCGGACCCGGCTCCACGTCGTGCGCAGGCCGACGAGTGACGGCGCCCGCGCCCCGAGACCTTCCGCCGGCTGCTGAGAGGAACACCCCCGTGCCCAGGATCCCGTTCGTCACCGCAGGTTCTCCCGGTCAGGCCCGCGCGATCGTCGAGGCCCGTGCCATCGTCCAGGCCCGCGCGATCGTCGCGGTCGCCGTCCGGACCGTCTCCACCTCGCGCCGGCCCGACTGCACCGTCCGGGCCGGCGCATGAACGCGACCCGCCGCCCGGCCTTCCCGCCGCGTGCGGGAAGGCCGGGGGCAGGCTGCCTACGCGGCGGCCGACCGGACGAACGCCCGTACCGCGGCCGTGAAGACGTCCGGCTGCTCCAGGTGGCCGAAGTGCCCGCTCTCCTCCAGCACCGTCAGCCGGGAGTGCGGGATCAGCGCGTGGAGTTCCTCCGCCCACCGCGGTCCGCAGATGACGTCGTACCGGCCGGCCAGGACGAGGGTGGGAACGCCGAGCGGGTGAGCCGCTCCCGGTCGTCGATGACGTCGGGTTCGCCGTTCTCGTCCAGGGCGGAGATGTAGCTGCAGGTGACCTGGGCGCGCAGGTCGCGGAACTCGTCCTCACGGTCCCAGTAGTGGGCGAAGTAGACCGGCATCAGGGCCCGCAGCGCGTCGGTGATCTTCTCGTCGTCGGTGAGGCTGCCGACCGTCCGGAGTCCGTTCAGCGCCGAGGGCAGTCCGGGCCGCCCCGCGTTGCGGGCCGCGAACTCCTGGACCCGGGCACCGGCCTCGGCCATGTGCTCCGCGCCCGTCACCGGTGCGCTCTCGTACAGCACCAGACCGCGCAGCCGGTCGGGGTGGCGCAGCGCGAAGTACTGTGCGACGAAGCCCCCGTGGGAGTGCCCCAGCAGGAACACCGGCGGCACCGCCAGCCGGTCGATCAGGCTGACCAGGCTGCGTGCGGAGCGCTCGCGGGTGTAGCCGTCCGGGTGCGACGGCAGGCGCTGCGAACCGCCGGTGCCCAGCGGTTCGACGTAGACCATGGTCAGGAACTCCTCCAGGCCGGGTGCCCGGAGGTAGTCCCAGGTCACCCCCGGCCCGCCGGGCACGGCCAGGCAGACCGGCCCCGACCCGTACACGTGGTAGCGCTGCGTCAGGCCGTCCAGCAGGACTTCGTGGGCACCGGGGGACAGCAGGTCGGACGGTTGGTTCGTCATCGGGTTCCTCCATGGGCGTGCACTGCTGCGAACACCTGCAAGACGTCAGGTCCCGGGCGAAGTTCGACGGGGAGGGCAGTGATACGTGTCACGCTGCCGGCACACCTGCCGCGGTCACGGGCGGGGCGCGTGGAAGAGCCGCAGCTGGTGCATCCGGGCGCCCTTCATGGACATCAGCCACGCGACGGCCGGCGGGCAGTGGTCCGGGTGGTCCGGGGGGTTGACCAGGTCCATCTCCCAGATGACGGTGTCCCGGCCGGCGACGGCGCTCACGAAGCGCTGGCGTACCCCGGCCTCCAGGTCGTCGGCCATGCCCCGGATCAGGAAGTCCCGGCCGCCCACCCGCCGCCGGCCCGCGTAGTAGCCGACGTCCGCGGTCCACCGCTCGGCCGCGAGCTCGGCGAGACGTCCCTGCTCGGCCGCGGCCAAGGTCTCCGCCGCCGCCTCGGCGCTCTCCCTGGACAGGGCGCGGACGTCGGGGTGCGCCGCTTCGGCGGTCGCCGCCATCGCCGTCACCAGCCTGCTCCTGGCCTCGTTGAGCCTGCTGCGGACGGTGCCCACGGGCACTCCGTACAGCGTGGCCATCTCCTGGTAGGAGGGGGTGCGGGGACTGAAGTGCCGCAGCATCACCGTGGTGCGCAGCACCGGGGACAGCTCGTCGATCGCGCACCACAGCCAGTCCTGCATCGCGTGCCGGTCGATGACCTGTTCGGGGCCGGCTCCCGCCGTGAGCCCGGCCAGGCCGGCCGGGTCGGGCAGGCCGGGCAGGTCGGCCAACGGCACCGGGTGGGGCGCCGAACGAAGCCGCGTCCTGCAGATGTTGCGGACGACCGCCCGCAACCACGGGCCGACGGAGTCGGGTTGCCGCAGGTCGCCGATCCGCCGCAGCGCGATCAGCGAGGCGTCCTGGACGGCGTCGTCCGCGTCGGGGGAATTGCCCAGCAGGCTCATCGCCACGGCGCGCATCCCGGCCCGGTGCCGTTCGAGCAGTGCGCCGAGCGCGGCGATCTCGCCGTTGCGGGTGTCCTGGACGAGTTCCACGTCGGACGGATTCTCAGATGACACACTTTCCACCCACTCAGCGTAGACGTACTCGGGGGCACATGTGTGTCATCGGGCCCGGGACACGTGTGTCTGGAAGGAGCGCCCCGGTGTCGGCTCGTGCCGGTCCCGGGCCCCCGGGCCGCCAGAGAAGGCGCTCACCCACCCGCCCGGTTCGGGCCGTGCGGTCGAGGCCCGTGCCGGGCGGGCCGGGTGGAGCCATCAGATGTACCGCAGGGTCGACGGAAGGCCGGACAAGACCGGCAGCACCGTCGCAACTGCCGCAATAAGTGCTACATTGATGTGACAGAAACGAGAGAGTGCAGGAGAGGGACATGATCATCTACGACCGGCTCTTCATCGCGGGTGCCTGGACCGGGCCGAGCGACGCCGAACCGCTGGACATCCGGTCCCCGCACGACGGGACGGTGATCGGCAGGGCCGCGCAGGCCCGGCCGGCCGACGTGGACCGTGCCGTCGCCGCCGCCCGGGCCGCCTTCGACGAGGGCCTCTGGCGGGAGACCCCGCCGCAGGAGCGGGTGGCGGTGCTGCGGCACTTCAACGCGCTGCGGGAGAAGAACGCCGAGCGGATCGCCCGGCTGATCGCGGCCGAGAACGGCTCGGCGGGCTGGTTCACCCGGGCCGGCCAGTCGGGCCTGACCCGGCAGGCCAACGCCTACCTGAAGGCCGCGGAGGAGTTCGGTTGGGAGCAGACCCTGACCCCTTCGGACCCGGCCTCGCCGGTGCGGAGCGTGGTGCGCCGCGAGGCCGTGGGCGTGGTGGCGGCGGTGATCCCGTGGAACTCGCCCTTCTCCGCCGCCACCGCCAAGATCATCCCGGCGCTGCTGGCGGGCAACTCGGTGGTCCTGAAGGCCTCCCCGGAGAACTCGCTGAGCATGGGGCTCCTCGCCGACCTGTTCGAACAGGTCGGGCTGCCCGGGGGAGTGCTCAGCATCCTGCCCGCCGACCGGGAGACCAGCGAGTACCTGGTCTCGCACCCCGACGTCGACAAGATCGCCTTCACCGGCTCCACCCAGGCCGGCCGGCGGATCGCCTCGATCGCCGGTGAACAGCTCAAGCGCGTCAGCCTCGAACTCGGCGGCAAGTCCGCCGCCGTCATCCTGCCCGACGCGGACATCGCCAAGGCCGTCCAGGGCCTGAAGTTCTCCTCCCTGCTCAACAACGGCGAGTCCTGCATCGCACAGACCCGCATCCTGGCCCCGCGCAGCCGCTACGAGGAGGTCGTCGCCGGGCTCAAGGAGCTCGTCGAGTCCCTCAAGGTCGGCGATCCCACCGACCCCGGCACCTTCATCGGGCCGATGATCCGCCGCGACCAGCAGGAGCGCGTCCGCCAGTACATCGCCCTCGGCGTCGAGGAGGGCGCCCGCCTGGTCACCGGCGGCCCGGAGGTCCCGGCAGGGCTGGAGGACGGCTACTACGTGACCCCGACCCTCTTCGCCGACGTCGACAACTCCATGCGCATCGCCCAGGAGGAGATCTTCGGCCCCGTCCTGGTGGTCATCCCCTACGACGACGAGGACGACGCCGTCCGCATCGCCAACGACTCCGAGTACGGCCTGTCGGGCGGCGTCTGGTCCGCCAGTACGGAGCACGCGCTGGCGGTCGCCCGTCGCATCCGCACCGGCACGGTGACCGTCAACGGCGCGTCCGTCGGCTTCGACGGCCCGTTCGGCGGATTCAAGGCCAGCGGCACCGGCCGCGAGTACGGGGCCGTCGGCCTCGGCACCTACACCGAGTACAAGACGATCACTCTCTGAGGCACGAACCGCGGGCCGGCGGCGGCAGCCCGGCCGCCGCCCCCGTCCCGCGGCTCCCCCGGTACGGCGGAGATCACCCCCGCCCCTGCCGCCCCCGTCCCGCCGCCGTCACCGTCCCTGCCACCCGTACCGGCCGCCAAGCCGCGGCCCGGCGCGCCCCCGACCGACAGGATCACCTGCCATGCCCAAGGAACACCCCGCCCAGGCGCCCGGAACCCGCGGCGTCGGCGCCGCGATGAGCGCCCTCGTCCTCGCGGTGCTGCTCGCCGCCCTCGACCAGACCATCGTCTCCACCGCGCTGCCCCGGATAGCCGCCGACCTCGACGGGTTCGACGACATCGCCTGGGTCAGCGCCGGCTACCTGCTGGCCTCGACCGCCGTCACCCCGCTCTGGGGCAAGCTCGGCGACATGTTCGGCCGCAAGCGGCTCTACCTGGCCGCCACCGCCGTGTTCCTCGCGGCGTCCGTGGCCTGCGGTCTCGCCCAGGACCTGCCGCAGCTGATCGGCGCCCGGGTCCTGCAGGGCGTGGGCGGCGGCGGCATGATCGTCCTGACCTTCGCGCTGGTCGGCGACATCGTCGCGCCCGAACGGCGCGGCCGCTACCAGAGCCTGTTCGGGTCCGTGTACGGCGTCGCCAGCATCGTCGGGCCGCTGCTCGGCGGGGTCTTCACCGACCAGCTCTCCTGGCGCTGGGCCTTCCTGGTCAACCTGCCGATCGGCGTCGTGGCGCTCGTCGTCGCCGCCCGGGCACTCCCCGCGGGCGTCCGCGGCGCCAGGGCGCGTGTCGACTACGCCGGCGCCCTGGTCCTCGCCGCCATCGCCACCGGCCTGGTGCTGGTCACCTCGTTCGCGGGCCGCTGGGGCTGGACCTCCCCCGCCATCCTCGGCCTGACGGCCGCCACCGTCGCGCTCGCCGCCCTGTTCGTCCCGCTGGAGCGCCGCGCCGCCGCGCCCGTCCTGCCGGTCACCATGCTCACCTCCCGCACGGTCGTGCTCTCCTCGCTGATCGGCTTCGCGGCCAACGCCGCCATGTTCAGCGTCCTGGTGTACCTGCCCACCTACCTGCAGATCGTCGACGGCGTCTCGGCGACCCTGTCCGGCGTGCACATGCTGCCGCTGGTCGTCGGGCTCGTCCTCAGCCAGTCCCTCGCCGGGCGCTGGGCGGCGCACGCCGGACGCCTGCGGCTGATCCTGGTCTCCGGACTGGTCGTCAACCTGGCCGGACTGCTCCTGCTGTCCACCGTCGGCGCGGCCACCGGCACCGTCGTCATGAGCGCCTACTTCCTGATCACCGGGATCGGCATCGGCATGGTCCCGATGGTCGTGCTCACCGCCGTCCAGAACTCCGTCCCCGCGGCGGACATCGGCGCGGCGAGCGCCGTGGTCACCTTCGCCCGGTCGATCGGCGCCGCCTTCGGGGTCGCGGTCTTCGGCGCCCTGCTCACCGCGGACTTCGCGACCCGCACCCGCGACCTGCCGCGCACCGGCGGCTTCGACCCCTCGCGGCCGGAGTCCCTCGCGCAGCTCCCGGCCGCCGCCCAGGACCTCGCCAGGGCCGCGTTCGCCCACGCCACCGGTGGGGCCTTCCTCTGGATCGCCCCGGCCCTGGCGGCCGGCACCGTGCTCGCCCTGCTGCTCAAGCAGGGACGGGCGACCGCCGCCGGCCAGGCCGCCGGGGAGCCCGCCGGGGACCGGCCGGCCGCGAAGGCCGGCGTCCGGTCGCGGGCGGCCTGAGGGACGCGCCGCCCGTGCGGGGCGGACGTGCGGGGCGGACGGTCGGGCCCCGACCGGCCGCCCGGCAGGCGTCCCGCCGGCAGGCGTCCCGCCGGCAGGCGTCCCGCCGGCAGGCGTCCCGCCGGCCGGTGTCCCGCCGGCCTGGCCCGGAGGACCCCGGCCAGGCCCGCCGGGCCCCGCGACGCGCCCTAGACTGGCCCCTCGCGACGACGGATGAGACGGATGGGGCGCACGGTGGCAGAACGGGCAGCACACGCACCTCGGCCCGCCCCCGCCCCCTCCCGGCCGACGCTGTCCCGGCACCGGCCCCGCCGGGCGTGGCCGCAGGGCGGCCCCCGGTGAACCCCGCCGGCGCCGCCGGCCCGTTGGTCGGCCGGGAGCACGACCTGGCGCGCGTCACCGCCGGCCCCGCCCGTGACCGGGAGAGCGGCGCCCTGCTCCTGTCCGGTCAACCCGGCATCGGCAAGTCCGCCGTCCTGGAGGCGGCGGCCGGAGCGGCCGCCGCCGCGGGCACCCGGGTCCTGCGCGCGGCGGGGGTCGAGTTCGAGGCCGACATCAGCTACGCGGCACTGAACCAGGCACTCCTCCCGCTCCAGGACGTCTTCGACCGGCTCGGCCGCCACCACCGGGAGGCCCTGGACGTCGCCCTCGGGCTGGGAGCCGGGGCCCCTCCGGAGCGCTTCGTGGTCTGCAACGCCGCACTGTCCCTGCTCAGGGCGGCCGCCGTCGACGCCCCCGTGCTGCTGGTCGTCGACGACCTGCCGTGGGTGGACCGTGCCAGCGCCGCCGTCTTCGGATTCGTCGCCCGCCGGACGGCCGGCGCACGCGTCCGCTTCCTCGGAGCCGCCCGCACCGGCGCCGGCGGCTTCTTCGAGCACACCGGCCTGCCGGCCCACGAACTCTCCCCGCTCGCCCCCGAGGCGGCGGCGCACCTGGTCGACACCCGGTTCCCCGGACTGGCACGTCCGGTCCGCCGGCGCCTGCTCGACACCGCCCAGGGCAACCCCCTGGCGCTGCTCGAACTCCCCAACGCCCTGCGCCAGGACCAGCCGCGCTCCCGGGACGTCCCGCCCGCCATCCTGCCGCTGGGCGAACGCCTCCGGTCCCTCTTCCTCACCCGCGTCCGCGACCTGCCCGCCGCCACCCGCGACCTGCTGCTCCTGGCCGCCCTCGACGGCACCGGCGACCTCGCCGTGCTGTCCGCGGCGGCCCGCGAGAGCGACGCCGGCGCCGGGCTGGAGGACCTGGGCCCGGCGGAGGGCGACCAGCTCGTCCTGGTCGACAGCGGCTCCCACCGCCTGCTGTTCCGCCACCCCCTGGTCCGCTCGGCGGTCGTCGAGGCCGCCACCAGCAGCCGCCTGCGCGCCGCCCACCGCGCCCTCGCCCGCGTGCTGGAACACCGGCCGGTGCAGCGCGCCTGGCACCTGGGGGAAGCCACCCTCCGGCCCGACGAGGAGGTCGCCGTCCTGCTGGAGCACGCGGCCGGCCACATCCTGGAGCGCGGCGACGCGGTGGCCGCCATCGCCGCGCTCACCCGCGCCGCCGACCTCAGCCCGCTCGGCACCGACCGCGCCCGCCGCCTCGCCGAGGCGGCCTACGTGGGGGCCGAGGCCGTCGGAGCGCTGAGCAGCGCCGAGGCGCTCCTTGAGGACGCCCGGCGGGCCGATCCCGGCCACGGGGTCTCCCTGCGGGCGGCCGGCGCCGCCGTCCAGCTCCTGCTGAACAGCGACGGCGACGTGGCCACCGCCCACCGCCTGCTGGTCGGCGCCGTCGAGGCGGGCGGCCACGGCTACCGGGCCGACGACCCCGCGCTGCTCGACACCCTCCACTTCCTCATGCTCCTGTGCAGCTACGGCGGCAAGGAGGAGCTGTGGGCCCCGTTCCACGCGGCGCTGTCCCGGCTGCGGCCCGCCGCCCCGCCCCTGCTCGGCATCGGGGCCCAGACCTTCTCCGACCCCCTGAACGCCGACGGGGCGACGCTGCGCCGGCTCGACGAGATCATCGACGGCGTCACCGCCCGGACCGAACTCGCCGAGATCGTCCGCATCGGGGCCGCGGCGATCTACCCGGACCGGCTGTCGGCCCTGCGCGAGGCGTCCTGGCGGGTGGTCCGGCAGGGCCGCGAGGGCGGACCGGTGCGCCGCCACATCGGCGCCCTCCTCCACCTCTGCCTCGACGACTACCTGTGCGGCAGGTGGCAGGAGGCTGTGGAACTGTCCGACGAGGGCCTCGCCCTCTGCGCGGACTCCGGCTACAGCGTCTGCACCTGGTTCTTCCAGTTCACCAAGGGCCTCGTCCTCGCCTCCCGGGGCGACGCCGGGCCGGCCCGCGCCCTGGCCACCGCCATGACCGACTGGGCCGCGCCGCGCGGGGTGCGGATGAGCACGGACTGCGCCCGCCAGGTGCACCTGCTGGCCGACATCGCGGAGGGGGACTTCGACCGGGCCTTCGGCCACGCCGACGCCGTCAGCCCCGCCGGCCGCTTCGCCCCCCGCACCCCGCACGCCCTGTGGGTCTTCTTCGACCTGGTGGAATCGGCCGTGCGCACCGACCGGCAGGACGCGGCGGCGGCGCACGTCCGGGCGCTGCGGGGGACGAACGCCGCCGCCCTGTCGCCCCGCCTCGCGCTGCTGGCCGCCGGCGCGGAGGCGGTCGCCGAACCGGACGACCAGCACGCGGCCCGCCTCTTCGCGCGGGCGGTCGGCGCGCCGGACGTCGAGAAGTGGCCCTTCGACCTGGCCCGGGTACGCCTGGCCCAGGGCGAGCGGCTGCGCCGGGCCCGGGCCGTCTCGGACGCCAGGGCTCCGCTCTCGGCGGCCCTGCGGACCTTCGAGCGCCTGGGCGCGGCCCCGTGGGCCGAGCGCGCCCGCAAGGAGCTCCGGGCCGCGGGCGAACCGGTGGCGCTCCCGGACGGCCGGGGCGTCGGCGCGCTCACCCCGCAGGAGCGGGAGATCGCCGAGCTGGCGGCCACGGGCCTGACGAACAAGCAGATCGCCGAACGCCTCTTCATCTCCCACCGGACGGTCGGCGCCCACCTCTACCAGATCTATCCGAAGCTGGGGATCGCCTCCCGCGTCGCGCTCCGGGACGCGCTGGTCACCGAAGGCGTCGGCGAGCCGTCCGCCTGACGCCTCGTCCGCTCCGCCCCGGCCTCGCAGGGGCGGGCGGACCGGACGCCGGGCCACGGACCGCGCAGACCCGTCCCTCAGCGCCGCCGCGGGGCACGTTCCCGCTCGGTCAGGCCGCCCCACACCCCGTGGGTCTCCCGGGTCCGCAGGGCGAAGTCGGCGCAGGCGTCGCGCACCGGGCACCGCGCGCAGACCCGGCGGGCGGCCTCCACACGGCCCTGCCGGGCCTCACTCCGTTCGTCGGGCGGCGCGAAGAACACGGCGCTGTCCATGCCCCGGCAGGCGGCCGAACCCTGCCAGGCCCACATCTCCAGCGTGGGCACGACCGGCGGAGCGTCCCCGGCGTTCCGCCGGTCGCCGCCCAGGCGCGGGCCGCTCGGACGGCGGCCGACGGGTGCGGCCCCGGGCACCCCGCCCGGGGAGGCCGACGATCGCGGGCGGTCCCGTGGGGCGGCCGGTCCGGCCGGGGCCGGGGTTCGAAGAGGGGCGTGTCCGGCACTTCTGCCGGTCGTGGTCGGGGTCGTGGTCGCGGTGGGGCTCGCGGGTGTGGTGGCGGGGCGGGGCGGTGCGGTGGTCACGGATCCTCCGGAGGCACTGGCGGTGGACGGCCCGGGTGGCCGGGCGCCCGGCCCGGGCACCCGCCGGAGCCGGCGTACTTGGGCACGGTCACTCTCGCGCCGGGCCGGCCGCCGCGAATCCGTCAGATGACGGTCACCCGGCCGACGACGCCGGTCCACACGTGTGCACCCGTCACCTCGGCCGTCCTCCGGTGGAACGGAGGAGCGGCCCGAGCCCGCCGCGGCGGCGCCCCGCGAGGAGGCGCTCGCTGCGGCGGCGCCCCGGGGGAGGCGCCCGGCGCGGATCGGTCTCCGCGATACACCGGCGACGACGACCCCATGACTCAACCGCCGTCTGCGGTCAACTGACGGATGCGGCCGCCGCGGGGGGTGACCAGAGTGGGTGCGGCCGGGCGGAAGCCGCCCGCGGACAGATCTCAACCCTCGCGTCGCCCCGCATGGTCCGACGCGTGCCCACGTACCTGGAGACACCCGTGACCGTCGTGAACTTCCATCTCCTCTCCTCGCTGAGCCCGGCCGCCGTGCTGGAGGTCCTCACCGACTTCGGCCCGGCCAGGGCCGAGGCCTGGCCCACCATCGACGCGGACCACTTCGAGGTGCACGGCCTCGGCGAGGGCTGGGCCGAGGTGACCGAGGGCACCGCCGCCGCCTGGGAACGTGCCCGCTACGAGTGGGTGCCCGGGGGCCACGAGGTCACCATCACCACCCTGGACTCCAAGATCTTCGGGCCCGGGGGAGGGTGGGTGTTCCGGATGACCCCCGAGGGCGACGGGACCCGCGTCGACGTCCGGCTGACGAGGGAGCCGGGCACCTTGAAGGGCAAGATCCTGGCTTCGCTGCTCCCCGCGGTCGCCCCGTCGTCGCTGCGCAAGTCGTTCGCGGGCCCGCTGCGGGCGCGCTGATCAGGCCTCGGGGGCCCCTTCGGTGAGCAGCAGCTCCCGCAGCCGTCCCCGGCCCTCCGCGGTGAGGCCGAGGCCCTCCCGCAGGTAGGCCTCGGGGCTGCTCCAGTGCTCGCGCACCGAGTCCCAGGCGGCCCGCAGGTACTCGGGACGGGCCTCGAAGACCGGGCGCAGCAAGGTCCACAGCTCCGATCCGGGCTCGGGGACGGTGCCGTCGGCCCGCCGGAAGCGGTAGGCCTGGGCCGGGCCGTTGCTGGCCAGGTAGTCTGCCAGGATCGCCTCCTCCGGGACGCCCAGCGCCAGCAGGACGACGGCGATGGCCCACCCCGCGCGGTCCTTGCCGGCCGAGCAGTGGACGAGCGCGGGCAGCCCGTCCGGCTCGGCCAGCAAGCGGAGGATCAGTGCGTGTTCCCCGGTCCGGGTCACCACCCGGTCGCGGTAGGCGGCGATCATCCGGGCCTCACCGCCGCCGTCGCCGAGCGAGGACCGCAGGGTGGCCAGGTCGCCCTCCCGCAGCAGGCCGTGGAACTTCGCGCCGGCGGCCGGGTCGGTGAGGGCGATCGACCGGTGGGTGCTGCCCGGGACGGGGACGTCCCTGCGCTCCGCCCGGAGGTCGGCCGTCCCGCGCAGGTCGATGACGGAGCGCAGGCCGAGCCCGGCCAGCGCCGCCACGTCCTCGGGGGTCGCGTGCGCCAGATGCCCGCTGCGGAACAGCAGGCCGTACCGGACGGCCCGCCCGTCGGCGGCCGGCAGCCCGCCGACGTCCCGGAAGTTGCGGACACCGGTCAGGACGGGTGCGGTGCTCTGCTCCACGGCGGTGGCTGCCTTCCGGTGGGTGCGGCTGACCTCCGCACCCTACGGGCGCGGCCGCCCGCAGCGCAGCCGGAGCGGCTCCCGTTCAACGCTCGTCCCCGGGCCCGGACACGGGCCGGCCCCGCAGGTTCGGCTGCGGGACCGGATCAGCCGGGCGGCCGGACCGGCCGGGTGGCCACGTCTCCCGGCCTGCTCTCCCGGCCTGCTCTCCCGGCCTGCTCACCCGGCCATCTCACCCGGTCTGCTCACCCGGCCTTCTCGTCCGGGGCGTCGAGCCAGGCGCTGCGTGAGCCCTTGGCCGAGGCCGGCGCTGCCTTCTCGTACCCGGCGAGGGCCAGGCCGAGCCCGAAGAAGGTGGGTGCCCATTCACCCACGAAGATGCCCCACCGGTCGGCCCGCTCGACGCCGGCCTGTTCGGCCTTCATCGACGCGAGCCAGCTGACCAAGGACAGGCCGATGGATCCGAACGCCGCGGCGTAGGCCTGCTCGCTGGTCAGCCCGGCTTCGTGGAGCCGGCGGACGATGTTCATGATTCCTCCGAGGGTCTGCGGTGCGGTGACTCGCTGTTCCTCCAGCCTGGGAGCGTTGCCCGGTTCGCGTCACTCGCAGCGTTGGTGCATCGGCCGGTCGGCAGAAGCCCGTGACCGCCGGTGGTCGTGAACTCCTGGGGGCGACGCCAGCGGTGCGGGCGAGCGCGGGATTTCAGACCGGACGAACACGCGGGATTTCAGACCGGACGAACAGCCGTGAGCCGTCGGAAGACCAGCGCCAGCAGGACCGCGCCCGCGCCGGCGCCGGCCGCGGCCAGGGGCGCTCCCGGCGCACCCGCACCCGCGTAGAGGGCGCAGGCGCCGGTCAGGGCCGCCAGCAGCGAGGCCAGGGCCGCCAGGACGCGGGGCCGGTGGGTCATCCGCCTCAGGGGTGTGGCCCGGCGGCCGAGCAGCCGGTCCAGGCCGGGGGAGTCCTGCCGGAGATGCTGTTCGATGTCGTTCAGCAGCTGTCGCTCCCGGTCGGTCAGGGATGCGTCCACGGGGCTGCCACCTCCTTCGCCGGTCCCTTTCAGCTTCGGCCCGTCATGGTGCGGTTCCTGTCGCAGCGTTCGTGCATCGACCGGGCCGGTCGCCTGCCGTCCGGCCCGCCGTCCGACCACCTTCGGCAGCCGCCCGCGCGCGCCGGTCGGGGCCCTCGTACTTGACGGGACCGGTCCGCCCGTCGGTCAGCGGAGGAGGAAGCGACCCAGGACGAAGAGGAGGTAGCAGGCGAGTGCGGTCCGGTTGATCAGCACATGGGGCACGCCGATCGGTGGGCCGGACATCGCCTCGGCCGGACGGCGCCGCGGGCGGTGGGCGAGCACGGTGATCGTCCCGGCCACGGCGAGCGGGGTGTCCGGGCCGCCGAAGCGCCTCCCGAGTACGCGTGCGGGCCAGGTGTCCAGGTGGACCTGCCTGCCGTCCACACACTGGACGGTCAGCCGGCCCCGCTGGACGGCGGCCGCGTTGATCTCGGACCAGTGGAAGCGCCGCACCCGCAGCAGGGACGCGACGCTCAGGCCGTCCCGGTCCATGCCGATCTGCCAGGTGCCGGCGCCGACCAGGGTGACGAACGCGGCGATGCCGATGAAGAGCGGCTGGACCAGGCTGCGGAGCCAGCCCGCACCGGCGAGGGAGTGCACGCACCCGGCCAGCAGCAGCGCGGCCAGCGGACCGGCGGTGTACCGGAGGAAGGGCGGCATCCCGATCCGCCGGGCGGGCTCGGGCGGACCGTCCGGTGCCTCGGCGAGCAGGGCGGCGGCCTGGGCCGGGACGGCGAGCTCCTCCTCGCGGAAGCGCCGTCCGCGGCGGCGCGGCTTCGGCGCCGCGGGCCGTTCGTGGGCGACCACGGCGAGCCAGTCGGCGTCGGGCGCGGGCGGCCGGAGGACCACGAGTTGTGCGTGCGGGCCGTCCGGGCCCCGGTAGAGCAGGGCGGGAACGGACTGTTCGGCCCGGTCGAGGGCAGCGGCGGCGGCCTCCGGGGGTATGGACCGGGGGCTCCCGGGCGGCTCCTCCCGGCCGCCGCGTGCCGAACGTTCGGGCAACCAGCGCGGGCCTCCCTCGTCCGGCGCGCGCCAACGGGATGCCTCCCGAAGGCGCAGCCGCCAGAGGGCCGGCCCGGCGGGGCCGCCGTCGACCGGAAAGACCAGCAGGTCGCCCGCGCTGTCGGGCTGCACCAGCACACGCATCGCCGGTGCGGCCGGCCCGGAGAAGCCCCGGTGGCGGCGGACCGCGCCGGCGGCGGAGGCCGCCAGCAGGATGCCCATGGTGCCGGAGACCGTGGCGGCGGACAGCCAGCCGGTGATGTCGGGGGTGTCCCCGAGCACCTCGACGAAGCCGCGTCCGTCGGCGAGCAGCGGCAGGTGGTCGCCGGCCTCGGGGCTGTCGGCCCACCGGATCTCCAGCCGCGTCGTCCGCGCGGGCCCTCCGTCGGGCAGCCGGAAGGCCACCTCCGCGCTGCCCCGGTCGATGGCGAGCACGGTGCCCTCGACCTGGGTGGCCGCAGCCGCCCGCACCCCGGCATCGTGCCGGTCGATCGCGCCGAGGGCGACGAGGAGCACGCTCGCCGCGATCAGCAGCCCGGCCAGGCCTCTGCGGACCAGGGGCCGGACGGCCCCGCCACCCGGGAAGGAGGCTCCGGCCGCCGGCCACGGATAGGCCACGGGTGGCCCCATCAGCACGTCCAACCCCTGCCGGGACCGGCGGCGGATCATCCCGGCCCGCACCAGCGCGGCAGCCAGGAGCCCGTGCGCGACGAGGGAGGCGAGGCGGGTGGGCTCGTTCGGCAGCGCGCCGGGGAGCAGCCACAGCAGGGCACCGGCCACGGCCACCAGGAGGACGCCACGGCGGGCCCTCGCCAGCAGGACCATGACCTCGACGATGAGCAGCAGGGCCGCCACCGTCTCCTGCCAATGGTCCGCGGCGCAGTCGGCGGGCGTCCGGCAGGTACCGTCGGCGGTGGAGGCCATCACCACGATCGCCAACGGCAGGACGGCCGTCCAGCGGGACTCGAATCGGCGCCAGCCCCGCCCTCGGCGCCACCGGTCGGCGGCTGCGGCCGTGAGGCCGGGGGCGTCGGGGAACGGTGGCGGGGCCGTTTGCATGCGGTGATGATGTCAGCCGCGAACGCGTCCACGTCCGGCGGGGTTCAGCGGCCTGGCCGATCGCGACGAGCTCGTCCCGGACGGGCGGCGGGACGGCCGGCGTCCGAGGGCAGCACGGCTCAGGGGCGGGCGGGCATCTGCCGCAGGAGGCGGGAGGCCGCCCAGGCGGGGCCGAGCGGTTGCAGACGGGCGCTGAGCGCGGTGATGCCGTGGGCCTGTCCGGCGAGCAGGGCCGCGACGGTGGTGCCGGCGGCCTCCGGGGTGAGCGTGTTGGGGTCCAGGCTGCGGCCCAGGGCCGCGCGTTCGGCGTCGTGCGCGATGGCGAACTGGTCGCTGGAGAAGGGCAGTACCAGGGCGGGCACGCCGGCCCGCAGACACTCGGTGAACGAGTTGTTGCCGCCGTGGTGGACCATCGCGGCGGTGTGCGGGAGCAGTTCCTGCTGGGGGACGGCCGGAGCGATGTGCAGCCGCCCGGGAGACGCCGCGCGCAGCAGCGGGTGCGTCGTGACCTCGGTGACCCGGTCGCCGGCGGCGACGATCACGGAGGCCGGGGTGTGCCGGAGGATGCCGGCCGTGGCGGTGGCCAGGACGTCGTGGCGGGCGGACAGGAACGTGCCCAGGGCGACCAGGACGAGGGGGCGCCGGTCCGCGGACAACCGCGACACCACGGCCTGCCAGTGCTCGTCCAGCGGCGCGGGGGAGGGGTCGCCGGGCGGCACCAGGTGGCCGGCGTAGAGGGCCGGCGGGCCGGCCGGAGCGGGCGGAAGCCACGGCAGGCGCGGGTAGTTGAAGAGGACGGCGTGCGGGGAGCAGAGCGCGAAGGCGCGTTCGGGCTCCGGCCGGTGCGGGGCGTGGCGGCGGGTGAAGGCCCTGAACGCGCCGGTGAACGCGGCGTCGTTGGCCGCCGCCGCGGTGCGCAGCCGGTCGAGGTCCGCGGGAGCCGGGCGGAGGGCTTCGGGCCAGGCGTAGGGCAGCCCGAACCAGGCGTCGGGCGTGGTGGGCAGGTAGCTGGGGTGGCCCGGGCAGAAGGTGGCGTAGGGCAGGTCCAGGCAGTGCAGGGCGAGGGTCGCCGAGTAGGACAGCTGGTCGACCAGGTACCAGTCCGGGCGCAACTCCTCGTCCAGCACGGCGAGGTCGTGCAGGACGCCTTCGGGATCGGCGAGCATGTCGTCGCCGCGGTGGCGGGCCTGGGTGAGCAGGGTCGCGACCGGTCCGTGGTGGGTGGCGTCGAGGAATTCGCGCAGACGGCCGGCCTCGTCCTGGTCCTGCTCGGTGGTCTCGGCGATGCCGTGGTTGGCGTTGCGGGTCACGGCGAGTTCGGTGAAGCCGAGGCCGCTGCGGGTGGCGAGGCCGGCGAAGGCGGGGGTGCAGGCGAGGTGGACGCGGGCGCCCTGCCGGCTCAGCGCCGCGCCGACGGCGGCGAGCGGCCGGGCGTGGGAGTGGAAGGGCGGGCTGATCACGACGACGCGGGCCATGTCTTCCTCCGTCGGGGGCGCCGGTTCGTGTGCGGGTTCCGATGCGGTTTCCGATGATGCCAGGCTTCCGCGCCAGCCACGGGCCCGTGCCCGCGGCCGATCGCCTCCTGGTGGTCCTCCCGGCGGGTCGTGGCGGGCAGGTGCGCGGGATCCAATCCGGTCGGGCGTCGGTCTCCGAACAGTTCGGGACGTTCGGGCGGCTCGGGAGGAGGACCGATGACACAGCACGTCACGCCGGTCGTGGCACCGCCACGGACCGGTGACGCGGGTGGCGGGGCACTGGTCGCGTGGCGGAGGTTCCACCTGGCCCGGGACGCCGGGGCGGTCGGCGAGGACATCGGCGCGGTCACCGACGGTGATCTGCTCGGACGGATGGCGCGGGCGGAGTACGGAGCCCCGTGGGTCCCCCCGGACGTGCTGCTGCCGGGCGCCGACCGGCGGGCTGCGCGGCTCCGCCGGCTGGCCCGGCGTGAACGGCCCGTGCCTGCGTGGGTGGTTGCCGCCGCGGCGGCGGAGCCCGGTACGGAGGACCGGGAGTGGACGGCGCTCGCGGAGGCCTGGGAGCACAGCACCGGTCCCGACGCCGGGCTGAGTGCGACGGCGGAGATCCGTCGACGGCTGCTGGCGGCACCTGGCCCGGCGGAGACGGCGTTCCTGCTGGACACGGCGGACGCCAACAGGCTCAGGCCGCTCTCGGCCCGGGAGGCGGGCAGGCTGAGGCCCGCCGGACGGGCCCAGGTACACGCGCGGTGGCGGTACCTGTCGGGAGTGCCGGGAGGGGAGCTGGCGCTGCCCGGCCCCGGCACGGGGCGTGACGCCTACGAGCGGCTCCTGATCGCCGCCTGTTGGGACCGGGCACGGCCCGGGACGCCGTCGGGCCAACCGTTCAGGGCCGCGTTCGAGGCCCTGGACCAGCCTTTCCGAGGGGCCCCGGTGGTCGTGCAGTCGATGCTGCTGGGCCGCCTGGAGGAACCGGGCGCCGGACTCAGCGGCGGCATGAGCGTGCTGCTGACCGGACTCGGCGAGGCCCTCACGGACGGCGCCGGCGTCGCACGAGTCCTCACGCTGGCCACCGCCCGGCCCGCCGAGACCGAACGCGGCGACCTGGTGGGCCGGTTGGGTCCGGCGCACCTGCTGGTGCGACTGCCCGTGGACCTGCCGGGCCCGCTCGATCCCGGCAACGCCGCCGCGCACCGGGCGGCGCTGGCCTGGTGGACGGCCCGGATCTTCCGACTGCCGGGCGCCCGGCCGCACCTGGTGCACGTCAGGTTCGCCGACGACGCCTCGCTCGCCGTCGCCCATGCCGCCCGCCGCCACGGCGCGAAGCTCGCGTTCACGGTCACCCCCGACCCGCACCGGACGATGGCCGAGCGGTACGCGGGGCTGCCGCCGGAGCGGACCGGCGAAGCGGGCCGCGCGCTGCGCCTGGACCTGCACCGGATCTTCGTCGCCGACCGTCTGGTGGCCCGCGCCGACCTGCTGGTGGCCATGCCGGGGCGTGGCGGGGCGGCTGAACTGCACGATCACTTCCCGCAGTTGGAGGGCCGTGCGGTCCACACCCAGCCGGAGGGCATCGCGCCCTTCCGGCCCGCCCCGGAGGACGGCGCGACGGCGGGGGAGTTGCTGGCACGGCTGTTCGACGGCGGTGGGCGTCCGGACGGCCTGGACGCGGCCGACCGCGGGCTTCCGCTGCTGCTCTGCGTGGGACGGCTCCACCCTGTCAAACAGCAGGAGCAGCTCGTCCGGGCCTGGCTGCTCGCCGGCCTGCACCGTCGCACCACCCTGTTGCTGGTCGGCGGGTCGCCCGGCGACGCGACCACGGTGGAGGCGACGGTGCGCGGGCGGGTGGCGGAGCTGCTGGCGACGGACCCGGTCGCGCGAAGGCGGGCGGCCCTGTGGCCCGCGCTGTCCAACCGGCAGGTGCGGGTCCTGGAAAGGGCGTTGGCGCAGGGCCGGGCGGGTCCGGCGCTGTACGTGTGCCCCAGCGCGAAGGAGGAGTTCGGCCTGGCGGTCCTGGAGGCGATGGAGGCGGGCCTGCCGGTGGCCGCCCCACGGCGCGGCGGAGCCTCCCACTACCTGCGCGACGGCGTCAACGGGCGGCTGCTGGCCACCGAGTCGGTGCAGGGGCTGGCCGACGGCCTGCGTTCCCTCGTGGGCACCCCCGCGTCCGAGCTGGCATCGATGGCGACTGCCGGGGCGGCAACGGTCCGTGAGCGGTTCGGCATCGACGCCATGGCCGCGTCCCTGGCGGACGCCTACCGGGACGTCTGCCGGGACGCCTGCCGGCCGGACCGGCAGGGCTCAGGGTGACGCCGGCCGGTGCGGCCGGCGCGGTTCCGTTTCCCGGTGTGCTCGGAAGGCCCGGTGCGCCTGGTGCGCCCGGTGCCCGCGGGGTCAGGCCGGTGCCCGCCGGGTCAGGCCGGTGCCCGCGGGGTCAGGGCGGCGCCTGACCGCGGGCGTGTTCGGCGGCCAGCAGTTCGGTGAGCCCGTCCAGCCGGCGCAGGCCGGCGGCGGCCTGCGCGGTGCGGTGGTTGGCGGCGAGCAGCTCGCGGTGCCGGTGGACGAAGGCCCAGTACCCCGTGGTGAACGGGCAGGCCCGCTCGCCGAGGCGTTCGGTGGGCCGGTAGCGGCACGGGCCGCAGTGGTCGCCCATCCGGTGCAGGTAGGCGCCGCCGGCCGCGTAGGGCTTGGTGGTGACGAGGCCGCCGTCGGCGTACTGGGACATGCCGATGACGTTGGCCGCCATCACCCAGTCGTAGCCGTCGACGAAGCTGCGGTGGAACCAGTCGGTGAGCTCGCGCGGGTCCCAGCCGTGCTGCAGGGCCCAGTTGCCGAGCACCATCAGCCGGGGGATGTGGTGCACCCACCCGTGGTCGCGGACCTCGGCCAGGACCCCGGCCAGGCAGCGGGCGGTGACGGCCTCGGCGTCGAGGTCGCGGAACCACGGCGGGAGCGGCTCGTGATGGCCGAGGCGGTTGGCGTCGCGGTAGTCCGCGCCGAGGTGCCAGTACAGCTGCCAGACGTACTCGCGCCAGCCGGCCACCTGGCGGACGAAGCCCTCGGCGCTGTTGAGCGGCACCTGCCCGGCGCGGTACGCCGTCTCGGCGGCGCGCACGCACTCGCCCGGGTCGAGCAGGCCGAGGTTGAGCGGGACGGAGAGCGCGCTGTGGGCCATCCACGGGTCGGCGTGCAGCATCGCGTCCTCGTAGCGGCCGAAGTCGGCGAGGCGGTGGGAGACGAAGTGGGTGAGCGTCCGTTCGGCCTCCGCCCGGGTGGCGGCGAAGCGGCGCGGCCCGTCCCGGCCGGTGAACGCGACCTCGCCGGTGCGCTCCCAGCGGTCCAGGTCGGCCCGTACCTGCCGGTCGATCTCGTCCTCCTGCGGCTCGGACGGCGGCGGCAGCGGGAGGGTGGCCGCCCCCTTGGGCGGCGGCTGCCGGTTGTCCCGGTCCAGGTTCCAGCGGCCGCCGGCCGGGGTGCCGTCCGGCTCCAGCAGCAGGTGCTCGGCGCGGCGCACCCGGTGGTAGAAGTCCTCCAGCAGCAGGCGTCGTTCACCGGGGGCACCGGCCCAGCGGCGGAAGTCGGCGAAGGGGACGAGGAAGCCGCGCGGGGGCAGCACGGTGACCCGGGGGAGGTCCTGCACCAGGCCGAGGGCGGCCCGTGAGGTGGGGTGGCACACGGTGACCCGGCGTCGGCCGACCGCCTTGGCCAGGCCCTCCCGGTAGGTGTCGGCCTGCACGTAGCGCGCCCGCTCGCCCAAGGCGTCCGCGGCGTGCCGCAGGGCGGACAGCACCAGGTGGGCCTTGGCGCGGTGGAACCGGCGCCGGCGCAGCACCGAGCGGGCCTCGATCAGCACGACGGGCGCGTCCTGGTCCGGTCCGTCCTCGCCGGGGGCGAGGAAGTGCGGGCCGAGCTGGTCGGCGAAGACCCAGTGCGGGCGCGGCCCGGTCATGCCGGACGTCCGGGCAGGGTCGCGCGCCGGGGCCGGTCCGGTACCGGCGCGGCTGCGGTCCGGCCGTCGGTCCGCGGGTGACGGTGCCGCCAGTACGGGTTGTCGTACGGCAGCCTGCCGCTCACCCGGCCGTACATGCCGAAGGTCGCGATCACCAGCCCCATGACGAAGCTGAACAGCACGTTCTGGATCCGGAAGGCCAGGATGTTGGCCGAGGAGTCCAGCACCGCCAGGTTGGCGAAGCCGCTGAGCACGAACAGCGTGCCCACGGTGATGTTGACGGTCGAGGCGGTGTTGCCGCCGATCACGGTGCCGGCGATCAGGACCACGGCCGCCACGACGGACACCAGGCTGAGCAGGCCGTTGCTGGAGAGGCCCGCGATCGGCTCCCCGTCGGTGCTGAAGAAGGACAGTCCGTCCGCCAGGCCCAGACAGCCGAAGACCAGCAGCGCGGTACCGCAGAGTCCGGCCCCGACCCGGTAGACCTGGGACAGGCGGTGGTCGACCGGCAGGTCGTCGTGGAGTTTCATGGTCTGCTCCGTTCCGGACGGCTCGCTCGGGCGCGCGTCCTGCGGCCCTGGCCCCAGATTCGGCCGTCGCAGCACCCGGGAACACTTGCAGCGCTGCTGCACCGCTTGGCGCCGCCCGGCCGGCGGGTTCGCTCCGGGCAGGTGGCTCCGCCCCGGGGCAACGGCTCCGCTCCGGGCCGCTCCGCTCCGGGCCGGCGGCTCCGCCCCGGCGCGGGGCCGGCCGTCCGGGGTGCGCACGAGGCCGCGCAGCCCGGCCGGGCCTCCGCTCGCCGGGCGCCGAAACGCTGCAAAAGCGGTTCAACTGTCCTCCGGAGGCCTGATCGCTGCACCGTGGCGTTGTGGCCTCGCGACCCGGCCGCGGCTGTGGCCGTGCCCGCGACCGCCGCGACCGCGGAGTGCGCGTCACCGGCGGCCGGCCACGTGAGCGAGAGGCGCCGTCCGGGCCGTCCGGACCGGCCGGCAGGGAGGAGCGGAACGATGACCCAGGCAGGGCACGCCGCGGAGTCGGTCTGGGACTATCCACGCCCCCCGGCCGTCCGGGCCGCTCCCGGCCGACTGGTCGAGGTGTGGTTCGGCGGCCGGCTGGTCGCGGCCACCAGGCACGCCGTCCGGGTCCTGGAGACGAGCCACCCGCCGGTCTACTACCTGCCGGCCGCCGACGTGGCCACCGAGCTGCTCACACCGGCCGGGGCGGGGAGTCACTGCGAGTGGAAGGGGCAGGCCCGTTACTGGGACGTGGTGGTCGGCTCGCGCCGCGCGGCGGAGTCGGCGTGGAGCTACCCGGAGCCGCTGCCCGGGTACCGCGAGATTCGCGAGATGTTCGCGTTCTACCCGGGCCGGGTGGACCGCTGCACCGTCGACGGCGAGACCGTGCGCGCCCAGGAGGGCGACTTCTACGGTGGGTGGATCACCGCGGAGATCACCGGACCCTTCAAGGGCGGCCCCGGTACCTCGACCTGGTGAGCACGATGTCGGGACGCTCCGCGCGGGCTCGCGAGTCTCGCCCGGGCGATGCGCAAACGCTGCGATTGGGCCGGGGCGGCGGTCGGCGCGACCATGGAGCCGTTGTCCGACCGGGGAGTCCGGTGCCCGGCGGGGCCGCGGGCCGTCGGCCGGCGCGGTTCACGCCGGGGCGGTTCGCTTCCGCCGGGCCGCACCCCATGCACATCCGGAACATCCGACCGAGGGAGGACAGGATGACTGTCGACCAGAGGCTCCCGGTGGACGAGCGACCGGTGCCGGTGAGCCGTCCCGCCGAGACGCCCGAATGCGAGGCGTCGACCTGCGCGGGGATCTCCACCCCGGAGTCCGTCGAGCTGCACACGGCCTGGCCGGGGTGGGTTCCCCTGCTGGTGATCGCCGTCATGGTGGTGTGCTGCGTCGGCTTCGCGGTGGGGAGGATCGCAGGATGGTGACCTCGGCGGCCGGGTACGAGGCCGGAGCGCGGGGCGACGGCGCGCCCGCCGCGCCGGACCTCGGCCTTGCCGCGTCGGACCTCGGCCTTGCCGCGTCGGACCTCGGCCTTGCCGCGCCGGACCTCGGCCTTGCCGCGCCGGACCTCGGCCTTGCCGCGCCGGACCTCGGCCCGGCCGCGTCGGACCTCATGGAGGACGTGGGGCTGCCGACCGGGGGCGTCGCCCAGCGCCTGGGGGTCTCGCCCACCACGGTGCGCTCGTGGGAACGCCGCTACGGCATCGGCCCGGCCAATCGTGAGGCGGGGCACCACCGCCGCTGGAGCCCGCAGGACATCGCCGTCCTGGAGACGATGTGCCGCCTGACGGCCCGCGGGGTGTCGCCGGGCGAGGCCGCCCGGGCCGCCCTGGCCGAGCGCACCGCGGCGTCCCGCGGCGGCGACCCGCCCGCCGTCCTCCGCCGGCCCCGGCCGTCCGGCTCCGGCGACGTCCAGGCCGGACGAGGCCCCGGCGGGAGCCGGGCGCTGCGGGTCGGGACGGTCCGGCCGGAGTGCCGCGGCCTGGCCCGGGCGGCGGTGCGGCTCGACGCGCCCGAGGTCGTCAGGATCCTGCGCGAAGCGGTCGCGGCGCTCGGGGCGGTGGAGGCGTGGACGGAGGTCATGATGCCCGCCCTGCGCGCCGCGGGTCGCAAGTGGGCGGCGGACGGCGAGCAGTACGTCGAGGTCGAGCACCTCCTCTCCTGGCACGTGTCGAGCGTCCTGCGCGGCGTGGCGATCCAGTCCGTCACCGCCCGGGCCGGCCGGCCCGTCCTCCTCGCGGCGGCGCCCGAGGAACAGCACACCCTGCCGCTCGAAGCCACGGCCGCGGCGCTGGCGGAGCGCGCCGTCCCCTTTCGGATGCTCGGGGCCGCCGTGCCGCCCCGGGCCCTGCTCGACGCCGTCCACCGGCTGGGCCCCGGCGCCGTGATGATCTGGTCGCAGGACCGGCGCACGGCGGATCGTGAGCTGGCGGGCCTGGTGAGCGGCAGCTCCTGGGGCCCGCGCGGCTCGCGCAACCGGGCCCTGGTGGTCACCGCCGGCCCCGGCTGGGCCCGCGTCCGGCCCCCGGCGGGCGCCGCCGCTCCCCGCAGCCTCCCGGCCGCCGTCGACCTGCTCGAACGGGCGGTCACGGGCTGAGGCGCGCGCCCCGGCCTTCCCGGACGGCGGCGCGCGCATCCCCGTACCGTCCACGGAGCCTGTCCGGAGGCGGCGGTGCGGCGGCGGGTTCCCGGACCCGCCGACCGCCGCGCCGGTTCACCGCGTCCGGTCAGTCCAGCGCGCCGTTGACGGTCGCCTTCGGGATCGCGATGCCGGGCACGTGGCGGGCGGCCAGGATCTTGCCGTAGGTGCCGTCGTCCATCAGTGACTGCAGGGCGGCCTGGACGGCTTCCTTCAATCCGGCGACGCTCTTGGAGACACCGATCCCGATGGGCGAGGCGCTGGTCTCGCCGACGGCCTCCTTGCCGGTGACGGCCTCGAAGACGGAGCCGCTCTCTGCGGTGTCGGCGACGTAGACGGCCGTCACCTCGTCCAGGAAGTCGGCCACCACCTTGCCGCTGCGCAGGGCGAGTTGGGCCTCCGAGTCCTTGGGGAAGGCCAGTACGGTGATCGGCGGCAGCCCCATGCCCTTGCACAACTCCTGGCGCTGCTCCAGGATCTTCTGGTGGTTGGTGCCGGACTGCACCGAGACGGACCTGCCGCAGACGTCGGTGACGACCTTGATCTTCTCCGGGTTGCCCTTGCCGACGAGCCATCCGGGGCCGGCGTTGATGTAGTCGACGAAGTCGACGGCCTTCTCGCGCTCCTTCTTGTCGGTCATCGCCGACATCACGGCGTCGAACTTGCCCGCCTGGACGGCCGGCAGGATCCCGTCGAACTTCTGCGCCTGGAAGTCGAACCTGACGCCGAGGCGGGCGCCGACGGCCGTCCCGAGGTCGACGTCGATGCCGACGATCGTCCTGCTGCCCTCGCTCTCGTACATCTCGAACGGCGGGTACGGGACGTCGGTGGCGACCCGCACCACGCCCGCCTTCCTGATGTCGGCCGGCAGCATCGCCGCCAGGTCGGGCCTGGAGCTGATCGCGATGCCCTGCACGGTCACGGTGGCGGGTGCGGCGGCCTTGTCGGAGGCGTTCTTCGGCGTACTCGTGCAGGCGGCCAGCAGGGGGCCGCACAGGGCGGCGGTCGCCGCGATCGCGACGGATCTGAGCACGGTGGAGTGGTTCGCAGGCATGGGGGAGCCTTCCAGCGCTGTGAGGGAGGTGAGCGGCGAGAGTGCCGAGCGGTGTGAACAAAAATTACATCGAGCCAAAGAGCATCATGAATGTATTGAAGGTTACAGTCCGGCAACGCGTGACCGGCTCCCATGAGCAGGCCTGAGCAGGCCTGAGCAGGCGTGCGCAGTCGTGCGCAGTCGTGAACCGCGCGGACCGGGTGAACCGGGTGACCCGCGTCGGCGCTCCTGCTCGGCCCGGTGCTCCCGTCCGAGGCGCGCACTCCCGGTGCGGACTCCCCGGTGCGGACGCACCTGGACGACTCCGACGGTTCAGGTGATTCATCCGGTGCCGAGGCCGGTGGAATCGGCGCGGTTCCCGCTGCGGAAACCGTTCGGAATATCCGATGCCTACGAGCTGCGAGGCGCGCGCGGATTCGGCGGGGCAGGGATGTCCGGATGTGAGATTGCCCAGGAGAAGGGTTCGGTGACGGCCGATCACCTGGGCGGGCCGCCCGGCCGGACGGCCTGCGGGCGGGGTGGGGCGCCGCCTCGGCGCGCGACGGAATCGGCTGTTCAGGGTGCTGGGCGGACTGTCGGCCGAGCCACCGGCCCGCCGACGGTGCGGCTGCCGGCCGGGCGGGCCGGTGGCAGGTGTTTCCGCTTTCCGCTCGCCCGGCAGGGGGCTACCGGGAACGCGGCGCGTGATGGCCCCGGCGGGCCCGGCCATGGACGGGCGACCACGAACAGATCGGGTTTCACCGGTGCGCATTCGGCGGTCGCGTGGACGGCATGGGGGCGACGGGCCGGCGGTCGTCGGTCGCCTGTCGGTGTTCGCCGGCGGCGGCCGCCGGGCGGTGGTCGTGGGCGCGGAACGGGCGGGCCTTGGTGTGCCTCGGCGGCCCATGACGCCGGCCCCGCTCCGGCGTGAGAGTGCCGCCCCACACCGCGCCCGCGAGTACCGTGCGGCCGCTGCTCCCTCAACTCCCGTGCAGTGAGGGGGTGGTGAACCGGGTTCACAAAACCGCCCCTGTGGCGAATCTTTCAGTACGAGGGTCGTCCGGCTAAAAAGTTACCGCCGCGTCAACATGGCGCGCGTAGACCGCTGGAGGACCCATGAGATCGCGCTCCGTCCTGCCCATGTTCGGCACCGTCCTGCTGCTCGCCGGCAGCCTGCTCCTCGCCGCGTCGCCGGCCTCCGCCGCCGGCGGGCGGTACGTGGCGCTCGGGGACTCCTACTCCTCCGGCGAGGGCACCGGCGACTACATCGGCTCGGCCGGATCCTGCGACCGCAGCAACCACGCCTACCCCGCCCTGTGGGCCGCCGCCCACGCGCCGTCCTCGTTCGCGTTCGTCGCCTGCTCCGGCGCCACCACCACGGACGTCATCAACAACCAGCTCTCCGCGCTCAACAGTTCCACCACCCTGGTCAGCATCAGCGTCGGCGGCAACGACGCGGGCTTCGCCGGCGCCATGCAGACCTGCGTGCTCAGCGGGACCGACGCCTGCCTGACCGCCGTCAACAACGCCAAGTCCTTCGCCAACTCCAAGCTGCCCGGCCTCCTCGACCAGGTCTACGCGGGCATCCGCAACCGCGCCCCCTCCGCCCGCGTGGTCGTCCTCGACTACCCCCACCTCTACAAGATCGGCGGCAGTTGCTCCTTCGGGATCAGCGACACCAGCCGCAGCGCCATCAACGGCGCCGCCGACACGATCGACTCCGTGATCGCGGGCCGGGCCGCCGCCGCCGGATTCAGCTTCGGCGACGTCCGCCCGAACTTCACCAACCACGAGATCTGCTCGTCCGACTGGTGGTTGAACAGCACCCGCATCCCGGTCCACGAGAGCTACCACCCGAACTCCGCCGGCCACACCAACGGGTACCTGCCGGTCTTCGCCGCCCGGGCCTGAGTACCCGTCCGCCGGCCGTCCCGACGTCCGCCCGTTCGCCGTCCCGCTGCCGTACGGGACGGCGGGCGAGCCCTCGCACCGTCATCCGCAACCCTTGACGGCCCCACCGGCAGGTCGTACGTTCTGCGCTGCCCCGCAAATATTTCCGGCAAGTTTCATGACTCTGCAGGCAACTTGCTGCAGGAGGCATCATGCCGTGCTTGAGGGCTCCCCGGCTCCCACCCCCACCAGGAGACATCGTGGACCACCCCACCCCCGTGCCCCGCCGACGGCGCCGGGCCACGCTCACCGCCGCGACCCTGGCCATGGCCACGGCGGCGGCCGGCCTCGCGACCGCCCCCACCGAAGCCGGCGCGGCCACCCCGGGCAGCAAGACCGTCACGGCGACGCTGTTCGAGTGGTCCTACGCCTCGGTGGCGAAGGAGTGCACCAACGTCCTTGGCCCGAAGGGCTACGGCTACGTCGAGGTGTCACCGCCGCAGGAGCACATCCAGGGCAGCCAGTGGTGGACGTCCTACCAGCCGGTCAGCTACCGGATCGCCGGCCGGCTGGGCGACGCGACCGCCTTCGGTTCGATGGTCAGCACCTGTCACGCGGCCGGCGTGAAGGTGGTCGCGGACGCCGTCGTCAACCACATGAGCGCGGGCTCCGGCACCGGCACCGGCGGGACGGTCTACACCAAGTACAACTACCCCGGCTACTACCAGGACTGGGACTTCCACTCCTGCCGGACGGACATCTCGAACTACGCGGACCGTGCCAACGTCCAGAACTGCCAGCTGTCCGGCCTGGCCGACCTCGACACCGGCAGCGACTACGTCCGCTCGACCATCGCGGCCTACCTCAACAGTCTCATCGCCAAGGGCGTCGACGGGTTCCGGATCGACGCCGCGAAGCACATCGCCGCCGGTGACCTCGCCGCGATCAAGGCCAAGCTGACCAACCCGGGCGTCTACTGGGCCCAGGAGGTCATCTACGGCGCGGGCGAGGCCGTGCAGCCCGGCGAGTACACGGGCACCGGCGACGTCGACGCCTTCATGGGCGCCTACGACCTCAAGCGGATCTTCGCCAACGAGAAGCTCGCCTACCTGAGCAACTGGAACGACTCCTGGGGTGCGGGCTACCTGCCGAGCGCCAACAGCCGTACCTTCACCGACAACTGGGACACCGAGCGGAACGGCTCCACCCTCAACTACAAGTACGGCAACACCTACACCCTCGCCAACGTGTACCTGCTGGCCTGGCCGTACGGCTCGCCGAACGTCTACTCGGGGTACGAGTTCAGCGACATCGACGCCGGGCCGCCGAACGGCGGTACCGTCAGCGCCTGTTACCAGAACGGCTGGAAGTGCCAGCACGCCTGGCGGCAGATCGCCAACATGGTCGGGTTCCGCAACGCCACCAACGGCACCGCGGTGACCAACTGGTGGTCGAACGGGAACAACGCCATCGCCTTCGGCCGCGGCTCCAAGGGCTACGTGGCCGTCAACCACGAGACCACCGCCGTCACCCGGACCTTCCAGACCTCCCTGCCGGCCGGCAGCTACTGCGACGTCCAGCACGGCGACCCCGGCGCGGGCGGCGGCTGCAGCGGCCCCAAGTACACCGTCGCCTCCAACGGCACCTTCACCGCCACCGTCGGCGCGGGCGACGCCGTCGCCCTCTACGTCGGCGCGGGCGGCTGAGGCGCTCATCCGGCGCCTCGCTCCCGAACGGCACCAGGACGGCCCTGGTCCGGGCCGCCCGGTCGACTCCACCGGCCGGGAGGGCTCCGCCACCCTCCCGGTCGGCGGGACGTAGCTGCTCGGCAACGCCGGCCGGGCGGTGCGGCCGCCCTCCGGCGCCGGGCCCCGCACCGGTGGGCCGCGCTCAGAGCCCGCGGGCGACGGCGGCCAGTACGGTCTCGATCGCGACCTGGACCTCGTCGGCGGGGAGGTCCCGCAGCGGGCCGTCCACCAGCAGGCCGGCGAGGCCGTGGACGGCCGACCAGGCCGCGTACTCGGCGCCGGGCCGCCGGGCGGCCGGGAGCGCGCCCACCGCGACGAGTTCGTCGAGCCGGGCGCCGAGCAGGGTGTACGGGTCGGTGTCGTGGTCCGGACGCGGACCGCCGTCCGGGTGCGGCCCGGCGGGAGTGCCGCCGTGGGTGGTGGCTCCCGAGAAGGCGGTGCGGAACCAGCCGTGCTCGGTGAGCGCGAAGTCGAGGTAGGCCCGGCCGATGGCGGCCAGCCTGGCCCAGGCGCGGGGGACGGGCTCGTCGGGGGGGACCAGGGCGGTGCGTTCGGTCATCAGCAGGCCGAGCTGCTCCATGCAGCGGGCGGCGACGGCGGCGAGCAGGTCCTGATGGTCGGCGAAGTGCCGGTAGGCGGCGTTGTGCGAGACACCGGCCTCGCGGCTGACGGCGCGCAGCACCACCGCCGAGGGGCCTCCGGCGCGGGCGAGTCGGAGGCCTGCCTCGACCAGGGCCGCTCGGAGATTTCCGTGGTGATATGTCCGATTCTCCAAGATTCCACCGCTTTCCGGCCGCATGTTGACAGTGTCCACTTTGGGTGGAAATGTGTCAAACATCGCATGTTGTCACTGTCCACATGCTCGGCGGTTGGAGTCACTCATGCCCGCCCTCACGCCTCGTCGGCGCCTGCTCGTCCTGGCCACGGTCTGTCTGGCCGCGTTCGCCATCAACCTCGACACCACGATCGTGAACGTCGCACTGCCCGAGCTGAGCCGGGAGCTGGACGCCACCACCCGCGAGCTGCAGTGGGTGGTGGACGGCTACAACCTGGCCTTCGCCGCGCTGGTGCTCACCGCGGGCTCGCTCGGCGACCGGTTCGGCCGCCGGCCGGCCCTGCTGTGGGGGCTCGGCGGCTTCGCGGCCACCAGCGCCCTCGGCAGCGTGGCCGGCTCGCCCGGCGGGCTGGTGGCGGTCCGCTTCGCGATGGGCGCCTGTGCGGCGACCATCTTCCCGACCACCCTCTCGATCATCACCAACACCTTCCCCGACCGCCGCTCCCGCGCCAAGGCGGTCGGCGTGTGGGGCGCCGTGACGGGCCTCGGGGTCGCCGTCGGCCCGGTGGCCGGCGGCCTGCTGCTGGCCCACTTCGGCTGGCCGTCGGTGTTCCTGGCCCTGGTGCCGGTGGCCCTCCTCGCCCTCGCCGCCACCTGGGCCTGGGTGCCGGAGTCCAACGACCCGTCCTCGGCCCGCCTGGACCCGCCCGGACTGGCCGCGTCCTCGGCCGCGGTCGGCATCCTGGTCTACACGATCATCGAGGCGCCGGAGCGCGGCTGGGGCGCCCCCGTCACGATCGCGGGCTTCGTCCTCGCGGTCGTCCTCGGCGCGGTCTTCGTCCGGATCGAGCGCGGCCGGGCCCACCCGATGATCGACATGACGCTCTTCCGCACGCCGGCCTTCTCGGCCGCCAGCGGCTCGGTCACCCTGGCCTTCTTCGCGCTCTTCGGGTTCATCTTCCTGGTCACCCAGTACTTCCAGTTCGTCCGCGGCTACGGCGCGCTCTCCACCGGCGTGCGCGTCCTTCCGGTGGCCCTGACCATCGCGGCCGGCTCGCTGGGCGGGGTGGCCCTGGTCGCCCGGCTCGGCACCCGCGCCGTCGTCACCGGCGGCCTGGTCCTGCTCGGCACCTCCTTCGCCTGGATCGCCACCTCGCCGACCTTCGTGCCGTACGACCGGATCGTCGGGCAGATGGTGCTCCTCGGACTCGGCCTCGGGCTCACCACCGCCCCGGCCACCGAATCCATCCTCAGCGTGCTGCCGCCGGCCAAGGCCGGTGTCGGATCGGCGGTCAACGACGCCACCCGTGAGGCGGGCGGCACCCTGGGCGTCGCCGTCCTGGGTTCGGTCTTCACCTCCGTCTTCGCCGGCCGGCTGGCCGACACGTCGTTCGCCGACCTGCCGCCGCGGACGGCCGCGGCCGCGGAGGAGTCGGTCGCCTCCGCCCTCGGCACCGCCGCCCGCCTCCAACGCGCGGACCTGCTGACGGCCGTCCAGAGTTCGTTCATGGACGCCTTCCACCTGGCCTGCCTGGTGGCGGCGGGGGTGGCCCTGCTCGGCGCGGTCGGTGCCCGGCTGGCCCTCCCCGGCCGCATCGCCCGTCCGCCGGGCGGCGCCGCCGGCCGGCCGCTCCCGTCCGCGCCGGGGGCGGAGCGGGCCGGCCGGGCCGCAATCCCGGCGACCGGGGGCGGCGGCGACACGGTCGCACCGGCGGCGGCCGCAGCGTCGACGGCGGACCGCCCACCCGGAGCGGCGGGAGCGGCGCCGGCGGACCGCCCGCCCGTACCCACGGTCATGTCCCGGCGCCACGGCCTCCGCTGACCGGCCCGCGCCGTACGGAGTCCCGGCCCCGGCGGGGCCGACGGCGCCGGGGACACGGCAGGGCCCGCCCCCCGTCCGGGGAGGCGGGCCCAGGGGCCTTGCGGCGTCCGGCTATCCGAGGCCGCGGGCGTCCTGCTTCAGCGCGGTGTCGACGGTCAGCGCGGTCGCCACGACCAGGCTGAGCAGCGGGTCGGCGAGCGGGCGGTGGATCTGCAGGACGTAGTTGTCGGCCGTGGTGAACATCGTCTTCGCCAGGCCTTCCCAGGTCTTGGTGATCCGGGCGATCTCGGTGTCCGTCTCGTCGACGATGGAGAAGTTCCAGGCCCGCCAGTTCTCGGCCTTGACGGCGCCGATCTTCTGGCCGCCGACCTCCAGCGCGAAGTTGATCTTCCCGATGGCGTTCTGCTGAACGATCTGGCCGACCTCCTGGCCGTCCGGACGCTGCACGATCACCCGCGACTTGATGAACTTCGCCGGGCGGGTGAGCAGCAGCACCGGCGTGCCCTGCGCGTCGCGGATCTCCAGCTTGTGGGTCAGGTACTGGTCGATGGAGAAGAGCAGCCGGATCACCTTGCGCAGGCCGCTCTGGCCGACCTGGACCACCGAGCCCAGCGTGCCGCCCTGCTGGTCGAAGACCGAGTACTCGTTGGTCAGCTCGATCAGCTTGGCCTTCTGGTTCACCACCAGGACCGGCTCGGAGAAGAGGGTGCCACCGCCACCGGTGACCGGTCCGATGCCCGCCTGCTGCTGGACCTGGCGCTGCACCTTGGCGGATTCGCCGGCCGGAGCGGTCTGCTGGGCGGGGATGCCGGGGGTGTTCGTGTTCTGGGACATGGCGGGCAGGCTAGGCCCAATCCATCGTGGACAGCTAGATCGTTTTGTCCGGCACCGGGGTCGTCCGGAGCTCGGGATTATGGCCTTGACCAGTGCTTTTGGTTGCCGCGAACGGCAGTTGACCCGTATTCGGCGGAACGGATGTGGCCGAAGTCACACCCGTCGTCCGCCTGCTCCGTGCTCCCCGGGGCCCGGTCCGGTGCGCACCGCGCCCCGCCGGACGGCGACGGGGGCGCGGTGGCCGTGGTGGCAGGCCGGCCGCCGCCGTCCCGGTCCGCACGTCTGCCGGGCCGTCACGCGCGGGGGCGGACCGCCGGCGGGTCGCAGGTGGGCCGGTTCCCGGGCCGGTGGTGGTGGTCGGTCAGTAGACGTACAGGTGGGTGGTGAGGTTGGCGAAGGAGACCGCGCTGCCGCTCTTCCAGGCCTTGTAGCCGGTGCCCTTGGTGAGGTCGGCCTCGAAGGTGGGGCCGCTCTCGTAGCTGATGCCGTACTGCGTGGTGCTGCGGCCGGCGTTGACGAGCTCGGTGGCCATGGTGACCATCCGGTAGGCGTGGTCGGTCGGCGAGTCCGGGGAGGAGAACACGTCCGTCCAGCGGGACCCGACGGTGCCGCCGGACGGTGCGTACGCGGGCTTGGCGGAGGTGCTCGTCCAGGTGCCCGGGGTGTAGGTGTCCCCGCTGGTCAGGTAGCTCCACCTGACGTTGTCGACGGCCCAGTAGCCGGCCGAGGTGCCGACGGTGGCGTTGCGCAGGTCGAGGACGGAGACCCCGTGGCTGCCGACGACCTTGTCGCTCTCGTTGGCGGCGCCGGGGTTGGTGACGACGAGGGCGGTGTCCTCGTCGATGCCGAAGGCCCGGGTGTGCCCGGTGTCGGCGGCCAGGCGGGTGATGCGCCCCTCCCGCCCGCGGGCGGCGAAGTGGGTGTCGAGCAGGCCGGAGGTGAAGAAGTTGAAGCCGCCCTCCGGCCGGTAGGAGAGGTCGTCGGGGTAGCTGCTGCTGATGCTGGTGGAGGAGCCGTACCGCAGGCCGTCCCAGCTCTCGCCGCCGGTGACCATGTCGCGGCCGTTGGCGATGGCGGTGCCCGCGCTGGTGCCCATGATGACGGCGCCGGCGTTGAACCTGGCCCGGATCGCGGCCAGGGCGGGGGAGTCGGTGTTGTCGCTCTTGAGCAGGGTGGTGACCAGCCGGCTCTGGTCCCCGCCGCCGAAGAAGAACCCGTTGAGCGAGTTGATCTGGTTGACCACCGAGCTGCCGGCGTTGTTGGAGATGTGGTCCAGGTCGATCGGGATCCACTGCGCGTCGGCCACGTGGTACGTGTTCCTGAGCAGGTCCGCGTAGTAGGCGCCGTTGCAGACCGAGTTGCTGCAGGTCGCCGGGTCGGAGGCGTTCGGGTCGTTGGCGGGGACGTCGGAGGCGGCGGTGATGATGCCGATCCGGGCGTTGGAGGCGCCGCCGGCCAGGTTCACGAAGGCGCCGTAGACCTGCGCGTTGTCGGCGGCGATCGCGCCACCGGCCAGCACCAGGCTGCCGGTGGGGGTGGCGGCCGCCGCCCCGGTCGCGGGTGCCAGGACGCCCGCGCCGAGAGCGGCCGCGGTCAGGGCGCGGACCGCCGCGCGGCGGGCGGCGGCGACGGCTGTGGGGGAGAGGGGCATGGGTGCTCCATGGGGGAGGGCCTGACGCTCTGTGGGTGCAGGCGGTCAGGCGGGCAGGACCCGCTCCGAAGGTGGGGCAACTGGCGGGCCTGAAACGGAAGATACAGATCGGCGCGCCAGCTGTGAAGGTGTAATCGGAGTACTGGCTGCCTGGCTGGTCAAGGCCGATCCTGTCGGACATGCCCCCGTTACCAACATGAAACAGTCATTACATCTAGCCAATGAAATGACTGATGTGTAATTTCTTCTCGACAGGCAGATCCCGCACCCCGGGGTCGCGGTGAGAGCCACCAGGGCTCCCGCCGGACCCGGGTGCATGTGAGAAGAGGTACCTCCCGTGCTGACCACCCTCCGCGACAGACGCGCCGCCGCCGTCGCCCTCGCCGCCTGCGGCGCGCTGCTGCTCACCGCCTGCTCCGGCGACGGCGGCTCGTCCGGCGGCGACGCCGGCGCGGCCGCCCAGGCGGTGACCGTCGCCGGCGTCGAGATCAAGCAGGACGCCGCCCTGCACGCCGCCCTCCCGGACGCCGTCAGGAAGGCCGGCAAGGTGCGGGTCGCCACCGACGTCCCGTACCCGCCGTTCGAGATGTACATCGCCGAGGGCAAGACGGAGATGACCGGCCTCGACCACGACCTCGGCCAGGCCCTCGGGGCCAAGCTCGGCGTCAGGTTCGAGTTCACCGCCCAGAAGTTCGACGGCATCGTCCCCGCCATCCAGGCCGGCAAGTACGACGCCGCGATCTCGGCGATCACCGACAACAAGGAGCGCGAGAAGGTGGTCGACTTCGTCGACTACTCCGCCTCCGGCACCGGCATCCTGGTCGAGGCCGGCAACCCGCACGGCATCGTCACTCTGAACGACCTGTGCGGCCGCCCGGTGGCCGTGCAGACCGGCACCAACCAGCAGAAGCTCCTCGACAAGCAGCAGGACGCCTGCAAGGCCGCCGGCAGGCCCGCCGTCGACGTCCAGGCCTTCCCCAAGGACTCCGACGCGCAACTCGCCCTGCGCTCCGCCAAGGTCATCGCCGACGTGCTGACCAAGCCCGCGGCCGGCTGGACCGCCAAGACCGCCGACGGCGGCAAGGCCTTCCAGGTGGTGGACGACCCGGCCGCGCCCGGCGGCTACAACGCCTCCCCGAACGGCGTCGCCGTCTCCAAGGACCTGCCCGGACTCACCGACGCCGTCCAGAAGGCCCTGCAGCAGCTGATCGACGACGGCTCGCTCGCCAAGATCTACGACAAGTACGGCGTCGCCTCCATCGCCGTCGAGCAGGCCACCAAGAACGGCGCGGTGGACTGAGATGGCCGCCTCCCTCCACCCCGCCGCGCAGGTGCGCCGGGCCGACGCCGGCGACCACCCCGGACAGCTGCGGGCCGTGCCCGTGCGCCACTGGGGCCGCTGGGCCGCCGCCGTGCTCGCCGCCCTCGCCCTGGCCGGCCTGCTCGGCTCCCTCGCCAAGAACCAGAACCTGCACTGGGACGTCGTCGGCCACTACCTCGTCGCCGGCCTCATCTTCGACGGCCTGGTCACCACCCTGTGGCTCACCGTGGCCGCCATGGCCGTCGGCCTCGCGCTCGGCACCCTGGTCGCCGTCATGCGGCTGTCCGCCAACCCCGTCCTGGCCGCCCTGTCCTCACTGTTCGTCTGGGCCTTCCGCGGCACCCCGCTGCTGGTCCAGATCATCTTCTGGGCCTACGCCGCCGCGCTGTACAAGCACGTGATGATCGGCATCCCGTTCACCACCGTGACCTTCGTCCGGTTCGACACCAACAGCCTGCTCACCCCGAGCATCGCCGCCCTGCTCGCGCTGGGCCTCAACGAGGCCGCCTACGCCTCCGAGATCGTCCGCGCCGGCATCCAGTCCGTCGACCCGGGCCAGCAGGAGGCCGCGCACTCGCTCGGCATGAAGCCCGCCCTGACGATGCGCCGGATCGTCCTCCCGCAGGCCATGAAGGTCATCATCCCGCCGATGGGCAACGAGACCATCAACATGCTCAAGACCACTGCGTACGTCTCGGTCATCGCCGCCCACGACCTGATGTCCAACATCCAGGACGTGTACGCCCAGAACTACCAGGTCATCCCGATGCTGGTGGTCGCCGCCCTCTGGTACCTCGCGCTCACCACCCTGCTGAGCGGACCGCAGGCCTGGCTGGAGCGCCGCTACGGACGCGGCACCGCCCGCGCCGCCCAGGTCCCGCCCCTGCGCCGCCTGTTCACCGGCGTCGCCGGCCGCCTCACCACCGAACGGAAGGGCTGAACCGATGGCCCGGCCCATGGTGCACGCCCAGGGCGTGCGCAAGCACTTCGGCAGGCTCGACGTCCTCAAGGGCATCGACCTGACCGTCGAACGCGGCCAGGTGTGCTGCCTGCTGGGGCCCTCCGGCTCCGGCAAGTCCACCTTCCTGCGCTGCATCAACCACCTGGAGCGGGTCGACGGCGGACTCCTCGCCGTCGACGGCGACCTGGTCGGCTACCGCCGCAGCGGCGACAGGCTGCACGAACTGCGCGAGAGCGAGGTCGCCGAGCGGCGCCGCGAGATCGGCATGGTCTTCCAGCGCTTCAACCTCTTCCCCCACCTCACCGCGCTGCAGAACGTGACGGAGGCCCCGGTCCGGGTCGCCGGCGTCAACCGCGCCGACGCCCGCCGCGAGGCCCTGCGCCTGCTCGACCGCGTCGGCCTCGCGGACCGCGCCGACCACTACCCGGCCCAGCTCTCGGGCGGCCAGCAGCAGCGGGTCGCGATCGCCCGCGCGCTGGCGATGAAACCCAAGCTGATGCTCTTCGACGAGCCCACCTCCGCCCTCGACCCGGAACTCGTCGGGGACGTCCTCGACGTCATGCGCGACCTGGCCGCCGACGGCATGACCATGGTGGTCGTCACCCACGAGATCGGATTCGCCCGCGAGGTCGGCGACACCGCCGTCTTCATGGACGAAGGCGTCGTGGTCGAAGCCGGTGACCCCCGCCGCGTCCTCGGCGACCCGGAGCAGGAGCGCACCAAGGCGTTCCTGTCCAAGGTTCTGTGAGCGCCCCCGCCCGCAGCGCCGTCACCGCCGCCGAGCTGCTCCCGCTCGCCGAAGCCGCACTGCCCCGCTACCTGGCCGAGCTCGCCGAACTCGTCGCCGTCGACTCCGGCTCCTACAGCCCGCACGGCGTCAACCGGGTCGCCGACCTCCTCGCGACCCGCCTGCACGGGCTGGGCTTCACCGTCGAGCGCACCCGGCCCGACCCCGGGCACGGGGCGCCGGTGGGCGACGTCCTGGTGGCCCGCCGCACCGGCCGGCTCACCGCCGCGGCCGGCGGCCGGCGGATCCTGCTGGCAGGCCACATGGACACCGTCTTCGAGGACGGCACCGCCGCCGAACGGCCGTTCGCCATGGTCGGCGCCATCGCCCACGGGCCCGGCGTCAGCGACGACAAGGGCGGCCTGCTGGCCGGTCTGACCGCCGTCGAGATCCTGCTGCGGGCCGGCTGGGACGACTGCGCCGAGCTGGTGCTGATCGCCACCCCGGACGAGGAGATCGGCTCGCCGGCCAGCCGCCCGGTGACCGAACGCGTCGCCGCCGGAGCGGACTACGCGCTCGCCCTGGAGTGCGCCCGGGAGAACGGCGACCTGGTGACCGGGCGCAAGGGCGTCGCCGACCTCCAGCTCGTCGTCACCGGGCGGGCCGCCCATGCCGGCATCGAGCCGGAGCGCGGGGCCAACGCGGCGCTCGCCGCGGCGCACCACGTCGTCGCCCTCCAGGAGCTCAACGGCCGCTGGCCCGGCGTCACCGTCAACGTCGGCGTGCTGCGGGCCGGCACCCGCCCCAACATCGTCTGTCCCGAGGCCGAACTGCGGATCGAGGTCCGGGCCGGCACCACCGCGGGCCTGCACCTGGCGGCCGACGCCGTGCGCGCGCTCGCCGCCCGCGAGGTCGTGCCCGGCACCACCACGACCGTCGTCCAGGTCGACCTCTGCCCGCCGATGGAGGACACCCCGGCCGCCCGGGCGATGTACGCCGTCGCCCGCGGCGCGGCGGCCGACCTCGGCGTGACCGTCGGCGCCGCGGCCACCGGGGGAGTGGGTGACGCCAACCTGATCGCCGGGACGGGGGTACCCACGCTGGACGGCCTCGGACCGGTCGGCGGGGCCGACCACACCCCGCAGGAGTGGCTCGACACCTCCACCGTGCCGACCCGCGTCGCCATCCTGGCCGCCACCGTCGCCCGGCTCGGCCGGGAGTCCTGATCGCCGGCAGTCCTGATCCCCGGATGTCCTGATCGCCGGCAGCTCTGATCCCGGCAGCCGCGAACCCCGGCGCCGGCCCGGATCCGGCCGCCGGAACCGGGGCCGGGCGCGCCACCGCGAGCCTGGCCCCACCCCCCTCGCGTCCCGTCCCCTTCACCACGTCACCTCTCCTCAGGAGTCCCACGTGTCCCGCAACAGAACGCTCAGAGCCGCCACCGTCGTCGCCGCGGCCTGCCTGCTCGCCGTCACCGCCGCGCCGGCCGCGTCCGCCACGGCCCCCCGTCCCGGCGGCGGAACGCTGATCCTGGTCGGCGGCGGGCTCAAGGACGTCCGCATCTACCGGGAGATCGTCGCCAAGGCCGGCGGACACGGGCGGGCCCGGATCGGGGTCCTCACCGCCGCCTCGGTCCCGCCCAGCCAGGACCCGGACGCCGCCGACCCGGCCACCTGCTCCAACTCCGCCTGCAACGGCGCCTACTACGCGGACCTGTTCAAGCAGTACGGCGCGGCCGACGCCCAGTGGGTCCCGATCGACATCGAGCACGTGGCCGCCGCCGACTCCGACGCGGTGGTGGCCCAGGTCGACGCGATGACCGGGTTCTTCTTCGGCGGCGGTGACCAGTACCGCTACGTCACCAGCCTGCTGCACGGCGCCGCCCACACCGACTCCAAGGTGCTGGCCGCGATCCGCGCCAAGCTCGCCGCCGGAGCCGTCGTCGCCGGGTCCAGCGCCGGCGCGCAGATCGCCGCCGGCCGCGACATGGTCACCGGCGGCGACAGCTACCAGGCCCTGCGGGACGGCTCCGCTCCCGGCTGGTTCGACGACGCGAGCAGGCTCGGACACCTGCCCGAGGGAGGGTTCGGGTTCTTCGGTGCCGGACTGATCGACACCCACACGGGCACCGAAGGCCGCGAGGGCCGCGCCCTGCGGCTGGCCGCCGACACCGGGCACGACCGGGTGTTCGCCCTCGACGAGGACACCGCGGTGGAGGTCGAGCACGTCGGCACCCGTCAGGAGACCCTGCGGGTGCTGGGAACCCACGGCGTCGCCGTCCTCGACCTGCGCCGCGCCCGCACCCGCACCGGCACGACCGGCTGGTCCGTCGACCACGTCCGCTACAGCTACCTCACCGACGGAGACCGCTACGACCCGCGCACCTGGCAGGCCCGGCCGGCCGACGGCAAGAGCCCGCTGCGTCCGGCCGGCACCGCGCCCGTGCCCGCCAACACCGACGTCTTCTCCTCCGTCGACAACCCCGACGCCGTCCCGTACTCCTTCAGCGGCACCGCCCGCGCCCTCGTCGCGACCACCGCGCAGCGCAGCGCCACCGCCACCACCTACGAGTCGGCACCCGGCTTCCGGGTCACCCTCACCAGGACCGGCGACACCCGCGCCTGGACCACCGACGGCCGCACCGCCGTCTCCCTCACCCAGCTCGACACGGCCGTCGCCCCGCTCGCTCCCTGACCGCCGATCCGGTCAGGAGGCCCTCCGCGGCCCGGCGCGCCGCTAGGCTGCGGGGATCAGGTCCGTCCCCGTCCGACCGGGCGGCAGCCGCCGTCCCGCGAAAGGAACACGCACCATGGCCTCCCCCACGCTCGCCGAGGACATCCGGCAGAGGCTCGGCGAGTGCAGCCCCGCCGAGCGCAAGGTGGGCCGGGTGCTCCTGGCAGGCTGGCCGGCGGCCGGGTTCGAGACCATCGCGACCCTCGCCGAACGCGCCGACGTCAGCGCGCCCACCGTCCTGCGGTTCGTCACCCGCCTCGGCTACCGCGGTTTCCCCGACTTCCAGACGGCCCTGCGCGCCGAGCTGGACGAACGGCACGCCTCGCCGCTGACGCTCTACACCGCCGGCGGCTACGGCACCGCGGCGGCGGACGGCGCCGCCGGGGCGGACGCCGGCCCCGCCGCGCTGCTGGGACGCGGCCGCGAGGTGTTCACCACCGCCGTGGACCGCACCCTCGCCGAAGTGCCGCCGCACGACCTGGAACGCGCCGTTCAGCTGCTGTCCGACCCGAAGCGCCACATCACCCTCGCGGGCGGACGCTTCACCCACCTGCTGGCCCAGTACCTCGGCCTGCACCTGATGCAACTGCGCGACGAGGTCCGCTTCCTGCCCGACCGCCCGGTCGAGCGCACCGCGCACCTCGCCTCGATGGGCCGCCGGGACGTCCTGGTCGTGTTCGACTACCGCCGCTACGAGGACGACAAGGTCACCATGGCCGAACTCGTCCGGGACGCCGGCGGGCGCGTGGTCCTCTTCACCGACACCTGGCTCTCCCCGGTCAGCACCCAGGCCGAGGTCGTCCTCTCCAGCCAGGTCGGCGCCCCGTCGCCCTACGACAGCCTGGTGCCCACCCTGGCCGTGGTGGAGACCGTCGTCGCGGGCGTCATCACCGCCCTCGGCGAGGCCGCCCACCAGCACATGCAGCGCGGCGAGGAGACCGCCGAACGGGCCGGCCTCACCTGACAGCGGCGCCACCACCCTTGCACCGCACGGCGCCACGGCCCGCCCGGGGTGCCGGCACCTGCCGGTCGGGTACCGGTCGGTGGGAGGGCAGCCGGTGCAGGGGTCAGGAGTCCGCGGGGGCGGCCGTGGTGTCCGGTTCCGTGGTCTCCGAGTCCCGGGCGGCCGGCTCCGCGTTCGCCGCCTGAGTGTTCGCCGGCTGTGCGTTCGCCGGCTCCGCGTTCGCCGCCTGAGTGTTCGCCGGCTGTGCGTTCGCCGGCTCCGC
>NZ_BNBO01000001.1:146715-445428 GCF_014655955.1 Kitasatospora indigofera
CGTTCGCCGTCTCGGTGTTCGCCGCCGCCGCGGTGGCCGGCTGCGGGCCCGGGCGGGCGGTCTGGCAGAGGCTGCAGGCGTGCCAGCGCCGAGGCCACCAGGGTTGGTCCGGGTCGCCGGGCCGGTGCGGGGCGATCGTCATCCCGCCGGTGTCCAGGCCGCACAGCGTGAGGGGGCCGCAGGCCTCCGAGACGTCGGCGGGTACGGCGTGCACGCGGCGCACCGGGTGTTGCGGATCCGCGGGTGCGCGGTCGGACCCGAGGACCCGCACGTTGGTCGGCACGTCCAGCTCCAGCACGACGACGAAGTTCATCCCCCCACCGTGGCTGCCGAACCGGGCGGCCGCACCCGCAGCGTGCCATCCGGACCAGTGCGGCGGCCCGCACCGGCGGGCCGGGCCCGCGATCCCGTCGGCCGGGGGACCGGACCGGTGGCCGTCGGCGGGGAGAACCGGACCGGTGGCCGGCCGCGTCCGCAACGGTATGGACTTCCTGCCCGCGCTGCTCGACGCCCTGCCCGCCCTCGACCGGGGGGAGCAGGTGGCCGGACCGTGGCGGCTGCGCCGCGCCGGGTCGCTCGACCTCGCCGGCAGCGGTGAGTGCTGGCTGGAGGACGGCCAGGGCGGCGACGCCTTCGGCTTCGGCGCCGGCGTCGCCTACCTCGTGCTGGACGCCGACCCGCGGCGCCCGTCGGTCGTCGCCCTGCTGCTGCACCACGGCGACACCCCGCCGGTGGCGGCGGGCGAGGACGGTGACCGGGTGGACACCGACTCGGGCGTCCTGATGCTGCACGCCCTCGGTGCGGCCGGGCGGGCCGCCCTGCTGGACCGGGCGACGTCCGGCCGGCCCGCGGAGGGCCCGGCCGGGGCGGAGTTCGCGGACGGCTGGCTGATGCTCCCCGACCGGCAGGCGGGCGGTCCCGCGCTGGTGATGCTGGTCGACGCCGACGGGTACCGCCTGATCCCGGTCCTGGACGCGGCCGGCCGTCCCACCGCCGTCCTGGTGCACCGCTGAGCGGCCCGGCCGGGGCGGCCGCCCCCTGCGGCGCCCGGGCCCCGGTGGGCCGCGTCGAGGTGCCGGTGGGCGGGGGAGCGGACGGAGCCGTTCACCGGACCCACCCACCCGGGCCGGGCCGCAGCGCCATGAAGCCGCCGACGGGCTCGAAGCCGAGGGCGCGGTAGAGGCCGGCACCGGCCTCGGTGGCCCGGAGTTCGACGGAGCCGCAGCCGGCGTCCTTGAGGGCCTCGACGAGGGCGGTGGTGGCGGCGCGGCCGTGACCGCGCCGCTGGTGGAGGGGATCGGTGGCCACCGTGTGGATCCTCCCCCATCTGCCGGTGGGGTGGGCCGGACCACGGTAACCGCGGTGCACCAGGCCGATGGCGCAGGCCACGAGTCCGCCGTCGGCGGGGACGACGTAGGCGAGCAGGTCGGGATCGGTGCCCAGGCGGGCGCGCAGGTCGTCGCGGAAGACGCCCTGCCAGTGCTCGGTGAGCGGGCCGCCGTCGCGGACGGCGATGCGCAGCCGCAGAATTTCGTCGGCGTCCGCCGGTTCGGCTGGCCGGGCGGTGGTCATCGGCTGGTCTCCCTCGGACGGGACGGGACGGGACGGGACGGGACGGGGACGGGGACGGGACAGGGCGGGCGGGGCCGGGCGGCCGGGGTCGGTGTGGCAGGACAGGGCGGATCCGGCCACCGGATCCGGACCGAGCGGATCCGGGCAGGACGGATCGCCCTCACCGTAGTGCTCGCCGGCTCCCGCCGGAGGCGGGCGGCTCGCGGTGGCCCGGGGATGTCGGCGGCGGTGGGTACGGTGCGGTCGTGCAGAACGTCACTGAACCGGAACGAAGCGCCTCCCGCCCCCGCGGATCAGGTCTCACCCACACCTACGCCCGCCTGCTGCTCGAACACGGGCACCCCGAGCCGGTCCGGGCGGCCGCGGCGCAGGGCGAGTGGGAGTGCTCGCTGGCCCTGGCCGAGGAAGCGGAGGCCCGCGGCGACCGGGCGGCCGCCGAGGAGCTGATCGCCCCCCACCTGGCCACCGGCCGGTGGCGGCCCGCGGAGGTCGCCGCCGGACTGCTGGAGGCCCAGGGCCGGATCGACGAGGCACTGACGCTCCTGGGCGGACACCTGGGCGGCGAGAGCGCGTGCGACGCCCGGATCGCGTACGCGCGAGCGGCGGCGCGGCACGGCCGGGTGGACGAGGCGTTCGCCGTGCTGCGCCCGCACTTGGCGGACACCTGGACGCTGCGGACGTTGGTCGAGGTCACCGCGGGCCACGGCCGCGACGTCGAGATCGCCGGGCTGCTCGAAGCCCTGCTCGCCGAGCCCGCGACGCGGTGGGGGTCCGACAGGGGGTCGACGCTCGCGCTCGCCCTGTGCCAGGTGCTGGACCGTCAGGGCCGGGGCGACGAGGCGGCGCGGCTGCTGCGTGCACGCATCGACGCGATGCGGGGCAGCGTCCGCGGCGGCGAGGTCAAGGAGTACGCGCGGCTGCTCGTCCGCCAGGGCCGCCGGGCGGAACTGCTGGCCTTCATCACGGACGACACCCGGCGCGGCCACGCGGAGTACGCGATCCGGACCCTTGCCGCCGAACTCGCCGGGGAGGGCCGGGTCGACGAGGCCGTCGACCTCGCGGCGGGGCTGTCCGGCGCAGCCAGGGCCGGCGTCCTCTTCTCCGTCCTGAGCAGGAGCGGGCGGATCGACGAGGCGGTCGCGGCTGTCCGCTCCGCACTCGACCCGTGGGACAGCAACGGCCTGCTGTGCAACGTCCTGGACCGGCTGGCCGACGACCGGCGGGTGGCGCAGGCACTCGCCCTGCTGGACGAACTCGCACCCCGGACGCAGGGCGACCGCGACGCCGAGCAGAAGCTGGACTCCTACCGGGCCTGGATGCTGTGCGAGGACGGCCGGGAGGAGGAGGCGTTCGCCGTTCTGCTGTCGGTGCCCCGGACCGGGTGGAGCCGGTCCCAGCTGGCCGAACGGATGATCAAGTACGGCCGGGTCGAGGAGGCACTCGCCCTGCTGCGCGCCCCGCTGCCGGACGCCTGAGCCCGAACGGCCGGACGTCTGGGTGCCTCAACGGCCGGACGTCCGGGCACCTCAACGGCGGGACGCCCGACCGGGCGTCCCGCCCCTGATCCCTGGCATCAGGGGCGGGACGCCCGGTCAGATGACGGAGAACCGGCCCAAGGCGAATCTCAGCGCGTCGGGCTCCACGTGGATCCCCCCGCTGAAGGGGTGGTTCATGGCTGACAGCATGGTCAGCACGCCCGACACCAGCAGGGCGAGGCCGCCGATTCCGACGATTCCCGGCCAGGTCAGGTCCTGGATCTGCAGGGCGGCGGCGGCCACCAGGAGGATTCCCGAGAGGATCAGGCCGATCCACAGGTAGTTGGGCACCTCCTGGGACACCGCCAGCATCCGGGCCCGCCGGGCGTCCCCCACGTCCCGCAGGGCCAGCAGGGAGTCCCGCGCGAAGGTCTGCTCCTGCTTGGAGTCGCCCGACGTGTCCTGCAGCACCCGTCGCAAGGTGTCGTACAACTCCTGCGCCCGGGCACTGGTCCCGCCCGTGGCCATCGCCGGCCACTCCTCGTCGATCACCGTGACCGTGTACCGGCGCGTCAGGTCGCGGACCTCCGAGCGGGAGGCGTCCGGCAGCGGCCGCGTCGCCCAGTAGAGGTTGACGAGGCTCGCACCTTCGTTGCTGACCTCGTCGCCTGCCTTGCTCAGACTGGTGCCGGCCGAGACGATCGAAAGAGCCAGGATGAAGCTGAACAACGTCCGGTTGAGGGTCGAGAAGTGCTCGACGCCGTCCTTGAGGCTGGATCCCTCCCGCCAGCGCTGCGGAACGTAACGAACCATGAGGACCAGAAGGAGGATCGAGGCGCCGACACAGCAGACGACCACGGTGATTGAAGCCAGGCTCATGGGGCCCATTTGATCTCATCGGCCCGCTCCGGCCGAAACCCGCGGTGACACATCCATCACAATGGGTGCAACAGGATGATCGAAGTTCACGGGCCGGGTGCGCCGAAGGGGAAGGACGCAGGCCGGACTGACGCTCCGTCCGGACCGGCGCCGGCGTGGCGAGCGGCCCCGCCCCGGCGCGTTCCGGCCCACGGGGGTGGGGCAGGCCCCACCCCCAACTGTGCTGCTGGCTCCAGGGACCGGGCCCGGCCGGCTGCGGGAGGGTGGGCGGTATGACGACATCACCGCACGACCCGCCCGCCCGCGAGCGGCCCCGCCGGACCCGCCCGGTGCGGGCGGGCAGGCCGCCGTACCCGGGCCGGGCCGCCCGGACGACCGGCGTCGCCGCCACGGTGGCGCTGCTCGCCGCGACCCTGGTGCTGCCCACCGCGGCCGCCGCTGCGAACGGCCCCGCGTCGGCCGCCACTTCCACCGCCACTGCCGTTGCCGCCGCGGCGGCCGACGAACTCCCGGCCCCGCGCCTGGACTGGACGGCCTGCCCGTTCCCCGGCGCGCCGGACGGACTGCAGTGCGCCTCCGTCCAGGTACCGGTGGACTACGCCGACCCCCGCGGAGCGAAGACCACGGTCACGGTGGACCGCCTCCCGGCGACCGGCGCACACCCCGTCGGCAGCCTCTTCTTCGACCCCGGCGGTCCCGGAGGCTCCGGGACCGAACTCGTGTACGCGGAGTCCCTCGGCGCCGGCCTGTTCTCCGCCGCCACCCGGGAGCACTTCGACCTGATCGGCCTGGACCCGCGCGGCGTCGGACTCAGCAGCCCGGTCCGCTGCGACCCGGAACTGCTCAACCGCCAGGTCTCGCTGTTCCCGGCCGACGAGGCCGGGTTCCAGCGCCTGGTCGAACGGAACCGCGAACTGGGCCGCAGCTGCCGCCGGCTCACCGGGCCCCTGCTGGACCACCTGGACACCGTCAGCGCCGCGCGGGACGTCGAGGTGCTGCGCCGGGCACTCGGCCAGGGAGCACTCAACTACCTCGGCCTGTCGTACGGCTCCCAACTCGGCGCGACGTACGCCGCACTCTTCCCCGACCGGATCCGGACGCTGGCCCTGGACGGCGCACTCGACCACTCGCTGGCGACGACCACCCTGTTCAAGGACGAGGCGCGGGCCTACGAGGACTCCTTCCGGAGGTTCGTCGACTGGTGTGCGCAGGACCTCACCTGCGCACTCCACGGCATCGACGTGGGGCGGCTGTTCGACGAGCTGGTGGCGGCCGCCGACCGCACGCCGATCCCGGCGCCGGACTGCGTCCGGTCGGGCGACTGCCGGCCGTCCGTGACCGGTGAGGACATCCGGCTCAACCTCCAGGGCCGGCTGCTGTTCCCGTCCCGCCGGGGCGAGTTGGCCCTCGCCCTGGAGCAGGCACGGAACGGCGACGCCTCGGCCTTCTCGTCCCCGCTCGCCACCGGCCCGGCCGACGGGGAGGCGAACGGCAGCGCGATCGCGATCGAGTGCCTCGACTGGCCGACGCCGATCCGCACCCTGGCCGACCTGCAGCGACTGCAGGGGATCGGCCGGACGGTCGCTCCCCGGCTCGGCGGAGCGTCCCAGTCCTGGACCATCCTCACGGGCTGCGTCGGCTGGCCCGCGCCGGTGGTGAACCCGCCCCGGCCGGCCGTCGTCCGGCACGCACCACCGATCCTGATCACCAACGCCACCCACGACCCCTCGACGGCGTACCCGTGGGCCGTCCACCTGGCGGGCCGACTGCCCTCCAGCGTGCTGGTGACCCGCGAGGGCGACGGGCACACCAGTTACCTGGCCCGTGGCGCCGCCCGCACCAGGGACGCCATCGACAGCTACCTCCTCACCGGCCGGACCCCGCCGCCCGGCACCGTCTACGCCGACTGACCGTCCCCGCGTCCCCGCACCGACCGGCCCGGAATCGGTCCGAGACCGGCCCGTTAGGGTCGGTGGCATGACGACACCCCTGGCCGGCAGTGCCTTCGACTCGCTCCGCCTCGACGCCGTGCCCGATCAGGACGCGTTGCGCCGGGTCTACGAACTGCCCAAGGAGACGGCCATGCGCAAGCAGATGACCGAACTCACCGAGCAGACGAAGCGGTTGATCGGCTGTTCGTCGCTGGTCCTGGTCGCCAGCACGGACGCCGAGGGAAACTGCGACGTTTCCCCGCGCGGCGGCCCCGCCGGGTTCGTCACCGTGCTGGACGAACGCACGGTGGCGATACCGGACGCGACCGGCAACAAGCGTCTGGACACCCTGCAGAACGTGGTCGCCACCGGACGGGCCGGGCTGCTCTTCGTCATCCCGGGGCGCACCACCACGCTCAGGGTGAACGGCCGGGCCTGCGTCTCCACCCGCCCGGAGCTGCTCTCACAGCTCACCGCCGTCGGCAAGCCACCGGCCAGTGCGCTGGTGCTGGGCATCGAGGAGGTGTACCCGCACTGCCCCAAGTCGCTGCTGCGCAGCGGAGCCTGGAAGCCGGAGCAGTGGCTGCCGGCGGACGCCCAGCCGACCTCGGCCGAGGTGACGCTGGCCCAGTTGCGTCTGCCGGAGCTGACGATCGCCGACGTCGAGCGGGCGGAGGCGGACTCGCTGAAGTACCGCTACGAGTGACGAGCCGACCTGCGCCGGTGGAACCACCGGCCCGGCGGATCGGTCGCGGGACGGCGCCGCCGGCGTCGTCCCGCCGCGTCACCTCCGACGGAAGAAGTCCTCGTCCGCGATCGCGGACACGGCAGCTTCGACGTGCTCCCGCGTGACACTCGGGACCACCAGCAGGTCCCTGGCGGTGAAGTGACCGAGTCGGTTCAACTCGACGGCCACCGACTGTGCGAGACGAACCGGGTCGTACACCTCGACGGCACGCCTGCCGCCCTCCCACGCGACGGTCACCTCCAACCAGCCCTTGGCCTGCTGAATCGCCCAGTCGTAGTGCGGACCGTCCAGCGGCGAACAGCCTGTCCGCAAAGGGCGCGGCTGCGTTCCCCAAGGACGGGGGCGAACCCCGCCGCCCCGAGCCGTACGACGCCCTGATCGCGCTGCCGGAGCACGCCGGCGCTCCGCGGCCCGAGGTGGCGGCCTGGGAGGGCCGGGGCTTCATGGGCGGGGCCGACGTCCTGGCGGTGTGGGACGGCAGGGCCGTCCCGGCCCGCCGGCCGTCCGCGCCGTCGCATTCCTTTGCCTGACGCTCCGGCCGTCGACGCGTTCGCGACAAATTCGCTACCGGGCGGCCGGAGGGCCGTGATACACAACCGGGGTGCAAAACATCTTGGAGTTTCCCGAGGTCCTGCGGCTGATCGAGGATCGCTCGGCCGCTTTCCGCGCCGCGATCGCGTCGGCCCCCGACCTTGACGTCCAGGTCCCGAGCTGCCCGGACTGGACGCTGCGCGAACTGGCGCAGCACCTCGGCGACGGCCGCCGCCGCCAGGCCGCCATCGTCGCGGCGGGCCCGGGTGCCGAGCCCCCGGCGAGGACGGACCCGAAGGGCGCCCCGACCGCGCCCCGCGACCGCGAAGCCCTGGACGCCTGGCTCGCCGAGTCGACCGGGCTCATGCTCGACGCGATGCGCGAGGCCGGCCCGGACCGCGGCTGCTGGACCTGGTGGGGCCGGTCGCAGGCCCCGGAGACCAGCGGAGCCTTGGCCCGGCACCAGATCCAGGAGTTCGCCGTCCACACCTACGACGTCCAGCTCACCCTGGGGGCCGCAGAGCCGCTGTCGACGGACGTCGCGGTCGAGGGCGTCGACGAGTTCCTGACGACCGTCTCGGCGACGACCGTCCCCTGGCCGTTCAAGCCGGCGACCATCGACCTGCACGCGACCGAGGGCGGCTCCTGGCGCCTGACCCTCGACGGCGACGGCGTCCGCTGCGACGACCTCGCCGCCGACGCGGAGCCGGGCGACCTGGTGATGCGAGGCGCAGCGAGCGAACTGGTCCTCTACTTCTACGCCCGCGTCCCGCTCGACGTCCTGGAGACCATCGGCGACACCGAGCCGATGGAGCAGCTCGCAGAATGGGACCCGAACGCCTGAACGCGCACCGGTGACGGACCTGCCGGTCGTGCGCGGCCGCGGGTGCCACTGGGCCCGGGGGAGCGCACATCGCGCGGCCGCGGGCAGGCCGCGGGCCTGCTGTCCGGGGGCGAGAGGCGCACCCTGTGGGTGACCCTCGCCCCCGGACAGTGCCCGAGGTGTCTTCCCGTCGGATCCCGCAACGGGTGCCGTGTGCCGACGGGGTAGCGTCCGGGAGGGCGACGTCCCCCCGTCGCATCGCCGGCCGGACCGTGACGGTGTCCCCGGAGGCGTGGTCAGGAGCGTCGCAGTCCCTCTGCCACCCGAAGCAGTTCCTGGTCAGGGAGCGACGCGGGCCGGCTTGAGACGGCAAAGGTGTAGGCCCCGTCGGACCAGGTGATCGAGCGGTCCTTGGACGTCGGTGACTCACTGAAGCCGGCGGCGTGTCCGTCGACCGTGGCTTGTGGCCGGCTCGGCTCCGGAGCCGGTGTCGCCAGGCGGGTCTGGGTGATGACAAGCGCGGGGCCGCCCTGGCGCGGCCGGTAGCCAGTCGTCCAGCTCGGTCCCTCCGCAGCAGGTGCCGCTGAGCCCGGGGACGGATTGTGCGCAGGATCGCCGTAACCAGGGGGGAGGTAGGACGGCTGCGCCAGGTCGCGACCGTCGAAGTAGGCGACGGGCCGGCCGGCGACGACGTCAAGGAGCGACCGGGCGGCGAGGGGCGTGCTGAGGTGCGTGCTGATCAGCGCTGAGCCCACGGCGTTCTCGGGGCACTGGTAGGTGGGCCCCTTGAACGCCCTGCGATGAAGAAGAACGTCGACGTGGTCGGCGCTCTCGTGCGCCACCAGCTCGGGTTCCTCTTCGCACTGCCAGTTGACGGTGAGGATGATGCTTCTGCCGTCCGCACTCACCAGGGCCTGACCGTCCGCCGGGGCGTCGTAGGCACGCCATTGGGACGGCAGCCACCAGGTCCGAAGAACCAGTTCGGCAACCGCCGCGCAGAGCACGGCCAACACGACGAGGCGCGCACGCGTCGACAGACGCGGTATCCACTTCGCTCGCCTCAATGACCCTCCTGGTCGGTCGGGGCAATGGTCACGGGACGAGGTGCCGGGAGTCAAGCGAGCCAAGAACTTCTGAGTTGCACGCCGCGCGAGAAGGCTCCTGCACGACGGGAGGCCGCAGCGGTTGTCCTGCAGCATCACCCACGCCGAGGCGTTCATGGCGAGCATCGCGCCAACCGTTGCGGCAGTGGGTGGGATGTCGCCCAAGGGGTGTCCCGCTTCTCCAGGCGGCCCGGCGGTGGAGGCGTGTCGGTGGGGCCTGAGACACTCCGGTTCTTGCTGATCAAGGGATGGCGACGGCCACCGCCGACAGCGGTTGTCCGGGCGCCGGCCGGTCGTCCACCGGCTTGACGAGGAGGGTGAATTGATCGAGGAAGAGATCCTGGGAACAAGGAAGCGCACCGGGGGTGGGCGTTGATTCTCCGAGTGAACATAGCGGGCGACGAGTACCGTCCGACGCGCCCGGATGACATTGTCGGCCTCATCTCGGAGGCTTTCCGGTCGATCACACCGCAGGAAGTCTCTCCCGGCGTCCACTCCGCCGCCACTCAGGCCTGGTTCACCGTCAGTGAGCCGGACGCCCGAAGCCCCAGTGCATACCTTCGCGTCACAGCGGACGAGCGAAGCGGCTACGGGGCCCTCAGTTGGTGGTCCAGCGTGCAGACCGGCGGAATGTACGACTTCTTCTGGCTCTCCGACAACCCGGACCCGGCCTGTTCGGGGCCCGAACTGATAGCGGATCCGGGCTCCGGCGAGTGCTACGAACCAGCCAGCGCCCTGCCACTCGCACAGGTCAGGGCCGCGATCGAGGAGTACTGCGCATCCGACACCGGCGAACGCCCCACGTGCATCGGCTGGGTCACCGGAGAATTCGACGGCGCGCGCCACGACGGACCGCGATTCAACCAGTGGCTCGATGCCTTCCCCCGAGAATCAAGACGAAGCCCGAGCTGATTCGACCGCCGGTTCGATGCCTCGGCGGGCACGGCTGACGGTCAGCTGCTCATCGGGGCAAGCGGCGGCTCATGCCTGTCCCGCAATGATCCAGGGGCTGAAGCGCTCTGCGGGAACTGGTGGACCAGCAGCTCCGGGCGGGTCCCGCCGACTACAACCGGGTCTTGTGCGACCTCCTCGCGCTCGAAGGGCAGTACCACTGGTGTGTTGCTCTGGAGGACTTCACCGACGACTTCTACGCCGTGACTTGCCCGCATTGCAGCGTGGAGGTGACCGTGGCCGTCGGCGACTACGGCTGCTACTCGGCGGTCCGCGACTGGGATCTGGGCGACATCGATCGACGTGCGCTGCGGCCCGCGTCGGCTGAGGAACTCGCCGACCCGGGGCGATGGATGCACGCCACGGCTGTCCGTGACGGGCAGTTGCAACTCGCCGAGGGCATCCGGCATCTGTTCGGCCGAGTGGAGTGCCCACGCTGCGCGAGTGCGTTCAGCTTCGCGGAGGCATACACGATCGCCAGCAGACCCGGATCTGGGCCGTCTACGGACTGGCCGAGCGGGACGATCCGCGCTGTATCGACGGCGCCGACCGGGTGGGACCCGTCGACGAGTACGAGTCGTGGTCCTGGATACTCGATGCGCCCTCTCGGTACGAGCAGCGCCTGAGGGAGCGGGAGGCTCCGGCCGCGACCGAGTAGCTCATGCTCGCCTCCGTGTCCCACTGTGGGCCGGCTGGTCGTCTCAAGTCATCTGCTCAGGGCAGAGACAGCTCTTGGTCGCCCCGCTCCGGGAACCCTTTGTGATGATTGGCGCCGGCGGACACGGACCTCGGATGTCCGGCCGATCGTCCGGGGTCGGAACAGCGTTGTGTCCACTCAATCCGGCCAGGGCCAGCAGGCATCGAGGATGCGGCCGGCGGCGACCGAGTGCGCGGCGTGCTGAAGCCGCCGGCCGGAGGGTCTCCGGCCGGCGGCATTCACCGGGTGTGCGTCGGACCGGGCGTCAGACGGCGGTGCAGGCAGCCCCGTTCAGGGTGAACGCGGTGGGCGTGGGGTTGGCGGCGTTGTAGGTGCCCTGGAAGCCGAAGGCGGTCGAGGCGCCTGCGGCGAGGGTGCCGTTGTAGCCGAGGTCGGTGGCGGTGACGGCCGCGCCCGACTGGGTGATCTTGGTGTTCCAGAAGCCGGTCACCTTCTGGTCGCCCCCGTAGGTCCACTTGAGCGTCCAGCTGCCGATCGGGCCGGTGCCGGTGTTCTTGACCGTGACGTCGGCGGTGAAGCCGGTGCTCCAGGTGTTGGTCCGGTAGGCGATCGAGCAGGCGGCGGCGCCGGCCGTGGGGGTCGCGGTGGCGGTCGGGGTCGCGGTGGGCGTCGTGGTCACCGTGGGCGTCGCCGTCGGGGTCGCGGTGGCGGTCGGCGTGGCCGTCGGCTGGGGGCTCGGGTCCGCCGCGTTGGCCGCCAGCTGGTAGGCGACGTCCGCCGAGAAGGTGCCCGCGGCGGCGGCGCAGCCGTCGGCCTCACCCGGGGGCTTCACCCAGAGGAAGGCGTCGATCGCGGCGTCACCGGTGGCGGCGGTCGGGTAGTTGCCGATCGCCCGGCCCGCCGGGTCGCACCAGGCGCCGCCGCCCGCCGGGCCGTTGCCGTTGCGGCTGGTGTCGATGACGGCGTGCAGGTTGCCGGGGTTGCCCAGGGCGGACAGCACCGACTTGCTGTAACCGACCTCGCCCGCCGTGGTGTTGAAGTTCGAGACGTTGGTGAAGAAGCCGTTGGCGTTGGCCAGGATCCCGGCGCTGCGCAGCCGGTCGGCCTGGGTGGCGGCGCTGTTCCAGGTGGAGTGGCCGCCGTCCAGGTAGACCTTCGCGTTGGGAGCGGCGGCGTGGATGGTGGCGCCGGCCCGCGAGAGCGAGGCGAAGCGGTCGGCCTGCTGCTGGGCGGACAGGCAGGTGGTGAGGGCGATCGAGTCCGGCTCCAGGACGACCAGCGAGGGGCCGCTGCCGAGGCCGGCCGCGAACTTGGCCACCCAGGCGTCGTACGAGGCGAGGTCGGGCGCGCCGCCGGCGGAGGCGCCGCCGCAGTCGCGGTTCGGGATCTCGTACACCACCAGCACCGGTACCTGGCCTGCTCCGGCGGCCGCCGTGGTGATCGTCCGGACATCAGAAGTGACGGTGTCAGGGCGGTAGTTGGCGAACCAGATGCCCTGCGGCTGGCTGGCCACCCGCTTGGAGATCACCGAGGTCCGGGAGTCGTTCGGATTGGCGGCGACCCACTTGACGACCTTGGAGGCAGGGTCCTTGTAGAACTGCGTTCCGCCGGCCAGGCTGCCCTGGACCGCGGCGCCGGCGCCGGTCTGGGTGGCCAGCAGGACGGCCGCGGCAGTCGCTCCGGCGGCCAGCGTCAGCAGGGCGGTACGGCGGCGCCGGGGTGCTCCGGGCTGCTCTTCGGTGGCGCGGCCGTCGGGGGAGGGGGCGGCGCGCCGGACGGGCTCGGGGGTGCTCATGGGTGTTCTCCGCGTGCTCTCGGGTGGGAGAGAATCCAGGACGGTCGAGATGAACGTGGGAGCGCTCCCGCGATCGGGGTCGAGCGTAGCCAAGCCACGGCCTCGGCGTAATCCCTGACGCACGAGAAGTTTTCTTGCGCCTTCCGCCGCCTTGGGCAACACCTGGTGGGAGCGCTCCCGCGATCTACGACCACCCGTGCACCCCGGCCGGCCCGGCGCACCGTCCACCCCGTCCACCCCGGCCGCTGGCGTCCCGGGTACTCCGGCGCCCGGCGGCGGCCATGGGACGGCAGGTGGCCCGGCGGGCCGGGGTGGACGGGGTGGACGGGTGACCGGCTCAGGACGGAACGGTCTCCTGTTCCGCTTCGACCTGGGCGTTCCATGCGCGCTTGGAGGACTGCCAGCCGTCCTCGTCGTGGCCGAGCCGCCAGTAGCCGGAGACGGAGAGGTCCTCGCGGGGGATGCCGTGCTCCACCCGCAGGAGGGCGCGCAGGTCCTTCACGAAGCCGGCTTCGCCGTGGACGAAGGCGTGCACCCGGCCGGCGGGGAAGTCCAGTGCGCGGAGGGTCTCGGTGAGCAGTTCGCCGACCGGGCGCTCGCCGCGGTGCAGCCAGTGGACCTGGGCGGTGGTGTCGATCTTCTGCTCCTCCTCGGGGCCGCTGATCTCGACGTAGGCGTGGACGTCGGCGTCGCGGGGGAGGGACTCCAGCGCGACGGCGATGGCGGGCAGGGCGCTCTCGTCGCCGGCGAGCAGGTGCCGGTCGGCGGTGGTGTCGGGCGTGTAGCCGCCGCCGGGGCCCATGAAGCGGACGGTGTCGCCGGGCCGGGCGCGCACGGCCCAGGGGCCGGCCAGGCCCTCGTCGCCGTGGACGACGAAGTCGATCGTGAGTTCCCGCAGTTCGGGGTTCCAGGCGCGGACGGTGTAGGTCCGGGTCACCGGCCACTGGTCGCGGGGGAGGTCCTCGCGGATCCGTTCCAGGTCGAAGGGCTCGGGGTAGGTGACGCCGTCGGCGCCGAACAGGATCTTGACGTAGTGGTCGGTGCAGGTGCCCGCGGTGAACGCGGCGAGCCCCTCCCCGCCGAGCACCACGCGCTGCATGTGGGGGGTGATCCGCTCGGTGCGCACCACGTGCGCGGTGTACGGCTTGCGGGGCCTGCGGACCGGACGTTCCGGCATGGACGCTCTCCTTGTGTAGGTGATCGGCGAAGCGGTCCCGTCCCGGTCGGACGGCCGCGGGCGCGACTCCGGCCGTGAGACTCCGGCCGCGCCGCGCGGAGCCGGCTGCGGCGGGGCCGCCGGAGCAACGGGCAACGGGCGGGGGCGAGAACCGGGCGGCGCCGGCGTGAGAGCCGACGCAGCGACGACGGCGCCCTCGACGGGAGCCGACGCGGTGACGAAGACCGTCGCGTACTCGGGCCGTCACACGGGACGGAACACTCGCCGGCGCTCCCGTGCGGGCCCGGACCGGTGCCCACGGCGACCGGTCGTGACAGGTGGATCGTAGTCCCCGGGAAACCGCCCGCAAACCGCCGCTGCCTGCAGATTCGTTCAACTTATCTTGCGCTCCCGAGGTCATCCCAGCGGAGCCGTGCCGGGATACGGTGCCCGAGCCCCCACCCCGGATGGCTTGCGCACGCCGCAGCGGTCAGGCCTGTCCCTGCACTCCTGCAGCCGGCGCACTTCTCATTCCGCAACCATCGTTAGAGGTATCCATGCCTGCAACGGCTTCATCCGCCTCGTCGCGGCCCGCTCCCACGTCGAGCGCTGCCCGGAAGGCCGACGTGACCATCCTGTTGGCCTGTCTCGGTGTGTTCGCCGCCTACCTGCCGGTGGTCGGCGTCTCGGTGGCCCTGCCGGTCATCCAGCGGGCCCTGGACGCCTCCACCGTCGAACTCCAGTGGGTGACCGACGCGTTCATCCTGCCGACGGCGGCGCTGCTGCTGACCTGCGGCGTGCTCGGCGAGCGGTACGGCCGGAAGAAGGTCTACACGGCGGGCCTGACCCTCTTCTGCCTCGGCTCCCTGGTGTGCCTGCTGGCGCCGAACGTCGCCCTCGTCTGCGTCGGCCAGGCGCTCACCGGTGTCGGGGCCGCGGCGCTGCTGCCCGCGACGCTGGCCCTGATCAACCACGTCTGCCCGGACCACGGCCGGCGGGCCCGTGCGATCGCCCTGTGGACCGCCTCCCTCGGGCTCGGCCTGACCCTCGGGCCCGTCATCAACGGCGTGATCGTCGAGCACCTCAGCTGGCGCTGGATCTTCCTCCCCGCACTGGTCATCGGGGCGGTCGTCGCGGTCGTCGGCATCTTCCTCCTGGAGGAGACCGGGGCCTCGCGCACCCGCCACCTGGACGTGCCCGGACAGCTCCTCGCCGTCGTCGCCATCACCGGACTGGTGTACGGGGTCATCGAGGGCGGCAGCGCCGGCTGGACCACGCCGAAGGCCCTCGTCGCGTTCGTGGTGGCCGCCGCCGGATTCCTCGCCTTCGTCCTGGTGGAACTGCGCTCGCCCGCCCCGATGCTGGACATGCGCCTGTTCGCCTCCCGGGGCTTCTCCGGCGCCGCGTTCATCATGGCGGCCACCCTCTTCGCGCAGGTCGGCCTCGTCTTCGCGGTGAGCGAGTACTTCGGGCTGGTCCACCACGCCTCGACCCTCGACATCGGGCTGCGCCTGCTGGCCCTCAACGGCATCACCGTGCTGGTGGGCCCCTTCGTCGGCCGGCTGATGAACCGCACCAGCCCCGGCCTGGTCCTGATCACGGGGCTCGTCGTCGGTGGCGTCGGGGCGCTCGGCGTGTGCCTCTTCCACGCGTCGACCGACACGACGACCGCGGCGCTGCTGATCGCCGTCCTGGGCACCGGCATAGCCCTGGCGATCGCCCCGATCACCACCATCGCGATGAACAGCGTCCCGCGTGAACTCGCCGGTACGGCGGGCGCGGCGAACAGCGCGCTCCGTCAGATCGGCAGCGCACTCGGCCCCGCCGTCTTCGGCGCCGTCCTCACCGACCGCACGCTGGCCGCCCTGCCCGGGCACCTCGCCGCGTCCGGGCTGAACCCCGCCGCCCAGGGCAAGGTGGAGGGCCTGGTCTCGCACGTGGGCATCCAGGCGGGCGCCTTCCTGCGGCTCGACACCCCCGCGGCGACCGGACAGGCGATGTCGGCCTACGGCGCCAGCTTCACGGACGCCCTGCACGTGTGCGCCCTGATCAGCGGTTTCGGCCTGCTGGTCGCGGCGGGGGTCGGTCTGGTCCTGATCGGTGTCCGTCGGCAGGCCCCCCAGCAGGTGGCGGCCGCGTCCGTGCCCGCGCAGGCCGCGGTGCCGGTCGCGGTGGCCGACGAGAGCTGACGGCCCGGTACGGCCGCCGGGCAGGGCCGACGAGCTGACGGCCCCGCCCGGCGGCCGCACCTCGTCCGGGAACCCTCCGGCCACCGCGGTGTTCGGGCCGCCGGCCGCGGCTGCGACGACCGGACTCAGCAGTAGAGCGCCGAGGCCGTCCGGTGGGCCGGGGACGCCTACGACGGCCACGGGCCCGGCCGCGCCGGTGGCGGTCAGGTGGCGGTCGGTGGGGAGAGACCGGACGTGGCTCGCGCGGGCGGGCCCGGGCCTCTGGCCGGACCGGGGGTTTCGAGGGCAGGACGAAACCCCCGGTCCGGCCCTGACGGTCGGACGGCGGGGGTTTCGCGGTCAGCGGTGGGTGGGCCGGACCGGTTCGGGCGGGTCGGCGAGGGCGCGGTGGAAGAAGGCCGCCACCGCCGCGGCGGTGTCGTCGGGGCCGGGGCGGTTCTCGGTGTCGGCGAGCAGGACGGAGGCGCGCCCGCCGGCGGCGCTCACCACCTGCACGAAGCGGATGCCGTGTTCGGCGGGGAGCTCCGGGTCGTCCAACGGGTGGACCACGAGCAGCGGCACGTCGTTCCCGGTGGCCAGCGCGATCTCGCTGACCTGGTGCAGGACTTCGGCGTCGGGGTGGCGGCGCGGGGCGGTGCGCGAGCGGCGGTGGGCCGGGCCGGGGGAGAGGTCCGCGCCCCAGGAACCGCCGATGCCGGCCACCGCCTGGACGCGGGAGCGGAGGTCGGCCGTCCCGTAGGCGGTGAGGGCCGCGAGACAGGCGCCGTCACCGGAGCCGAAGAGGCCGATCCGGTCGGTGGCCGGGCCGGTCGTGGTGCTGCCGCTGCGCAGCAGCCGTACGAGGGCGCGAATCGTCTGCAGGGCGTCGTGTCGGTGTGCCGGGGCGGGTTCGCGGACGGCGGCCACGGCCAGGCCGTGCGCGGCCAGCATCGGTGCCCAGCGTCCGGCGGTCTCGGCCAGGGCCGCCGGGTGTGCGTGCCGGGAGACGTCGATGACGAGGGGGAGCCGCGGTCCGGCCGCGGTGGGCAGGTGGAGGTCGACGACGGGTGCGGGACGGTGGTTGATGAGGGCGTTCCGTTCGACCCGGGTGCGGGGCGGTGGCCGGTCGGCGTCGGCAGGGTTGTTCAAGGTCGGTTCCTCGTCCGGGTGTTCCGGGATGGGCGGGCGGCGGCCGCGGAGGGGCGTGCGGGAACGGTGCTGCCCCGCCCCGAGCGGACGGGGCAGGGCGAGGGCGACCTCACGACGGAAACCTCGACGGCCGGCTTGAGGGAGTGCCGCCCTCCGCCCTCCGCCCTCCGCCCGCCGCGCGGCGGGCGGAGGGCGGCGGACGGTCGGTGGGCCTGCGGAGTGGGCGAGCCCGGGGACCGGGCCCGGGGGAGCGCGTGCTCGGGCTATCGGGCCCCGGTGAGCATGGTGGTCTCCGCCCGGCGGGCGGCGGTGCGCTCGGCGGGCGTGCCCGGCCGGAGGCGGCTGCCGGCCCAGCCGAGGAGGAATCCGACGGGCACGGTCACCAGGGCGATGTTCCGCAGCGGGAACCAGTGGAAGTCGGCGCCGGGGAGGAGCGAGTACGGCTGCCCCGAGACGGTCGGCCCGAAGACCTGCAGCAGCAGGCAGCAGGTCAGCGAACCGTAGAGGGTCCACAGCAGCCCCGTCCGGGAGAAGCCCCGCCAGAAGAGCGTGTACACCAGGGCCGGCAGGATCACCGACGCGGCCGCCGCGGTGGCGAAGGACGCCAGGAAGAGGACGCTCCATCCGTGCAGCAGGACCGCCGCCAGGACGCTGACCACGCCGAGCACGACGATGGCCCACTGCGCGACGGCGAGTTCCCGTCCGTCGGTGGCGTCGCCGCGGCGCAGGGCCCCGGCGTAGACGTCGTGGGACAGGGCGGCGGCGCCGGCCAGGGTGAGCCCCGCCACGGAGGCGAGCGAGGTCACGAACACCGCGCAGGCGACGGCGGTGAACAGGATCCGGCCGCTCGTCCCGTGGGCGAGGGCGTTGGTGAGGAGGAGCAGGGCGGAGTTGCCCTGCGGGTCGTCGGCGGTGATCGCGCGGGCGCCGACCCCGGCGGCCGCCGCCAGCCCGAGCAGCACGATCGCGCCGTAGTAGAGGGTGATCATGACGGTCGCCCGGCTCGCGGCACGCCGTGCGGAGCGGCCGTTCACGGAGGCGCCGACGCGCATGAGGAGGGGTGGCAGGACGGCCGAGCCGACCGCCAGGGTGAGGCAGAGCGAGAACTGGTCGAGGGTGCCCGTCGTGGTGTCGCCGAAGCGCAGGCCAGGGGCGTGGAAGAGACGGGGCCCGCCCGCTCCGGCGGCCGCGTGCGCCAACAGCTCGGTGAGGGTCCGGTGCTGCCCGGCGGTGGCGGTGACGGCCACGGCGGTGACCACACCGAGGACGAGCAGTGCCTTGCCGGCCTGGATCGTGCTGGTCCCGCGCATGCCGCCGAACGCCGAGAAGGTGACGATCAGCAGTCCGCCGAGCACCGTGCAGGCCAGGGCGGTGCCCGGGGTCCGGGACCCCAGGACGTACGCGGTGGCCTCGCCGGCGACCGTCAGCTGGACGACCGTCAGCGGGACGCACACCGCGACCGTCGTCACCGCGCCGGCGATCCGCGCCGCCCGGCTGCTGGTGCGGGTGGCCAGGACCGACCCGAGGGTGAAGCGGCCGGTGTTCCGCAGCGGTTCCGCCAGGACGAGGAGGACGACCATGGCCGCGCTCGCGCTGGTGGCCGCCGCCATGCCGTCGTAGCCGCTCAGGGCGACCGTGCCGATCGGGCTGAGCAGGGCGGTCGCGGGAATGAGGTCCCCGCAGAGGGCGAGGGCGTTGCGCGTCGTGGGCAGGGAGCGTTCGGCCGCGTAGAAGTCGGCGACCTTGTCGTTGGCCACGCCGGCGATCAGGCAGAGCATGAAGCACAGGCTGATGACGAGGAGGAATCCGGTCAGCGGTGTGATCAGCGCGGAACCGCCGGCGGCGAGGACGGTGTGGTCGTTCACGGTCTCGCCGGTCCGGGGCCGTGCTGCCGGGTGGCGGAGACCATGGCGTCGACGTGCCGGTCGCAGCGGGCGGCGCAGGCGCGGTCGTAGCCGACGGCGGAGACCAGCATGGTGGCCGCCTGGCCGCCGAGGAGCAGCATCCCGAGGGTGCACCCGCTGAGCAGCGGGGTCGCCATGCTCTGCTTCGCGGTGTGGGCGAGGAGGAACACCGCGAGCGCCGTGACCCCGTTGACCGCCAGCAGCCGGCGTCGCAGGCGGCGCGCGGTGCGGCGCAGGGGCTCGTGCGCGGGGTGGCCGTGCAGGTCGGTGCCGGGTGGCGGGTCCTGCCGTGCGGGTTCGAACAGGGACATCGGGACTCCTGGTCTTCGGTGCGCGGGGGAGACGGGCGGGGCCCGTGGCGAGGCGAGGGCCGCCCGGGCAGGCGGTGGCCGCGGGTGGGGTCGCCCGGCGGGGCTGCCGGGACTGCCGGGGCGGGCGGGCCGCCGCGGGGCGCGGCGGTCTCAGCCGACCGCCCCGTAGCGTTCGGCGTCGGACTCGGCGAACCACGTGGTGAGGAATTCGAGGAAGATGCTGACCTTGCGGGGAACGGCGTCCCCGGGGCCGTAGATCGCGTTCAGCGGCCGCTCGGGAACACCGAACTGCGGGAGCACCGGGCGCAGCCGTCCCGACAACAGGTCGTCGTTCACGGCCATCTGGGGCAGCAACGCCACGCCCCGGCCGCAGGCCGCGGCCTTGCGCAGCGCGATGTAGGAGTTGGAGGAGTACACGACGTTGCGGATCCTCAGCTGGGTGGCGGCGCGGCCCCGGCCGAGCCTCCAGTGGGGCTCGTCGGTGTGGACGACGCAGCCGTGGCCGGCGATGTCGTCGGGGTGGGCCGGCGCCCCGTGCCGCGAGACGTAGTCCGGCGAGGCGCACAGCACGAAGGGGAGCGTGGCGATCTTCTTCAACCGGACGCTGGAGTCCCGCAGGTCCCGTGCGTGCAGGGCGACGTCGAAGCCGCTGTCGAGGAAGTCGTGGGTCCGGTCGGACAGTCCGCCCAGCTCGAACCGCACGGAGATCCGGGGGTGGGCGATGGAGAAGGCGGCCATCGCGTCACCGAGATCGAGGCTGCCCAGCCATTTGGGGGCGATGACGCTGAGGACACCCTCCGCCCGGTCGTGGAGGTGGGAGATGCTGGCGTACTCCGCCTCGATCTCCTTGAGGATGCGGTCGGCGAACTCGGCGTACCGCATGCCGGGCTCGGTGAGGCTGATCGACCGTGCGGTGCGGTTGACCAGCCGGACGCCGAGCTCCCGTTCCAGCTCCGCGACGTGACGGGAGACGAGCGAGCCCGAGAAGTTGAGCACCTTCGCGGCGCCGCTGAAGCTGCCGATCCTCGCGACAGTGACGAAACTCTGCATGAGGGACATGCGGTCCATTCGGCTCTCCTCCCGTCGTTCACGGCGGATTGTCAGAGGGTTCTGTGGGTGGGCGGGACACCGGGGGCCCGCCGTTCTCGCGATGGGGCGATCAGGCCGGGCGGTCTGGTGGTCTGGCGGTGGGTCGGGCGGTGAGGTCGGACGGTGCGAATCAGGCGGCGGGAGTCAGGCGGCGCCGCCGGCGGTGAAGCGTGCGGCGAAGGATTCCGACGCACGGGCGAGGACGGTGACGTCGGCGCCGACGAGGAGGAACGACGCGCCCGCCTCGACGTAGGCGTCGGCGACCGCCGGGTCGAAGGCGTTGACGCCGACGGGGACACCGGCCGCGCGGACGTCGGCGATCGCGCTCCGCACCGCGGCCGTCACCTCGGGGTGGTTCGGCTGCCCGAGCAGGCCCATCGACGCGGCCAGGTCGGAGGGTCCGACGAAGACCCCGTCGACGCCGTCGACCGCGGCGATGTCGCCCGCGGCCGCCACCGCCTCGGCGGTCTCGACCTGCACCAGGACGGACACGTGGGCGGCCGCCCCGGTCAGGTAGTCCTCGATCCGGTTCCACCGGGCGGACCGGGACAGTGCCGACCCCACGCCCCGCCGCCCCAGCGGCGGGTAGTGGGCGGCGGCGACCACCTCGCGCGCCTGGGCCGCCGAGTTCACCATCGGCACCAGGATCGTGCGGGCCCCGAGGTCGAGGACCTGCTTGACGACCACGGGGTCGTCGCCGGGGACCCGCACCACGGCCTCGACCGGGTAGGCCGCGACCGCCTGCAGCTGCGCCAGCACCGACTCCAGCCCGTTGGGGGCGTGCTCCATGTCGATGAGCAGCCAGTCCAGCCCGCCGCCCGCGCAGATCTCGGCGACCAGGGCGCTGCCGCTGCACACCCACATGCCGGCCAGGGGCCGGGCGGCCGACGCCAGGCGGTCACGGAGCGTCGAAGTCAGCTGAATCGGCATGACACCGTTCCCATGGGTCCGTAGTCGCAGAGGACGACGTCGCCCTTTGACACCCACATGGGCCGGGTGAAGGAGCCGGCGAGGACGAGCTCCCCGGCCTCCAGCCGCCCGCCGTGCTGGTGCAGCTTGTTGGCGAGCCAGGCGACCCCGCGGGCCGGGTGGTCGAGCACCGCGGCCGCGACGCCGCTCTCCTCGACGGTCTCGTTGCGGTACAGCAGGGCGGAGATCCACCGCAGGTCGACGGCGTCCGGACGGACGGGGTTGCCGCCGACCACAACCGCGCCGTACGCCGCGTTGTCGGCGATGGTGTCGACGATCGTGCGTCCCTCCAGTTCGATGTGGGAGTTCAGGACCTCCAGCGCCGGCAGCACGCACCTGGTGGCGTCGAGCACGTCGACCAGGGTGCAGTGCGGACCCTCCAGGGGAGCGTCGAGCAGGAACGCCAGCTCGACCTCGACCCGTACGTTGGAGAACTCGCCGAAGTCGATGACCGCGCCGGTGTCCCGCACGGTGTCCTCGAAGATGACGCCGTAGTCGGGTTCGGTGATGCCGGTGGCGGACTGCATGGCCTTGGAGGTCAGGCCGATCTTCCGGCCGGTCAGGCGGCGGCCCGCCGCGAGCTGTTCGTCGCGCCAGGCGCTCTGGACGGCGTAGGAGTCCTCCACCGTCGCCTCCGGGTGCCGGGCGGTGATCCTGGGCACCACGGTTCGCAGCCGGTGGGCCTCGGACAGCTCGGCGGCCAGTGCGGTGATGGTCTGGGGCGGCAGCATTCACGCTCCTTCGGGGAGGGAGAGGTCACAGTGGTTCAGGCCCGGGTGGCGGGCGGCCAGGTCGGCGGTGACGGAGGCGGCGCGGTGCCGGCGGGCGGCCCGTTCGATGTCCTCGGGCAGCGCGCCGCCCTCGATGAGGTCGATCAGCGCCTCGTGTTCCAGCACCGCCTCGGCCGCCCGGCCCGGCGCGATGCCGGAGGCGGATCCGCGCAGGTGCCCCAGCCGGACCCACTCGGCCCGGATGATGTCGAGCAGCCGCGGGTTGGGGCACCTCGCGTACAGGGTGCCGTGCAGGGCCTGGTTGATCTCCCGGAAGACCCGGGGGTCCAGATCGGGCAGGCCGCGGCGCACCACGTCGTTGAGCTGGCGTGCCCGGGCGATGTCGTCCGGCGTCAGGAAGGGAGCGGCCAGCGCCGTCGCCGCGCTCTCCAGCATGCTGATCGCCTGCATCGTGAAGCGGTACCGGGCGCCGTCCACGTGGGCCACGTGCGCGCCGACGTTCCGTTCGAAGGTCACCAGGCCTTCGGCGGTGAGCGCGCGGACGGCCTCGCGGACCGGGACGACGCTCATCGACAGCTCGCCCGCCAGCGAGCTGAGCACCAGGCGGTAGCCCGGGCTGAAGACGCCGGTGGCGATGCGTTCGCGGATCCACCGGTAGGCCACCTGCGACTTGCTCTCCCCGGCGGTCGTGCTCACGTCCGGCCCTCCCGCCGCGCGTACCGGGCCCGCCACTCGGCGTTCATCGGGAACAGTCCGTCCACCGGATGGCCGGCCCTGACCTGCTCGGCGACCCAGGCGTCCTCCTCCTCCTGGGCGAGGGCGGCGTCGGTGACCTCCTCGGCGAGGGCCGCCGGGACGACCAGGACCCCGTCCGAGTCGGCGACGATCACGTCGCCGGGCTGGACGGTGGCGCCGCCGCAGGCGATCGTCAGGTCGTGGTCCCAGGGGACGTGCTTGCGGCCCAGGACCGCCGGGTGGCGCCCGGCGCTGAAGACCGGGATGCCGACGGCCGCGACCGCGTCGGCGTCGCGCACCCCGCCGTCGGTGACGATGCCCGCGGCTCCGCGGGCGTGCGCGCGCAGGGCCAGGACGTCGCCGAGGGTCGCCGCGCCGGTCTCGCCCCGCGCCTCGATGACGAGCACCTCGCCCTCGGCCACGGTGTCGAAGGTCCGCTTCTGGGCGTTGTGGCCGCCGCCGTGCGCGGCGAAGAGGTCCTCGCGGTTGGGGACGAAGCGGAGCGTGCGGGCCGTCCCGACGATCCTGCTGCCGGGCGTCAGCGGGTGCAGGCCGTCGATGGACACGTGGTCGAGCCCCCGCTTGCGCAGCTGCGCCGACAGGCCGGCCACCGGAGTGCGCAGGAGCTTCGCGCGCAGCCCGGGGCTCAGGGCACCGGGCCGGGCGGGCGGCGCCGGCAGCGCCCCGAGGGAGGCGTCGAAGGGCACCCGGCCGGGGACCACGGTGGTCCGCAGGCGCCCCGAGCTGGGCGTCGTCGGCGCGGTCGGGGCGTCCACCTCCACTTCCACGACGTCGCCGGGGGCCAGCGTCCGGGGGCCGGCGGGGGTGCCGGTGAGGATGACGTCGCCGGGTTCGAGGGTCAGGTGCTGGGAGAGGTCCGCGACGATCTGGGCCAGGGGGAAGAGCAGGCCCGCGGTGGTGTCCTCCTGGACGAGCTCGCCGTTGACCCAGGTGCGGACGCGCAGGGCGGCGGGGTCGAGCGTGCCGGCGTCGATCAGCCGGGGGCCGAGCGGCGTGAAGCCGTCACCGCCCTTCGAGCGCAGGTGGGAGCCGTGGTCCTGGGCCCGCAGCTCCGCGACGCCGAGGTCGTTGGCCGCGGACACCCAGCCCACGTGGCTCCACGCCTCCTCGCGGCCGACCCGCCTGGCCGTGCTGCCGATGACCAGGGCCACCTCGCCCTCGCAGGTCAGCCGCTCGGTGCCGGCCGGGCGCTCCACCTCACCGCCGGAGGCCGCCACCGAACTGGACGGCTTGAGGAAGTACGAGGGGTGGGCGGGCCGGCTGCCGCTCTCGGCGGCGCGCGAGGCGTAGCTCGCGTGGACGGCGATGATCTTTCCCGGGCGCCGCATCTCGGGGGCTTCCGCCCTCCTGACGATCACCGTGTGCTCCTATCAGTAGAATTTGCCGCATGCAGACCAAAGCCGAGCAGGCCTTCCAGATCCTCAAAGAGCGGATCATGGACGGTACGTACGGGCCTGGCCACCGCCTGGTCATCGATCAGCTGGTGCGCACGTACCAGATCAGCTCGGTGCCCTGGCGTGAGTCCCTGCGCCGGCTGGAGGCGGAGGGCTGGGTGGAGATGGTCCCCAACGTCGGTGCGCTGGTCCGTACGTTCGACACGGACGCGTGGCAGAAGGGGCTCAGCCTGCTGGCCCGCATCGGCGGGTACGCCACGGCCCTGTCGGCGCCCCGGCTGACCGAGGAGGACCTGGAGACCGCGCGCTCGCTGAACCGGCAGATGGGCGAGGCGCTGGCCGCCTTCGACCCGGCCCGGTTCGGCCGTCTCAACCGCGAGTTCCACGAGCTGCTCGCGTCGCGTGCCGGTGACGACCGGCTGGTCGGCATGGTCCACAACGAGTGGGCGAGGCTAGAGGTGATCCGCAAGTCGGCCTTCTGGTACGCGCCGGGCCGGGCGGAGGCCTCGCTGGCCGAGCACGACGACCTCATCCGGCTGATCGAGTCCGCCGCCGACGCCGAGGCCATCGAGACCGCCGCCCGGCAGCACGAGCTGCGGACCGTCGAGGCCGTGACCCGGCACGAGGCGGGGCTCCACCGCGACCCGGTCTGACGCGGGCCACCGGTCACCCCGTCCGCTCGTGCCAGCGGGCGATCAGTGCACGGCCGTAGTCGTTGCCGTTCGGGTGGCGCAGGGTGGTGTGCACGTGGAAGCGGGCCGGCAGCCGGTTGCTCAGCCAGACGCCCGCGTGGTGGTCGAGTTCGGCGACGATCACCGGGCTCTGGATGCGCAGGTAGCAGGGCTGGGAGCCGTCGGTGGCGCCGTACCAGGCGAACCAGGTGTCGTCCCGGTGGGCGTCGAACAGCGCCAGCGTCGCCTCCCGTTGCGGTTCCTTGAGCAGGACCAGGAAGTCCGCGACCACCGTGCGCAGCAGCGTGCGCTGCCGGTCGGTGAGATCGCGGGCGCGGATGCCCTCGTGGGGGATCACCCGGTTGTCCCGGAAGGCGCCGGCGACGTGGCGTTCGTCGGCCGGGTGCAGCCGGCCCTCGGGCATCGCGGGGTCGAGCACGGACTCGTAGACGACCGCCCGCGCCCGCTGTTCGGCGTCGAGCGAGCCGACGAGTTCGAGCGCGGCGGCCTCGCGCGCGGCGAACAGTGGCGGGTGCTGCTCCGTCAGGGCGGGTTCGCCTCCGAGGAAGACCGGCGCGATGACGTGCCGGCCGCCGACGGAGACGAAGTTGACGGCCACGTGGTGCCCGAAGAGCTGCCAGCCCCAGGGGGCCAGCGGGTCGGGGGTTCCGAAGAGCGAGAACCAGTAGCTGCGGTCGTTCATCACCGTCGGCAGGCCGACGAGTTCGCCGAGGACGGCGTTCAGCGTCATGGCCCCGGTCACCCGCCGGTAGCCCTCGGGGCTCAGCGAGGCGCGCACGACCCCGAGGATCGCCGTCACCTTCTCGTCGGGGAGGGTCTCCAGGCGCAGGCCCACCCGGTGGACGACGAACTCCGGATTGCTCCAGGCCCGCCACTGACGGGCCGTCAGCGGGTGGCGGAGGGCCAGCAGTTCGTCCTCGGTGAGGACGGCCAGCAGCCGCTCCGCCGCCCGCTGCGGGGCGGGGTCGACGTCCGGGTGCTCCGGCAGGTCGTAGAGGCCCGGGCGGACCGTCCCGTCGGACGTGACGCCGGTGAACGGCTCGTCGTACAGGGCCTGCCAGGAGCCGAGGAGTTCCTGGAGGAAGGGCGCCCGCCGGCGGTCCCGGGAGAACTCCTCGTAGTCCATGCCACGGACGCCGGCGAGCTTCGGGTCGTCGAGGTCGATGAGGAAGTGGGTGTAGCTGTCGGCCGGCAGCTCGACCGCCTCCCGTCGTGCGGCGACGCGAGCGGTGGAGAAGAAGCCGTCGATGTCCTGATCGGCCCTGGCGTCCCGGCCGGCATCGTGGCTCATGGGTGTCTCCCTTGGTCGTCGGCGCGGGTTAGATCGGGAGCCGGAAGAGGCGCTTGGCGTTGCCCGACAGCACCTGCTCGCGCTCCTCGTCGGTGATCTCGACGGTGTTCTTGAGGAAGTCCACGCCCTGGCTCATCCAGCCGTAGAAGACCGGGAACGAGGAGCCGAACATGTAGTGGTCGGCGCCGTTGACCTTGAGCGCGCACTCGACCTGGTCCTTGCCCCAGGAGTGCGGGTGGGTCAGGTCGAAGAAGATGTTGTTCTCCAGGTAGCTCTGGATCTTGTCGCCGCCGGTCGGGTCGAGCCGGTCGATGGCCTCCTTCTTGTTCGACTTGTGCGGCGTCATCAGCGCGGTGTTGGCGAACCAGTTGCCGCCGAGCATGGTGTGGACGAAGCGCAGGCCGGGCATCCGGTCGAACATGCCGCTGAACAGCTCGCGGCCGACCGCGGTGGCCTGGTCGGTGATGCGGCCGAACTCCCGGCGCAGGTTGGTGTAGTCGATGATCGAGCGCCACTCCACCGGCAGCGGGGTGTGGTGCACGATGACCGGGATGTCGAGCTTCTCGATGACCTTCAGGTAGGGCTCGAACACCGGGTCGTCCAGGTAGATCTGCCCGTAGTGACAGGCGAGTTGCACGCCCACCACGCCGAGGTCCTTGACGCAGCGCTCCAGCTCGTAGATGTTCTCCTTGCCGCCCCACGGCGGAACGGTGGCGGTGGCGAACAGCCGGCCGCCCGACCGCTTGACGATCTCGTGGGCGTTGTCGTTGACCTCCCGGCAGGTCTCCAGGCCGAGCCACTCCTGCCAGACCGGCACGCGCATGATGCCGTAGTCGACGCCGGCCTCGTCCATGGCCGCGAGCTTGGCCTCGGCGCTGTAGTCGCCGTCGACGTAGTTGAGGTTCTGGAAGCCGGCCGGCTTCTCCAGGATCAGTTGCTTGCGGCCGTCCTCCAGGTCGGCGACCCGGGCGATCTCGCCGAAGCCGCGCGGGGCGCTGTCGAGGAAGCCGTTGAGGATCTTGGGGTTGGAGAACAGGTCCTCAGGCAGGTGGTGGATGTTGATGTCTACCACGGTCATGGGGGGACACCTCTCGTCGTACGTGGGGGTTTCGGTGGCTTCTGACGACCCTGCGCCCACCGTCTCGCCGGTGGCGCCCGGCCGCATCCGGCCGAGATCATGTGCGATATCAGATACGAACGCTAGCCGAGCCCTGCCGCCAGCGCAACAGATTTCATAATTGAAATCATACACGATCTCGTTTATGGTCCCCTGTACGGCGACGCCCCCGGTGCTGGGAACGCCGTCCGCCCCCACGCCCCCGTTCGCGTGGGGGAGCCGTCGAGAGAGGACGTTTGTGCAGATGAGGGACGTGATCGCACGCGACATCGAGTACTGGGACGATGGCACCCGCCTGCTCGGCCACGTGTGCGCGCCGACCGGTGAGCGCGCCGGGACGACCGTGCTCCTGCTCCCCGACGCCCACGGGGTGACCAGGCACATGATCGGCATCGCCCGGAGCCTGGCCGAGGAGGGACACGCCGTCTTCGTCGCGGACCTCTGGGGCAACGGGCTGCTGCCCGCCGGCCAGGCCGAGTTCGGCCCGCTGATCGGGGCCATGGCCGCCGACCGCGAGCGCTGGCACCGCAGAGTGGGCGCGGCCCACCAGGCCCTCCTGGCGCAGCCGGAGACCACGACCACGAGCGTGGCGCTCCTCGGCTACTGCTTCGGCGGCTCCTCCGCCCTGGAGTACCTGCGCGGGGGCGCCGGCATCGCGGGTGTCGTCAGCGTCCACGGGGGCCTGGACGTCGTCGGGTCCGACTGGTCCGAGGCCGGTCGGGCACCGGTGCTGCTCTGCACCGGCGACGGCGACCCGATGGCCACCGCCGCGATGCGCACCGCCCTCACCTCCGGGATGACCGCGGCCGGCCTCGACTGGCAGCTGCACGTGTACGGCGGGACCGTCCACGGCTTCACCTCCCCGACGGCGAAGGACTCCCCGCGGCCGGACGTGGTCGCCTACAGCGCCCGCGGCACCGCCCGGGCCTGGAGCACCACCCTGCGGTTCCTGCGGGAGACCGACGCCCCCCAGCCCGGCGCCTGACCTCCCGGCCACCGGTGCCGGCCACCGGTGCCGGCCACCGGACCGGCCCTCGCACCACCCCCGCCGCATCACCCCCGCACCACCTGCCGCACCACCCTGAACCCGCCGTACCGCCCGGCACCCGCCGCATCACCCACCCGAGGACCCACATGACCGACAACCCGCTCGACATCGCGATCATCGGCGCCGGCCCGGCAGGCCTGGCCGCCGCGCTGCGCCTGCACCAGCGCGGCTTCCGGCCCCGCATCTACGAGACCGTCCCCGAGCTCAAGCCGCTCGGCGTCGGCATCGACGTCAAGGTGTACGGCACCAAGGAGCTGGAGGAGCTGGGCCTGCTCGAAGAGTTCCGGGCCATCTCCGTCGACGCCCAGGAGTCGATCTTCTACAACAAGTACGGCCAGGAGATCTACGCCGAACTGTGCGGCGTGCACATGGGCTACCTGCACGAGCAGCGCTTCGTCCACCGCGGCCGCCTCCAGATGCTGCTCCACCGCACCGTGCTGGAGCGGCTCGGCGCCGACGCCGTCGTCCTGGGGCTGCGCTGTACCGGCTACACCAACCACGACGACCGGGTGACCCTCGACCTGGAGGACCTGGACGGCAACGCCTCGCAGGTGACGGCCGACCTCGCGATCGCCGCGGACGGCATCAACTCCGCCGTCCGCCGGCAGATGCACCCGGACCACTCGGGGCCGGTCTACTCCGGCATCACCATGTGGCGCGGCACCACCCTGATGGAGCCCTTCGGCAGCGGCGGCACCATCCTGCACATCGGCGCGCCGCAGACCTCCAGCATGATCGTCTACCCGATCGCCGACGACTACGAGGGCACCGGGAAGGTGCTCGTCAACTGGGTGGTCGAAGCCACCCGGGACGAGTCCGTCGAGGACTGGAACCAGCTCGGCACCGTCGACCAGATCATGCCCTACTACGACCAGTGCGACATCGTGCACCTGGACGTCCAGGAGATGCTGCGCAACGCCCGCGAGGTCTACCTCTTCCCGCTCATCCGCCACGAACCGCTCGACACCTGGACCGACGGCCGCGTCCTGCTGATCGGCGACGCCGCGCACGCCATGTACCCCCGGGGCGGCAACGGCGCCTGCCAGGCCATCGTCGACGGCGGGGCGCTGGCCGAGAAGCTCGCCACCCTCCCGGACGTGCCCACCGCCCTGAAGGCCTTCGAGGAGCAGCGCCTCCGGGCCGTCAACGGCATCGTCATGGCCCACCGCGGCGAGGGCTACGAGGTGATCCGCCGGATGGTCGAGGAACGGACCGGCGGCGAGCGGTTCGCCGACATCGAGGACGTGCTCCCGCTTGCCGAGGCCGACGCCATCTTCAGCCGGTACCACGCGCTGGTCGGACAGCCCCGCCCCGGCCACGAGGCCGGCGACACCACGGGCTTCCGCACCGAGCACGCCGACCGCTGACCCCGGCCGGCTGCCGGCCCGCCGCCGTCATCGGCGGGCCGGCCGCCACCGGCCGGCCACCCTGGCCACGTGCCGCCATCACCCGACCCCACGGACCCGAAGGACGACCATGAGCACCCACCGACCACCCGCCGTCGTGTACGCCGACGACCGGACCCGCGCCGAGATCCTCGCGGTGGAGGAACGGCGCCGCACCGCCCTCCTCACCGTCGACGTCCCCGCCCTGGACGCCCTCCTCGACGACTCCCTCGTCCACACCCACGCGCCGGGAGTGACCCACGACAAGGCCCAGCTCCTGGAGCACGTGGCCACCCGGCAGGCGTACCTCGACATCACCCGCGGCCCCCTGACCGTCCGCCTGATCGGCGACGTCGCGATCATGACCGGCCGCATCCTCAACCGGCTCGACAGCCCCGACGGGACCGAACGGGTCATCCGTGGCCAGGTCATCCAGGTGCTGCGCCGCTGCGAGGACGGCGCCTGGCGCTTCGTCAGTTTCCAGATGACCCCGGACGGCGAGCACGTCTGGCCGGCCACCGACGCGGAGAAGGCCTCCCTGGCGGACACGACGATCGAGCAGAAGGGCTGACCGGCATGAGACTCGCACGGTTCCACCCCGCGGACGGCACCGTCCGCCTCGGCCGCGTCGACGGCGAACTGATCACCGACATCACGCGGGAGACCGGGCCCTCGCTGCGCGACATCCTGCCCGGCCTGCCCGCACGTCGGCAGCGGATCGCGGCTGTGGACGGCCCCAGGCACCACCTGTCCGAGGTCACCCTCCTCGCTCCGGTCGACGCCCCCCAGAAGTACCTGGGCATCGGCATGAACTACCGCGAGCACGCCGAGGAGGCGCGTCAGGCGGGCATCCCCATTCCCACGAACCAGATGTGGTTCAACAAGCAGGTGTCCTGCATCGTCGGACCGAACGCCGACGTGGTGAAGCCGGACATCTCCGACGAGCTCGACTACGAGATCGAACTCGGCGTCGTCATCGGGCAGCGCTGCAAGAACGTCACCGCCGAGAACGCTCCCTCGGTGATCGCCGGCTACCTCGTGGCCAACGACTTCTCCGTCCGCGACTGGCTGCAGAAGCGCTCGCCCACCTTCACCCTCGGCAAGTCCTTCGACACCCACGGCCCGATCGGCCCCTGGCTCACCACGGCCGACGAGGTTCCCGACCCGCTCGCGCTGCAGATGACCCTGAGCGTGAACGGGGAGGTGCGCCAGGACTGGCCGACCAGCGACATGATCTACGACATCTACGACCAGATCGCCTACCTGTCGCAGGTCTTCACCCTGATGCCCGGCGACATCCTCGCCACCGGCACGCCGTCCGGAATCGGCGCGCCGACCAGGAACTTCCTGCGGCCCGGCGACGTGGTGCGCGCCGAGATCGAGGGCCTCGGCGCCCTGGAGAACCGCATCGTCGCGGAGGGCTGAGCCGTGTCCGAGCGGGCCAGCGTCGAGCTGCCAGGATTCGAGCACGCCAATCCGATCCCCGCGGCCAGCCGGATCGGCCCCTTTCTGGCATCGGGCGCCATCACCGGCCGCAACCCCCTGACCCGCACCATGCCGCCGACGCTGGAACAGCAGTGTGCCAACGTGTTCATCCACGTGCGCGCCCTCATGGCGGCCGTGGGCGGCAGCACCGACCACATCCTGAAGATGACCTTCCACCTGACCGATCCCGGCGACCGTGAAGCGCTCAACCACGAGTGGCTGGCCATGTTCCCGGACCCGGCGCGCCGCCCCGCCCGGCAGGCCGTCGCCGCGCGACTCGACGGCGCGGCGCGGATCCACTGCGACCTCCTCGCCGTGCTTCCGGAGACGACCCCCTCGTACGAACCATCGGACCCGGCCGCCTGACGCAGGAGGACTCATGCCGCAGCACCCTTCCAGGAACTACGAAGCGCCCGGCGCGATCAAGCGGATGCTCTTCTCCGCCTGGGCGCTCCTGGACTCGCTCACCCCGGACCTCCGGGCCCGGATGCACATCCCCGAGATGAGCGATCCCCGGCGCCTCGACTGGGACTTCATCCCCAAGCCCGACCGCACCGGCGTCCCGCTGAGCAAACTCCACGGCCATCAGCGGACCTTGGCCCACACGCTGCTGAAGACCGGGCTCAGCATGCGCGGTTACAGCCAGGTGCTCGCCGTGATGGCCACCGAGAACATCCTCCGGGAACTCGACGTCATCGAGCGTGAGTTCGGCGTCTTCGCGGGCGACTTCCGCAGCCCGGACGCCTACTGGCTCACCGTCTTCGGACGCCCGGGCTTCGAGGACACCTGGGGGTGGCGCGTCATCGGCCACCACCTGTCCGTCAGCTTCACCGTCGTCGCCCAGCGGTACCTGACCGTCACCCCGCTCGCGATGGGCGCGATGCCGATCCCCGCCGGAGTCCTCGACCCGCTGGGCGAACACGGCCGGATGGCCTTCGACTTCCTGCACGGACTCTCCCCGGACCTGCGGGCCCGGGCCGTCGTCCACGACGTCGCGCCCGCGGACTTCGTGACCCGCCAGGTGCCCCGGGTCGGCGCCGAGGAATGGCCGGACCCGGTCGACCTCGGCATCGTCGGCTACACCACCACCGACGAGGACCGCCGCAAGCTCCGCTTCACCAGGGAGGCGCCCTCGGGCATCAACGGCGCCGACCTCACCGGCGCCCAACTGGCGGCCGTCCGGGAGCTGTTGCTGCGCTACGTCGAGACCGGGCCGGAGGAGCTCACCGCCCGGTACCGCGAGGACGTGCTCCGCGAGCACCCGTCCGAGCTGCACTTCGCCTGGGCCGGCGGCACCGGGCCGGACACCGCGCACTACTACCGGATCTCGACCTCCGGCCTGCTGGTGGAGGCGGACAACGCGGTCGCCGCGGGACAGCACGTGCACACCGTCTGGCGCGACCTGGACAACGACCTCGGGCACGACCTCCTGCTGGACCACTACGCCCGGCACGGCCCGAACGGCGAGCACCTCGGCCGTCGGCTGACGTCCAACCGCGCCGAACCCACGGGCCCGCTCCGGACGGCGGCCTGGTACCCGCCGCAGGCCTACCTGAAGCACTGACCCGCCGCCGCCCCCGCTCACAGCCCCGGTACGCCCTTGTGCACGGCGCGCCGCGAGCCCCGCCGGTACCGTCGACTCCGGTACCGGCGCGCGCCCGTACGGCCTACAGCGGCAGTTCGACGGTCAGCGGGCGGTGGTCCGAGACCGGCATCCGGGGCGCCCGCCCCGACTCCGGCCGGTGCGACCCGAGCCCGGTCGCGAGGATGTGGTCGAGCTGCAGCAGGGGGCGGTGGGCCGGGAAGGTCCGGGCCCGGGCCAGGCCGCGCCAGCCGGACCGGTCCTGCCGGAACCTCGACGGCGAGAGCAGGCCGGCCGCGCCGAGCGTGGCCGCGGGAATCGCGCCGAAGAGATTGAAGTCGCCCAGCAGGACGTGCGGCCGGGGCAGGTCGGCGATCCAGCCGTGCACCGCGAGCAGCTGCCGGACGTTCACCCCCGGGACGAACGAGAGGTGCAGCGCCACCGCCGTGAACGGGCCGCGCCGCCCCTCCAGCACGGCGGCCAGCGCCGCGCGCGGATGGTCCCGGATCACCGTGAGGCCCGTCCGTCCGGCCACCCGCAGCGGCAGGGCGACGGGTGGTGCGGCGAACCGTCGGGCCCGCCAGTCCAGGACCGGCAGTCTGGACAGCAGCGCGATGCCGTGCGAGGGCACCGTTCCGTCATGCCCCGCGCCCCGCGGGCCGTACACCCGCAGCCCCGGCTCGGACCGGTCGGTCACCCAGCGCCGTCCCGGCACGGACCGGGCGTGGAACGCCGAGGCGTAGCGCCAGTCCGTGGCGCCGGTCGCCTCGGCGATCGCGCGGGCCTGGTCGATCCGGCCCGACCGCTCCTGGAGGCGGTCGAGCTCCTGCAGCGCCACCACGTCGGCGTCCAGGGAGGCGACGGCGTCGATGAGGGGCTGCACGGTGGCCACGTCCGTGGCGCTGCCGGAGGCCGTCGCGGTGTCGGTGTCGGTGCCGGCCGTGGCCGACGGGCGGCCCTCGTCCGGGATCCGCCGTCCGTGCAGGACGTTGAAGGTCGCTAGGCGCAGCAGCGCGGGGCCGGTCACGGTCTGACGCTACAACAGCGGTCCGGGCCGGCGGCCGCGGTCGGTCCCGCCTCGGGGCCGGCGGTTGCGGGGACGGCCCTCGGCCCCCGTGCCTCACCGGCCTCCGTGCCTCACCGGCCCCCGTGCCCTCTCATCCCGGCGGCGGCCCCGGCGGGGCCGCCGCGGTGGGAGGGATCAGCAGGGGAAGGTGCCGCTGTAGAGCGCGTGACCGTAGGAGGAGCTGCCGGAGCCGAAGCCGTAGATGCCGTCGTCGCTCCAGACCGCCTCACGGAAGCCGTTGACGCAGGTCGAGGCCGGCGCGATCGCGAAGCCCTCCAGGTTGTCGGCCGGCATGACGGCCGGGTTGGTGTAGGTCACGTCCGGGACGATCGCGCCGCCGGCGTTGACCTTCAGGAAGGTGTGCGTCTCGCCGCAGGTGTTGTCGCAGGTCGCGACGATGCGCTGGGTCGCGGCGTCGTAGGTCACGTCCATCACGGAGGCCTTGCCGGTCGCGATCGTGGTGAACGTGGTGAACGAGCTGTCGGAGTTGAGGCCGTAGACGTGCAGGCTGCCGTCCCACTCCAGGCCGGCGAAGTACAGGCCCGAGCCGTGCAGCGGGTAGTTCGCCGGGTTGTACGCGGCGCCGGTCAGCGGGTCGAGCCAGCCGTTCGCGGTCAGCCAGCTGTCCGGCACGTAGCCGACGCCCTCGAAGCCCAGGTTGGCGTCGTCCTTGCTGCCGGTGTCCAGCTGCGGGAACTGCGCGGTCATGTCCCACTGGTGGACGGGGGTGAGGGTCGATCCGGTCGCGGCCGGGTCGAACTCCATGACGGTGTCCTTGGGGGCCGTGTTGTTGGTGTTGTCACGCTCGGAGGTCACGTAGAGGTGGCCGTCGGCGCCGACCGTCAGGCCCTCGGCGTCCGGCTCGCCCGAGCCGCCCGCGAAGCGGATCTGCTTGCCGGTCGCGCTCCACGTCGCGTCCGGGACCCACTTCCCGTTGCTCTTCACCAGCTTGTACAGCCAGTTCTTGTTCTTGGCCGCCCACAGCACCGAGGGGTTCGCCGGGTCGAACGCCAGGCCGCTGATGTCACGCCCCTCGGGGCCGGTGGAGGTGGTGAACGCACAGACGTTGTCGGCGATCGTCACGTCCAGCCCGCCCGGCCAGGCCAGTGTGCCCGCCGGGGTGGTGCCCGTACCCGTCGCCGCCTCGGGGGCGCAGCCGCTGGTCAGCGCGCCGCCCCCGCCCAGCAGCTGCCCGGTCTGGCCACCGCCGCCACCGCCGCTGCCCGAGCAGGAGTTGGCGCCGCCCGGCGTCGCCGTCACCGCCGTCCGGAACCAGCCGGTGCCGTTGGCGCAGCGCTCGTCCGACGGCTTCGCGCCGTCGGTCGCCCAGGTCACCGAGTCGATGGTGGAGCCGGTGCTGTTGAGCAGGAAGACCGAGTCGTTGTCCCCCAGACCGAGGCCGGAGCTGAACGTGACGTAGCCGCCCGCGGGGATGCTGGTCGCGCTCGGCGAGGACGAGGAGATCGAGACCGGGGAGTGGGTGGTGTCACCGTCGACGTACTTCCACGACCCGATGCTGACCGCACTCGTGCCGCCGTTGTACAGCTCCACGGTGTCCGCGCCGTTCGAGGTGACCTCGTTGATCCGCACCCGGCTCGCCGCCGGTACCGAGGAGGGGCAGCCCCCGGCGTTCGCGGCACCGAAGGTGGCCGCCACGGTCGCGGTCACCCACGCCCCGGTGCCGTCGCCGCCGCAGCGCGCCATCGCCGGCTTCGCCCCGTCGGTGGCCCACTCGACACGGTCGACCACCGTGCCGTCGGCCGTGTAGATCACCAGCTTGTCCGAGTCACCCAGCCCCTTGGGCGAGTTGAAGGTGACGAAGCCGCCGGCCGGGACGCTGCCGGCGGAAGGGCTGAACGACTGCGGCGAGAAGGCGTCGTCGGACATCTTCCAGCCGCTGATGTTCACCGCGGTCGAGCCGGAGTTGTACAGCTCCACCGTGTCGTTGTTGGACGAGGTGACCTCGTTGATCCGGATGTTCTGGAAGCCGGCAGGGTCCGCGGCGGCCGCGGGCTGCGCCGCGAACAACCCGGTGACGAGCAGTCCCGAGAAGGTCAAGGCCGCGGCGCAGACGGAGGCGACGCCGGTACGCGAGTGTGAGGTAGGCACGAGGCCGAACTCTGCTGACACAACCTTGAAACGGCGTGTACGGCGGTTGAATGCCACCTGCTGGCCACCGGAACGCCAGGCGCGTGCCGGCACCACGCGACGCGCCGGCACCACGGGCGTCGTCCGTGAACACCCGCGTCGTCCGTCGACACCCGGTGGCGTCGACGTCCGCGGTGCCGGCATGGGACGATCGCGCTCCGCGGAGCATGACCCGACCCGCCGACCCGGTCGGCGGGGAAGGCTGACGGGGTGTCGGATCAGGGGGCGACGGCCTCGCCGCCGTCCTTCGCACCCGCCCGGCCGTCGAGCCGCCGGCGTTCGCGGGAGCGGACTCCCTGCGCTCAGCCCAGCTGCTCGGCCAGCGCGAGGATGATGCCGCTCGGCCCGCGGAGGTAGCAGAGCAGGTAACTGTCCTCGAAGCGCGTCACCTCGCCGACGAGTTCGGCGCCGTGCGGCCGGAGGCGGGCCAGGGTGTCTTCGAGGTCGTCGACGGCGAACATGACGCGGTGCAGGCCCAGGGTGTTCGCGGGGGTGATCCCCGGCTGGGGGGTGATCGCCTGCGGGGCGTGGTACTTCGCCAGTTCGAGCCGGCCCGGGGCGCCCGGGATCCGCATCATCGCGATCTCGGACCGCATGTCGTCCAGCCCGACGACCCTTCCCGCCCAGCTTCCCTCGATCGGCATCCGGCCTTCCAGCTCCATGCCGAGTTCGGTGAAGAAGGCGACGGCCGCGTCGAGGTCGTCGACGACGATGCCGACGTTGTCCATGCGCTGAATCGTCATGTCCCCGAGAATAGGGGCCGGGTCGGACATCGTCGGCTCAACAAGCCGTCCCGCCGGTCACCACTCCTTCGTACGGCGGTCGGGCCGGGCGCGCCGCCGTCACCTTTCGGAGGTCCCGCCCGCCGTGTTGCCGGGGCGCTCCCGTGGTGCCACCGGAACGCACCCGTGCGCACCCGGCGGGCCGGCCCCCCCGCAACCGACCCCGTAGAAGGGATGGACCAGCATGAGGCGCCGCGAGGCCGAGCAGGACCGGGACGTGGCCGCGCTGTTGGCGGCCGGCGCACTCGTCGAGATCCGGAGCCTGGCCGGCAGTCCGGGGCGCGCGGCGCAGGAGGAATCCCCCGAGGAGGTGCTGGGCCGTATCAGGGCCCTGGCCGACTTGGGCCACAACCTGCCGGGCGTCGCACGCCCACCTCGTAGCGGGCCGGTCCGTCGGGGAGTGCCCCTCGACCGCTTCGACCGCGCGATGGACGAACGACCGATGAGCTGGGCCTGGAACACCGCCGGTCCGGAGGGCCGGGCCTGGATGCTGGCGCGCATCGAACAGGAGGGGCGGACCTGGACACCTCCGCCGCCGCTGCCGGAACCGCGCGTGGACCCGTCGCCGATGAAGCCGTGGCAGTGGGTGGGCCTGCTGCTCGGACGCTGGCCGGTCAGGACCCCCTTCGGGCGCCGGCCGCTGCCCGCGGACGCGAACGTCCTCAAGGTGCTGGACACCGGAACGATCTGCGCCCTGCACGACGAGGTCCGGCGGCTCCGGCTCGGCCTGGGCGGCGCCGCACCGTGGCTGCGGGCCCATCTGGCCCCCGACGGTGTCCACTACCTGCTCCCGGATCCGGCGGACTACTACTGGCCGGGGAACGCCGACGGTCGTGGCGGCCGGATCGGCTGGTGGCAGTGCACCGCACTGCTGCGGATGCGCGACGGCGCGCAGGTCAGTGCCATGGTCGCCGTCCTGCCGGAGACCTTCGCGGCGTTGCCCTCGACGCTGCGGCGGAGGGAGCAGGTGCGACTCGCCCACCGCGTCCGCTCGGTCGAACGGGACGCCGTGCTCTGGGGCCGGGATCACGAGGCCGCATGCGCACCCCAGGTCTGCGGATTCGTCCCGGAGGAGAACGGCAGCGCTTCGACGACCCCATGACGACACGGTCGGCCGCCGGCCGCGCCGACGAGCGCGTGCGGCGGCGACGGGCCGCGGCTCGGCCGTGACCGGTCGCGACCGGTCACGGTGCTCGGGACGGTGACCGGGGCTCAGCCCTCCGGCGGCTGCGGCGTCACCCGGCCTTGGAGATGCGGTCGAGCAGTTCGGTGAGCAGGGCTTGCTCGCCCGGCGTCAGCACGTCGGTCCGGGGCAGGAGGGCCCGCAGGGTGGTTGCGGCCGTCGCGGGGCCGGGGGCCGTGGTGGCGGGGGTCGCGGGGCCGGGGGCCGTGGTGGCAGGGGCGCCGGTGGCAGGGGCGTCGGTGGTGATCGCGGCGAGGACCGCCTCCCGCGCCAGGTGGGACACGGTCAGGTCCCGCCGGTCCGGGGGAGTGGCGATGAGGGCGAGGGTGGTCCCGCCGCCGGTGGCGTGGATCAGCTGGGTGGCACGGCTCACGTCGACCCGCAGGCGGCCGGCCTCGGCGATCCGCCGGACGTAGGCGGCGAGGATGCCCAGCGCGGTGACCGCTGCCGGCGAGGGCTCGCCTGGGCGGGGTTCGGCGTACATGAGGGTGTAGAGCGCCGGGTTGGCGAGGCCGAACTCCAGGTTGAGGTTCCAGCCGGTGCGCAGGTCCTCGACCGGGTCGTCGGTGGGCGCGAGCGCGGTCTTCTCCCCGAGGTGGCGGGCGAAGCCGTGCGCGGCGACGGCGTCGAGCAGGCCCTGCTTGTCGCCGAACAGGCGGTAGATCGTCGGCGCCTGAACGCCCGCGGCCGCGCTCACCGCACGGGTCGAGACCGCTTCGCGTCCCTGCTCCGCGAGCAGCCGGGTGGCGGCCTCGATGATCCGGTCACGGTTGGCCACTGCGGCGGCGGAACGATCGGTCTCCATGGTTACCGATGATAACGGAATCATGTTATCGATTTGCGATGCTATCGCTAACGTGTAACCGTTATCAGTGGAAACAGTGCTCCGGGCGTCAGCGCCCGGCGACCGCGAGGCCGGCGTCCCGTGCCCGCGAGAGCACCTCGAACCACGCCCCCAGGAGGCTTCCGTGATCGTCATCACCGCTCCCACCGGCCAGATCGGCCGCCAGGTCGTCGACACGCTGCTCGACAGCGGCCGTCCCGTCCGGGTCGTCGCCCGTGACCCCGGCCGGCTCGCGCCGAAGGTGCGCGACCAGGCCGAGGTCGTCCGGGGCTCCCACAGTGATCCCGAGGTGCTCACCGAGGCCTTCGACGGCGCCGACAGCGTCCTGTGGCTGGTGCCCCCGGACCCGGGCGCCACCGACATCGAGGCCCACTACCTCGGCTTCACCCGCCCGGCCTGCGACGCCGTCAAGGCCAACGGCGTCAAGCGGGTCGTCGGTGTCACCAGCCTGGGCCGCGGCTACCGCCGGCACGCCGGACAGCTGTCGCCGGCCTTCGCGATGGACGCCATGATCGAGAGCACCGGGGCCGGCTACCGGGCCCTGGCCATGCCCTACTTCATGGAGAACCTCCTCCACCAGGCCGGGACGATCCGGGACGAGGGCATCTTCGTCATGCCGAACACCGCGGACCGGACGCTGGCGCTCGTCGCCACCCGCGACATCGCCGCCGCGGCCGCCCGCCTGCTGGCCGACGGCTCCTGGGACGGGCAGGACACCGTCCCGGTCATCAGCCCCGACGCGCTGTCCCCCCGCGGCATGGCCCAGGTCGTCTCCGAGGCACTGGGGCGCCCCGTCCAGTACCAGCAGGCCGGCCACGACGCCTACAGGGCGACCATGACGCGGTACGGGATGAGCGAGGCCTGGGCCCAGGGCCTGGTCGACATGGCCGTCGCCCAGAGCAACGGCATCTACGACCCCGAGCAGCAGGCCCTGGCCACGCCCGCACCCACCACCTTCCGTCAGTGGTGCCAGGAGGTCCTCAGGCCCGCCGTCCTCGCCTGAGGCGGCGTTGCCGCGGGGCCGGCACACCGCCTGCGCCGGTACGTACGCCGCCCGGTGCCCCCCGGCGCACCTTCGCGGTCGCCGCCCGGACGGGTCACCGGCCGGCGGGGGTGAGCCGGGTGAACCAGTCGATCGTCAGGGCCAGGCCCTTGTCGAAGTCGACGACCGGCTGCCAGCCGAAGGCCGACCGGGCCAGCCCGATGTCCGGGCGGCGCAGGGTGGGGTCGTCCCCGGGGCGCTCGACGAACTCGACCGGCGATACCGAGGAGCACAACTCGCGGATGTGCTCAGCCAGTTCCAGGACGCTGAGCTCGACCGGGTTGCCGATGTTGACCGGCCCGTGGTGCCCGCTGGCGGCCGCCGCCAGGATGCCGCTGACGGTGTCGTCGACGTAGCAGATCGACCGGGTCTGCGCCCCGTCGCCGGCGACCGTGAGCGGCAGCCCGGCGAGGGCCTGCGTGATGAAGGTGGGCACCGCCCGGCCGTCGGTGGGCCGCATCCGCGGGCCGTAGGTGTTGAAGAGCCGGACGATCACGGTGTCCACGCCCAGGGCGGTCCGGTAGGCGGTGGTGAGCGCCTCCGCGAACCGCTTGGCCTCGTCGTACTGGCTGCGGGGGCCGACCGGGTTGACGTTGCCCCAGTAGGACTCCACCTGGGGGTGGACCAGCGGGTCGCCGTAGACCTCCGAGGTGGAGGCCAGCAGGAACCGGGCGCCCTTGCGGCGGGCCAGCTCCAGGGCGTTCAGGGTGCCGTGGGCACCGGCCCTGAGGGTCTCGACCGGGTGTCTCGCGTAGTCGTGCGGCGAGGCCGGCGAGGCGAGGTGGAGCACCAGGTCGACCGGCCCCTCGACGTCGAACTCCTCGGAGACGTCGCTGCGGTCCAGGACGAAACCCGGGTCGTCGGCCCGGGCGGCCAGGTTGTCGACCGATCCGGTGAGGAGGTTGTCGATGCAGACGACCGAGGCGCCCTCCTCCCGCAGCCGGTCGCACAGGTGCGAGCCGACGAAGCCCGCGCCGCCGGTCACCACCGCCCGGCGCACCGTCCGCTCCCCGTCCGGGCCGAAGCCGCCCGACCCGCCCGCGTCCCGGCCGCTCCGGTCCATCTGCTTCTCCTCTGTCGTCTCTGTCGCCGTACCGCGCGTCATGGTCAGGACTCCCGCAGCGAGCGGCCGGTCTTGGTGAGGAACACGTCGTCCAGGGTGGGGCGGTGCAGCTCGATGGTGGCCAGCTCGATCCCGGCGTCCGCCAGGGCCCGCATGATCTGCGGCATCGCCGTCTCACCCGCGTCCACCGACAGGCGCAGCCCGCCGTCCTCGCGCACCTCGGCCGAGCGCACGCACTCCTGCTCGGCCAGCACCCCGGACGCCTTCTCCGCGGCCCCGGCGTCGGCCACTCCGACGGTGACCACCTCGCCGGCGATCGAGCGCTTGAGCGCGGTGGGCGTTCCCTCGGCGACGATGCCGCCGCCGTCGATGATGGCGATGCGGTCGCAGAGCGCGTCCGCCTCGTCCAGGTAGTGCGTGGTGAGGAAGACGGTCATGCCCTCGCTGCGCAGCCGGCGGATCTCGTCCCACATGTGCGAGCGGCTCTGCGGGTCCAGGCCCGAGGTGGGCTCGTCCAGGAAGAGCACCTTGGGCCGGTGGATCACGCCGAGGGCGATGTCCACCCGGCGGCGCTGGCCCCCGGAGTAGGTGCGGCAGTTGCGGTCGGCGTACTCGGTGAGGTCGAAGGCGTCGAGGGCGGCGACCGCCCGGCTCTGCGCCTCGGCCTTGCCGATGCCGTGCATCCGGGCCTGCATCACCAGTTCCTCACGGGCCGTCACGTCGTCCCAGGTGCCGCCGCCCTGGGCGATGTAGCCGATGCTGCGGCGGACCTGGGCCTGCTGGGTGCGCAGGTCGGCGCCGGCGATGACGGCGTCCCCGGCGTCCGGGCGCAGCAGGGTGGCGAGCATCCGCAGGGTGGTGGTCTTGCCCGCGCCGTTGGGGCCGAGGAAGCCGAAGATCTCCCCTTCGGCCACGGTGAGGTCCAGGCCCGCCACCGCCTCCACGTCGGTGCTCTTCCGGCGCCGTCCGGTCTGGAAGGACTTCCGAAGTCCGCTGGTCTCGATCATCGGGATGTCCTTGTCAGGTGGCGGGGGTCGGTGCGGGGACGGGGACCGGTGCGGGGGCACGGGTGGGTACGGCGGCGGCCACCGCGTCGGGCGCGGGTGGTACGGGGACCGCCGCCCGGGCCGGTACGGCCGTCATCGGACGGAGCGGGCGAAGAGGCGGGCCGACCAGGTGAGCGCCAGCACCGCCAGGGTGGCCATCAGCGCGATGCTCTGCCAGACCGCGGCGTCGCCGGTGTGGCCGGCGAACAGCGAGCGCATGCCGACCACGGCCCAGCTGAAGGGGTTCCAGTCGGAGGCGCGGCGCAGCCAGAGCGGGGCCAGCGCGAGCGGCAGCAGCGTCCCCGACAGCAGCATCAGCGGCTGCGCGAGGTTGTTGACCAGCTGGCCGAGCACGTCCGGGCTGCTCACCTTGAGCGCGATGCCGTAGGAGATCGAGGCGCTGCTCAGGGTGATGAGCGCCAGGAGCACGTAGGCGAGCAGGAGGTCCGGGATCCGGACGAAGAGTCCGAGGGGCATGGACAGCACGATGATGATGCCGGCCTGGATGACCAGCGTGACCACGTCCCGCAGGGCCCGGCCGAGCAGCAGCGCCACCCGGCTGATCGGGGTGACCCGGGCCCGTTCGATGACGCCCGAGCCCAGCTCGGCGAGCAGGCCGAAGCCGACGTACAGGCCTCCGCCGAGGGCCAGGGCGACCAGCATGCCGGGGACGTAGATCCGGTAGGCGTCGGTCATCGAGCCGGCGCCCATGGAGGCGAGCGCGGGCTTGAGCAGCGGCGCGAACAGGGCCAGGTAGACGACCGGCTGAGCCACGCCCAGGACGATCGAGAGCGGGGACCTCACCATCAGCAGCATGTGCCGCTGGAACACCAGCCAGGTGTCGCGGAGCGTCTTCACGTCTGTGCGCTTCCCGTTCTTTCGGTGGGGGGAGTGGCCGGGGTGGCCGGGGTGCTCGAAGGGACCCGGGGCCAGGAGACCTTGGTGGTTCGCAGGGCCCGGGATGGTTCGGGAGGTCGGGCGGTTCAGGAGGTCCGCAGGCCCGGGGCGTCCTCGGCCGGCCGGTTTCGACCGCCGGGTCCGCCGGTCCTGCCGGTCCCGGCGGTCCTGCCGAGCAGGGCCTCCAGGTGGCCGGCCGCGGCCGGGGCGCCCCCGGCGGCGGCGAAGGACTCGCCCACCCGCCGTGCGGCGGCCCGGTAGGACGGGTCCTCCAGGACGGCCAGCAGGTCCTCGCGCAGCGGCTCGGGCCGGACGCTCGCGAACCGGACCCGCCGGCCGGCGCCGGCCGCCACCACCTGGGCGGCGTTGATGGGCTGGTCCCCCTTGATCGGGGCCACCACCAGCGGCACCCCGTGGGCCAGCGCCTCGCAGACGGTGTTCAGCCCGCCGTGGCTGACCACGGCGTCCAGCCGGGGCATCAGTTCCAGCACCGGTACCCGGGGGCGGACCAGGATGTGCGGGGGCGGGTCGGCGACGGTGCCGTCCGGCGCCGCCACGATCGCCTGGACGCGGTCGCCGAGCGGGCGCAGCGCCTCGACGACCCGGGCGTGGAACTCCCGGGCGAGGTCAAGCGACAGGGTGCCCACCGTGACCAGCACCAGGCGCCGGGCGGGGTCCAGCCAGTCCCACGGGAACGCCCGGTCCGGAGCCCTCGGTGCCAGGGCGGGGCCGACCAGGACGGCGTTCCCGGGCCACTCCAGCGGGCCGGTCAGGGCCTCGCCGGTGAAGCCGACCAGCAGGTGCGGCGAGAAGCGCAGGTCGTGCGGTGGCTCGCCGGGCATCTTCGCGGCGGTCCAGACGGCCGCCATCCGCCGGTGGATCCACTCCTCCACCCTGGGCAGGGCGCGGTAGGGGCGGGTGAGTTCCATGGTGGTGGGCGCCAGTGAGGCCCAGGGCAGGCCGGCCCGGTGGGCGGCGACCGCCCCGGCGACGGCGTGCTGGTCCACGGCCAGGACGTCGGGACGGAAGTCCGCGACGGCCCGCTCGATGCCCGGCAGGGTGCTCTTGGCGTGCGGCACGATGTAGCCGTCCCAGCGCGACTTCGCGGCCGCCATGCCCCGGTCCGCCTGGCCGCGGTGGGCCCGCAGCGGGATCGGGGCGATCGCGGCGCCGGGGCCGAGCAGCGGCCGCAGGAAGGACTCGGAGCCGGCCCACAGCACCTCGTGCCCGCGCGCGAGCAGTTCCCCGGAGACGGCGGCCAGCGGATTCACGTGGCCGGTCAGCGGCAGCGAGACGAAGAGGTAACGGCCCATCAGGACCGGTCCGGGGTGGTGGTCGTGGTGGTGGCCCTGCCCGCTTCGGCGCCCTCGGGCGGCCCGGCCGTCACCAGGCCGGCCACGTCCCCGACGGTCAGCGCGATGATCTGGTCGATGTCGAGGCCGGCCACGTGCTCGGCCAGGTCCACGTGATCCCCGAAGTCCCGTCGCAGGGCCAGGCTCCAGGCGGCCAGCTCGTGGCTCTCCAGCAGCAGTTCCCCGTCGAGTCTGGTGTCCGGGCGGACGGCGTCCGACCAGGCCCGGTCCTCGCCGACGATCTCCATCAGGAGGTCCGCGATCCGGCGGACCACCGCCGTCCCGGCCGGCCCCGCGCTCACGGCGTCGGGCCGGACGGCGGCGCCTGCGGGGAGTCCTGGCGGGGCTTGGTGGCCCGCAGGGCGCCGTAGGTGATGACGCCGGTGTCGAAGCCCTTCTTCATCAACGGGCCCGCGTGGAAGAAGCCGAGGACGTCGACGCCGCGCCGGCGGGCCAGGTCGCGCATCACCTTCGGGCCCCGCTCGAACTGCTGGATCTGCGCGAAGCCCGGGTCCCAGGAGTTGGCTACGGCGCTGCTCCAGTCCACCGTGGCGACCTCGGTGAAGCCGGCCGCCGCGGCCAGCCGCTCGTGCTCCTCCAGGGAGGAGAAGTCGGGCATCACCTGGTGGACCAGGATCTGCCGCACGAGCTCCCGCTCGTCGTCGTCGAGTTCGCCGTCGCGGACCGCCCAGGTGGCGACGGCGAGCGTGCCGCCCGGGGTGAGCAGCCGCATCGCCTCGGCGAAGAAGGCCTCCCGGTCGGCGATGTGCATCAGGCTCTCCATGGCCCAGACCACGCCGAAGGACTCGTCCGGGTAGCCGTTGGCGAGCGCGTCCCGCTGGTGGAAGCGGGCCCGCCCGGCGACGCCGGCGGCCTCGGCCTTCTCGTTGGCGCGGGCGGCCTGCAGCGCGCTGAGGGTGATGCCCTCGACGGTGCAGCCCAGCGGCCCGGCCAGGTGCATCGCGGGGCCGCCGATGCCGCAGCCGACGTCGAGCACCCGCGATCCGGCGGGCACCCCGGTGTAGTCGACCAGTTCGTGGACCAGCCGGTCGGTGGCGGCGTGCCGGTCCGCGCCCTCCAGGCCGGGGGTCTCCCCCGGGTCCCAGAAGCCGTGGTGGACGTGTTCGCCCCAGAGGTCCTCGTACAGATCGAGGGTGATGTCGTAGTAGCGCTCCACGGCCGAGTTCAGGCCGGGGTCGATGACAGGTTCCACTTGATGCCGATCCTCGAAAAGTTGGCATGAATGCGTACAACAAGGTGGCGGAACAAGGCGGCGGAAAGGAAATCCACACCGCGGGATTGGTCTGATCCACTGCCGGCCACGCCCCCGGAACCCGCCGCCCGGAAGTGCGTGAATAGGCCGGCCACCGTGCGGCCTTGCCAAAAAAGAGTGAACCGCCCGACCGGGCGGCAGGTGTTACTGGCGGGTAGTCAGAGAGTGGCAAAACCCGGCCAGATCATGGCAGTTGGCCAACCGGCGGCCACACTAGCGGGGGAGCGCTCTCTCGTCAATGCACCAAACAAACCCCGTGGTGCCATCACAACTTGAAGCCAGCATGCCGTGAAATGCCGTGAAAGTTACAGGACTTGACATCAGGCAATTCAGAGTTGAAAGTTCGGCGTGGGAATTCTGTCAGCTCCTTTGGTCATGTACCTGAAAGAGGTTCTGGTTCTCCATGAAGGCTGCTGCCACAGCTCCACAGGGAGGCTTAGCCGCCCTCCCGCTCGACCCCTCCTGGGTCGACGAGGTCCTTCTCGGCGGGCCGGGCTCCGAGCCCTGCCTGATATTCGACGAACCGGTCAGCAGGGACGAACTGCGCCGGCTCGTCACGGCCAGACAGGCCGTGCTCGCCGCGGCCGGCCTGCGCCGGGGCGGCTCGGTCGCCCTCTGCCTGGCCCCCTCGCTCGCCCTGGTCGCCAATCTGCTGGCGAGCTGGCGGATCGGGGCCCAGGCCGCACTGCTGGACCACCGGCTCACCCCCCACGAGACCGGCCAGGCGCTCGCCCGGTTGGACCCCCAGGTGGTGGTGACCGCCGACCGGCCGGCCGCCGGCGGCCCGGCCGCCGGCTTCTACGACCAGCAGGACGTCGTCACCGCCCGCGCGGGCCGGCCGGCCCGGACCTCGCACGCGGTCGTGCAGCTCAGCTCGGGCTCGACCGGCCCGGCGAAGATCATCGGCCGCACCGCGGCCGACCTGGTCGACGAACTCGGCCGGTACGCCCGGATCGAGGGGGTGCCCGGGGCCGGCGAACGGATCGTCTCGATGGCCTCGACGGTGCACGTGCTCGGGCTCGTCGGCGGCCTGCTGCACAGCCTGCACGCCGGCGTACGGCTCGCGATCCCGCGGCGGCTCACGGCGGAGGGGATCCTCGACACCGTCGCGGCCGGCCCCGAGCCGACCACCCTGCTGGGCGTGCCGTTCCACATCGAACTGCTCAGCTGGGTGGCACGGCCGCCGCGACTGCCCCAGCTCACCGGCATGACCACGGGCGGGGAGCTGGTCCGGGCCCAGGTGCACGAGGCCTTCGTCGACCGCTACGGTGTGCGCCTCGGCAGCATGTACGGGATGACCGAGGTCGGCGTCATCGCCACCGACCTGTTCGGCGAGCACCGGCCCGAACTGACCCCGGCCCCCGGCCTCACCCTGCGGGCGGTCGACGGCGAACTGCTGATCGCCAGGGACCAGTCGCCCTACCTCGACCTCGGGACGGCACCCGGCGCCGGCGGCCCCACCCGCTGGGCCGACGGCTGGCTGCACACCAAGGACGGCGGCTCGGTCGACCCCGGCACCGGGCGGGTCCGGGTGCTGGGACGGCTCGACTCGCAGGTGTCCGTCGGCGGGCTGAAGGTCGACCTCACCGAGGTCGAGCACACCCTCGCCGCCCTGCCCGAGGTCTCCGCCGCGGTCGTCGTCCACGGGACCTCGATCGAGGCCTACGTCGTACTGCGCCCGGGCGGCACCGCCGCCCGGATCGAGGCGCAGCTCACCGAACGGCTGGCGGCCTACAAGCGGCCCCGCCTGATCCACGTCGTCGACCGACTGCCGCGCACCGCCACCGGGAAGCTGGTCCGCGACCGGGCCGCCCTGAGCGGCGCCGGCGGGTCGTCGAAGCCAAGCACCGTCCAGGAACGGTCCGACCGAAAGGGAACCACCAGCGATGTCCACTGAGGCGATGTCCACCGAGGAGATCCGCGCGTTCGTGCTCACCTCCCTGAGCGCGATGAACTACGACATCACCGACGTCGACGACGACACCCTGCTCGGCCCGGCCGGCGCGGACCTGGAGTCGCTCTCGCTCGCCGAGCTGGGTGTCCGGGTGGAGGAGCGGTTCGGCGTCAGGTTCGAGGACGACGAGGCCGAACTGCTCGGCACCATGACGGTCGGGGAGTTCGGTGCGGCCGTGGCCGCCCGGATCCGCTCCGCGTCGGCCGCGGGGCACTGAGCGTGCCGGCCGCACCCGGGCGGGACGAAGTGGTCGCGATGCTCGCCGGTTTCGGCGACCGCGCACCGGAGGAGGTGCCGGAGGGCATCGACTCGATGGAACTGGCCTGGCTGGCCCATCAGATCGAGCAGCGCTACGACCGGCGCCTCGACGACGACACCCTGGCCCGGCTGAGCACGGTGTCCGACGTGGTCGAGCTGCTCGCCCGCCTCGGCGAGCTCCGGCCCGACCCGGCCTGACCGACCCGGCCGGACCCGGCGCTGCCCGGGCCCGCCCGGCCCGGGCGTACCTGAGCCGACGGTGCCCGGGCCTGCCTGGGGCGTACCGAACCGGCGCTGCCCGGGCCGATCCGGCCCGCTGCCGGCCGGGCGCACCCGGCCCGACCGTGTCGGGTCCACCGGACCCGGCTCCGGTGCGCGCCGCCCGGCCGCCCGGCCGGCACGACATGTCCGCAAGCCTTCCTGCCGAGCGTCGGGGGCACGAGAGAACGAGGGGAGCACAGGTGACTGAGAGCGTGCCGGCGGCCCGCCGCGGCCCCCGCTCCGTGGTCGTCACCGGGGCCGCCGTGCTCAGCGCCCTCGGCCGCGGCGTCCCGCCGCTGCTGTCCGCCACGCTCGACGGTGCACCGGCCTTCGCGCCGGTGCTGCGCTTCGACGTCTCCGGCCGGCAGGCCGACGGCGCCGCGACGTACCCCGGAACCCCTGTCCTGGCCGAGGAGTTGGACCAGGCCGTCGGTGAGGCCTGCGACGAGGCCGGACTGTCCGCCGCGCAGCGGGCCGGCCTCCCGCTGCACCTCGCCGTGCACGGCGATCCGGAGCTGGCCCGGGCCACGCCGGAGCGGCGCCCGGCCCACGGCGCGGACGTGTTCGCGGACGCGGTGGCCCGGCGGGCCGGACTGTCCGGCGCGTCCCGCGCCTACACCTCCGCCTGCGTGGCGTCGAGCACCGCCGTGGCCGACGCGGCCGCGGCCGTCGCCCACGGGCAGGCGGACCGGATCGTGGTGGCCGCCGGCTACCTGGTCGAGGCCGACCAGTTCGCCGTCTTCGACGCGGGCCGGGCGCTCGCCCGGGACGGGCGGGTACGCCCGTTCAGCACCGGCCGCACCGGGCTGCTGCTCGGCGACGGCGTGGTCGCCGTGGTGGTCGAGGCCGCCTCGGCGGCCCGGGCGCGGCGGGCCCGGCCGCTGGCCGTCCTGGCCGGCTGGGGCCGCGCGGGCGACGCGTACCACGTGTGCAGACCGCGACCGGACGGCACCGGGCTGGCCCGGGCGATCACCGACGCCCTGCACCGGGGCGGCGTCGGCCCGGAGCGGATCGGGTACGTGAACGCCCACGGCTCGGGCACCCAGGTCAGCGACACCGCCGAGGCCGCCGCCCTGCGCCTGGCGCTCGGCGACCACGCCCCGACCGTGCCGGTCAGCTCCACCAAGTCGGTGCACGGCCAGGCGCTGGAGGCCGGTGCGCTGCTCGAACTCGTCGTGACCATCGCGGCGTTGAGCGCGGGACGGCTGCCGGTGAACGCGGGCTTCCTGGGCCCCGACGAGACCTGCCCGCTCAACCTGGTCCTCGACCGGGACGCGCGTCCCGTCGCCGACCACGCGCTGAGCCTCACCACGGCCTTCGGCGGCGCCAACACCGCACTGCTGGTCGGCGCCCCGTGAACCTGACCAGCGCGCTACCCCTTCGCCCCGGCCCCGGCCCCGATGCCGGGCCCGGACCTCGGCCGGCCGCAGCCTCGGCCGCCGCCCTGACCCAGGCCGCCTCGGCAGCGTGTCTGCGGGTGCTGTCCTCGGCGCAATGGCCGGAGTCGGCCGAGGACCGGGCCGCACCGGCGATCGCCGGGTTCGTGGTGTCCTCGTTCAGCCCGCTCGCCGCCGAGGCGGCCCGCCGCTGCCTGCTGCGCGGCCCCGGATCCGGCCCGGGCCCCGCCCCGGGCCGGCCGGACGACGCAGGACGGCCGGTCACCGCCGTGGTGGTGGTCAGCCCGTTGGGCGACCTCGCCGGCGCGGCGCACGTCGCCGAGGCCGTCGACGACGGCGCCCGGATCGGACCGCTGCTGTTCTTCCAGGCCGTCCCGAACGCCGTGGCCGGCCACGTGGCCGCCCGGTGGCAGCTGACCGGCCCGGTGGTGTGCGTCGCCGACACCGCCACCGCGATGACCGTCAGCGCCCTGCTGCTCGCCGACGGGGACGCCGAGGAGGCCCTGCTGATCCGCGTCGACCAGGCGCACACCCCCGACGGCCCCGACCGCGCGGCCGCCGTCCTGCTCGGCCCCGGGCCGCCGCCGGCACCGGAACCGCAACTCCACGAGGGAGAACAGCCGTGAGCGACCCGCGCCACACGAACACCGGGCGAGCGGACGTCGTCGTCAGCGGGATGGGCCTGGTCACACCGGTGGGGTCCAGCGCCGACGAGGTGATGGCGGCGATGTGCGAGGGCCGCTCCGGGCTGGTCCGGCCGGACGCCGACGGGCCGCTGGCCGGATCGCTGGAGACGGCCGGCTTCGCCGCGCCGATCGACCCCACGTCCGTCCTGCCCGCGCCCGAGACCCGGCTCGTGGACCGCTACATCGTGATGGCGATGCGGGCCGCGGCGGACGCGCTGGCCGACGCCGCCATCGAGGTGGGCCGCGACGTGGACCCGTACCGGATCGGGGTGATCCTCTCCGGCAACGGCGGGCTGGCCACCCTGGAGGCCCAGGTCGTCCTGCGGACCCAGCGCGGCCGGCTGGGCGTCAGCCCCTACCTGCTGCCCGCCATGCTGCCCAACATGAGCGCGGCCCGGGTCGCGATCCGGCACGGCATCCGGGGCTACAGCTCGTCCATCAGCACGGCCTGCGCGGCCGGCGCCCAGTCCGTGGGGGAGGGGCTGCGGCTGCTCCGCGCCGACGAGGCCGACGTGGTGGTGGTCGGCTGCAGCGAGGCACCGCTGTTCCCCACCCTGGTCGACACCTTCGGCAACGCCCGCGCCCTGGCCCGTGGTTGGGCGGACGACCCGACCGGCGCCAGCCGGCCCTTCGACCGCCGTAGGAACGGCCTGGTGCTCGGTGAGGGTGCCGGGGTCCTGGTGCTGGAGCGCGCCGAGCACGCGGACGCGCGCGGCGCGGCCGGGTACGCCGACGTGCTCGGCTGGGGCGCGACCAACGACGCCCACCACCCGACCACCCCGCGCCCCGACGGCGCGGGCGCCGCCGCCTGCATGCGGCAGGCGCTGCGCAGCGCGGGCGTCGCGCCCGGGGACATCGGCTACGTCAACGCCCACGGCACCAGCACCCGGCTCGGCGACCAGGCCGAGGCGCTGGCGATCCGCGAGGTCTTCGGCGGGCACACCCCGCCGGTCAGCTCGACCAAGGCGGTCACCGGCCACCTGCTGGGCGCCTCCGGAGTGGTCGAGTCGGCCGTCTCCGTACTGGCGCTGCGGCGTGGACTGCTGCCGCCCACCCACAACCTGGACGACCCCGACCCGGCCTGCGAGCTCGACCACGTGCGCAAGGGCCCGCGCGCCGCGCCGGGGATCAGCCACGTCATGTCGAACTCGTTCGGGTTCGGCGGCCACAACATCAGCCTCGTCTACGGCCTGCCGAGCACCCGGCTCGCCAGAGCCGTCTGACGGCACCGAGCGAACAGAGAAGGAACGGCTACCGCAATGGACTTCCTCGGCGTCGATCATGTCGAGTTCTACGTGGGCGACGCGCGCCAGGCGGCGTTCGTGCTGTCCTCCGGGTTCGGCTTCCGCCTGCTCGGGCAGGGCGGCCCGGAGACCGGCCTGGCCGGGCAGCGCAGCCTGCTGCTGGGCCAGGGCGACTGCCGGGTGCTGCTGACCTCAGGGCTGGCGGCGGACCACCCGGCCTCGCAGTACGTCGCCCGGCACGGCGACGGCGTGGCCGTGCTCGCGTTCGGCAGCCGGGACGCCGCCGCCGCGTACGGCACGGCCGTGGCCGGCGGCGCGAGCGCGCTCGAAGCCCCCCGGACCCACACCCACGAGGACGCCTCGGTGGTCACCGCCACCGTCTCCGGCTTCGGCGACGTGGTGCACCGGCTGGTCGAACGGCACGGCCCGGAGCGGGAGTTCCTGCCGGGTCTGATCGAGATGCTGGACGTGGCGCCGCCGTCCACGCCTGACCTGCTGCGGAGCATCGACCACGCGGCGGTCTGCGTGCCGGAGGGGCAGCTCGCCGGCACGACGGACTTCTACCGCAAGGCCTTCGGCTTCGACGTGATCTTCGAGGAGTACATCGCGGTCGGCGAGCAGGGCATGTTCTCCCAGGTCGTGCAGAGCCCCGGCGGCGGCGTCACGCTCACCCTGATCCAGCCGGACCCGAGCCGCACCCCCGGCCAGATCGACAACTTCCTCGCCTGGCACGGCGGCCCCGGCGTGCAGCACCTGGCGCTCAGCAGCCGCGACATCGTCAGCACCGTCGACACCATGGCGGAGCACGGCGTCGGGTTCGCGTCCACCCCGGACAGCTACTACGACTCGCTGGACGGCCGGCTGGGGCCGGTCGACCTCCCGGTGGACCGGCTGCGCGGCCGCGGAATCCTGGTCGACCGGGACCACTGGGGCCAGATGTACCAGATCTTCGCCACCTCGATGCACGTCCGCCGGACCTTCTTCTGGGAGCTGATCGAGCGTCACGGCGCCCGCACCTTCGGCACCAGCAACATACCCGCCCTCTACGAGGCCAAGGAAAGGGAGCTCGCCACCGTGCGGCAGTCCGACCAGATCCCCCTGACCACCGAGGCGGGCGCCCGATGACCGCCGCCCCGACCCTGCGGTTCGACCTCACCGACGAGGAACTGGCCCTGCTGCCGGACGCCGACGACGTCGCCTTCTACGCCGAGCACGGCTGGTACCTCTCGAAGAAGCTGTTCACCGACGAGGAGGTGGACCGGCTGGCCGCCGCGAGCGAGGACTACTACGCGGGCGAGCGGAGTCGCGCCCTGCCGGTCCGCCCGCCCCGGCTGGCGGCCTGGCAGCCCTCGGACGGGCCGGTCCAGCGCCACAACGACTACGTCCACCACGAGAGCGACCCGATCGCCCGGGTGCTCTGCAAGCCGCTGATCGGCGCGGTGGCCGCGCTGCTGGCCGGCACGGACGAGATCCGGGTCTTCCAGTCCACGCTGATCCTCAAGCCCGCGGTCGCCGGCGAGCCCAGCAACATCGTGCCCTGGCACTTCGACAAGCACTACTGGTCCACCTCGACGTCCGAGCGGATGCTCACCGCCTTCGTCCCGTTCCACGACTGCGACGAGGAGATGGGCACCCTCACCGTGGTGGACGGCAGCCACCTCTGGCGGGAGACCGGCCGCCAGGACTCGATGACCAAGCACTTCGCCGACCGCGACAAGGCCGACCTGGAGCGGGTGCTCGCCGAGAACGCCGCCTTCAACGGCGCCGTGATCCGCAAGGTGCCGATGATCATCCCCAAGGGCCACATGAGCTTCCACCACTGCCGGACGTACCACGGCAGCGGCCCCAACCGCAGCGGGCGGCCGCGCCGCGCGATCTCCTTCCACCTCCAGGACGGCGCGAACGAGTACCGCGACTTCGCGCTCAGCGACGGCGCCACCGCCGCCTACAACCACGACGTGCTGGTCCGGCGGCTGCCCGACGGCCGCCCCGACTACGCGGACCCGGCGTTCTGCCCGGTGCTCTGGCGGGCCGACGGAGCGGCCGGCCGTGGCTGACCCGACCGCCGTGGCCGGCCCGACGACGGATCCGGCCGCCGCCCTGTACCGGACCGTGGCCCTGGTCCGCGGCTTCGAACAACGGGCGATCGAGCTGGTCAGGGCCAAGGTGGTGCTCGGCGGCATCCACCCGTACACCGGCCAGGAGGCGATCGCGGCCGGCACTTGCGCGGCGCTGCGCCCCGACGACGTGATCACCAGCACCCACCGCGGCCACGGCCACGTCCTGGCCAAGGGCGCCGACCCGGCCCGGACGATGGCCGAGCTGGCCGGCCGGACCACCGGGCTGAACCGGGGCCGCGGCGGCTCGATGCACGCCGCCGACTTCGGCGTGGGCGTGCTCGGGGCGAACGCCATCGTCGGCGCCGCCGTGCCGATCGCGGCCGGCGCCGCCTGGGCCTTCCGGCGGGCGGGCTCGGACCGGGTCGCGCTCAGCTACTTCGGGGACGGCGCGGTCAGCCAGGGCGTGGTGCTGGAGGCGTTCAACCTGGCCGCGCTGTGGCGGGTGCCGCTCGTCCTGGTCTGCGAGAACAACGGCTTCGCGACCTCGATGCGGACGGCCGACACGGTGGCCGGCAGCATCCTCGGGCGGGCCGCCGCCTTCGGCATCCCGGCCCGCAGCGTGGACGGGACGGACCCCGAGGCGGTCCGCGACGCCACCGCCGAGGCGGTCGCCCGGGCCAGGGCCGGCGAGGGCCCGACCCTGCTGGAGTGCACCGCCTACCGCTTCGACGCCCACCACACCTGGGAGCACACCGCGCGCCCCCGCTACCGGACGGACGAGGAGGTGGCGGCCGGCCGGGCCCGGGACCCGCTGGAGATCCAGGGCGCCCGCATCCCCGCCGCCACCCGCGCCGCGATCGACGCGGAGGTGGCGGAACTGCTCGACCGGGCCGTGGCTTTCGCCTGCGAGGGCCCGCACCCCGACCCGGCGACCGCGCTGGACCACCTGTACGCCACCGGCATGCGCGCCAGGGCGGGGGCCCGCTGATGCCGAACCTCTCCTACCTCAAGGCGCTGAACCGCGCGATCGGCGACGAGATGGGACGCGACGAGGCGGTCTGCGTGTTCGGCGAGGACGTCGGGGTGGCCGTCACCCACGCCACCGCCGGGCTGCTGAAGCGCTTCGGCCCGGACCGGGTGCTGGACACGCCCATCTCCGAGCAGGCGTTCACCGGCTTCGCCACCGGCGCGGCCCTGGCCGGGCTGCGGCCGCTGATCGAGTTCCAGATCCCGGCGCTGCTGTTCCTGGTCTTCGAGCAGATCGCCAACCAGGCGCACAAGTTCTCGCTGATGACCGGCGGCCAGACCCGGGTGCCGGTGACCTACCTGCTGCCGGGCTCCGGCTCCCGGGAGAGCTGGGCCGGGCAGCACTCCGACCACCCCTACAGCCTCTTCGCGCACGTCGGGGTGAAGACGGTGGTGCCGGCCACCCCGGCCGACGCCTACGGGCTGCTGGCGACGGCGATCAGGGACGACGACCCGGTGGTGGTCTTCGCCCCCTCCGGAGCCCTCGGGGTGCGCGAGGACGTGGACCTCGCCGCCCTGGCGCCCGTCCCGCTGGGGGTCGGCCGGATCCACCGCAGCGGCACCGACGTCACCGTGGTGGCGGTCGGCCACCTGGTCCACGACGCCCTGGCGGTGGCCGAGGAGCTGGCCGGCACGGTCTCGGTCGAGGTCTTCGACCCGCGGTCGCTGTTCCCCTTCGACTGGTCCGGGCTGGCCGCCTCGCTGGAGCGGACCGGGCGGCTGGTCGTCGTCGACGACTCCAACCGGACCTGCGGCATCGGCGGGGAGATCATCGCCACCGCGGCCGAGGAGATGCGGCTGATCGCGCCGCCCCGGCGGGTCACCCGGCCGGACGGCGCCGTGCTGCCCTTCGCCCGCGGCCTCGACCTGGCCTGCCAGCCCACCAGGGCGCAGCTCAGGGCGGCCGTCGAGAAGGCGGTCGGGGACGGATGAACGGTCACCCGCCCCCGTGGGCCCCCGGAGAACACCCACACGGGCAGCCGTGCGGACACCCGCACGGACACCCTTCAAGGAGCGCAGAGTGACGGGCACCAACATCAGAGCGCGGCTGGCCGCCGACCCCGGACTGGGCGCGGGCAACGTGCTGCACAAGCTGTTCGAGCACGGGGCCGACCCGGACGGTCCTGGCGTCGCCTTCGACGTCCCGGTCGACGGGCACCCGGCCGGGCAGGCGCTGACCCTGGGCCTGCTCCGCGAGCGGGTGGCGGCCCGGGCGGCCTGGTGGCACGCGCAGGGCGTGGGCCCGCGCGACCCGGTCGCCATCCACGTCTCCAGCTCGGCGGACTGCCTGCTGAACTTCCTGGCGCTGACCTGGCTGGGCGCGATCCCCGCGCTGATGAACCAGCACATCCCGGGTGACATCGCCGCCGAGTACATCCGCCGGCTGCGCGGCGTCGGCCTGCTCACCGACCAGGAGCACCGGGACCGGCTGGCCGGCGAGGAGCTGGGGGTGCGGGTCCACGCCGACACCGCCGAGGCCGGCACCGGGGACCCGTCGGCCGCCCCCGCGCCGTACCGGCACCACCCCGACGACCCGATCGCCATCACCCACTCCTCGGGCACCACCCGGATGCCCACCGCGGTCGTCCACTCCAACGACAGCCTGTTCGCCGCCACCCGGCTGTTCCGGCTGGCCGCCCCGCGGGCCAGGGGCACCGCCCGGATCCTCAGCGCGCTGCCCGCCGCGCACGCCGCCGGCATCTCGGCGCTCAACCTGGCCCTGTGCAACCGCAGTGAGCTGCTGTTCCTGTCCACCCAGAGCGACGGCGCGGCGGTGGTCGACGCCATCGAGCGCTGGCGGCCGACCGGGGTCCTCGGCTTCGCCGCCACCTGGGCCCAGCTCGCCCGCCAGGACCTGGGCAAGCGCGACCTGGACTCGGTGTCGCTCTGGTTCAACACCGGCGACTGCGCGCACGAGCCGCACATCCGCCACCTGGTCGCGGCCGGCTCCCGGGAGACCGTCACCCGCGAGGGGGTGCGGCGGGTCCCCGGGTCCAGCTTCGTCGACGGCCTGGGCTCCACCGAGATGGGCCACTCCGCGTTCCACATCACCCACAGCGCCGGCACCGAGCGCTACGGGCGCTGCGTCGGGGTGCCGCACGGCTTCGCCGAGGTGGCGCTGCTGGACGTCGGCACCGGGCGGGAGGTCGGGGTCGGCGAGGTCGGCCACTTCGGCCTGAAGGCGCCGACGCTGGCCCCCGGGTACTGGAACGACTCGAACGCCACCTACCGCAACCGCCTGAACGGCTACTACCTCACCGGCGACCTGATGTACCGGGACGAGGAGGGCTACTACTTCCACGTCGACCGGGCGGTCGACGCCGTCGACCTGGGCGGCGGCGAATGGCTCTACACGGCGATGAGCGAGGAGCGCGTCCTCGCCAACTGCCCGGACGTGCACGACTGCACAGTGGTGTCGCTGGAGGCCGACGGCCGGGTGGTCACCGACGTCCTGCTCGCCCTGCACGCCGACGCCGACCCGGACGCCGACCGCACCCCGGCGGTCCGGGCCGCGCTGACCGACGCCGCGGCGGCGACCCTGCGCCGGGTGGTCGCCGTCTCCGAGGAGGAACTGATCATCGGCCCGACCGGCAAGGTACGCAAATTCCTGATGCGGCAGCGGCACCTGGCAGAGATGGCGGCACGCTGATGAGCGACCCGGAGGACCGGCGGACACCCGCCCCGGAGCCCGCCGAGCGGCTGGCCGTGCACTTCACCGGGGAGGGCGCGGGTGTCGACGAGATGTCCTGGGGGATGTGGGAGATCTGGCACGCGATGGTGGACCAGCGCAGCTCGCTGCCCATCGGCGGCCGGATGGCCCTGCCCGCCGGGACGGCCGTCACCGACGTGGCCGAGGAACTGCGTTACCTGATGAGCCGGTTCCCCTCGATGCGGACCCTGCTCAGGTTCGACGAGGCGGGCTGGCCCACCCAGGAGCTGTTCGGCTCCGGCAGCACGGCGCTGGAGGTCTACGACGCCGGGGACGCCGACCCCGACGAGGTCGCGAGCGCGGTCGAACAGCGTTACCGGTCCGTCGACTTCGCGTACGCCACGGAATGGCCGGTGCGGATGGCCGTGGTGGTGCGGGACGGCCTGGCCGTCCAGCTGGTCAGCATCATGAGCCACCTGGTCACCGATGCCATCGGCGGGACGATCATGCTCCGCGAGGTGCAGGAGCGGTCGACCGCGCCGGTCACCGGCCTGCAGCCGCTGGAGCAGGCCGGCTGGCAGCGCTCACCGGCCGGGCAACGGCAGAACGACAAGGCCCTGCGCCACTGGGAGCGGGCCCTCAGGACGATCCCGGCCCGCCGGTTCCCGCCGTCGGTGGATCAGGGCATCCCCCGGCACCGGGTCGGCCTGTTCGAGTCCCGGGCCCTGCGGCTGGCGGTGCCGCTGATCGTCGAGCGGACCGGTACCGACACCCAGATCGTCCTTCAGGCCCTGTACGCGATCGCGCTGCGGCGGATCAACGTCACCGGCCCGGTGGTGGTCCGGCCCGTCGTCAACAACCGCTTCCGGTCCGACCTGAGCGGCGTGGTGTGCATGGTCGCCCAGGCCGGCATCTCGGTGCTGGACATCGGGGACGGCACCGTCGACGAGGTGGTCGAGCTGACCCGGCGCGGCGCGCTGGCCACCTACAAGCACGCCTACTTCCACCCGGAGAAGCTGAACGAACTGATCGCCAGGGTCTCCGCGGAGCGGGGCGAGCGCGTCGACGTGCAGGTCTTCCTCAACGATCGCACGGCCAACCGGCCGCGGGAGGAGGGCATCGCGTCCGACCCGGAGGAGCTGGCCCGGCAGTTGCGCAAGTCGCAGGAGGACAGCGGGTTCCGGTGGATCCACGAAAGCGACGAGCAGGTCGACGCGTTCTACGTGGCCTTCGACGACCTCCCGGACGCGCTGTTGATGGAGATCCAGACGAACACCCGCTACTTCTCCTCCGACGACGCCGAGGCGCTCGCCCTCGGCGTGGAGGCGCTCGCGGTCGAGGCGGCCCTCGACCCGGGGACGCGCACCGGGCCGCTGGTCGGCGCCGCACCGACGGGGCAGGCCCAGGAGCAGGAGCCGGCCCAGGACGCGGAGCGGATCCGGTGACCGCCCTGCTGGCGGTGGCCGACCACCTGCCGCCCGGCCGGGTACCGATCGAGGAGCTGGCCGGGGAGTTCGGCCTGACCTCGATGCAGGTCAAGATCTTCCGCCGCTACCACAAGCTCGGCGAGGTCGCCCGCGATCCGGGCGGCAGCCTGCTCGACCTGCTGCGCGGAGCGGTCGCCGGCCTGGACGCCCTGCGCGGCCGGGAGCAGCACGTCCGCTACGTGCTGCACGCCCGCACCTTCCCGACCGTGGTGCCGTACCCGCACAACCCGGTCCGGGAGCTGTGCCGGGAGTTCGGTCTCGACCGGGCGACGGTCTTCGCGGTCGGCCACCACGCCTGCGCCTCGGGCCTGCTGGCCATCGACGTGGCGGGCCGGCTGCTCGCGGCCGACGACGACCCGGACGGCCTCGCCCTCGTCCTGGCGGGGGAGAAGGCGTTCACCCCCGAGGCCGGGATGGTCCCGGACACCTCGTTCTTCGGCGAGGGCGCGTCGGCCTGCCTGGTCGCCCCCGCCGGGGACCGCGACCGGGTGCTGTCCTACGCCGCCGACCTCCGGGGCGAGTTCGACAGCGACGCGGAGGAGCAGGCCCTGGAGTTCCAGCGGATCTACTCCGACGCGCTGGCGGAGGCGATCCTCGCCGCCGTCGGACGGGCCGGGCTGACCATGGACGCGATCGGGGTGATCCTGCCGCACAACGTCAACAACGTCGCCTGGCACCAGGTCTGCCGCACCCTCGGCTACCCCCGCGAGCGGGTCGTGCTCGACAACGTGGCGACGGCAGGCCACGTCTTCTGCGCGGACAACCTCGTCAACTACCGCACGGCGCGCGAGCGGGGGCTGCTGCGGCCGGGCGAGCCCTATGTGATGGCCGCCGCGGGCGCCGGACGCGGCGCCACCTTCTCGGCCATGGTCCTCCAGCACTGACACCCCCCATCCACCCACGAACCACCACCGAAGGATCCACGATGACGGAGCGGGACACCGCCCTCCCAGCCATCGACCCGGCCCTGCGCGAGCGGATGGTCGAAGGCATCTGCGCCCTGCTCCCGCACGTCCTCAAGCGCGAGGTGACCGGGGCGACGGCCGACACGACGCTGATGGAGGCCCTCGGGATGAGCTCGACCAGCGGCCTCGAACTCATCCTGGAGCTGGAGGAACGCCTGGACCTGGAGATCAGCGTCGAGGAGCTCGGCCGGGACGACTTCGGCACCGTCGGCACCCTGGCCGACTACGTCGCCGGAAACCTGCTCCCGGAAGCGTGAGGATGCGCACCTTCGCACCGGCCGCCGCGACCGGCGCCGCGCCCACCGCCGACGGGCCCTCGCCCGCCTGGGGGATCCGCCGCGCCGCCCGGCTGGCCTTCCCCCAGCCGGCGGCGCTGGCCGGCGACCCCGTCCACACCCGACGCCTGCGGCGTTACCTGGCCGACCTGCTGCACCCGTACGGGCGCGAACCCGACCCGGAGGCGCTGGGCGCGGAGGCCGTGAGCTGTGAGGGCCAGTCCTACGGGGAGATGGCCGAGACGCTGATCGACGCGATCGTGCCCGCGGGCGAGTCCGTCGACCTGCTGGTGCTCGCCCACTCGATCCCCGACATCACCCCGGGCCGCGCCACGACCACCTACCTGAGCCACGTCTGCCCCGGCACCCCGATGGCCTTCGCGGTCAGCGACCAGGGTGCGGCCGGCGCGTTCACCGCGCTGCGCCTGGTCGACGCCTACGCGCGCTCGGGCGGGCTCCGGCGGGCGCTGCTGCTGGTGGTCGAACAGGACTCGCTGCCCTACCACCCCGGAGTCCCCGTGCCCGAGGTGGCCGGCAGCCGCGGCGTGGCGCTGCTGTTCGGCGAGCCGCTGCCGGGGGAGCGGGCGGCCAGAGTCTCCCGGGTCGGTACGCACGTCCTGCCCCCGGACGCGCCGGGCGCCGCACTGGCCGCCGAACTCGGCGCGCTCGGCGGCGGCCCGGAGCCGGTGACCGCCGTGCTCGGCGGGGTGTCCACGGTCGACGCCGCCCACCCCCGGCCGGCCGATCTGCGCTTCGCCGACGCCGGACAGCCCGGCACCGGCGTGTGGTGGGAGCTGGCCGGCGAGCTGGCCGGGCCGCCCGCCGGACCCCGCAGGCTGCTGCTGGCCGACCACGACGCCGGACTGCGCCACCTCTCGGTGGCGACGGTCGACCTGGACGGCGCCGACGAGGTGCCCAGGTGACCGCGCCCGTGACCACCACGCCCGAGACCGCCGGGCCCGAGACCGCCGTGCCCGAGACCGCCGTGCCCGAGACCACCGGGCCCGCGACCGCCGGGCCCGCGACCGCCGGGCCCGAGACCGCCGTGCTCACGGCCACCCCGGGCCCGCTGCGCATCGAGGACTACCAGGACCTCGCCCAGCGCCGGCTCGACGACCAGGTCTGGGACTTCGTCGAGGGCGGCGCCGGCACCGAGCGCACCGTCGACGCCAACCGGTGCGCCTTCGCCCGGGTGACGCTGCGGCCGAGGGTGCTGGTCGACGTCTCCGCCTGCGACACCGGGACGGAACTCCTCGGCGCCCCCCTGGCCACCCCGGTGGGCGTCGCGCCCACCGCCTACCACCGGCTGCTGCACCCCGACGGCGAGGTCGCCACCGCCCTCGGCGCCGGCGCGGCCGGCGCGCTCTACGTGGTCAGCGTCTTCGCCAGCCGCACCTTGGAGGAGATCGCCGCCGAGGCCGCCGGACCGCTGTGGCTCCAGCTGTACTGGCTGCGCCGCCGGGAGGTCCTGGCCGGCCTGGTGGAACGGGCCACCGCGGCCGGCTACCGCGCCCTCGTCCTCACCGTGGACGCGCCGCAGCTGGGCCGGCGCCACCGGGACGCGCGCAACGGATTCGCCGTCCCGGCCGGCATCTCCGCGGTCAACCTCGACCCGGCGCTGATGGCCTCCGCACACCGCTCGGACGCCGGCCGCTCCGCGCTCGCGGTGCACACGGCGGAGGCCGTCGACCCGTCGGTGACCTGGGCCGACCTGGCCTGGCTGCGCGCGCGCAGCGAGCTGCCGGTGGTCCTGAAGGGCATCCTCACCGCCGAGGACGCCGTGCTCGCCGTGCAGCACGGGGCCGACGCGATCGTGGTCTCCAACCACGGCGGCCGGCAGCTCGACGGCGCGCCGGCGAGCCTGGACGCCCTGGCCGAGGTGGTGGACGCGGTCGGGGCCGCCGGCTGCCCGGTGCTGTTCGACGGCGGGGTCCGCAGCGGCGCCGACGCCTTCGCGGCGCTCGCGCTCGGGGCGCGGGCCGTCCTGCTCGGCCGCCCGGTCCTCTGGGGGCTGGCCGCGGACGGCGCCGCCGGGGTGGCCGGCGTGCTCGGCCTGGCCACCGAGGAACTCGCCCACACCATGGCCCTCGCCGGCCGGCCGGCCCTGCCGGCGGTCGACCGCTCCGCGGTCGTGCTCGCCCCCGGCCCGGCACAGGGCCCGCCACAGGGCCCGGTACACGGCACGGCACAGCGCACAGCAGTGGGCACGGGACTATGAGGGACGGTCGGACGATGGCGACAGAACTGGCACGCGAGGACCTGCACGCGTCGGTGTCCGATCCGGCGTCCGCGTCGATGAACTTCCTGAACGAGGTCTCGGCGCGCTTCCCCGACGCCGTCTCACTGGCGGCCGGACGCCCCCACGAGGGCTTCCACAGCACCGACGACCTCGACCGCTACCTGCGGACCTACCTCGCCCACCTGGAGGGCCTGGGCCTCGACGCGGACCAGCGCCGGCGCCAACTCCTGCAGTACGGCCGGACCAACGGCCACCTCGGCGTGCTGATCGCCCGGACCCTCCTCCTGGACGAGGGGATCGAGGTGCCCGCGCAGGCCGTGATGGTCACCACCGGCGCGCAGGAGGCCATGGTCGTCGCGCTGCGCGGGCTCTGCGCGGGCCCCGGCGACGTGGTGCTCGCCGTCGAACCCTGCTACGTCGGCTTCACCGGGGCGGCCAGGCTGCTCGGCATCGAGGTGGTGCCGGTGCCGGAGACGGCGGACGGCCTCGACCCGGAGGCCGTGCTGGCCGTCGCCCGCGCCGTCCGGGCCGGCGGCCGCCGACCGCGCGCCCTCTACCTGGTGCCGAACTTCGCCAACCCGTCCGGGGTCTCGATGCCGGTGCCGGCCCGCCGGCGGCTGCTGGAGGTGGCGGCCGAGGCGGACCTGCTGCTCCTGGAGGACGACCCGTACGGGCTGTTCGGGCTCGACGAGGAACCCCGGCCCACCCTCAAGGCGCTGGACACCGGGCAGCGGGTGATCCACATCGGCTCCTTCGCCAAGTCCTTCTTCCCGGGCGTCCGGATCGGATTCCTGGTCGCCGACCAGGCGGTGACCGACGCCCAGGGCCGGCGCACGCTGCTGGCGGAGGAGCTGTCCACGGTGAAGAGCCTGCTCACGGTGAACACCTCGCCGGTCGCGCAGGCCCTGGTCGGCGGCTTCCTGGTCGAGTCCGGATGCAACCTCAGGACGGCGGTCAAGGAGAAGACCGAGTTCTACCGCCGCAACCTGCGGACCCTGCTGGCGGCCCTGGAGCGTTCCTTCGCCGACGAGCCGAGGGTCCGCTGGAACGCGCCGGCGGGCGGATTCTTCGCGGTGGTCGAGGTGCCGATGACCGCCGACGAGAACCTGCTGGAGATCTCCGGCCGGGACTACGGGGTGCTCTGGACCCCGATGAGCTTCTTCCACGCCGGCGACGGCGGCCGGCGTGCCCTCCGGCTGTCCTGCAGCGCCCTGGAACCGGACCGGATCGAGGAGGGCGTGCGCCGGCTGGCGCGGCTGGTCAGGGAGCGGGCGGACACTCCGGACCCGGCGGGGCCCGGCCGGGCCGCAGTGGCTGCGGACCCTGCGGCCCCCGCCGGCAGCAGGGACCCCGGATGACCGGCGCGCCGGACACCGTCCAGCTGTGGCTGGTGCCCGACCAGCAGCCCGGCCCGGCCCCCGCGGACCTGCTCGCCGTGCTCGACCCGGAGGAGCGGTCCCGCGCGGCGGCCTACCTGTCGGCCGACGACCGCCGCCGGTTCGTCCTCGCGCACGGCGCCCTCCGGCACATCGTCGCCGGGTGGCTCGGCGCCGCGCCGCAGGAGATCCGCTGGCGCCGGGGCCCGCACGGCAAGCCGGAACTGGCCGGGCGGTACACCGGGGCCGAGGTCAACCTCTCGCACTCGGGGGCCGTCGCCATGGTCGCGCTCTCGGCGTCCCGACGGGTCGGGGTCGACGTCCAACGGGTGCTGCCACGGCTGGACGCCACCGGGATGCCGGAGCGCTGGTTCCTGCCCGAGGAGGCCCGCTTCGTGCGGGCCGGGGCGGACCCGGGCAGCCGGGCCGAGCGCTTCGCCAGGCTGTGGGCCCGCAAGGAGGCCCTGGTCAAGGCGCACGGCGGCCGGCTGACCCAGGGGTTGCGGATCCCGCTGCTCGACAGCGGCACCGGGACGAGCCGGCACCCCGCCGACGCCTGGTCGCACGGCTACCTGGTGGCCGACGTACCCGCCCCCGACGGGTACCGGGCGGCCGTGGCGCTCTCCGGTACCGAGGCCTTCCGGGTGACCGTGGGCCGGTGGACCTGGCCCGCACCGCTCTCCGGGCCACCCACCGGCCCGGCATCCGGGGCGCCGGAGCGGCCCGGCACCTGACCGCCCCCGGGCGGGGGGTGCCCCGCATGCGTTGCCCGGCCGCCGCCCGGCCGCCCCGGCCGTCTGTCCGTCCGTCCGGCTGATGACCTGACGGCCTGATGACCTGACGGCCCCACGACCCTGACCCGCCCGACCCTTCCCCTGACGACCCGTCGATCGGAGCACCGCCATGCCCCTGCACCCACAGCTCCAGACCCTGCGCGAGCAGCGCGCCCGCAGCGGCGCGGCCCCCCTCTACAGCCTGTCGGTGGAGGAGGCCAGAGCGGCCGACCTGGCCTCGATCCGGGCCGCGGCCGGCAGCCCCCGGGCCCTGCACGAGGTGACGGACCTCCGCATCCCCGGGCCCGGGGGCGAGCTGGCCGTCCGCGTCTACCGGCCGAGCGCCGGCCGGCCGCTGCCCGCGCTGCTCTACTACTTCGGCGGCGGCTGGACCCTCGGCAGCATCGACACCGCCGACGGGCTCTGCCGCGACCTGGCCGCAGAGGCCGGCTGCCTCGTGGTCACCGTCGGCTACCGGCTCGCGCCCGAGCATCCCTTCCCGGCGGCCGTGCACGACTGCCACGCGGCCCTGCGCTGGGTCGCCGGCCACGCCGAGGAGCTGGGCGCCGACCCGGCCCGGCTCGCCGTCGGCGGCGACAGCGCCGGCGGCAACCTCGCGGCCGCCGTGACCCTGCTCGCCCGGGCCGACGGGGACCTCGCCCTGACCGGACAACTGCTGGTCTACCCCAACACCGACCAACTGGCCGACGACGCGTCGATGCGCGACAACGCCGACCCGTGGCAGTTCAACCACCACTCGGTGGCCTGGTACCGGCGGCACTACCTGACCACCCCGGGGGACGCCGAGCATCCGCTGGCCTCACCCCTGCGGGCCGCCGACCTGGCCGGACTGCCCCCGGCCCTGGTCGTCACCGCCGAGTACGACCCGCTGCGCGACCAGGGCGAGGCCTACGCGGCCCGGCTCGCCGCCGCCGGGGTGCCGGTGGAACTCACCCGCTACCCCGGCATGGCCCACGGCTTCTTCACCATGACCGGCTCCGTCGACGCCGCCCGCGCCGCCGGCCACCAGGCGGCCCGCTTCCTCCGGGACCGCTTCGCGCCGTCCTGACGTACCCGGGACGCCCCCTGAGCCCCCCGACACTTCGGGCTTCGGCAGGAGACCCTCCGGTGCGAGGGTCGGCACGGAGTCCTCTAGGATCCAGGCGATCATGCGGTGACCAGCATCGCGGTCGAATGGAGGTAGATCCGCCCGTGAAGCCGGCCACCACGACCCCGAGAGCCTGCGATCCGAGGCCGCTCGCCGTGTTCGCCCAGGCATTGATCCTCCTCCAGGCCGCGGGGGAACTCGTTCTCGGTCTCACCAGTGACGGGGGGTCGGAGCTCTATCGCGAGGTCGGGCGTTGGACGCTGCCGCTGTTCGCCGGTGGCGTCGTAGGGTTCCTGGGCTGGATCCGGCGCTGCCGGCTCAACGCCGAGATCCTCTCGTCCACCACCCACACCTACGGCCGCGGGCGCGCCCTGGGGGTGTGGTTCATACCCGTCCTGATGTGGTGGGCCCCACGCCGGGTCGTGCTGGACATCCGGCGCGCGGGCGGCAGCGCCGGAACGCCCTGGCTGATCAACACCTGGTGGACCGCCTGGCTCGCCAAGTCCGTCGGCGTCCCCCTCTGCATGGCGATCGACCTGGAGGGAAACCCGAACAACCCGTACGTCACCGTGGTCCACGTGGTGGCGTGCGTCCTCGCGATCCTGGTGATCCAGCAGGTGACGACGGTGCAGGTCTCGCAGATCCGAGTTGGCGGTACCGCCGGCCTTTTGGCCGCGACGGTGCCCCGGCTGACCAGGTAGCGGGGCGACGATCACGCCGCCTTCCAGGACCGGGACCTGTCCGACCGCGACCACGTCCACGTGCGGGCCGCCGGAGTCCGTCCGAAGGGGCGGCTGGGCAGGCGCACTCGTGCGTGCTGGTCCCCCCTGGAAATCCTCGCCGACATCGGCCGCACCAAGCGGATCCGCAACACCGCTCGGACCAGCCGGAAGCAGCAGACCCGGCACTGATAGCGGTCAACTCATCCACTGGCCTTGACCCTTGCTCCTGGGACCGAGGTGCCGGCCCATCTGCGGAGTGCTCCACCCCTCGGATCACTTCGAGCCGAAGACCCGGGCCACACAGTGATCGAGGAGATCACCGAAGGCCTGGGCCGAATCCATGTCGGAGGCCGGTAGCACTCCCGCGTCGTCGGCGGACGCCATGAAGTCGACGTCGGCCCAACCGCCTCTGAACAGGACGACCGAAAGCTCTGCGTCGTCGGGGCCTGTGAGGACGATGCCGATCGAGTCGGGTTCGGTCACCGAAGACCGGTCGGTCTCAAGGCGCTGCGGCCACGGTGCGGCCCCGTCCCGCCAGGTCACAACTCCGGCAGCTAGTCCCTGGCGCTGCCAGGTCAGCCTGCGCCCGGTGACTTCGAGGGCCGCACGATCAAGATCAATCACTTGGTTCATACGCAGAGCATGATGACCGGGCAACGCGTCGTCCACCTGATTGCGCAAGCGGGGATGAAGGGGGCCTTCGGGAACTACAGGGACGGTCGTCCTTGGTCACCCAGCCCGGGAACGGCGAGGGCGACGGGGCGGGAGCGCGGCCGGCGGCTCCGTGGGAGGGCGACTGGGACCCCGTCTCGCGGGTTGGCATCTTGAAATGTCACTCTGCGTGCTAGACGCGGGGGAACTGGCCGCCCGCAGCGTCGTCACGATCCGGTGCACTACTCCTCCGCCGCTCCGGCCGGCGCGGGCAGGTCGAGCGCCCGGGCGAGGGCGGCGGTGACGGGAGCCCGGTGGTGGGGCAGGCGCTGCCGGACCCAGGCGGCGGCCGCCGTCAGGAAGTCGGCCAGGTCGCGCTCGGCACCGGCGAGCAGGTGGCGGAGTTCCGTGACGGACAGTTCGATCACGGGACTGTCGCTCTGCTCGGTGTTGACCGTGAGCCGGACGGTGTCGCCGGAGCGTTCCGCCACCGGTGACAAGGGCTCGTGGCCGAAGCCGAGCAGGCCGTCGCCGTCGAGGAGCCTGTACCAGTCGCGCCAGTCCTCCAGCCCGTCGCAGCAGCCGGGTACGAACGTGACGCCGGTGGAGTCGTCGGTCACCCGTAGGCCGCCGGCCGCGAAGAGGTCGTCGAAGGTCAGCAGTCCGTGGAGGAAGGCGCCCAGCGGGTCGGAGGGGCGGGGCGGCCGGTCGCCGTCGGGGTCGACGTCGTTGCAACTGGCGATGCGCATCACCGCCGTCCCGATCTCGGCGGGCGGGAGTGCGCCGCCGAGGGGCAGGAAGCCGGAAGGCACCGCCTCCGCCACGGGCCACAGGTCGAAGTCGTCAGGGGAGTTGAGCTCCAGGACGGGCTGCATCACGATCACCCGCCCAAGTGTTCCGCATCGCCCGTTCGTGGCGCCTCTGGATAACGCCGGGCCCCCGCCGAGCCTGAACCGGCGCGGGAGCCGAGCGCTTCGGGCGCACCACCCCGGACTGGCGCAGGCACTGGCGCAGGCACAGGCGGCGCCGGCACCCTGCCGCCCGCGCCCCGGCCGAGGTCACGGTGCCGGTGTGCGCCCGGCATGGGCCGCTCGCCAGGCGGCCATGGAGCGGTCCCAGTCCTCGGCGGTGAGAGCGATCAGTGAGGCCGGGAACAGGCCGTCCTCCTCCTTGGCGATGTGCTGGTGCAGGGCGCCGAGGGCGGCGGCCAGCTCGGTGCGATCGCCGCTGAGGGTGAGGTCGACGGTGGCCATCAGGGCGGCGAGTTCGCGGTGCTCGGCCTCCAGTTGGCCGATGTAGTCGGTGAACTCGGGGTTGCCGCGCATCACCGCGAAGAGCCCCGTCTCCTCGCCGCGCCAGTGGGACGCGAGTTCGCGGGCGAGGGTTTCCAGCTGCGGTCCTACGGTGTGCGGCCGGTCGTGGTCCAGGGCGTGGATGATCCCGCCCGCGAGGTTGGTCGCGCTCTCGTGCTCGGCGATGAAGTCCTTGATGAGGGGGATCTCGCGGCATCCGCAGTAGTGGCACACGCGCCCAGTGTGCTGGTGCGGTGTGGCTGTTGCCCGGTCTGCTGCTCCGGATGGCCCTCGGTGGCGGCGCGACCCCCGCGATGTGCGGAGATCGGCGAGCGCCTCCGGGGGGCTCGCCGGGTGATCTCGTTTCCCGGGGCCCGGCTTGACGGCTGATCAGCCGATCTGTCCCGGGAGTGTGTGGATCGGGTGAATTCCCGTCGGAGATCCACGTCCACGGCCGGGCGGGAGTGGTGGGAAGCTCAGGCCTTCACTAGGTTGTTGCCAAACCTTATTTTCCGGAAGTTCACTCGAACGAGTGAGTCCGCAGGAAGAAGGAGCGGGTCTTTGGCCTCCCACCGCCGTCCGAAGCAGCCGACCCGCGCACGGGTGACGGTGCTCACCGCCGCCGCCGCGACCACGGTCGCCCTGTCCGCCCAGATGAGCGCACACGCCGCGCCCACCACGCCCTCCAAGAAGGAGGACGTGAAGGCGCAGATCGACAGGCTCAACGAGGAACAGGAGCAGGCTGCCGAGCGCTACAACGGCGCCAAGGAGCGGGCCGACCAGCTGCACAAGCAGGCCGACCAGCTCCAGGACCAGGTGGCCCGGGGGCAGGACCGGATGACCCGCCTTCAGACCGGCCTGGCCGAGGTGGCCGGCGAGCAGTACCGCACCGGCGGCATCGACCCGTCCGTCCAGCTGATGCTCACCTCCGACCCCTCCGGCTACCTCCAGCAGGCGACCAGCGTCCAGCAGGCCACCACCGGCCAGACTGAGGCACTGAAGGGCCTCCAGGACCAGCAGCGCCGGCTCGACCAGCAGAAGATCGAGGCCGCCGCCGTCCTCTCCTCGCTGGACGAGACCACCAAGGACCTGAACCAGGCCAAGGCGGACATCACCAAGAAGCTCCAGGAGGCCAACACCCTGCTGAACACGCTGAGCGCCGCCGACCGCGCCTCGGTGGTCCAGGGCGACGGCCGGGCCTCCCGGGACGCCGTCCGGGTCGACCTCGGCACCCTGCCGCAGGCGGGCGGCTACGCCGGTGTCGCGGTCGCCAAGGCGATGAGCAAGCAGGGCGCCCCCTATCACTGGAGCTCCGCCGGCCCCGACCAGTTCGACTGCTCGGGCCTGATGGTGTGGGCCTACCGCCAGGCCAACATCTCACTGCCGCGCACCTCCCAGGAGCAGGGCAACGTCGGCACCCGGGTGCCCTCGCTCGCCGAGGCCCAGCCCGGCGACCTGGTGATCTACGGGAGCGACCGCCACCACGTCGGGATGTACATCGGGAACGGGATGGTCGTGCACGCCCCGCACACCGGCGACGTGGTCAAGGTGATGAAGGCCGACGCCATGCCGATCAACACGATCCGCCGGGTCTGACGCACCCCGGGACGCGGCCTGCTCAGCGGCGGCGTCCCGCCCGGCCCTCCGGTCCGGCTCCCGGCGCCCCGACGGTCCGGTGCGTCGACGGTCCGGTGCGTCGACGGGCCCGCTGCTCCCGGCCGTTCGCTGCGGCGGCCGGCCCGCCACCGCCGGGTGGGCCGGCAGGAGGCGGGCGGGTCAGAAGCTGATGTACCGCTCAAGCCGCCTGGGGGTGGGGTTCGGCCGTGAACACGTCGGCCGTGAGGGTGAATTGTCCCCAGGCCGACATCTCCAGAGCGAAGTTCGTCGACCGGGCGGTGATCAGCCGCTCGGGTTCGGGGAAGGTCGGATGGAGGTGGTGGACGACCTTGGTGACCTGGTCGAGGTCGCCGGCCGTCCCGTCGAGGAAGACGCGGACGTCAGCGTCGACCCGTCGACCTTCTCCATGGCGAGGTGGAGCACGTCCTCGTGGACGCCGCGTTCGTAGAGCGTGATGACGTTCGGGTGGTTGATCCGGGCGGCGGCCACCGCCTCACGTGCGAACCGGGCCGGCAGATCCGTCGCCCCGTCCTCGCCGGTCATCAGGAGCTTGAGGGCCACGGTACGGCGGAGGTCCCGGTCACGACCGGCCCACACCTCGCCCATTCCGCCGCGCCCGAGCGGGTTGACCAGCTCGTACCGCCCCGCGATCACATCACCGGGCTTCATGTCCCACCCCGCTGGTCCGACGCTGCCGTGCCGCAACACCGTACGAGCGATGGCGCCGTGACGGCTGCGGCTCGGCGGGATTGCCCTTGCGCCCGGCAGCCGGGCCCCGGCCGGGCGCCGCTCGGGTCTCCTGCCACGGGGGGCGTGATCGCCGGGGTGGGGCCGGGCGGCGCCCGGGCATGGGACGGACCTGCCCGCCTCGCCCTCCGGGCTTCCGGCCCGGGAGCCACGGCCGCCGTCCGCCGCCCGGGTTCGTCGGTCCCCAGGGGCGGGTGCGGTTCCAGCCCTGGGGACCGAAGGCGCCCTGCCGGCCGGGCGGCCGGCAGGATTCAGCGGGCGATCCGCTCCAGGACGGCCAGGACCGCCCCTGGATGCGACTCGGCGGCCGGGACCAGCTGGCGACGGGCCAGTTCGTCGGTGCTGTCCGCCGCGCTCCTCCTGACGTAGGCATCCGTCGATTCGAGCGTCAGCAGGCTCTTCCCGCTCGGGCTGAGGAGGGAGGCGGGACCATCGGGTCCCTCGGGCCGGTCCACGGCCCAGCCGGCCGCCACCAGTCGGCTGACCTCGGCCGGAACCGGTGCGCCCGTTGCCGCCAGGGACGGGAGCAGCAGAAAGGAGATCTGGTACTCGTCGGCCCCGCCGGGATTCGTGCTGTCCCACTCCTTGATGACGGATCGCCCCGCGACGACCGCACTCCGGTCCGCAGAGGGGACTTCGGCCAACGGGTCCACGGCCGTGAGGATCACACGAACCGCCAGCAGCGGAATCGCCACCGCCACCAGCACGGCGGGTGTCACCCGGCGTTTCCTCACAGCCCACTTCCCCTCTGCGGCGACCTGCACGGTCCACTGTCTGCCGTCACCGGCCTCCGCGGTCCGTTCAGGCGGGCAGCCAGGACGGCCACCAGGGCGGGATGTTGCTGTCCGGGCAGAGCCCGGAGTCACCGTGGTAGCCGTCCGGCGTGCCCAGCAGTGCGAAGCACCCGACGGCCAGCACCGCCAGGGAGAGCAGTACCAGGGCGGCCGGGACGATCCCCCGCCAGGCGAGGGGCAGCCCGGCCGTCCACCGCCGCGCGACCGCCCACACCGCCACCGCGGCGACGAGGAGGAGCAGTTCGATCGCGGGCCACTCGACGAACGAGAACGCGAACCGGTGCTGCGGCTCCCAGGCCGCGTCGCAGTAGGCGCGTGCCGACGCCACCAGGACGGTCGTCCCGTACCCGGCGGCCAGCCCCCCGACCCCGACTCCGACCCCGGCGAGCCCTCGCAGGAAGGCCGGCCCCCGAACTCCGGTCGCCCGGCCGTTCCTTGCATCGACAGGAATACTCATGCCCCTTCGGACGCAGCCGCCACCGCGGCGGTTCGCCCCACGGAGGGTTCCTCGTCGAAGTGCCGCGCATCCGTCCGCACCCGCGAGGCGAATCCGCGACCGTGCGAGCCGGGCCGTGCGGCCAACTCCCGGGAGAGGGATCGTCGACGAGGAGCCGGCCGCGCCGGTCGCCGCCCGCACCGCCGGCCCGGCCACCCGGGCCGCCGGACCCTTCGGCGTGCCGGCCCGGGCACGGCCGGGCCGGGCGAGGGGCCGGCCGCCGGGACGCTCAGCCGCGCTGCGAGACGTGGGCGGCGACGATCCGCCACCCGACGTCCGGGAACCGCACCCAGGTCTGCGACTGGCGGCCGACCCCGGTGACACCGGCGCGGCGGAAGGTCATGCTGGTCACGGCGAAGGCGTCGCCGAAGGTGGTGACCTCGGTCCGCTCCGGGCTGCGGTCGAGTCCGGCCGCCGGGCGGGCCCGGCGGAAGGCGGCGATCTCCTCCGGCCCGAACAGCTCCTCCCCGGCACCGAACCGGACGGTCCGCGGGCCGTCGTGGAACAGCTCGTCCAGGACGGCGAGGTCGTTCGAGGTGAGCGCCCGTTCGTAGCGGACGAAGGCCGCCCGGACCTCGGCGAGCGCGGTGGGGTCGTCGACGCTCCGGTCCGGTGCCGCGCTGGCCGGCCCGGTGCCGGGGGCCGCCGTCACCGGGCGGCCGGGCTGAGCGGGGCGTCGTCCGCGGCGGCGGTGCGGACGTCGGGCACCGGGAAGGTCAGCCGGCCCGCGAGGTGGGCGAAGACCGGGCCGAGCGCGTTCATCGCCACCACGGACAACCAGGCCGCCCAGGGGTTGCCGGGTGCGAATCCGAAGCCGCCGAAGAACGTCGCGAAGTACGAGGCGAAGCCGAGGAACATGCCCGGGACGAGCGAGAACAGCCGTAGCCGACCGGCGTACATCAGGGCCGTGTTGACGACCAGGATGACGCCGGCGAGCACGGTGTCCTGGGCCGCCCGCCCCGGGCCGAGGCCGTCGCCGATCCGCTGCGTCACCAGGACGATCAGCAGGGCGAAGAACGACCCGGCGGGCATGGCCGCCCAGAGCCGCCGGGCCACCGGCAGGCTCGGGCCGCCGGCCAGGAAGGTGCCCGCCCAGGAGATGAAGATCGCCCAGGGCGGCAGGTTCAGAGCGGTGCCGCCGATGAAGGCGGTGGAGGCGGCCAGGACGGAGGCCGCGATCTCGTGGGGGATCCGTTCGCGCATGGGGGACTCCTGGTGCGGGGGAAGGAAGGAGTGCGGAAGGGGCGGTGGGGGCGGGGCCGGCGGACGCGGGGTCAGGACGTCCGGAACAGCAGGTCGGTGCTGCGGGTCGACCGGGCGACGATCCGGCCGCCCTTGATCACGGCGGTGCGGGCCGGCCGGTCCAGCAGCACGTCGCGCACGTTGTGCGTGTCCAGCACCACGAGGTCCGCCGCGGCTCCGGGCCGCAGGCCGTACCGGTCGGCGATCCCGACCACCCGGGCCGCCCCGGTGGTCGCCATGGCGAGGACCCGCGCCAGGTCCTCCGGGCCGGACAGGTGGCCGGTCTGGGCGAGGAACAGCCCGACCTCCAGCAGGTCGGCGTTCCCGTACGGGGTGAAGGCGTTGCGCACGTTGTTGGACGAGTACGCGCAGGTGACCCCGGCCGCCCACAGCTCCCGGACGGGGGCGACGCCGCGCCGGGGGTTCACGGTGTCGGCCCGGCCGTTGAGGTGCATGTCGGTGGCCGGCAGCGGGACGACCGCCACCCCGGCGGCGGCCAGCGCGGCCAGGACCTTCCCCCGTTCGGCGGCCGGGCGGCCGGCCAGCGAGGTCATGTGGCCGAGCGCCACCCGGCCCCCCAGGCCGCGCTCCGTGACGGCCTCCGCGATGTACCCGGCCATGGCGAACCGCGGGTCGGCGGCGTCGTCGGCGAAGTCGGCGTGCAGGTCGGCCGGGACACCGAACTCGACGGCGAGGTCCAGCACGAGGTCCACCTGGCGCCGGCAGTCCGTCAGGCCGTCCTCGTTGTAGGTGCAGCCGCCGATCACGTCGGCGCCCCGGCGGAGCGCCTCGCGCAGCAGGTCGAGCGTCCCCTCGGCCCGCAGCACGCCCTCCTGCGGGAAGGCGACCACCTGGAGGTCGACCACGCCCCGGTACTCCTCACGCAGCTCCAGCATCACGTCGAGGGCGAGCAGCCCCACGATCGGGTCGACGTCGGGGTGGGCGCGCACGAGGGTGGTGCCGTTCGCCACCGCGTCGTCGAGTACGGCCCGCGCGCGGTCCCGGACGTCCTTCGCGGTGAACGCGCGCTTCAGCGTCCCGGTCACCGCGATGGCGCCGGCCAGGGTGCCGTCCGGGTTGGGCCGCTCGCGGTCCAGCAGGGCCTTGTCCAGGTGCAGGTGGGACTCGATGAGGCCGGGGATCACGACCCGTCCCGCGCAGTCGAGCCGTTCGGCACGGCCGAGCCGTTCGGCGTCCGGTCCGGCACCGGCCGGCGGGGGACCGGATGCTGCCGGACCAGGCGGCCCCGGCGGGCGGGTGCCGATCGAGCGGATCAGGCCGCCGCCGAGGTGGATGTCGACCAGCTCCGCGCCGTCGGCCAGACGGGCGTTGAGCAGCACGAGGTCGGGCGGTGGGCTTGCGTGCATACAGGCGTCCCTTCGGGGCGGCCCGGCCTCCGTGAGAGTGCTCCCGGAGGCGGTGGGTGAACAATGCCGAGAAGCTGTCCACCGGTTGTATACAAGCCCTTTGTTGCGGGGGATCGCCGGTCGCGCAACGCCGCTGTTTCCGGCGTGGGCCGGATCCAGGTGCCCTCCTCCGGCGTGGGCCGGATCCAGGTGCCCGGCTCCGGCTCCGGCCCCCGCCGGGAGGGCGGCCCGTCCCCGCCGGTGCGCCTACCCGCCCTCCGGCTCCGGCCGGCGCCGCCGGTACGCCGACTGGGCGAGCGCGATGTGACGGGCCACCAGCTCACGGGCCCGGTCCTGGTCGCCCTCGTCGATCGCGGACACGATCTCGGCGTGCTCCCGCCAGGAGTCCGTGGCCCGGCGCGGCAGTTCGGCCGCGTACACCCAGGCGATCTTGTCGCTGAGCTGGGTGACCAGCTGGCTGAGCGTGCGGCTCCCGGAGGCGGCGGCGATCACCTCGTGCAGCCGGCTGTTCAGCCGGGAGAGCTCCTCCAGCCGCCCGTCCTCCGCGGCCTCCATGCCCAGCGAGACCAGTTCCTTCATCCGCCCGACCTGCTCCGCCGTCCGCCGCAGGGCGGCCCGTCCGGCCCCCAGTGGCTCCAGCAGGGCCCGGACCTCCAGCAGGTCCTCGGCCTCGTCGTCGCTCAACTCCACGACGGCGATGCCCGCGTAGGGCCGGCTCACCAGGAAGCCCTCGGCCTCCAGTGAGCGCAGCGCCTCGCGGACCGGCACCCGGGAGACCCCGTACCGCGCCGCCATGGTCTCCTCGGTCAGCCGCTGGCCGGGGCGGTGGACGCCCCGGATCAGGTCCTCGCGGATCGCCCGGACGACCGCCTGCGGCGAGACCCGCCCGCGGCCGGCGGACGGCCGCGCACCTTCGTCTTCCATGGAAACCTCGATTGGATACAATCGCCGCTCCTTCGGCGAAAGAGCTCGCGTGGCGAACGTACTACAACCCGGTACCGGCCCGATCAACGGCGACGCGTACCTCCCCTCGACCCCCGACACCGTCTCCTGGGGACTGCTGCCGACCGCGGCCGACCGCCCCGTCCTCACCGTCGACCCCGGTTCGACGGTCTGCTTCGACACCGTCAGCCACGAGGGCCTGCTGGCCGATCAGGGCGGCGACCCGGCGGCCTTCTTCGGGGCCGCCGGCATCGCCCCCGGCCTGCTGCTCGCGGACGCCCGCGACATCGGCGCCGCCCTCACCCACCGCCCCGACCGGACCGGGCCGCACATCGTCACCGGCCCCGTCGCCGTCCGCGGCGCACGCCCCGGCGACGTGCTGGAGGTCCAGGTGCTCGGCCTGCTGCGCCGCGCGCCCTACGGCGTGATCAGCAACCGGCACGGGCGTGGCGCGCTGGCGGGCGAGTTCCCGATACCCCCGCACGGCTGGCCCGACGGTCAGCCGGTGCCCACGGTCAGCCTGGTGGCCCGGGTCGACGACGAAGGCCGCGGCCTGCTGCCCACCGGCGACGGCAGGGCGGTGCGCTTCCCGCTCGCCCCCTTCCTCGGCATCATGGGCGTGGCCACCGCCGGCGACCGCCCGCACGACTCCGTCCCGCCCGGCCCGCACGGCGGCAACCTCGACATCCGGATGCTCACCGAGGGCGCCCGGCTGTACCTGCCCGTCCAGGCGGACGGCGCGCTGTTCTACACCGGCGACCCGCACTTCGCCCAGGGGGACGGCGAGGTCTCGCTGACCGCCTTCGAGGCGCCGCTGCGCGCGACCCTGCGGCTCACCCTCCACCGCGATCCGGCCGTCCGCCGGCTCGCCGCCGAACTCGCCCTGCCCTACGCCGAGACCGCCGACGCCCACCTGCTGCTCGGGCTGGACCCGGACCTCGACACGGCCGTCCGGCAGGCCACCCGCAACGCCGTGACCTTCCTCCGGGCCCGCCACGGGCTGCCGCCGGCGGTCGCCCTCGCCTACCTCAGCGCGGCCTGCGACGTCCGGATCTCCCAGGTCGTGGACCGGGTCAAGGGCGCCCACTTCGTCCTCCCGAAGGCGGATCTCGCCGATCTCGGGCCGGGCCCCGCCGCCGACGGGGAGGCGTCATGACGGCCGCCCGTCCCGGCCCCTTCGTGGCCTGGCTGCCCCAGCCGCCGGCCGGGCCGGCCCCCGCCCACCACCGGCCGGGTCACGGGGCGGGCCCGCTGGCGGGCGTCCGGCTGGCCGTCAAGGACGTGATCGACGTCGCCGGTCTGCCCACCGGCGCCGGCCACCCCCGCTGGGCGGCCACCCACCCGGCTGCCGTGCGCGACGCCGAGGCCGTGTCCCGGCTGCGCGCCGCCGGGGCCCTGGTCGTCGGCAAGACCCACACCGACGAACTGGCGTACAGCCTCGGCGGTACCAGCGCCCACTACGGCGCCGTGCCCAATCCCGCCGCGCCCGGCCGGGTCAGCGGCGGCTCCTCCAGCGGCACCGCCGCCGCGGTCGCCGCGGGCACCGCCGACCTCGGACTCGGGACGGACACCGCGGGCTCGATCCGGGTGCCCGCCTCCTACTGCGGCCTGTACGGATTCCGGCCCTCGCACCGGCGGGCGCCGCGCGCGGGGATCGTCCCGCTGGCACCCTCCTTCGACGTGCCGGGGTTGCTGGCGCGCGAACCGGCGGTGCTGGACGCCGGCCTGCGGGCGCTGCTCGGCGCCGCCGGCGGCCCCGATGCCCGGGGCGGCACCGGGGACGACGCGCCGGCGGGGAGCCGGCCGGTGCGGCGACTGCTCGTCCCGGACGACCTGTGGTCGCACGCCGGGCCGTCCGTCACCCGGGCGCTCGGCCGTGCGGTGGCCACGCTCACCGGGCTCGCCCCCGTCGACCGCAGGTCGTTCCGGGCGCCGGACGCACCCGGCTGGGCGCACACCCGGGAGGCGTTCGCCACCGTGCAGGCGGCCGAGGCCTGGGCGGCGCACGGCGACTGGATCACCGAACACCGCCCGGAGTTCGGGCCGGGCGTGGGTGCCCGGTTCGCCGCGGCCCGCGCGGTGACGGCGGAGCGTGCGGCCCTGGCCAGGACGGAGCTGGCGGCCGGGCTCGCGCCGCTCCTGGACCTCCTCCACGGCGGCGACCTGCTGGTGCTCCCGGCCGCGCCGGGCCCCGCACCCCTGCTGACGGGGCCGGAGCGCCCGTCGGAGGTACCGGCGGGCCGCCGGGCGGCGCCGGCTCCCGCCGCCTCGGACCGCAGGGCCGCCACCGTGCTGCTGACCTGCCTGGCCTCGGCCGCGGGGGCGCCCGCCCTCTGCATCCCGGCCGCCCTGCTGGACGGCGCCCCGCTCGGGCTCTGCCTGGTGGCGGCCCCGGGTGCCGACGAGCAACTGCTCGACCTGCTGGCCGGGCTCGCGCCGGCCCTCACCCGAGGACGGCCGGCCGGCCCCGGCTCGTCCGCCCCGGTCCCTCCGGTCGCCCCGACCCCTCCGTCCTCCCCGACCCCTCCGTCCACCGGAGGGGGAGCGTCCGCCGGGGCCGGCCCCACCGCTGCGAAAGGCCACCGATGAAGCGCCCCCTCGCCCTGCTGGAACGGGCCGGGATCGACCCGTACCTGCTGGCCATCCTCGCCACGGTCGCCCTCGCCGTCGTGCTCCCCGCCGGCGGGTCGGCGGCCCGCGGGCTCTCGGCGGCCACGACCGTGCTGATCGGCCTGCTGTTCTTCCTCTACGGCGCCCGGCTCTCGCCGCGGGCCGCGCTGGCCGGCGCCACCCACTGGCGACTGCATCTCACCATCCTGGCGGCCACGTTCGTGGTGTTCCCGCTGCTCGGGCTGGCCGCCCAGGCACTGGCCGCCCCGATGCTCGGGCCGGATCTCGCCCGCGGTGTGCTCTTCCTCTGCCTGCTGCCGTCCACCGTGCAGTCCTCGATCGCGTTCACGGCGATCGCCGGCGGCAACACCGCCGGAGCGGTCTGCGCGGCGTCCTTCTCCAGCCTGCTCGGCATCGTGGTCACGCCGCTGCTGGCCTCCGCGCTGCTCGGCGGCGCGGGCGCGGTGCGGCTCGACGCGGCGGCGGTGCTGACCCTCGTCCTGCAGCTGCTGCTGCCCTTCCTGCTCGGCCAGCTCTCGCGGCGCTGGACGGCCGGGTGGATCGCCGCGCACAAGCCGGTGGTGACGGCGGTGGACCGCGGGTCGATCCTGGTCGTCGTCTACGGCGCCTTCAGCGAGGGCATGGTGGCCGGGATCTGGCACACCGTCTCGCCCGGCCGGCTGCTCCTGCTGCTGGGAGTCTGCATGCTGCTGCTGGCGGCCGCGCTGACCGTGACCGACCAGGGCGCGCGGCGGCTGGGCTTCTCCCGCGAGGACCGCATCACGGTGGTCTTCTGCGGCTCGAAGAAGAGTCTGGCGAGCGGGCTGCCGATGGCCGCGGTGCTGTTCGCCCCCTCGGGCCTCGGGCTGGTCGTGCTCCCGCTGATGCTCTTCCACCAGGTGCAGCTGATGACCTGCACGGTGCTGGCCCGCCGGTGGGGCACCGCCGCCGCGGCCGCCCACGGCGGCCGGGCGGAGGCAGCCGTCCCGGTCGGCCAGTCCGGCGGCCGACCGGCCTTTCAGCCCCGCGGCGCTGGCGGTGAGTTCCCCGATACACCCGCGTAACGCGGCGGTGCGGTCGGGGCAATGCGGTCCCCCTACGGTCGGCTCGACGGATTTCGTATACAAAAGCGAGATCCCCCGGCCCGAGGAGCCCGATGAGCCCGCGCACTGCAGCAGACCGCGCCACAGCGCCCACCCGGACACAACCGCGCACACCGTCGCCCGCGGAACCGCCCGCACCTGCGAGGGCGACCGCGGACGGCGGTGCCGCGGACGAGTACGAGCACCGGCCGGTCCCGCCCGGCGCCCGGCGCAGCCTGCTCTCGGTGGCCGCCGTCTGGGGCGGATTCCCGATGTGCCTGGGCAACGCGGTCTTCGGCGGCCTGATCGTCTACAACCTGGGCCTGCTGCGCGGCATGCTCGCCGTCCTGGTCGGGAACCTCGTCCTGCTCGGGTACGTCGGCACCCTGAGCCACCTCGCCGGCCGGACGGGCGAGAACTTCTCGCTCCAAGCCCTCACCACCTTCGGCCGGCGCGGCCGGACCTTGGTCGTGGGCTTCCTCTCCACCGTGGTGGTCGGCTGGTTCTCCTACCAACTCGGCCTCACCGGCGGTACGTTCCACGAACTCTTCGGCTGGGCACCGGCCTGGGGCGCGCTGCTGGGCTGCGCCGTCTACACCGCGGTGGCGGTGGCCGGGATCCGGGCCCTGTCGGTCCTCGGGCTGGTCGGCACACCGCTCTTCCTGGTGCTGGCCGCCGTCGCACTGTTCCTCGGCACCCGCGACGGCGGTTCGCTGAGCGGCGCGGTGGCCTACCACGGCGAGGGGCACGCCATCCCGTTCTGGGCCGCCGTCAGCATCGTGATCGCGGGCTTCGCCGACTCCGGCACGATGACCGCCGACTTCACCCGCTGGGCCAAGGACGGCCGGTCCGCGGTGGCCGCCACCGCCGTGGCCTTCCCGCTCGCCAACACCGTGGCCTACCTGGTCGGCGGCCTGGTGGTGGCCGTCGGCGGCGCCGCGGACCCGGCCCACGAGGGCGGGGCCTTCCTCGGCCTGCTCACCGGTCACGGCACGCTGCTCACCGGCCTCGCGGTGCTCTTCGTCCTCACCAACCTCGGGTCCGTCGCCTCGCACTGCCTCTACAACGCCGCGGTCGGCTGGTCCGGGATCACCCGCGCCCGGATGCGGACCCTGGCACTGGTCCTGGGCGCGGCCGGGCTGGTGGTGGCCCTCACCGGGGTGTGGAGCTCGATCGTGGAATGGCTCTCCCTGCTCGGCATCGTCGTCCCGCCGATCGGCGCCGTCCTGATCACCGATCACCTGATGCCACGCCGGGGGGCGGCCCGCCGCACGGTGGAATCCGTCCGCCTACCGGCGCTCGCCGCCTGGGCCGCCGGCGCGGCCGCGGCGACGCTCGTCCACCAGCGACTGCCCGGATCGGTGGACGCCCTGGTCGGGATCGCCGTCGCGGCCGGCTGCTACGCCCTCCCCGGACTGCTGCGCCCGGCAGGCCCCGAGGCCGGGGCGGCCGGGAGCGCCGCCGTACCCTCCGGGAGCGCCGTCGTCCCCTCCTTCGCCACCGGGGAGCGCCCGTGAACCGCGCCGAACGCGACGAGCTGTGCTTCCTGCCCGCCACCGACCTGGTGGCGCTGGTCCGCCGCCGCGACCTGTCGCCCGTCGACATCGTGGACGCCGTCCTGGACCGGATGGCCGAGGTCGACCCGGTCCTCGCCGCCTTCTGCACCCCGACCCCCGAACGGGCCCGCGCCCGGGCCGCGAGCCTGGCCGACGACCTCGTCCACGGCCGGCCGGCCGGGCCGCTGGCCGGTGTGCCGATCGGGGTGAAGGACCTGCTGTCCACCGCCGGTGTCCGGACCACCTCAGGGTCCGCGGTTCACGCCGACCACGTCCCGGACGAGGACGACATCGTGGTGGAGCGCTCGGTGGCGGCCGGCGCGGTGGTGCTAGGGAAGACGAACGCGACCGAGTTCGGTTACAGCCCGGTCGGCCACAACGAGCTCTTCCCCGTCACCCGCAACCCCTGGAACCCGGCCCTGACTCCGGGCGGTTCGAGCGCCGGCTCGGCGGCCGCCGTCGCCGCCGGGCTCGGCCCGGTCGCGCTGGGCAGCGACGGCGGCTGCTCGGTCCGGGTACCGGCCGCGCACTGCGGCCTGGTCGGCTTCAAGGCGTCGATGGGCCGCGTCCCGGTGTACCCCGGTTGCCGGGACGAGCGGCTGCCCGGCGTCTCCGGCTGGGAGAGCGTGGAGCACATCGGTCCGCTCACCCGGACGGTCGCCGACGCAGCCCTGATGCTGTCGGTGCTGGCCGGTCCCGACCCGCGGGACCGGCACTCGATCCCGTGCGGCGACGTCGACTGGCAGGAGGCGGCCCGGCGCGGGGCGGCGGACGGCGTGGCCGGCCTGCGGGTCGCCTGGAGCCCCGACCTCGGCCACCTCGCGGTCGACCCGGAGGTCCGACGCGTCACCCGGGCGGCGGTGGACGTGCTGGAGCGCGAACTCGGCTGCCGGGTCGAGCAGGTGACACCGGACTGGGCCGACCCGGCCGCCGCGTTCCAGGCCCTGGTCGTCGCCGAGACCGACCTGCGGGGGATGCGGCGCATGATCGACGAGCAGGGGCCGCGGATGTCGCCGCACCTGGTCGCCTGGATGCGCCACCCCTGGACGGCCGAGGACCTGACCGACGCCAACATCGCCCGCAAGGCCCTGGTCAACCGGATGGCCCGGCTGATGGCCGGTCACGACGTGCTCGTCACCCCCACCGCGGCCGTGCCGCCGTTCCCCGTCGGCATCCTCGGACCGACCGAGACGGACGGACGCGCGGTGGCGGAGACCGCCTGGATCGGCTTCAACTACCCGGCGAGCCTGACCGGTCAGCCCGCCGTCAGCGTGCCCGCCGGGTGGACGGCCGACGGGCTGCCGGTCGGGCTGCAGATCGTCGGACGCCACCTGGCCGACGCCACCGTGCTGCGGGCGGCCGCCGCCTTCGAACGCGTCGCCCCATGGGCCCACCGACGGCCGGGGGGTGTCCGGGCGGCCGGCCGGGCCGGGAGCTGACGGCCCGGCCCCGGCCTGCCCGGGCACGGGTTCCGGCCGTCGGGGGACGCGGTGCCTGCCGGCGCCCCGCCGACACGTTGTTTGCGGTCACCCGGGGGTAGCGTCTCCGGTATGGACCTTCGCACCACCGTTGAGCGCGCTCAGCGCCTCCAGCAGCTGCACGCCCAGTACAAGCCGCTCGTCCTGCCGACCGTCTGGGACGTCTGGTCCGCGCGGACGGCAGCCGGCGCCGGCTTCCCCGCGCTGACGATCGGCAGTCACCCGCTCGCCGACTCCCGGGGCGCCCAGGACCACGAGGGGCAGACCTTCGAGGAGGTGCTCGCCGCCGTCAGGCCGATCATCGCGGCGGTCGACGTCCCGGTGTCCGTGGACCTTGAGGCCGGCTACGGTCAGGACCCCGCGGACCTCGTCGCCGGACTCACCGAGATCGGCGGTGTCGGTCTCAACATCGAGGACACCGTCCACTCGGACGGCGGACGCGTGCGCAGCACCCAGGAGCATGCCGGCTACATCGCCGGACTGCGCGCGGCGGCCGACGATGCGGGGATCCCGCTCTGGGTCAACGGGCGCACCGACCTGTTTCTCCACGCCGAGGACGCCTCCGGAGTCCTCGACGAGGCGATCGAGCGACTGCGGGCCATGGAGCGGGCCGGCGCCGACAGCGTCTACCCGGTCGGCATTCAGGACAACGACGACCTGCTCACGGCGGTGACCGGCGCCGTCGGCGTTCCCGTGAACTCCACGGCCCATCCCGTCCGGCACGACCTTGAGCGCTTCCGTCGCCTCGGCGTCGGCCGGATCACCTACGGCCCGCTGCTGCAGATCGCGTTGACGGATGCGATGAAGGACATGCTCGGCCCCTGGGCTCCCTGAGCAGCCGGCCGGGCGAGTGGTGCCCGAGCCGCTCGGCCGGCCTGCCGTGAGATGGTCCGCCGGCGGCGCGGTGTCAGGGCGGGGCCGACCTGTCGTGATGTGAGGGATCGTCAGCCGAGCGACGCCGGCGCCGGGCTGTGGAGGTGTGCCGTCCGGACTCCGGCCTTGCGCAGCTCGTCCTTCACGATGCGGAGCATCGTGCAGGCCATGAGCGGCATGATCCCGTCTTTGCAGTCCATCCACACGCTCGTCGTCGTCTCGTCGATGCCGACGTAGTTCGGGTTGTAGAGGTCGGTGTCGCAGAAGAAGTCCTCGGCCTCGTCCGCCGGCACCTCGTGGCCGTCCTCGAAGACGGCCCACAGCCGGGTCTCGGCGGCGGTGGTGAGCGCGGCGAGTGCGCGCTCGTGGTCCTCCGACCGGACGGCGATCGACCAGTTCTGGACGAGGGGGTCGCCGTCGGTCCCTCCGAGGATGCCCAGACAGTTCGGATCGACGGTGATGCCGCCGGGTTCGCTCTCGGACAGGACCGCTCGGCTCATCCAGTAGGCGGCCTGGTCCGGAAGGTCGACGGTCGCCTCGGCCACCCGCCACAGCATCGGGGAACCTGCCGCACGTACGGCCTCGTCGAACAAGCTGCGCGCCGTCTCCTGGGCGTCGATGCCCCCGCTCTTGAGAGTCGAGCGGCCACGCTCGAAGTACCTCTCACCGGCCCCGACGGGGATTTGGGCGGGCAGTTGCCGATCGGTCGTCATGATGTCATGTTGGCAGCCGCATAAGACAGTTGACCGTGCCAGGGGAGTCAGACACCGCCCGCCGCCTGCCACCCGCAGCGGGTTCGGCTCTGGGTCCGGTCCCGGGGAGTCGGGCCCGGGTCCGGGGCGTGGGACGGGAGTCGTTCTTCGGGATCGTCCGGGCGAGGGGTCCCGTGGGGGGGCCGGGCCGTCGTCCGGCCGCCGGCCACGCCGTCCGCCGCCGCACGTGCGAGCGCACGGTCGTCCGCCCCGCCCGCTGGTAGGTCGGTGGTCAACAAATCGGGGTGACAGGTTTCGACCTGGTCGGCATGATCGGTCAGTTGTTCCGTCATGTCTCACCTCGGAGGTACGCCACGTCCATCCACCGCGAACGAGTCTGGGACCTGCCGTGGTTCGCGGCTGACCCAGGCCGGAACGCTTTCGACTGGGACGACGACGAGGCGGCGCGGCTGACGGAGCTCGTCGTTCCGATGGTGCCTCCCATCGGTGCCGAGCGGATGGCGCGCTTTCGGTTCATTGACGAGGTCACCGTGCTCCTGGTGTCCCGTTACGGCCGGTGGGCCTGCGGCTGGGATTTTTCGAACCACGACGGTGGTCCCGTTGAGGCCTGGTGCTGCGATTCGCACTCGGTCGGGGAGATGGAGGAGACCGCCGAACGGGTCGTGACGTGCCTGCTGGAGTGGCGTGACTGGCTGGAGGACATGGCCGAGCGGTTCGAGCAGCTTGCACCGCTTCCCGGTGCGGACGCCGAGGACCGCAGCTGGCACTTGGAACGCGCGGTGACCCGCCTGGTCACCGCGGTCGTCAACAGCACCCACGCCGAGTCGTCCTGGTACGGGATCTGCGAGACGACGCTGACCTGGTTCCTTACCTCCACCGGAATGGGACAGGAAGAGGCCCGGAAGGCGGTCGGAGCCGCGATCGGTGGCCGCTTCAAGAGCCACGTTGCGCCCGCCCCGACCCTGGTCGACACGGTAGGAGAGGACCTGGCGATTCGCCTGACCGGCCGCGGGTTCTACCGTGAGCGATGATGCGCTGGCCAGGTGGTGCAAGGTCAGGGAGCAGGTCGACTGGCTCTCGTCCACGAGCGTGAGCCCGGCACCGGTGTGCCCGGTCGTGGACGGACTCGCCGTGTGGTTCGATGGTCCGGTCCGCCTCCGTGACCCGGACCGCGCCGACCGGCTGCTTGCCGCGATGACCCTGTCCCGTGCCGCTGCCTCACAGGGAGAGCCGCTTACCCCGACTCTTCTCGCGGGCTGGCAGAAGCTGGTCCTCGGTGTGAACGAGGTGTGTCTGTGTCAGAGCGACGCCTTCGCCAAGGGCGGCCGGGAACGATACGGGCTGACGCCTCACACTTGGCAGGACTTCGCCGCCTGCCTGCACCAGAGCGCCGACCCGTCGGTCCCCCTGTCCGCCCGCTCGGCCAGGGCGTACCTCGACATCGCCTTCTTCCACCCCTACCCGGACGGCAACGCCCGTCTGGCACTGCTGGTCCTCGCCCACGTCCTGGAGACGGAAGGAGTACGCCTGGACGAAGTGGGGCCGCTGCAGACCACCCGCTACGCGGACGACCCGGACGGCGCCCTCGACATGGCGGCCCTGGTCACCGTACTGATCCGCGCCACTCACCGTCGGGCAACCGCGCGGTGAGGGAAGGCTCCGCCGAAGCGGACAGGCGAGCACATTCAGCAGTACGTGGCTGAGACTTACCCGTGCACGCCGACAAGGGAGTCGGCGTACGCCGCCAGTGCCTTGATGAGCTGCCGGTATCTCTGTGAGGGTGAGCGGTTGGTCAGGGCTTTGACGACGCGGTGCCCCGGTCCGATGGGGTCGGGGCGGCCGATCGGGGAGAGCGGGGGCCGCCCGTCGGGTGCCAGGCGCCATTCGTTGCCGGTGGCCCTTGGTTCCTCGAAGTCTTGCCTCAGCGCGGGTGTCTGCGGTCCGGGGTGTGCGCCAGCAGGTCGGCCAGCCGGACCCGGAAGGCGTCGGGCTCCAGTTGGAGGCAGCGGTCGGCGAGGTGGAGGAGGGCCGAGCGGCGAGTCGTCGTACGCGCAGGCCAGCTCCAGCAGGCCGCACGCATCGGATCGGATCAACGCCTTCGGCGTCACCGGGTCGCCCATGCCCCCAGGACAGCACCCCTCCTCGGGCTGCCGTACCAGATCACCGAAGTTGTTCGTAGCTCACCGTGATCTGATCACTCCGCAGAGGCGTACTCGCAAGGTGGTTTGCTCCACTCGCAACCTACGGTGCTCCATCACGAACACGCGGGCGTGTCGCCCCCATGGTGTTCGATTTTGCGTTCGAATAACTCTAGGATGCTCGGAGACGCAGGGGCGCCGCCCGGGTCGCCGGAACCGAGGCCGACGGAGGCCGGCCGGTCGTTCCCTGGACCGCGCGGCGACAGCATGCCGAGGGACTGACCGTCCTGCCTTCTGCCGCCATCGAACCGGTGCCGGCGCTCGTCGCAGGCCCACCCGAACACGCCGTGGCGGCCTCGGTCGCTAGGGAGGACACAGATGCCTGACGTCGTAGGTCCGGGGGAGGAAGGGGAGCGCCCGGTCGAGCCGTCCTGGCCGGCCTGGCTCCCGGAGCTGGAGGAATGGCTGTCCGTGGCCGATGCGGACGACGGACAGCCCGGCGAGGACCCGGGCGTTCTGGAGCTGATCGGCGGGCCCCTCGACGGCGCCTTCGTCGACGCGGCGTCGCTGTGCGCCGAGGAACGCGCCCAGGGCCTCGCCCTGACCTGCCCAGGCTGCGGCTACTCCGGCGGCCGGTCCCTCTACGACCCCATTCCCGGCCGGCCCGGAGCCCTGCGCTGGTCCGGCGACATCCCCTGACCCCACACCGGCACCCCGGGAGCGGGGAGCCGCCGCAGGCGCCCGGGTCGCGCCGGGAATCGGCGCTCCGGGCCGGGGCTTTCGGCCACGGTCCTCGGGAATGGCGTGGCTACTCCCCGAGAGCAGCGCGAGCAGCCGTGAGCCGCTCCCTGGACTCGGCGATCCACTCTTCGCCCATGTCGAGCGGCACGGAAACGACGATCCGGGTGCTGGGCCCGTCGTGGACCTCGACCAGGTAGGGGTCGTGGGCGATGAACCGGAGGTAGGCCGTGCGGCCGGCGCGGGGCCAGTCGGCCTTGAATGGATCGTCGAGCGCCCCGTCCCTCTCGGCTTCCGCGGCAGCGTTCAGGAGCAGGCCCCAGTCGGTGAGGTCGTCGGAGTCGAACCCCAAGGGGACCGTGCCGTTCACGAAGTCGCTGGTGATGACCGCATCCGCCGCGTAGTAACGGACTCCGTTGCCTTCGTGAGTGGGGGCGGTCGACCGCAGGCGGACGCTGACGCTCTGGGTGAAGCAGGTCAGGCGGATCAGTTCGATCGCACCGGGCTGTGTGTTCGTGTCCATGACCCGGAAGCTACGGCAGGCGCCCCCTGGCAGTCCCCGGCGGGTGCTCCGATGGCGCCGGCTGTCGGGCTCGGGTTCGGGTGCGGCGTGTGGCGGGCCGCGGCAGCGGAGGGGCCGGGCGGCGGGCGCGGCGCCGTTGTCGTAGGGCGGGGATAGTGTCCGGCCAAGATCGAACAGATGGGGGAGTCATGGTGAGCGCCCAGGCCGGAGGCGGACGGGCCGGCCGCCCCGCGGGTGTCCGGCACAGCAGCGACGGACTGACCGACCGGCAGGCCGGGATCCTGCGGTTCGTGGAGCGGACGGTCGAGCTGCGGGGCTTCCCGCCGAGCATGCGCGAGATCGGCGAGGCCGTCGGGTTGCGTTCCGTCTCCTCGGTCTCGTACCAGGTCCTGGCGTTGGAGAAGAAGGGCCACCTGGTTCGCGACCCGCACACCCCCCGCGCCTACCGCATCAGGCGGAGCCCCTGGAACGCCGTCCCGCAGGACGGCTCGCAGGACGGCTCGAAGGGCCGGTCCGGGTCCGTGGACCTGCCGGTGCTGGGGCGGATCGCGGCCGGCGCCCCGATCGTCGCCGAACAGGAGGCCGACGACGTCTTCACCCTGCCCCGGCGCCTGGTCGGCGAAGGGGAGCTGTTCATCCTTCAGGTGCGCGGGGACTCCATGACCGGCGCGTCCATCCTGCCCGGCGACTGGGTGACGATCCGCCGCCAGGACACCGCCCGGCACGGGGACGTCGTCGCCGCCCTCCTCGACGGCGAGGCCACCGTCAAGCAACTGCGGATCACCGACGGCCGCACCTGGCTGATGCCCCGAAACCCCGCCTACGACCCGATCCCCGCCGGGCAGGCGACCATCCTCGGCAAGGTCGTCTCCCTCCTGCGCCGCCTGTAGATTGCCGCCTGCCTCAGGGGATCCGGGCCTGGCCGGAGCCGACCGGTGCCATGACCGGCCCGGTGGGGTGCCCGGTGGTTGGGCGCGGGCCCACCGGCCACCGGGGCCCCCAGCGGGCTCGGCGGCGACCGCCCCACCAGAACCCCCCCCACCAGAACCCCCCCCACCGGAACCCCGCCAGAACCCCGCCGTAGCCCACCCCCGCCTGGGCGGCCGCGCGGCCCGGGCGCTCGGTGTCGGTCCCACCGCGTTGCCGTCCGAGGCGGCGGCCCTCGCCCGGCTCGCCGGGCTCTCCCTCGGGCCGGTCGCGACGGCCCGCCTCGTGGTGCGCGCCGCGGGCGGTGGCAGGCGGTGAGCAGTACCCGCCGCATCGGACGGTCAGGACCTGGGGTGCGCGGGACTGGTCCGAGCGGGCGCCGTGCTGTGGCGGGGCAACGTGTCAGTGGGCACGCTTAGGGTCGGATCGGCCATGATTCCGAGTTGAGGGACGTGAGTGTCGTGTCGCGTGTTCGAGTGCACAACTTCAGCGTGTCGCTGGACGGGTTCGCCGCGGGGGAGGGGCAGGGGCCGGAAGCCCCGTTCGGGCATGCCGGGACTCGGCTGGTCGAGTGGTTCCTCGGGACCCGCGCCTTCAACGAGATGCACGGCCAGGCGGGCGGCGACAGCGGTGTCGACGACGCCCTCGCCTGGACCTGGGGGCCCGGGATCGGGGCGGAGATCATGGGCCGCAACAAGTTCGGTCCGCAGCGCGGCCCGTGGACCGACGAGGAGTGGAAGGGCTGGTGGGGCGACAACCCGCCGTTCCACACCCCGGTGTTCGTGCTGACGCACCACCCGCGCCCGTCCCTGGAGATGGAGGGCGGCACGGTCTTCCACTTCGTCGACGCCTCGCCGCAGGAGGCACTGCGGCAGGCGCGCGAGGCCGCGGGCGGCCTCGACGTGCGGATCGGCGGGGGAGCGGCCACGGTGAGGCAGTTCCTCGCGGCGGACCTGGTCGACCACCTCCACGTCGCCCTGGTCCCGATCGTCCTTGGCCGCGGGGAGCGGCTGTGGGACGGGCTGGAAGGGCTGGAGCAGCGGTTTCAGGTCGAGTCGGTGACGACACCCAGCGGCATCACCCATCTGACCTTCACCCGGCCGTAGCCCGGCCGTAGCGACGGATCGCAGCCTGCGGACGATCACCGGGGACGGCCCGACGGGTCCGTTCGGCGGCTTCTGCGGTGCCCCGAGGCCGGGCGGGAGGTACGGCGGATCGGACGAGGTGACTCAAGACCATGGTGCGGATCGAGGGAGGGGCGGCCCAGAAGCCCGTTCATCAGCGTCAGGCTGCCGTCCTGGCACTCTGGCGGTGGCGCGCGCCGGTCCTCGCGTTCGAGTTGGATGCGGAGTGGGGTGTGGACCGGTCCGTCCTGGAGTCGCTGTTCCGGCTGGCGGCGGCACCCGCTGGTGAACCGTCGGATCGCGCGTACCGCCGAAACATCGCCGAGCTGTGCACGGCCCCGCTCTTCACGTCCGAAGTCGACCCGGACACCGTCCAGCTCTTCCAGTTGGAGACCATCGGCAACCTGCTGACCTTCGGCGAACTGCTCGACAAGGCGGGCGTGGACGAAGCCGAGCGAGTGGTCGAAACCTCGGCCGGCCTGGCGACCTACCTCGACGCTCTCGTCGGGGGCTCCTTCCACTCCCATCCCTCGGAGGAAGCCCACCGCCGGTACCTCGCCGACCTCGCCGACCTGACGGACCGGGCGAGCGAGGGCTATTTCGCGTCGCGCCACCTCGCTGTCGTGACCGCCTGTCATGGTGCTCTCGCGGATCTGCCCGAATCCGCGGGGCTGCTCGACTCCTCCACGGGGCGCGAGTTGCTCGCACTCTGTGAGGACTTCGGCGAAGAAGTCGTCATGACGATGCGATGGCTCCGCATGACAGGTCACTAGCGTTGTGCGCCGGACGGCGAATGCGGCAGCCGTGGCGGACGGGTGACCCGAACGGAGCGCCACCCGTACCGCCCGACCAGGTTCAGTACGGGGTGGCGGGAACCGTGGGACAGGGTTCAGGTGCAGGACGGCCGCCGGGGTTCTCGTGGAGCGGGACGAGGAATCCTCGCTACCTCGCGGCACGCCCGGCTGCCGCAACCAAGATCCGCACCGGAGCGTCCCCCTGATGGACCGCAGGCACCGAAGACCGGGGGGAAGCGATGGCCGCAGCCGAACCGCACCAGCTGTGCGCGGTCACAGCACAGTCGCTCGCCCAGGTGCGGCCGACCCGGCGCCCGTACCGCCAGGTCGTCGTCCTCGGCGTGGCCGGCACACTCCCGTCGTTGACCTCGGTGACCGTCGGCAGCGCCTTCCGGCACCTCAACGCCCAGGGCGGCGAGAACGTGTTCGCGATCCTGCACCTGCTGACAACGCTCGCCGCCGTCGTACCCGCGCTCATCCTCGGTTCCCACGTCCTGCCGTCCGCCCTTCCGCGGCGCCGGCTGCTGGCACCCGGGCTGATCGCGATCGATCTCGTCGCCACCCACGGGCTGGCCCTGCTGCTGCCGTTCCGCCCCGGTCTGCTGAGCGTGCTGACGTTCGGCCTCCCGTCGTTCGTCCTGGCCGGCGTCCTGGTGCTGCGCTCACGCACCGCCGTCCGCGCGGCCGTCGCCACGGTGCTGGGCGTGCTCGTGCTCGCGCTCCCGTTGCGGACGATGCAGCAGGAGGTGGCGGTCCAGGACCTGCTGCTCGGCACCGGCATCCCCTCGCGGTCCCTGCTGCGGCCGGTCCTCTCGGCGGATGTGCAGCTCACCGGGATCAGTGGGGACGGGCATCAGGCGGTCTTCGTGTTCAGCAACCGGCTGGACCGGGACACCGGCGGACTCGGCAACGGCTTCGACAAGGCCGCCGTCGAGACGGTCTCCGCGGGCTACGGCGACCCCTGCGGCCGCCCTCTGCTGTCCGCTGACGGCGAGCACCTCACCACCGTCCGGCTCACCCCCTGCCGGCCGGAGCCGGGCGGCCTCTGGTCGGACGGAGCGAACCGGTGCGTCCTGCAGCGCGACGGCCTCACGATCACGCTGGCCGCTGCCCCCGGCCGGAGCACCCTCCACGGAGGCGGCGACGTGCGCCAGGCCATCCTGGCCACCCGTCCCGCCACCGGATCCGAACTGTCCTCCCTGGAGGGCTGGTTCCCCTCCAGCTGGCTGGGCCTCCTGCTCCTCTGACCACCTATGCCGAGGACCGGACCCGGCGGGCTCGCACCCCACCGCAGCCGGAACTCCGGCCCTCGACAGGCCCTCCGGGCGGGCGCCGGCCCCCCGCGAGCAGCCGGCGCGGCCGTGTCAGGCCGCCGCGCGGGCGGCCTTGGTACGGGCGGCGTCGAAGACGGCGGCCGGGTCCCCGTAGTAGATCCACGGGCCGGCGATCTCCCGGCCCATCCTGCGGAAAAGGTTCAGGGCCTGCGCCGGGCGGCCGTTCTCGATCAGGCCGTGGGCGATCCAGCCACTCGCCGGGGCGATGCCGGGGTGGGCAGGATCGGCGGCCGCCAGGTCGGCCAGTGCCGCGTCCAGGGCGGCCGTGTACTCGGCGGAACAATGGAGCGAGGCCGCGGACTTGTCCCGCAGGACCTGCTCCCAGTACGCACGCAACTTCAGCACCGTCAGCAGGCTGCCCGCCGGCGCTCCGGCGATCGCCGTGTCCGCGAACTCGTGCATCAACTCGGTACTGCCGTGCCACTTCTCGCACCAGTACTGGAGCGCGGCGGTGTGCGCGCCGAAGTGGTGCGGCTCACGGGCCACGATCTCCGCCCACAGGGCGCGGTAGCGCTCGTGCGACCAGCCCTGGCCCAGCGCGATCGACTGCTGCATCACCCAGGCGTTCGGGTCCCCGGCCGGGGCGAGCCGGATCGCCTCGTACGACACCTCCGCTGCCTCCTGCAGCACCTGGTGAAAGCCCATGGCCTGCTCGCGGGTCACCTGTGAGGCGTACTTCCCGGTACGGATCTCCCACGCCCGCTTGACCAGGGCACCGGTGTGCACCTGGGCGGCCTCGGGGCTGTCCGGGTGCTCCTTGCGCCACTGCCAGAGCCAGATGTCGTCGGTGGCCGCGAGGTCACCGAACGGGTTCATCCGGGCGTAGCGGGTGCTCCAGTCACCTTCACCGTCCGAGAGGTAGGCGGCAGCGGGCCGCCAGTTCCCCGCCTTGGCCGCATCCAGCGCGGCCCGTGCCGCCGGGTCGCCGGGTTCGCTGCCCACCTCGACCAGTTCGGCGCGCGGCACCAAGCCGGCTGCGGGCGCATCGCGGCCCGCGGTGGTCTTGCGTTGTTTGTTCAGCCAGAGGCCCAGCCGGAAGAGGAGGACGAGGAGGGTGATGATGGCGAGCGGGTGGGCCATGGACCTGCTTCTCTACGGAACTTCGTCGCACAGATGTGCATACGGTGAAGATCGTATCGTTCGGCCACGGAGCCCGTGAACGGGTTTTTCCGGCAGGCCGGCGGCTCGTGCGGGGCGCCGGCCGCGCCGTCGCGTACCGCGACGAGGAGCCGGTGTCCGAGTCGCAGGAGCTCCCGTCCAGCGCGGCCACGTCTCAGCGATGCGCCACTGCAATGAGGTTCTGAGCCGTCGTAGGCAGAGGCCGCTGCAGGCAAGGCGGTGACTCTGCATGATCGGTCGCCGGCGTCGTCGGCCGGACGGCGAGTGCGGCAGCAGACCTCGTCCCCGTCGATGCCCGGCTCGTCGGGGCGCCGTCGGGCGGTAGTTGGACCTGACGTCTCATCACGCTCCGGCGTTCACTCGCGCTCGCCGTTCGAATCGGCCGGCAGGGGCAATCCGGGGGTCACCTCGGCCGCCGCCCCACCGGCCGAGTCGTCCGTCATCCGGGGCTCTCCCCTTCTGCCGACCGCCGCCAGTGATTCAACCTCTGTAAGAAATCACGTCCTTGTGGTAGCGATGTTCCGTTTTTTCCTGTGACTTGTGAAGGCCCAGGTCGCGAGCATCCCGCAGAACGTAAGAGCTTTGGCGGAATCCACTGTCAGGAAGGTTTCCTGTCAGAGCCCTTGACGCGATGTCGTGCACACGCGCAGACTCCGGTCTGCCCGTTGAAGCCGTCGCCGGAACAGGTCGACCGCGCCATCGAAGACCCTTGCAGCGGGCGGTCACTGTCCTACCCGAGGAAAGGCCACCGCCATGATCAGACGCCGCCCGAGGACACCCCGGCGGACCGGGCGCCGGACGGGCACGCTGCTGCTCCGGCTCCTCGCCCTGAGCGCCGTCGTGCTGGGACTGCAAGCGGCACCGGCGCTCCCTGCCGGAGCAGCCACGACGTTCAAGGTGCTCGCCCTCTACGACGGCACGTACGACGCCGCGCACATCAGCTTCGACCGCGAGGCCAACTCCTGGTTCCCGCAGCAGGGCGCCACTCACGGCTTCACCTACACCGCCACCACCGACTGGAGCCAGCTCAACAGCGCCAACCTGGCCAAGTACCAGGTGGTGATGTTCCTCGACAACTATCCGCAGACCGCCTCCCAGCGCTCGGCGTTCCAGACGTACGTGGAGAACGGCGGCGGCTTCGTGGGCTTCCACGTCTCGGCGTTCAACACCGACAGCAGCGACTGGCCCTGGTACCACAACACGTTCCTCGGCACGGGGACCTTCCGGAGCAACACCTGGGGGCCGACGCAGGAGACCTTGCGGATCGACGACAGGACCCACCCGGCGACAGCGGGGCTCCCCGGCACCATCACCTCGTCGGTCAGCGAGTGGTACAGCTGGCAGAACGACCTGCGCAACAACCCCGCGATCGACGTCCTGGCCTCGATGGACCCCTCGACGTTCCCGATCGGCACCGACCCCAACCAGACCTGGTACAGCGGCTATTACCCGATCTCCTGGACCAACCGCAACTACCACATGGTGTACAACAACTTCGGCCACAACGCGATGAACTACGCGACGAACACGGCCCTGTCGTCGACCTTCGCCAGCGCCCAGCAGAACCAGCTCCTCCTCCAGGAGATCGCGTGGGCCGCCGGCCAGAGCGGACCGGTCACCCCGCCCCCCGGCGGTGCCACCGGCCGGATCACGGGGTACGGCGGTAAGTGCGTGGATGTGGCGGGTGCGAGTTCTGCCAACGGTGCGGCGGTGCAGTTGTACGACTGCAACGGCACCGGTGCCCAGCAGTGGACAGTCGGCACCGACGGCACGGTGAAGGCGCTGGGCAAGTGCATGGACGTGACGGCGGCGGGAGTCGCGGACGGCAGCAAGGTGCAGCTGTACGACTGCAACGGGTCCGGTGCGCAGGTGTGGCAGCACCAGGCCAACGGTCAGCTGGTCAATCCCGTGTCCGGCAAGTGCCTGGACGCCGCCGGGCCAAGTTCGGCCAACGGCACCCGACTGCAGATCTGGACGTGCTACGGCAGCGCCAACCAGCTGTGGGCCATCCCCGGCTGAGAAGCCCGGGCTGCGGCGCACCGGTCGAAGGAGCGGTGGGATGTCCGGCCGGTGCGCCGCACCAGCCCCGTCGAGCGGGCCTCCCGCTGATCATCTGAGCAGCGGTGATGCACCGACCGATCGGGGGCTCCCTGGTTGTTGAAGCCTGAGGGGAGCTGTCGGTGCCATCCGCTCGAACGCTTCAGTGCGGGGGCGATTGAGCACCCCGACGAGAGCGGAGCGGCCGGCACCACCGGCACCACCGGCACCGCATCGGCGTCTCCGCCGAACTCCACCGGGAGGGGAACCCCGTCCGGGGCGGGCCTACGGTCATGTGCGCGTCCGGCCGGAAAGGCCCTCTCGTAGAGTGACCGTCGACGCCGGCGAGAGGAAATCGGACGTGACCACAGTTGCCCAGGACGCCGAGACGGCCGGCACCGCCCGCAACACACCGGCGCGGATCAGCATCTGGGCTGCCTCGCTGGGGGCAGCTCTCATCGCGGGTGTCTTCCTGACCCCGCTGTTCTGGCTGCTGTACGGGGGGCTGTACACGTTCCTGGTGTTCGCGACCGGTTTCGTCGCGATCCCCGCCGGCCACCTCGGCCGCCGCCGGGGCAAGCGGCTGGACGGCCGTGACCGCGGCCTCGCACTGCTCGGCCTGGTGACCGGCTGGATCCTGGTCCTCTTCGGTCTGCTGCTGGTCCTGGCCTACGTCGGGCTCCTGGCAGGGCTGGCGATGTTGACCGGCTCGGCCTCCTGACCGGGGCAGTGAGCGGTAGGAAGCTGGGACAGAGTCAGGGGATGCCGGTCCGTGACCAGGCAGGTCCGAGGACGGCGGGTGGTTGACCGGGGCCGGGGGCGTCGCACAGCAGGGCGGCGGGACGGTCGCGGACACCTGCCGGGCGACCTCACGCCGCTCGCAGTCCAGGCACAGTCGCCGGTCGGCGGGGAGCGTCACTCCACCTGTGCGGTGTTCGAGCTGTCAGGGGGGAGCGCTGTGGTGTGTGGCCGTGGACGCTGCTGATCTTGACCGGCCCGCCCGGAGGAGGTCTGGGTGCATCCCGCTGTTCGCCGACCGGGCGGTGCTGCCGGGCGAAGCCGTGAGCCTCACCAGAGGTGGCGCTGACCGCTTCCGAGCTGCGGAGAAACGAGTCGCCGACCGGGTGCTCGTCATGCAGACTGCGGGGTCGACCTGAACATCCGTTGAAGGCCCGAACCACCCGAAGGACCGTCGCATGACCGAACCCGTCCAGCCCGGCACCGCGCACGCCACCGGGGGGCCGGCCGCTTTCAACCCCTGGGCGCCGCCCGCTCCCGGGGCAACGCCCGCGTCGGAACCCGCCCCAGCACCGGTTGCGGCTGCAGGTCCGGGCCCGGCGGCGGCGCCGGGCATACCGGAACAGGCTCCGGCCACTGCTCCGGCTCCGGCCACTGCTCCGGCCCCGGGTCCGGACACTTACGCGGGGGCGGGCACGGGCATGCCGTTCTGGGCGTTCCCGCAGCCCGTACCGCAGGCCCGCAACGGGCTCGGCGTGGCGGCCATGACGCTCGGTATCGTCGGCGCCGTCCTCGGACTGATGATCGTCTTCTTCTGGCTCGCCTGGCTCCCGGCGCTGCTGGCCGTCATCCTCGGTGCCGTCGCCCTGAGCCACGTCCGCAAGGGCCTGGCGAACAACCGCGGCATCGCCCTCGCGGGCGTGATCCTCGGTGCCGTCGGGCTGCTCCTCTCGGTTGCCGGCGGGGCATTCTTCGCGGTGCAGGTGTACAACCTCAGGGAGGACGAGCGCGCCGTGACGGCTGTCTCCGACGCCGAAGCGGGGCGGCAACGCGACCTGGTCGCCCGGCAGCGCGAGGAGGCGGCGCGGCAACTCGAACAGCTGGAGGCCGAGAATAAGAAGCGGGCCGCGGACGAGCAGGCCCGCAAGCTCTCCTTCGGCGGGTCCTACACGTACGAGGAGACCGGGCTGAAGGTCAGTCTGGCGGCCCCGCAACCGTTCGTCCCGGACAAGTCCGTGTCCAAGGCCCCCGAGAACACGAAGGTCGTCCTTCTCGCCGTCACCGTGGTCAACACCGGTTCGACCCCGCTCTCGCTCCGCGGGTCGCAACTGCTCTTCGTCAAGGACGCCAACGACCAGCTGCTCTTCCACCTGACCGACATCTCGGGCCGGATCAACCGGATCCCCGCCTCGCTCGACCCCGGCCAGTCGGTCACCGCCCAGGAGGTGTACGCCCTGCCCAACGGCTCGTCGGACACCATCTCGGTGCGGTTCGACCACGGTGACGCCTCGAACCGCCGCAGCGTCACCTGGGCCGGCTCCCCCGGCTGACCCGGCCGACCGGGCTCCCTCCGTCGACGGGGCGTCACAGGGCTTCCGCCTCGCGCCCGTCGACCGACAGCCCCCAGCGCGTCTTGACGGCGGTCAGGTCCGCGATGCACGTGCGGCCCGGGCCGCCCGGCGTGCTGGCGGCATTCCGGTGCGTTGCTGCAGCAGAGCGACCTCCCCCACGGCGCGTCCTCACGCAGGACCGGCTGACCTGGGTCGGGGACCACACCACCGGCCGCTTTCCCATGCTGTCGTGAGGCCACGGCGAAGCCGGGCGATTCGCGACGAGGGGCGTCGCGACCGGGCCCCGGATGCGCCACGCCTGCCGAGGTGCGAACCACCCCCGGTACGACGGCTCCGCCGAGGGCCCCGGAGCATCCGGAGTCTGTGCCGTCGGAGGGCTCCTGCCCGATGTCGCAGGTCATCGCAGTGCCACCCGAGTTTCCAGGGTTCACACCGTCAAGAAGCAACTACCACACGGATAAAGTCGTGCGCTCGACAGTCGGGAAGTTTGGCGATCGACCGCTAGGCTGAACGGCGTACGACACCTTCCCCGAATCCGGGCGACCACGTGGCGCCCGGATGGTCCGCGCGCCGGAACGGGAAAGGAGCTCCGCCTGTGAGCTTTCAGAACGGCGAGCCGGCGGAGCACGGTGACGATGATCAGCAGGCTGGTCACGTTGCGGGGGTGGTTCACGACCTCACGGAAGTGGCCAAGGCCAACGCCGAGGCGGAGAAGCTGCGCGACAAGCACGGCTTCGTCCTCGGTCTGGTGAAGGCTGTCCTGGGGTTCGCCGGGGACATCCTCCGCTGACGGCGAGAGCAGCCTGCAGCTGAGTTGGCGCTCAGCTACAGGCCGTCGTCATCGTGTTCGGGCCGTCACCCAATGCCTTGGCCAGGTGGGGGGTGGCGGCCGCTCGCATGTGCCGACCCCCGTGATCACTGCGGGCGCGTCAGCTGAGGGGCCAACCGGACCGAGAGACTTGTGCTTGTCGGTGATGGTTCAGCCCAACAACCACAGGCTAACAGCGGATCATGGAGCAGGTTGCCAAACTCGGAGAACTGGGCGGGACCCATCTTCGAGAGTCGCGGCAGGGACTGTGGTCCCGCGCCGGCCGCTTCGCAGTAGTCGGCGAGGTCATTCCCGGGGATCTTGACCGCTGGCAGCGGCGTAGGCAGCCGGCGCCTCGGAGGAATCCGGCGAATCGGCACGGTCGCCGGCCGCCCACCAGCACCACCGGCGAGCTGTACGAGCGTTGCCTGGCCCGCCGGAACTCCGGCTCAGCTGCGGGGCGACCCCGCGTCGTCGTAGTGTCGCCGGGCCCACTCGACCCGTTCGAGGTTGGCGGTGCCCCACTCGGCGAGGTGGGCGAAGAGGGGGGCGAGACCGCGGCCGAGCTCGCTGATCTCGTATTCGACGCGCGGTGGCACCTCGGGGTGGTAGGTGCGGACGACCAGGCCGTCACGCTCCAGCCGGCGCAGGCGCTGGGTGAGCACCTTGGGGCTGATGCTGTCGATGCGCCGCTGCAACTCGACGAAGCGCCGGCGGCCGAAGGTGTGCAGCGACCACCCCGGCAGCAGGCCGAGGCGATCGGCGTTGCCCTCGTCGAGCCGGTGCGGTTCGTGGAGCTGACCAGGGAGCAGGCACAAGCGCGGATGGCCGCGTTCATGCCGGAGCCGATCGTGGAGACCACGCTGGCCGTCCTCGGCGAGCCCGACGCTGCCGAGCTGCGGCTCAGCCCGGACGTGGACCGGGTACTCGGCCGCGCGCCCCGTCCCTTCGCCGACTGGGCCCGCCGTAACGTCGAAGCCTTCCGCTGAGAAGCGACGAGTCCCGGGGGAGGGGAGGGGAGGGCGAGGGGAGCCCCGGGGCCACGAGGCCCCACGCCGCCGGTGCACCCCAAGGCGGTCGCAACGGTTCGCGCCCCGTCACATCGACTTGCCCGGCCGGTGGTCGTTCCCGCCGGCTCAGCCGGCCGGGGCGCCGGCCGTGATGCCGGTGAGGATCAGGCCGATGCCGGTGAGGAACTGCTCGCGGTCCTCGTGCTCGCGCATCTGATCGGCGATGTCGTGGAGGAACGGGTAGTCGTCGGGGTCCAGGTCCTGCCACGCCCTGGACGCGGCGTCGAGGAATTCCGAGCGTTCGGCGGCCGTCTCCGGGAACGGGCCGCCGTCGGTGCCGTCCGGGGTCTGGGCGTTCTGGGCGGTGGCGCCGAGGATGTAGTGGACCAGGGTCGAGGTCGTGGCGAACCAGTCCCGGCGCGGTACGTCCAGCGCACGCACCTGGCGGCCGATGCTCTCGAAGATTCGGGGCGTGACCGCTCCCCACGGGCTGCGGGTGAGTTGTGCGGCGAGCTGCGCCGCGAGCCAGGGGTGTTCGAGCACGGCGTCGAAGAGGCCCAGGGCCACGGCCCGGATCGCGTCCTCGGGCGAGCCGGTGGAGTCGGGGGTCTGCGGAGCGTCGGGGGGCCGCGGAGCGTCGGGGTTCTGCGGGGAAACGGTGGAGGTGCGCAGCGGAGGCAGGGCGGCGGCGACGACGGTGGCGGTCGCGGCCTGCAGCAACTCGCCCATGTTGCCCACGTGGTGGTAGATCGCCCCGGACCCGGTCGACAGTCTCTCGGCGAGCGCCCGCACCGTCAGGCCCCCCTCTCCTTCCGTGTCCAGGAGTTCGACGGCCGCCTCGACGATGCGCTCGCGGGAGAGGACCTGCCGGCGCCGTTGTGACTGGCGTGTCTGTGTGCCCATGCCCTCATCCTCCCAGGTTTGGAGCGATGCTCCAAAGTGGAGTACCGTTCCAATATTGGAGCGCTGCTCCAAAGCTGCTGCCCGGCTCCACCGGACACCCCTGGTCCGGAAGGCCCCGGGCAGGGCAGCGATGCGAACTGGAGGAGGTTCCACATGTACGACGTGGTGATCGTGGGGGCCGGCCCGGTGGGCCTGTTCCTCGCCGCCGAGCTCGCGCTGGCCGACCGCTCGGTCCTGGTGCTGGAGCGGGACCAGCAGCCGACCTCGCCGTTGAAGGCGCTCCCGCTGGGCATGCGGGGCCTGAACGCCGGATCCGTCGAGGCGTTCTACCGCCGCGGCCTGCTGCCCGAGCTGCTGGAGGCCTCAGGAGTCGACGCGGCGCGGGTGGGAGCGGACCGCGACGCGCGGAGGTCGGCCGCCCCGCGCGACGTGAGCCACTTCGCGGGCATGCCTCTCGACGCGGCCGCCATCGACGCCTCCGCCTTCTCGCTCCGGCTGCCCGGACCGGCGATGGAGGGCATCATGACCAGCCTCGACGCGGTCGGTGCGGTGCTGGCGGCGCGGGCGAGCGGGCTCGGTGCGCAGATCCTGCGGGGTGCCGCGCCGGAATCCGTCACCGAGGACGGCGACGGCGTCGTCGTCCGGGCCGGCGGGCGCGACCACCGGGCGCGCTGGCTCGTGGGCTGCGACGGCGGGCGCAGCACGGTGCGCCGACTGGCCGGCTTCGACTTCGTCGGCACACCGCCGATGTTCACCGGCTACGTCGCCCGCGTCACCTTCGACGACCCGCAGAAGCTGGACCTCGGCTTCCACCTGACGTCGACCGGCATGTACCTGCGCACCCCCTTCGAAGGGCACCTGGGCATGATGGACTTCGACGGCGGCGCCTTCGACCGCTCGCAGCCACTGACCCGCGAACACCTCCAGACGGTCCTGCGCCGGATCTCCGGCACCGATGTCGCGCTGAACGAGGTCCACCTCGCCTCCAGCTTCACCGACCGCGCCATGCAGGCCACGACCTACCGCAAGGGCCGCGTCCTGCTGGCCGGCGACGCCGCCCACATCCACTCCCCGCTCGGCGGCCAGGGGCTCAACCTCGGCATCGGCGACGCCGTGAACCTCGGATGGAAGCTCGCCGCCACCCTCGGCGGGACCGCCCCCGAGGGCCTGCTCGACACCTACACAGCCGAACGCCACCCCGTCGGTGCCATGATCCTCGACTGGTCCCGGGCCCAGGTGGCCACGATGAACCCCGGCCCGAACGCCCCGGCCCTGCGCAAGCTGCTCCGCGACCTGCTCGACACCCCCGACGGCACCACCCACGTCTTCCGCAGCACCTCGGGGCTGTCCCACCGCTACGACCTGGGCGACGACCAGCCGCTCGTCGGCCGGACCGCCCCGGACTTCCGCTTCCGCGACGGCACCCGCCTGGGCGACCTGCTCTGCGAGGGGCGGGGCGTCGCACTCGACTTCACCGAGGACCGGCGGTTGCGCGGTGCGGCCGGAAGCTGGAAGGGCCTGATCCGCTACGCGGCCGGGCCGGTGGCCGACGACCTCGGATTCGGAGCCCTGCTGGTCCGGCCCGACGGCATCGTCGCCTGGGCCGACGGCCACCACCCCGGCCCCGGGGGATTTCGGCAGGCCGCCGCCCGCTGGTTCGGCGCACCGACCTCCTGACGGCGCGCGGGTGCCGGTCGTGGGACCGGTCCGGCTGTGGGTGCGGGCCGTCCGTCGGTACGGGCCGTCCGTCCGTCGGTGCGGGCCGGCCCGGGCGTCGGGCCGGCGGTGACGGCCGGACGCGGTGAACTCTCCGGGAGCGGGTAGCAGAGCGCAGTCACCGTCTTCGTCCGGCCCGCACCCACGGCCGGACCCGACCGCCCCGGAGGGGACCACGTGCTGTCCGAGCCCGCCGCCCGCATCGAACCGGCCCCCGCGAAGGCCCCTGTCCGCACCCTCGCGCCCAGGTCCGGGCCCGGCCGCACCACCGATCCCGGCCGCACCACCGATCCCGGCCCCACCACCGCTCCCGTCCCCGTGGGCGAGTCTGCCGAGGACCTCGCAGCCCGCAAGCAGGCGCTGCGCCGGCGCCTGGAACGGCTGATCGGCATCGCCGCGACCGAGGGCAACTCCCTGCTGCCGCTGCGCAACGGGGACGAGATATTCCCGGCGATGCTGCGAGCCGTCGAGGCGGCCCGCCACACCGTGGACATGACCACCTTCGTCTACTGGCGCGGGGACATCGCCCACCGGTTCGCCCACGCGCTCGCGGACAAGGCCCGCGAAGGCGTCCGGGTGCGCCTGCTCCTCGACGGCTTCGGCAGCCGGCTGATCGAGCGGGAACTGCTGGACCTGATGGAGTCCGCCGGCGTCCAGGTCGCCTGGTTCCGCCGGCCGGTCCGGCTCTCACCGCTGAAGCAGAACCACCGCTGCCACCGCAAGGTGCTGGTCGTGGACGCCCGGACGGCGTTCACCGGCGGCGTGGGCATCGCCCAGGAGTGGTGCGGCGACGCCCGCAACCCGGACGAATGGCGCGACACCCACGTCCAGGTGCGGGGCCCGGCCGTGGACGGAATCGCCGCGGCCTTCGCCCAGAACTGGGCCGAGTGCCGAGAGGACGCGCTCTACGACGGGGCGGACCGCTTCGAGGACCACGCCCAGCCCGGCTCGTCCGTCGTCCAGGTGGTCCGCGGGTCCGCCACCGTCGGATGGCAGGACCTGCAGACGCTGATGCGGGTGGTCATCTCCTCCGCCGAGCGGCGGCTGCGCCTGGCCACCGCCTACTTCGCCCCCGACCGCTACTTCGTCGACCTGTTGTGCGCCGCGGCCCGGCGGGGCGTGGAGGTGGAACTGCTGCTGCCCGGCCCGCACACCGACAAGCGGGTCTGCCGGCTGGCGGGGGCCCGCTTCTTCGAGGAGCTCACCGCCGCCGGGGTGACGGTCTGGCAGTTCCAGCCGACCATGATGCACGCCAAGGTGCTGACCGTGGACGGCATCGCCACCCTGGTCGGGTCGAGCAACTTCAACCGCCGCTCCCTCGACCACGACGAGGAGGTGATGCTCGCCGTGATCGACGAGGACTTCACCGCCCGGCTGGACCAGCACTTCGACGAGGACGTCACGCGCAGCGAGCGGATCGACCCCGCCCGCTGGCGCGCCCGCGGTGTCCGATCGCGGGCCCTGGAGGCGGCGACCGCCCCCATCCGGCACTTCCTCTGATCCTCCGGTTCTCGTGCCCTGTCAGGGGGACGGCCCCAGCAGGGCCGTCCCCCCGCCGTGCCCCCGCCGTGCCCCCGCCGTGCCCCCGCCGTGCCCCCGCGGTTCCCTGCGGTCCCCCGCCGTGCCCGGCGGCCCGGGCACGCACGTCCTCCTGTGTCGCGATCCCTCCGCGCCGCCGCGCCGAGGATTGATTCAGGGACAGCCAGGGACAGGCCCTACAGCAGGGGCCCGGTCAGCGGCAGGACCGCCTGGCAGGGGATGGCCCGGGGGTGGGCCGGGTCGAGCGCGTTCAGGACGTCCGTCAGTGCGATCGGGTCGTAGGCCAGCTCCAGGTGGTCGGTGGCGTCCAGCAGGCACTGGTCCTGGACGGTGATGTTGGTGACGTTCGGCCCGCTGAGGAACGCGGAGGTGTACGGGGTGACCACCTCGTCGAACCTCGTCGCGATCACCGTGTACGTCACCCCGGGGACGGTGTCGCCGCCCGCGCCCAGGGCGGTGAGGAACGGTGAGCCCTGCTCCTGCTGCACGCAGGCGGCGCAGCCGCCGGTGAGGAACCGGTTCGCCGGCTCCAGCAGGGCGAGCCGCCGGCCGAGTTCGGTGATGCCGTCGAGGGTGGTGCCGTGGTTGCTCGGCCCCAGACCGATCAGCTTGCCGACCTTCGCGGCGCCACCGAGGTTCTTCAGGTAGTGGCGTGCCAGCATCCCGCCCTGCGAGTGCCCGACGATGTCGACCTCGGCGGCGCCGGTGGCGGCCCGCACCTGGTCCACGAAGCCGGCCAGGACGGCCGCGCCCTCCTCGATCGGGCCCGTCCCCTGGACCGCCGCGTCCGGCGCGGAGCCCCCGTAGTTGAACGCGAAGACGCAGTACCCGTTGTTCGCGAGCAGCGGCGAGGCCCCGCCCCAGTTGTCGCGCATGTTCTCGAACGTCCCGTGCACCAGCACCACCGGCTCCGGGTGGGCCGAACTCGGCTTGCAGGACCAGTCGTTCGAACCGGCCGGTGCCCGGGTGGGCTCCGGGAAGCCGGTGACGAAGCCCTGGGCGAAGTGGTACTCGACCGGGCGGGTCGTCGCGGCCGCCGAGGCCTGGGCGCCGGCCGTCGTGAGGGCCAGCGCGGCGGCCGCGGCAGCCGTGATCAGGCGGAAGGTGAAGCGCTTCATTTCCGGTACGTCCCTGTCTCTCGAATCCGGTCCGGGCGGCGGGGGAGCGGGGATGGAAATTCCCGGGCCGGGTCGTCGTCGGCGCGCCGGGATTCGGCGTCGCCGGGAGATCGGATGGTGACGTTACGGACGCGCGTCGGGAGCGTCAACGGATTCGCTGCCGCCACGCCGAATACCGTACCGGGATGTCAGGTCCCGATTGTCCGGCCCGCCGCTACCTGTCATCCGGGTGAGTGAAACAACCCCTCCCGGTCCGCTTGTGCCCGCCCGGCGGTATCGTTCTCGAAACAGAGAGGAATCGGCTTGACCGCGCCCTGGACCGCCCTGCCGCGCAGTTTCTCCACCGAGATGCGAAAGGATCTCGGGCCGGCCGCGGCGGAGATCATCCGCGAGATCCGGCTGAACGTCCCGGAGTTCGGCGGGCCGTTGGCCGGGCCGTTCGGGGTCGGCATCCAGCAGGGGGTGGAGAAGGCGCTGGGCGACTTCGTCGACCTCGTCGAAGGGGTGGAGCCGCCCACCGTGGAGCGGCTGCGCGCCTACCGGGCGCTCGGGCGCGGCGAGCTGGCCGAGGGCCGCACCCCCGACGCCCTGCAGGCGGCCTACCGGCTGGGTGCCCAGGTGGCCTGGCGGCGGATCGCGCTGACCGCCCGCCGCACCGGGGTCGGCCCCGGACTGATGGCCTCGCTCGCCGAGGCCCTGTTCGCGCACATCAACGAGATCGCCGCCGCCTCCCTGCAGGGGTACGCCGACGCCAGGTCCGACAGCGGCGGGCCGCTGGGCCGGCGCAGGCAGCACCTGCTCGGACTGCTCGCGGCCGGAGCCCCGGCCGCGGTCGTGGAGGCCGCCGCGGCCGACGCCCGCTGGCCGATACCGCGCAGCGTCGCCTTCGTGGTGCTCTCACCGGCCGAGGGGCGGCCCGACGCCAGGCGGGGGCTGCCCGACCTCGCCCTGGTCGACCTCGACCCGGCCGATCCGCACCTGCTGCTGCCCGAGCCCGCGCTCTACCGGCAGGACCCGCAGGTCCGGCGGCTGCTGCACCGCCGCGGCGCGGTGATCGGCCCGAGCGTCCCGCCGGCGATGGCCGCCGACTCGCTGCGCTGGGCCCGGCAGCTCCGAGAGCGCCTGCCCGACCCGTACGCGGCCGAGCCGGTCGACTGCGACGCGGCGCTGCCCCGTCTGCTCCTGAACGCCGACGAGCCGCTCGTCCGGCTGATCGCACGGCGCCGGCTCGCCCCGCTGGACGGGCTCACGCCCAAGCAGACCGGCCGGCTGTCGTCCACGCTGCTGGCCCTGCTGCAGTCCGGCTCCGGCAGCGCCCCCGAGGTCGCGGCCCGGCTCGGCATCCACCCGCAGACCGCCCGCCAGCGAATTCACCGCCTCCAGGATCTCTTCGGCTCGGCGCTGTCCGATCCGGACGCACGCTTCGAGCTGGAAGTCGCCCTGCGCAGTCGCCTGGTTCCCTGAACGGCCGGGGCGGCGCCCCGCCGCCATCGGCGCAGGAGTGCCCGCCGCGCCGAAACCGGTAGCAAAACTCGGCGTACCGAAAACGGCGCAGAATACCCGGCGTACCGGAACCGGGGCTGGAATGACCGCCGTCCCGGAACCGGGCCAGGAATACCCGCTGTACCGGAACCGTGCAGGAATCCCCGCCGGCGCGCACGAATACCCGGCCGACGCCGGATGGGCGGCGTCGGCCGGGTATGCCTGTTCCGGGGGAAAGCCCGGCGGGATTCTACGATCCGGAATCCGGTGGAACGGTGGCCTTTCCGAGATAGGCGTCGGAAACGGCGCCCGCCGCGAACAGTTCGGCCACCGTTCCGTGGGCGGTGATCTCCCCGTGGGCGATCACCCAGGCGGTGGAGCAGAGCTGACGGACCAGGCGGACGTTCTGTTCCACCAGCAGGACGGCGGTGCCCGCCCGGGCGATGTCCCGCAGCGCCTCGCCGACCTCGTCCACGGCCACCGGGGACAGGCCGCTGGACGGCTCGTCCAGGAGGACGAGCCTGGGGTCGGACATCAGGGCGCGGGCGATGGCGACGGTCTGCTGCTGGCCCCCGCTGAGCCGCCCGGCCGGTTCGGCCCGGCGGGCGTGCACCCAGCCGAAGCGGTCGTAGATCCCCCGCAGCCGCTGTCGCCGGACCTTGCGGCCCTGGCCGTGGGCACCGACCAGCAGGTTGTCCTCGATGGTCAGGCCGGGGAACAGCCGGCGGTTCTCCGGGCAGAGCGCGAGGCCGGCCCGGACCAGCGCGCGGGTGTCGTGGCCGGTGACGTCCTGCCCGTCGAGCACGATCCGCCCGCTGCTGCGCGGGACCCGGCCGTGGATGCCCAGCAGGGTGGTGCTCTTGCCGGCGCCGTTGGCCCCGAGGATGCCGGTGACGGTGCCCGGGGCCGCGTGCAGGGTGACGCCGCGCACGGCGGTGGTGGGGCCGAAGGCGACGGTGAGGTCCTCGACGGTGAGCATGGGTCAGGCCTCTCCCAGGTAGGAGGCGATGACCGCCTCGTCGGCGCGGATCTGCTGCGGGGTCCCGGTGGCGAGGACGGCGCCGGCGGCCAGCACCGTCACGGTGTCGGCCAGCGGCATCAGGAAGTGCATGTTGTGGTCGACGACGATCACGGCCGCCCGCAGCTCCGCCGCGACCCTCCGGACGGCCGCCGCGAGTGCGCCCGCCTCCTCGTCGTCCATCCCGACGGCGGGCTCGTCCAGCAGCAGCACCCGCGGGCCGGTCGCCAGCGCCAGCGCGATCATCGCCAGCCGCTGGGCGGCGCTGGTGAGCGAACCGCAGGGCCGGTCCAGGAGCCCGTCCAGGCCCAGCAGGGCAGCCGCCTCCTCGTCGCCGAGGCGCCCGCGCCGCCCCCGGTGTTCGCCACGTGCCAGCCGCAGGCCCTCGCGCAGCGTCCAGCCGGGGAACAGCCGGGTGGTCTGGAAGGTACGGGCGATCCCGGTGCGGACGGCGCGGTGGGCGCCGCGCCCGTGGGCCGGCCGGCCGTCGAGCAGGACCCGCCCGGCGGTCGGCTCGTGGGTACCGGCGAGCATCCCGAGCAGGGTGGTCTTGCCGGAGCCGTTCGGGCCGATCAGGCCGAGCACGGCGCCGGCTTCGAGCCCGAACGAGACCCCGTCCACGGCGGTGACCCCGCCGAACCGCTTGACCAGCCCTTCGACCTGGAGCAGCGCGCTCATGCGGTCACCGCCTTGGTCCGGATCCGGTCCCACAGCGCACCGAGGACGCCGAGGACGCCGTGCGGGGCGACCAGCGTGACGGCGATGAAGACCGCCCCGAGCACGATCTGGCTCACCCCCGGCCCGAAGTTCACCAGTTGGGTGAGGCCGAGCACCAGGACGCTGCCGACCAGCGGGGCGAACAGCCGCCCCGCCCCGCCGATCCCGATCGCCACGAACATCAGGAAACTCTGGACGAAGGTGAACTGCGAGGGTGCGACGACACCGTTGTACTGCGCGAACAGCACACCGGCCCAGGCGCCGAACCCGGCCGAGACCACGATCGCCACCAGCTTGACCCGCGCGGTCGGCACGCCGAGGTGCTGCGCCAGGTCCTCGTCCTCCCGTACGGCCCGCAGCCGGGCCCCGAAGCGGGTGCCCGCCAGCAGGTGGAAGGCGGCGAGGCCGAGCCCGAGCGAGCCGGCGAGCAGCAGCAGGGTGGTGTCGAGCGGGAAACCCAGGCCGACCGGGCGGCCGTCGGGCCCGCCGGTCCAGTCGGCGGCGTTGGTGAACACCAGGGTGGTCACCGCGGTGAAGAACATCGTGCCGATGGCGAAGTACTGGCCGCGGGTGCGGCTGAAGACGAGCCCGACGACGAGGCCGGCCAGCATCGTCCCGCCGACGGCGAGGGCCGCGGCGAGGGCCGCCGGCAGTCCGTGGTCGAGCAGGATCGCCGACAGGTAGGCACCGCCGCCGAAGAAGGAGGCCTGCGCCAGGCTCGGGTAACCGGCGATGCCCTGCACGAAGTTGAGGCCGGTGAGCGCGATCGTCCAGGAGACGGCCAGCAGGGTCAGCTGCCCGGCCTCGCCCTGGAACCCGATGAGGAGGACGTGGGCGAGGACACTGACGGCGGCGACCGGGCCGAGTGCGGCGGCGTGCCGGGCGGTGCTGGAGGCGGGCATCTCAGGCCACCCTTCTGGCATCCGTGCTGCGCAGCCCGGAGGGCCACCGCACGAGAACGAGGACGAGCAGGAGGAATCCGAAGGCGCTCTGGTACGCCGAGCTGACGTACGCGGAGCCGAGGCTCTCGGCCACGCCGAGGACGAGCGCGCCGGTGACCGCGCCCCGGACGCTGCCGAGGCCGCCGAGGACGACCACGACGAAGGCGCTGAGCAGGACGTCGTCGGCCATGTACGGCGAGACCTGGAAGGTGGGTGCGTAGGCGATCGCGGCGACGCCGCCGAGCAGCCCGGCGATCAGGAACGCCAGGGTGTACTGGCGGCGTATCGGGACGCCGAGCATCGCGGCGGCCTCGCGGTCCTGGGCGACGGCGCGCATGGCGCGGCCCAGCGAGGTGCGGGACAGCAGCAGGTGCAGGGCGGCCAGCGAGAGCACGGCGAGCAGGACCAGTGCCACCTTCACCCCGGGCAGGGTGACCGGGCCGATCCTGAACAGCACGGTGTCGTAGGGGGTGTCGAGGGAGCGTCCCGCGCCGCCGTAGCCGCGCAGTGCGGTGTTCTGGAGGATCAGCAGCAGGCCCAGCGCCACCGCGGGCGAGGCGGCGGGCTTGTCCACCACCCAGCGGTAGGCGAGGACTTCGGTGAGGACCGACACCACGGCGCCGCAGGCGATCCCGGCGAGGGCGGCGAGGGCGAACGGCGCGCCGGCGTCGCCGGCCGCCCAGGTCGCGTAGGCGGCCAGGACGATCACGCCGGCGTGCGCGAAGTTCGGGACCTCCATGACGCCGTACACGAGGGTGAGACCCACCGCGACGACCGCGAAGAGGCAGCCGAGGAAGAGCCCGTTGACGAGGACCTGGCTCACCCGCACGCGTCCTTCGCGAAGACCTGGTCGACGATCGCGCCGTCGCGGTGGTCGAAGGTCATGGCGCTGGCGATGGTCTGCGTCGCGGGGCACCAGGTGGTGACCTCGGAGGTGGTGCGGGCGCCGTGGTCGGTGAAGAGCAGGTCGCCGGGGTTGGGCAGCCAGCCGCTGACGGTGCCCTTGGGGATGCTGATGGCGCCCAGGGCCCGGTCGATCTTGACGGGGTCGGTGGTGGAGCCGGCCTCGGTCATCGCGGCGGCGACGATGAAGGGGTAGTCGTAGGCCCACATGGTGAGGTCCTGCGGGTACTCGTGCCAGCGCTCCTGGTAGGCCTTGGCGAAGGCGGCGGTGGCGGGGTGGGCCGAGGTGGTGGGCAGCGTCCCGGCGCAGTCGTAGTTGTCCTTCATCAGGGTGTTGAACTGATTGCCGAGGATCGCCCTGGCCTGGTCCGGGTTGACCCCGCTGCTGTGCAGGACGGGGCCCGTCCAGCCGGACTGCCGCAGTTGCTTGAGCACGGGCAGGATCACGCCGGTGACGCTGCTGAGGTAGACCGCGTCCGGCTTGGCGGCCACCGCGGTGTTGATGGCGTTGCCGTAGTCGGTGGAGCCGAGCGGGTAGTCGCTGGTGGCGACGACCTTGACGCCCTCGGCCTGGGCCGACTTCTGGACGAGCTGGGTGAGGCCCTCGCCGTACGGCTCGCCCTTGGCGGTGATCACCGCGATCGACTTCGTGCCCAGCTTCTGCTTGGTGTAGCTCAGGCACCCGGGCACGTAGGTGTCGGAGCCGCCGCGGGTGAGGTAGAGGTGCGGGTCCTGGGCGAGCACGCTGGGGTAGCTGCTGTCCAGGATGTTGATCATCGGGACGGGCTTGCGTCTCAGTTGCGGGACATAGGTCGCCGAGCCCAGTCCGTAGGCGATCACGGGCAGCTTCTGGGACTGCGTCATGTCCCGCAGGGCGACGACGCCGGTGGTCGCCGGGTCCGACTTGTCGTCCGCGTAGCCGATCTCCAGCGTGTGCTTGCGGCCGGCGACGGTGAACCCGGTCCTGTTGAGTTCCTCGACGCCCATGGTCATGGCGTTCTTCTCGGCCGGTCCGAGCGTCGAGTAGACGCCGGACATCGACAGGATCGCGCCGACCTTCACCTTGGTGTCGTCGCCGCCCGGGCCGGAGCCCGGGCCGCAGGCGGTGGTGGACAAGGCGATCGAGCCGGCGGCCAGCAGGGCGGCTGCGGTGCGTGAACGCATGACAGAACCTCCGTACGAGGGATACGAATGAGGGGTGCTGCGGAACAGGTCCTGCAGATCGGGGTGTTGCGGGCGCCGTGGTTCGGGCGGTACGCACCGGCCGCGGCGGATCGGGTGCTGCGGACCGGCCGCGGCGGTGCGGGGGCTGCGCGGCGGCTCCTCCGCTGCCGGGCTCAGGCGGTGACGCGGTCGAGCCAGTCCGTCAGGTCGCCGACGACCTCGTCGCGGTTGGTCTCGTTGAACAGCTCGTGCCGCGCCCCGGAGTAGATCCGGTACGTGAGGTCGGTCAGCCCGGCCTTCCGGTAGCGCTCGACCGCGAGGCTGCTCAGTTCGGTCCGCCGGTTCAGCGGGTCGCGGTCGCCGACCAGGACGTACAGCGGCAGCCCGGTGGGGATGCCCGCGGGCTCCGCGAGACGGCCGGTGGCGGCGGCGGCCAGGCCGCCCATGGACGGCTCGTCGAGGGTGAAGCCGCACAGCGGATCGGCGATGTAGGCGTCGACCTGGGACTCGTCGCGGCTGAGCCAGTCCGCCCCGGTGCGGGCGGGCTCGAAGGGGCCGTTGAACACCGCCATCACGTCGCCGCCGCTGTCCGCCAGGTGGGCGAGGAGCCGGTCGACGGCGGTGGTGCCGGACAGCGCCGCGGCGTCGACCAGGGCGGCGTGGTCCAGGAGGTACTGCTGGGCGGCGAAGGAGCCGAGGCTGTGGCCGAGCAGCACCACCGGCAGGCCGGGGTGGCGGGCACGGACGATCCGGGTCAGCGCCGCGAGGTCCTCGACCAGCAGGTTCCAGCCGTCGTCGCCGAGCACGCCGGGCCGGCCGGGGCGCATGGTGAGGCCGTGGCCGCGGTGGTCGCCGGCATACACGGCATAGCCGCGGGCGGCCAGCTCCCGGGCGAGCGGGGTGTAGCGGGCGGCGTGCTCGCCCATGCCGTGGGCTATCTGGACGACGCCGCGCGGCGGGGTGTCGGCCGGCCACTCGTGGACGTGGACGTCGAGGCCGTCGATGCTGGTGAAGGTGAACACCGTTGTCTCCTGGTGGGGTTGCCGAAGGGTGGTGCCGGTCGTACTCGGCCGGGTGGTCGGGTGGTCGGGTGGTCGGGTGGCCGGGGGGCGTTGGTAGGGCGGGCTGCTGGTTGCCGTCGTCGGTCGCAGTCGGTCGCAGTCGGTCGCAGTCGGGCCGGTCGGACGGTCGTGCCGGGGCCGGCCGGTCAGGGACGGGGCGCGGTGATGGCGCGTTTGAGGATCTTGCCGGTGGGGCCGAGCGGCAGCGCGTCCAGCAGCCAGACGTGCCGGGGGTACTTGTAGGGGGCCAGGCGCTGCTTGACGTACGTCCGGAGGTCCGCCGCGCCCGTCGTGGCCCCCGGGCGCAGCACGACGGCCGCGACGACCTCCTCACCGAGCCGCTCGTCGGGGACGCCGAGGACGGCGGCCTGGACGACATCGGGGTGTTCGTGCAGGAGCTCCTCGATCTCGCGCGGGTAGACGTTGTAGCCGCCGCGGATGATCAGGTCCTTCTTGCGGTCGACGATCGAGTAGCTGCCGTCCTCGTCCTGGCGGGCGAGGTCCCCGGTGCGCAGCCAGCCGTCCGGGACGGCCTCCCGGGTCTCCTCGGGCCGCCGCCAGTACCCCTGCATCAGGTTCGGGCCGCGGACCACGAGTTCGCCGACGGCGCCGGGCGGCACGGCCATGCCGTCCTCGCCGAGCAGCCGGACCTCGACGTCGCGGATCGGCGTCCCGACGGAGCCGGCCCGGCGCGGGCGGTCGGGGTGGTTGAAGGTGACCACGGGGCTGGTCTCCGACAGGCCGTAGCCCTCCAGGATCACGCACCCGAAGGTCCGCTCGAAGTCGTGCAGCAGTTCCACCGGCAGGGACGCGCCGCCCGACACGCAGAGCCGCAGCGAGGAGACGTCCGCACCCGGGGCGGCGGGGTCGTGCAGCAGCGCCCCGTACATCGTCGGCACCCCGGCGAAGACGGTGACCCGGTCGCCGGCGATCGCGTCGAGGACGGCGCCGGCGGCGAAGCGCGGCAGCAGGGTGAGAGCGGCCCCGCTGTGCACGGCCGCGTTCATCGCGCAGGTCTGGCCGAAGGTGTGGAACAGCGGGAGACAGCCCAGGATGACGTCCTCGCAGGTCAGTTGCTGGACGGAGGTGGCGCTCACCTCGGCGTTGTGGGCGAGGCCGCCGTGGGTGAGCGCCGCGCCCTTCGGCCGGCCCGTGGTGCCGGAGGTGTAGAGGATCACCGCGACGGCGTCGTCCTCGGCGGCGACCGGCTCCGACAGCGGCTCGTGCCCGTCGAGCAGCGCGGCGAAGGCCGCCGGCTCGACGCCGACCACGCGGGTCCCGGCCGCCGCGGCCCCCCGCACGGCCTCCGCCGCCCCGTCGTGCCGGACGAACAGCAGCGCGGCCCCGGAATCCTCCAGGTGGTACCGGGCCTCCCGTTCCTTCAGCAGGGGATTCATCGGGACGACGACGCCGCCGGCCCGCAGGATCCCGTAGTAGAGCGTGACGAACTCGGGCACGTTCGGCAGCATCAACGCCACCCGGTCACCCGGCGTGACGCCCAGGGATCGCAGCAGGGCGGCCACCCGGGCCGAGCTCTCGTCGAGCCCGGCGTACGTCACCGTCGCCGTGCCCAGCCGCAGGGCGGGCCGTTCGGGGTGGCGCTGCGCCGACTCCAGCAGACAGCGGACGAGGTTGGGCATGGTCGACCTCTCGGAAATGTTCCGTTCACGGTGCCGCCATCGTCGGGCCCGCTTCCGCGCCGCCCCATGGTTGTGACCACAACATCCCGGCCGCCGGCTTGTCCCCGGAAACAATCACACCCTCGGTACGCTGCAGGGATGGAACGCCAGGCACCCCCCAGCGAGATCATCGGCGTGGCGGCCGTCCTGTTGCGGCGCACTCCGGACCTCGGCGAGCGGCTGGCCCGGCGGATGCGCGCGGAGGTGGAGTCCTACGGCAACGAGAGCCTCGTCCCGTTCGCGTCCATCCGCACGTCCTGCACCCGCAACCTGGAGCTGATGCTCCGGCACTTCACGAACGCCGCACCCGTGGACACCGGCCCGCCGAAGGAGACCGGCCGGGTCCGCGCGCAGCAGGGCGTCCCGCTGGCCGAGACCCTGCACGCGTACCGGATCGGCTTCGAGTTCCTCTGGTCCGAGCTGGTCACCGAGGCACGCCACCACCCCGCCGTCACGGACTCGATGCTGGTGGCCCTGGCCGCCGAGGTGTGGTGGCTGGCGGGCGAGTACTCGATGGCGGTGGCCGCGGCGTACCGCGAGACGACCTCGGAGCTGATGCTCCAGCGCGAGCACGAGCGGTCGGTGCTCGTGGAGGCCCTGTTCACCGGCGTGATCGCCGACCGCACCACGCTCGGGGAGACCGCCCGCACCCTGGGCCTGCCCGCCCAGGGACGCTTCCTCGTGGTGGCCGCCGAGGTGCCGGCGCCCGGGCGGGAGGCCCTCCCCGGCATTGAGGCCGCGCTGCGCGCCACCCACGTCCCGTCCGCCTGGCGCCTGCTGCCCGACCAGCAGATCGGCGTGGTGGCCCTCCCCTCGCCGACCGCGGAGTCCGCGGCCCTGCGGGCGTTGCGCAAGCACTCCGCCCGGGTGGGCGTCAGCCCGTCCTACGACTCGCTGCGGGACACCCCGCAGGCCCTGCGGTTCGCCCGGCTGGCCCTCGGCACCCTCGGCGGCCGCAAGTCCGGGGTCGCCCGTTTCGACGACAACCCGCTGGCCGTACTGGTGGCCGCCGCCCCCGCCGAGGCCGCCCACCTGGCCCGCACCGGGCTCAGCGCGATCCTGGCGCTGCCCGCCCAGGAACGGGAGCGGCTCCTGGAGACGCTGGAGCAGTGGTTCGCGGCGGCCGGCTCGGCCGTGGAGACGGGCCGCCGCCTGTACGTCCACGCCAACACGGTGCGCTACCGGCTGCGCCGGATCGAGTCCGCCACCGGGCGTTCGCTCCAGGACCCGCAGGCCGTGCTGGAGATCGGCGCCGCCCTCCAGGCGTTCCGGCTGCTCCCGCCGGAGGGGGAGAGCACCGGCGCAGGACCGGCCACGCCGGGCTGAGCCGCACCGGCCGGGCCCTGCCCTGGTCCCCGCCGGCCCTGGTCCCGGCCTGACGCTTCCGCGTCGTCGCCCCCCGGGGGTTCGCCGCCACCACGGCGGTCGGCACCGAACTCCGCGGGGGCCGAACTCCTCCGTGGGCGGGGCCGGTTCTCCGGGTACCCCGGCACGGGCTCGGCCGGTCCATGTCCGGTCCAACGTCTGCGCCGTGGGCGCGGTGGCCGCGGCCACCCGTCGCTCGCGGAGGCGGCCGGAGGCGGCCGCGGGTGGGGATCCGGCGCCGCGAGAGACCGTGCGGGGCGGGCGAGTTGTCGTTGCGGGATCCCGGAGGGTCGGTCGCCGCCGACGAGTTCCCCATTCCGAAGGCCGGCCGGTCGGCGCGGCGGTTCGGTTTTTATGCGAACTTGCGGCACATTGCGTGATGGCGCCGCTGCGGTGAATCACCGCGAGGGCCAGGAGACGGGCCTCGGCAGGTGTGGCGAGTTCCGGCAACTCCTCGGCTGTTCCTGCCCGTTCGCATGTCACCGCGGTGCGCGCCGTGTCCGGTTCGTGAACAACACCAGCGAAGAGGCGGTGGCTGTCCCCATGGCGCAGGAAGCCAGGATCGATGTCGAAACGACATGGAATCAGACGGAGGAGGCGTTCTCGGTCGAGAAGGCGGCGGAGTTCGCCGGACAACTGCCGCCGGGCCCCTGGTTCGGGACCGCGGCCGGCCCGGCGCGCGCCGACGGGCGGGAGCCGAAGTACACCCTGCCGCTGCGGTCCGCCCGGCCGTACCGGCGGGAGGTGGCCCTCGGCGAGGCCGCGGTGTACCTCGCCGACGGCCACGACGAGCTGGTGAGGCCGTTCATCTTCGCGGACGGCTTCAACTACGGCCGCAGTGACCTGCCGGGGCTGTTCGCCCACTTCAACGCACCCTACCCGGGCGGCAGTTCCGGCTTCCTCGACCAGTTGCTCACCGCGGGCATCGACGTCGTCCTGGTCGGCTTCGAGGAGCGGCACACCTACATCCAGGCCAACGCCGGGGTGGTGATCAGCGCCGTCCAGGAGGTCATCCGGCGGCGGGAGGGCAAGGCGCCGCTGATCGTCGGCGGGGTCAGCATGGGCGGCATCATCACCCGCTACGCCCTCGCGGAGATGGAGGACAAGGAGCAGGACCACGAGACCGGGACGTACCTCTCCTGGGACTCCCCGCACAACGGCGCCTGGATCCCGCTGGTCCTCCAGCAGATGGCCTACTTCTTCGAGTCGCTGCCGGCCGAGCCCGGCAAGGTCAAGGAGGCCGAGCTGATCAGGAGCCCGGCCGCGCAGCAACTGCTGTACGCCTGGGTCCCGGACGCGAAGTACGAGGGCCCGGTCGCCACCTCCAGCGAACTGCGCACGCAGTTCCTGCACGAGCTGCGCGAGCTCGGCCAGTTCCCGCGGCGGCCGCGCAAGCTGGGCGTGGCCAACGGCACGGGCACCGGCACCGGCCGCGACCTGCCGCCCGGCGGCGAGGTGTTCGAGTACCAGGTTCCGCTGGTCGTCTACGCCCGGGCCAACTTCCAGCCCGACGGCGGCGCGCGCAAGCCGATCGGCGAGATGCGGGCCGCCGGCCAGGTGCGACGGGGCTTCACCTCGTACGTCCCCGGCCTCGACGGTGCGCCGGGCGGCACCCTCGACTCCTTCGGCAAGATCGCGGGGGCGCTGGGGGCCACCATCCCGGAGGCCTACAAGTTCAGCTGCTTCGTCCCCTCCGTCAGCGCGGTCGCGCTGGACTACGACCCGGCCGAGTGGGACGTCGACCCGTACGAGAAGGTCGAGGGGGCCGACGAGAAGAGCGCGCTCGACGAGTTCAAGTGCGACGGTGAGAACACCGTGCACAGCCAGGTGACCAAGCCGCTGGTCGACTGGATCGTGGAGCGCATCGTCCACTGACACGCACGGTGCGCCCGCCCCGGGCTCCTGGCCCGGGGCGGGCGCACCGCTCCGGTGCGGCCCGGGACACCGGCCCCCGGGCGGGTCCACGACGGGCCGGCGCTTCAACGGGCCGGCCCCGGGATTCGGACGTCGTGCGCGCCCGGCCCGGCCCCGCCCCCCGTCGACCTCACGCGGCCGGCACCGCCCGTCCGACGACCCCGGCGGCCGGCGCGGGGCGCCCCCGGACGGGAGCCGGCCCTCCCGCGCCGCCGGAAGGCGGGGATTCCCTGCGAAGATCGGGGGATGGACGTCATGAAGAGGAACCACGTCGTGGTCACGGGCCGTGGCGACGGCCCCGTGGTGGTGCTGGCGCACGGCTTCGGCTGCGATCAGAACATGTGGCGCCTGGTCGTGCCCGCGCTCGCGGAGGACTTCAAGGTGGTGCTGTTCGACCATGTCGGGGCCGGCCGCTCGGACCTCGGGGCCTGGAGCGAGGAGCGGTACGCGAGCCTGGACGGCTACGCGGACGACGTCCTGCAGCTCCTGCGGGCCCTCGACCCTGGGCCGGTCGTGTTCGTCGGGCACTCGGTCAGCTCGATGGTCGGGGTGCTGGCGGCCGTCCGGGAGCCGGACCTGTTCACCGGCCTGGTCCTGCTCACCCCCTCCCCGCGCTACGTGGACGACGAGGCGACGGGCTACCGGGGCGGCTTCAGCGCGGAGGACATCGACGAACTGCTGGAGTCGCTGGACTCCAACTACCTCGGCTGGTCCGGCGCGATGGCGCCGGTGATCATGGGCAACCCCGAGCGCCCCGAGCTCGGCGAAGAGCTGACGAACAGCTTCTGCCGCACCGACCCGGCCATCGCCCGTGCCTTCGCCCACACCACCTTCCGCTCCGACAACCGCGCCGACCTGGCGAAGGTCGGCGTCCCCACCCTGGTCGCGCAGTGCTCCGACGACGCCATCGCGCCGCCCGAGGTCGGCGCCTTCGTCCACGCCCGGATCCCCGGCAGCAAGCTGGTCACCCTGCCCGCGACCGGTCACTGCCCGCAGCTGAGCGCCCCCGACGCCACCGCCGAGGCGATCATCGACTTCGTCCGGGCACTCCGTTGATGGTCAGGGCCGGCGGCGGCGACGAACCGGAAGGACGCGGCACGGCCCCCGAGGGCGACGACGCGGCGCGCTTCTCCGCGATGCTGGAGGACAGCGCCGTCGACCTCTACGAGAACGCCCCCTGCGGCTACCTCTCCACCCTCATGGACGGGCAGATCGCCAAGGTCAACACCACTCTCCTGAGCTGGCTCGGCTACCGCCGCGAGGAGCTGGTGGGCCGCCGACGCTTCACCGACCTGCTCACCGTCGGCGGTCGCCTCTACCACGAGACGCACTTCGCCCCGCTGCTCAGCATGCAGGGGGAGATCGGCGGCATCGCCCTCGAACTCAAGGCGGCCGACGGCACCCGGATGCCCGTCCTGGTCACCTCCACCGTCAAGACCAGCGACGACGGCCAACCCCTGCTGATCCGCACCACCCTGTTCGACGCCCGCGACCGCCGCGCCTACGAGACCGAACTCCTGCGCGCCCGCCAGGAGGCCGAGGAGGCCCGGCGCGAAGCCGACCGGGCCCGCCGGACGGCCGAGGAGGCGCACCGCGCCGTGGAGGCCGAACGGCAACGCCTGCAACGCCTGGCCACCACCCTGCAGCGCACCCTGCTCCCGCCCTCCCTGACCGCACCGGCCGGCCTGGAGGTCGCCGCGCACTACCACATCGCCTCCGCCGACGAGGTCGGCGGCGACTTCTACGACCTCTTCCCCCTCGCCCACGGCAGCTGGGGCCTGTTCCTGGGCGATGTGTGCGGCAAGGGCGCGGCCGCCGCCGCCGTCACCTCGCTGGCCCGCTACACGCTCCGCGCGGCCGCCGTCTACGACCCCGACCCCGTCGCCGTCCTCGCCAACCTCAACACCGTCCTCACCCACGAGTACGAAGGCACCGACCCGCGCTTCTGCACCGTCCTCTTCGGGGTCCTCACCCCCGACCGGGGCACCGCCGGCTTCGAGCTCGCCCTCGCGGCCGGCGGGCACCCCCCGGCGATACTGCTGCGTGCCGACGGCAGCGCCCGCCACCTGCCCACTCCCGGCGGCCAGCTGATCGGTGTCATCCCCGACCCCCACATCGCCACCACCACCGTGCGCCTGGACCCGGGGGACACCGTCCTGCTCTACACCGACGGCCTCACCGAGGCCCACACCACGCCCCTGGGCAGGACCGGGGGTGACGGCCGCTACGGCGACGCGGCGCTGCTGGATTTCACCGCAGCCCTGGCGCCCACCACCGCTCCCGCGGCCATCGCCGCCCTGCAGGGGCTGCTGGACACCCTCGGGAGCGGCGTGGACGACGACACCGCCCTGCTGGCGCTCAGCGTCCCCCATCCCGTTTCGGAGCCGAAGCAGTGACCGACCTGCGCACCACCGTCCGCGCCACACCCACCGGGCCCGTCCTGGAGATCGCCGGGGACCTGGACTTCCACAGTGCTCCCGGCGCCCGGGAGGTGCTGCTGGGGCTCGCCCCGGGCCCGGGCCGGCTCCTCGTCGTCGACCTGACCGGCCTCACCTTCTGCGACTCCACCGGGATCACCCTGCTGCTGGCCGCCCGCAACCACGCCGTCGGCCACCAGGCGCACATCGCCCTGGCCGGGGTGCCGGCGCAGGTGGCCCGCATCTTCGACATCACGGGCCTCAGCCGGGTCTTCGCCAGCTATCCCACGGCCGAGGACGCCGTCGACCGATGGGCCGCACGGACCGAAAGCTGACAGGTCCCCGACCCCCGGCTCCGGACGGGGACGGCCCTCAGCCGTGTTCCGCCGAGCCGGAGAGCCGGAGTTTGCGCTGGGCCCGCTGGTAGAACGTGGTGCGGCCGAGGCGCACGACGCGCGCGGCGCCGGGCAGCATCGTCACCTCGACGACGTCGCCCGGGGAGACCCGGCCGACCAGGATGCCGTCGGCCTCGACGGCGAGGTCGCCGCTGTGCGGCAGGACCTCCAGGTCGAGCCGCTCGCCGCTGGAGAGGAACACGGAACGGTTGAACGCGGCATGGGGTGCCACGGGAGTGATCAGCAGCCCCTCCGCATTGGGGGAGACGATCGGCCCGCCGGCGGAGAAGCTGTACGCGGTGGAGCCGGTCGGCGTGGCGACGACGACCGCGTCGGCCGTGTAGGCGACGAAGGGCTCGCCCTGCACCCGTACGGCGACCGCCGCGGACTTGTGTCCCGGGCTGCGCAGCAGCACGACGTCGTTCAGGGCCGCCTCCTGCGCGTCCCCGAAGCGGGCGTGGACGCCGGAGCGGGCCTCGACGGTGAAACGGCGGGCATCGACGGCGTCCAGCGCGGCGGGCAGTTCCGGTATGTCGACCTCGGCGAGGAAGCCCAGCCGGCCGACGTTGACGCCCAGCACCGGGGCGTGGCCCCCGGTGGCGAGCCGCATGGCGCGCAGCATGGTGCCGTCCCCGCCGAGGCTGATCATCAGGTCGGCGCCGGTGGCCATCTCCTCGGCCTCCACCGGGACGGCCTCGCAGCCGATCCTGGCCACCTCCGCCGCCAGCCCCAGGACCTTCGTCCCCCGGGCCCGGCTCCAACGGACCACGGCCTCCACCGTGGGCGCGCAGGTGCGCTCCGGGTGGAGTAACAGTCCCACCGTGCCGATGAATCCCATCCGGGCACCTCGATGTCGGCCGGGCCACAAGTGCTCCCTCCAGTCACGCACAGCCGGTCGCGACCTTCAAGGTCACCGCCGGGCCCCCTGCTCACGTCGGTCCGGATCGCCGCCCGTCGGCCCGGCCGGCCCGGCACGACGGGACCCCCTGCGCCACGACTGGACCCCCTGCGCAGGGACGGGACCGCGTGCGCAGGGACGGCCCGCTCCCGCCCGTCACGGAATCCCCCCGCGAGCGGGCCACGACCACCGTCCGGACGTGGGTGTGAGCGGGAATGTGCGGATCAGGCCCATCCGTCCGCGGGGGAGCGCCGAATGCCTGGTAGAGGCGCGTGACCGCGAGCGTAGACGCCCAGCCGTCGTTCCGCCCGGGCTCCGCACGGCTCCGGCCGCGACCCGGATCGCCCCCGCGCGCTCTCCCTCCCGAAGGACGTCCCGATGAGGAAGCTCCTGATTCCCGCTGCCGTTGCCGCCCTGGTCATGCCGTTCGGCGTGGCCGTGGCCTCCGCCGACACCGGCCACCACCCGTCCCCGAAGCAGGACCAGCGCAACACCTTCACCTACGCGCTGCTGCTGCCGGTCGCCAACAACCGCGTGCAGGGCATCGGCACCGCCACCGTCGTCCTGCACGGCCACGACGCGAAGATCACCATCCACGTCCGGGGCCTGCTCGACCACGCCCCGCACGCGATGCACATCCACGTCAAGGGCTCCGGCGAGTGCCCCACGACCGACGACTCGCGTCTGCACAACGGCCACCTGGCGACCTCCACCACCGACGGCCTGCGCGCCTACGGCGCCATCGGCACCTCGCTCACCACCACCGGCGACACCAGCCCGAACAGTGCCCTCGCGATCGACCGCTTCCCGTCGGCCGGCACCTACACCTACTCCCGCACCATCCAGATCACCGACGACGTCGCCCGACAGGTCCGCCACGACAACGCCGTGGTCGTGGTCCACGGCATCGACTACAACAAGAACGGCAAGTACGACACCGTCCTCGGAGCCAGCGAACTCAACCCCATGCTTCCCCAGGAGGCCACCGCCCCGGCCCTCTGCGGCCCACTCCACTGACCCCCGACCGCGCGCCCGGCCCACCACCCGTGTCGGCCGGGCGCTCCTCACGCCCCGGCCGTGCCGACGCCGGCGGTCCTGGTCGGTGCGGCCGGGCCCGCGGGCGCGACCGGGCCGGCCGTACCGGGTGCGCCGGTCGCGGTCGATCCGCCCCGCCCATAGCGTTGTCCCGGGTGGGACCGTTGGCACGGGAGGCCGGGATGAGTCAGTTCAGGTGGGTTCTGGAGGTACAGGACGACGACGGACGATGGTCCCGGCAGGACGCTGCCCCGCTGCCGGATCCACTGGAGTACGAAGGGACGCCGCAGCGGGCGGCCAACCACCTGCGGGACGTGTTCGTGCGCTCGCTCTCCCGGCCTGCCCCTGGCCCTCGGGCGGTCCGGGTCCGCGTCTGGGAGGGGGCCGATGCGGTGGGTGAGCCCGAGGCCGAGACCGAGTGGTCGCGCGAGTGAGGTGGTCCACCCGGGGCCCAGGGGCAAGCGCCCGCACCACCGCTCGTCGCCGCGGCAGGCCAGGCGCTCGCGGTCCGGCCGTTCGCGGAGCCGGCCCGCACGCCCGCCGGCCCGCGCCCCGGACCAGGCCGACCCGCTCAGTCCGGTGGCACCCGGACCGCGAGGAGGGCGGTGTCGTCCGTGCTGCCGCTCGGTATGGCCTCAAGGATCCGGTCGCAGAAATCCTCCAGGGGGAGCCGCGTGAGGTCGGCCGCGAGACGGCGCAGCTCCTCCAGGCCGGCCCCGAGATCGGCTCCCGGCACCTCCACCAGGCCGTCCGTGAACAGCAGCAGGGTCGAGCCGGCCGGTAGCTGCTGCCGACCGGTGGGGCGTTCGGGGTCGCCGCCGGCTCCGAGGATGATCCCCTGGCCGGCTTCCAGGTAGCGCGCCCGGCCGTCGGACGGGCTCCCGGTCGTGGGCAGCAGCAGCGGTGGCGGATGTCCCGCGCTGCTCCACCGCACCTGCCGCGGACCGTCCGGGGGCCCCTCCACGTAGGCGAGGATCATGGTGGCCATCGGTATGTCGGTCAGGCTCGTCATGGCGTCGTCGAGCCGTTCGACGATGGCGGCCGGTGCTTCGTGGCGGTCCCAGGCCAGGGCCCGCACCAGGTTGCGCAGCTGGGCCATCCGAGCGGCGGCCCGCAGGTCGTGCCCGATCACGTCGCCGATCACGAGCGCGGTGCTGCCGTCGCCGAGTTCGAAGGCGTCGTACCAGTCGCCGCCGACCCGTGAGCCGGCCGGGGCAGGCCGGTAGCGGGCGGCCAGCTGCAGGCCCCGGCTCTGCGGGAGCTCGGTGAGCAGGTGGCGCTGCATGGCGGTGGCGATGTCCCGCTGCTCCCCGAACAGCCGGGCGTTGTCGATGGCGACGCCCGCCCGATGGCCGATGTCCGCGAGCAGGGCGAGTTCGCGGTCGGTGAAGGGCCGGTCCGGGCGCGTGCGCACCGCTGTGATCGCGCCGGTGATCTCGCGGGCGCTGGTCAGCGGGACGACGGCCGCCGAGGTCGCGCCCAGGACGCGCAGGAACCCGGCCTGGACGGCGGCGAGCGGGGCGTCCGGCGGCTCGGCCATCTCGTGCGGGCCGAGCAGCACGGGCTGCGCACCGTGGAGCACCCGGACGAGTGCCGAGCGGGAGAGGGTCGTCGGTGGCGGCAGCGGCCCCCGCCAAGCCTCCAGGGCGGTGTCCCGGCCCTGCGGGCCGAGAACGGCGACCCTGCGGACTTCGCCCTCGGGGGTGCGTAGGTCCACCGCCACCCAGTCGGCCAGCTTGGGTACGAGCAGGGGGCCGAGCCGGTCCACCGCCTCCTCGACGTCGAGCGTCTCGGAGAGCACCTCGGTGATCGCGCTCACCAGGGTCAGCTGCTCGGCCAGGTCCTCCAGCAGGTCCACCCGGGCGGCCTCCCGCCCGACGGGTGCGCTGCTGCCCGCCATGTCGGCGAACAGGACGGCCAGGCCGGTGGTCCGGCCCGCTTGCACGACGGGCGCCGCCGACCAGCGCACCGGCAGGGCCCGGCCGTCACCGGTCAGGAAGGTGTCGCTGTCGCCCCAGGCCGGCCTGCCGTGCTCGGCGACCGCCAGCAGCACGCACTGCGAGCGCGGGATGACGGCGCCGTCGGGGCCGCGGTGCAGCAGATCGTGGGCGTCCGCCCCCGCCATCGCCGCGGCCCGCCGGCCCAGCAGCTGCTCGGCCCGCGGATTGGCGGCGAGGATCCGCCCACGCGCGTCGACCAGCAGGACTCCGGCCGCCAGACCCTCGAAGGCCGAGGTCAGCAGCCGCTCCACGCCCTCCGGCCCACCGGGGGGCTGCACCGGGCCGCACGTCACCGCACCTCACCTCCCTCAACGGCTGCAACCGCCGGGCCGGGCGCCGGATGCCGACGACCCGCCGCCGCCGGTCACGGACCGGTCCGGCTGATCGCCCTCGGCAACCGCCTGGGTGCCGCTTGTTCTGCCGAGGGCTCCGGGGCCGGGGTTCCGTCGGTCCGTCCGTTCCGTCATGTCTCCTCCGCACTCCGCCGAGGCCCGGTGCCGGCCGTCGGGGCCGCCGGCACGATTCCATCCTGCGGCCCTTCCCGTCCTCGTGCTTGCCCGTCCGCGGTGACACCGCTGCCGCTGACCCGGTTTCCCCGGATCGGCTGCCGCTGCCGGCCTTGCACGCAGAGCCGTTCCCGCCGGAGCCGGGAACCGCCGCGCCGTAGGCACCGCGTCGCCCCCGGAGGGCCACCGGCCGCAGGATGGATTCCGTCACGACGCCACCGCCACCGCTGCGGGTGCGCGGCGGGCCGCCGGCGCCGGGTGCGGTCAGCGCCGGTACTGGCGGCGGTAGGCCGAGGGGCTGACACCCGTCGTCGCCCGGAAGTGGTGGCGGAACCCGGCGACGGTCAGGCCCACCCGGGCGGCCACGGTCTCGACCGGAAGGTCCGCGGACTCCAGCAGCGCGGCGCCGGCCCGGACCCGCCGCTGCGTGATCCAGCGTCCTGGCGGCAGACCGACCGCTTCGACGAAGCGGCGTTCGAACTGCCGCACCGACAGGTGCGCGACGCCGGCCAGTTCGTCGACGGTGAGACGCCGGTGCAGGTTGTCCAGCGCGTACCGGACAGCGTGGCCGACCGGGTCGTCGGACGGCGCCTTCCCCACCGGATGCTCCGCGAACTGGGCCTGGCCGCCCTCGCGGTGTGCGGCCACGACCATGCGGCGGGCCACCCGGGCCGCAACGTCGGCGCCGTGGTCCGTGCGGACGAGGTGCAGGCAGGCGTCGATGCCGGCGGCGGTTCCGGCGGCGGTGACGACCGAGCCGTGGTCGACGTAGAGCACCGCCGCGTTGACCACCACCTCCGGATGACGCTCCTGGAGCAGCCGGGCGTGCCGCCAGTGCGTGGTGGCCTCCTTGCCGTCCAGCAGGCCCGCCGCGGCCAGGGCGAACGCGCCGCTGCAGATGGACACCAGACGTGCTCCCCGCGCGTGCGCGTCCCGCAGCGCGGCCAGGACGGCGGGGGAGACGTCGCGGCGCACGTCCGCGACGCCCGGGACGATCACCGTGTCGGCGTACCGGAGCCGGTCCAGACCGTGGTGCACCACGATGTCGAAGCCGCCCACGACGCGGTGCGGGCCCGGGGTCTCGGCGCACAGCTCGAACCGGTACCACCACTCCACGTCCAGCTCCGGCCGGGAGACCGCGAACACTTCGGCGACCGTGGCGAGTTCGAACGGGGCCATGCCGTCGAAGGCGAGGCAGGTGATCCGGTGACGGCGCATGACGGAATCCTAGCGGTGCGCGCCGTTTCCGACACTGCCGGACGGCATCCGCCGAGCCCCACCCTGGTGGCATGAAGCCCGACACCACCACTCCGCTGACCTTCGGCATGCTCCTCTTCGACGAGGTCGAGGTCCTCGACCTGGGAGGCCCCTTCGAGGTCTTCAGCACCGCCGGCCGCCTGGCGCGCACCGAGGACGGCCGACCCCTGCTGCGCGTCCTGACGGTCGCGGCCACCGGCCGGCCCGTCCGTGCCCGTGGAGGGCTGAGGATCGTGGCGGACCACACGCTCGACGAGGATCCGCCCTTCGACGTGCTGGTCGTCCCCGGCGGCGTGACCACCGCGGTCGAGACGGACCCGGAGGTCCTCGACTGGCTGAGCCGGCGCCGGAAGAGCTCCGCCCTGACGTTCAGCATCTGCACCGGGGCCTTCCTGCTGGCCGCCGTCGGAGCACTGGACGGGCGCCCGGCCACGACCCACTGGGAGGACCAGGAGGAACTGGCCCGGCGATGGCCCGACGTCCGGCTGCGCACCGACGTCCGCTGGGTCGACGACGGCGACCTCGTCACCTCGGCGGGGATCAGCGCGGGCATCGACGCCAGCCTGTACATCGTGGGCCGGATCTTCGGCGAAGGACTCGCCCGTCGTACCGCCCGTCAGATGGACTACGCGTGGACGGCCGAAGGCGGCGCCCAGGACGGCGGATCCGGGCGGCCGTGATCCGGACCCGGCAGGGCCGCACCGCGCCCTCCGGCTGACGCCGGCCGCTGCCCGTCCGCCCGCTCGTCCGTCCGCTGTCCGCCCGTCCGGCCGCTGCCCGCCCGGGCAGCGGCCGGTTCAGCGGTGGTGGCGGCGGAAGAACTGCCACATCAGCGTGTTGGCGTCGATCTCACGGGTGGTGGCGCCGTTCCCCTCGGACTCGTACGGGGAGCCGGGCCAGGTGTGGCCGCCGTCCGCCACGGTGTAGAGGGCGGTCTCGGCGCCGCCGTGGCACCCGCCGTAGGTGGTCAGGGTGACGTGCCCGGTGACCGGGGTGGTGGTCGCCCCGGGCCGGCATCCGTTGAGTTCGGCCCAGCGGGAGAGCGCGACCGGGACGGGGTAGCGCCACGCCGCGGAGCCGCCGCCGTCGTACGGGTTGGTGTGGTCCTGCTGCCCGTGGAAGGCGAGGACGGGCACCGGCTCCGCCGGCCGGCAGGAGGCCGGGTCGGGCAGGCCCTCGTCGGCGGGGTCGGGCCGGCCGGCACGCAGTCCGGCGACCGGCGCGACGGCGGCCAGCCGGCCGGGGAGTGCGCAGGCGAGGGCCGAGGCCATCCGGCCGCCGCCGGAGTACCCGGTCGCGTAGACGCGGGCCGGGTCGGCGCACAGGGCGCCGGTCAGGGTGTCGATGACCCGGCTCAGGTACGCGACGTCGTCGCGGGTGCCGGCGGGGGTGACCTGCGGGACGTTCCAGATGAATCCGTTGCCGCCGGGCACGGCGCCGTCGGGCGCGGCGACGATGAAGCCCTGGGCGTCGGCGGTGCGGGCGACGCCGGTGTAGGTGAGCTGTCCCTGGCCGGTGTTCTGGCTGCCGTGCAGGGTGAGGACGAGCGGGAGCGGGCCGCCGCCGGGCCGGCGGGGCGGGACGTGGACCCGTACGGCGTACTCGGTGCCTTCGAACGGCACCTGCACCGTGGTGTCCCCGGCGCCGGTGGTGCACCGGCCGGGCGCGGCAGCGGCAGCGGCAGCGGCATCGGTGGCGGGGAGGGGTGCGGCGCCCAGCGCGGCGGCGGCCAGCGCGGCGGTGGCGAGGGCGGTGCGGATCGGCATGCGGAGGTCCCTTGCTCGGCGGGGTGGTTCCCGTACGGGGCGCCGGACGTGCGGGCGGCCGGCCCGGGGGCTGCCGGCGTCCGACTGCGCGTCCGACTGCGCGGGCGGGTCGCCGGCCGGCTGGTGCGGGTGCGGCGGACGACGCGGCCGCCCGGGGCGGTGGGCTCCCGGCAGGCGCGCCGGAACCCGGCCCGGTGCTTACGCATGGTGATGGACCCGGCGGAGTGCGCGGCGGGGTGGCCGCGACGGGTCGGGGGAGTGGGCGGATCGCGCCGGTCGAGTCTGGACCGTGGAAGACAACGATGTCCAGCCCTGGGCCCGCCGTTGCCCGAATTGGGCCACTTCCCATTTTCGTTAAGTAAAGTTTTAGTTTGTTAGGGCATGGAGGCTATTCAATTGGCTGTACGAAGAACTTGACCGCTCTATGGACAGGCCTCGATGTGACGTCTACGTTAAGCGTCCATCAGCCTGCTGGGCCTCAGCTGCCCGTGCGGCTCTCCCCTTGCGATCACCGTGCGATCGACCACCCACAGCACCAAGGAGTGACCAGGTATGCGAAGAGGATGGCTGGCTGTCGCCGCCGCGACGATGACCGCCCTCACTGCCTGTAGCAGTGGCGGGGGCGGTACGTCCTCGGCCGACGCGCCGAGCGACCCGGCGAAGGTCTCCGGTGACATCACCGTCCTGACCAACCGGACCGACCTCGTCCAGGACGGCACGCTCAAGAAGTACGCGGCCGAGTTCAACAAGCTCTACCCGGGCGTCAAGGTGAACTTCGAGGGGCTCACCGACTACGAGGGCGAGACCAAGATCCGGATGAACACCGAGAGCTACGGTGACGTCCTGCTGATCCCGAACTCCCTCTCCGTCGGCCAGTACCCCACGTTCTTCGCGCCCCTCGGTGACACCTCGCTGGCCACGACGTTCGACTACACCGACCACGCCACCGTCAAGGACAAGGTCTACGGCCTCGCCAACATCGGCGTCGCCAACGGCTTCGTCTACAACAAGGCCGTCTGGGCGCAGGCCGGCATCACCGAGTGGCCGGCCACCCCCGAGCAGTTCATCGAGGACCTCAAGGCCGTCAAGGCCAGAACCGGCGCCATCCCGTACTACACCAACTACAAGGACGGCTGGCCGCTCACCAACTGGAGCAACGTCCTGGGCTCGCCCGGTTGTGACGCGGGGGCCCGCGACGCCCTCGCGGACACCGACGAGCCGTGGACGGCCGGCAAGGACCTCCACGCCGCGGACAAGCTGCTCTTCGACATCGTCCACGAGAAGCTCGCCGAGCCCGACCCGACCACCAGCAACTGGGAGAACTCCAAGACGCTGATCGGCTCCGGCAAGGTCGGCACGATGTGGCTCGGCTCCTGGGCGGTCTCCCAGATGCAGGCCGCGGCCAAGGCCGCGGGCCAGGACCCGTCGACGATCGGCTTCATGCCCTTCCCCGCCCGGAGCGGCGGGCAGTTCTGCTCGGTGCTGCGCCCCGACTACCAGTACGCGGTCAATGTGCACTCCAAGCACAAGGACGCCGCCCGTGCCTGGCTCGACTGGTTCATCACCAAGTCCGGCAGCGCCGCGGCCGAGGCCTCGATCTCCTCGGTCAAGGGAGCCGCACTGCCCGACAGCCTCAAGCCCTTCCAGGAGAAGAACGTCCGCTTCATCCAGGAGAGCCAGAGCAAGATCGACATCGTCAACAAGATCGACAAGGCCTCCGAGATCGGCATCACCTCGCAGGACTACCGCCGGCGCCTGGTGGACGTCGCCCGCGGCAGCGCCGGCGGCGACGCCGACAGCTTCTTCAAGGACCTGAACAAGAAGTGGTCCGACAGCCGGCGCACCATCGCCGGCTGACGCCGTCCGCCCGGCGGCTCCCGGGGCGCGGCCGCCCGTCCGCCGCCGCGCTCCCGGTCCGGCGCGCCCCGTCCCACCCCCACCCCGCGGCCCGGACCGGCCCGCCCCGCAGCACGAGGAGAACCGCATGACCGTCCGCACGCCGATCACCGACGGCTGGACACTGCGACTCGACACCGCCCGGCACACCCCCGAGCAGGCGCCGCCCGCCCTGTCCACGGACGCCGTGCCCGCCCAGGTCCCCGGCTGCGTGCACACCCGCCGAGGACGGCACGGCAAACTCGACCGCGGCCTCGCCCACCACTTCGACGCCCCCGCGGACTTCGACGAGTGGCACTACCTCACCCAGGTCAACCAGGCCCGCGCCATCGCCACCGGCGTCGAGCACTGGCGCTCCCACTGGCCCGTCTGCGCCGGCACCGTCCTGTGGCAGCTCAACGACTGCTGGCCCGTCACCTCCTGGGCCGCCATCGACGGCGACGGCCGGCTCAAGCCGCTCTACCACGAGCTGCGCCGCCTCTACGCCGACCGTCTCCTGACCTTCCAACAGCGCGACGGCCGGCTGGTCGTCGCCGTGGTCAACCAGAGTGCGACGCCGTGGACCGGCGCCGTCACCGTGCAACGCCACTCCACCGACGGCACCACCCTCGCGGCCGCCGGACTCGCGTTCACCGCAGCACCCCGCACGGTCACCCTCCTGGACGTACCGGCCGCCGTCGCCGATGCCGCGGACACCGCGAAGGAACTCTGGACGGCCGACGCCGACACCCTCCGGGCCTGGCACTTCGCCACCACCGACGCCGGGTTCGCCTACCCCGATGCCGAATTCGATGCCGTGGTCACCCCGCAGGGCCCGGGCGCCACCATCACCGTCACCGCCCGCACCCTGCTGCGCGACCTGCTGCTCCAGGCCGACCGCCTGCACCCCGACGCCCGCACCGACCGCGGCCTCACCACTCTGCTGCCCGGTGAGAGCACCGTCTTCCAGGTCGACAACTGGACCGGTGCCGACCCCGGCGCCGACCTCACCACCGCGCTGCGCTGCGTCAACTCCCCCCGCACCAAGCACCGTCGGTAGTCACAGCCCCTGACACCCCGGCGTCGCGCCACATCGATACGCCGCGGCGCGCGCCGGGGTCTCCGTCGGGGCCGGACGCCGAACCGGTGTCACCCGGGACAGCACGAACCGCACCGGCGCCGGTGAAACCCGGCGGGCGGCCCGGCCACGCCGCCGGGCCGCCCGCCGGCACCACCGGCCTGGCGACCGCCCGGCCCGCCCTCCTGCCGGCCCTGCACCCCTCCGCGGGATCGCCTCCCCGGTATCGAGGCCGTCCGAAGGGGCGGTCCGCTCCCACGGTTCGCCGATCCACCCGCCGCGTCCCTCGCGCGTCCTGCCCGCCGCAGCGTCCCGCCTCCCGGTCCGGCCGCCCTGGGGGCCCACCGTGCGCGGGACCCAGCCGTACCCACCACCCCCGAGAGGTCCACCCATGCCCGGAACCGCCCGCCGCACCACGACGGCCGCCACCCTCGCGGCGGCCTGCCTCGCCGTCGCCGCCACCACCGCCCCGGCCGGCGCCCGCCCCCCGGCAGCGGCCGCCGACGCCTTCGTCACCCGCGACGGCACCCACCTCGCCCTCCAGGGCGACCCCTTCCGCTTCGGCGGCACCAACCTCTACTGGCTCGGCCTCGACGAGAATGTCGGCGGCGTCGACTACCCCACCACCTACCGCATCGACGACGCCCTCAAGACCGCGCGCGCCATGAACGCCGGCGTCATCCGCTCCCACACCCTCGGCACCTCCCTCGGCTGCGCCAAGTGCATCCAGCCCGCCCTCGGGCAGTACAACGACGCCGCGTTCGCCAGCATCGACTACGCGGTCTCCCGCTCCCGCGCCCTGGGCCTGCGCCTGGTCGTGCCGCTCACCGACCAGTGGACGTACTACTCCGGCGGCTACACGAACATCACCGGATGGCTCGGCCTCGAACCCAAGGCCTTCTACACCGACGCCCGCGCCATCGCCGCGTACAAGGAGTACATCGCCCACGTCCTGAACCACGTCAACCCCTACACCGGGCTGGCACTGAAGGACGACCCCACCGTCATGTCCTGGTCGCTCGGCAACGAACTCAACGACATGACCACCAGCTGGGCGGACCAGATCGGTGCGTACCTCCACAAGCTGGCGCCCCGGCAACTGGTCGCGGCCGGCCGCCAGCAGGGCGTCGACGCCGCCGCGCTCGCCTCCGCCCAGGTCGACATCGTCGACGTCCACTACTACCCGAGCAACGCCGCCACCGAAGCCGCCGACGCCAAGGCCATCACCGCCAAGGGCAAGGTCTACCTGGCCGGCGAGCACGGCACCACCAGCGTCACCGCCGCCGACGCGCTCGCGCTCGCCGACGACCCGAACGTCACGGGGGCGCTCTCCTGGTCCCTGTTCGGCCACGCCGACGACCACGGCTACGTCCAGCACGACGACACCTTCACCCTGCACCACCCGGGCGACACCGCCGCGATGCGCGCCACCGTCCTCGCCGAGTCCGCCTTCGCGCTGACCGTCGCCGGCGACCGGCCGCGCCCCGCCGTCGCCCCCACGCCGCCCCTGGTCACGTCCGTCTCCAAGAGTGCCGGCATCAACCAGATCGCCTGGCGCGGCACCGCCGGCGCCGACGGCTACCGCATCGAACGCGCCACCGCGGGCGCCGACGGGCCCTACACCACCGTCGCCACCGGACTCTCCGACAACGACGCGCCCTACCTCGACCCCGCCACCCCGGCCACCCCCGCCTGGTACCGCGTCGTCGCCCTCGACCGCGCCGGCCGCCCGCTCGCCACCTCCCCGGCGCTCGCCACCGCCCCCGGCCAGGACAGCGCCGCCGACCCGCTGCAGAGCTTCATCCTCACCTCCTCGCACAGCGACACCCTCACCACCACCCCCGACGGCGACGGCGTCCGCGTCGCCCCGGCCCCCCGGAAGACCGGGCAGATCACCTGGAGCCGGCCGGGCCTCACCGGCTTCCAGGCCGACTTGGCCACCCTCGACCGCTCCGCCCTGCCCACCGTCCAGACCTCCGCGGACGGCGTCACCTGGGTGAACGCCACCCCCACCCCGCAACGCCGCGGCGACCACACCCTGCTGACCCTCGACGACCTGCGCGCCACCGGCCACGTCCGGCTCGACTGGAAGGCGGACGCCCACCCCGCACCACTCACCGGCGCCACCTGGAGGGCGGCCACCGCCTCCCCGGCCACCGGCAGGCCCGGAGCCTTCCAGCAGACCCCGGCCGCCGGCGCCACCGGCGTCGACACCCGCACCCCCTTCACCTGGACCGCCGCCCCCGGCGCCGCCTACTACACCCTCACCGTCTCCAAGAACGCCGACCTCTCCGCCCCCGTCCTCCAGGCCACGAGCATCCGCGGCACCACCTACGCCCCCGCCGCCAACCTCCAGCCCAACACCACCTACCACTACACCGTCACCGCCGTGAACGCCGCCGGGGCCACCCCCGCCGGCAACGCACCCGCCACCTTCACCACCGGCGACCTCGTCGTCGACGACTTCGAGAGCTACCCCACCGACAGCGCGCTCGCCACCGCCTACCCCCGCAACACCGGCGGCGGAGCCGTCACCAGCACGCTCGACACCGCCCACGCCGACGGCACCGGCCACAGCCTGCGCGCCGCCTACGACCACGGCGCCCCCGGCTACGCCGGCATCATCCGCACCCTCCCCACCCCGCAGGACTGGGGAGGGGCCACCGCGCTGCGCCTGTGGGCCCGCTCCGACGGCAGCGCCGACCAGGCCCTGACCGTGCAGTTCGTGGCCAACGGCACCTACTGGGAGACCACCGTCCCGCTCACCGACACCACCGGTACCGACCTCACCATCCCGCTCAACAGCTTCAAGAACCCCGCCTGGGCCACCCCCGGCACCCTCGACGCCGGCAAGGTCACCCAGCTCTCCTTCTACTTCAACGGCCAGGCCGCCACCGGCACCGCCTGGATCGACTCCGTCACGGCCACCCGCTGACACCCGCGCCGTCCGGGCAGCCCGTCCGGACGCACCCGTCCGGCGTCCGCGGCCGGGGCCGCCCGGCCCCGGCCGCCGTTGCCGGCACACCCGTTGCCGGGCCCCGTCCGGCGGGTATGCTCGCGGTGCGCCCGTCCGGAGGAGGCCCATGCCGCGCCAGCCCACCATGGCCGACATCGCCCGGCAGGCCGGCGTCTCCCGGGTGACCGTCTCCTACGCGCTGAACGGGCGCCCCGGCGTCTCCGAGCAGATGCGTGAGCGGATCCTCGGCATCGCCCGGGACCTCGGCTTCAACCCCAACACCTCCGCCCGGGCCCTGCACGGCACGGCCGCACGCCCGCTCGGCATGACCCTGCGCAGGCCCGCCTCGGACGCCCACACCGTCGAGGTGTTCCGCCGTGAACTGATCAGCGGCATCCAGACCGAACTGGCCGCCCGCGACCTCGGCCTGGCCCTGCAGTACGTCGGCGACGCGGCCGAGGAGGTCGCCGTCTACCGGCGCTGGCACGCCGAACGGCGGGTCGGCGGCGTCCTGGTGTGCGACCTGGAGGCCGACGACCCGCGCATCGGGCCGCTGGCCGCACTGGGGCTGCCCGCCGTCGTCGTGGGCGGCCCCGTCCCCGGGAACGCGCTCACCGGCATCTGGAGCGACGACGCCACCGCCGTCGAGGCCGTCGTCCGCCACCTGGCCGGCCTGGGCCACCGCGGCATCACCCGGGTCAGCGGGCCGGCGGGGATGCTGCACACCGCCGTCCGTGACGCCGCCTTCCGTACGGCATGCCGAGCGGCGGGAGTCGGGGCGAGCATCGCCTGCGCCGACTACACCGTCCGCACCGGCGGCCTCGCCACCCGGCGGGTCCTCAGCTCGCCGCACCGCCCGACGGCCATCGCCTACGACAACGACGTGATGGCGGTCGCGGGCCTGGCGGTGGCCCGCGAGATGGGGCTGCGGGTGCCGGCCGACCTGTCGATCGTCGCGTTCGACGACTCACCGCTCTGCCGGGCCGTACGCCCCGCCCTGACCGTCCTCGGCCGCGACATCGTCGCCTACGGCGCGCACGCCGCGCAGCTGCTGTTCGAGACGATCGAGGGCAGGCCGCCGGCCGCCGTCCTGGACCACACGGCCGTCCTGCTGGTCCGCGGGAGCAGCGGCCCGGCCCCGCAACCCGCCTGACGTCGCATCGGCCGGGCTCCGCCGCGGCCGTCGGCGGGCGTCAGGCCGACGGCCGGGCGTCCGCCGGGGCGCCGGTGCTGGCACGCGGCGCCAGATGGGCGGGCTCCACCGCGACCCCGACGGCCTCCCGCCCGTCGAGCGAGGCCAGCAGCAGCCGCGCCGCCTGCCGGCCGTACGTCGCGATGTCCCTGGACAGGGCGGTCAGCGCCGGGTGCACGATCCGGCAGACGGGGGAGTCGTCCCAGGCCACGACCGAGAGGTCCCCGGGTACCGACAACCCCAGCTCCTCGGCGACGGCCAGGCCCGCCACCGCCATGATGTCGTTGTCGTAGACCAGTGCGGTGGGCCGCCCGGCGGCGCCCAGCAGCTGCCTGGTGGCGCGGGCACCGTCCGGCCCCGTGTAGTCGGTGTACGCGCAGGGGGCGGCCTCCAGCCCGAGCCGACGGGCGTGCTCGGCGAAGGCCCCGGCGCGGATCGCGGTGTGCGCGAGGTCCGGGATGCCCGCCACGTGCCCGATCCGGCGGTGGCCCAGGGCCGCGAGGTACTCCACCGCCTCCTGGAGCGAAACGGCGTCGTCCGACCAGACGCTGGACACCGGCTCGTCGGCCGGCGGCGGGCCGATCACCACCGCGGGGAAGCCGAGTTCCCGCAGCACCGGCAGCCGTGGGTCGTGCTCGACGAGGTCGCAGACCAGCACGCCGTCCACCGCGTGCTCGTGCCGCCAGCGCCGGTACACCGCCGTCTCCTGCTCACGGCCGGCGACCATGTGCAGCAGCAGGGCGTAGGAGCGCAGCGACAGTTCGGCCTCCAGGCCGCTGATCAGCTCCATGAAGAACGGTTCGACCCCCAGCGTCCGGGCGGGCCGGTGCAGCGTCAGGCCGACCACCCTCGCCGGCGCCCCGGCCAGCGCCACGGCCGCCCGGTCGGCGTGGAAGCCCAGATCCTCGGCGGCGGCCAGGATGCGCCGCCTGGTGGCCTCCGACACGCCCGGCCGCCCGTTGAGGGCGTACGACACGGCCCCCTTGGACACCCCGGCCGCCCGCGCCACGTCGCTGATGGTCGGACGTCTCACCAGGGCTCCCGTCCCGCCGTCGGCCGCCTGCTGCGGGCCGCACGGCTCTCATGGCTTTCTCGGTTCACCGATGATACGCACCGGCGTTCGCCGCAACCAGCGGTTCGCCGCGACCGGGCGCCGACGGCGGCTGCCGCCGGACACCGCGGGCAGCACCCGGCCGCAGCCGCCGGGCGCCGGATTCGCCTGAATCCGGCCGAAGTTGAGCCCGCGTCGGTGGTGCGCCCGCTCTTGACGGCGTCGCCGCCCGGCCGTATGTTCATGCCGCTTACTCGGTTCATCTCAGGTGCGCTCCCGCCGTGAAACCAGCGCCGGACGGGCTGCGCGGCAGCAGCCGGCATCCCGCACGCCACCTGACGCCCGTCACGCCGCGCCCCCGCAGGACCCCATGGCCGACCCGGAGCACACCTCGGTGCCGCACCGGGCCGGCCACTGCGAGCGGACCGCGTGCCCCGGGCGGTCCCCCCCACCCCTCCACCAGAGAGCCGACCACCATGCGTCAAGCCCTCAGCAGGCTGTCCGCCCGCGGCGCCGCGCTCGCCGCGGCCCTCGCCGCGCTGCTCGTGACCGCCCTGCCCGTCCCGCAGGCCCAGGCCTTCCCCGCCACCCCCAAGGCCGGCGTCCTGGCCTACCTGCAGTCCGTCACCGGCAACCACATCGTCTCCGGCCAGCACAACAAGGAGCCCGCCTCCGCCCCCGCCCAGTACACCCAGCAGGTCAAGAACATCACCGGCCAGTTCCCCGGCCTGTGGGGCGGCGACCTGATGTTCAACCCCTCCGACGTCGCCAACCGGCAGAGCGTCGTCAACCAGGCCAGGACCGAGTGGGCCAACGGCTCGCTGGTCGCGCTCACCTGGCACGTCTGCCCGCCCACCCAGGGCAGCGGCTGCGCCTTCGACGGCGGCGTCAAGTCCAGCATCACCAATGACCAGTTCACCCAGATCGTCACCGAGGGCACCGCCCTCAACACCGCGTGGAAGAAGCGCCTGGACGAGGCCGTCCCCTACTTCCAGCAGCTCAAGGACGCCGGGGTGCCGGTCCTCTTCCGCCCGCTGCACGAGATGAACGAGAGCTGGAACTGGTGGGGCAACCGCCCCGGCGCGGGCGGCGGCGCCAAGCTGTACCAGATCACCCATGACTACCTCGCCAACACCAAGGGTCTCTCCAACCTCATCTGGGTCTGGAACGTGCAGGACAACCCCGCCGGCGGCTGGGCCAACTACTACCCCGGCTCCGCGTACGTCGACGTCGTCTCCCTCGACGCCTGGTACAAGAGCTACCCGAGCGCCGCGGACTACCAGCAGATGCTCGCCATCGCCGGCAGCAAGCCGATCGCGATCGCCGAACTCGGCAAGATCCCCACCGCTGCCCTGCTCGACAGCCAGCCGAAGTGGGCCTACTTCATGCTGTGGTCCGAGCAGTTGACCGGGAACAACACCAACGCCGAGATCCAGACCGGCTACTTCCTGCCGCGGGTCGTCAACCAGGGGGAGATCACCCTGCCCACCGGTGGCACCGGCGGCGGCACGGGGGCCATCACCGGCCTTGCCGGCAAGTGCGTCGACGCCCGGGCCGCCGGCACCGCCAACGGCACCGCTGTCCAGCTGTACACCTGCGCGTCCGGCACCGCCCAGACCTGGACGGTCGCCGGTGACGGCACCATCCGCAACCCCAACTCCGGCCGCTGCCTGGACATCACCGCGGCCGGCACCGCCAACGGCAGCAGGGTCCAGCTGTACGACTGCAACGGCACCACGGCGCAGCAGTGGCAGGCCCAGGCGTCCGGCCAGCTGAAGAACCCGCAGTCCGGGCGCTGCCTGGACGTCCCCGGCGGCAGCAGCGCCGACGGCACCCAGCTGCAGATCTGGGACTGCAACACCAACGCCTGGCAGAAGTGGACCCTGCCGGTCTGACCCCGGGAAGGCTCCGGCCGGACCGACCCGAGAACGCGCCCCGGCCGGACCGACCCGGCCGGGGCGCCCCCGACGACCGGACGAGCTGACGTGACTCTCCGGCGGCGCACCGGCCGATCCGCCACACGTTCGTGTCACCCACCGAGCGGGCCGCACCTTGGCTCCGGACGCCGAGCAGTGGATCCGGACGTCCGGCTGCCCGTCGAAGTGCTCGCGTATTCCTCCGGCGGTTCGGCAACTCCCCGTCGGCCGGCGCCGGCCCGTGAGACAGTGCTCGTTCCGGCACATGAACAGGGGTGGGTGAGTGCGACGTTCGGTGATGCTTGCGGTCGCGGCGAGCATGGTCGCGGTGATGGGGCCGGCGGCGTGCGGCGGAGGGGCGGAGTCCTCGCAGGCGACGCCGGGGGAGAGCGGGACCGCCGTCGCGTCGGCACCATCCACGCCCACGCCGTCCGCGACGCCCAGTGAGGACACGGAGGCGCCCGACCTCGCGCGGCGGGCCAGGGCGGCTCTGACCGGTTCGTCGTCGGTGTCGGTGCTGCACGAGCAGCCGAGCCAGGTCAAGAATCCTACGAACCGCGTCTCCTTCGACCAGCAGGGCAGCTGCGCCGGTGAGATGGCGGTGGAGCACGGGGCGATCCTGTTCCGGATGATCGGCGACGAGGCCTGGTCGCATCCGGACCGGACGTGGGTGGAGTACGACTCGGCGACGAGGAGCCACACCCCGCCGGAGGACATGGACGAAGTGCTTGCGCTCATGCTGAAGTGGTCCCCCCGTGCCGGGAACGAGGCGGTCATGAAGGACTACCGGGTGCGGTGCACCGTCAAGCCGGTGGCCGATCTGATCTGGAGCGACGCCCCGGAGACGAAGACCTCCCAGGTGACCCGGGTCGGCACCGGCACGGTCGGACAGACCCCGGTGGTCATCCTGCGCTCGGCCGGCCGCTCCGGCGTCGCGGTGGTCTCGGTCGCGGCGGAAGGCACGCCGTATCCGGTCAAGGTCGAGCTCGTCCCGTCGAACAGTCAGCCCGGGGCCACCTTCACGCTCGACGGGTTCGGCCAACCGCCGGGGATCGAGCGGCCCCGGCCGAGCGAGATACGGGAGCCTTCGACGAAGCCCTGAGACGGCACGTTCCGACATCCCACTGACAGATCGCCTTTCCCGCTGACAGCCGGCCGGCATCGCGCGGGCCCTGCGTCGCTTCCCCGTCCATCAGGGCGGGACGAGGATACGTGCGGGACGTCATCCATCGCTTCCACGCACCGCCCGGCGTGCCCGACCTCCCGGCCGGCCCGGTACGGTGCGCCGGCCGGGCATCGCGGCCCCCACCGACGACGGCCGGCCCGGGAGAGGAGCTCTCCCGGGCCGGCCCACCTGTCCTTCATCGGCCGGTGTCACCCCGGCCCGCTCCGCCCCCGCGGAGCGTCACCCGCGGCTCAGTACCGCGGGTTCACCCGGTAGATCGGGCGGTCCGGCACCCAGAAGTGGCTGGACCTCCAGATTCCGAAGGTGAACTTCACACCGTGGCTGCCCCGCTTGTTGGCGGCCTTGATGAACTGCTTGCCGACCTTCTTCATCAGGTAGGACAGCGCCCACAGGACGTATCCGGCGGCCCGGGCGGCGATGTGCGGCAGGCGCCGCAGGATCTTCGAGATGCCCTGGCTGATCTTGCCGGACACGTACAGCAGCACACCGATGGTGTTGCCCTCGGAGCGGCTGAAGTAGGCGGTCCACTTCTTCCGCCAGGACATCCCGGTCAGGTCGTCCATGGTGACCGGGTCGACCGGGTAGCCGTAGGCGTTCGGCGAGCCCTCCAGGACCGGGTCCGGCTGCAGGAAGCGGCCGGTGGTCGCGTCGTACAGGCGCACGCCCATCAGGGTGAGGTCGGAGAGGCCGTCGGCCTCGCGCTGGGCCCCGCCGAGCCAGCCGTAGTCGGTCGAGCCGGTGGCGTCGACGACGTTGCCGTACTCGTCGTAGTGGTAGACGGCGAGGTCCTCGGTGCCGTCGGGGGACATCTGGACCGACACGTCGCCGTGCAGGTTGGTCAGCAGCAGGATCGCGCCGCCGTCGGTGCCGGTGGCGGCCGTGAGCTGGCCGGTCAGGTCCTGGACGTCGCGGGTGAGCATGCCGGCCGCGTCCTTCGACCAGGCGGGGGTGTCCTCGCCGGCGTCGAAGTGGTTGGTCGACAGGCCGGTGACCGCCCAGGTCCCGTCCGTGCCCCTGGTCTCCGTGGTGGTGACCGCGAGGCGGCCGGAGGCGTCCAGGTCCCAGGTCTTGCGGGTGTCGCCGAGGCTCTCGCCGCGGACCAGGTCGTTGGCGTAGTAGCTCAGCTGGGTGCCCTTGGGCAGGGCGGTGGTGCGGCCGTAGGCGTCGTACGCGTAGCCGGCGTCGGTGAGGCGGTCGGCGGTGTCGTAACCGTGGTTCTCGGACTTGGTGACGGCGTCGGCGGTGGCCGGGTCGCAGTCGTCGGTCACGGTGGTGCGGTTGGTCCGGTTGCTGCTCCTGTCGAAGGTGTAGGACCGGGTGGCGCACCCCAGGCCGGTGGTGGCGGCGGCCTTGGTGAGGCGACCGGTGGCGTCGTAGGTGTAGGTGGTGCCGGTGGTGTTGCCGTCGGCCTGGGTGATGCCGGCCTGCTGGCCGTGGACGGTGAAGTCCGCGGTGTCGGCGAGCAGCACGGTGCCCGACTGGGTGGTGTAGGTCTTGCCGGTCTGGATGCCCCGGCTGTCGTAGGTGTTGGTCAGGGTGTTGCCGCCCGGCATGGTCTGGGTGACCAGCCGGCCCTCGACGTCGTAGGAGGCGGTGAAGGTGCCCGCGACCGAGTCGGTGAGCGAGGTGGGCAGTCCGCGCGGGTCCTTGGCGGTGTCGTAGCCGTAAGTGGTGCTGGAGGGCACCGAGTCCGACTTCTTCACCACCCGGTCCAGCTTGTCGTACTCGGTGGCGGCGACGTTGCCGGCGCCGTCGTCGTAGGAGACCAGCCGGCCGAGCTTGTCGTAGCCCTGCTTGATGGTGGCCCTGCCGTTGGCGAGGGTGGCGAGCTCGCCCGTGGCCGGGTCGTAGCCGAACGTGGTGTCGGGGACGGCGGTGCCGGTGCCTCCGGTGATCGAGACCTTCAGCGGGCGCCCGGCGGCGTCGTAGCTGCGGGTGGTGGTGCGGGTGACACCGTTGGCGACCTCGGTGACCACCGAGACGTTGCCCCAGCGGTCGTACTGGAAGGTCCGGGCCGGGGTCTGCGCCGGGTTGCTCCCGCCGCCGGTGACTGCGGCGGCCGGGCCGGTGGAGCAGACCAGGTCGGCCCACTCGGGGTGGCCGGCGCAGTCACCGGTGCCGGTGGCGCCGTAGTAGGCGGTCACCGTGGTGGCCGCGTCGGAGCCGGTCGAGTTGGGCCGGCTCTGGGTGGTCACCCGTCCGCTGCTGTCGTACCCGGTGCCGGTGGTGATCCTCAGGCCGGCCGGGTCCTGCACGGACTGCGTGGGCAGCCCCTGGGCCCAGTCGTACGCCGTGGCGGTGGTGCGGGTGTCGGCGTCGGTGGCGTACCCGTCGATCCGGGCGCCGGTGGTCACCGAGGTGGCGCGGTCACTGACCGAGGCGCCCGCCGGGCGGCCCTCGTCGTAGGCGGTCACGGTGGCGGCGCGGGCCGCGACCTCGGCGCCGGCGGCGAGCGCCGGGCTGCTGCCGGAGGCGGCCAGGCCGTGCTCCAGGGTGACCAGTTGCAGCGGGTCGTAGCTCTCGACCAGGCGCTTGCCGTCGGCCGAGTACACCGAGGCCGAGGAGAGCACCTGGGCGCGGTCGGCCGTGGAGCGGCCGGCGATGCCGAGGGCGCGCAGCTTGGCGAGGTCGGTGCCGGTGGTGGCCAGGGCGAGCACGCGGTTCTCCGCGGAGAGCGTGCGGACCTGGCTGCCGAAGGCGTTGTACTCGGTGGTGGTGATGCCGCCGCCGGGGGTGGCGGTGTTGACCTCGCGCCCGGAGGCGTTGGTGTACGTCAGCGAGGCGCGGTTGTAGGCGGCGGTGCCGAGCGCCTTGCCGTCGTGGCCCGCCGGGACGGCGTCGGGCGGCAGGACGGCGGTGGCGTCGGTCGGGGCGTCGCTCTGGCCCCAGGCGGCGACGTCCGACGGGCCCAGCGGGTACGGCGCGTTGTTGCCGCTCAGCGGGACGTCGTAGACCACCGAGGTGGTGGCGGTGCCGTCGGTGACGTCCGTGCTGCCCTGCTTGAGGGTGGGGCGGGAGGCGGCGAGCAGCATGCCGTCACCGGCGGTGGCTGCGTTGCCGGCCTTGCCGTACTCCAGGGTCCACGGCAGCTCGCCGGGCTCGGCCGCGGTGGTGACCCGCCCGGCGGCGTCGTAGCCGTAGGTGGTCTTCAGCGCGGGGCTGATCCGCGGGTCCCAGACCTCGCGCAGCCGTCCCTGGTCGTCGTAGGCGTACTGCGAGACGACGACCGGGGTGGCCGCGGAGGCGCCCGGGTCGGTGGACCAGAGCCGGATCTGCTTCACCTGGCCGGTGAAGTCGCCGGTGGCGGAGGAGGTGGCGGTGGTGGCGCCGGCGTAGACGTACTCCAGCACCCGGCAGCCGACCGTGGACGGCACGGCCGCGCAGTTGGCGGAGGCGGTCGCCGAGGTCGCCGCCACCACGTACTTCGGGCGGGCCAGGGTCTTGCCGCCGGCCACGACCTTCTCCGAGACCACCGAGGTGGTGGAGTTGTCGCTGGGCAGCGAGGAGCCGCCGGCCTGCCAGGTGGTGGCGGCCGGGTCGACCTTGGCGAAGGTGACCGTGGTGCCCGCGGTGTCCTTCAGGGTGAAGGATCCGGTGAGCGCCCCGGTCAGGGTGAGGTCCTCGGCGCCGGGCTCGGGCTTCCAGCCGCCGGCGCCGGTGGCGGTGAAGCCGACCTCGGAGCCGTCCGCGGAGACCAGCGAGAGGGAGGTCGCCGAGGTCTGGCGGACGTAGGTGTAGTCGGCGTCGGTGATCTCGGCGCTGGTGCCGGAGCTCCACTGCGGGCCGAAGATCGCCGCCTGGCCCTCCTGGGCCGAGCCGTTGACGGGCCGGCGGGAGGAGAAGGAGCGCTCGGCGCTCAGGCCGAAGCCCTCGGCGTCGGTGGCCGACAGGGTGAGGTCACCGGTGAGGGTGTTCACCTCGCCGGGGCCGACCGGCGTCTGGGGGGCGTCGCCCGCGTTGCGGTCCACCGTGACGGTGTTCGGCTCGGTGGCGTCGGTGGCGGCGCCGTCGGTGAAGACCGCGCGGACGTCGACCGGGCCGTTCTCGGCCAGGGTGTCGGTGATGTTCCAGTTCAGCGGGGCCGGCTTGCCGGCGGCCGCGGCGAACGGCCAGCCGGCCACCGCCTTGCCGTCGGTGGTGGTGACGTTGGCGGCCGGCACGTCCTTCCAGGCGTCCGTCTCGCCCCGGCGGTACTGGTAGCGCACGCCGGTGTAGGTGCTGTTGCCCTCGGCCTGCAGCGAGGTGCGGCGGGCCGGGCGCTCGCCCGCGCCGGGCGCCACCAGCGCGGAACCCTTGCCCGCGTAGAAGGTGTACGTCCGGTCGGCGGAGACGTTGCCCGCCGCGTCACGGGTGTGCGCGGTCACCGTGTGCGCGCCCGCCTTGAAGGTGAGGGCCGCCGTCACCGCCGCGCCGGTGGTCGCCGCGGTCACCCAGGCGCCGCCGTCCAGCCGGTACTGCACGTCCTTCACGTCGGAGGACGGCGGGGTGAAGGTGAAGGAGCCGGTGTACGAGCCGCCCGCGTCCGGGGTGCCCGACCACTGGCCGGCCGGGAAGTCGCCGGAGGAGACGGTGGTGGCGCCCGGCGCGGTGGTGTCCACGGTGAGGGTGCGGAAGGCCGACCAGGCGCTGTTGGCGGTGCCGTCCCAGGAGCGCGAGCGCCACTTGTAGGCACCGGCGGCCAGCGCCGTGCCGGGGGACCAGGTGATGGTCGATCCGGAGGCCGCGTAGGCGGAGCGGCCGGACTGCAGGGCCGCGGTGCCGTTGGCCGCCCAGACCTCGAAGTCCAGCGCCACGTTGCCGCCGTCGGGGTCGGTCGCCTTGGCGGACAGCGCCGGGGTGGCGTCCCCGGTGAGGGCGGCGTCGGCCGGGGTGAGCAGGGTGGAGACGGCCGGCGGGGTGTTGTACGTCACCGACAGGTAGGGCGTGTTGGAGGACGCGTTGCCGGAGTTGAACTTCTTCCAGCCGTACGGGTCGCTCTCGTCGGTGGCCCGGATGCCCAGCGTGTTGGCGCCCTTGCCGTTGCCGGCCCAGGCCTGCACGAGGGAGGTGATGTCGGTGTTCACCCAGCCGTCGTTGCAGGAGCTGGAGTAGCCCTTGGTCGCGGTGGTGGTCGCCCACTTGCGGTTCCAGGTGGGCTGCGCCGTCCAGCGGGTGGCGGTGGAGGCCGAGTTGGTGTCCCAGACCTCCCAGCTCTTCGCGGTGCAGGACCAGGAGTGGAAGTTCCACAGGTTGAGCTTGCCGCTGGTGATCTGCTTCCCGCTGATCTGCGCCATCGGGAACTGCAGGAACGAGCGGGCCACCTGTCCGGAGCCGTTGTTGCCGAGCTTCAGCTCGGTCTGCGCCGAGACGTCGGTGGCGTAGCCCTGCTGGACGAAGGTGTCGAAGCCGACGCCGATGTTGACCGCCGGGTCGACGGTCACCGGGTACTTGGTCCCCGGGTCGTTCAGGAAGGCCGCGTCGGGGGTGAGGGTCAGGTCGATGTCGTCGCCGCGCTGCGCCACCTTGAGGCCGACCGGCGCCGTGCGGGTGTGGTCGCCGGAGCGTTCGTCGACCTGGGCGTCCCACATCACGGGGGCGGGCAGCCGCCCGGCCTCCTGGCCGTTCTTCGGGTCGACGAACGACACCGAGCCGTCGGCGTTCTGCCGGGCCTGCAGGCCGGCCGCGTTCAGGGTGAGCGTGACGGTGCCGTTGGCGGCGACCGCCGAACGGTCCTTGAGCTCCAGGAACTGCTCGAAGCCCGTCCGGGTGGACTCGATGACCAGGTCCGTGGCGGTCAGCGCGTCCGTGTAGCGGGCCCGGTGGCCGTCGATGCCAGGGGCGGGCAGCGCGCCGCGCCAGGACAGGGACATCGCGGTGCCCGCGCCGTTGTCCAGCGAGACCAGCGGCACGGCGGGGGCCTGCTGGTCCCCGGCCGGGGCGCCGGACGCCTTGAAGCGGGAGACGGCGGCGGCCGGGGTGGCGCCGGCGAGGGTGAGGCCCAGGGGGTGGCCCTTGGCCTTGACGCCGCCGTCCGGCTGCCGGGCGAGGTCGACGTCGATCGGCTGGAACCGGCCGGAGCGGTCCTTGTAGCGGATCGGGCCGGAGGCCATGTCGAGGGTGGTGGTGCCGTCCGGGTTGATCCAGGTGGTGCTGGACTCGGTCCGCTCGCCCACCACCTCGATCCGGCGGTTCTGCAGGCGGGCCTTGAGGTGGGCGGTGGCGACGTCCTCGGCCTCGGCCGGGCCGAGCGCCTTGGCCGCCGGTGCGGCGGGGGACTTCGGGGCGACGGCGACGGCCTGGCCGGTCGCCATGAGGACGGCCGCCGACTCGGCGGCGATCACCAGGGAGAGGGCGATGGCGGTGCGGCGCAGCAGTGCTCCGTGCCGCCGTCGGGGGGAGGGTGGTGGGACGTCCCCGGACCGGTGTCCGGGACCGTGCTGGCGTGCCATGGGGCTCCTTGTTGTGTGTATGACAGGAGCGGACCCGGGAGGGTCCGCTGCGAACCGGCCAAACTCAGGGCCGGCGAGGATCGGTGGAAAGCGGACGGGCGGCAGGAAAACGCCTCCGTCGCGGGACGGGATTCGTGACCGGACGGCCTACGGCGGGGCGAGGGCGAAGCGTCCGACGGCCCCCTCGGCGAGCGCCCGGCCGAGCAGGGCCCTGGCCCGCCGTTCGGCCTCGGCGCGGTCGGGGGCCCGGACGAAGAGGACCAGCCCCAGTCCGCGCGGCCCGCTCCTGGCGCGGATGTGCTCCAGGCCGTCCGCAGGCCGGGCGTACCCCCACAGGGCCTCCTGGACCACAGCGGCCACCCCGTCGCCGGGCGCCGCGGCCCCGTCGGTCGACGGGGCCGCGGGCAGGTCCGGCGGGTGGTCCGGACGGAGCGTCAGGTACACGGCGAACACGGCAGGTCAGGTCCAGTCGTCCCAGCCGATCCCCGGCTTGTCCGTGGCGAGGAGGGCTGCCCCGGCCGGTGCGGCGCCTCGAACCGGCGCGCCAGCAGGCGGGGTGTCCCGGTCGATGTGCGGGCCGGCCGGGAGCGCCGGGTCTGACGGGGTTTCCGGGGCGGCGGTGACAGCGGTGGCGTACGGGGCGGGGGAGGCGGCGAGGGCCGGGGTGGCGGCGGTCGCGAGGGTGAGCGCCAGGGCGGCGGCGGCGAGCAGTCGGGCGGACGTGGACACGGTGGTTCCCGTTCTGTCGGGCGGCGGGAGGAGGGCGGTGGAGCATCGGGGCGCAGGGTGCCGAAGGGTCGCGTGGGGTCTGCGAGGGCGGCCCCCCGCGGGTCCTGCGCACCTCGGGGGGCCCACCCGGAATCCTTCCGGCGCCCGCCCCGCAGGGGGAGGGCTACCGCCCGGCAGCAAGCGGACAGGCAGCTTGCTGCAACCCCCTCCGGCGCGCCGGCGCACCCCCGGCGCACCCTTGACCGGATCATGCCTTGCTGGCCGCCGGCGACGGCTGACAAGATCGGCCCGGCTGGGCCGACCGGACACCAACCCGTCGCGATCAGGGGTCTAGAAGTGCTGAAGCTGCTGGGTCTGGACGCGACCGCGGAGGCCGTCTACCGCGAGATGCTGGCCGACCCCGAAGGCGGGGTCGCCGAACTCCGCGAACGGCTGGACCTGCCCGAGCCCGACATCCGCGCGGCCCTGGACCGCCTGGCCGACCTCACCCTGCTGCGCGCCTCGCGTGAACGCCCCGGCGCCCTCTGGCCGGTCAGTCCCGAGCGCGGCCTCGAACTGCTGCTGCGCCGCCAGGAGGAGGAACTCGCGCGTCGCCAGCAGGAACTGGAGGTCAGCCGGGCCGCCGTGGCGCGCGCCGTCGCCGAGTACGCCGTGCTGCGCCCCAACACCCTGGTGGACGGCGCCGAGCGGCTGGTGGGCCTCGACGCCATCCAGGCGAAGCTGGAGGTGCTCACCGGCCGGCTCGCCGGCGAGTGCCTCGCCGTGATGCCCGGCGGGGCCCAGTCCGCGGCCAGCCTGGCGGCCTCACGGCCCTTGGACGAGGACGCCCTGCGGCGCGGGGTCAGGTTGTTGACGATCTATCAGGACAGCGTCCGGAACGACCAGGAGACCTTCGCCTACGCGCAGTGGATGACCGACCTCGGCGGCCGGGTGCGGACCGCGCCCGTGCTGCCGCCGCGGATGCTGGTCTTCGACCGGCGCACCGCGGTGGTGCCGATCGACCCGCAGCACACCAAGCTCGGCGCCCTCTGCACGGAGGAACCCGGGATCGTCGCCTCGCTGGTCGCACTCTTCGAGCAGACCTGGGAGAACGCTGTCCCGCTCGGCGCCGACCGTCCCGAGGACGGCCGGACGGGCCTGAACGCCGGGGAACGGGAACTGCTGCGGCTGCTCTCCACCGGGCTGACCGACGAGATGGCGAGCCGGAGGCTGGGGGTCTCGGTGCGAACGGTGCGGCGTCAGATGGCCGCCCTGATGGAGCGGCTGGATGCGGCGAGCCGCTTCGAGGCGGGCCTGAAGGCGGCCCAGCGGGGCTGGCTGTAGGGCCTGCCCGGGCCCTGGGGCCGAGGGCCGCCCGGCACATCGCGCGTTGCCGGCAGCGATCTCGTGCCGCACCAGCCGGCGCTCGTCCTGGTGTGAGGGCGGCGGTCTTACTTGGAAATCCGTTTCGGTCGGACGGGATCAGCAACACAATGGAGGGGGTTGGTTCGCAGCGTGGCGGGAAGCCAGAGACCCCGTCACGGGGCAAGTCACCCGGCGCTACGTAACCCTGGCGGAGCTCCTCGTACGACTGGGATCCTTCGGGCTCGGCCTCACCTGGAAGGTGCGAACCGACCACCCTCGGCTGGATGCGGCGTGCGCCGCGCTGGAAGGTGCTTCGACGGGCGTCGGAATCGGCACCCTGGAGTTGTTGGCGCAGGCCGCGCCCGACCTGCAGACGGTCGACGGGGACTTCAGGGGGTATTCGGGTGGGGAGCTTGCGGTGACCTTGAGAGAGTTCGACAGCACGAGCTGGGACGTCTGCACCGCCGATGCACGGGTACTGCGCGAGGTCCGGGAGAACTACCCGGATGCCGCGCCGACCCCTCCCGGCGATTGGGACATGTAGGCCGTCGGTCAGACGATGCCGGACACCTTCCTGCTGAGGCGGACCACCGTCGCGTCGAACTGGCCGTGGCCGTCCTCGAAACCCGCCACCGCGTGGCAGCCGAGGTCGGCCAGCACATGGAGGTTGATGTCCTCGCCCATCGGCATCAGGCCGTCGGTGCCGTCGGTGAAGAAGAACGCGAGGTGGGCGCGGAGGCCGGGGTGGGGGATCGCGTCCAGGGCGTCCTGCCACTCCTCCTCGGGTTCGGCGCCGAAGTCGACGAGGCTCTGCGGTCCGTCGCCGAGGACGCACGCGGCTCGCAGCGCACCCAGCAGGGTGCCGTCGGAGACCAGCCGCGGGAAGTACACGGACCACGTGCCGGCGGCGGCGGGGCCGGTGAGGTCGACGCCGTGCTGCTCGACCAGCGGGGCGAGGTCCGCGCCGCGGATCAGGCGCGGGACGAAGCAGGCCGCGTCGACCGCGTCGACGAAGGCCGCCGGGAAGGCGGAGCCGCTCTCCGCAGGGACCCGGAACTCGAATATCGACCGGGCGGCGTCGAACGCGAAGGTCCCGTCGGCCTCGTCGAACACGAAGCCCTCCCACCGGACCGGCTCGGCACCGCTCAGCGCGGCCGGACCCACCCAGGCCGGATCCTTCCCGAAGCCGGTCTCGTACAGCATGTTGCCGCCGATCCGGACCGCGTGGTCCGCGGCGGGGTCGGCTTCGGCGAACGGCAGGTCGAGCAGGCGGCCGAAGGCGGCCGTGAGCAGGTGCTCCCAGTCGGAGCCGGTGGTGGTGTCGGTCATGGCCCGCACTGTAGCGGCGGCCGCCGACACCGGACGCGGGTCCGGCGTGCCCGACCGGCTGCTCATCCGCGGTCGGGCAGCGGCACGTCCGGTGGCGGCAGCACTACTCCCGCGGCCGATCCTTGGCGCGCCGGCCGATGACGAGGCCGGCCCCCGGCAGCGGGAGGAACCTGAACGGCTCCGGGACCAGCAGGAACGTGAGCACAGCGAAGACGGTCAGCAGCGCGACCACCTCGATGCCGAAGCGGTGGCCCCAGATTGCGGGCGATGCCCTTCGGCCTTCGCCGCGACGGGTCTGTTCGCGCGAGTCCGGCGAGTCCGGCGATTCCGCAGGCATTGCCACATGACGCCTCTCAACGGGCTGGCTCTGTAGGGGGCGGGCGTGGCAACCCGCGAGCGGCTATCGGAGGGGATGGCAGAACATGCCCTGGACCAGGTGACGACCGGTCACTCCTCCGCCACCGTGTTCCTGGGCCCGCGGACCCGGGACCGCGGATCCCGACTCCGGCGCCGGGCACGCCCTGGTCTGGGGCGCCGGCCACAGCCGTCGGGATCTGGGCGCGGGCACCAGTGCCACGGCGCTCAACACCTCGGGCCACATCGCCCGGCCAGGCGTACAGGGCCTTGCCCGTCCGGCTACGCGGGCACCCACCAGGAGGCGGCCCGGTTGAGGGCGAGATCCGCTCGCCTGCCGGCCTCGCCGACGCGGCGGGAGGGTGTGAGGGCCGACGGCAGGAAGTCCGAGCGGGGCTGCGGCCGCGCCGCCCCATCGTCGGTCTCGGCGGCCAGCAGGGCGCTCGCGGTCCTGACGTTCGCAGAGGCCGCGGCCTCGGACATCATGCGGGCCGCGTCGACAGCATCCGTCGCAGGCGGGACGACCAACAGGTTCAGCCGGCGCGGGGCGTACGAGCAGACCATGATCATGTGCTCGTCCTGCTCGGTGGTGAACCAGCCCACGTGGACGGTGTGACCCGCGACCGGGATCCGCGGGGGCACGGTGGGCCACTGCGCGGGGTTCACGGTGATCCGGGTGACCCGGCCCCACCGCTTGTCGATCTCGGCGGCGAGGGAAGGGAGTTCGAGAAGGAGATCACGCGAGCGGGGCCACCAGGCTCCGTCCAGCCGGCCGGCCCGCGCGCCGTCGGGCGTCAAGGAAAGCCGCAGGGGGGATTCGGAGGCCGTCGGCGTCGTCGCACGGTCGAAGGTCACGGTCATGTCCTGGACCTGTCCCCGGGTCCATTCACATGGGCCCGGCGTTGCCGGTCTCCGGAGACGAAGCCGGTACGGGGCCGGCATGCGATGTGCCTTCGGTGATTCCCAGGCTACTCCGGTGCGGCGCCCGACCCACCATGGCCGCGGGACGTACCCCTACGGCCCCGGGGCCGGATGACGGCCGCCCGCGACCCCGCGACCCGCGGAGACGGGGGTCGCGACGCCGACCGATGGTGCTCGGCTGCGCCGCCCGCCCTGCGCGGACTGCCCGTCATCTGCGTGTTGGCCGAAGGGCAGCAGCTGCGAATGAGGTGGAGCGGACAACCATACGGTGGAGCGGTCGGGAGCGGTCGGGAGCGGGCAGGGTGTCCGGTATGTCTGAGCGTCGAAATCGTCGTCGTAGCCGCGTCGGACGGACTGCTGGTGGACGTCACCGAGTGGAGCGCGGAGGAGCTGGCCGACGGTGTCGCGCTGCTCACCGAACTCGGGACGTACGGGGCCGGCGGACGGTCCCCGAACGGTTGCCCGCTCCGCTGGGACTGATAAGGCGACAGCGCCTGACCCGTCGGCGCGAGGGCCAGAGGGGCCCCTCGCCGGCCCGGGTCGGCAGGTCGACCATGGCGCTCGGACCCCAGCCGGGCTGAAAGACTGACGGGATGCCCGCTGATCGCCGGGCGCTGTGGCGCCCGTTCCCCGAGCCCCCGTCGACGCCCCGCTGCCCACTGAGGGCAGGGACCGGCCGCTGCCGCCGGAGTGTGCCCCCCTTTCTGCGGGCGCCGGCCCCACCATGGACGACCAGGCGCAGCACCCGGTCACGGTGACGCGCCACCGGCGCTTGGGCCCCGGCGGCGCGGCCCCTCCCGCAGGGGACAAGGCCCACTGACCGTCCCGGCACCGCGGGCCCGAGAGCGCGCTGAGGCCGCCCGCCACCGAGGCCCCCGCCGACGCGGTCGCGCTTCCGCCGGGCGTTGTGGCGGCTGCCGCCGAGGGTGAGCTACCCGGTCCGCGTCACCGTGTCCTGGAGCCGAGGCGCCCCAGCAGCTGCTCCAGTTGTGCGCGCAGGTGCTACCGATTCGGGAAAGGCGGAGGATGGAGAGCAGCGCAGCTCCCGGCCGCGCCCGCATGCGCCGTGCCGGTCTGGAGCGTCCGGGCTGGAAGGACTCCACGATGTTCGAGGAACGAAGGGCTCGCAGGGAAGCCAATCACGCCTTCGAGAACGGGGAGGGCGTGACCCGGTACAGCATGCAGCAGAAGATGATCGCCATCGGTGACGACTACTGGATCGACAACGACGCCGGGGAGCACGTCTACAAAGTCAACGGGAAGGCCCTACGCGCCCGGCGGACCTACCACATCGAGGATCCCCGGGGCCACCGGGTCGCGACCGTGCAGAGCAGGCCGATGCGGATCAAGGACTCCATGGCGATCGAGGATGCCGACGGGCACCGCCTCGCGGTCGTCAAGAAGGCCCTGGTCAGCCCGGTCCGTGACCGGTGGAGGATCACGCAGGAGGACGGCGACGAGCTCACGGTCGAGGGCAACGTCCTCGACCACGAGTACACCATCGAACGCGACGGTTACAAGATCGCGGAGGTCTCCAAGAAGTGGTTCCGGGTCAGGGACACCTACGGCGTGGACATCGGCCCGGGTGCCGACCACACCACTGTCCTGGCTGCGGCCGTCGCCATCGATTCGATGGCTCATCCCGGCGACTGACCCTGGCACGCTCGACGCCGGCTCCCCGCGGTCCACCCTGGAGGGGGCGTGAGTCCGCGCCGGACGGACCTGCCACCGTGGCGGGTCAGGGCGGCCAGGTCCATCCGGCGAATCTGCTCATGCGGCCAGGGGCCGAGGGCAGGAGCGGACCTCCGCGATGCCGGGCCGGCGGTCCGGATCGAGACTGACGAAAATGGACTGCACGGGATGGGGACTGCACGGGATGAGGTCGCCGGACAGGTCGCCGGTGACGCTGTGGAGGGTGCCGGGGAAGGGAACGGTGCCCGGTAGTCGGGGGTGACGGCGGGGCCGGGGTTGGCGCCGCAGGCCTCAGGACGCGGCGGGCTGGGTGTCGCTCAGTGGCGACGGCGGCTTCTGGTGGACGTACGTGGGCCCCGGCCGGTCGATCCGGTCGGGGCCCACTTCGATCGGTCAGTGCTTGAGGGCGTCCTTGGCGTGCTCGCCGGCCTGCTTGATGTCGGCCTTGGCCTGGTCGGCCTTGCCCTCGGCCGTCAGGCGCTCGTTGCCGACGGCCCTGCCCGCCGTCTCCTTGGCGGCGCCCTTGAGCTTCTCGCCGGTGTTCTCGATCTTGTCGCCGGTGCTCATCGTGCTCTCCTCGCAGTCGCCCTGCCGTCGTGCTGACGAGAGGACGCCTGCCCGGCCCGGCCGGGAAGATTCGTACGAATATGCGTGCCGTGCCGGGGCAGTCGGCCGTTCGACACGACACCTACGGATCCCGCGGAGGCCACCATGGTTCCCCTTCTTCTCGTTCTGCTCCTGGCCTTGCTCCTGTTCGGTGCGGGCTTCGCGCTGAAGGCCCTGTGGTGGGTGGCGATCGTCGTCCTGGTGGTGTGGCTGCTGGGCTTCTTGGCGCGTGGCACACATTCCTCGGGCCGGCGCCACCGCTGGTACCGCTGGTAGGAGCCGGGCGAACAGGGTCTGGCCGGTGGCGGGGTGGGGCGCGGGCAGCGCCCACCCCGCCTCCGTGCGGGCGAACCCCTTCGGGCGTCCCGGCGGATGGGCGGTCGCAGGGCTCACGTGAAGTTGAGTCGATGCTTGTCAATGAACATATGTCGGCGCTATAACTTTCTTGTCGATGGGCCCGGCAGATTATCTGTTGGGGCGGGATCCTTCCTGCCACTGCCGACGGCTCGTTCCCCTGCGAATGTGAGGAGTTGAATCACCGTGCTGATGCGTACCGACCCCTTCCGCGACTTCGACCGTCTCGCGCAGCAGCTGCTCGGTACCCCCGGGAAGCCCACCGGGATGCCGATGACGGCCTTCCGCGACGGCCAGAGCTTCGTCCTGCGTCTGGATCTCCCGGGTGTCGACCCGGCGTCCATCGACCTGGACGTCGAACGCAACGTGCTGACCGTCCGCGCGCAGCGCCCGGCCGATCTGCCGCAGGGCGCGCAGGTGCTGGCCGACGAGCGCACCCTGGGGACGTTCACCCGGCAGGTGTTCTTGGGCGACGCGCTGGACACCGACCGCATCGAGGCCGGCTATGACCAGGGCGTCCTCACCGTGAGGATCCCGGCGACGGAGCAGGCCAAGCCCCGCAAGATCCGAATCACCGGCCGCACGCAGGCCGACACCCCCGCGGCCGTGCGGCCCCCGCACGAGCCCGAGCCGGCCCGCCGCGAGGCCCAGCGCGAGGCGGTCAACGCCTGACAAGTCCCCGAGCTCGCCCGCGCGGCCCCGGCGCCGGGGCCGCGCGGGCCGCCGGCGGCAACCCGAATGCCATGGCTTCTAGGAGTTGAGATGACGACCAGCACCTTCCCGCCGCACCGGGCACCACGGACCGGCCCCGATCCGGCGCCCACCATCGGCGCGGCATGCCGCGGCCTGCTGGTGGGGCTGCTGACCCGCCCCGGTGGCGCCTGCGCCGCGCTCGTGACCCTGCCCGACGGCCGCCGGGCGGTCACCACCGCACTGCAGGGCCGGCAGGCCCGCCAGGTCGAGGAGGCGCTGGTCGGCCGGCTGCGCCCGCCGACCACGGCGACGGGCCGTCAGCTGGTGCGCTGGCTGGAGCATCCGCTGCCCGCCGAGCTGAGCTCGGCCGGCCCGGCGGACGTCACCCTCGCCGCTGTCACCGTGCCGGCGAACGCCGAGGAACTCGCAGCCGTCTGACGCGCCGCGACGAAACCGACCTGCCACCCTTGGGGAGGCCCAGTGACCTTCACCGTGTCCGCCGTGCTGTTCTTCGGCGTGGTCCTGGGCGTGCTCGTCCGCAGCCGACAGACGACCGGCCTCGCCGCCTGTGTCGCCGTCGCCTTCGGTTTCCTGCTCGCCTCCACCGACTTCGCCCCCGCCGTCCGTGACCTGCTGAGCCGCGCGGTCTCCGTGGGCCAGTGAGGCCACGAGCACCGCCGGGCCGCGGCTGCGTGACGACAGGTCCCATCGAGACGCACCCGTATACCAGTCAATTGTTCTGTTGCGGACACATGCGGCCGACCGGGGAGGCAGGCCGACCCGCACCACCGAACGCCCCACCGCAGCACAACAGGGAGAGCGACCCTCATGACCGTTCAGTACGTGGCGCCGACCACCGCCCCCGCCGATCGCATCACCGGGCAAGTCCTTCCCGTTGCCCCGGCGTCGGCCCTGCCGAGGGCGGAAAATCCCCGCGAGGTCGCGCCCGCCGATGCCCGGGCCCTGTCCAAGGACCTCTTCCTGCGGCTGCGGGACCTGGAGGAAGGCACCCCGGAGTACTCCTACGTCCGCGGCACCCTCATCGAACTCAACATCGCCCTGGTGAAGTTCACCGCCCGCCGCTTCAGCCACCGCAGCGAACCGATGGACGACATCATCCAGGTCGGCACCATAGGCCTGATCAAGGCCATCGACCGCTTCGACCCCACCCTGGACTACGAGTTCTCCACCTTCGCCCTGCCCACCATCACCGGCGAGATCAAGCGCTACTTCCGCGACACCTCCTGGATGGTCCACGTCCCGCGCCGCATGCAGGAGCTGCGTCTCACCCTGGCCAAGGCCGGCGACGACCTCCAGCAGGCCCTCGACCGAGCTCCCACACCCCGGGAGATCGCGCAGCACTTGTCGATGGACGAGCAGGACGTCATCGAGGGGCTGAAGGCCGCCGAGGCGTACAGCACGCACTCGCTGGACATGCCCGGCGACGACGAGGACGCCGAGGGCAGCATCGCCGCCCGGTTCGCCGTGGAGGAGAAGGGCTTCGAGGCGGTCCTGGACCTGGAGAGCCTCAAACCGCTCGTGGCAGCCCTGCCCGACCGCGAGCGCGCGATCCTCTCCATGCGCTTCGGTGCCGAGATGACCCAGTCCCAGATCGGGGAGCGCCTCGGGGTCTCACAGATGCACATCTCCCGCATCCTCAACCGCACCCTGAGCCGCCTGCGGGAAGCCCTCCTCACCGAGCAGTAATGGATGTGCGTGGGCCGTCCCACAGCGGCGGGACGAGACCGGGGGAGTGGCTCGCCACCAGCTGAGGGTCCCGGTCGAGCCACGGGTTGCCAAGTGCGGCCCCGCGGACGGCCCAAGTCGGCTCCCGTCAACACCAGAGGGACCGGGCCCGGCACGGGGACCGGCGATCAGGGAGAGGCGTGGTGGGCATGAGCGCCCAGAGCGCCGAACACGGGGCACGGCGGCTGCTGCGCTGTTGCCGGCGGCGCCCAGGAGCACGTGGGCACCCAGGCGGTGGCGCAGCGCGCCGTTCACCTCGCCGTTCCCGCCCGGGACGATCTCGCCCGAGCGCCCGCCGCACCGCCTCGGCGAACATCTCCAGCACCCGCCGGTGCCCCCGGTCGCTCTGCCGCGCCGCCGGCGTCTGGGTCCACGCGGCGGCCCGCTCCCCGACGGCGCCGGGGCCAGTGCCTCGCGCACCGCCCGGCCTACCTCGGGCCCGTCGTCGTCGCGGGTCACGTCGGTCGGCGGGACGCGGCGCCCCTGCGGGGCTGCTCACCGGCCCGCGTGGGACAGACCTCGCCGAGGAAGTCCGGCAGGTCGTCCGACACCTGTCCCGGATCCCCGGTCTGCAGACGGCGGTGTGCGCCTGCCAGGACGGAGTTCCCACTGGCGGCGGTCGGCGCCGTCCGGCTCTGCCGGCCCTTTGGCCGGGGTCGCGGCCGAGTGGGCTACGGGGGCGCCCGTGGCCGGTCGTGCTGGTGGTGTTGGGGATTGAGGGCGTGGCGCAGGGCGGGCAGGTCGGTGAGGGCGGCTTGTTCGGCGAAGCGGGCGAGGAGCCGGCGTAGGACGTGTTCGTCGCGGTCGTGGACGGCTTCGGTGAGTGCGGCCAGCAGCGAATCCCGGGTGCGCGGGGGATGCGTGGCGGGTGCACGCGCCTCAGTCGCCGACTGCTGTTCCTCCATTGCCGGTCCTTTCGTTCATCGGCGCCGTCCTGGCGTTGCGGCATCGGCCGTCGCTGTTCGGGCCGAAGAATACCTGCCCCTTGGACAGCGAAAAATCTATGCTGGCTGGAGTAGACATTGCCACGTGTCGTGGTTAGTGTTTCTCCCGTAGCAAGCAGTCAAGCGGTACCCGCCAGACATGAACTGGCGGGCAGCAGGACGGAAGTTCGCAGGTCGGCACGGTTGTGGGGTTCCGAAGCCAGGGTTGGTGCAGTTCGGCGACGGGACCGGCGGCCGGGCCGGGTGGCCCGCAGGTGTCAGGGGCCACCACCCAGCGGTACCGCAGAAGCAGTACCCGGCAGGTGGAAGCCGGGTTGGCATTTCCGGCAGTCGCAGTACGAGGTATCCCGGTGAAGGCGCTCAGGCTGCGGGCGCGCGTGCCGGGAGGTCCGGGCAGTGGGGTTCCAAGCCAGGGAAAGTGCAGGACGGGCGACGGGGCTGGCTGCCGGACACGGTGACCCTTCGAGGTCGCCACAGCGGTACCAGGCAGGTGGCAGTTCAGCGGTACCCAGTAGTAGCAGTACCCGTGTTGAGAAGAACCAGCGGTACCGAGCAGTACGCAGGTCAATTCCCGCAGAGGATGAACGGAGGGACAGAGCGCCATCAGGATCGCCCGGCCCGTGAGGATTGTTCGTCCGGGCGGACACCGCAGACCCCCCAATGACGAAGGACGGTGGTTTCCGGTCACGCATACGCGATCCCCGCACGCCCCCTCCCCCGGGGCAGTGCGGACCTAAGAAGCCCGGCCCGAGGCCGGTAGATGGTGATGTATCCCTTCGGGGCCCCGGAGCCGCCACGGCACCGGGGCCCCTCCACGCGTCCCCGACCCCGTCCGGAAGAGGTGCAGTGACGACGGCAACCATCCGACCCCACAACCCCACCCGCGACTCCGGCCCCGACTCCCTCGACGACGACTACCCCGTCTGCACCATGGGCCGCGCCGCCGAGATGACCGGCACCACCGCCGGCTTCCTGCGCGCCCTCGGCGAACAGGGCCTCATCACCCCGCCCCGTTCGGAGGGCGGTCACCGCCGCTCCTCCCGCTGCCAAGAGGCCCTGCGCCTCAACGAACAACCGCGCCGCGACGCCGGCGACCCCGAGCCGACCGCCGACAGCTAGACGCATCAGCCTCGCTTCCTGAACCGGTCCGCGGTGAGCGGCAGACGCTCACGCGGACCCCGGACCTCCCGCCGCGGGCACGTGTACGCCCCCCGCCCCGGCGCAGCGACCCACCTGCCGCGAACGCGTGGGGCGACCCGGCTGCCTCGACCGCACCGGGTCGGCCCGACCTGACCGAAGGGACCACGACGTGCTTCACGCCGACGTCGAGCACCTGGACAGCTCCTCCACCTGGGTGCGTCTGCGTGGCGACCTCGACCAGGACAGCGTCCCCGTACTGGAGCGAACCCTGCGTCGCTGCCTGGCGGCAGGCCGCCCACGCCTCTTCGTCGACTGCGCCGAACTGCGATTCTGCGATTCCTCGGGACTCAACGCCCTGCTGCGCGCCCATCGTGCGGCCGGTGACCTGGGCGGGGCTGTGCTGTTGGTCCGTCCGTCCGACGGGCTGCTGACCCGGCTTCACCTGGCGGGCCTGGACCAGGTGCTGACCGTCCGGCACGACCTTCCCGCCCCACTGCCTTCCGGGCGATCCGCCGACCTGATGTAACTCCCCCGGGGACGTACCCGCGCGGCTGCGGGCCGAGCGGGCGCCAGGGTGATGGGGTTTGCCGGGTACGCAAGGGGGCCAGGACTGCTTCCGATCCGGTCGGGCCCGGAACGGTCACCCGCCGGTGCCGGGCCCGGCGGCAGCGGGGAAGGCGGCGGCCGGCGGCCGGGAAGGCAAGGTGGCAAGAGACGGGAGCCTTGGGACAGTCCCTCCCGGAACAGGCCGGGCGACCGGCGGGCCTGGACGACCGTCGGCAAGCCGGAACAACGCGAGGCCGGCCACGCGACGAGCGGCCGAGTGCCGGGCGGGCGCGGGCCTGGGGGAGCGGGATTTCGCCTTGGGGGCGGTGCAGGCTCAGGCCTGGATCCTCGGCTGCACCGGCGACCAGCCCTGAGCCGGCCACCCGGAGCCCAGGAAGGCCGGGAAGGAGCGGGCGTGAGGTGGGTGGTTACCGGGGCAGGGCCGGACGGCCGCACTGCTCCAGGATCTCCAGGACCTCCCCGAGGCTCACGTCCTCGTCCTCCACCGCGGGTCCGAGCGCCCGGCCGTGCCGGAACGCACCGTGGGGGTGGAAGGTGAGGGCGAGGATCCAGCCGGGGCGGGTGAGCCTGACCGGGCCGTTCGGCTGCCGCTCGATGTGCCACCCGTACAGGCCTGCCGTCGTCACCAGGTAGTGCGCGTCGTGGCTCAGCGGCGAGGCGGTCTCGGTGTCGACCATGCACCCGATGGTCCCCCGCCGCCCCCGGACCCCGCCACCGGGGGCACGGGGGATCGGGCGAAGCGCGGGGTGCCTGCGGCGCAGTTCCCGCCGACCGGCCGCCATCGACGCCTTCGGCCGACCGGCCTCGCGGGGTCGGCCGACGGTTTCCGGTCGCAGCGACGGGCCGGGCCTGCAGTCCGACGTTGGTCTTCGTGCCGGTCCCGGAGGCGCTGGTGGAGCGTGGTGTCGGGGCGGTGAAGTGGTCCCAGCCGTCCCGGATCGAGGTTGAGGTTCGGCATGGTCAGGCCGTTACCGCTCGCAGAATTCGCCTCCTGGTCGTCGGTGAGATCGCCGGCCTCGACGCGCTGGAGCGCGGCGCCCGGATGGAGCACCTGGTCGCGAAGGCCGGCGACAAGGTCTCCGACCTCACCGGCCGGCTCGGCGCCCGACACGTCACGGCAGGCGGAGGTGTGCTGTCGAAGTTCCGGGCCACACTGGCCAACCGCTGCTGGCTCCGTGCCAACGGTTGGCGTGTGTGCATTCCTCCAAGGGGGACTGGGGAGGCAGACGGTCTCGACCGTGAGGCTCGCGTTCACGATCTGCACGGCGGCCGACAAGGCCCGCGATTCGTCGTGTTCGGCAGGTGGGGAGGGAGGAGAATCCAGGTATGGCCGAAGTTGTCCGGGAGCCTCTGCTGATCTTCGACGGTGACTGTGCGTTGTGCACAGCCTGGGTGGCGTGGGCGAAGCGCCATCCGGGGGCGGCCCGGTCGTCCGGCGGGTGGGAGGCCGTTGCGTACCAGTTCGCCGATCTGACGTCGCTGGACGACCGTGCGGGTGGATGGGGTGTGGTGACGGCGTCGCGTGTCCAGCACGGTCCGCTCTGGCTCACTCCACCAGGCGAAGTGCATGGCGGCGTGCAGGCCGTGGCCCGCCTGTTGATGCGCGCGGGCGGCGTGTGGTCGTACGCGGGCGGTCTGCTGGCACTGCCGCCGGTCGGACTGCTCGTACGCACTCTGACCCTGCCGGTCATCAGGCGCTGGCACCCGACGCGCACCGGCGGAGCACCCTGATCCCCGAAAGCTGCTTGACGACGGCTGACGTGGCGTTGCGGCCTCCGCGGGTGCGGTCACTGTTCGTGTCCGGGGGTGGGCTGCCGGGTTGCAGGGCTCGGTCCCCGGGGGGAATCCGTATAGCCCGACCTAAGGGTCGGTGGCCGGGGCAGGCGTGTGCCCGACCACCGTGCAGCGACTCGAAGGTGAGTGGAACGATGAGCAAGGTGCAGGAATCGATCGACGTGGACGTGCCGGTCACCGCCGCGTACGTCCAGTGGACGCAGTTCGAGGAATTCCCGATGTTCATGGACGGCGTCGAGGAGATCACCCAGATCGACGACCGGCACAACCACTGGAAGACGAATATAGCCGGGGTGTCCCGGGAGTTCGACACCGAGATCGTCGACCAGGTCCCGGACGACCATGTCGCCTGGCGTACCACCAGCGGTGACGTGAGGCAGACCGGTATGGTGCGGTTCGAGCCGATCGACGCCACGCACACCCGGGTGCTGATGGAGATGGACTTCCAGCCGGAGGGCATGGCCGAGAAGGCCGCCGGCAGGCGGGACCTCCGGCTGACCCACTCTGTCAGGGCCGTGTTCTGGCCGGCGGCTCCCTGGGCGCGGAGGGCCTCGGCGGCCACACGCAGGAGGTGTTGCCCCGTGACTTCGTGGGGGGTCATCGGGAGTGCCCGGGGTCGGGCCGGTGCACCGTTCAGTACCGCGCCCGGTCGGTGTCCGGTCGGCTGCGCGGGGCGGGCGGTGCTCTAGCGCCATGGTTCCATCGCCCCGGCCAGGGAGCGGCGGGTGCGGAACAGCCTGCCGCGTACGGTCTGTTCGCTGATGCCGAGGGTTCGTGCGATCTCGTCGTAGTGCATGCCGTGCAGTTCGCGCAGGATCCAGCACGCCCGCCGGCCGGGGTCGAGGCCGGCCAGCGCGTGGACGAGTGCGCGTGTTGCGGCACGGGTCTCGGCGACCTGCTCCGGCGTTCCGAGCGCGGGGAGGGCTGCGGGTTCGGGCCGGATGTCCAGGGCGACGGGGGGAACGGGACGGCTGCGCAGGAGGCTCAGGCAGCGGTTGGTGACGATGCGGTGGAGCCAGGTGCGGAACGCGGCATCGCCGCGGAAGTCCGGCAGTCGCCTCCAAGCGCTGAGCAGGGACTCCTGGACCATGTCCTCGGCGTCCTGCCGGTTGCCGGTCAGCTGCCGGGCGAGGGTGAGGAGGGCGGCGTTGTGGCGGCCTACCAGGACGGCGAAGGCGCCGTCGTCCCCTTCCGCCGCGCGGACCGCGAGGAGCTGGTCGCTGACGGGGCCGGTGCCGGCCGGGCGGGCTGTGGTGGGCGGTGACGGGAAGCGCCCGGGTGCGGCCGGGCGGCCGTGTCGGACGTGGGTCGGGGGAGGCCCCTCGCGGAACCCGGAGGTGGTCCGGGTCGGTGCTGTGCTCATCCTGCGGTCCGGTCGCCGATTCTCTGTGCCCTCCTTGTCCCGTCTGTCCGCAATTCGGGCAGATATGCGAAGAGTGTGAGGATTTCGGGCGGGCGGCGTCCAAGTAATCGGCGGTCCCGCGACGGGTCCGCACCGGGCGAGGTCGAGGAGGCCTGCCATGACCGACACGTCCAGCAGTTTCCCGCAGGGCGAGGCGCGCCCGGCAGACGGCCTGCAAGGTCGCGTCGGCGCGGACCGGGCGCCCGAGGAGCGGGGGAGGACGACCGTCGCGGACGGCGTCGTGGAGAAGATCGCGGGCACCGCCGCGCGGGACGTCCCCGGTGTCCACGCCCTGGGAGCCGGGATGTCCCGCACTCTGGGCGCGGTACGTGAGCGCGTTCCGGGCGGGGGACGGGCCAGCGTCAGGGGCGGGGTGAAGGTGGAGGTGGGCGAGCGCCAGGCCGCCGTCGACCTCGTCGTCGTCGTCGAGTACGGCGTCCCCATCACCGACATGGCGGGCGACGTGCGCGTCAGCGTCATCTCGGCGGTGGAGCGCCTGACCGGCCTGGAGGTCGTGGAGGTGAACATCGCCGTCGACGACGTCCACCTCCCCGAGGACGAGGACGACACGGAGAGCCGCGTCACCTGACCGTCGGCCGCCCGAGCCGACACCGCCGCCGGGACGCTGCGGCGTGATGCGGGCGACCCGGGTGGCACCGAAGAAGGAGCATGTGAGATGAGCACAGCCGCACTCGGTCTGCTCGCGGGAATGGCGCTGGGATTCGCCGGATACTTCGGCGGGTTCTGGGCCTTCCTCCTGGTCCTCGTCCTCGGGGTGGTCGGCCTCGTCGTCGGGCGCCTCCTGGAAGGCGACGTCGATGTCAGGGACTGGCGCCGGACCCGGTCCGAGGACCGGCACCGATGACCCCGCAGCCCGTCACGCCGCGCGAGCGCGGTGCCACCGTCATCCCGGACCGCGTGGTGGCCAGGATCGCCGCCCGGGCCGGCCGGGAGGCCCTCTCCGCGCGGCCGAACCGCCCGGCGCGCGCCGCACCGCCGGCCCCCGACGCCTCGGCGCACGTCCATGGCAGCTCGGCCCGCATCAGGCTGGCCGTCGAGCTGCCCTACCCGACCGACCTTGCCGCGGCCGCCCGCGAGCTTCAGCGCCAAGTGGCCCAGCGCGTGGGCCGCCTGACCGGACTTGAGGTCACCGAGGTCGCCCTCGCGATCCGCCGACTCCTTCCCGAGGGCAGCGACGGCCGTGTCGGCCGCGTCGTCTGACCCGCACCCGGCGCAGCCCCGTCAAGGAGCTGCTCCCGGCGGACCGCCGCCGGGACGAGCCACCCCCGCCGCCCGCCACCAGATCCCAGGGAGAGCCGGCATGACACACCAGCCCCCGGCCGTCTCCGACCCGGACCCCGAACCACCCGCGCCAGGCCGCCCGCCCGACGACGCACCGCCCCCCACCTCACCGCCCGGCAGGACCATCGCCGGCCCCGACCACGCAGCCCCGCGCTGGTGGTCCGAACGAAGGCTTCCCGCCGCGGCAGCAGCCCTCCTCGTCCTCGCGGCCAGCGCGTTCACGCTCTTCGACGTCGCCCGGGTGCGCACCGGCCACACCGCCGCCGCCTGGCGTAAAACCCTCGCCGACGAACTCGCAACCCGACCGATCGACGACCCCTGGGTGATCACCGGTGCGGCTGTGGCAGCCGCCCTCGGCCTGTTCCTGCTCGTCCTGGCACTCACCCCCGGACGCCGGCACCTCCTGCCCATGGCCGCCACCGCCGACCCCGACGGCCCGCGGGCCGTACTCGACCGCGACGGCGCCGCGCGACTGCTGCGCGACGCCGCCCTGCGAGTGCCGGGGGTCTCCCACGCCGACATCAGGGTGCGCCGGCGCCGGATCAACGCCCGCGCCCAGGTCACCTTCCGCGACCTGGACACGGTGCGCACCGAGGTGACCGGAGCGCTGACAGCGCAGCTTGACGCCCTCGCCCTGGCCCAGGTGCCACGGCTCACGGTCCGGGCCCGCCGACACGGCCCGTGACCGCGCTCCCGCGGCGACACAGACCCCAGTGCCACAGGAGACGACCTGATGAACTCTCACTCCGTCCTCAACCGGACTCTGCTGGCCGTGGCCGGTCTCGTCCTGCTCGGCGGCGGCCTGCTCGTGCTCACCGGCGCCCTGGACCTCTACCGGCGCTGGAACCTCGAGCCACCCGCCGACTGGCCCCTGACCAGCCCGCACGACACCATCGTCCCGGCCCAGGACCGCACCCGCTGGACGGACGAGGGCTGGTGGTGGCCCACCGTCATCGCTGCCCTGGCCATCCTCATGGCCCTGGCCCTGTGGTGGCTCCTGGCACAGCTGCGCAACCGCCACCCCGGACGCCTCCCGGTCGGCAACCCGCCCTGCGACGGCGTCGAACTGCACGACAGTGCCCTTGCCGACGCCCTCGCCGCCGACACAGCCCGACTCCCCGGCGTCCACACAGCGCACGCCAACCTGACCGGGCAGGCCGACCACCCCCACGCCACCGTCGACCTCACCCTCGAAGCGGACGCCCGCCCCCGCGACGTACTCCACGCCCTGGAAAGTACCCTGCACCGCGCCCGACAGAGCACCGGATGGGAGCACCTCCCCACCCGGGCCATGCTGCGCGTCTCCCCGCACCGTCCACACCGCGCCGAGTGACCCGCTCCGGGCGGGTGCGGGCGGTGACGGGGCATCATGACGTGTTACGCCGAGGTGGAGGGGGCCAGGGGGCGGAGGCTCGCGTTCGCCGGATGCTCGCCGGGAGCCTTGGTATCGGGGGCCGGGAGTGGTGTCTGCGTGTCCGCACTCGCGGGCGTGGGCCCCTGTCCCGGGGGTGCCCCTTGGCGAGGTGCCTGAGCCGGAAGAGGTACGGGGGCGAAGGGATGACGTCATGAACACCACCACCAAGGTTGCTCTGGCGGCTGCGGCCGTCGGCGGATATGTACTTGGACGCCTGAAGAAGGGGCGGCTCGCCTTCGCCGCCGCGACGTACATCGCCGGGCGGCGGTTTGGGCTCGATCCGCGGCAGTTCGCCACAGAGGGGCTCCGAAAGCTGGGTGAGGTGCCCCAGGTCGCGGAGCTCAGCGAGCAGGTCAAGGGGGAGCTCCTGGAGACGGGCAAGAAGGCTTTGGCCGCTGCGGCCGACCGACGAGTCGGCGAGCTTGCGGACTCCCTGCGCGAGCGCACTCTGAACATCGGCAAGCCGAAGGACGAGGAGGAGTTCGAGGAGGAGAAGCCGGAGGGCGAGAAGGAGTCCGAAGAGGACGAGGAGGAGCCCGAAGACGAGGAACGGTGGGAGAAGGCACCGGATGAGGAGGAGCCGGAGGAACCGGCGCGAAGGCATGCCGCGCGCCGTGCCGGGCATGCCTCGCGGTCGGCTCCCGAGGCAGTGCCCGGGCCCTCGCCCGAAGGCAAGTCCGCGAAGAAGGCGGCCGCCCCCGCGAAGAGGGCCCCGACTAGGAAAAACCCGGTGAAGAGCACCTCTCCGGCGAAACGGTCCGCAGGTCGCGCGGCACCGGCGAAGGCAGCGGCCAAGAAGACGCCGACGCCGTCACCGAAGGCGGCCACCCCCGCGAAGAGGGCCCCGGCCAAGCGGAAGCCGGCGAAGGCTCCGGCGGAGAAGAGTGCCGCGAAGAAGACCGCCGGCGACGCGTCCCCGACCCGTGCCCGCAGCAGGTAGGTCATGGCCACGACCGACCGTGAGCCGTTCGAGACATCGGGTTTCCGGCGCGGTGCTGTTCCTGGTCATCGCCGACGTGCGGCTCGCGGGCAGCCGGCACCCGGCTATCGCGATCACGCTGATCATCCTGTGCACGGTGGCGAGCGTGGCCCGGTACTGCGGTGCCGACACCGTCGCCGTTCGGCGGGCTGAGCGCCTGGGCGTGCCGGGCCGTGCCGTCGGTCGAGGCGGCGCGGTCCGGGGGTTGCCCTCCGGGGACTCGCCGGGTGGCACGAGGTGATCTCTCGGTCAGCGCCGCGCCGCCGGCCTCGCGCGTGGCGGGCCGGCGGCGGCGGGTCAATCCTTTCAGTCCGTTCTGGTCGTTCCGGCGCAGAGCGCCCAGATCACGAAGATGTCGATGGCGATCAGCACGATGGCCCAGAAGGGGTAGTAGGGCAGCCACAGGAAGTTGGCGATCATCCCCAGCCCGACGACGGCCACACCGACGACACGTGCCCAGACGGCACCACTGAACAGGGCCGCACCGGTCAGAACGATGAGTATGCCCAGGATGAGGTGGATCCAGCCCCAGCCGGTGGTGTTCATCTTGTAGGCGTAGTTGCGGGTGACGACGACCAGGTCGTCCTTGGCGATGGCGGCGATCCCCTCGAAAATCGCCATGGCGCCGCCGAAGATCATCAGAACGGCGGCGAAGACGGTCCAGCCGGTTGCGAACGGCCTTCGGGAAGTCTGGCCACCCGTCGGCGTTCCGCTGATGTTGCTGGCCATGTTCGGGCTCCTTCGAGAACAACCTCGCCGCCGAATCGGGCGACCTGGTCGGAGACTCCACGTCCAGGCTGCCACGGCGGAAGCCGGGCAGCACCTCCGGACTGCCCCGGTTCCCCTCGGGCCCGCCCGACGGCACCTGCGGCGGAGGTTTGCGGGATGGGCCCCGGCCGCTGCTGAGGCCCGGGGCCATGGTGGGTCCTGTCAGGCCGGCTCGTTGCCCAACGGCAAGCTCGAACGCTTCAGCCGTACCCGCTCCTCCAGTGGGCCTGCGCACAGCCGCACCGGACCGAGCAGGAAAGTGCGATGCCCGCCCCCTCAGCACCGACTCGCCGCTGTGGACACAACCGCGTTCCAAGGCCGTCCACGCCGGCCGGAGGAGTCCACCGCAACAGGCAGAACGGCTCGCCCGGCCTTGACCCGTCGAGCGGGTAGGGCGGACCGGCCCGCTGGACCGGCGATCCTGGGCGCGGGACCCCGGGGTGGGATTCCTGGGGTCCGCGGTGGCGACAGCGGAGATCCCACCGCTTGCGACGGCACTGGGCGCCGCCGCGGGCATTTTCGGCGCTTGTCCACAGCCCTGTCCGGCGGCGCCCTCGGCGTGCCCACGGCGGCCGCCGGCGCCTACGTCCCCACGACCTCTGTCGCCTTCGACATGGCCGGTGCCGCCCCGGTCGTCGGGACCTTGGGCAAGGCCGGCCAGGTCGGTGCGAAGCTCTTCGCCTACTCGCGCCAGGCTGATGTCGTCAGCGACGCCTGGAAGGACGGTTCCAAGGCCGCCCGGGCCGCCAAGGACGGTGGCTGAGGTGATGGACCGCTCCGCGCCGGCTCGTCGCCTGGACGGCAGGAGCGCCGAGGTCGTGGTCAGGAACTCCTGCCGGGGGCCCGAGCTGGGGCAGCAGATCTGGGCGGCGGCCCTGTGCGGGTACCACCTGGAGCGCCACGACCCCGGCGTGATGCCCAGCCTGGCCGGCCCACGCCTGCACTTCGTCCTTGACCCGGACCCCGCCGCGCAGCAGCGGGCCGCCTGGATGAGCCGGCCCGCACCACCAGACCGACTTGTGCAACACCTGGACATCCCTGCCGGCCCCGTGGTCGTGACGGTGCAACAGGGCCCCAGCCTGCGGCTGGCTGGCGACGACCAGGTACTCACGGTCTCTGCCAAGGCCTCCCTGCCCATGACGCCCGAACGCCAAGGCGGCCCCCACCATCAGCTCGCCGCCGGCCTGCCGGTAGATCGCGAGCGGGAGCCGTTCGTCGTGCCGGTCGCACCAGTTCGTAGGGGAACGTGTCGGCCGGTCATTCACGTGCGGGGGTGACGGTGTGTGGGAGTTGGACGCGTGAGTGCAGTCCGAGTTTCCGGTAGACGCGGGTGAGGGTCGCTTCGACCGTCTTGACGCTGACGGTGAGGGCGGCGGCGATGTCGCGGTTGCTCGCGCCGCCGGCGGCGAGTTCGGCGCAGCGTTGTTCGGCGCCGGTGAGGTGGGGGCGGGTGCTGTTGTCCGAGGGGAGGGTGTCCAGTCGGCGCAGGGTGCGCGCGGCGGCTTCGGCCCAGGGGTGTGCTTGGTGGGTGGTGAAGAGGTCGGCGGCGCTCTGGGCGGCGGTGCGGGCGCTGGCACGGCGTCGGGCGCGGCGTTCGGTGTGGCTGAGCGCCAGCAGGGTCCGGCCGCGGTCGAGGGGGAGGTGGTGGAGGTGGTCAGCCGCTTCGCCGAGGCGGTGGGCGGCGGTGTCGTAGTCGCCGCGGGCGGCTTCCAGGAGGGCCTGGGCGCGGTCGAGTCCGGGCAGGACGGAGGTTCTGCCGAGGCCGGTGGCGGTGCGGCGGGTGTCGTCCAGCAGGTCCTGGGCCTCGTCGAGGCGGCCGTGGGCGGTGAGGGTTTCGGCGAGCTCGGGGTGCCAGCGCAGGAGGGACGGGTCGCGGACCTGCTGCCGCTCCTCGAGGGCGCGCACTTCTTCCAGGGCGTCGAGGGCTTCTTTGGGGTGGCCGGTGGCCATGAGGAGGTGTCCGAGGGCGAAGAGGTTGCGGGAGAGGAAGACCTTGTTGTCCTCGTGCCGGGCGGTGTCGATGCCGCGGCGTGCGTGGGCGAGGGCGGTGTCGGTGTTCCGGGCGGCGCCTTCGATGAGGGCGGAGGTGTAGCAGGCCGGGGCCGGTGACAGGGAGGTGCGGTCGGTCAGGATCTGGGCGCGGTGGGCGTGGTCGAGGGCCCTGGTGCAGCGTCCGGCGCGCAGCTCGGCTTCGGCAAGGCTGCGCAGGATGTCCACGGTGGCTTCGGCGTCCGCCGTCCGTTCGGCTTCGACGAGCAGAGGCAGCAGCAGGGCGCGGGCCTGGTCGGGGCGGTCGTCGAAGAGGGTGTGGCGGGCGGCGAGGTGCTGGGGTGTGCCGTTGACGGGGGTGTGCGGATTGCGTGGCAGGAACAGGGCCCGGGCGAGCGTGGCCCCGGTTCCGGGGTGGCCGAGGATGCGCTGGAAGCGGGCCTGCAGGGTCAGCGCCATGGCGGTGGTGGCAGTGTCGCCCGCGGTCTCGGAGAGGGTGGCGGCCTGTTCGGCGAGGTCGCATGCCCGGTGGGGGTCGCCTTCGTTGACGTTGGCCCAGAGGGACCGGCGGATGAGGATCTGCGCGGTCAGGTCCGGGTGTCCGGCCGCCGTGTGTAGGGCGTCGGCGAACAGGTGGTCCGCGTTGTCCAGGTGCTGTCCGCTCGCGTCGATGAGGGCGATGAGGGTGTCGACGCGTCGGGCGGGGCTGCTGTCGTGCTGCAGGACGAGGCGGGCAGCGGTGCGGCCGCGGGCCAGGTCTCCGTAGTGTGCGGCGTCGCGGGCCGCGGTCAGCGCCCTTTCGGTGAGCAGGGCGGTGTCCTGGGGCGGGGTGCGCTGGGCGGCGAAGAGGGAGAGTTCGGCGGCGAGGGCGTGTTCCCCGCGCCGCCGGGCGCTCACGGCGGCGCGGGCGGCGTGCTGGGCGATGCACGGGTCGTCGGCGTCGGAGGCCAGCGCGTTGTGCCGGTCACGGCGCAGGCTGTCGTGGCTGGCTTCGGCCAGGCGTGCGTGCAGGAGCCTGCGGGCGGTGTCCGGCAGGCGGGCGGTGAGTTCGGCGCCGATGGCGGAGGCGGTGAACCGGACCGTCCCGTCGGGCTGGTCCATGTCGATGAGTCCGGCGGCCTCGGCCTCGGTCAGGAGGTGCTCGGCGGCCGGGCCGGCGAGGTGGCCGAGGAGCTTGCGGTCGGGCCGGTCGTCGAGTGCGGCGAAGGTCAGCAGTTCCTGGACTTCCCCCGACACGGTGCTCAGCCACTCGCCCACCAGCCGGCGGGCCGCCGGGGGAAGGACCGGGTCGTCCTCGGGACCCTGAGCGGTCGGCACGTCGGCGGTGCGACCGCGGTCGTCGGCGAGTGCCAGGGCCAGGGCCAGGGCCAGGGCCGGATTCCCGCCGCTGCGCGCGTGGATCCGGGTGACCTCACGTGCGGTCGGCCGGTACAGCGCGAGCAGCGCCGCAATCTGATGGTGCACCAGCGACGGTACGCGCACCACGTGCGCGTCCTCGCCGCTCCAGTGGCCTTCGGCCCCGGGCCGCCAGGTGCGCTCGGCCACGATGACGGGCAGGTCCGGGGCCAGGCGCAGGGCCCAGCGCAGGACGGCCGCGCTGGCCGCGTCCAGCCACTGGGCGTTGTCCACCACCAGCGTCAGGGGCGGGGCCTCCCGCAGGAGGGCTGTGGTCAGTCGGCGCAGTCGCAGTGCGGGACCGGAGCCGTCCGGGGAGCCGGGCTGGCCGGCGGCGTCGAGGGCCGCTGCGAGTTCCCCTGCGGCGGGCAGCGGTTGGAGGGCCAGCGCGAGTTCGAGCAGGCCGGTCCAGGAGATGCGGGCGTCCTGCGGGCCCGGGGCCAGCCGCAGCACGGGCAGGCCCGGCCGCCGCGCCAGCACCCCGGCCGTGGTGGTCTTGCCGATTCCGGGCGGACCGAACAGCACCACGCGGCGGGTGCCGGGCACGTCGTCCGGCACCACCGCCGCCACGGCGCCGGCTGCTCCCTGAATGTCGCTCAACCATGTTGCGGAGTCTCGCATCGGGCCATCGTGCGCCCTCGGGGCCACCCTGCGCCAGGACAAGGGTTTTCCCTGATTTCGGCCGTCCCCTGCCTTCCCTAGCCTCATGGCCACAGCCGAGCCACCTGCTGCCGAACGCCCCCCACCCCCCAGACGGCGTCCCGCGGTCTTCTCCCCCAACCCGGCTCGGCGGAAGGAACGTCATGCCTCGCAACAACGCCCTCGCGGCCGCCCTCACGGCCGCCCTCGCCCTGGGCACCCTGACCGTCGTGGCCACCCAGTCCACCGCTGCGGCCGGCGGTCCCTCCAGCCGACCCGGCGCCGGGTTCAGGGCGATGACCGCCGGCACGCGCGCCGAGGCGATACGCACCGCCGACCGCGAGGCCGACGCCGTCGCCGAGTCCCTCGGCTTCGGCCCCGAGGAGCGCCTGACGGCCAAGGACGTCCTGGTCGATACCGACGGCGCCCGGCACGTGCGCTACGACCGCACCTACCACGCCTTGCCCGTCATCGGTGGCGACCTGGTCGTCCACTACGGCAAGGACGGCAGGATCACCGGCTCGGACCAGGCGCACCAAGGCCCGCTCAAGGTGGCCGGCACCACGCCGAAGCTGACCGCGGCCGACGCCTCGGCCGCAGCCGTCAAGCACGCCAAGCACGTCAAGAACGCCAGGACCGACAGCCGGGACGGCAGCACCCTGGTGGTGTACGCGGTCGGCAAGGTCCCCGTGCTCGCCTATCGTTCGACCGTCACCGGCGCGGGCGAGGGCGGCCCCGCCTCGCGGGAAGCGGTGATCGTGGACGCGGGCAGCGGCGTGCCGCTCGACCAGTACGAGTTGCACCAGAGCGTCACGGGCACCGGCAACGGCGTCACCGTCGGCCAGGTCTCGATCGAGACCACCCAGTCCGGAAGCAGCTACACCCTCACCGACGCCGCGCACGGATCCACCATCGTCTACGACTCCTACAACAGCTCGCAGTCGACCCCGAAGCAGAACGCCCGTGCCTTCTCCAAGACCACCAACACCTGGGGCAGCGGCTCCACCTCGAGTCGCGAGAGTGCCGCCGTGGACGCCTCCTACGGCCTGGCGAAGACCTGGGACTTCTACAAGGACGCCTTCAACCGCTCCGGCATCCGCAACGACGGCAAGGGCGCCCCCGCTTACGTGCACGTCGACACCGGCCTGCTGAACGCCTTCTACGACGACGACTGCTTCTGCATGTTCTTCGGTGACGGCTCCTCGCAGAACAGCAACACCCCCGTCACCGCACTCGACGTGGCCGGCCACGAGATGAGCCACGGGGTCACCGCCGCCACCGCCAACCTCAACTACTCCGGCGAGTCAGGCGGTCTCAACGAGGCCAACTCCGACATCTTCGGCACCATGGTCGAGTTCTACGCCAACAACGCCGGCGACCCCGGCGACTACTACATCGGCGAGAAGCTCAACATGTCCGGCGGCTACATGCGCCGGATGGACAACCCCTCCGTCGACGGCAACAGCCTGGGCTGTTGGACCTCCAGCGCCGGGTCGGTGGACGTCCACTACTCCTCCGGCATCGGCAACCACTTCTTCTACCTGGCGGCCGAGGGCACCGGCGCGAAGACCATCGGCGGACTCTCCCACAACGGCACCACCTGCAACAGTGACACCTTCAGCGGCATCGGCAAGGACAAGGCCGCCGCTGTCTGGTACCGGGCGCTGACCACCTACATGACCTCCACCACCAACTACTCCGGCGCCCGCACCGCCACCCTCCAGGCCGCCGCCGACCTGTACGGCACGAACTCCCAGGAGCGGTACCTCGTCTCCAAGGCCTGGGCCGCCGTCAGCGTCGGCACTGCCCTGCCCGACCCGGGTACCAGCAGCCCGACCCCGAGCCCTACCTCCACCCCCACCCCCACCCCGAGCCCGACCTCCACCCCCACCTCGACCGGCAACGCACTGACCAACGGCACCTTCGAGCAGGGCACCACCGGCTGGACCCAGAGCGACGACGACATCACCAACTCCACACTGCAGGCCGCGCACGGCGGCTCCTGGTACGCCTGGATGATGGGCTACGGCACCTCCGCCGTCGAGTCCCTGTCCCAGTCGAACATCGCGGTGCCCTCCACCGGCAACCCCAAGCTCACCCTCTGGCTGCAGGTCAGCACCCAGGAGTCCGGCACCACCGCCTACGACACCCTCAAGGTCAAGGTCAACGGCACCACACTGGCCACCTACTCCAACGCCAACGCCTCCTCCGGATACGTCCAGAAGACGGTCGACCTGTCCGCCTACAAGGGCCAGAAGGTGAAGCTGGAGTTCGCGGGAACCGAGGACGCCTACCTGTCGACCGTCTTCCTGCTCGACGACGTCGCCATCGGCTGACCCACAAACCGCTCCACCCCCAGTACTCCCGCCGCCGGGACCGTTGTGGGACGGGCCCGGCGGCGGGAACTGCCGCGTTCCTCGCACGGTGCAGCGACGAAGGCGGCAGACCTGCGGTCGGCCCACCGGGGCAGGGCCGACCGCAGAAGCCACCGCGGTCAGCACGGGTACAGCTCGGCCTTGGTCAGCCTTGACAGGTCCTCCTTGCTGCGGCCGGCCGCGGTGCCGGCCTTGGTGCCGGTCGCCGTCCTGCCGCTCTTCGCGCCGGCCGAGGCTTCGTGGGCCTCGCTCGTGCTGCCGGCGGTCTCGGCGTTCTCCAGGCTGCGGCCGAGGATGTCCATCAGGTCGAGCACGTTGCCCGGTGCGGGCGCGGCCTCGGGGGCGGTGATTTCCTGGCCGGCCTGCTTGGCGGCGATCAGCTCGTGGACCTTCGCGCGGCAGAGCCGCACCGCAGTCCGAGCTGCCGGCGCCGCTCGCCTGGGGCACCGAGGGGCGGCACTTGGGCGGTCGCCGGGGACAGCGGGGGGCGTTCATCGCAGCGCGTGGCCCTTCGGCCACCGGCCCCCGTGGGCCGGACGGGTGGAGGCGGTCTTCACGATGCAGTGCCGGGTTTGCCCCGGCGGATGCCGGTGAGACTGCCACCCAGCGCGCACGTTTGCCCCCCGAGATCACGGACATACGGTTCCTGGCGGGGCCGCTGCCCGGGGACCGAGGTCATGTTCAGTCCGTCCGGTCGTGACAGGCGGCCCCGCACCACCTCCACGGCGCAACCGGCAGGAAGCCGCAGGCCGGGCCCGGCCCCGTGACCTGGGCTGCAACGGCTGGTCTTCCCGTCCCGGTGCGCCGGACGGCGCTCGGTCCGCGCGAGTTCTGGCCCGGAGGTAGGCAGCGGCGCAGCGCGTCGGTCCTGCACCAGGCGGGACGGATGCCAGGCGGGCCTCGCCAGGGGTTGCCGTGCCCCCGCCCGGTCGGGCCTCGCGGGTGCCGACGAGGTTGTCGTGGATGTGAGGACCTCGCCGAACCGGCCCGGCGCTGCCCGCTGCCCGCTGCGCCTGCGGACCGGCTGGGGCCGGGTGCTCCAGAAGGATGCCGGCGCGGTGGGGGCCGGTGCTCCCAGAAGGTGCCGGTGCGGTCCCGGCCGGTGCGGCCCAGCGCCCGTCGGCGAGGGTTGAAGCCGGCCCGGGCCGCCCGGTGCCAGGTGCCGACGCCCACGACGGAGCGTAGTCACGCCCGGCGCCCCCGGTTGAAGGGGCGCGGCCCGGGTAGGCGGGTGGGTGACGGCCACCAATCCCATGGAGCCCTCCTTGCAGGTCCCGGGTTGCAGGCGCACCCGGGACCTGGCCATGAGGCCGACCTGTCCCCTCTCCCTGCCCTGCCCTGCCCTGCCCCCTGCCGCCGATAGGCCGGTTCCGGGTTCCGGCCACGGCCGCACCCCGCACCCCACCACCCGCCCGCCCCGGGCTGGCCGGGACGCACCTACCCGCCTGCCGCGCCCCGGCCTGGCTGTGCCTGTGATTGGTCAGCGGGGGTCAGCGCTTGGTCTTGGCTGTCTTGGGGGAGACGAGACGGACACCGGCCCAGTCGTCGCTGACGCTGATGGAGGCGGTCTGTGCGAGGCCGGCGAGGGGGACGGCTTCGGCGATGTCGGAGGGCTCGACGTACCCGTCACGACCGGTCTTGGGGGTGAGCACCCAGATCACCCCGCTCTCCGCCAGCGGGCCCAGGGCCCCGACGAGCGCGTCCACCAGGTCCCCGTCGTCCTCACGCCACCACAGCAGGACCACGTCGACGACCTCGTCGGCATCCTCGCCGAGGAGCTCCGAGCCGGCGCGCTCCTCCACCGCGGCCCGCAGCGCCTCGTCGCAGTCCTCGTCCAGCCCCAGCTCCAGGACCACCGCGTCCGGCTCGATGCCGAGCCTGTCCGCCACGCCCACCGTGCTTGTCATCTGACACTCCCTCGCTGGTCACGGGCGACCGTTCGACCGCCAAGCCCATGGTCGACGCGGCTTGCCGCCTGCTCCCGCCGACTCGCCCGTAGCAGCACGAATCCGAACACCAGCACACCGACCGACATCATGTCGCTCCGAGTAGCCTCATCGGCGTGCGGACGTGACCCGGCCCCCAGCGATCTTGCTGGGGGCCGGATCTGTCCGTGCTGATCAGGGCTGTATCGGCGCTGTCGCGTGGATCCACTGACGTGAGGTCGGACCGGACGGTGACCTTCCCGCCCGTCCCTCGGACCGGGCACGCCGGCACGTCCGGGCGGTCAGTTGAGGGCAGCCCAGTTCTGGGTGCTCGCATTGCCGGCCTGGTTGCCGGTGACCGCTGCGCCGGGGGTGACGGGGGCGCTGTCGAGGGAGTATCCGGTCGCCGGGTTGGTGATCGTCAGGGTGCCGCTGCTGTTCTGGGTGACCTTCCAGTCCTGCCATGGGTTGGAGGAGTTGACGGCCCGCAGGACGGCCTGGCCGCCGGCGGTGGTGGGCGCGGTCAGCACCAGGGCGTCCGGGCAGCCGTCGATGAGCTTCACGGTGCCGTTCGGATCCGCCCGCAGCGTCCACCGCTGCTTGGCACGCGTGGAGTCGTAGGCGGCAAGGACGGCAGGGGAGCTGCCGGAGGCGCCGCACTGGTCGGCGCGTTCCAGGGCCAGAGCGCCGCCGTTGGTGAGGACGTGGGTCCGGCCGTCACCCACGATCGTGGGGCCGTAGTTGATGGCGTGGGCAGCCAGGGAGGTGAGCGCGCTTCCGGTGGTGGAGAGCGCGGGGTCGGCGGTGGGCCGACCGGTCTTGAACCAGTCGGCGAAGGTGGCGGGCCTGCGCGCGGTCATCACGCTGACGGTCCTGTCCCAGCCTCCGTCGACGTTGTTCCACAGGTCCAGCAACGCGCCGTCCACGTTGCCCTGGACCTGGTCCCCGGTGTGCCATCCGGTGGCGTACGTGAAGCTCTGGCTGCTGCCGTCGGGCCACACGTAGCGGTAGTCCTTCAGGAGGTACGCGGCCACTGAGTCGGCGAAGCCCTCGGTCCAGGAGCAGCTGCCGGAGCTCGCCTGGTCGATGAAGTGCGGGTTGCAGCCGGTGACCGCCGGGAACTGCCCGTTGTAGAGGCGGTGCTGGAAGAAGTGGCCGGCCTCGTGAAGCACGGTGTGCTCGGAGTCGGGGTCGGCGGCGGCGAGGTGGACGGTGTTGGCCAGGTCGTAGGACGGCCCGTCCGCCGAGTCGGCGGTCCACCGCATGTTGAGTTCGGTGCAGGCGTTGCTGTTCGCCTCATGGGTGGACCAGCAGTCGCTGACGGGGTTGTTGCGAGCCCACCACAGGAGGTTGACGGTGTCGAACGCGTGCCAGGCCCGGGCGTTGGACGCCTTCAAGGTGCCCAGGTCGGTGCTGGCCGCAAGATCCGTTCTGATGGGCGAGTCGAACGTGTACACCGTGCCGCTGCCGTCGCTGACCTTCCACAGCTTGGTGCTCTCGGTGCTGAACCGCACCCACATGCTGTTCATCGCAGCGGTGGTGGGGGTGTAGCAGAGGTTGAAGCCGCCGTCGGCGACGGCGGTGTACTGGTAGTCGGCGGTGAGCCGGCGGGGGGCGTCGGTGGATTTCTCCTTGCCCCACAGCTGGATGTTCGCGTTGCGGACCGGCTTGGTCAGCGTGGGCTTGCCCCGGCCGGACTCGGCCGACCGGTAGTCGTACTGGAGCTTGCCGCTCAGGCAGACGGGGGACGCAGCCGCGGCGCTGGACGCCGTCAGCGGAACGGCGGCGGCGACGAGCAAGGCGGTGCTCACGGCGGCGAAGCCGCGTGGCAGTCGCATTCCGATGGCCACAGGGTTCCTCTCATGGGGATGCTTGGAAGCCCTGTCGGTGCGGCCCGAAGCCGTGCGATCGGACAGGGCCGTCATGGACGCAGCGAAACTCCGGGCCGACGGACGGCCATGCCGAAAAGCTCTGGGCCAGCAGAGTTTTGATGTACCGCCACTCTTCCACCGTCGGTCTCGTCAAGGTGACCGCCCCAGGCGCTGCGGCGGGCTCTCGCCGATGGAGTGGTTGCGGGAGGTGCCCGGCCCGGGTCGGCGGGCACGACGCATTTCACCCGTTCGTGGCGTGTGGCCGATTGCCGTCGCGCCCCGCGCGGCGATCGGCCAGCGAGTCGTGGGCGCGCCACGGCGCGCCCTGACCCGAGTCGTTGCCCACGGGGCCGGGCGGGCCCGGTGCGTCTGTCGCGACGCGTAGGTGGCGAGGCCCGCTACGCCGGCGAACCTGAACCCGCGCACGCGCAGCACCCGCGGTGCCGGACGGTCAGGACCTTTGGTGCGCCTTCGGCGACAGCGCATCCCCGGCGCCCCCACACCTGACCGACATCGATGCGAATCGACGGTGCCCACCCGCCACGGTCCGATCCGAACGGATGGGGGAGAGCCCCGGCGGGGTCGCATGGCGCTCTGCGAGAATCGGTCCAGGGCATCAGGACCGGAGGAGGCCGCCGTGGGCGGGGACGACGATGTGGCGCGCTCGCGGATCCCGCAGCTGCGGCTCGACGAGCTGCTGGAGGAACTGCAGGCGCGGATCGACGCGGCCCGCGGGACCAGGGACCGGGTGCACAGTCTCTTGGAGGCGGTGCTGTCCGTCGGGCGTGAGCTGGACCTGACCCAGGCGTTGCGGCGGATCGTGGAGGCCGCCGCCGTCCTGGTGGACGCCCGCTACGCGGCGCTCGGGGTGATCGGCCCGGACGGCGAGTCGCTGTCGCAGTTCCTGACGGTCGGGCTGTCGGAGGAGGAGATCGCCCTGATCGGTCCCCACCCGACGGGCAAGGGTCTGCTGGGAGAGCTGATCAGCCACCCGAAGGCGCTCCGGCTGAAGGCTCTGTCGCAGCATCAGGCCTCCTACGGGTTCCCGGCCAACCATCCGCCGATGCGGACCTTCCTCGGGGTGCCCGTCCGGGTGCGGGAGGAGGTGTTCGGCAACCTGTACCTGACCGACAAGCGCGGCGGCGAGGAGTTCGACGCCGATGACGAGTCGGTGATCGCGACCCTGGCCGTGGCGGCCGGGGTGGCGATCGACAATGCGCGGTTGTACGAGGAGGCGCAGCGTCAGCAGCGCTGGCTGAGCGCGAGCGGGGAGATCACCCGCACCCTGCTGTCGGGGAGTTCGCGTGCCCAGGTGGTGGAGCTGATCGCGCAGCGGGCACGCGAGATCACCGGTGCGGAGCTGGCGGACGTGGTCGTGCCGGAAGGCGGTGAGTTGCTGCGCCTTGAGCTGGCGCTCGGCGCGAACGCCGCCGCCAGGGCGGGCCTGGTGGTGTCGCGGGAGGGCACGCTCTCAGGGGCGGCGTACACCCAGGGCACGCCTGTGACCACGACGGACCTGGCCACCGATCCGCGCCTGACAGGTGATCCGCGGAGGCGGGAGCTGCTGGGTCCGGCGGTGGCGGTGCCACTGGGGCGCAGCACCGGGCACATCGACGCCGTGCTGCTGCTGGCCCGCGGGCCGGGGGAGGCCGTGTTCACGGACCGGGAGATCGGGCCGCTGCTCGGATTCGCGGACCAGGCCGCGCTGGGCCTGGAACTGGCCTCACGGCGCCGCGACGCCGAACAGCTGGCGATGCTGGAGGACCGGGACCGGATCGCCCGGGACCTGCACGACCTGGCGATCCAGCGGCTCTTCGCCACCGGGATGACGCTGCAGAGTGCCGCGCGGTTCATCGAGCATCCCGGGGCGTCGGACCGGGTGCTGCGGGCGGTGGGTGACCTGGACGAGACCATCAAGATCATCCGTACGACCATCTTCGGGCTGCGGGCGCGGGACGAGGCGTCCGGCAACGGTCTGCGGGCCCGGGTGGTCAAGACGGTCGAGGCGGCGCAGGCGGCCCTGGGCTTCGCGCCACGGCTGAGCATGGAGGGCCTGCTGGACACCGACGTCCCCACGGCGGTGGCGGACCACGTGGTGGCCGTCCTGGGCGAGGCGTTGAGCAACACGGCCCGGCATGCCGGGGCCGGGCGGGTCGAGGTCGCGCTGCAGGCGACGGGGACGCAGGTCGTGCTGACGGTGCAGGACGACGGCGTGGGGATTCCCGCGCAGGGCAGGCGCAGCGGCCTGCGCAACCTCGCCGAGCGGGCCGAGGACCTGGGCGGAGCGCTGGAGCTGGTGAGCTCGCCGGGCGGCGGGGCCCGGGTGGTGTGGTCGGTCCCGCTGGGCGCCTGAGGCCGCTGCTGTCCAGGCTGTCGCCCCGTCCCTCGGCGACCCCGACACCGCCCTCCCCGAGGAGGCGCCGGGTGCCGCCCCGGCGTTCGCCGAGCACCCGGGTCCGGCCGGGCACCGTGCCGGCCTGGCCGGCCGTGCCGCCCGCCTCCTGCTCGCCAACGACACGCGGTTGCCCCGCCGGCAGGCCCTCGACGCCACGACCGCCTGGGGGCACGGCACCACCGGCCTCGCCCGGCCAGGCGACGACGACCGCGATCCGGACCTCCTCTCGGCGTCCTGGCCACTCGGCGACGGGGCCCCGACGGCCCGCCTCTCCGGCCGCCAGGCCAGCACCAGCCCGACCGGCGCGGACCGTATCTCGTCCCGGGGCGACGTCTCCGCCGACGAACGCCCGCACGCCCCGCACGCCCCGTAGGCCCCCGTGCCCCGCCGCCCCGCCCACCGACGCTGTCCCTGCCGGAGGGCGAGGAAGGAGCGAAGCCCCGTGGGGGAGGCCGACGAGGGGGCCCGGAGCGTGCCGAGCGCACCCGCCCGACCCCGGTGCACTGAACACCCGGGTCGGGTTCCTGTGGGAGAAGGTCGCCGGGAACGACACCGAGCGCCTGGCGTAGGCCGCCGGTGTGTCCGGTGCGCACCGCACGGCGCTGCGACACACGAGGTCTCATGACCTCGCTACCCCGAAGTGATCGGATCGGGGTATCTAATTGCGGTTTGTCATGAATTGTCAATCAGGTGTCCTGTCATGCTGGTGACTTGTCGCTCGGGGCGGGGCGCTCTGTTGTGAGGAGAGGTGAACCCGCGGATGAGTGCTCGTACTCGTGGACAGGGCGACCTGCCGTGGTACCGGATCAGCCGTCAGTGGCCCGTGGCCGTGTTCAACAGGGCCACGGACGGTGGGACGACCCCGGTTCCCGCCGTCGTCGCGTCCGATCTGGTTGACTCGGGTGGACCACGTGGGGAGCGCGGTGCAGGGGTGGCGTCGCTGGGGTGCGCGCTGCTGTCCGGTATGGCGCTGCTGGCGGCCACGGCCCCACCGGTGGCCGCCGCGCAGGTGGAGGCCGTGCCGGTGCAGGCGCAGCGGGCGGATCCTTCGCAGACCTTCGTCTTCACCGGCGCTCCGCAGACCCTGACGGTTCCGGCGACGGCGGTGGTGACGATCACCGCGGACGGCGCGGGTGGCGCCGACAACACCGGCACCGCCTGTTCCGTCACGGGGGCCGGTGGGACGGGGGCGCGGGTGGTGGCCACCCTGCCGCCGAGCGTCGCCCCGACGACCTTCACCGTCAATGTCGGCGGCACCGGAGGTAAAGGCTGCAACGGCACCGGCACGCCGGGGGCCGGCGGGTTCAACGGCGGCGCCCCGGGCGGGAGTTATCCGGCCAGTGGGTTCCAATTCGAAGGTCCGGGCGGGGGCGGGGCCTCCAGCATCAGTACGGGCGGCTCCCTGCTGGTGGTCGCCGGGGGCGGCGGTGCCGCCGGCGGCACCGGAGCAGGTTCCACGGGGGGCAACGGAGGCAGCGGCGGGACCACGCCTGATGCCACCGGCGGTACCGCAGGCACTGCCACCGGCCCCGGGGCTTCGCCGGGGCAGGGCGGGGGCGGCGGCAGCACCAGTACCAGTACGGGGGGTACCGGCGGGGCCGCAGGCACCGTTCCATCCTGTGCCGTCATCAACGCCGGGTCGGGGAGCGGGTTCTCCGGTACCACGGTCGGTACCGGTGGCGCCGGTGGTAGCTTCGACGGCGGCTGCGCCGCCACTGCCGTCAGTGCTGGTGGTGGCGGTGGGGGCGGGTACTTCGCCGGTGGGGGTGGCGGCAGCGGCGCCGTCAACAACACGGGCACCGCGGCGGGTGGGGGCGGAGGTGGTGGGGGCAGCAGCTTCGCCACCCCCACGGGTACCGGCACGAGCTATGCGCCTTCGACACTCGGGACGGCGAACCACGACGGCCAGGTGACCATCTCCTACACGCTCCCGTCCCTGACCATCACCAAGACCCACACCAGTTTCTTCACGCAGGGGCAGGACGGCACCTACACCATCACCGTGGGCAACGCCGTCGGGGCCGCCCCGACCGACGGCACCACGGTCACCGTGTACGACACCCTGCCCGCCGGACTCAGCGCCGACAGCATCAGCGGCACGGGATGGATCTGCACCCTGAACATCCTCACCTGCACCCGTAGCGACATCCTCCCCGCCGGGAGCAACTACCCTCCCATCACCCTGAAGGTCGACGTTTCCTGCTGGGCCCACGCCGAGTTGACCAACCGCGCGACCGCCCTCGGAGGGGGCGACACCACCAGCCACACCGCGACCGACCTCACCCAGATCAAGCGCCACGAGCACGACGAGCGCTGCGAGCGCCACGACCACTGGTAGCCCGACCGACCTGTGCCGGCGGCGGGGCACGTCCATGAGGACGTGCCCCGCCGCCCACCACGATGTGCCGCCTGCTGTTGCTCCGGACCAGGCCGTTACGGCCGGCCGGCGCCGGCGTTCGGCAGGAGGCGCCCCGTCACCAGTTCGGCGTGGATCCGGATGCACACCTGGCCGGGACGGCGCAGGCCGGCGGGCTCGTGCGGCGTCCGCGCCTCGGTGACGTCCGCCCGGCCGAGCACGGTGACGCTCCAGCCGCTGCCGTCCGACTCGCTGACCTCGCCCGCCTCGAAGGCAACCAGCGCGCCGGACACGGCCCGGACCAGCTCGGACCCGGCGGCGGCGGAGAGCAGCACACTGCCGTCGGCGTCCAGGCGGTAGCGGGTGGGCAGGACGGCCGGCAGGGCTCCGACCGTGTAGACGACACGGCCCACCCGGGTCGCGGCCAGGAGTCGCAGGCACTGCCGCTCGTCGAGCGGTGAGGTGTCGGCCGAGGGGATCTGATCGGGCTTCATGGCATCGATGGTCGCCTCGGAACGGCTCGCGGGTGAGGGGCCGATGGTCCCCCGCGGGCCGCCGGGAGGCCCCGGGTGCGAATCGGTCGTGCTCACCGGTCCGGCCCGCTCATCGTGCGTGGCGCCCGGTCGCGTGGTCGTGGGCGGCCGTGGCCTGGGTGGCGATGACGGCGGCCTGGACACGCCGCTCGACCCCGAGTTTGGCCAGCAGGCGGGAGATGTGGTTCTTGACGGTCTTCTCGGCGAGGTAGAGCCGCTGGCCGATCTGGCGGTTGGTCAGGCCCTCGCCGATCAGGGCGAGGATCTCCCGCTCCCGGTCGGTGAGCTCGGGGAAGGCCGAGGCGGCCTGCGGCCCGGTGTCGCCGCGCAGCCGTGCCATCAGCCGGGTGGTGGCACCGGGGTCCAGCATCGACTGCCCGGACGCGACCGTGCGGACGGCGGAGACCAGGTCGGTGCCGCTGATCTGCTTGAGCACGTAGCCGGCGGCGCCCGCCATGATCGAGTCGAGCAGGGCCTCCTCGTCGTCGAAGGAGGTGAGAATCAGGCAGGCGAGGCCGGGCATCCGCGAGCGCAGTTCCCGGCAGACCGTCACGCCGTCGCCGTCCGGCAGTCGCATGTCCAGCACGGCCACGTCCGGAAGCAGCGCGGGAACGCGGGCGATCGCCTGCTCGACGGTGGCCGCCTCGCCGACCACGGTGAGGTCGGGCTCGGCGTCCAGGAGGTCGTGCACACCGCGGCGGACGACCTCGTGATCATCGAGGAGGAACACCCTCACCGGGTCGCCTGCCGTGCCCGCCGCACCGTTCGCCATCACATCTCCGCACTCGTGGGCCCGTCGGCACGACGGGCGGAGGAATCCTGGGGAGAGTCTGGCCCGGGCGCGGCGAATTCGGTAGGGCCGGACGGCCCTATGTCCGGCTGACGTGACGTCGGCAGCAGGGCAAAGGGCCACTCCTGTTGGTGATTCAGCCAGGCCGACGAACTCTCCGCCGCCGGCAACGTCCTTGGCGCGCGGTTCCCGGCCCGGCGTGCCGGAGGGCCCGGACGACGGGAGAACGGGCCACAGGGCCCGGCCGGGGGGACGTTCGGCCCCTCGGCGCAACCACCCGTCACGCGGCAGTCTGGACCCACGAAGGAAGGAATCTCTGATGATCCGTCTGCAGACCCCGCCCGTCGACATCCGGTTGGAGACCAGGGGAGAGGTGTCGCTCGGCGCGCCCGACTACGCCAGGGCCAAGGTGCTGGCCGTGGTCGAGCGGCTCGACGAGCCCGTCCTGGCGGTCCGGGTAAAGCTCAGCCAGGAGGCCAACCACGCGATTCTCAAGCCGGCCCTGGCCCAGGTCGTGATCGATCTCAACGGATGTCCGGTCCGGGCCCACGTCGCCGCCGCGACCATGCGCGAGGCCGTCGACCTGGTGCAGGAACGTCTCGTCGCCCGGCTGGCCAGGATCCGGCAGCACACGGACCCCCGCCGCCACCACGCGATTCCGCCGGCCGGACCGGGGGCCCGGGACGGTGCCGAGCGCCGCGGACACCGCCCGCACCACCGTGTCCGCACGCAGGAGGACCGGCAGATCGTCCGGCACAAGACCTACAGTCTGTCCCGCCAGGCAGTCTGGGCCGCGGTGCTGGAGATGGAGGCGATGGACTACGACTTCCACCTGTTCACCGAGGCCGGGGCGGGACGCGACAGCGTGGTCTACCGGGACGAGGTCACCGGCGACCTCCGCCTCGCGTGTGCAGGCCCGGCGGAACCCGAGCCCGAGCGGGGTCTGACCGTGAGCACGGCCAGGGTTCCGGAGCTCACGCCGGCCGAGGCCGTCGCGCGCATCGACCTCACCGGCCTGCCGTTCCTCTTCTTCACCGACGTTGCCACCGGTCGGGGCAACGTCCTGTACCACCGTCACGACGGCCACTTCGGGCTGATCACCCCGGCGAGGTAGCGGCCACCGGTCCGGCCGGGCGGCTGTGGGGGTACGCCCGGCCAGGGGCGCGGGACCGGAGACGGGTGGGGTCGTCTCCGGTCCCGCGCCCCTTTCGGGTGCCCGGCCGAAGGCGTGAGCCGGACACCCGCACGCCAGGCGGTCCCTTCGCGGTGGTCGGCCCCTCGACGCGGTGCCCGACGCCCCTGCGCACAGCGGTGTTCCCGGGCCGCTGTGCCGCTGAAGCGGCGTCGCTCAGGGCCGTGGCCGCCCTGACGCCCGGGGAATGCACCGGTTCGAAGCGAAGTGACCGACAAGGCGTGCGTTCGCGGCAGGCGCGCAGAAGGTGGTGGGTCCCGGGCTCGCCCGGGACCCACCACCTTCCTGTACGGCGTCGCGCTTGGACCACCGGCGCACCGGACGCGCTGCGGGCGCCACCGGGCTGTCGAGCGCGCCGCGCCGGGAGGCGCCGGCGCGGCGCGCTCGACCCGCTTCAGTCGTGCGGGACGACGGCGACCGGTGCCTGCGCGTGGTGGAGGACGGCGTGGGCGACCGGCCCGATCCGCATCCCCGCGTGGTGCGGGCGGCGCCGTCGGCCGACAACCACGAGGGCGGCGTCGGCGGACAGGTCCACCAGGGCCGAGGAGCCGGTGCCGATGCGGCAGTCCTCGACCAGGACGACGTCCGGGTACTTCTCCCGCCAGCCGGTCAACGCCTCCGCGAGCAGTTCGGTCTCGATCGTGCGGAACTGGTCCGCCTCGGCCTGCGGGGGCACCCACCCGGCATACCCCCAGACGGCCGGCGGCGTCCAGCCGTGGACGGCACGAAGAACGGTGCCGAGCCGGGCGGCCTGCTGGAAGGCGAAGTCGATGACGTCGAAGGAGGGAGAGTGGGAGTCGACGCCGAGGACGACCTCCCGCGCGCGCGGATCGCCGGGGCGCTCGCCCTCGGTGTCGCGGACGAGCACGGTGGGCACCTCGCAGCGGGCGGCGACGGCGAGGCCGACCGAGCCGACCAGCAGCCCCGAGAACCCCCCGAAGCCCCGCGAACCGAGGACCAGCAACTCGGCTCCGGTGGCGGCCTCGGCCAGCTCGTCGACCGGCTCGCCGCCGCCGATCAGCTCGGTGTGCACCTCCAACTCCGGGTGGGAGCGCAGGATCTCCGCCCGCGCGTCGGAGAGCATCCGGAGCGTGAGGGTGCGCACGTCCGCCGGCCGGGACGGGTCCGCGTGGAAGTTGTCGAGCCAGGTCCGCGCATGGACCAGCCTCAGCGGGATCCCCCGGCGGACGGCCTCGCCGGCTGCCCATCGGGCTGCTGCGGTGCTCTGCGGTGAGCCGTCGACGCCGGCAAGCAGGTGCTGGGTCATGGGAACTGGTCTCCAGTGCTGTGATGGGGGGTGGGATGGGCCGCGGTGTTGAGGCCGGGGCCCGCGCCGTGCGGCGCATCTGCACGGTCGGCAGGCTCCGCCAGCTTCCGCCGGTGGGGGCAGCCGCGGGTAGGGGCCGGCCGGCCTCCGGTTCAGGGCCTCAGGTCCCGTGCTCTGCCCGTGGGTGGGGGCCCGACCGGCCCTGTGCACGACCCGGCCGGGAGCGTGACGCTGGAGCCGGCCCCGGGCGCAGTCGCACCGCGCCCGTGCGGTTCCAGGGAGCGGCGCCGTGCGCCGGCCCAGGTGGGGCGTCCGGGAAGCAGAGGCGCGCCCCTGCAGGATCAGGGGTTGTGCCGTCCGCCGCGTCCTGGATAGGGGCGCCAGCCCGTTCGGTGAGTCGACGTCAACCGGCCGTACCAACAGCCGCTTTGTCCGTGCAGTCACAGCGCAGCGGCCCAGCGGTACGGGGAATCCGGCCGGGAGCCCGGCGCGGCAAGCACGGCACCGGGCCGCCAGAGGTTACCGGCGGCACCCGCGACCCTGATCCGGATCGGTCCGACAACAAGGAGCTGAGCACCATGGACCTGCCCGTAGCAGTCGGAGTGGACACCTCCACGGCAAGCGTGGCGGCAGCCGACTGGGCCGCGGCCGAGGCGGCCGTCCGGGATCGTCCGCTGCGCGTCCTGCATGCGCTGCCCCTGATGCCGCATCTGCTGCCGGGCGGGCCGGGCCGGTCGCCGTCGGGCGGCAGTCGTCTGCTCCACGAGATCCAACACATCCTCGCGGTGCGGTACCCGCAGGTGCGCGTGCACGGAGAAGAAGTCCATGACGTCGCCACCGCAGCCTTGGTCGCCGCCGCGGAGGCCGCCGAACTCCTGGTCGTGGCGGAACGCGGGGACGGCGGCTTCCCCGGACTACGGGTCGGATCCACCGCCTTGCACGTGGCCGCGAGGGCCTCCTGCCCGACCGTGCTGCTGCCGACGGAGGCGGCGGACGCGGGCCTGCGCGATCACCTCGTCGTCGCCGTCGACGCCCGCAGCCCGCACGGCGCGGCGCTCGACTTCGCGTTCGAGGCCGCGCGCAGGCATGGCTTGCCGCTCCGGATCCTGCACGTCTTTCCGGCGGCCGGGCCGGTCGGACTCGACGCCGGACGCACGGCGGAGGCCGCGCTGCTCGCCTCCGCCCTCGTCCCGTGGCAGGTTGCCCATCCGGACGTGGAGGTCGCCTGCGACGCCGAGCCCGCCGGGGTGGGGCGGGTACTGGTCGAGGCATCTGCCAAGGCCCGGTTGCTGATCCTCGGGCGACGGGCCGGTGCCACGGCCGGCCGATTGGGCCCCGTCGCCCATGCCGTCCTGCACCACGCGGCGTGCCCGGTCGTCGTGGTGCCGGGCTCCTGAACCCCGAGCCGGGACCTTCGGGCCCGCGGCGAGAGCCGGCCGGCCCCTGGGCCGGGCCGGGCCGGGGACGTGGCAGGAGAGCGCCGATGGACAGCGGCCGCGCGAACCCGCGCCGCGGCCGGTCGAGGCGACGGAGGACACGGCCATGAAGCACTCCGTAGTCCGCGCCGCAGTGCCGCCGGGACCAACCGCCCGCCGAACAAAGGACCTTCGGCCCGAAGGCCTGCCCCGTCCGGCAGGGCTCGCCGCGCCGCCGTCACGGAAAGCTGGGTGACGAGGCGCCGGGAGGACCGGAAACGCCGCACCCGGACGACGAACTGAAAGGTGGTCCACCATGCCCCGCAGCCCGCTGACCGCGAAGAGCGCCGAGCTTGGAAAGAGTTCCGAGCCCGCGCGGACCTCCGTCCCCGCCCCGGTCGTACCACCGGCGGTGGCCGCCGCGGACCGGCCCGTCCCCGGACCGGCTGCCACCGGGGTGGACCGGCTGGTCGCCGGAGCGGTGACCGCCCTTCAGGAGTACGCCTCGTTCACCCAGGAGAAGGTCGACCACATCGTCAGGAAGGCGTCCCTGGCGGCGCTCGCCCAGCACACCGGGCTCGCGGTGCTGGCGGTGGAGGAGACCGGGCGCGGGGTGTTCGAGGACAAGGCGGTGAAGAACGTCTTCGCCTGCGAGAACGTCACCCACGTGATGGCCGCTGTGCGGACGGTGGGGGTGGTGCGGCGGGACGAGATCGACGGGATCGTGGAGATCGCCGAGCCGGTCGGCGTGGTCGCCGGCGTCACCCCGGTGACGAATCCGACCTCGACCACGATCTTCAAGTGCCTGCTGGCCCTGAAGACCCGCAACCCGATCGTCTTCGCCTTCCACCCCGCGGCGCAGCGCTGCTCCGCCGAGGCGGCCCGGATCGTACGGGACGCGGCGGTGGCGGCCGGGGCTCCGGCGCACTGCATCCAGTGGATCGAGCGGCCGTCGATGCCGGCCACCGAGGCCCTGATGAACCATCCGGACGTTGCCACGATTCTCGCCACCGGCGGCAACGCGATGGTCCGGGCCGCGTACTCGTGCGGCAAGCCCGCCCTCGGTGTCGGTGCGGGCAACGTGCCCGCCTATGTCGAGCGGACCGCCGACCTCAGGCAGGCGGTCAACGACATCGTGCTGTCCAAGTCCTTCGACAACGGCATGATCTGCGCCTCCGAGCAGGCCGTCATCCTGGACGCGGAGATCCGCGACGCGGCGATCGCCGAGTTCCGCGGTCTGAAGGCCCACCTCTCCACGGCGGAGGAGAAGGCGCTGCTGGAGCGGCACCTGTTCGGCGTCGGCGACGGTGCCTCCTGCACCGGCGACCGCCTGAACGCCGCGGTGGTGGGCCGTTCCGCCGTACAGATCGCCGCGGCAGCCGGGTTCACCGTGCCCGCCGACACCTCCGTCATCCTGGTGGAGACGGAGGAGGTCGGACCGTCCGAGCCGCTGACGCGCGAGAAGCTCTGCCCGGTGCTGGCGGTGCTGACCGCCGACTCACGCCGACGCGGAATCGAACTCGCGGCCGCCATGGTGGAGTTCAACGGTCTCGGGCACTCCGCAGCGGTGCACACCCAGGACGAGGCGTTCGTCGAGGAGTTCGGGCACGCGGTGAAGGCGTGTCGGATCATCTGGAACGCACCCAGCTCCCAGGGCGGGATCGGCGACGTCTACAACGCCTTCATGCCCTCGCTCACGCTCGGCTGCGGTTCCTACGGCCACAACTCGGTGGCCGGCAACGTCTCGGCGCTGAACCTCGTCAACATCAAGCGGATCGGGCGGCGCAACACCAACATGCAGTGGTTCAAGGTCCCGCCGAAGATCTACTTCGAACGCAACTCCGTCAAGTACCTGGCCAGCATGCCGAACGCCCACCGGATCGTCGTCGTCACCGACCGGACCATGGTCGAGGTCGGCCACCTGGAGCGGATCCGCGCGATCCTGGACCGGCGGCGCGCGCCGGTCGAGGTCCGGGTCGTCGACTTCGTCGAGCCCAACCCGAGCATCGACACCGTGCGCAAGGGCGCGGAACTGATGCGCGACTTCCGGCCCGACACCATCATCGCGCTGGGCGGCGGCTCGCCGATGGACGCCGCCAAGGTGATGTGGCTGATGTACGAGCACCCGGAGGTGGACTTCGCCGACCTGAAGGAGAAGTTCTTCGACATCCGCAAGCGCGCGTTCACCTTTCCCGACCTCGGCGAGAAGGCCAAGCTGGTCTGCGTCCCGACCACCTCGGGCACCGGCAGCGAGGTCACGCCGTTCGCGGTCATCACCGACAGCGCCACCGGCCAGAAGTACCCGCTCGCCGACTACGCCCTCACCCCGAGTGTCGCCATCTGCGACCCGGCACTCACCACCCACCTGCCGGCCGCGGTCACCGCGGACACCGGCTTCGACGCCCTCACCCACTGCATCGAGACCTATGTCTCGGTCTACGCGAACGACTTCACCGACGGCCTGGCGCTGCAGGGCATCCGGCTGATCTTCGAGAACCTGGAACGGGCCGTCACCGACGGGCCGAACGACCCGGTCGCCCGGGAGAAGATGCACAACGCCGGCACCATCGCCGGGATGGCCTTCGGCTCCGCCTTCCTGGGCGTCGTCCACGCCATGGCCCACACCCTGGGCGGCACCTTCCACCTCGCCCACGGTCGCACCAACGCGCTGCTCCTGCCGCACGTGATCCGCTACAACGGCGGGACGCCGGCGAAGGTCACCGGCTGGCCCAAGTACCGGAGCTACATCGCCCCGGAGCGCTACCAGGCCGTCGCCCGGACGCTCGGCCTGCCCGCCGACACCCCCGAGCAGGGCGTCGAGGCACTGGCACAGGCCGTCGAGGGACTGCGCGACCGGGTCGGCATCCCCCGCTCGTTCAAGGAGGCGGGAGTGGACGAGGCAGCTTTCCTGGCAGCCCTTCCGCAGCAGGCGATGAACGCCTACGAGGACCAGTGCGCCCCGGCCAATCCCCGGATGCCGATGCTCGACGACATGCGGCAGCTGATGCGTCAGGCCTACTACGGCCACCGGATCTGAGCACCGACGGCCCCACCCGGGGCCGCCCCGGCCGTGCGAACCACCGGCCGGACCAGCGAGGTGCCGAGGGCACCGAAAGGGGAACAGCCACCATGACCACCGAGCAGTCGGAGACGACCGCCGGCAGTTCCTGGGCCGGATTCAAGGGCGGCCTGTGGCGCGACGCGATCGACGTCCGCGACTTCATCCAGCACAACTACACCCCGTACGAGGGCGACGGCGGCTTCCTGACCGGCCCCACCGAACGCACCACTGCGGTCTGGAAGAAGATCACCGACCGCTTCCCCGAGGAGCGGGCCAAGGGCGTGTACGACGTCGCCCACGACATCCCCTCCACCATCACCGCGCACGCCCCCGGCTGGATCGACCGTGACCGCGAACTGGTCGTCGGCCTGCAGACCGACGCCCCGCTGAAGCGCGCGATCATGCCCAACGGCGGCTGGCGGATGGTGGCCGGAGCCCTGGAGACCTACGGCTACCCGGTCTCCGCCGAACTGGCGACCGTCTTCACCACGTACCGCAAGACCCACAACGCGGGCGTTTTCGACGCCTACACCCCCGAGATCCTTGCCGCCCGCCGGGCCGGGATCATCACCGGCCTGCCGGACGCCTACGGCCGCGGCCGGATCATCGGCGACTACCGCCGGGTCGCGCTCTACGGCGTGGACCGGCTGATTGCCGCGAAGCGCGCGGAGAAGGCGGAGCTGGACGCCGCGCCGGCGGACCCGGGCCGGCTGGAGGCCGTCATCCGGGACCGCGAGGAACTCGCCGAGCAGATCAGGGCCCTGCAGGAACTCAAGGAGATGGCCTGCGCCTACGGCTACGACATCTCCGGCCCGGCAAGGACCGGTCGGGAGGCCGTTCAGTGGCTGTACTTCGCCTACCTGGCGGCGGTGAAGGAGCAGAACGGTGCGGCCATGTCGCTCGGCCGGACCTCCACCTTCCTCGACGTCTACCTCCAACGGGACATCACCGAGGGCCGGCTGACCGAGAGCGGCGCCCAGGAACTGGTCGACGACTTCGTCATCAAGCTTCGGATCGTCCGCTTCCTGCGCACCCCCGAGTACGACCAGTTGTTCTCGGGCGACCCGACCTGGGTCACCGAGTCGATCGGCGGCATCGGCCAGGACGGGCGCCCGCTGGTCACCCGCACCTCCTTCCGTTACCTGCAGACCCTGTACAACCTGGGCCCGGCGCCCGAGCCGAACATGACCGTCTTCTGGTCGCCGCGACTCCCGCGTGGATTCAAGGAGTTCTGCGCAAAGGCGTCGATCGACACCTCCAGCATCCAGTACGAGTCGGACGAGCTGATGCGCCCGCGGTTCGGCGACGACACCGCCATCGCCTGCTGCGTGTCGGCGATGGCCGTCGGTCGGCAGATGCAGTTCTTCGGCGCCCGGGTGAACCTCGCCAAGACCCTGCTCTACGCGGTCAACGGCGGCCGGGACGAGATCTCCGGCGCCCAGGTCGGCCCGGACACCGGTGCGCTCACCTCGGACGTGCTCGACTACGAGGAGGTGCTGGAGAAGCTCGACCGGCAGATGGACTGGCTGGCCGAGACGTACGTCCACGCCCTCAACGTGATCCACTACATGCACGACAGGTACGCGTACGAGCGCCTGGAGATGGCGCTGCACGACCGCGACGTGCGCAGGACCATGGCCTGCGGCATTGCCGGCCTCGCGGTCGCGGCCGATTCCCTCGCCGCCATCCGGTACGCACGGGTCACGCCGGTGCGCGACGCGACGGGCCTGGCGACCGACTACCTGATCGACGGCGGGTTCCCCGCCTACGGGAACAACGACGACCGCGCGGACTCGATCGCGGTCCAGCTGGTCGAGCGGTTCATGGCGAAAGTCCGCAGACACCCCACGTACCGGGGGGCCGAACACACGCAGTCCGTCCTGACCATCACCTCCAACGTCGTCTATGGCAAGAAGACCGGCAACACCCCTGACGGGCGCCGGTCCGGCGAACCCTTCTCACCCGGTGCCAACCCGATGAACGGGCGCGACCGGCACGGCTACGTGACCAGCGCACTCTCGGTCGCCAAGTTGCCGTACGAGCATGCCCAGGACGGCATCTCGCTGACCAACACCGTCACCCCCGAGGCGCTCGGCCGCACCCCGCAGGAGCGGATCGCCAACCTGGCCGGTGTCCTGGACGGTTTTACGGCGGTGGGCGGATTCCACATGAACGTCAACGTGCTCGACCGCGTCACCCTGCTGGACGCGATGGAGCACCCGGAGAAGTACCCGCAACTGACCATCCGGGTCAGCGGCTACGCCGTCAACTTCGTCCGGCTGACCCGCGAGCAGCAGCTCGACGTGGTCAACCGCACCTTCCACGGCTCGCTGTAGCCGGCCCAGGAGGACTCCCCATGACTGTCACGCTCGGCACCGCCGTCCCGGTCGGGCCGCCCCCGGCCCGCACCGGCTCGGTGCACTCCTGGGACGTGTCCACCGGCGTGGACGGCCCCGGCACCCGGTTCGTGGTCTTCCTGGCCGGGTGCCCGCTGACCTGCCTCTACTGCCACAACCCCGACACCTGGCGGATGCTGGACGGCACCCGCACCGGCGTCGACGCCGTGGTCGCCGAGGCCACCCGGCACGCCGCCTTCATCCACGCGGCCGGCGGCGGGGCGACCCTCACGGGCGGCGAGCCGCTGCTCCAACCCGCCTTCTGCACCGCACTGTTCGAACGCTTCAAGCACCAGCTCGGGCTGCACACGGCGCTGGACACCTCCGGCTTCCTCGGCGCCCGGGCGGACGACCGGCTGCTGGCCGACGTCGACCTCGTCCTGCTCGACATCAAGTCCTGGGACCGCGACCTCTACCTGCGCCTCACGGGGCAGCACCTGGGACCCACCCTTGACTTTGCCCGCCGGCTGGCCGACCTCGGCAAAGAGGTGTGGGTCCGCTTCGTGCTCGTCCCCGGACTGACCGACGGGCCGGCGAACGTCGAGGGCGTCGCGCAGTTCGCCGCCTCGCTCGGCAACGTCTCGCGGGTGGACGTCCTGCCCTTCCACACGCTGGGCGCCGCCAAGTACCGGGCCCGGGGAAGTCGCTTCCCGCTCGAAGGCACCCCGTCGCCGAGCGCTGAGCAGCTGGAAGCAGCCCGGTCGGTGTTCGCCGGCCACGGACTGCTCACGGTGTGAAGCCCCGGGCCGGGCGAGTCCGGCGCGTTCTCGACGGGCGCCCCGGCGGCGGCGAGCCGGGCCGTCCGGCGGATCGGCCCTGAGCTCGTCCCATACACGTGGGTGGGCCCGCCGACCACCAGGAGATCTGCGCTGCCGGTGACCTCCGGTCCCGCACCGGCCTCCGGGACGCAATGGACGACAGCGTCGGGCCGGGCGCCCCGCAGACCTTCGGCGATCGCCTCGGCGACGGTCCGGGTGCCGTACATGCTCTCGTACACGATCACCGCCTGCACGACTGCTCACCTCTCCGGTGATCCGTGGAGACCGACGAGGACCGGTCCGTCCGCGATGTCCTCCACCGGTCAGGTGCCGGCGCTGCGCACCACGACGACGGGACAGGCTGCGTGTTCCACACAGTGCCGGCTCACCGAGCCCAGGAGGGTCCCGGTGAAGCCTCCCAGCCCCCTGGACCCGACCACCAGGAGGTGTGCCCCGCGGGCGGCCTTCAGCAGGACGTCCGCCGGGTGGCCGTACTCGGTGCGCTGCCGGACCGGGGGCCGGGTGTCGTCCTGCTCCTGCTTCACGGTGTCGGCCAGTGCCAGCCGGGCAGCCTCCTCGATCTCCGGTCCCGGGACGGACAGCCCCCAGCCGCTCATCGGCGGGTAGTCCCAGGCGGCGACCGCTTCGACCGAGGCTTCCTCCAGCCGTGCCTGTCTCCGGGCCCAGCGGAGCGCCTCCCGGGAGGAGGGCGATCCGTCGACGCCGACGACGATGACGGGGTGCGGGCTCTCAGGCGTGGTTGCCATGACGGACCTCCGTGCTCCGGCGTTGCTTCGAGTGGATGACGGGGGAGACCGGTTCGGGTGCCGGCCCCGTCCGGTCGGTGACCGAGACGACGCCGTCCACGGACCGGCACAGACGCAGCACGACGGGTACGAGGTAGGGCGGCGCGATCGTGCCGCTCAGCACGACCCGGCCTTGCGCGACCTCCACACCGACGGCTGCCGGGCTCACCCCCTCCACGTGGCTGAGCACCTCCTCGACGACGTCCTGCCTGATGGCCCGGTCGTCCCGGAGGAACACCTTGAGGAGGTCGCCGCGGCTCACCAGGCCGGCGAGCCGGCCCTCCTCGTCCACCACCGGCAGTCGTTTGATGTGCCGGCCGGACATCAGGCGGGCAGCGGCCACCACGGTGGACCCGGGTTCGACGCACACGGCGGGGCTGGTCATCAACTGCTGTGCGGTGGCTGCCCCGGCCCTGCCCGGCCCTGCGGCCGGCGGTGGTTGCAGGCCGACGGGGTCCTCCTGGGCCGACTGGGTGCGCAGGAGGTCCGCCTCCGAGACGATGCCCACCGGCCGGTCGTCCTCGTCCACGACCGGCACGGCGGTGATGCCGTACTCCTGGAGGAGCTCGACGATCGCGCGGAATCCCGTCGCCGGCGCGACGCGGACGACGTCGCGGGTCATCACGTCCCGGACGGTGCGGTGCGTCAGCACGACGCCTCCCCGGCGGCCGAGGCAGCCCGGTGGTCCGTCAGGTCGAGGGTCTCGTCGACCGGGCGGCGCGGGGTGGCGGGTCCGGGCGGGCCGTATCCGAGGCGCAGTACGAGCTGCACGTGGCCGACCCCCTCGGCCGGGTCCCGCAGGCCCCAGCGGGTGTCCGGCCACTCGACGGCCTGGTGCAGGACGGAGGCGCGCAGGCCGCGGGTCGTCGCCAGCAGCCAGACCCGTTGCATGGCCTGGCCGGCGCGGAGCCAGTCGGCGGGTGTGTCGCCGTGGGTGGTGAGGACGGCCAGCTGGGGGAGCGCCTCGAAGCGTTCGGGCGGCGTGGTGGGAAGGGTCCGGCGGGTGAAGCCGCGCATGGGCACCCGGGCGTCGTGGTCCCGCGGGCCGAGCGCCGCCGCGGGTATCCCGTCCGCGGCCTGTTCCTCCAGCCTCAGCCAGCTGCGGGTCTCGGCCATCCGCGCCAGGTCGGCGCCGGTGCGGCGCTCGGCGTCGGTGGTCAGGGCGAGCACGCGGCGCACCCCGTCCTCCTCCAAGGGGGACAGCACCGCTCCTTCGCCGGAGGCCGCCGCCGTCAGCTCGCCCAGGACGGCCTCGGGCACGTCGCGGTTGCTGAAAGGGCGGCGGCTGGAGTGGCGGTACCGGATCGCTTCGAAGAGGTCCGGTCCGAACGGCGGCGCCGACGGTGCGGGGCGGGAGAGACGGATCTCGGCCGCAAGGTCCGCTTCGCCCGGGTCGGGGAGCAACGCCACCTCCGGGTCCCGTCCGAGCCGCAGTGCCGCGAGCCGCAGGTTGAACAGCGCCGCGCCCACCGAGATGTGCAGCGCCCGGCCGTCCGGGTCGGTCAGCGGCACGGCCCGGGAGCGGTCGAGGTACACCCGCAGCCCGGACGAGTCGGGTGCGGGGGCGAAGCGCCACGGCTGGCTGTTGTGCAGCGAGGGCGCCGCGCCGGCGGCGGAGGCCAGGAACCGCAGCTGGGTCAGGGTCAGTGCCGGCTCGTTCATGATGGACCGCTCCCTGGTGCGACTCGTTTCGTCAACGGTGGGCGGCCGGCCCGGCGTCATGAGCGGAGGCCGGGCTCGAAGGCCGCGGTGTCGTTCTCGCCCGCGCGCAGCAGCTGGTGACCGAGGTCGACCAGGGCCCGCCCCGCCGCGAACTCGTCGCCGATCTCGGGGACGTCCGGGTCGTTCGGGCTGCGCCGAGCGGTGGCGCGACTTCGGAGGGCGTTGTCGCCGGTGTCGAGGACGGCGTGCACGGTGGTGAGGCCGCCCTCCTCGAACAACTGCAGGTGCAGCGTCCACTGCTTGGTCCGGTGCTGCTCGATGCTGCCGGTGGCGGTCATGGCCGGGACATCCTTCCGGTCGGTCGTCCAGACCGGTCGCGGGGGCGTCGGCACCCGTCTTCTCGTCCGGTCCCGCTTTCATCCTGCTTCGCGTTCGGATCGCGGGCATGGGCCCTCCGGCCCTGAACACCCGCCGGACGGCCCAGGCCGGGACGTGGCGGGGGAAGCTGCGCCGGTCATCCGGCACTGTCGCGGAGCACGACGACCGGGCACGTCGCGTGCTGTGCGCAGTACTGGCACACGGACCCGAGCAGGGCGGCGCCGAACCCGCCGGGGCCCCGGTTGCCCACCACGAGCAGGTCGGCCTCCCGCGAGCGCTCGACCAGCACCTCGGCGGCGTTCCCCGGCACGGCTGTCGTGCGGACCTCCGCCGGCCGGACCCCGCCGAAGGCGCGGGCGACCACTTGGTCCAGCACCTTCCCTGCGGCGCGGCCGAGCTCGCGGTCCACCGACATCGGCGCCCGCCCGTACACCGTCGGCAAGGTCCAGCAGATCACCGCGTCCACCGGATCACCGGTCAGGCGTGCCTGGCCGACGGCCCACCGCAGGGCCTGTTCGGAGGAGGGAGAGCCGTCCACGCCGACCACGATCCGCTTGCCCGCCGGTGTCACCCTGTGCATCGCGCTACCTCGTTCTCGGCCGCGGCGGGGCGGACCGGCCGCCGCGGCCGCGGGACGGTCCGCCAGGCCGGCCGGGGCCGTTGCCGTCCCGGGACCTTCAGGCGGTCGGCACGGTGGCCCCGGCCTGCGACGCCGTCGAGGGATGCTCGATGGCCTGGTGGACGGAGACCACGCCGTCGACCGACGCGCAGAGGCGCTCGACGACGGGGATCAGGCCGGCGTCCTCGATCCGCCCGGCCAGGGTCACGACACCGTCCCGGACGGTGACCCGTACCGCTCCTGGAGCGAGGCGCAGGGTCCGGTCGAGGATGTCGCGGTCGATCTCCTCACGGAGGGCCGTGTCGTGCCGGAGGAAGAGCCGCAGGAGGTCGGAGCGGCTGACGATGCCGGTGAGCCGCCCGGCCTCGTCGACGACCGGGAGGCGCTTGACCCGCTCGCGGTCCATGGTCCGGGCAGCCTCGACGATGCTCCATCCGGGGCGCGCGCAGACCGCCGGGCTGGTCATCAGGCCCTCCGCGGTCTCGGCCACGGTCCCGGCGCTGCCACGGGAATCCTCCGGGAGGCTGACGGAGTGGCCCTGCGGGTCGGGGAGGTGCGCCTGCCGTCGGAGCAGGTCCGCCTCCGAGACGACCCCGAGCGGGTGGTCCCGGTCGTCGACCACGGGGACGGCGGCGATGCCGTTCCGCTCGAAGATCTCGGCGATCTCCTTGAAAGGGGTGCCGGGCCGTGCGGTGACGACCCCGGGGGTCATCACGTCGCGGACGGTGCGGTGCTGCATGGTCCTCACTCCTTCGCCGGGGGTCCTCCTGCTCTCACACTGTCCGCCTGCCGCGCCGCCCCGGACAGGGCCGTTCGGGCCCCGGGCGGCGGGCCGGCGGTCACCGAACGGCCCTGTCCGGGACGGCGCTCAGCGCCTGCCGGCCCGGTCCTGGCACCGTGCGACCTGCTTCGTGATCTGCGCCGCGAGGCGCGACGCGGCCAGCTCGACCGGGGCCGACAGGCCCGTTCCCGGGGAGCAGTCGGCCCCTTCCACGGCGTAGACGACCAGGCGGCGCGGCAGGCGGTCCAGTTCGCGGGCCAGTTCCACGGCGTCTCCGAGGCCGAGCCCGTGGGAGCTGGTCGCGCGGTCGGCCGCCGCGATCCGTCCGTCGTCCATCACGAGGCGGTGCACCCGGCCGGGCTGCCCGGGGTGGGTGTGGGCGGCGTCCACGACGATCGCGAGGTCCGCGCCGTCCCAGTGGGAGATGAGCCTCGCGGGGTCGCCGTCGCACAACACCAGCGACGTCCGGCCCGGCAGCGGGCGCTTCCGGGCCCGTTCCGCCAGCCTGGTGACGACCGCCCATCCGACACCGTCGTCCCGCCGGTACTCGTTGCCGACACCGATGACGATGACGCGGGCAGGGATGTTCACCTCATCCGCTCTTCCCGCGCGTGGCGGCCCCGAGCCGCGGTGGGCCCCGGCTGGGCCCGCACGAGGTCGGCAGAGAGCCACCTGGAGCACACCGGACCCGGCTTCCGCTGCCCGGGCGCGCTTGGCTCCCCATACTGGGCAGCGGGGGCATCGGCCTGGGAGGTTGAGTGGCGACGGACGCCGGCGGCTCCGCGGTGATCGACAAGGACGGCCTGGACGCGTTGGTCGCGGTCCTCGCCGGCCGTGGCCGCACGGTCATCGGCCCGATCGTGCGGGACGGGGCGATCGTGCTGGCGGAACTCGGCTCCGGCGCTGACCTGCCCTACGGCTGGGGGGTCGAGCTGGAGGCCGGGACGTACCGGCTGCGGGCCCGCGAGGACGGCGCCGCCTTCGCGCACAGCGCGGGGCCGCAGTCCTGGAAGACCTTCCTGCATCCGCCCCGGGTACGCGAGTGGAGCGCCGACCGTAGCGCCGACGGCGACCTCGTCGTCACCGAGGAGACCGGCACACCTCCGGCGTACGCCTTCCTCGGGGTACGCCCCTGTGACCTGCGGGCCATCGCGATCCAGGACCGGGTCCTCACGGGGGGCAGGCACGCCGACCAGGGCTACCGCGGGCGCCGCGAGCGGGCCTTCCTGGTGGCGGTGGAGTGTACGGACCCGGGTGCCACCTGCTTCTGCGTGTCGATGGGCACGGGCCCGGCCGCGGGACCCGGATTCGACCTGGCCCTGACCGAGGTGCTGGACGCCGGGGGCCACCGCTTCCTGGTGCGCGCGGGGAGCGAGGAGGGCGAGTCGGTGCTGGCCGATCTTCCCCGGAGCCCGGCCGATCCCGCGACCCGGGAGGCGGCCCACGAGCGCGTGGCCGGGGCGGCGGACCGGATGGGCCGCAGCATGCCGCCGGTGGACCTGCGGACCCTGATGCGCGAGACCCTCACGGCCGGCCGCTGGGACGACGTCGCGGCCCGCTGCCTGACCTGCGGCAACTGCACCATGGTGTGTCCGACCTGCTTCTGCACCAGCACCGAGGACGTCACGGACCTGACCGGTGACCACGCCGAGCGGTGGCGGCACTGGGAGTCGTGCTTCGACCTCGACTTCTCCCACCTCCCGGGCGGCTCCGTCCGGGAGTCGCCGCGCAGCCGGTACCGCCAGTGGGCCACCCACAAGCTCGGCACCTGGTTCGACCAGTTCGGCAGCTCGGGCTGTGTCGGTTGCGGGCGCTGCATCGTGTGGTGCCCGGTCGGCATCGACATCACCGAGGAGGCGCACGCGCTCCACCAGGAGCGGGAGAGCCGGGCCGCCCGCCCGCCGGGGCCGGAGAGCCCGGCATGACCACCTCGCAGCACGGCTTCCTCGGCGGATTGCCACCCGCTCACCGGGACAGGCTCACCGCGTTCGCCCAGGAGGTCGAGATCTCCGCGGGTGCCCGGATCTTCGAGGAGGGCGGGGCGGCGGACCGGTTCTGGATCATCCGCTCGGGGGGCGCGGCACTGGACGTCCACGTCCCGGGCCGGCCGCCACCCGTCGTGGAAACCCTCGGCGAAGGCGATCTTCTCGGCTGGTCCTGGCTGTTCGAGCCCTACCGGTGGCACCTGGGTGCCCAGGCCCGTGGCAGGCTGCGGGCCGACGAGTTCGACGCGTCGCGCGTCCGTGCCGCGTGCGGGCAGGACCCCGCGTTCGGCCTGGCGGTGACCGGCGCCGTGGCGGCGGTGATCGCCCGTCGGCTGAAGGCCACCCGCACCCGCCTGCTCGACCTCTACGGGCCACCCGGCGGCGGGGCCGGCGGGGGTGACGGATGACGACACCTCATGCGGTCGCGCACTCCGCCGCGCTGCCGGTGCCCCACCGGGTCGTGACCCGCGCGGCCGAGGCGCCCGGCGTCGCCACGATCGTGCTGGAGCCCGTCCGATCGGCGCTACCGCCTTTCGTGCCCGGCCAGTTCGCCATGGTGTACGCGTTCGGCGTCGGTGACATCCCGCTGTCGGTGAGCGGGATCGACGGCGACCGGCTGACGCACACCGTCCGCAGCGTCGGTGCGGTCTCGGCCGCCCTGCAGGGGCTGGAGGCCGGCGCCACCGTGGGCGTTCGTGGCCCGTTCGGTACGGGCTGGGGGCTGCCGGCCGCGGCCGGGCGCGACCTGCTGGTCGTGGCGGGCGGCATCGGCCTGGCACCGCTGCGCCCACTGGTACGCGCCGCTCTCGCCGCACCGGGGGAGTACGGTCGGCTGAACGTCCTGATCGGCTCCCGCACGCCGCAGGACCTGCTCTACGCCCCGGAGACCCGAGGATGGGCGCCGCGGGCCCGTGTGCTGGTCACCGTCGACCGGCCCGACGGGCGATGGCGCGGTGACGTCGGTGTCGTCACCGCCCTGCTCGACCGCGCCGCCTTCGACCCGGGGACGGCGGCGGCCTTCGTCTGCGGTCCCGAGCCGATGATCCGCGCCACTGCGGCCGAGCTGGTGCACCGCGGCGCCGATCCCGGCCGGATCATGGTCTCGCTGGAGCGGACCATGCACTGCGCCACCGGCCACTGCGGGCACTGCCAGCTCGGGCCTCTCCTGCTCTGCCGCGACGGCCCCGTGGTCAGCTGGACCACCGCCGAACCACTCCTTCTGGTCAGGGAGTTGTGAGATGAATGCCGAGCCCCGCCGGCGCCCCAGGCTCGCGGTCTGGAAGTTCGCCTCCTGCGACGGCTGCCAGCTCACCCTGCTGGACTGCGAGGACGAACTGCTCGGCCTCGCCGAGCAGGTGGAGATCGCGCACTTCCTGGAGGCCTCCAGCGCGAGCGAGCCGGGCCCGTACGACCTGTCCCTGGTCGAGGGATCGGTGACCACCGCGCAGGACGTCGAGCGGATCCACCACATCCGCGCCGTCTCCCGTCGCCTGGTGACCATCGGTGCCTGCGCCACCGCCGGCGGCGTCCAGGCGCTGCGCAACTACGCCGACGTGGCCGAGTTCCAGGCCGCCGTCTACGCCCGCCCCGACTACGTCGCGACGCTCGCCACCTCCACCCCGATCAGCGCCCACGTCCCCGTCGACTTCGAACTGCGCGGCTGCCCGATCGACCGCCGCCAGCTCCTGGAGGTCATCACCGCCCACCTGGCCGGGCGCCGACCGGCCGTCCCCGCGCACAGCGTCTGCTTCGAGTGCAAGCAGCGCGGCACGGTCTGTGTCACGGTCGCCCACGGCACCCCCTGCCTCGGCCCGGTCACCCACGCCGGCTGCGGCGCCATCTGCCCCGCCTACGGGCGTGGCTGCTACGGCTGCTTCGGCCCCGGCGACTCCACCAACTTCCCCGCCTTCGTCCCGCTGCTGCGCCGGGACGGGATGGACACCCTCGACGTGGTGCGGGTCCTGCGCACCTTCAACACCGCCGCGCCCGAGTTCGACGCGGCCTCCCGCAAGGAGCTGGACCGGTGACCCATCGCGGCTCCAGGGTGCTGCACGTCGGATCGCTCTCCCGGGTCGAGGGCGAGGGCTCCCTCCAGCTGCGGATCCGGGGCGACGAGGTCACCGAGGCGCGGCTGGCCATCTACGAGCCCCCGCGGTTCTTCGAGGCCTTCCTGCGGGGACGCTCCTACACCGAACCGCCCGACATCACCTCCCGGATCTGCGGGATCTGCCCGGTCGCCTACCAGCTGAGTGCCTGCCGCGCGATCGAGGACGCCTGCGGCGTCACCGTGGACGGCCAACTGGCCGCCCTGCGCCGGCTGGTCTACTGCGGCGAATGGATCGAGAGCCACACCCTGCACGTCCACCTGCTCCACGCGCCCGACTTCCACGGCTGCGCGAACGTCGTCGAACTGGCCCGGTCCAGGCGGGCCGACGTCGAGCGGGGACTGCGGCTCAAACAGGCGGGAAACGCGATCATCGAACTGCTCGGCGGCCGGGCCGTCCACCCGGTCAACGTCCGCCTGGGCGGCTTCCACCGGGTGCCCAGCAGGTCCGAACTGCGGCCCCTGGAAGAACAGTTGCGCAGGGCACGGGAGGATGCCGCGCTCACCGTGCGCTGGGTGGCCGGCTTCGACTTCCCCGAGGCCGGGTGCGACCACGACCTGCTCGCCCTGGCCGAACCCGACCGGTACGCGATCGAGTCGGGCACGCCGACCGTCATGCCCGCCCCGCACACCGCCGGACTGCCCGCCACCAGCCGGCGCGCACTGCCCACCCGTACCTTCGGCGTCCGCGAGTTCGGCGACCACGTCGTCGAGAGCCAGGTCCCGCACTCCACCGCCCTGAATGCCCGGCTCGACGGCCGCCGCCACCTGACCGGCCCGCTCGCCCGGTACGCGATCAACGGCCGCCTGCTGTCCCCGATCGCCCTCCAGGCGGCCCAGGACGCCGGGCTCGGCGACCCGCGGCAGGGCGACGTCTGCCGCAACCCCTACCGCAGCATCGTCGTCCGGGCGGTCGAGGTGCTCCACGCGGTCGACGAGGCGCTGCGCCTCATCGACGCCTACGAACCCCCGCCGAGTCCCTACCTCGACGTACCACCGCGCGCCGGGACCGGGCACGGGGCGACCGAGGCGCCGCGCGGCCTGCTCCACCACCGCTACACCCTCGACGCCCAGGGAACCGTCACGGACGCCGTCCTGGTCCCGCCGACCGCGCAGAACCAGGACGCGATCGAGGAGGACCTCCGTCGCACCGTGCAGGAACAGCTGCGGTCGGGCGATCCCACCGATGCCGAGCTGACCGCGCTGTGCGAGCGGGCCGTCCGTAACCACGATCCGTGCATCTCGTGTTCCACCCACTTCCTCGACCTCACGGTCGACCGGGCCGGGGGCGGCGACTGACCGTCCCGCGCCAAGCCCGGCCTGCCCGGTCAGGGTGGCCGGCGCCCGTGCTCGGCGGCCACCTGACGGGCATGGGAGACGATCTCCTCCGCGGTGTGCTCGGTGACGCCGAGCACGTGCTGGAGCCGGTGGGCGCTCCAGCCGTGCCGTGCCGGCAGGACCGCGACCGGGTGGTGCGCCGACACCGCGACGGGGGCGTGCGCCGGAGCGGGGCCCGTGCCCGCCGGCTCCGCGGGAGCGGCCGGACGACGGCGCACCAGAGCCCTCCGCAGCTCGTCCGCGCCCCAGACGATGAACTTGCGGATGTTGTCGTACGTCCGCCGGCCGGCCTCGACGGCCGCGACGATGGTGGCGAAGTTGTCGTCGGTGAGCACCATGGTGGCGGACTCACGGGCGACATCGGTGCCGGACCGGCCCATGGCGACGCCGATGTCAGCGCGCCGCAGGGCGGGTGCGTCGTTCACCCCGTCGCCGGTCATCGCGACCGTGTGGCCCTCGGCACGCCGCCGGACAGCAGCCGGGCGTCGGTGGAGATCCGCTCGCCCTCCTCGACCACCAGCACGTCCCCGGGGACGAGCGACGTGGCCGGTACTTCCCGTCGCACCCCGTCGCGGATCACGGTCGCCCGTTCCGGGAGGAAGGCGGCCAGCGCCTCCACGGCCTTCTCGGCCTGCTGCTCCTGCGCGAAGGCGAGCGCGGCGTTCAGCAGGATCACGGCCACGATCGCCACCGCGAGGGCAGGCGCCCCGCTGACGGCGGCGAGGACCGCCGCGAGTGCCAGGAGCAGGGCGAGCGGGTGCGTGAACTGCTGTGCGAGTTCGCGGGGCCACCGCCGCCCGCCGCGCTGAGTCGGTGTGTTGGGGCCGTACACGGCCTGGCGGCGGTTCGCCTCGCGATCGGCCAGGCCGTGCGCCGAGGTGCGCAGGTCCCGGAAGAGGAGGGCGATCGGCTCACGTGGATCCGGCGCGTCCTGGCCGCCCGGCGGCTGGTCCGTCGTCTGCCGCAGGATCCGGGACCGTCGATCCTCATCCCTGCGGTTCGGCGGCCGGCCGGGGCACCGTGACGATCGGACAGTGGGCGTGGTGCAGCAGGCCGTGCGGCACGGAGCCGAGGCGCATGCCGGTGAATCCGCCGCCTCCGCGGCGCCCCACCACGACGGCGAGCGCGTGCTCCGAGGCCTTGGCCAGCTCCTCCACGGGATGGCCGTGGACCACTTCATGGGTCAGCCTCACGTCGGGGTACCTGCCGGCCCGGCCGGCGGTGGTCTCGGTCAGCAGCCGCCGGGGCTCCTGATCGGCCCGGAGGTCGTCGGTCCGGCCGAAGGGCTGTGACTGCCGGACCCAGATGGCACGCAGGGCGGCTCCGCGCCGGGCCGCCAGGTCGAAGGCGACGTCGACGGCGGCGGCCGACGAGGGGCTGCCGTCCACTCCCACCACGAGGTGGAGCGGGTCCTGGGTGACGTGCTCCGGCTCGCGCACGACCACCACCGGGCAGGTGGCCTGGGCACTGACCGGGACGGTCACCGACGAGGCGCTGAGGAACTCTTCGGCACGGGTCAGCCTGCGGGAGCCCAGTACGACGAGTTCCGCCCGCGCGGACTCCAGGCACAGGACCTGGCCCGGATTGCCGTCCACCAGGGCGGTGGCCAGCTCCAGCCGGGGGTGTCGCTCGCCCGCGAGCGCCGCGGCCTCGTCGAGAACCGCACGTCCGTCGGCGCGGAGTTCCTCGCGGTAGCTCTTTTCGAAGCCGTGACGGTCGGAGCCCGTCTCCGGTACGGCATGGACCAGCAGGAGGGGCAGTCGTCGGCGGTCCGCCTCGTCGGCGGCCCATGTCGCGGCGAGCCGACCGGGCCCTCCGGCGTCCAGGCCGAGGACGACCGGGCGGCGTTTGCTCGCGGGTGCCATGGCTCCTCCACCGGGGATCGCGGGGCGGCCCGCCGAATTCGGGGCCCTGTTCGTACGGTAGGCACGGCCCGCGCCCCGGGGCAGGGCCGAGTGGCCCCGCCAAGGGGGCGAGCGGCCCTGGCTGGGAACCCCTGCGCGGGCCCACGCTGGAGCTGTCGGCCGAGAACCGGCCGCAAGACCCTGTCCGCCCCCTGCAGGAGGGCCGCCATGAAGAAGCAGAGGATCCTCGTGGCCTACGGAAGCAAGCACGGCGCCACCGGCGGCATCGCCGACGAGATCGGCCGCACCTTGGAGCAGGACGGGTTCGAGACCGAGGTCCGTCCCGCCTCCGAGGTCCAGGACGTGACCCGGTTCGACGCCGTCGTGCTCGGCAGCTCGCTCTACGCGGGCCGCTGGCAGCGCGACGCCCTGAGGTGCGCCAGCCGCAACGCCGACGCACTGGTCCACCGCCCGGTCTGGCTGTTCAGCAGCGGCCCGGTGGACAGTTCCGCCGAGCAGCACGAGATCCCGCCGGTGCCCGCCGCGGCGAAGACGATGGAACACCTGCACGCCCGCGGGCATGCCACCTTCGGCGGCAGTCTCACGACCGAGACCCCCGGCTGGATCGCCCACACCCTGGTCAAGCACGGCAAGGGCGGCGACTTCCGGAATCCCGAACGTATCCGGACCTGGGCCCACCGGATCGGGAGCGAGCTGCGCTCCCAGGAACCGGAATAGGGCCGGGGGAGACGTGCGTCCCGTGCCCGCCCCGGTGCCGGCGATCGAGATCAGTTCGCTGACCAAGCGCTACGGACCGACCGTAGGTGTCGAGCGGCTCGACCTCACCGTGGCCGCGGGCGAGGTCTTCGGCTTCCTCGGACCGAACGGGGCCGGCAAGACCACCACGCTGCGCTGTCTCATCGGCCTGCTGCGGCCCACCGAGGGGCAGGTCCGGGCATTGGGCCTGGACCCCGTCGCCGACCACCGGCGACTCGCCCCCGCGCTCGGTTACCTGCCCGGGGAGCTGCGTCTCTACCCGGAACTGACCGGACACCAGACCCTTCGGCTGCTCGCCGATCTGCAGGGTGCCCCGACACCCCGCCGCGCGGAGCTCTGTGAGCGCCTCGCCCTGCCGGATTCCGTGCTGGGCCGTACCGTGCGGGAGTACTCGCGCGGCATGAAGCAGAAACTCGGCCTGGTGCAGGCACTCCAGCACGACCCGGACCTCGTGGTGCTGGACGAGCCGACGGAGGGCCTCGACCCGCTGGTCCAGGAGACCTTCTTCGAACTGTTGGCCGAGGCACGGGCGGCCGGTCGTACCGTCCTGCTCTCCAGCCACGTCCTGCCCGAGGTGCAGCGGACCTGCGGCCGGGTGGCGATCGTCCGGGACGGGAAGCTGGTGACGGTGGAGAGCGTCGCGGCCCTGCGCGAGGCGCGGGCCAGGAGAATCCGGTTGACCTTCGCCGACGGCCTCGGGCAGCGCCCGCTCGGCGAGGCGGAGCGCTGGTCGCCGCGTTGGGACGGTGACCAGGTCGAACTCCTGGTGCCGCCCCGCCGGGTGGTGGACGCGCTGCGCGGCCTGCTGGCCCTCCCCGTGGCCGACCTGGCGGTGGAGGAAGCCGGCCTGGAGGAGGCGTTCCTCGACCTCTACCGGCAGGCCGATCCGGGGCCACCGCCGTGAGCAGCCGCTTCCCGCTGTTCGGGCTGGCCCTGTACCGGCGCCGGCGGATGCTCGTCGCCCTGGTCCTGGGCATGGTCGTCTTCGAGACCCTCATCGTGGTCATCGCCGACACGCTCCCGCCGGCCCAGCTCTTCGCGGGCGGCGGGCGCACGCCGCCGAGCGCGTTCCGGGCGTTCAGTGGTTCCAGCGGTGACGTCTCGATCGCCAGCTACCCCGGGCTGCTCGGCGCCGGGCTCACCCACCCCTTCTGGATCGCGATCCAGCTGACCGCCGTCGGCGCGCTGACGGCGGCGGCCGTCGCGGCCGACGTCGAGTCCGGGACGATCGAGCTCCTGATGGCCCGGCCGGTCTCCCGCAACCGGCTGCTGGCCGAACGAACGGCGGCCGTGGCGGCCGCCTCGGTGGTGCTCAACCTCGCGGCGACGTCCACCGTGGCGATCGGGGTCGCCCTGTCACCCCAACTGCACCGGGCCGTGCCCGTCAGCGGCGTGTTCGCGGCCGGGCTGCGCCTTCACCCTGTGTCTCACCGGCCCGGCACTGGCGGTGTCCGCGGCGGGCCGCAGCCGCTCCCAGGTGGTCGGTGCCACGATCGCGTTCGGCGCGGTCGGGTTCGCGCTGAACTTCGTCGCGCTCGCCTGGTCGAAGGCCGCGCCGTTGCGCTTCCTCAGCCCGTTCCACTACTACACGCCGGGCGACGCGCTCGCCCATGGCGCCGTCCCGTGGTTGTCCGCGGGCGTGCTCGTCGCCGTGGGTCTGGCCGGGGTCGCGGCGGCCTTCGGGCTCCTGGCCCGCCGGGACCTCGCCCCGTGACCCGCCGGGTGTCGTCGGCGCCGATCCGCGGCGGCCGGGGCCGGGGGTGGCGGACGGCCGGGCTCAGAGGGCGAAGCGGTGGCTCCTGCCGGGCCGGACGATCGTCGACGAGCCCCGGAAGCCGACCCGGACCGGTTCCTGGCGGCTCTCGCGAAGGCTGACCTCGACGGAGCGCCGGTCGACCGAGAGGGCGATGCCCCAGTGGCCGCGGTAGCGGAGATCGAGGTTCACCCGGCCGATCGCCGAAGGCAGCCGGGGATCGAGCCAGATCGTGTCCTGGCGGATCTCCAGGCCGGTGTAGCAGCGCTGCAGCAGGTCCACGGTGCCCGCCATGGCACCGAGGTGGATGCCCTCGGCCGTGGTCCCGCCCTGCACGTCCGTGAGATCGCCGTCGAGGGCGTCGCGGAAGAACCTCCAGGAGGCGCGGCGGTCGCTGCGGGTGAGTACCCAGGCGTGCACGACCGCGCTCAGCGTCGAGCCGTGGACGGTGCGCCGCAGGTAGTGGTCGGTCGTGCGGTGCAGCAGCTCGTGGCCGGCCGGATACCCGAGCCGGCGCAGGAGGCCGCGCACCTCGTGCGCGGAGAACAGGTAGAACAGCATCAGGACGTCGGCCTGCTTCGACGCCTTGTAGCGGTTCACCGTGTCCCCCTCGGCCTCCAGGATCCGGTCCAGCCGGCGCAGGTCGGGGTAGCGCCGGCGGTAGTCCGCCCAGTCGAGTTCGGCGAGGCGTTCGTAGCCGTCGAACTGGCTGAGCACGCCGTCGTGGAAGGGTACGTGCAGGCGGCGGCTGACCTCCTGCCAGCGGTCGAGTTCGCCCTGGCCGAGCCCGAGCCGCTCCAGGAGTTCGTCGCGCCGGTAGTCGGGCAGCGCTTCCACGGCGTCGAGGGCGCGGGCCAGCACCCAGGAGGCCAGCACGTTGGTGTAGGCGTTGTCGTCCAGCCCCGGCCGGTCGGACCAGGGGTAGCCGTCGTGGTACTCGTCCGGCCCGAGGACGCCGCGGATCGAGTACCGCCCGCGGCGCGGGTCGTACACCGCGGACGAGGACCAGAAGCGGGCGATCTCCAACAGCATCTCGGCGCCGGTGCCGGCGAGGAAGTCCAGGTCGCCGGTGGCCTGGTAGTGCTGCCAGACGTTGTAGGCGACGGCGGAGCCGACGTGGCGCTGGAGGTTGCTCCGGTCGGGGAGCCAGCGCCCGGAGAGCGGGTTCAGGTGCAGTTGCTGGGACTCCTCCCGGCCGTCGGAGGCGCTCTGCCACGGGTACATCGCGCCGCGCAGGCCCACGGCGCGGGCGGCCTGCCGGGCGGCGTCGAGCCGGCGGTGGCGGTAGCGCAGCACGGCCCGGGCCAGCTCGGGGAACCGCAGGTTGAGCAGTTGGAGGACGAACAGCTCGTCCCAGAAGACGTGCCCGCGGTAGGCCTCGCCGTGCAGGCCGCGCGCCGGGACGCCGACGTCGAGGTCGACGGAGTGCTCGGAGTAGGTCTGCAGCAGGTGGAACAGGTGCAGGCGTACGGTCCCGATGCCGTCGAAGTCCGCGTCGATCCGGCAGCGGCGCCACAGTTCCGTCCAGCGCAGGGCGTGGTCACGGGCGAGGTCACCGAAGCCTGGTGCCTGCTGCACCGCCGTGCGGGCCGCGCGCAGCGGCGCGCCGGTCGCGGGGTCGCGGGAGGTGTACACCGAAACCGTCTTCTCGACGGTGACCGGTGATCCCTGTACCGCTTCCAGCGCGAGGACCTGGGCCGCCCAGCCCGCTCGGACCTCGTCGGTGCGGGCTGCCGGGAGCGTGGTGCCCGCCCGGTGCGCGCGGGTCCGGGTGGCGAGCGCGATGCGCAGCGGCGATCCGGTGGCGGCCACCTGGAGCCACAGCGTGCCGTCGGGGTCCACGCCCTGCCCGTCCGGGACGAGGTGACGGCTGGTCAGCCCCCGGTAGCGTGCGACGCCGGTGTTGGACACGTCCCCGTCGAGCGCGGAGCGGACCTCCAGCCGGCCGGACCAGTTCTCGGGGACCAGCTCCGTCTCCAGCGCGAGCAGGTGCGGCTGGGCCTGGCTGGCGATCCGGCGCTGCGTCAGCCTGGTCCGGCGGCCGTCCCGGTCGACGACCAGCGCCCGCCGGGTCAGCACGCCGGCGCGCAGATCGAGCTCCAGGGTCTCGGCGGAGGCCGGCCCGGCGAACCACTCGCCGTCCTCCGCGCGGAACGTGAGGGGGAGCCAGTTCGGGCAGTTGACCAGGTCCTCGTTCTCGACGGTGCGCCCGCCGACGACGGACACCGCGCGGTCGTAGCAGCCGGCCAGGTAGGTACCGGGGTAGTGGACGCCGTCCGCGCGGCTCTCGGGCGCGGCCGCGCGGCTGACCAGGTACCCGTTGCCGACCGCGCAGAGCACCTCGCGGACGCCCTCCTCGGCCGGGTCGAAACCCTGGTAGCGGAGTCGCCAGGGATCGGGTGGTGCGGAGCCCCGGGCGGGTACGGGTCCGTGCCTCACGATGTGTCGTCGGAGGGCGTTGTCCCGGCGGTCCGGATGACGCGTCCGGTGATCTTGCCCGGGCGGATCCGCACCCAGATGTCGCGCCGCCCGCCCACCCAGGGCTGGGGATCGGCGTGCTTGCCGAACCATTCGATGGCATCCGCCTCGGTGACCTGATGGGCCGGGCCGGTGACGAGGACGCTCCAGCCGACGCCGAACGCCTCGTCGAGCTGGTCGACCTCGAAGGCGACCTGCTTGCCCACCGCGGCGGCGGCGCCGCTCTGCGGTGCTGTGCGGTAGAGCACGGTGCCGTCCAGGACGCGGTAGTTGACCGGCAGGACCTCTGGACCGTCGGGCGTTGACAGGGCGACCCGGCCGACGCCACCTGGTCCCATTTTCGCCCAGCACTCCCAGGGCTGCAGCTCCTCGACCACCGGCCGGAGGGCCGGCGTGGCCTGTCCGGGGGGCGAGTCGAGTCCGCCGCCGAGCAGATGCCGGACCGAGGTGCCGAGGGCGCCCGCCAGCGCCGTGATCGTCTCCAGGTCGACGGCGGCCGGCTGCGACTCCAGGTATTCGAGGTAGCTGACGTCCATCCTGGCCCGCACCGCCACCTGCTCGCGTGTGAGCCCCAGCTGCTCACGGCGGTGTGCGACGCGACGGCCGACATCGCCGGGGTGAGCGGTGTGTCCGTGGGCGCGATCACGGTCCGTCGTGTTCATGAACATCGTCCCTCTCCTGACACAGAGACCCGTTTCCGACCGACGGCCTCCAGGCGTCGCCCCCGCGTCATCATCGTCAGCCGGGCTGAGGACCTGGCGATAGGGCCGTTCGGGTCCCGAAGGCGATGCGGCGGACGCCCACGACTGAGCCCTGTTGGCGGAGCGACCGGGCCGACCGGCCCTGGCGTGGCACCGCGCGACGGACGGACGCTGGATTCAGGCCACCCCCGGGTGCCTGGTGCGGCCCGGGCCGGATCGAGGGAGCCCCGGATGTCCACCGTCCAGCGTTTGCCGTCCGCCGCCGAGGCCCTGCTGGCCGACGGCACCACCGCGATCATCCGGCCACTCGCGCCGTCGGACCGGGCCGCCGCCTTCGACCTGCACGCTGTATGGATGTCCGAGGCGAGCCGCCGGATGCGCTTCTTCGGGGTCAGCCGTCTGGCACCGCGGCTCGCCGCCGACCGGCTCTGCGGGCCGCCCCGTCCCGGATTTCTGGCGCTGGGCGCCTGGGCGGGCGGCGCGCTGGTCGGTGAGGCGGACTACGAGGCGGAGGAGGGGCACGAGGACACCGCGGAGCTGGCGTTGGCCGTCGCGGACGCCTGGCAGCACCGTGGTGTCGGGACCCTGCTGATCGAGCACCTGATCCATGCGGCGCGTGAGCGCGGCATCCACTCGATCGAGGCCGACACCCTTGCCGGCAACCGGGCGGTCCAGAAGGTCTCCTCCGACCTCGGGCTCCCCGTCCACCGCCGCTTCGAGCAGGGCGGGATCCGGGTGCGCGTCGCGCTGGACGAGGCCGACGAGCACTACCGCGAGGCCGTCGACGAACGCGGCCGGGCCGCGGACGTGGCCAGTCTCACGGCGCTGCTGCGGCCCCGCTCCGTGGCGGTGGTCGGTGCCTCACGGCGGCCCGGGTCGGTCGGCCGGGCGGTGCTGCTCAAGATCCGACAGGGTGGGTTCACCGGTCCGGTGTGGGCCGTCAACCCGCACGCCGGCACGGTCGCCGGCGAGCCCGCCCATCCTTCGGTCACCGGCCTCCCCGCGGTGCCCGACCTCGCCGTGCTGGCCGTGCCGCCCGCCGCGGTGGCGGGCGTGGCGCAGGAGTGCGGCCGGGCCGGGGTGCGGGCCCTGGTGGTACTCACCTCAGGTCTGGACGCCGCGACCGCCCGGGAGCTGATGCACGCCTGCCGCCGTCACAGCATGCGCCTGGTCGGCCCGAACAGCCTCGGCGTCGCGCAGACCGAACGGGCGGTCGCCCTGGACGCCGAGTTCGGCGGTGCCTTCCCGCTGCCCGGCACCGCCGGCGTGGCCGCGCAGTCGGGCGGCGTCGGCATCGCCCTGATCGAGCGGCTCGCCTGGCTCGGCATCGGCGTCTCCAGCTTCGTCTCCCTCGGCGACAAGTACGACGTCAGCGGCAACGACCTGCTGCAGTGGTGGGAGAGCGACGGCCGTACCGACCTGGCCCTGCTCCACCTCGAATCCTTCGGCAGTCCGCGGGCCTTCGCCCGCACCGCCCGCCGGGTCACCCGCAGGTTCCCCGTACTGACCGTCGACGCGGGCCGCTCCGCCGCCGGACGCCGCGGCGCCGCCTCGCACACGGCAGCCGCCGCCACTCCGACCGTGACCCGGGAGACGCTGTTCCGCCAGGCGGGCATCACCGCGGCCCGGGGCATCGCCGAACTGGTCGAGACCGCGGCCCTGCTGCACAGCCAGCCGCTGCCCGGCACCCGCGGCACCGTCGCCGTCGTCTCCAACGCCGGGGGCATCGGCATCCTGGCCGCCGACGCCTGCGCCGAGGCCGGGCTGGACCTGCCGGCACTGCCGGCGGACCTGGCCGCCGGCCTGCTCGCCCGGCTCCCCGACGGCGCGAGCGCCACCAACCCCGTGGACACCACCGCGGCCGCCCAGCCCGGCGAACTGCGCACGTGCGTGGACAGGCTGGTCCACAGCGGAGCCGTGGACGCGCTGATGGTCTGCCTGGTGCCGACCGCCCTGGCCGTGGACGCCCGGCAGGATCCCGTCCGGGCCCTGCTGGACGCACCCGCCCGACGCCGGATCCCGGTCGCCGCGGTGCGGATCAGCCAGGAGGTCCCGGTCCAGTACCTGACCTGCGCCGACGGCGGTCTCCTCCCCGTCTACGCCGACGCCGTCGCCGCCGCCCGGGCCTTCGCCCACGCCCGCGACCGGGCGCGGTGGCTGGCCGAGCCGGCCGCCCCTGACGCCGAGGTGACCGGTACCGACCCCGGAGCGGCCCGGGAGCTCGCCGACGACTTCCTCGCCGCCCACCCTGACGGTGGCTGGCTCGACCCGTCCGCGACCGCCCGACTCCTGGAGTGCTACGGCCTCCCGCTCACCACCTCCCTCTGGGTCCATGACGAGCACACCACCGTCGTCGCCGCGCAGTCGCTGCGCCGGCTCGGCCACGACGGCAAGGTCGCGATGAAGGCCTACTGGCCGGGGCAGATCCACAAGAGCGCGGCCGGAGCCGTCCGCACCGGGCTGGCCCGGGAGAGCGAAGTCCGGGCGGTCTGGCACGAGTTCGCCGAACGCTTCGGCGACCGGATGACCGGCGTCGTCGTGCAGCCGATGGCCCGGCCCGGTCTCGAACTGCTCGCCGGCATCGTGCAGGACCACGTGTTCGGTCCCTTGGTCGTTCTCGGACTCGGCGGCACCGCCACCGACGTGCTCGACGACCGGTCCACCCGGCTCGCCCCGTTGACCGAACGCGATCTCACCACGATGGTGACCGACCTGCGCAGCGCTCCGATGCTCCTGGGCCGCCCGGGACTGCCACCGGTCGACCTGACCGCCGTGCAGCGGGTGCTCGCCGCACTGTCCGTGCTGGCCACCGATTTCCCCCAACTCGCCGAGGCGGACCTCAACCCGCTGATGGCCGGGCCGGACGGAATCGTCTGTGTGGACGCCAGAATCCGTCTGGAACCTCTGCCCGTCTTCGACCCGTACCTGCGCCGGCTGCGCCGGCCGCCGGACACCGACGCCCCGGCGGAACGATGAACCACAGCATGCTCGACGGCGCGCCGGCCGAGTCCTTCGCCCACGCCGGCACCGGGCGGGTGCTCGGCCGGGCCCCGGTCCGCGACTGGATGAGCAGGCCCGTCGTCGCGGTGGTCCCGGCCTCGGACTTCGCCACCATGGTCACGGCGATCACCGTCTCCCGGCGCGGGGTGCTCCCGGTGCTCTCGCCGGACGGCGCACCGGTCGGTGTCGTCGCCGCGACGGCGGCGACGGTTGCTCAGCGCACGAGGACCCGTTCGCCGGAGCGCGGGACCACCGCGGTCCAGCCGAGCTCGCGGTCGATCCGGTCACGCAGCTCCTCCGAGCCCGCCGGTTCGCCGTGCACCAGGTAGGTGGCGCTCGGGGGAGTGGCGTTCCGGAGCCAGTCGATCACCTCCGAGGCGTCGGCGTGGGCCGAGAACGCGGGCACATTGACGATCTCGGCGCGGACCGGTACGTAGGTGCCGTACATCTTCAGGACCTTGGCGCCGTCCACCAGGTTCCGGGCCCGGGTACCGGCCGCGGCGTAGCCGACGATGATCACGGTGTTGCGAGGGTCCGGCAGGAGTCGGCGCAGGTGGTGTACGACTCGGCCGCCCGTGGCCATGCCCGAGGCGGACACCAGGACCGACGGCACGGCGGAGCGCTCCAGGGCGAGTGACTCCTGCAGCGAGTGGACCAACGAGAACGGCTCCGGGTCGAGGGCGACCGCGCCGTCGTCCAGCACGTCGGAACGCAGCTCGGGGCGCGGGTGGCGAAGGCGTCGCGGTAGATCTGAAGGGCCGCCAGCGCCATCGGGCTGTCGACGAACACGGGTGAGCCTGCCGGGAGCCGGCCGGCCCGGCGCAGTTCGGCGAGCTGGTGCAGCACGACCTCGGTGCGGTCGACCGCGAACGACGGGATCACGACGGTGCCCACGGGCGCGGCGGCGCAGCTCGGCCAGGCCCTGGAAGAGCCGCAGTCCACCATGATCCGGGCGTGGTCCGTCTCCACCATGAACTTGCTGCCGGTCACCGTGCCCGCCCCGCCCAGGAAGGTCAGCAGGCCGGGGCGGGGCTCCGGGGGGTGAGGGGTGCTGCCGTCCGCCGTCATCGCTGCCTCCCGCTGGGGTGGGCCGGATTCCCATCGTGTCGCCGGACCGGCCCGGTGTCCTGGGCCGCTCCGGCCCGCCGGCTGGACCGAACGGCCCTGTGCCGGCCGGCACGGGCGGGCGGACAGTGGGAGGACGGCACTACCCGTGAAGGGGTGAGGACCATGCAGCACCGCAGCGTCCGTGACGTGATGACCCAGGAGGTCGTCACCGCCGGGCCTGACACGTCGTTCAAGGAGATCGCGGGGCTCTTCCACCGCAACGACATCACCGCGATTCCGGTTGTCGACGACCAGCGGCGCCCGATCGGCATGGTTTCGGAAGCCGACCTGATTCGCAAGGAGGCCGTGCTGCCCGACCCCGAGGGACGCACCCCCGGCCGCTGGCTTGACGCGCACGACCGTGCACGGGCGGAGGCGGAGACCGCCGGCGGGCTTATGACGAGCCCGGCCGTCACCGCCCGCGCCGGCTGGACGATTCCCGAGGCCGCCCGCGCGATGGACCGCCACAAGGTGAAGCGGCTCCCCGTGGTCGACGAGGCGGGCCGGCTGGTCGGCATCGTCAGCCGCCGCGACCTGCTCCAGGTCTTCCTGCGTCATGACGCCGCGATCCGTGAGGAGATCCATCACGATGTCCTCGGCCAGACCCTCTGGCTGGCCCCCGCCGATGTCGAGGTGAGGGTGCAGGACGGCATCGTGACGCTCACCGGGCGGTTGCCGCGCCGGAGCCTGGTCCCGATCGCCGAGCAACTGTGCCGGGCGGTCGACGGAGTGGTTGCCGTGCATCAGACCCTCGACTGGGCCGAGGACGACACGGACCTCCGGGTGGAGCACCCTCGCGCGTACCGCGCGGGGAGATGACCTGCGGACAGGCACCGCGAACCGGTACGCCGTCCAAGCGGTGGACCGGAAACCTGCAGTGGCCTGAGGGCGGTGCCGGGTGAAGTCACCCTGCACCGCCCTCGGCGGCCGCTACGTGCTGCTTCCGGGTCGTTGCCCGGGCGCTGACCGCACAGCCCGACGGTGCGTCCGGCCGCGTGGGCGGTGGCTACCAGCGCCTCGATGCTGCGGGTGACGGCAGGGTTCCGCTCGTCGAAGAGGTGGGCCGGCAGGTCGGAGTCGCGGTCGACGCCCGGGGTGAGCCGGGTGAGGTCGTTGCTGTCGATCGAGAACCCGTCGAAACGCTCCGCGAACTGCTCGGCCAGCAGGATGTCGGCCGGGATCTCCGCCATCACGTAGACCCGCAGGCCGTTCCGACCGCGCGTCAACTGCCGCCGACCACCCCCACGTCCTCACGCCGAAGGCCGGCGAACCAGATCAGACGGCGCATCGTCGCTCCTACGGGGTCGGTCCGGAGTCGGACGGCCGGACCGGAGTGCGACAGCGCGCTGTGCCGGACGGCACGGCCCGGGCAACTCCGGGTCCCTGACCCGGTGCGCCGCCCGCCGTCTCCAGCAGATCACCGGAGCCGCCCGCCCGCCAGGGCCGACCGGCCCACCCGCTCGGTACCGGGCAGCCCTGGCCTCGCCGCGGCCCCGGACAGTCCCCTGGAGACCAGGAGGCTGTCCGAGGGGGCGTACCCGCCCGGCCGTCGAGGCCGCGCACGGGCCGTCGCCGGATCCGCACCCCGCGCACCCGAGATCTCGATCCCCCTGGAGCAGGAGCGATGCGAGTCGCCGACTTGATGATCACCCCGCCGATCGCGGTGCCGCCGCACGCCACCGTCCGACAGGCGGCCCGCCGTATGGACCGGGAGGCGGTCGGCTGTGTGCTCGTCGCCGAGGGCGACACCCTCCACGGCATCCTCACCGACCGCGACCTGGTCGTACGGGCGCTGGCCCCGAGTGCCACCCCGGAGTCACCGGTGTCCGAGTTCATGTCCGCCCCCGCCGTCACGGTGGACGTGGCCGACGACCTGGAAGCCGCCTACCAGGTATTCCGCCGGACCGGGGTGCGGCGACTGCCCGTGCTGGACGGGCACCGGCTGGTCGGGCTCCTCGCCGTCGACGACCTCTTCCTCGACGTCCTGCAACGCCTTTCCGACCTGCTCGGGCCGCTGTCGTTCAGCGTGCTGCGGGAAGGCAGCGCCGGCCCCGGTCCCGCAGCACACCGCCCGATCCCCTCAGGAGCACGCCATGACACGCCAGTGGAACACCGTCGGTGAGGTGATGACCCACGCCGTCGTCGCGGTGGGCCGCGATGCGACCTTCCGCGGGATCCTGGACACGCTCCAGCGGTGGAAGGTCAGCGCCGTTCCCGTCCTGGCCGGTGACGGCCGGGTGGTCGGCGTCGTCTCCGAGGCCGACCTGCTGACCGTCCAGGACCGGGACCCGGACCGTGCCGAGGCGTTCACCGCCGGCGAGATGATGTCGGAGCCCGCCGTCACCGTGCATGCGGCGAGCCCGACCGCGGAAGCGGGTCGGGCGATGGCGCGCGGCCACCTCAAACGGCTTCCCGTGGTGGACGACGAGGGCTATCTGGTCGGGATCGTGAGCCGTGGTGACCTCCTCAAGATCCACCTCCGGGACGACGAGGACCTGGCCGGTCAGGTGAGGTTCGAGCTGCTCGCGGCCCTTTCCACGGAGCGGGCGGCGGCGGTCGACGTCCGGGCCGAGGAGGGCAGGATCGTCCTGACCGGCACCCTGCCGGAGGCCTCGGCCCTCCCGGTCCTGGAGCGGCTGGTCCGGGCGGTCCCCGGAGTCGTCGACGTCGACGTGCGCGCCCTCGCCCCGGCCTGACGTCCCGGGGCGGCCGCCGTCCTCACCGCGGCCGCCCGGGCCGCCGGGGCACCCCGGGGCCCGGGCGTCCCGCGTCCTGCGGCCGGGCCGGGGCACGGGGACAATCGAGGCAGGTGTCCGCCGCGCGGTTCAGGAGACGATCGATGGACGTGACCGAGGCCGGTGAGGCCGGGCAGCCCCTGCGGGTGTTCCTGCTGGACGATCACGAGGTGGTGCGGCGTGGGGTCCGGGACCTGCTGGAGGCCGAGCCCGACATCGAGGTCGTCGGCGAGGGCGCAACCTGTGCGCAGGCACTGGCCCGGGTGCCCGCCCTGCGACCGCGGGTCGCGGTGCTGGACGTACGGCTGCCGGACGGCGACGGGGTGACCGTCTGCCGGGAGCTGCGGGACCGGCTGCCCGGGCTGGTGTGCCTGATGCTGACGTCCTTCGACGACGACGAGGCCCTGCTGGACGCGATCATGGCGGGCGCCGCCGGATACGTGCTCAAGCAGGTCAAGGGCGCCGACCTGGTCAGCGCGGTGCGCACCGTGGCGTCCGGGCAGTCGATGCTCGACCCGGCCACCACCAGCAGGCTGATGGAGAGCCTGCGCCACCACGACGAGTCCGAGGCGGAGGCCGCCCTGTCCCAGCTGACCCCGCGTGAGCGGGAGATCCTGGTGCTGGTGGGGGAGGGGAAGACCAATCGGGAGATCGGGCAGGAGCTCTACCTCGCCGAGAAGACCGTGAAGAACCACGTGTCGCGGCTGCTCGCCAAGCTCGGTGTCGAACGCCGGCTCCAGGCTGCAGTGATCGCCGCCCACGCCGACGACGACCAGCACCCGACCCGGCCGCACCGACCCTGACCGGCCCGCCGGATTGAGCCGGTCGGCCCAAGCCAGGAGCCGCTACCGGGCGCACCGTGGGGAGTGAGGCGACAGCCTCCCCTCACACCGGGAGCCTGCGATGAGGTACTGGAACGACCACGACATGGGTGGTTGGGGCTACGGCTTCATGGCCATCGGAATCCTGTTGGTCCTGGGGCTGCTGGTCGTCGTCACCGTCGTCCTGATCCGCCACCTCGGCCAGGTGCCCCCGCAGCGCCCACCCGGCGGGCAGACCACCGGGCCGCCGTCGCCGGAACAACTGCTCGCGGAGCGGTTCGCCCGGGGCGAGATCGACGCCGACGAGTACCGCCACCGCCTCGACACCCTGAGATCCGGTCCCACCGGGCCGGTTTCCGGCTGACCGCGCCGACCGACGCAGGGAGGATGCCATGGACATCTTGGCTCTCGACGATGCGGCCCTGGAGAAACTGCTCGCCGCCGCGGTCGCCGCGCCGTCCATCCACAACAGCCAGCCCTGGCACTTCCGGATGGACCCGGGCACGTCGACCGTTCAGGTGCGGGCCCTTCGGGAACGCGCGCTGCCGGTCACCGATCCGGACGAGCGAGCGCTGCACATCTCCGTGGGAGCGGCGGTTCTGAACCTCCGCGTCGCCGCCCGCCGGATGGGCTGGGCGCCCCTCGTACGGCTGCTGCCCGACTCCACCGAACCCGACCTGCTGGCCGCGGTCGAGCTGGACGAGCAGTCCCGCGTCCAGCTCGCGAGCACCGCCGACCTCTACGCCGCGATCTGGCGCCGGCACACCGTCCGGACCCCGTTCACCGGGCAGCCGGTGACCGCAGCGGTGCTGGACCGGCTCTCCGAGACCGCGCTGGCGGAGGAGGCACTGCTGCGCTTCCCGGTCGGTGCGGAGCGAAGCCGCCTGCTGCAGCTCACCGCGGAGGCCGAGTGGCGCAACACCACGGACCCCGTGCGCAGCTCGGAGAGCCGCAGCTGGGTCCAGGGTCCGGATGCTCGCGCCTACGGCATTCCCCCCACCGCACTGGGTCCGCAGGACAGTGCCGGTCGGATGCCCATGCGGGACTTCTCGGCCGTCCACCCCGTGGAGTCCCTGCCGTCGGCGCCGTTCGAGTCGGAGCCGTGCCTCGCGGTCCTCTCCACCTGGGACGACGCACCCGTGGACTGGCTGCACGCCGGCCTCGCGCTGGAGCACGTGCTGCTGGTCGCGACCACGCACGAGGTCCGGGCATCGCTCCTGCACCAAGCGATGGAATGGCCTGAACTGCGTCGCGCCGCCCGCGCCTCCCGGTACGGCCCGGGCTACGCGCAGGTGCTCATCCGCCTCGGCCACGGGCCGGAAGGCTCGCCGACTCCCCGGCTCGCCGTTTCCGACGTCCTCGACCCCGAGGACCGTGGCTTCGGCCGGTCGTGAACGCCACGGCCGGCCTTCCTCGTCGCAGGGAACCCGGCCCGGGGTTCGGCGGCTGCCGCCGTAGCCGGCCGCCGGAGGCGCGGGACGACGCAGGTCCGCCGTGGCAACCATCACCGCAGTGGTTCCGAAGGAGACGATCCCCATGGCTTTCGCGGCAACCGGGCAACCGGTACGCGTCGACGCACGGCTGGACCTGCCGCTGTCACGCTGGTTGTGGCTGGTGAAGTGGGTGCTGGCGATCCCGCACTGGATCGCCCTGTTCTTCCTGTGGATCGCGTTCGCCATCCTCAGCGTGTTCGCCTTCTTCGCGATCCTCTTCACCGGCCGCTACCCGCGCCCGGTCTTCGACTTCAATCTCGGCGTGCTGAGATGGTCCTGGCGGGTTTCGTACTACGCCTACGGAGCGCTGGGCACCGACCGGTACCCGCCGTTCACCCTTGCGGAGGAGCCCGACTACCCCGCGCACCTGGACATCGCCTACCCCGAGCAGCTCTCGCGGGGCCTCGTACTGGTCAAGTGGTGGCTGCTGGCGATCCCGCAGTACGTCCTCGTGGCGATTTTTGTGGGCGGGGGCCGGGAGGACTGGGCCGGCGGGGGCCTGGTGGCCCTGCTGGTGCTGTTCGCCGGGGTCGCCCTGGCCGTGACCGGCCGCTACCCGCTCGGGATCTTCGATCTCGTCGTCGGTCTCGACCGCTGGGTGCTGAGGGTCGCCGCCTACGCCGCACTGATGACCGACGCCTACCCGCCCTTCCGCCTCGACCAGGGCGGACCCGAACCCGGCACCTTGACCGGCACGGCAGGGCCACGGTGACGGCCGGTCACCGCAGGGGGGACCGGAGGCCGAGGTGACACACCGCGGTCGGGGTGGTCCAGGAGGTCCGGGCCGACCGCGCGGTCGCGGCTCTGTCCGCCCTGACCGCCCCCACGGCACGCGTCCTGCGAGACGGAACGGAACGCGCGATACCCTCCGCCGCCGTCGTGCCGGGCGACGTGCTCCTGCTCGGTGAGGGCGACATCGTTCCCGCCGACGGGGTGCACGACGCGACCGGCTGTTCACCCGTGAGAGCCTCTTCCTGCCCGCCGCCGTCCTGGTCTCGGCGGGACTCGCCTGCGCGGCGCTCTACCTTCCCTTCCTCCGATCGGTCCTGGAGACCGATCCGCTGGCGTGGCCCGACCTTGTGGCGGCCGCCTTCGCGGCGTTCACCGGGTTCGTGGCGGCTCGTACGCGCACGCGATCCGGCCGTCGGGCGGAGCGCGCCGCCGGCTGAGGGTTTCCTGCCCGCTCACGAATACCCACGGCGTCACCACCCGCCGCCACCAGGCCGGAGGGGCAGCGCAGCCCTACCCGTCCTAGGGTGGGATCCGGGGGCCCTGGAAGCCGTGAAGCCTGCGAACGGAGTGACGCGGTGGGCTCATCCTCGCAACCGGGCCCCGCCGCCCCGGCTGAGCCCGGGCTCACCCACCTCCTGCGCACACTGCAGTCGCGTCTGGACACGGCGCAGGGCACGGCGAGCCGGATCCACGGCCTCCTGGAGGCGGTGCTCGTTGTCGGCTGCGACCTCGACCTCGACCAGGCGCTCCGGCACATCGTGGACGCAGCGGTCACCCTCGTGGACGCGGAGTACGGGGCGCTCGGTGTCATCGGGGAGGACCAGAAGCTGTCCCGGTTCATCCCCGTCGGGATCGAGCAGGAGCGGATCGAGCGCATCGGCCCGCTCCCGAGCGGGCACGGCCTCCTCGGCGAGCTGATCCGCCACCCCGAGCCGCTCCGCCTGGCGGAGATCTCCCAGCACCCGTCCTCGTACGGCTTTCCCGAGCACCATCCACCGATGCACAGCTTCCTGGGCGTGCCGATCCGGGTCCGCGACAGGGTCTTCGGCAACCTGTACCTGGCCGAGAAGCGCGGTGGCGCGGAGTTCGACGCCGAGGACGAGACCGTCCTGGAGGCCCTGGCGGTGGCGGCCGGCGTGGCCATCGACAACGCCCGGCTGTACACGCAGGCGAGGCTGAGCGGGCGCTGGCTGGCAGCGACCGCGGAGGTCACCAACCTCCTGTTGTCGGGCAGCTCCCAGCAGGAGGTCTTCGACCTCCTGATCGCGCGGGCGGCCGACATCGCCGGCGCGGACCTGACGGTCGTGGCGCTGCCCTCCTCGGACGGCCGGAGCCTGGAGGTGGGCGTCGCCGTCGGACTGGACGCGGAGGTGCACCGGGGGCTCGTCCTGCCGACGGAGGGGTCCTTCGTCGGTGCCGCCGTCCGGACCGGCGGGCTGGTCGCCACCGCCGACGTGCGCAAGGACCCGCGCATCACCGCCGGGCCGCCGCGGTGGGCCGGGCTCGGACCGGCCGTGGCGGTGCCGATCGGCACCGCCACGGGAGGGGTACGGGGTGTGCTGATGCTGGCCCGGGCGGAGGGGAAGCCCGCCTTCGGACCGGAGGAGTCCACCCCGCTGGCAGGATTCGCAGGGCAGGCCGCGGTCGCGATGGAACTGGCCGAGCGCCGCCGGGACTCCGAGCAGGTCGCGCTCCTCGAAGAGCGCGACCGGATCGCCCGGGACCTGCACGACCTGGCGATCCAGCGCTTGTTCGCGACCGGGATGACCTTGCAGGGCGCCACGCGCTTCATCGAGCACCCCGAGGCGTCGGAGCGGGTGCTGCGGGCCATCGACGATCTCGACGAGACGGTGCGGACGATCCGCTCCAGCATCTTCGGACTGCGGGCCAAGGACCGCGGACCGGTCGCGCACGGGCTGCGGGGGAGGGTGGTCGCCGCGGTCGACCGGGCGGCCGCCGGCCTCGGCTTCGCCCCCGCGCTGAGGATGGACGGCCTGCTGGACCTCCGGGTGCCCCCGCCGGTGGCGGACGCGCTGGTCGCGGTCCTGGAGGAGGCCCTGTCGAACGTCGTCCGCCACGCGCGCGCCCACCGGGTCGACGTGGACCTGAGCGTGGACGGCGAGCTGAGCCTGACAGTCACCGACGACGGAGTCGGCCTCCCGGAGGGCGGACCTCGAAGTGGTCTGGCCAACCTCGCGGAGCGGGCCCAGCGCCTCGACGGGAGCTTCCGGGCCGGTGCGGGCCCCGACGGCGGGACCCGGCTGGTGTGGCGGGTACCGCTCCCCGCGCCGGGACGAGGGACGCCCCGGGCTGGATCGTGAAGCGGTCCGGCACCGCGGCGTGTGCACCCGGCGTCAGTCCGCCACCAGAACGGCGACGCCGGTGACCCGGTCGGCCGCCAGGTCCGCCAGGGCCCGGTCGGCCCGGTCCATGCCGTACCGCTGGACGTGGACCGCCGGGCGGTGCAGGGCGGCCTCGGCGAGGTAGGCGCGGCCGTCCTCCCGGGTGTTGGCGGTGACGCTGCGCAACGTCCGCTCCTGGAAGAGGTGCCGTTGGTAGTCGAGCCCGGGAATGTCCGTGAGATGGATGCCGGCCACCGCCAGGGTGCCGCCGCGGTCCAGGGCGGACAGTGCCACCGGCACCAGGTCGCCGACCGGCGCGAAGAGGATCGCCGCGTCGAGCGGCTCCGGCGGCGCGCCGTACGCGTCGCCGGCGGAGGCCGCTCCCAGCTCCAGCGCCAGCCGCCGGGCCCCCTCGGCCCGGGTGAGGACGTGCACGGTGGCGCCCCGGGCGAGGGCGAGCTGGGCGGTGAGATGGGCGGACGCCCCGAACCCGTAGATGCCCAGCCGGCCGCCGGGCGGCAGTTCGGCCCGCTCCAGCGCCCGGTAGCCGATGATGCCGGCACACAGGAGCGGAGCCAGCTCCTCGTCCGGCGGCCCCTCGGGCAGCCGGTAGGCGAACCGGGCGTCGGCCACCGTGTACCCCGCGTAGCCGCCGTGCAGGTCCCAGCCCGTGTACCGGGAGGCCGGGCAGAGGTTCTCCCGGCCGGCCAGGCAGTACCGGCACCGGCCGCAGGTGCCCGCCAGCCAGGCCACGCCGACCCGGTCGCCGGGCGAGAAGCCCTGGACCCCGGGGCCGCGGCGTACGACCCGGCCCACGACCTGATGGCCCGGCGTGCACCCGGGCCTGCGCGGTGCGAGGTCACCCTCGGCGAGGTGGAGGTCGGTACGGCAGACACCGCAGGCGGCCACCTCGATCTGCAGCTCCCCCGGACCGGGTTCCGGGACGGTTCGCTCCACACGTCCGAGGGGTGCCGACGCGATCGGGCCCGGGTGCTCGACCACCCACGCCATGGTGCGGACCGGGCCGTCGCCGGATGTCGGCATCGCCGGCTCCCTTCCCTCGTAGCTGTCGGCGCCTGTTCCCGGGCCGCCGGGCACGGACGCCCGGGAACGAGACTCGTCGTCCACTTCATCGTCCACCGACACCGCCCCGTGCGGATGAGGGCCGAACGGCCCCGGATGAGGTCTGAAGGTCCGGGTGCCGGGTGGGGCGGTGTGCAGGAAGGTGGAATCACCCGGCCCGTGTCCGGCGGCTCGGGCGACCGCGACACCTCGCACGCCTGCCTGCCCGGGCCGGTCCGTGCGGACCCGGGCGGTCCGCCGCGAGTCCGTCCCGAGCGAGGGAGCATGTCATGGCACAGCCAGTGATCGTCGGGGTCGACGAACCCGCGAGCGCGGGTGAGGCGGTCGACTGGGCCGTGGACGAGGCCTGGTCCCGCGGCACGCGTCTGCACCTCGTCCACGCGTGGCTCTGGGAGCCGGACCAGGCACCGGAGTCGCTGGACGCGCAGGCGGCCAGGCGGTCGGGTGAGGAGTCGCTGCGGGTGCTCGCGGAGCGGGCCGCCGCGCGGCACCGCGAGGTCGAGGTCACCAGCGGAGTCGTGGATGCGAGCGCACGCGAGGCACTCGTCGCCCTCAGCGCGGCAGCCGGGCTGCTCGTCGTGGGATCGCGGGGGTCCGGCGGATTCCCTGGGCTGGTGGTGGGGTCCACCAGCCTGCACGTCACCGCCCATGCCTCCTGCCCGGTCGTCGTGGTGCGCGCGGCCGGCCCCGGGGCCAGGGACGGCGTCGCGGTCGGCGTGCAGGGGCGCGACCCGTCCGAAGAGCTGCTCGATTTCGCTTTCGACAGTGCCCGCAGGCGGGGGCTGCCCTTGCGCGCCGTCCACGCCTGGAGCCTCCCGCTCGTCCTCGGCCCGGGCCACGCCCTGCCGCCCGTGTACGAGTCCGGCCACGTGGAGGCCGAGGAGCAGCGGCTGCTTGCCGAGATCATGGCCGGATGGCAGGCGAGGTATCCCGAAGTGCCGGTCGAGGAGGACGCCGTGCGATCCGGCCCGGCGAAGCACCTGGTGGCCCTGTCGAGGACGCACCAGCTCGTCGTCGTGGGCCGGCACGGGAAGCCCGGGGGCCCGCTCGGCCGGCTCGGGTCGGTCAGCCAGGCCGTCGTCCACCACGCCCACTGCCCGGTCGCCGTCGTTCCCGCCGTCTGACCCCTGCTCCCGCCATGGGCGTCGGTCGGGACTTCCCGTCAGCGGATCGGTGGGGTGGGGACCGGCGAATAGGGCCGTTCGGCGCACCCTGCGGCCCGGGCGGCCCCCGGGACGGGACGGCCAGGACGTGCACGCTGGTGAGTGGGCGGGGAAACTCCGTCCATGGACTCGTCGGAGAGGTTGGCGTCATGTGCAGGAATTCCCCCCGCCACCCGCCCTCGATGCCGACACGAACCGTCGCACCCGCGGTGGGTTGCCGCCCGTTTGCCCGGGGGACGCTCCGGCGGCCCCGACCGTCCGGTCCCCGGCGTGGCGGGGAGGCCGCCGCACTGCGCCCCGTGGCCGCAGCACCGGGAGGTGAGCCCGGTGGTCCGCTCTGACACCCCGGACGGCGACGTCCCTGATGTGTGGCCGGCGGACAGCCGTGGGGCCGAGGACTGCACGCGGGAACAGAGTCTTGAGCTGCTCCGCCAGACCGTGATCGGGCGGCTCATCCACACCGATGACGCGATGCCCGCCGTCACGCCCTCCTGCTTCACGCTGGACAGCCTCGGTGAGGTGGTCGTCCCCGTGCCGGCGACCTGGCGGGCGGACCTGATGGACGGGGAGGTGGTCGGATTCCAGACGGACCGCTTCGACGAGCAGACGCTCCAGGGCTGGACCGTCCTCATCGTCGGCCGGTCCCGCCTGGTGACCGACCCCGTGAAGATCGCCGGTCTGAGGCATCGGGGGCCCCTGCATTGGGGCCACCGACCGACCAGCGGATACCTGAGCATCCATCCGGAGCTGGTCACCGGCCAACGGTTCGGATCCTGACCTCGCCGGCTCGGCCCGGACACAGCGGGCCTGGCCGCCCACGGGTGAGGGCCGAGGCCGGTCCCGGAGAGGAGAAGCGCTGTGGCACCCAAAAGCCGCGATGCCGCCGGCCGTGCGTTCAGGACCACGCTCGGCACGCACGTCCGCAGGGCGGCCGGCCGTGAGCCGAACCCCCTCGGCCGCCGCAGCGACACACAACTCAGCCGTCTCGTCGTCGCTCTCACCGTTGCCCTGCTCCTCTCGTTCGCGCTCGCGCTGCTGACGGCGCTGGCCGTTCTCCGTGTCGGCCAGCGGGAAGCACGGTACGAAGGGCAGCACCACCATCGCGTCACCGCGACCACCGTCGCGGCTGCCGTGGCGGACACGACGGGTTCACGGTCCGGGGTCGGTGGCTTCCACACGCAGGCCATGTGGCAGTTCCCGCCCGGCGTGCGCGGCTCCGGCCCGGTCGAGGTCGGTTCGGCCGTTCCGGCAGGGACGGAGATCAGGATCTGGGTCGACGACCACGGGCGACGGGTGTCCGCGCCCCGCCCGGGGACGGAGATCGCCACGACAGCCGTCCTGACCGGGACGGGAGCCATGACGCTGTTGTCGGGTGCCGTCCTCGCGGCCTACTGGCTCGGGAACCGCAGGATCGACCGGGGCACCGCGGCGGCCTGGGCGAAGGAGTGGGAGGGAGTGGAACCCGAGTGGTCCGGCCGCCCCCGTCGCCAGGGGTCGGGGGAGCAGTGAGGGCCCACCCCTCGCCCGCGTGGACCGGAGCAGTCGTCAGCCCCTTCCCCGGCCATCGATGACCTGCTCGACCACAGGTTGTCGATGAGATGACCGCAAGCAGCTTCCCGCCTGAGGAGAGTCGCGGAGCCCCACCCACCGGCGGCCGTGTCGCCGAGCGCATCGCCCTGCGCTCCCGGCAGCTCTGAATCACCCGTGCGGAGCCGGCGAACGGAGCGGGCATGTCACTCCGGTACCTCCAGCACCTGGAGGAACTCGCTCCTGACGGGCCCAGGCGGGCTCCAGCAGCCGCTGGGCCGGCCCTCCGAGCGCCTGCACTCGCACCCCACGTGCACGCCACGACGATCCCGGCCCGGCCGCCGGGCGCCAGGGCGGCGTCCTCCTCGATCCGGGCCGGCAATTCCTCCGGTGCCTTCTCCGCGGACGGGATTCCGTCCGGGCTGGCGGCCGGGTCCGTGAGCGCGGCCGACGCGCCGGCCAGCGCAGGGTGTGCCGGCCGGACCAGACCGGCGAGCTCACGAACCAGCACGCGGTACCCGCCGTCAGCCGTTCTGTTCACTCCCGTCCTCCGGCCCCCGCCAGTCTCGGTCCATCGCTGCCGGGGTGCCCCGGTCGGTCCGCCCGCGCCGTCGATCGGGCTCAGACCAGTCCGGCGCCCCAGGCCCGGGCGCGGTCGAGCTCGCCGGCGCGCAGGGGACCGTCGCTGCCCTCCACGATGAAACCCTCCGGTTCGGCCACCACGTCGTAGTGGTGGTGGGAGAGCCGGTGGGCTATGCCACTGGCCGCGCCACCGGACCGGGGCATGTCCACGCGGGTGTCGAAGGCGGCGGCGTAGGTTCCGGTTTCGGTCGTGGGGAGGTCATGGAACCAGGCCCGCAGACCCGGCCCCTCGACGGTCTCCCGCGCTTCGGCGGCGGCCTCTTCGTGGCCCTCCTTGTGCCCCTCGGCCGAAGCGGCCATCCGGCGGCTCAGGCCTGAGGACATGCCGTGCATGTGCGTCGGTCCGCCCACCACCAACAGGTCCGCGGAGCGGGTGGCGTCGGCGTTGGCCTCGGCCACCGGGATGCAGTCGACGGCGGCTGCGGGGTCGGCCTGGTGGACGCCTTCGGCGATCGCCTCGGCGATCTCCCGGGTATTGCCGTACATGCTCTCGTACACGATCACGGTGTGCATGGTCCCAGCCTTTCGTTGTCCCAGGTCTTCGTGGGAGGGCCTGAGGGCCGACCGGCCCAGTCATCGGAGAGGCATTCCTGGGGCCGGACTCGGGGAGCTGCCACTCACCTTCGCCGCTGCCCGTTCATCCGGGCGGGCCAGGCGGCGACAGCCATGCGGACGATGCCTCAGTCGGCGAACAGGTGCGGCTCGGGCACGACGGTTCGGGGACCCTCGTGCTCCTGGCCGAAACGTTGGATCCGGGCGTCCGGCCCGGGGAAGTACTCGGTCACCCGGCCGTCCTCCGCCCAGCGCACGTCGTACGGCGGACTTCCGTCCGGATGATGCAGGGTGACGATCTCGCCGTCCCTGCGGGCCGCGCCCGGCCTCGTGCCCTGGACGATGATGCGGTCTCCCACTGCGGCTTCCATGCCGTCCTCCCTGGTCCGGTGCGGAGCCGGATGCTGCCCGGTCGTGCGTACGTCCATCGCACCACCGACCCGGGGGAGCCGGCACGTGCCGGACGACCCCGGACACCGGGCCCGACCGGCCCTGTGGCGCCGGAGGCACGCCTGGTGCCGTCACGGGTGGGGACGGAGTCGCCACGACGGGCTGCTGGCCGGGACGGGACCGATGACGCCGGTTTCCGGCACCGTCATCGCGCCTGCCGGCCCGGGAACCGCCGGATCGACCGGCGCACCGGAACGGCCTGGGCGAAGGAGTGGGAGGGCGTGGAACCCGAGTGGTCCGGCCGTCCCCGCCGCCGGGGGTCCGGTGACCGGTGAGCGCCCGGCCCCGCCCTTCGCGGCCCGGCCCCGCCCTTCGCGGCCCGGGCCGGCCGGTGGCCTTGCCGCCGTCCCGCCCCGGCCGGCGGCGCCGGAGCGGGCCCGCCCCGTCCACGGCCGCCGCCGCACCCTCCCACCCGTCGGGTTGCGCCGCACCCTCCCCACCCGTCACGGCGCCCGGCCGCACCGGCGCGGCCCGCAGCGCCGGGCGCCCCTACCCGCCGGTAATTTATTCTGCCCGGGCCCTGGACAGCCGCCCGGGATTGGGCCACGATTCCCACCCATGATCCCTGCCCCGATCCCCCGGGACTCCCCGCACACCGCCCTCCTGGACGCCGTCCTCGGCGTGGCCCAGGACACCGCGGCACTGCTCCGCGACCGCCCGGACACCGGCACGCCGATCCCCGGGGCGGAGTGGACGGTCGGCGAGGCGGCGGCCCATCTCGCCCTGGTCAACGAGCTGATGGCCGCCCTGGCCGCGGGCGAGGAGCGGCCCTACGGGGACGGCACGCCGTCCGGGCTGGCCGCGGCCAACGCGGTGGAACTGGCCGCCTTCCCCCAGCGCGACGGCACGGTCCTCGGTGAGGAGATCGTCCGGCACGCGCGCGCCTTCACCGAGTCCTTCGCCCACCGGCCGGCCTCCGATCCGATGCTCACCCCGCTCGGCCCGATGGACCTCGCCACGCTGGGCTCCTACCTGCTCACCCACATGCTCGGCCACGGCTACGACATCGCCGTCGCGCTCCGCGCCCGGCACATGATCGACCGCCACCGGGTGGGCCTGACCCTGCCGTTCCTCACCACCGCGATGCCCCGGGTGGTCGACGACCGCTCGGCCGCGGGCCACACCGCGAGCTACGAACTGCGGTTGCGAGGCGGTGACCGCTTCACGGTCACCTTCCGGGACGGCGCCGCCGAGGTGACCCCCGGTCCGGCCCGGCGCCCCGACTGCACCATCCTCACCGACCCGGTCGCGTTCCTGCTGATGGCGCTCGGGCGGTGCGGCCCCTGGTCCGCGCTGGCCCGGGGCAAGGTGCTGGCCTGGGGGCGCCGGCCCTGGCTGTCGGCGGGCTTCCCGCTGCTGTTCAGAGCGCCGTGACCGGGCGGGGCCCCGGACCGGCAGGTCGGGCGCGGGCGGCCGGGCCCGCGTGGGGCGGCCTCGTGGCCGGTGGTGACCGTCCCGTCGGCCTTGTCGTGCGGGCCTGCCGGGCGTCCCGGCCGGCAGGACCGGCCTCATGACGACAGATGCCCTGCTGTCCGGAGCCCGTGGGCTGTGGCAGGAACTCGCCTCGGTGCCGGTGTCGTTCGCACTGTCGGGTGGCACGAGCGTGGTGGTGTCCCCCGGGTCGAGGATGTGCCCCTCGGGTTGGGTGGGACTGGTGGTGCTCGGGAACGCGGCGATCGTGACGACGCCTGACGAGGACACGGCCGGGCGGGTGCGCGACGCGCTGGCCGGCCTTCCGGTGGGGGCGCTCGCCGACGCTCAGGCGGTCCGCGGGGTGCTGCCGGTGGCCCGGGTCCTCGGCCCCGCGGCGCTGGCCTACGTGTCCGCCGACGGGTTCCGGCCCGTGGTCGCTCCGGGCCCGACGGTGGAGCAGGTGCCGGCCGGGCATCCTGACCTGCGGAGGCTGGAGGACCTGGCGGGTGCGGACGACGCGGGAGAGGCCGATCTGGGCGGGATCACCTCGCCCGCGTTCGTGATCCGCGAGGGCCGGGAGGTCGTCGCCGCTGCCGGATACCGGCCCTGGCCGGGCCGGACCGCCCATGTCGGTGTGCTGACCGCCCCTGCGTGGCGGGGGCGGGGCCTCGCCCGGGTGGCCGGCTCCGGCGCGGTGGCGCACGCGCTGGCGGCCGGCCTGCTCCCGCAGTGGCGGGCCCGGGTGCCCGCATCCCGGCGGGTCGCGCTCGCGCTGGGCTTCCGCGAGCTGGGCGCCCAGCTCAGTGTGGAACTCGCCCCCGGGGCCGGTCGGAACCCGTCCGGGTGACGCAATCCGGAGGGTGCGCACGGGCGGTTGCCGGAGCCGCCGGTCGGTTCCGTCGGTTCGGTCGGTTCGGTCGGTCCGCCGAGGGTCACCGGGGGCTGTCGGGCCGGGCCACGTAGGCGTCGGTGAGGGCGCTGCACGTGCAGTAGTCGCTCGTGCACGGGGTGCCCCACTCGGCGCCGTAAGGACCGAGGCCCGCCACGAGGCGGAGCACCTCGGCGCGTTCCGGCTCGGTGAGGCCGGGAAGTGCCGCGCCGGGGGCCGGCTGCAGGCCGGCCGGGGCGTCGTCCAGGTCGCCGACGACCTGAGCGTCGACGAACAGGGTGTAGAGGGGATGCTCGGGAAAGTCGTTGAGCCGCAGGACCCACCAGTGTCCGTCGGTCCGGGCCGCGTACGGGAAGACACCGGTGCCGGTGCGGTGCCAGACGGCCCGCGGGGGCAGCGTCGGCAGGGAGTTCACGGCCGGGCCTCCAGGGCCCGAAGGCTTCCGTCGGAGGAGCCGGCGGATGGTTCGCAAGGCGACAGACTTGCCGGTCAAGGCGACTCCTCCACAGCGCGAGTGCGGGACGGGACGCGGCTGCCCCGAGTGCGCCGCAGCCCCCGGGCGCAGATCCTCCCACGGTCGGTGTGACGTGACGGCCTGTCGACGGTCCCGGAGGACGGCGTCGGGACGTCGGGACGTCGGGATGTCGGGACGCCGGGACGTCGGGCCGGGGGCCGCAGCCGGCGCGTGGGCCCGCGCGGCCCCGAGCGGGCCGGCCGGTCCGTGACCGCCTGGCGACAGCAGCCACCCACGTCCCGGTCGGTGCCCGGCGCCGGAAAACCGCTGGAGATCGCGGAGCGGGCCCTCCAGACTGTCCGGCGGACCCGGAAGGCCGGGCCGCGGGACGGTTCAACGGGAGCGACTGGATTGACGGATTTCACGCCCTACGACGCCGAGCGCAGTGCCTTCACGCGAGCGGCACTGGCCCGCCTGGTCCTGAGTGACACCAGCGTCGACCTCGCTGGCGCGGCGGGGAACCTGGCGATCACCCGGTTCGACGACCAGACGGGCCCGGGCGGCCGGGTCAGCGAGGCTGCCGCCCTGCGGGAGGCCGCCGACCGGCTGCTCACCAGGGCGGTGATCTTCGAGCGGGAGCGCGGCAGCTCCTGGGAGCAGATCGCGCACTACCTCGGCACCGAACCGGCCGACGCGCGGGAGCAGTTCACCCCTGCCGTCGACCGGTGGGAGCGTGCCTTCGAGGTGCCGTACCGCCTGGACGGGACGGGCCGCAAGCGCGTGCCCCAACTGCCCACCGCGGCCTACGATCCCGAGACCGCGTGCCGTCAACTCGACCTCTCCGTGCGCCTTCGGGCCTTCTTCGGCGACGAGCACCCGGTGAGCGGGGCGCTCCGCCCGGACCCGACGGCCGACGGCCGGCTGCCGCTGCGCTACGACCTCGACGGCCGGGTCCACCGCCGGAACCTGGGCCTCTTCATGCACCTGCTGGCCCGGTTCACGAACGCGGACTTCACGACGGCGGACTGGGACGCCGTCACGGCGCACTCGGCAAGCACCGAGGAGGGCGTCCGCGGCACCTGGTACACCCACCTGGTCGAGGGCTCCACCGCGTCGCTCGACGTCCGCATCGCGCAGGTCACCCACGACGACGACCTCGTCGCGGTGGTCGTCGCGGGGGCGACGGACGCCGGGCTGCGGCTGCGGGTCGACACGCTGTTCGAGGCGCTGGGCCCGGGCGCCTGAGCGAGCCCGGGCACTCGCCCCGGGTGCGCCGCCCGGGCGGAGCCTCCCGGCGGGGCGCACCGCGCCGGCCCGGACCTGCCGGGCCGGCGCACCGTCAGGGTCGCTCGACCCGGTCGGGGACACGGCCCGCCGCCGTTCGTGCCCGTCGAGGGCCGGTGGAGAGCGGGCCGGTGGAGGGCCGGTACCGGTGGAGGGCCGGTAGGGGGTGGCGGTCGCCGGAGTCCCGGCCTACGGCCGGTGGAGGAGTTCGACGTCGAACTCCTCCAGGCTCCGCACCTCCACGCCGGAGGCCTCCGCCGCCTTCGAGCGGAGCTGTGCCTGCGGGCCGCGAGTGGCCTCCAGCGCGGCACGGTCGCGGAAGATCGCGCCGACGCTCCCCGTCCCGTGCGTCCGGTCGATCAGCAGGGCGCCGCCGGCGAACCCGTCCAGAGCCTCCAGCCCGGGCAGTGCGGTCGCCTTGAACGTCTCCACCAGCCGGTCGGCCGCCGCCGGGTCGAATCCCAGGCGCACCAGCCGGAACCCCGCGCCCGGCTGGGCGTCGCCCCGGCGGAACACCGCGGCCTCCCAGCGGGCCACGGTGACCGTGCCGCCGAACACGGACAGCAGCTGCCGGCGCTGGTCGTGCAGCGCCGTCCAGCTGTCCCGCTCGTTCTGTTCGCTCTCCCACCACGAACCCAGCAGGATCTTGCCGAGCTGCCGGTCCGAGAAGATGCTGAACCCCCGGTAGCCCGCCTGGCCGGAGAGCGACCGGACAGACTCCGCCTTCAACCCCTCCAGCGCCTTGTCGGCCAGCCCCGGGTCACCGGTCAGGTAGATGGTGCGGACGTACATGGCAGCGCCTCCGTCCTGGTCCGCCGCGGACCGGGCATCCTCCGCCCGCCCCGCCCACCTTCCATCGCACTCCCGACTCGTCCGCCGGTCAAACGCTGCCGTCGTGACGTCGTGACGTCGTGCTGCCATGCTGCCGGGCCGACGGGGATCCGGGGCACCCGGCGTCCCCGGCATGCGGTCCCGGGCATGCGGTCCCCGGGGTGGGCGTCCCTCAGCCGCGCGGGGCGGCCCGTGCGGGAACCCGCCAGAGCGGTGACGCGTTCTGGGCGGGATCGGTGCCGAGGCGGGCGCGGAGCAGGAGGTCCGCCGCCCGGTCGAGGGCCAGCCCCTCGGTGAGGCGGCGCCGGGTGACCAGGGTGATGCCCTGGCTGCCGAGCACGGCCTGCCAGCGGGCGTGCCGGGCCACCACGTCGGCGGGTCCGCCGCCGGACGGGACGGGGAACTCCGCGTCCTCCGGGGCGGTTTCGGCCGGGGCGGCGGCGCGGACGCGTTCGCGGGCGATCTCGGAGAAGCCGCAGACCTCGACGCTGGCCAGCTCGGCCTCGGCCAGTGTGCGGGAGTCGGCCAGCAGGCGGGCCAGCGGGTTGCGGGCGAGCGCCTGGGAGAGGGTCAGCCGGTGCACGCCGGCGCTGCGCGCGTCCAGCCGCAGGGGCTCGGGGACGTCGCGGATGCCGCACAGGCCCCGGACGCCCCGGGCGGCGGCGGCCAGCATCGCGCTGGCCTCCGAGGGGTGCCAGTCGAAGACCGTGCGCACCGGGGCCACCGCGTGGGCGGTGAGGGTGAAGGCCGGCGGCGGCAGGCGGGCGAACAACTCGGCCTCGGGCACCTCGCGGTCCAGCCCGGGGCCCGCGACGTGGACGTCCGTGGGCAGGCCGGTGCGCGCGCAGGCGGCCAGCACCAGGGCGTCGCCCAAGGGACTGCGCAGGGTGGGCTCGTCGCCGGCCGCCACGATGTCCCCGCCGACGTCGACCACGTCGATCCGGGCGGCCCCGCAGTACGCGGCGGCCGCCGTGAGGGTGCGGGCCAGGCCGGCCGCGCCCTCGTACGGGTCGAGCAGGCCGAGCGGGGCCCCCAGGTCGCGGGCCAGCCCGGGCAGCGAGGACCCGGCCGGGGGGATCGGCGCGGTCCGGCCGGTGACCAGGGCCAGTCCGGGCAGCGGGGTCACCAGCCCGGTGAAGTCGGAGCGCCCGCGCGGGCCGGGCAGCGGGTCGACGGTCAGCCGCTCCCAGGCGTAGGTCAGGACCAGGGCCGGCGCGGCGGGCCCGAACAGCGCGGTCCGCAGCATGGTGGCGGCAATGACATCGCCCCCACCGCCGGCCGCAACGACAAGTCGCTTCATGAGGGCTACGGTTACTCGATTCTTCCGGTGATTACCAGCTGTGAGCCGATGATTGACGAACAGTCATTTCCGGTGGCGTGTGATCGTCCCAATCGGCCGGCGGGGTGCCGGACGCTGATCGGAGGTTCCGCCGATGCCTGGGGGAGGGGGCCAGGCCCTAGCGTCATGGCTTCGGCTTTACCCGAACTTGACTGCGATGAAAGGGAGTCATGCCGCGATGAGCACTTCGTCACCGGTTCCCCTCACCCTGCTGCCCGCCGGTGGGCCCGGCCCCGCGGAGGAATCGCCCGGTACCCCGTACAAGCAGTACGTGTACGCCTATCCGCACCAGAAGGCCTACCGCGCGCTGGAGGCCGGCCCGCTGCTGAGTGAACTGTGGTCCGGGGAGCGGCTGGACGCGCTCTCGCTCTACGTCCACGTGCCGTTCTGCGAGATGCGCTGCGGCTTCTGCAACCTCTTCACCCGGACCGGCGCCCCCGAGCGGATCACCACGGCGTTCCTGGGCGCGCTGGAGCGGCAGGCCCGGGCCACCCGCGAGGCGCTGGAGGCGCAGGGCCGGGAGATCCGCTTCACGCTGGCGGCGTTCGGCGGCGGCACCCCGACGTACCTCACGGCGGCCGAGCTGACCCGGCTGTGCGACATCTGCGAGGACGTGATGGGCGCCGACCTGCGTGCCGTCCCCTGGTCGGTGGAGACCTCCCCGGCCACCGCCACCGCCGACCGCCTCGCCGTGCTCGCCGACCGGGGCGCGACCCGGCTCAGCATCGGCGTGCAGACCTTCCTGGAGGACGAGGCGAGGGCGGCCGTCCGGCCGCAGAAGCGGGCGGAGGTCGACGCCGCGCTGACCCTGTTGAAGGATGCCGCGTTCCCGATCCTCAACATCGACCTGATCTACGGGATCCAGGGCCAGACCGAGCACAGCTTCCGGAAGTCCCTGGACGCGGCGCTGCGTTGGGAGCCAGAGGAGATCTACCTCTACCCGCTGTACGTCCGCCCGCTCACCGGCCTGGCCGACCGGCACCGGGAGAGCGCCGGGAGCTGGGACGCCCGCCGCCTGCGGCTCTACCGCTCCGGGCGGGACACCCTGCTGGCGGCCGGGTACGAGCAGACCTCGATGCGGGTCTTCCGCCGGCCCGGCACGGCGGCCGTCGAGGCGGCGGACGCCGACGGCATCAGCGAGTACAACCAGCAGGCCGGCATGGTCGGCCTCGGTGTGGGGGCCCGCTCCTTCACCACCGGCCTGCACTACACCACGGACTACGCGGTCGCCGTGCCCGAGGTGCGCCGGATCATCGACGACTACATCGCCACCCCCGCCGAGGACTTCCGCCGTGCCCGCTGGGCGTTCCGGATGGACGACGACGAGCGCCGCCGGATGTACGTGCTGCAGACGCTGCTGGAGAGCGGGGGGACGTCCGTCCGGCAGTACCGCGAGCGGTTCGGTGCCGGCCCCCGGGAGCACTTCCCGGCGCAGTTCGCCGAGCTGTCCGCCCGCGGCTGGGCGGTGGAGGACGGCACGGGTGCCTTGCGGCTGACCACGGAGGGGATGGCCTGGGCCGACGCGATCGGGCCGCTCTTCTTCTCGGCGCGGGTGAACGAGGCGATGGACGCCTACCAGGACCGCTGACCCGGGCCCTGGAGCTGTTCGGACCCCGCACCCGCCCCGGCCCCGCTCCCGCCCGCCCCGCTCCCGCCCGCGCCGCTCCCGCCCGCCGCGCCGCCCGCCCGCGCTGTCCCGATCAGGCCGCTCCCGCCCGGGCCGCCCGGCCGCCGCGCCGCCGGGGCGGGAGCGCGACCAGCAGCAGTCCGCCCAGCAGCAGCACCAGCCCCGCACCGGACCAGCCAGTGAGCCGCTCGTCCAGCAGCAGCACCCCCAGCAGGGCGGCCACCAGGGGCTCGGCGAGGCTGAGGGTGCCGGTGGTGGCGGCGCTGATCCGGGTCATGCCGCGGGTGAACAGCAGATAGCCGAGCGCCGTGGTGCCGAGCGCCAGCCAGCCGACCAGCGCCAGGCCGCGCGGCGAGCCCAGGCCGGACGGCGCCGCCGCCAGCCAGGGCGAGACCAGCAGGCCCGCGCCCAGGACGCTCACCGGGGCCGCCGCCACCGGGTCCGCGCCGGCCGCCGCGAGCCGCTTCGCCGCCACGATGTAGACCCCGAAGCTGGCTCCGGCGGTCGCCGCCAGCAGCACGCCGGCCGGATCCGCGGGCCCGTCGCCGCCCGGCAGCAGCAGGAGGGCGACGCCGCCGACGGCGAAGGCGGTACCGGCCGCCCAGCCGGCCGGCGGCCGCTCGCGCTGCAGGACCCGGGCGCAGAGCCCCGAGACGGCGGGCACCGTGCCGAAGGCCACCGCGGTGGCCAGCGCGGCGCCCGTCCGGTCGACGGCCTGGAGGAAGGCGCCCTGGAAGACCGCGGTCACCGCGACGCTCACCAGCATCCAGAGCCGGACACCGGGCCCGCGCAGGGTCCGCAGGCCCCGGGGGCGTACGGTCACCGCGCACAGCACCACGCCGCCGACCAGCATCCGGCAGGCTCCCAGCGCCACCGGGTCGACCCCGGCCCCGGCCAGCAGCTGGGCGGGCCCGACCGTGCCCCACAGGACCGCCGCCGCCAGGACCGGCACCACGCCCGCGCGTACCGCGATTGCGCCCGTCACTCCGTGCTCCCCGCCTCGGGCGGCCGAACCGCCGGATGCGAGGAATGCTAGATTCGGCCCGCCGGCGGGCCAATTGGGGAATTCCCTTGAGTACGGGCCGTCAGTCACCACCCGGACCGGACCTTTCTACGGGAGACGCCGTACGGTCGCCGGCAGGATTGTGCGCCTCGGGCCCGGCGGGCCGCGCAGGGGCGCTCCTGTCCCGGCCGGGCGGCCGATTGCCGACCCTCCTGGCGCGAGCACCACCGGGGCGCGGGAGAATGGGTGCCATGACCGATGACCACACCCCAGCCGACGTGCCGGCCGACGCCCCCAGGAGCGCCATCGAGCGCCGGCAACAGCTGCTGGAGACGATCCGCCGGGACGGCGGCGCCTTCGACTGGCGCCGCGCCCGGGAGACCTACCGCGTGTACCCCGATCCGCGCCTCGTCCGCCGCGACCTTGAGCAACTGCGCAAGGCCGGGTTGCTGGTGCGCCTGGACACGGGTGAGTACCAGGCCGGTTAGGGCCGGCAGAAGCCGGACGGGCACCGCGTCAGCGTGCGGGCCCGGCCGGCCGGAAGTCCGCCGACCGGCGGTGCAACGAGAGATGTCGGAGTGAGGCCGCCGCCGCGCTCGCCCTTCGGGGCGGCCGCGGCGGCGGTCCTGTCCGCGGCGCCCGCGCAAGCGGCCCGGCCCGGTCCTCGCCCGGACAGGCCCGCGGTCAGGCGCCGTTGACGGCTTCGGCCAGCAGCCCGGCGGCCCGGGCCAGCCGGTGCGCGGGCAGCACGCCGAATCCCAGCGCCAGGGCCGGCGGGCCGGGCCGCAGCCGCATCGGGGCGACCGGCTCCACCCGGACCCCGGACACCCCGGCGGCCGCCACCACCGTCTCCTCCCGGCTGCCCGGGGGCAGTTCGAGGTAGAGGTGCAGGCCGGCCGCGACCCCGGGGACGTCCGCGTCGGGCAGGCCGGCCCGCAGCGCGCCGAGCAGGGCGTCCCGGCGCCGTCGGTACCCGGACCGGACGGTGCGCAGGTGCCGGTGGTAGCCCCCGCCCGCCAGCAGCTCCGCGAAGGTCAGCTGCTCGATCACGCCGATGCCGAGGTCGGCGTAGCGCTTGGCATGGCGGAAGTCGGCGGCCAGCGCCTGGGGGAGGAGCGCCCAGCCGAACCGCAGGCCGGGCGCGAGCGACTTGCTCAGCGAGCCGAGGTGCACCACCACGTCCGGTGCCAGGCCCTGGAGGCAGCCGACCGGCTCGCGGTCGTAGCGGAACTCGGCGTCGTAGTCGTCCTCCACCACCATCCCGCCGGTCCGCCGCGCCCAGCCGATGAGTTCGGTCCGGCGGCCCGGGGCCAGCACCACACCCGTGGGGTACTGGTGCGCGGGTGTCACCAGGACGACGGTGGCGTCGGTGGCCGCCAGCGCGGCGACGTCGAGGCCGTCCCGGTCGACCGGGACGCCGACGGGGTCGACACCGTGCGCCCGGAGCAGCTCCAGGGTGCCGGGCGAGCACGGGTCCTCGACGGCGAACCGGTGGTGGCCGTGCCGGGCCAGTACCGCGATCAGCAGCGCCAGCCCCTGGGCGACCCCGCCGACCACCGTCACGTCGCCCGGGCCGGCCGCCGCCGCCCGGGCACGGGCCAGGTGGCCCGCCAACTCGGTGCGCAGGTGCGGGAGTCCGGCCGGGTCGCCGTAGCCGAACTGCTGGTGCTGGGCGGTGGCCAGCGCCCGGCGGGTGGCGGCCAGCCAGGCCGTCCGGGGGAAGGCGGCCAGGTCGGGCGTGCCCGGCCTCAGGTCGTAGGCCGGCGGCGCCTCGGGCACCGCCGGCGGGGCCGGCGGGTCGGGACGGGCGATCCCCGCCGCGACCCGGGTACCCGAACCCGGCACGGCCAGCAGGTACCCCTCGGAGACCAGTTGGGCGTAGGCCTCGACCACCACCCCACGGGAGAGGCCGAGTTGGGCGGCCAGCACCCGGGTGGCGGGCAGTCTGGCCGCGGCGGTCAGCCGGCCGGCCCGGACGGCGGCGCGCAGCGCCCTGGTCAGCTGGCCGGTCAGGTCGCCCCGTGCGTGGTCGACCTCGATGAGCAGCTCCGACAAGTGGTCCTCCGAACGGCACCCGAAGTGGACCTGTCCGGCGGACCACTCCTGCTCCTAGCGTGCCAGACATGCCACTCTCGTACACCGGCGCCGGGACACTGCGCGCCGCGACCGCCATGACCGTCCTGGGCTGTTCCACCGGCGCCACCGCCGGCCTCACCGGCTACCCCCTGCACGGCGGTCAGACGCTGCGCTACCTGCTCGCCGCCGCCGTGCTGCTGCCCCTCGCCCGGCGGGGCGGCCCGCTGCGCCCCCGCCTGACCGGCGCCGAACTCGCCCGGCTCGCCCTGCTCGCCGCCGCCGGCCTGTTCGCCTTCAACGTGCTGCTGGTCCAGGCCCTGCGGCACAGCGACCCGGCCGCCGTCGGCAGCGTGATCGGCTGCACCCCGCTGCTGCTCGCCGTGCTCGGCCCGCTGCTGGCCCGCCGGCGGCCGCAGGTCCGGCTGCTGGCGGCGGCCGGCGTGGTGGTGGCCGGGGCGGCGGTCACCCAGGGCGCCGGGCCGGGCGATTTGCCGGGGTTCCTCTACGCGCTCGGCACCCTGGCCTGCGAGGCCGCCTTCTCCCTGCTGGCCGTCGGTCTGCTGCCACGGCTGGGGCCGGTCCGGGTCTCCGCGTACACCACGGCCTTCGCGGTGCCGCTGTTCGGGCTCACCGGCCTGGTGCTGGACGGCGACAGGATGGTCCGGATGCCCACCCCCGGCGAGGCCGCCGCCCTGCTGTACCTGTCGCTGGTGCTGACCGTGCTGGCCTTCCTGCTCTGGTACGGGGCCCTCGGCCGGCTCGGGCCGGAACGGGCCGGCCTGTTCGCCGGGCTCGTCCCGGTCACCGCCGCCCTGTCCGGTGCCGCTCTCGGCACCGGCGGGCTGCACCCGGCGGAACTGCTCGGCAGCGGCCTGGTCGGCCTGGGCGTCTGTGCCGGCCTCGCCGTCCGGCGGGCCCCCGAGGATGCCGCCCGGCCGGCGCCGGTACCGGCCGGACGCTGATGCCGGTCCCTCCGGGCCGGGCCGGGCCGCGCCGTGGCCGCGGGTAGGGGGCGGCGGCGTCTCTGCCCTCCGGTCACCCGTCCTTGGGGGTGCCGTCGAGGAGGTGGAGCAGCACCCTGGCCTCGGCGCGCAGCCGCGCCACCCGGTCGGCGTGCGCGGGTTCCGTCAAACCCGCCGCGGCCGCCAGGCGTTCGGCGGCCTCGGCGCGCACCACGGCCACCACGTCGGACTCGGTCAGCTCGCGTCGCGCTGCCTCGGTGGCACCGGCGCCGACCGGTGAGTGTTCGAGGGCCCGGCCGCGCGTCGCGGCTTCGTCCACCGGTACCGCCTCCGCGTTGTCGACGGCGGCGAGCGCTGTGCGCAGAGCGCTCACCGCGGCCTTGTCGCGGGCGCGCATCGCTTCCGGGAGGGCCTGGCGCATACGGAGACGTAGGGACATGGCGGGACCCTACGGCGATGCCCCCGGTCTCACAACGGGATATCCGGCTGCCCCGCGGGGCTCCCGGCCCGGCCCGGGGCACGCCTGGTCGCCGGTCGCCGGCCGGCGTGCGCGGGGGGACGCCCGAATCCGGGTGACAGGCCGTCGGGCCGGGGGCGAGGATGGGCCGGTGCATGCCGAACCGGGCGCCGTCGCCCCATCCCACCCACCGGGCCGAGGACCGGGCCGGCCCCCGGGGGAGGCGCGGCTGCCGGGCCTGCCCCTGGACGACGTCGAGGCGCTGGCGCACCTGCACCACGGCGGGGACGCCCTGGCGCTGGCCCGGCGCGCCGTGACCCCCGCTGTGCTGCGCAGCCTGGCGGGCTCCCCCTACCCGTTCGTCCGGCAGGCCGTCGCGGTCAACCCCGCGACCCCCACGGACGCGTTGGCCGCGTTGGCCGGCCGGCGGGACAGCGACTGGAACGACAACGACCTGCTGCACCTGCTCGCCCGGCACCCGGCCACGGCCGGATCAGCCCTGGACCGCGTCGTCGACGCGGTGGCGGGCCTGCTGGCCGAGGGGCGCCGTCCGTACGCCGCCGTGCTCGCCCTGGCCGCCCGCCCCGACGCGGACCCGGCCCGCCTCGCCGCCCTCGGCCGCCTCCCGGGGGCGTCGGCCAGGCTCCGTACCGGCCTGGCCAGGGCGCTCGCCGACCGGGACCGGGCCGGCGGAACGGGCGTCGGGCGGGAGCCCGCGGTCGTGCCGGTCCCGGGGTCGTCAGTGTCCGAGCAGGCCGGCGAGGTCGGTGCCCAGGTTGGCGACCTTGGTGAGGTCACCGATGTCGGTGACGGCCAGGACGGGGATGCTGTAGGTGTGCTCCTGCTTGGAGGGGGCCACGGAGTCCGCGGTGACGGCGGTCGCGGCGGTGCCACCGCTCAGGGCGGCCGTCAGGAGGACGACGCCGACGAGGGTGCTGCGGACGGCGTTGCGCATGGGGGCCTCCGGGGGTAGGGGTCTGCCGGCCTGCTCAACTGCGGGCGTCCCCGGAGGTCACGGGCGGCCGGCCGGAGCCGCCCGGACGGCCCTGCCCCCGGTCCGCCCGCGTCGGTGCCGTCCACCCACCTCGGCCGGCCCGCCTGTCCAGGCCCGAGGGGCGGCCTCAGATCGTGGCCAGCACCGACGGCAGCCGTTCGGCGACCCCGTCGGCGAGCCGCTCGAAGGCCGGGCGGAGGAAGGGGGCGGCCACCCGTGCCAGGCCCTTGAACCGCAGCTGCGCCCGGTAGACGACGACCGTCCGCCCGGCCCGGGAGCGGACGCTGATGTCGTCGGTCGCCGTCACCGAGCGGTTCTCGCCGACGAACACCAGCCGGTCGGCCTCGTACCGGTGGAGGCGGTAGTCGAGCCGGGTGCGGCGGCCCCGGAACCGCGAGACGTTCAGCCAGCGGGCCCCTTCGGCGACCGGGCCGTGGTCCGTCCGGGTGCAGCTCTCGGTGCCCGGGTCCCAGACGGTGGTGTTGCCGAAGTCGGCGAGGTACGCCACGACGTCCTCGGCGGGACGGTCGACGGTGATGGTGCGTTCGACGGTGACCATCGGGGTGCTCCTTCCGGGCGGCGCGGCCGCCGGTGGCCGCCGACAAGGTGTTCGGAGCCGGACCGCCCGCGGATGGGTGGCCGGCGGACCTCGGGGCGGCGGCCGCGCCGGTCGTCCGGCCCGGCGCGTGCGGGGCCCCGGGCACCGACGCCGGGTGCCGGGTGCCGGGAGCCGACGCCGCCAGGTTTCCGCCGTCCGTCGTCCCGCGGGTGCCACCCGGTGCGCGGCAACCGCCTCAGGGCTCCACGGTCAACTGGTCGCGCAGGCGGATCAGGCCGTCCCTGATCCTGGTCTTCACGGTGCCGAGCGGCGTGCCGAGCAGTGCCGCGATCTGGGCCTGGGTGCAGCCGCCGTAGTAGGCGAGCGTCAGCGACTCCCGCTGCCCCTTCGTGAGCGAGGCGAGCAACTGCCGCACCCGCTCCTGGTCGAAGCGGAGTTCCACCTGCTCGGCGACCTCGTCGAAGACCGGCGCGTACGAGCGGACGGCGTCCAGCCAGTCCCGGTCGTAGGCGGCCTGGGCGGCCCGGACCCGGTCGACGGCCCGGCGGTGGGCGATGGTGAGGGCCCAGGAGAGGACCGTTCCGCGCTCGGGGCGGTAACGGCCCGCCGACCGCCACAGCTCCAGCATCACCTCCTGCGCGACCTCCTCGGACTGCGAAGGGTCCCGCAGCACCCGCCCCGCCACGCCGAGCACCGGCCCGGCCAGCCGGTCGTACAGGCGGTCGAAGGCGGCTTCGTCGCCCTGGGCGACCAGCGCCACCAGCGCACGCAGGGCCGCGTCGCGGTCGGTCCGTCCGGTGGCGGTGGCGGTCCGGCCGGGTCGCGGGGTCTCCCGTGCGGGTCGGTACGGCGGCGGTGCGTTCACCCGGCCACCGTCACGCAGGCCGAGGCGCCCGGGCTACTTGCAGCGTTCCTGCATCGTCTTGCCCGGGGCGGTCGGCCGGCCCGATCCGACCGGTGCCGTCATTCCGGCCCCTGCCCTCGCCGCCGCTGTCCGGCCCCGGCAGGGCCGAGGCCGTCCCGGCTGCGGAGACCGCCTGTTCGGAAGCGTCGTCCGAGGCCCTCGGGGGCTCCGGGTCCCGTGCTCGGTGCCCGTGCGCCGAACGGCCCGGCACGGCCGTCGCCCGGTCAGGCGGCGGCGTGTCCGGCCAGCGGGCGGAGGGTTCGCCGGGAGCGACCGTGGCACCGGCCAGATCCACCGCGGCGCCGTGCCGGTGGCGCCGGGCGGCCTCGGTGCCCGCCTCGGCCGCCGCCGCGGCGAGGGCCTCCTCGGCGGTCGCGGCGCAGACGGTGAAGTGCTGGATGCCGTGCCGGCCCTCGTCGCCGACCGTGCTGAGGGTGACGCCCCAGCGGCGGTGCGGCAGGTCGAACCGGGGCCACGGCTGCACGGCGGGCTCGCAGGCCGGCGGCGGCGTCGTGCCCGGCTCCCAGGTGGTCGCCGGCAGGCAGCCCCGCGCCGCGGGGTCGTCGGCGAAGGGGATCGGCGGTTTGGCGATCACGGGCGGCATTCCCTTCGAGGGGGCGGGCGTCGGGGTGGGACGCCCGCGGCTGTCCTGAGGAGCGGTGGTCCGCCGCCCGCCCGGTCGGCGCGGGTGCGGTCGCGGTCGGGCGGTCCTCCCGGGCGATCCCGCTGGTGGGGGACGGCCGGCCCGGGTGACCGGGAGACGGTGCGGGTGGCCGGCCGGGGCGGCCGGCCGTCGGTTCAGCGGGCGGTGGTCGCGTTCCAGCTGTGCGCCACGTCGATCACCAGCCGGTTGTCGAGCTGGTACACGCGGAACGGCAGGCGGGCCCGGACGCCGAGACCGATCTGGGTCTGGCCTTCGAAGCTGGCTCCGAAGCGGGTGTCGACGAAGGTCCGGTAGCCGGTCAGGTCGACGCCGGGCAGCGGCTGGCCGCCCCGGCCCGGGTAGGTGGACGCACCGGTGGCGGGGTCGTAGGACGGCGCGTTGACGACGATCTCGATGATCGCGCCGCCCCGCACCGGCAGCAACCGGCCCGATCCGTCCTGGTGGAGGGCGGTGACGTAGCGGACGTGGTAGCCGGCCGGCGCGCCGGTCGAGGTGCCGGGTACGTCGAGGACCAGACGGTCGTAGCAGGGGTGCGCGCCGGTGCGGATGTTCCGTAGCGGCTGCGAGTTGACGGAGTTGAGGTCCTTCGGCAGGCTGCCCCAGCCGACCGGGCAGAGCTCCGGGGCCGGGGCGGCCGAGGCCACCGCCCGGGTGGCGGGTGCCGCCGGGGTGGCGGCGCCGGCGAGGGTGACCGGGACCGCGACCGTCGCGGCGAGAGCGAGTGCGCCCGGGATGATGAACCAACGTCGCATGGCTGCCTCCTTGGGCAGTGCGGGTGTCTCTCACCCTAGGAGACGGTGGTACCGGAATGCACGGTTCCACTCCGGTGCCGCCGGTTCTTTCTGCTTCCGTCCGCCGTCGGACCCGCGCCCGTGAACAGGCGGGCCGCCGGCCTGATTCTGCCTCGGGGTCACCTGCGCGGCGGTCACCTGGGCCGCGGTCAAGCCGGACGGCGGCCACCCGGGTGCCGGTCGGCCCGCACGGTGGTCGGCCCGCACGGTGGCCGGTGGCCGGTGGTCGGACCGCCGGGTGCGGTGCGGGAGGCGGCGTCAGGTGGTTTCGGCGGCGCGGGTACGGGCGTAGTGCCGGGCGGCCCGGACCCGGTCGCCGCAGCGCTGGGAGCACCACTGCCGGGCGCCGTGGGTGCGTAGGAAGTACCGGATGCAGTCGCCGGCGGCGCAGGCGGCGATCGTCTCCGCCTGCGGGCCGCTGAGCAGTTCGGCGGCGTCGCGGGCGAGGCGGGTGAGCGCGGCGTCCAGCGGGGTGCCGCCGGCCGGCCGCGACTCCAGCCGGGGGCCGTCCCCCGCGGCGGCCCAGTGCAGCCGGCCGGTGAAGGGGGCGGCGGCGAGCGCCTCGTTGAGTCCGGCCAGTGCCGCCCGGTCGGGGGCGGCGCCGGTCAGCCTCGCCGTGAAGAGCTCGCGGACGGACTCGCGCAGGGTGCGCAGCCGCCCGGCCTCGCCGGCGGTGAGGGTGCGGCGGGCCGGCAGCAGGCCGGTGCCGGTCAGCCAGTCGAGGGCGCCGGCCGGTTCGGCGAGGTCGTCGAAGGCGCCGGTGGGGCGGACGGTCCGGGTGTTGACCAGGGCCAGGGCGGGGTGCTGTTCGGCGCCGGGGGCGGCGGGCAGCGGCTGCGGGGCGGCGTCGCCGGGCCCGGGGTGCGGGGTAGTCACATCTCTCACGGTACCTCTTGCCGTTCTCCGTGAGGAGGGCTAGCGTCATTCTCACGCCGAACGGCAAACTATTCCGTGAGAGGCCCTCCTGATGCCCACGCCCGTGCTGCCCTCCTCCCCGCTGTCCGTGCACGCCCTCGGCGGCCCCACCGCCGTCATCGAGTACGGCGGCCTGCGCCTGCTGACCGACCCCACCTTCGACGAGCCCGGCGACTACGTCCCCGAGCGCGGCCTGATCCTCAGCAAGCTGGCCCCGTCCGGGCTCGCGGCCGACCAGGTCGGCCCGGTCGACGCGGTGCTGCTCTCGCACGACCAGCACGCCGACAACCTCGACACCGGCGGCCGGCTCGCGCTGGCCAAGGCCCCGCTCACCGTCACCACCCCGGCCTCCGCCGCCCGCCTCGGCGGCACGGCCCGCGGCCTCGCCCCCTGGGAGTCCCTGGAGCTGGCCCGGCCCGCCGGCGGCCCGGTCGTCGTCACCGCCGTACCGGCCCGGCACGGCCCCGAGGGCTGCGAGGCGGTCACCGGCGACGTCACCGGGTTCGTGCTGACCGGCCCGGGCCTGCCCACCGTCTACGTCAGCGGTGACAACGCCTCGCTGGAGCACGTCCGCGAGATCGCCGACCGGACGGGCCCCGTGGACACCGCGCTGCTGTTCGCCGGCGCGGTCCGCACCCGCCTCTTCGGCGGCGCCCTGCTGACGCTCGACAGCGCGCAGGCCGCCGAGGCCGCCGTCCTGCTGGGCGCCCGCCGGGTGGTGCCCGTGCACTTCAACTCGTGGATGCACTTCACGGAGGGCGCGGTGCACCTGCGGGTCGCCTTCGAGGCCGCCGGCCTGGCTGACCGGCTGGTGCTGCTCGCCCCCGGCGAGGCCGCGGCGCTCTGACCGCCGCCACCGGGGCCCGGCCTGACGGGTCGTCGGCAGGCCCGGCCCGAGGCGCACGCGGCGGCCGGGCCTCCGGCGGTCCGGCGGGGCGCCCGCGAGCCGGGCCGCCGGCCGGCACCGCACGGCCGGGACGCCGCCCCAAGGGGGCTGACGTCCCGTGCGTCAACGGGGCTTCACCGCACGTACGGTGACGTCCATCTGGTCGTGGACGCCGCCGGAACCGCACGGCGGAACGTTCCACCGGCACCACCGGCCGGGGCCGGCTCCCGGGACAGGTCCGGCGGCCGGCCCCCGGGCGTCGGCGCGCACGTGCCGTGCCGCCCCCGGCCCGGGCCGCCCGGCACCGGCCCGGCCCGCACGCCCTCGCAACTGTCCCCACCAGGTAACACCTTCGCCACCCGGCTGGATCGGAGCGTCAGGTACTCGCTACGGTGGCCCGCGAACGTATCACCGGACACATCCGCACTCACGGGGGCAACATTGGTAAGGGCACCAGAACCGGGCGGCTCGGGGTTCCGCGTCCAGCCCGGCGAACTGGACGGGGCCGGGAAGACCGCCAAGGCGACGGCGGAACTGATCCCGGGTGAGACCAAGGGCGTGCTCGGAGCGTCCGACAAGGCCGAGGCGGGCCTGAAGGGCTGGACCACCGGCGCCGAACTCAACTCCTGCACCGACTCCTGGCGGGCGCTGCTCGACTCGCTGTCCGCAGAGATGGACCGGCAGGGCGAGAACCTCGTCAAGACCGCGAAGAACTACCGCGACTCCGACGAGAAGGCCCACGGCGACATCAGCAACATCGGCACGGGCAGCGGCGGGCCCGAGTTCGCCCGGGCCGGCGGCGGTGGCGGCGCGGGGGACAAGCTGTCGACGATGTCCGCGTTCGCGGACAACGGCATGGCCCGGGGCGGCGCCGAGACCGGTTCGACCAGGCCGACCCTGGGCGACCCGCCGTGGGCGCACACCTTCCCGTCGCCCAAGGACGGGGACGTGCCGTGGCAGCGGCCGCTGATCACCGGCGACCCCGACCCGGGCTTCCACGCCCCGTCCGGCCCCGGCGTGTCCGGCGCCGGGCTGCCCGTTCCCGGCCCGGCCGAGCGAGCCCGCATCGATGCCGAGCGCTTCGGTCCGAACGCCCAGTCCCCGCAAGGAATCTGACCATGGACATCGCGACCCTGCGGGACGCCAGACCCGCCGACCTCTACGACGCCGCCACCGCCTACGACAAGCTGGCGGAGAACTTCGGCCGGCACGCCGGAACCTGGAAGGACGGCGTCGACACCCGCGTCAAGAACTCGCAGTGGACGGGCAGCGCCGCCGACCAGGCCGAGACCAGCCTGTCCCAGACCACCGCCAAGCTGTCCGCCGCGCAGATCGAACTCGGCATGATCGGCCCCGTCCTGCGCGACGGCGCCGAGGCCTTCCTGCTCGCCCAGTCCAAGCTGCTGGACGCGTTGGAGGAGGCCAAGGCGGGCGGCTACACCGTCACCGAGGACGGCGGGGTCTCCTGGCCGCCGGTCAGCGCCGGCGAGCGGCACGACCCGGACTTCGAGAACCCGTCCGTCAAGGGCCACCAGATCTCCGACCGGATCAACAACGCGCTCTCCGAGGCCGCGCACGCCGACGAGGTGATCGCCCAGCGCCTGCGGCACTACACCGACAACGCCAAGAACGGCACCGGGCTCGACCTCGGCACCGCCACCACCGAGCTCACCAGCAAGATGATGAACGTCTTCGGCGGCGAGGAGGACCTCCTCGCCAAGGGCATGCCCGCCGCGAACGCCTCGCCCACCGAGGTCAACTCCTGGTGGAACGGCCTCACCGCGGACGAGCAGCAGCGCCTGGTCAAGGACCACCCCGACCTGATCGGCAACCGCGACGGGATCCCGGCGGAGGCCAGGAACACCGCCAACCGGGCCGTCCTGCCGGGCCTGATCAAGGACCTGGAGAACAAGCCCAACCGCACCGAGGACGAGCAGACCAAGCTGGACGGCTTCAAGAAGATCCAGGGCCGGCTCGCCGAGGAGGACGGCAAGGGCAACCCGCCGGTCTTCCTGATGGCCATCGGCACCGAGGGCCAGGGGCGGGCCGCCATCTCCTTCGGCAACCCGGACACCGCCGACGACGTGGTCGCCTACGTGCCCGGTCTGGGCACCAAGGTCGGCGACGTCGGCGGCAAGGACGGCAACCGCGCCAAGGACCTCTGGACCGAGGCCCAGAAGGCCGACCCGTCCCGCAGCACCGCCTCCATCACCTGGCTCGGCTACGACGCCCCGCAGCTCAAGGGCGCCGAGCAGGAGACCCTGGCGGTGGCCGGCACCCAGCGGGCCGAACAGGGCGGCGCCGGCTACCAGCAGTTCCTGCAGGGCCTGCGGAGCACCCACGAGGGCACCCCCGCCCACGTCACCGCCCTCGGCCACAGCTACGGCTCGCTGACGGTCGGCCAGGCCGCGCAGCGCCCGGGCGGCATCCCCGCCGACGACATCATCCTGGTCGGCAGCCCGGGCACCGGCGCCCAGAAGGCGGACCAGCTCGGCGTGGGCTCCCAGCACGTCTGGGTGGGCTCCGCCGAGCACGACCCGGTCACCCACCTGCCGAGCCACTCGGAGACCAACGGCATGCTCGGCGGCGCCGGCATCGGCCTGGTCACCGGTGGCATCCCCGGCGCCGTGGTCGGCGGTTTCATCGGCGACCAGGTCGGCAAGTCCGGTGACCCGCACGAACTCTGGTTCGGCCAGGACCCGGCGAGCAGCGAGTTCGGCGGCCGCCGGTTCGACGTGGCGGACGGCGAGTGGCAGCACTCGCACTCCGACTACTGGAACCAGGACTCCGGCGGCAGCGGGGGCAACTCGCTGCGCAACCTCGGCAGCATCGTCTCCGGCCACGGCGACCGCGTGAACCTCCAGGAACCCCGATGAACCACCGTGCACTTCGCGCCGTAGCCGCGCTCGCCGTCACCGCCCTGCTGGTCGGCGGCTGCTCCTCGGCCGGTGCGGACCCAGAGAAGAAGAGGACCCCGAGCATGGACGCCTCCGCGGCCCGGACCAAGATCGACGCCCTGCTGGACGGCACCACCAAGGCCATCGTCCCGGCCGTCCAGTTCAGCGACGACGCCTACACCAGCAGCGAGAACACCGAAGGGATGAACGACCGCCCGGACGGCACCACGCACCTGTCCAAGAACCGCTACGTGATGACCAAGGTCGCGCAGGCCAAGTACGGCGCCCTGCTCGGCCTGGTCGAGCGGTACTGGAAGTCCCAGGGCTACACCATCACCAGCGTCAACTCGGACGACAGGATGCCGGCCATCGACGCCCAGGCCGGGGACGGCGTGGGCGTGCACATCCAGATCGGGTTCCCCGGCAACGTGACCCTGTCGGCCGGCGTCGGCGCGGTCGAGGACCCGCAGACCCGCTACCCGTTCGGCCCCGGCACCCCGCTGCCCACCGACGCCAAGGGCAACCAGGACCTGATGCCCAAGGTGGACGACCCGTTCTGGTCGCACTGACCGCGGGCCCGTCCGGTACGGCCGCCGCGTGCGGCCGGACCGGACGGGACCCCGCCGCCGCCCCCGTCGCCTCGCGCGGCGGGGGCGGCGGCGTCCCGTACCGGTGCCCGTGGCCGCGGTCCGCCGGGTGCCCGGGGTCAGCGGGCGTACTTCGCGGCGGCGGCCGGGGTGACCGGGGTGAAGAAGTTGACGAGGTTGCCGTCGGGGTCGCGCAGGAGCAGCGACCGGTTGCCCCAGGGCATCGTGGTGGGGGCGGTGACGAAGTCGGTGACGAACCCGGCGAGGTTCCCGTACACCTCGTCCACGTCGTCGACCAGGAACTCGAGGATCACGCTGTGGTTCTCCGCCGGGCGGGCGGAGCCCGGCGCGAAGAGCGGGACGGTACGGGTGCCGGCGACTGCCAGCGTGGCGCCGGGCGTCCGGAGCTCGGCGAAGTCCTCGGTGGCCCAGGACGCCGGGACGCCGGTGGCCTTCTCGTAGAACGTGACGAGCCGGGTGACGTCAGCGGTGATGACGCGGATCGAGACGAAGTCCATGGTTGTTCTCCCAGGTCGGCGGAGTCGCTGTCCTGGGCAGGCTAGGACGGATAGGGGACAGCTTCGGTCCGGTATTGCCGTTAGGCTCGAAACATGTCTCGACCTACCGGGCGTGTGCTGACCCTGCTGGAGCTGCTGCAGTCGGGCGGGGTCCGGACGGTGGCCGAACTCGCCGTCCGGCTCGGGGTCGACGGGCGGACCGTCCGGCGCTACGTGGGCCAGTTGCTGGAGCTCGACGTGCCGGTGGAGACCGTCCGGGGCCGCTACGGCGGGTACCGGATCGGCCCCGGGTACCGGTTGCCGCCGCTCATGCTCAGCGACGACGAGGCGCTCGCCGTGCTGCTCGGCCTGGCCGCCGGCCGCCGGGCCGGGCTGGTGACGGCGGCGGACACCGCGAGCGGGACGGCGGCGGCGAAGATCCGGCGGGTGCTGCCCGGACGGCTGGCCCGCAGGCTGGACACCGTCCTGGAGTCGCTCGCCTTCACCACGCCGCCGGGGGCGTCCGCCGAGCCGGACGCCGAGGTCCTGCTCACCCTCGCCGACGCGGTGCGCCACCGGCGGCCGGTCACGATCCGGTACACCGACCGGGTCGGAGCGCGCAGTGAGCGCGTGCTGCACGCGTACGGGATCGTCGCCCACGAGGGCCGCTGGTACGTCACCGGGCGTGACCCGGGGATCGGCCGGGACGGGACCGGTCAGGTCACGACAGGTGCAGCGGGGACGGGGGCGGCCGGGACGGGTGAGGCCGGGAGCGACGAGGTCGGGAGCGACGAGGCCGGGACGGGGGCGGACCGGACCTTCCGGTTGGACCGCATCGCGGGTGCCAGGCTGCTGCCCGGCTCGTTCGAGGTCCCCGCCGGGCTCGATCCGGCCCGGCGCGTGCTGACGGGCTTCGCCACGGCCGCGTACCGGCACGAGGTGACCCTGCGGATCCACGGGACGGTCGGTCAGATCCGCGCCCGGCTCCCGGCCGCCGTCGCGACCCTGGACGAGCCGGCGCCGCCTGCGGCGGGAGCCGATCCCGCGGCCGAGGTGTGGCGGCGGGTCGACCTGCGGGTGGAGGAGCTCGACCGGCTGCCGGCGGTACTGGCCTCGCTCGACCGGCCGTTCGTGATCGAGCGCCCCGACGAACTGCGCGACCTCGTCACGGCGTTCGCCGACCGCCTCAGGGACTGCGCCCGCCAGGTCTGACGGCGGCGGCCCGATGCGCGAGGCGGTCCGCCGGCCCGGCGTTCTCTCCGGTCCGGCGATCGCTTCGCCCGGCGCCTCCCGTCGGCGTGGGGTGCTCAGCCCGCCGGCCGCACCGAACCCGTCCAGAGGGCGGCGGAGGCGTAGAAGCACTGTGCCTGGCGGTCGCGCAGCACCAACCACCCTGCCGCGCTCGGGTAGTGGAAGCTCGTGGAGGCGTCCGTCGGGAGTCCCGAGAGGTCGAGCCCGTCCTGCTCCTCGCGGGCCGTGCACAGGCGGCCGGCGGCGGCCGACGTGGCCACGTCGCCCGGGTGGGTGGCGCCGCCGGGGATGGTGACCACGGCGTAGACCTGCGTCCGGTGCGGCTGGTCGCAGGGCACGACGGTGACCTTGTCCGGCTCCTCCGCGAGCACGCCCAGGTCCTCCGTGATGCAGTCCCCCTGTCGCAGGTACCACGGGCCGGCCCTGCCGGCCGACGCCGGCCGGCCGTCGGCCGCGCGTGCGGGGCCGGACCTCAGGTCCTGGGCGGCCAGGGCGAGCAGCAGGACCACGGCGACGGTCACCAGCAGCCAGCCCGCGGAGAACACCAGCCCGGCCACCGCCAGGCCGAGCCCGCGCTGGGGCCGGCGCTTGCGGCGGCGCACCGCGGCGACGGCGAACCCGGCCGAGACCACCGGCAGCGGGAAGAGGAATCCGAGCAGGCCCAGCACGAACGACGTGATGGCGAACCCGCTCCAGCTCCGGGCGGCCGGACCGCCCGGCAGCCCCGGCGGCGGCCACCCGTTCGGCTCGCCGGGCGGGCGGCCGTGGGCGCCGTGGGCGTGGGCGGGTGCGGCGAACGGGTCGGCGGGCGCGGGTCCGGCGGCCGGTGGGGCGAACGGGTCGGTGGGAGCCGGTCCGGCGGCCGCCGGGGCGGAGGCGTCGGTGGGTGCGGGCCCGGCCGGTGGTGCCGCGAAGGGGTCTGTCGGTGGTGCCGGGAGGGGGTCTGCCGGCGGAGCGGCGAAGGGATCGGCCGGCGGCCTCCCGCCCGGTGCGGTGGCGGAGGGCTCTTCGGTGGTGTCCGGCACGGTGGCGATTCCCGGGGCTGGGGGCGGCTGCGGCCGTCGGCGGACCGCCGGGCGAATATAGCCGATCATCTGACCGGTGATCGACCGGGTTTCAGCCGCCGGCTCCGCACCGGCCTCCCGCCCGCACCACGGCGGCGAGCGCCGTCCTGACGGCCCGGCCCGGACGGGGGCCGGGCCGGGCCGTCAGCGGGCTCACCAGATGGGCGCCGGCACCGTGGTGATGCCCAGGGTGCTCTGCATCGGCAGCAGACCGGCCTCGATCACGCCCAGGAAGAACGGCACCATCAGTTCCATGAACCGCTCGGTGCGCTCGGTGCCCAGGACCTCCCAGGGGCCGGCCGCCAACTGGTCGGTGAGCCGCTCGACCTCGTTGCGGCCGGCCCGGCCGGCGTCGGTGGCCAGGCCCTCGGCGTCCAGCCAGCCGCGCGTCGCGAGCCGGTCCCGGGCGGCGGACCACTCGTCGTCCGTCCAGCCGCGGCCGCCGAAGTTCGCCGCCGGGGCGGCGCCGACCGCGGCGAAGGAGACCAGCGATTCGCACGGGTCCAGTCCGGCGGTCAGCAGGGCGGCCAGATGCCCGTCGCCGCGGTGCTCCCGCAGCACGGTGAGGGCCTGCCAGAGCGCCAGGTGGGGCTCGTCCGGCCAGGGCAGGGCGGCGTTGGCGGCCGCGAGCGGCCGTCCGGCGGTCCCGGCGGCCTCCGCCGCCAGCCGGGCCAGGCCCACCAGTTCGGCGAACTCCGCGGTCGCCAACCGGTCGCCGAACAGGCCCTGGTAGATGCCGTCCACCGCGCGCAGCCGGGCCGCCAGCACCTTCGCCGGGTCTGCCACCGCCCAGGCCCCGGGGACGTGCCTGGCCACCGTCGCGGGGCTGAAGCTGTAACAGACGGCGGTGGCCAGCTCGGCGCTCGCGGCGCCCAGCGGGGCCGTCCGCCAGGCGAAGTAGCTCGGCCAGCGCTCACCGAGTTCGTAGCCGAGGGCGCCGGCCTCGGCGGCGGCCTCCGGTGCGAAGTAGAGCACCGCGTGCATGGGTTCCAGGTGGTGCCAGGCACGGCGCGGCAGCGCACGGTCGAGCGGCATGGGCGGTCCTCCGGGAGCGGTGATCGGGTCGGTAGCCGATCGAACACCACCCGGTGGCGCAGTGTCCACCCACGACGGAACCGGTGGCCGGGCTTCCGCTCAGGGCCGCGCATCCCCGCCGACAGTCGCTGCCCGGACGAGACTTGACGAAGCGTCCGCGCACTGCCGGACCGGCCGGCCCTCCGGCGCTGCCCACCGGCGCTCCCCACGGCCGGCGCCGGCGTCAGCCGTCACGCCGGTCGGCAGGTCGGTCGGCACCTGAGCCGTCACTGCCGTCGGCCCGCCCGGCGCCGTCCGGGGCGCCACCGCTCCCGGGCGCCACGCCGGCTGCCGGCCGCCCCGGCCGGAGCCGGGCGACGAGGTGTTCGGCCACCAGCAGGTTGAGCAGCCAGGCTCCCCAGGCGCCGCTCCCGTACGCCTGGCCGAACGGGACCCCGACGGCGGAGAAGCCCGAGATCCACAGCCGGAAGGTGACCCCGGTGAAGATCAGCGCGTAGGACCTGATCATCCAGATCTGGTGGCGCGCCACCGCGCCGCGCCGGATCGAGACGAACGCCGCCACCGTCGCCACCAGGAGCAGCACGGCCAGCGCGGCGAACCCGAGCGGTGCGATCGGGCCGAACAGCCCCTTCGGCACCAGCAGCAGGCCGCCCGCGGCCGTCGCCAGCGCGGCGGCCAGGTAGACCCGGCCGATCAGCCGGTGCACGGCCGGTCCGCGGGTCCGCAGGCGCTGCGGGAACTGCCAGGGCCCGAGGACCAACGCCACCACGCCACCGCCGACATGGAGCATCAGCGGGGCCAGGTTGGCGAGGTAGGTGACCCGCTGCTCCGGCAGGAAGGAGTCGGGGTCGAGCGTGAAGTAGCGGGCGGAGACCAGGCCGATCGCGGTCGCCGAGGCGGTGACCGCGATCCACCCGGCCCGGCGCAGCCCGCCGGCCGGCGGCGGGCCGTGGCGGCGGGGACCGGGCGGGGCATCGGCGGGGGCGGGGGAGTTCAGGGCGGGCTTCATGCCGGGGACGCTACGGAGCCGGCCGGTCCGCCGGCGTCCCCCGGCCGGGGCCCGGTCCCGTACCGGTGGCGGGGTACGCGCCGTCCGCCTACCCCGGTGGGGGCACGGCTGTCGTACCCCTGGGGGGCGATGTGCGGTGCACCCCGCACCGCTAAGGTCCGGAGCGGTCACCGCTGTCGCGGTGCGCACGACCCACCGGAGCCGCGATGAGCCTGCCGACGTCGAACCCGCCCCTGCCCGTACCCCTCGCGCCGACCCGGGCCCCGGCCCGTACGGCGGCGCCGGCCCCGGCCCGGCCCCCGGCCAGGTCCGGGCTGCCGTGCGCAGGGTCATGACGGCCGCGCCCGCGCCCGCGCCGATGCCCGCGCCCACCACCGTGCCTGAGCCCACCTCGGCGCCCGCGCCCACCATCGTGCCTGAGCCCACCTCGGCGCCCGCGCCCACTCCTGCGGCCGTGTCCCGGCCCGCGCGGGGCCCGGTGCCCGCCGTCCGGCGACGCCCGGCCGCGCTGCGGCTCGCCCGGCCGCGCGCCGCCGTCGTGGACGGCGCGGCCGCCGTCGCGTTCCTGGCCGCGATGACCGCCGAACGCCTGGGCTCGGCGGGGGAGATCCGCGTCGGGCCGGTGCCGGCGCTCGCCCTCAGCGTGCTGCTCGCCGGCGCGCTCGCCCTGCGGCGCAGGGCGCCGCTGGCCGGGTACCTGGCGGGCACCGCGGCGCTGTCGGCGGAGGCCCTGTTCGTCCTGCCCAGCCCCGTCACGCCGTACGCGAACCTGGTCGGACTGTACTCGCTCGGCCTGTACGCGACCCGGGGCCGGGCCCTGCTGGGGCCGGTGGTCGTCCTGCCCGGCATGGCCGCGTACTTCGCCGGGCTGGCCCACACCTACCCGGCCGTGCCGGCCGGGGTCCTCTTCCTCTGGCTGCTGGCCTGGGCGGTCGGCTACGCCACGGCCCGGCGCCAGGAGGAGCGGGAGCGGGCCCGGCTGCTGCTCCGCCGCCGGGTGGTGCTCGACGAACGGGCCAGGATCGCAAGGGAGTTGCATGACCTGGTGGGTCACACGCTGAACGTGATGCTGGTCCAGGCCGGTGCGGCCCGCCGGGTCCTCGCCCGGGATCCGGAGCAGACCCGCGAATTGCTGACGGGCCTGGAGCACACCGGCCGGGAGGCACTCGACGAACTGGACCGGGTGCTCGGCCTGCTCCGCCGGCAGGGCCCGGTGCCGGACATCGGCTCCGGTCCCGGCCCCGGCGCGGGCGTTGCTCCCGTCCCGGCTCCCGTGCCCGTCCCGGCTCCCGGGGCGGGACCGCAGCCCGGACTCGCCGACCTGCCCCGGCTGGTCGGGCGGACGGAGCAGGCCGGACTGCGGGTCACCGTCCGGCTCGACCCCGCCACCCGCGAACTGCCGCGCACCGTGGACCGCTCCGCGTACCGGATCGTCCAGGAGGCCCTCACCAACACCGTCAAGCACGCCCGGACGGGCACCGGCACCGGCAGCAGCAACGGCACCGTCGACGTGACCGTGACCGTCGCGGTACGGACCGAGGCCCGGGTGCTCGATCTCCTGGTGTCCGACAGCGGCTGCGGCGTCCCCGCCGGGTACACGCCCGGCCGGGGGCTGCTGGGCATCGCCGAACGCGTCGCGATGTTCGGCGGCACCCTGGAGCACGGGGGAGGTGACGGGGGCGGGTTCCGGCTGCGGGTGACGCTTCCGCTCGGATGACCGTCCGGGTGGTGGTCGCGGACGACGACGCCCTGTTGCGGGCCGGGGTCGCCCTGGTGCTCGGCACCGAGGACGGCATCGAGGTGGTCGGGGAGGCGGCCGACGGCCTGCTGGCGGTCGAGCTGTGCCGGACCCTCGCGCCGGACGTCGTCCTGATGGACGTCCGGATGCCCGGCATCGACGGCATCGAGGCGACCCGGCGGATCGTCGCCGCCGGCCTGGCCACCCGGGTGCTGGTCCTGACGACGTTCCACCACGACGACTACGTCTGGGGCGCGTTGCGGGCCGGCGCCGGCGGGTTCCTGCTCAAGCGGGCCTCGCCCGAGCGGCTGATCGACGCCGTCCGGACCCTCGCGGACGGCCACGCCCTGCTGGACCCGGCCGTCACCCGTGACCTGGTCGGCCACCTGGTCGCCTGCGGCCCCGCCCGGCCGGGGCCCGTCGCCCCGGACCCGCGGCTCGGCCGGCTGACCACGCGGGAGCGGCAGGTCCTGCAGCTGGCCGCCGAGGGCCACTCGAACGCGGAGATCGCCGTTCTGCTCGTCGTCGCCGAGTCCACCGTGAAGACGCACATGAAGCGGGTCCTGGCGAAGACGGACGCCCGCGACCGCGCCCAGGCCGTCGCCATCGCCTACCGCGGCGGCCTGATGGCCGGCCCGGACGGCGAGGACCGGACGGGCCTCGGGCGGGTGTGACGGTGAACTCCCGGTGGCGCTGTCGGTGGCTGCTGCTATCTGTGACAGCGTGACCAACGACGACAAGGGCGCCGCCCCGGAGCGGTTCAACATCGTGCTCGGGGCCGAGAACGGCCCTTACGCGTGTCCGTGCTGCGGCTACCTGACCCTGGAGACCCGCGGTGCGAACGAGACCTGCCTCGTCTGCTACTGGGAGGACGACGGGCAGGACGAGCATGATCAGGACGAGGTCCGCGGCGGTCCGAACGGGATGCTGAGCCTGACCGAGGCGCAGCGCAACCACGCGACGATCGGCGCCTGCGCACCCCGGTGGGTCAGGTACGTGCGCGCGCCCTTCCCCGAGGAACGGAAGTACAAGGACCCGGAGTACCGGTGGTTCTAGGGGCGGCGGGCCGATCGGATCCGCCGGGACCGGCCGCCCGGTCCCGGGAGGTGCCACCGGCACCCCGCCACGACGCGGGGCGAGTGCTCGCCGCCGGCCGGGCATCCGCCCGCGCTCAGGGCGCCCCTCCGAGGCTCCCGAGCAGGGCGGTTCCGTACCCAGGGCCGGTCACGGGCACCCGGCGCCCCGCCGTCGGTCAGTCCGCGAGTGCGGCGTCCACGGCGGCGCGGGCGTGCAGGCTGGTGGTGGCGAACACCGGGACGGGGCTGTGCTCGGGGCCGATCAGCAGCTCGATCTCGGTGCAGCCCAGCACGATGCCCTCGGCGCCCGCCGCGACCAGGTCGGCGATCACGGCCCGGTAGGCGTCCCGGGACTCCTCCCGGACGATGCCCAGGCACAGTTCCTGGTAGATGACCCGGTGCACCTCGGCCCGGCCGGCGGGATCGGGGACGATCACCTCCAGGCCGTGGCCGGCGAGCCGGTCCCGGTAGAAGTCCTGCTCCATCGTGAAGGCGGTGCCCAGCAGCCCGACCTTGCCCAGGCCGGCGGCGAGCACCGCCGCCGCCGTGGTGTCCGCCAGGTGCAGCAACGGCACGGAGACGGCCGCAGCGACCTGGCCCGCCACCTTGTGCATGGTGTTGGTGCAGATCAGCAGCAGATCGGCGCCGGCCGCCTCCAGCGACCTGGCGGCCTCGGCGAGCACCTCACCCGCCCGTTCCCACCGACCGGCGCTCTGGAGCGCCTCGATCTCGGCGAAGTCCACGGAGTGGAGCACGCACTTGGCCGAGTGCAGCCCGCCGAGGCGCTCCCGCGTCAGGACGTTCAGCAGACGGTAGTACTCCGCGGTCGATTCCCAGCTCATCCCGCCCAGCAACCCGATGGTCTTCATCGGGCCACCTTGGCACAGGCCGGGCCGCTCCCGACGGGTGGGCTTCCCATCGCGGACCGGGCCGCCGGCAGCGGGGCACACGGCCCGGCTGTCCCGCCGCCGCCGGACGCACGGCCCGGCTGTCCCGACGCTGCCGGGGCACACGGCCCGGCTACCCCGCCGCCGGGCTCCGCAGCGCCCGGAGGGACCAGTCCAACACCGGGGCCAGGCTCTCCGGGGCCGGCCAGCCGTTGACCACGGCGAGCAGCCGCAGGTACCGCTCCCAGCGGGGGTCCTGCACGGTCTCCAGTTGTTCCAGCAGGTGCCGCCGGACCTCTTCGCCGACGGGCCGGCCGAGCGTGGCCGCGCACTCGGCCAGCAGCGCCGCGACGACCGGTCCGGCCTCGGCCGAGGCCGGACCGATGCCCGCCGCCAGTGCCGGGCCGGCCAGGTCGCGGACGGCCGCCACCAGGTCGCGGCGCGGGCCGGGGCGGTACCCTTCGGCGGCCGGTCGCAGGTACCGCTCGGCCAGCCGTCGGACGGCGGCGCGGAAATCCGCGTCCTGGCAGAGTTCCGCCAGCTCGATCCACGCCTCGACCTGCTCGGCCGTGGGGTTCTCCGGCAGCTCGGGCGTCAGCGAGCGGGCGATCCCGGCGAACCGGGGGTCGGCGTGCAGGCCGCCGAAGACGGCGTCGAGGAAGTCGCCGGCCAGGCGCCGGCGTTCGTCCTCGCCGAGTGTGGCGAATCGGTGCATGAGGTCCATCTCCTCCGGGGTGGAGCCGCGCCTGGCCACCGCCGTCAGCACCGCGTGCCGTCGGCGCAGCAGCCGGATCTGCGCCGCCAGGGCCTCGGCCTGCGCCGCGGCGACCTCGGCGAGCGGGAGCTCCTGGTCGACGACCCGTCGGATCGTCGGGAGGTCCAGGCCGAGGCCGCGCAGCGTCTGTACGAGTTCCAGCCGGGCGACGGCTTCGGTGCCGTACCGGCGGTAGCCGGCCGGGCTGCGGTCGGTGGGCGGCACGATCCCGCAATCGGCGTAGAACCGGATGGCCTTGACCGTCAGTCCGGTCCGCCGGGCCAGATCACCGATCGAGTGGAGCGTGTCCCCGTCCATGGCCTCACCTTCGCGTCTCCCCCTACGGGAGACTCAAGCCCATGCCTGGCCCGGTGGGCAAACCCGATGCCCCGGGGAACCGGTCCGGCGGCCCCCGGGCCGGTCTCAGCGGACGAGGCGTTGCACCTCGGCGTAGCTCGGTACCGGGGTGTCCGGGCCGCCGGCCGGGCGGCCCGCCCGGACGGCGACGGCCGCGGCGGTGGCGGCCCCGAGGGCCAGCCGGTAGAGCAGGGAGCCGAGGCTGACCCGGGCGACCCCGAGGTCGGCGAGCTGCGGGAAGGCCGGGCCGGTGGGGGAGAGGAGGACGTTCAGCGGGATGCCGAGGTGGCGGACGAGGCCCGCGATGCCGTCGGGGTCGGACAGCCCGGGGACGAACACCCCGTCGGCGCCGGCCTGCTGGTAGGCGTCGAGCCGGCCGGTCGTCTCCGGCTCGTGGCCGCCGAGCCAGTGCGTGTCGGTGCGGGCGTTGACGAAGAGCCCGGGGGCGGCCGCCTTGACGGCGGTGATCTTCGCCGCGTGCAGGGCGACGGGGGCCAGCGAGCCGTCCGCCCGGCCGTCCTCCAGGTTGATGCCGGCCACCCCGGCGGCGGCCAGCTCGGCGGCCAACTCGGCCACCTCGGACGGGTCGTCGCTGAATCCGGCCTCCACGTCGACGGAGACGAGGAACGGCTCCCGGCCCAGCCGCCGGGCCAGCCGCAGGGTCTCCTCCCGGGTGGCGGCGGTGCCGTCCGGGAGGCCCGCGGCCGCGGCGACGCCGAGGCTGGTGGTGCCGATCGCGGCGAATCCCTGCCCGGCGAGCATCGCCGCCGAGGCGTGGTCCCAGGCGTTGGGGAGCAGCAAGGGGGAGCCGGGCCGGTGGAGTGCGGCGAAGCTGGTCATGACGTCCTTCCCTCGGTGGGGTCGGTGGGGTCGGTGGGGTCGGGGGGGTCGGGGGAGTCGGTGGGGTTGTGCGCACAGTGCGGGAGGAGCGGTGTGCCGGGCCCGGGGGAGTGGGTGTCGCTCGTCGTGGCCTCGCCCTCCAGGACACCGGCGGCCAGGGCGAGGGCGTGCCGGCGGCCCGGGCAGAGCCGGGGCGGTGCGCCGAAGGTCAATGCGTCCGGGCCGCCCGGTCCTTCGCCGACGGGCCGTGCCGGCCGGCCCGTCGGCGCGGCCGGACCCGGGCCGTCGAGCCGGGCGCCGGTGCCGTACCGGCCGGGGTCGAAGCGGTCCGGGTCGGCGAAGACCTCGTGGTCCCGGTTGGCCGCGGCGATGTCCAGCACCACCAGGTCACCCGCGGCGATGTGCACACCGGCCACCCGGGTGGCCCGGACGGCGATCCGGCGCATCGTCCGGACGGGCGGGTCGTGGCGCAGTGTCTCGGCCAGCAGGGCCTCGACGGAGTGCCGGCGGGCGTCGCCGCCGGCGGCCCGGCGGGCGTGCTCGACGAGCCCTGCGGTGGCGTCGCAGGCCTGGACGAGGAGCCCGATCCGGTTGGCGGCGGCCTCCAGCAGGGCCTCGTCCCGTGCCCCGTCCCGTGCCCCGTCCCGTGCCCCGTCCGGTTCGGGTCCGGCGGTCGTGGTCGCAGGACGCCCGCCGAGAGGCCGTCCGTCCGGCATCCCGTCCGGCGCTCCGTTCAGCGCTTTGTCCTGCAGCCCCTGCAGCCCCTGCAGCCCCTGCGGTTCCTGCGGCGCCGCGACGGCCGGCCCGGTGGGTCCTTGGGCGGGCGACACGGCCGCCGGGCCGGGCAGAAGGTGCGACATCAGCCAGGCGACCGCCGTGTCCGCCGCCGTCGGAGCGTCGGGGGCGGCACCGGAGTCGGGGCCGCCGAACCAGGCGCCCGCCACCACGGTGACCGCCCGGGCGACCGTCTCGGGCTCCGCGATCCCCAGTGCGGCGGCGAGGGTGGCCACCACCCGGTGCCGGGTGTCGCTCCCGGTGCCGGCCGCGGCGGCCAGGCGCAGGGCCGCCGGGTCGAGACGCGCGCAGTCCGCCTCGACCAGGGCCCGGCGACGGGCGTGCGTGTCGCCCGCACTGAACCGGGCGGCGGTGGCGCGCAGCCAGGCCATCGCTCCGGCCGTGGGACGGGCCCCGGCCCCGGCCGGGTGACCCGCCACGCCTGCCGAGGTGCCCGCGCTGCCGGTGCTGCCCGCGCTGCCCGCCGCGCTCGCGCCGGGTGGGCTCCAGATGGACGGGCGCCATTGGGACGGCTCGGCGGGCAGCGGGACCAGCCCTGGGTCGGCGAGCGCCGACCCGATGTCGGCGTACCGGGTGAACTCGTGGGCTGCGGTGGTCATGCGCCCCACCCTAGGAGCGGCTCGCTTCGGCCGGCGCCGAACCGTCCGGGAGCGCGAGGTCGGCGGCAGGGCGGAGAAGCAGGCCCGAACTCCCGGAGTTCCCCCGGTCGCGGCGGCCCTCCCGCTACATTTGACGGACGGCCAGGGCCGTACGGCGTTCCGGGCCGCCACCCCGGGGCGGGGCAGGGACGGCGGCGCTGTGCCGGGCGTCGCCGGCAACCGGCGTCCCGGCCGGGCGCCGCGAAGGAGCTGCAGGATGACGACTCACGACGCACCGCCCGTGCGCGAGCCGGTCAGCGAGGAAGAGGCCGACGCCCTGCGCGCCCTGGCGGCCAGGGAACGCGACCGGGCGGCGACGCTCGCCGGCCTCCTGGAGGACATCGCCCTCAACGGTCTGCCGGCGCCCGAGGAGTGCCGGCCGTGGGAGGAGATCCGCGAGGAGCACTTCCGCCGGCTGGCCGGCGAGTAGCCCGGTCGGCGCTCGGTCCGGCCCTCACGCCGTTCGGCCGGTGCGCGCGCCGGCCCTCACGCGGGCGTGCGGTGGCAAGGGGAACCCTGCCGGGCCGCCCGAGGACCTGCCCCGGAGCGGTCAGAAGCTCCCGAAGACGGGGTGTCCGGCCGGCCGGTAGGTGTGGACGGCGACCCCGCTGCCGGTGGTGCGGGAGTCCTCCAGGCGGAACGTCGTGGGCGGGCCCCCGGCCGGGAACAACCGCTTGCCCCGGCCCAGGACGACGGGGTGCACGAGCAGGCGGTACTCGTCGATCAGGTCGAGGGCCATCAGCGACTGCGCGAGCGCCCCGCTGCCGTGGATCTGGATCTCGCCGCCGAAGTGCTGCTCCTTGAGTCGTGCCACCTCGCTCGGCACGTCCGCGCCGAGCAGCGTGCTGCCGGCCCAGTGGGTGCGGTCGAGGGTGGCCGACGCGACGTACTTGGGAAGGGAGTTGAGCCGGGTGGCGACCAGGTCCGCCGGGTCGGTGACCTGCGGCCAGTAGCCCGCGAAGATCTCGTACGTGCGACGGCCGAGCAGGAAGGCGCCGGCGCGGTCGACGACCTCCGTCAGGTAGCGGTTCAGGTCCTCGTCGGCGAACGGGACGAGCCAGCCGCCGAAGTCGAAGCCGCCGGCTCGGTCCTCCGTGCGACCGCCGGGGGCCTGCACGACACCGTCCAGGGTGAGGAAGGCCGTGAGGGTCAGCTCGGCCATGGGGTTGCTCCGTCCAGTCCGCTCCGGTGGGCCCGTCCAGCCTCGCAGGCCCGCCCCGGGCAGCCGCTGCGCGCCGCGCCGGGCACCCCGGGTGTCCACCCCGGACCGGGTGGCCGTCGCCGCGGGGCGCCGTACCGGCCGCCCGTGCTCCCCGCGCTCGCGCCGAAACCCTCGCCCCCCGGGCTCACACCGGCAGCCGCGCGGCCTCGCTCTCCAGCAGCGGCAGCAGCAGGTCGAGCGCGGCCGCGCGCGGACTCGCCAGCGGGCTGGGCAGGTCGAGCGACTGCAGACGTCCGCGCTGGACGACATGGGCGACGGCGTGGTCGATCTCGGCGGCCGCGTCCTGCGACAGGGCGGCCGCCAACAGCAGGGCGTCCCGGCACGGGCCGTCCGGCCGGGCACCGGTCAGGGCGCGGATCCGGTCGGTGCAGTCGGCGGCACGAGTGGCGGCGGCCAGCCCCGCGAGGGCGAAGCGCAGGGCCTCGTCGCCGCCCGCCCAGGCCGCGAGCAGGCTGGGTGCCACCGCCTCCACGGCGAGCCGCGGGGCCGCCTCGTCCGGCGTCTCGGCCGCGACGAGACCGTGCGCCGCGAGCCGGTCGGCGGCCGCGGCGGCCCGGCGGTCGGCGAGGGTCGCGGCCCCGGTGAGCAGGGTGACCAGCCGGGCCCGGCACGCCGAGGAGACGTCCGGCCGGAGCGCGACGGCGGCCAGCAGCGGGACGTGCAGCGCGCTGTCCGCGTCGCAGGCCCCGTCATACATCACGCTGTGGGCCAGGTCGAGGAGGACGTCGGGGTCGTCGTCGGGCAGTGTCGGCGCGGTCAGCCACTCGTCCAGCGCGTCACTGCCGGCCGCGCCGCGTTCGTGCAGCTCGCGGGCGGCCGCGTAGACCGAGTTCTGCAGCGGCGGCAGGAAGCGGCCGGTGTCCGCGACGGCCAGCGGCGGCTGCGGTTCGGCGTCCTCCTGGGGGGACGGGAACTGCGCGACGATCTGCCGCCGCAACTCCCGTGCGGTGGCCGGGTCCACCTCGCGGACCAGTGCGGACGGCCCGACCGGGACGGCGCCCGCCTCCGGGTACCCGGTGCCGTAGCCGACCCCGTAGCCGCCGAAGGTACGGGCGACCGTGTTGACGGCCACCCGCTCCCAGCCGTAGTGCCCCCCGGAGGCCAGGCCCTCGTCGTCGGCGAAGGAGATCACGTGCCACCAGCCGTCCACCTGCCGGCCCGCCTCCGAGGCCTGGTCCGGGTACACCAGGCGGGCTTCCTGGACGGCGACTTCCTGATGCCCACGGGCGCCCAGCGCCAGCACCACCGATCGGGCGGGCTCCTCGCCCGGTACCAGGAGATCAAAACGGTCCATCACGGCACTCCCCTCCACCCCGGCACCAGCCCCCGCTGACGGGGCCGGGACCAACCGATGCCCGGACGCAGCCGGGACCGCAGGAGAAGAGCGTAGGAGACGGGTCCGACAACCGGGCCACCGGCACCGGATCCCGGGACACCGGGGGCCGGGAGGTGAGATCCTGGGAGGTCCGGCCGGAGCAGGCGGCACGGTCGCCACGAGGGGGCGCAGTGCGCTCGCGCGGTCCGTCACGGGAGGCGCGCGGGCGGCGGCGCGGCGGCCGGTCCCGTCCGGTCACGGAGCGTGCCGGGGGCGGGTCGGTGGGCGCCGCGCGGGCCGCCGTGCCGTGCCGGCCGGACCCGGTCCGCCGGGGTGGTGCGGTGGGTGCGCTCAGTCCGGCAGCCCGGCCGTGGGCAGCGGGGTGTCCCAGTCCAGCAGGCGCAGCAGGTCCTCGTCGACGCCCGGTGCGGGCCGTTCGGAGTCGCGCGGCGGGGCGCCGGCGGGCGGGCGCCCGTCGGTGCGGCTCGCGGTGAGCCGGGCGCTCGTCACGGTGTTCAGCTCCGCCCGGGGCCGGCGCAGCGCCTCGTACCGCGCCAGGGCCGCGACGAGGGCTCCGGCGGGCGGGTGGTTGTCCTGGCCCGCCTCGCGCAGTGCCTTCGCCAGCACCACGGCGTCCTCCAGGGCCATCGACGCGCCCTGGCCGGTGGCCGGCGAGGCGGCGTGCGCGGCGTCACCGAGCAGGACGCTGCGCCGCCCGCGCCAGCGACCGCCGGGCGGGAGCTGGCTGGCGTTGGTCACCATCAGGCGGTCGGTGGTCGCCGCGACGATGTCGGCGGCGGGGGTGCGGTCGGGCCTCAGCAGTGCCAGCAGCTGCGCGCGCCACCCGGCCGGCCCGGTGCCGGCCAGCTCCTCGGCGCCGGCCGGCGGGCCCGGCACCCGCGCGAACCAGTAGGTCTCCCCGTCCGGTGAGCAGGCGTAGCCGAACGCGGCGCCGCTGCCGCGGACCATGGTGATCCGGTCCGCGGGCCCGATCGCCGGGGCGGGGGCGTCCTCCGTGTACCCGTAGAAGACGCGCTGGCCCGCGTACTGCGGCCCGGCGCCGTCCGGGTCGAGCTGCGAGCGGACCGCGGAGTGCAGCCCGTCGGCGCCCACCACCAGGTCCGCGCGCGCCGTGGCACCGTCGGCGAAGCGCACGGTGACATCCCCGGGGCCCTCGGTGAGGCCGGTGAGCCGCGCCCCGTGGAACAGCGGGATCCCCCGCCGGCGGACCTCGGCGCGCAGGGCCTCGCCGAGGTCGGCGCGGCGCAGGCAGCGGTACCGGGTGGGCGGGTGGTCGTGCTCCCCGAGCGGAACGCTGGCCAGCTCCCGGCCGCCCTCGTCCAGCACGCTCATCGTGCTGAGCGGGAAGCCGAGCCCGCCCACCGGCGCGGCGGCGTCGAGCTGGGCGAGTGCGCGCATACCGTTGCTGGCGAGGGTCAGGAACGCCCCGGCGTCGGCCCCGCCGGCCGGGTGCGCCTCGTGGACGGTCACGTCGAAGCCGGCCCTGTGCAGTCCCAGGGCCGCCGCCGCGCCGCCGATGCCCCCGCCGACGACCATGATCTTCGTCACTCCGGCGCCTCCCTCAGGTCCCATCCCGGCCGCCTCGGCCGGGGTCTGACGATGCCTCATCCGACGCTCCCGCCAAGGCCGTCCCGCCGTGAGCGTGTTCCCGTCGAGACCCTAGCCGCCCGCCGTTCCCGACCCGCCCGGAACGCTCCGGCCCGGCCGAAACCCGCCCCGGCGCCCCGGCCCGGTCCCGCTGCGCGACGGGGCGGGGGACGGCTGGTGACGGCCGGTGGGCGGGCGGTTCCGGGCGGTTCCCGGACGGCCTCGCGCGGGCGCGGGGCGGGTGCCGCCCGGTGCCTCCGGGGCGGACGATGCGGTGCCTGCCGGTGGGATGGTGCAGGATAAGGACATGTCTCAAAACGTTTACTTCGACATCACCATCGACGGCGAGGCCGCCGGGCGCATCGTCTTCCAGCTCTTCGACGACGTCGTGCCCAAGACCGCGCAGAACTTCCGCGAGCTGGCCACCGGCCAGCACGGTTTCGGCTACGCCGGTTCGGGTTTCCACCGCGTCATCCCCGAGTTCATGCTGCAGGGCGGTGACTTCACCCGTGGGGACGGCACGGGCGGCAAGAGCATCTACGGCGAGAAGTTCGCCGACGAGAACTTCACCCTCAAGCACAACAAGCCGTTCCTGCTGTCCATGGCGAACGCCGGGCGCAACACCAACGGCTCGCAGTTCTTCATCACCACGGTCCTCACCCCGTGGCTCGACGGCAAGCACGTCGTCTTCGGCGAGGTCGTCGAGGGCCAGGAGCTGGTGACCCGGATCGAGTCGCTCGGCTCCCAGTCCGGCAACACCCGCGCGAAGATCGTCATCGACGCCTCGGGCATCGTGGAGTAGTTCCGCGATCCGGCGGAGCGGTGTGCGGGCGGGCCCGGAAGGGCGACCCCGCCGCACCACGACCGTACCGGCCGGGCCATCGCGGACCGTCAGTGTCCGCGGCGGCCCGGCCTGCCTCGTTCCGGCCCGGCCCGGCCGGTGCCGTTCCGGTACGAACTGGCTCTCCGTGTCAGGGGTCCACCGCCTCCGTGCCGCCCTTGCCGTGCGTGCGTCCGGCCAGGGGTCGACGGCGGAGGCGACACCCCGGGACCGCCGTCGCCGCAGGTCCGTCCGGTGGAGTCGCGGCCGTTCCTCAGGGTGTCGACGGGCGACGAGGCGGCCCCGCCCCGATAGTGGGGAGGTCCGCCCCGGCGAGAGGCCGGCCAGATCTGGGGAGCCGGTTGATGGACCGTCCGACCGCTGTGCCGAACCACGGCTACTCGGAACACCGCTGGAAGGCGCTGGCCGGGATGTGCGTCGCGGCCGGCATGGTCTGGCTGTCGTTCGCCGACTTCGGGGTGGCCGTCCCGACGATCGCCACCGAACTGTCCGTCTCGCTGCCCGACCTGCAGTGGGCCAACAACGCCTTCAGCCTCTCCACCGGGGCGCTGGTGCTCGCCGCCGGCCGCCTGGGCGACGTGTACGGGCGCAAGCGGATGCTGGAGATCGGCCTGATCGTGATGGGCGCCGTCTCGCTGGCGACGGCGTTCGTGCCGGGCGTCACCGGCATGATCGTCGGCCGGGGTGCGATGGGTGTCGGCGCGGCGCTGATCCTGCCCGCCACGCTGGCGCTGATCCCGCCGATGTTCCCGCCGGAGGAGCAGCCCAGGGCCTTCGGAGCCTGGATGGCCGTCGCCTGGGTCGGCCAGGCGGCCGGCCCCGCCGTCGGCGGCGTCCTCACCGGCCTGCTCGGCTGGCGCTCCACCTTCTGGATCAACGCCCCGCTGGCCCTGGTCGGGCTCTGGCTGGTGCGCCGGGCCGCGCTGGAGTCCACCGACCCGAACGCCTCCCGGCACATCGACATCCCGGGCCTGCTGACCAGCGCGCTCGCCGCGTTCTGCCTGCTCTACGGCTGCACGGCCGGGCAGGAGGAGGGCTTCACCGACCCGCTGATCATCGGCCTGCTGGTCGGTTCGGTGGTGCTCGCCGCCCTGTTCGTCTACCTCCAGAAGCGCCTGTCGGACCCGCTGATCGACCTGCGGCTGTTCTCGTCCCGGCCGTTCTGCGGCGCACTGGTGGCCAACTCCGTCATGAACATCGTGTTCGCCGGTGTGAGCTTCCTGCTCACCCTGTACCTCCAGGAGGTACGCGGCTACGGCCCGGTCGCGGCCGGCCTCCTGCTCCTGCCCTCGACCGTCACCATCCTGCTGTTCAACCCGTTCGGCGGCCGGGTCTCCGCCCGGCGCGGCCCCCGGCTGCCGGTGATGACCGGCGTGCTGCTGCTGGGCGTCGGGACGCTGGTGGCCGCGATCATCGGCCGGCACTACAACTACGCGATCCTGGCCGCCGGGCTGCTGGTGCTCGGCGCGGGCCTGGGGCTGATGTCGATCCCGCTGTCCGACACCGCGGTGGCGGGGCCGCCGGAGGAACTCGCCGGGACGGCGTCCGGGATGTTCAAGGTGACCAGCATGCTGGGCGGGGCCTTCGGGGTCGCCGTGACGGTCGCCGTCGAGCAGGCCGTCGAGACCAACCAGGCGATCGACCGGGCCAAGGCCGCCGGCCTGTCCGACGCGGACGCCCAGCAACTGGGCAACGCCGTGACCGACTCCAAACTCGCCGATCAGATCCTCTCCTCCGTGGACCAGGCGACCAGCGACGCGATCACCGCCGCCTTCCAGGAGGTGGAGGCCATCGGCGCGGGCCGCGCCATGGGCCTTGCCGGCCTCCTCGCCGTGGTCGCGGCCCTCGCCCTCCCGCTGATCTGGCGGACCGGCAAGGCCGGGCGGGCCGAGCCGGCCGAGGCCGCCGCGAAGGTCAGCCCGACCGAGGCGCCCTGACCGGGCCCTCCGGGCTCCGGTGACGAGCCGGGGCGGGGCCACGGCCGCCGCAGCGCGGCAGCGCCCGCCGCCCCGCCGATCGCCCTCGACGAGGCGCAACGGTGCGGACGGACTGTGGGCGAGCTCGAAGGGTGAACGGGACGGCACGCTCCTGCACGTCGAGTGGAGGCAGCAGGCCCCTTCGAACCGGGGGAGGCTGGACCTGCCCGAGTCGCCGGCCGGCCCCTCGGGCAGCCGGCCCCGACCCACGCGTCACAGCTTCGCCATGTTCGGACGTGACGGACAACGGTGTCACACCCGGCAGTACCGATCCCGAAGCTCGGCGATGACGGCTCCCTCGGACTTGTTGACGGGGCCGTCCACAGTGGCCACCCGTTCGGCCGCATCGAGAAGATCGCTCAGATCCCCCGGCTCGGCGTCCAGGCGTCGCCACACCTCAGCGGGATCGATGTCGACCAGCCGGGCGAACTGTTCGTCGACCACCTGATGCTGATCCCGGACCAGCCTGACCAGGTGACGGATCAGCAGTGATTCGTCGTCGGTCTTCTTGTGGTCCGCCGCCATGACGAGCCACGCGACCCACAGCATCAACTCCGGGTGCCTGCTCCGCCTGCTCAGACCCTCGGCGATCTCGATCACCCGCGCCTCGTTGCGGAAGACGGACTGTGCGTGCCTCCCCGCGAGCAGCGTCGTGTAGCGGTTCAGCATCACCGCGAGGGGAACGCCGACCACGGGGATACCGATCTTGATGACGTTGCGCTGCAGGAGGAACTTCCCGACGAAAGGGAGCCCCTTCGCGGCGCTGAGCACCGCTCCGGAGTAGAACCGCTTGATCACCGGCCGCACCATGACCGGCACGAACTTGACCACGCCTTCGCGGACCACCTCACCGCTTTTGATGGTGAAGGCCACGCGTATGAGCTTCCACATGTCCTCGGGGTCGGACAGGTCGAGCGGGGTGCGATAGAGGACCGAGACGTCGTGGGCCAGACGCAGTTGAAGCCGGGTGATGAACGCGACATCGACCATCATGGTTGCTACGGCGGCAGGGACGGTCGCGGGCGAGGAGCCGCCGAGGCTCCCGAGCGTGGCGATGACGGCCGCCGAGTAGGCACCGGCCGAGAGCCCACCTTCGAGCGCGGCGTACCGGGCCGCCATCTTGATCCGCTGATCCACGACGGCATCCGCGGGTACGCCCCGGTACCGCTCCTGGAAGTACTGCCAGTCGACCTTGTCGGTGTAGGAGCTGAGGGCCTGCGCGCTGAGCTTGGTGAACCAGTTCCCCGACCTGATGTCGTCCGCGCTCAGCCCCTTGATGAACTCCCGTATCTCGGACTGCTCATGTTCGACGGCCTCCCGGTCGGCATCGTCGTCGCTGCCGGCGTCGACAGTGTCAATCGGAGCTTCGGTCATCGCGAGTTCTCCCAAGCGGCTCAGCGGTACAGCCATCGCGCCGGGTTCGGACAAACCCCGCTGACGTCTCGACACGGTGACCCGGTAGTCGGCGCATGTGCCGATGGACGTCCCGTTGAAGCTGCAACCCTAGCGCCTCATCACTCGGCCGTGGCCATCGCGACAATCTCCGTCGTGATCGCCGGACCAAAGGTCAACTGCCCCGTCCGGCAAGCAACCCGGAGTCCGTTCGGCATCGTGAACGGCACCCTGCCGAGCGTCGGCGAACCCGCAGGAGCACGCCAAGGATCACCAGTAGTCGGCCGTGGGCTGCCGGACGGCCGGGCCGCCGGAGTGCGGGCCGCGGACGTAGCCCTCCGGCGGGGTGGGCAGTGCGGCGACGCAGGCGGGCGAGCAGGCGTTGACCAGCAGCGGCAAGACGTCCGTGGCCACCCGGAGGGAGATCCACACCCGGCGCGGCCGGGTGGCCGGTCCGTCGCAGACGCTGCAGGGTCCGCCGGCGCCGGCGCTGCCCGCCTTCGGGTCGAGCGGCGGGAAGGGCGGCCGGATCTTCTCGTTCCCGTACAGCGCCCGGGTGCTGACGGTGCTCCGCCGTAGGACTGGGCACCTGGTCAGCTCGTAGGGGAACCAGTGCAGCCGGTACGAGGTGTACGGGTCGAAGGTCTCCAGCGAGGTCATCGCCCCGATCTCCGGCGGGATGCGCACGAGGTTGCTGCCGTACAGGCCGAACTCCCGGACGGCGGTCAGGCGTGCGATCGTCGGCGGCAGGGTGACGATCTGCCGGCGCTCCCCGGCGGAGAGGTCCCGCAGCGGGTGGAACTCCTCACGGCCGTCGGCCGCCGCCTGCTCGACCAGTTCCAGCAGCCGCAGCCAGCCGGGGGCCGCCGTGTCCTGCTGCTCGGTGTGGAACGCGACCCGTCGTCGGTTGGTCGCCCGGACCTGGTCGAAGCAGTCGCAGCGGTCCTGGTGGGCGCTGCGGCCCTCGGTCGTCGCCGGGGGCTGCGGGCTGCTGTTCATGCCGTCCCTCAGGTGGTCGTGGATTCCGGTGGGCGTGGCCGATGGGCCTCGTTGGTCATCCGTCGGCGAACGACCAGGGCGTCCCATGGGTCGTACCCTGCTGAGGGCCGGCGGCGACCAGGCCGGGCCGACACGGCCCTCCGCTGCTTCACCGCGTGTCTCTCAGCAGGTCCAACGGCGGGGCCGTGACTGATCGTTCCCGAGCCGGATGTGACAATCCGCCCATCCTGCGCCCCTGTCGGGACGCCCCGCGGCCACCCCATACTCCAGGTTCGGGCGGGACGGCGGGAGGGCCGCCCGCCGAGGCGAAGGGAAACACGACAGAGTGAGCGCGGCGGCTGCGGGGACATGGAAGCTCGGGGACAAGGAGGTCAACCGGATCGGCTACGGCGCGATGCGGCTGACCGGCAACGGCATGGCCGGGAACTCGGACGGCCCGCCGATCGACCGCGACCACGCCGTCCGCCTGCTGCGCCGGGCGGTCGACCAGGGCGTCAACCACATCGACACGGCCTCCTTCTACTTCTCCCCGCTGCGCTCGGCCAACGAGCTGATCAACCGCGCGTTGTCGTCCGGGCAGGACGACGTGGTCGTCGTGACCAAGGTCGGGCCGTGCCGCGATCCGTCCGGCGAGTGGCACGCCATGGCACGCCCGGGCCGGCTGCGCGGCCAGGTGGAGGAGAACCTGCGGCAGCTCGGCCGGGACCACCTCGACGTGGTGAACCTGCGCCGCAACGGTCCTGACATGCCCTCCGTCGCGGAGCACTTCGGCGCGCTCGCCGAGCTGCGTGAGGCGGGGCTGATCCGGCACCTGGGCCTCTCCAACGTCGGGCCCGAGCACGTCGCGGAGGCCCGGGCGATCGCCCCGGTGGTCTGCGTGCAGAACCCCTACGGACTCGACTGGCGCCGGGCCGACGACAGCGGCCTGGTGGACCTCTGCGGTGAACTCGGCATCGCCTTCGTCCCCTTCTTCGCGGTCGCCGGACTGCGCCGCGAGGCGGCCGCCGGGCAGGAGCGGGACGACCGGGTCCGGGCGGTCGCCCGCGCCCACGCCGCCACGCCGGCCCAGGTGCGGCTCGCCTGGACCCTCCACCGCGGGCCGCACGTGCTGGCGATCCCCGGGACGAGCGACCCGGCGCACCTGGACGAGAACATCGCGGCGGCCGCCCTGCGGCTGACCCCGGCGGAGATGGAGCTGCTCGGGGCGCCGGTCGCTGACGGGCCGTGATCCCATCCCCCCGCTCGCCGGCACCGCCCGGCGCGAAGGTGGCCGAGGGACGGAAAACGGCCAGGGCGCCGGCGGGCGGCCGTTCTAGGATCGGTCCGGTCCGTCCGCCGGGCACCGGTGCGGCGGTTGTCGAGGGGGATCCGGGGGCGCCGATGCGATGGCGACGGGGTGGGAAGGCAGCGTACGGGCAGGCCCGGGTCGCGCGCGAGCACGTCCAGGATTCGGCCGGGCCCCTCCCCTCGGCGGCGGCCGTGCCCCGTCGGTGGGGGGAGCGGGGCGAGCACTGGAAGGAGTGGCTGCGGCGCTCGCCGGGCGGGGTCGACCTGCTCGTCTGGTGGACGGACGCGGGCGGCGACATCCGCAGCCTGGTCGGGGACGCCCGGTACCGGGAGCGGCTCGCCGAGCTGCTGTCGCGGGCCTCGCCGCGCGACTGCGCGGCCCTCGGGCTCGGCTGCACCCGCCGGATCGACCGGTCCTGCCGGGAGCCCTGGACCTGCGCCCTCGACCCGGTGGGCCCGCCGGGCGCCGGGCCCCGTCCGAGCCGCTGCGGTCCGGTGCCGGGCGCCTGCGACGCCTTCACGGACTGCTGGACGGAGTTCGGAGTCACCGTACGCTTCACCGCCGACGACCGGCACCGGGCCGTGCACCTTCGGGACCGGGCCGACAGCGACCGGGTGAGCCTGTGGGTGGACGGGGTCCCGGTGGCGGAGGGGGCCTGGCTGGACGAGTCCGGCCGCTGGGTGGACGAGCGCCTCTACGTGGTCGATGCTGCGGGCCCGGAGGACCATCCCGAGCAGGACTTCACCTTCGGCCACCTCGGCCACGTGATCCTCTCGGTGGTCGTCCACGACGTCGAGCGGGCCACCACGCAGGTTCTCGTGCCGACCGCCGCGGAGAGCTGGACCGATCCGGTGGTGCGGCGGGACGGCGACACCTGGCGCCTCTACCCGCACCGGGCCGCCGTCGACGCCGGCCGGCCCGACCGCGTCCTCCCGGTCGAGCCGCCCGCCGGACCGGCCGGCGTGGTCCCGGCGGTCTAACCCCCGTGCCGGTGCGTGCCGCAGCGGTTCGCGAACGGCTTCTTGAGCCCCTGGACCTGGCGGAGTTCGGCCTGCCACCGGAGGTCGATGACGCCGCGTCGCAGGACGAAGAGCTGATTGGCCTGGCGGGCCAGCAGGGCGCGGTAGGCCTGGACCGGGCCGTCCGCCTCGGGGACCAGCTCCCGCACCAGGTCCTCCAGGAAGCAGAACGGGCAGCCCCACGTGAGGATGTTGCGGTCCCTCCCGACCCCGGCCGCCTCCAGCCCCCAGACCACGAGTCCGCCGTCCGGCCCGACCCCGATCACCAGGCCCTGCGTCGCCTCCTCCTGGCAGACCGCCAGGAGCCGGAGCCGGAACTCCTCGGGGTCGACCCCGCGGGCCGGCCCCACGTAGCGGGAGGCGAAGAGTTCGACCAGGCCGGTCAGGTGGGTCAGCAGGGTGAGGCCGATCAGCACCCAGGAGACGGGCACCAGCCAGCCGGGCCCCGTCGACCAGCCGACCGCGAGCCCGGCGCTGCACCAGAAGCCGGCCGCCAGCCGGTCGGTGAGCCGCGGTCCGCCGCTCCGGAGCCACACCCGCAGCACCGACCAGCCCGCCAGCACCGGTATCGCCAGTACGCCGAACGCCTGCCACCCGTCCATCGCCGCCCCCTTGCGCGATCGCGCGGCCGCCGGCCGCCCCCGGGGGCAGGATGCCCGTGCCGGTACCGGCGCATCCGTGCGGAGCTGACAATTCGTCAGTCGCACGGCTGTGGAAAGCCGTTGCCTTCGGACGGGTCTCGTCTCAGCGCCGGGGCGCGGCCGCGGCGACCGCCAGCACCAGGGCGCCGGCGAACACGGCGTCCCGGGCGGCCGTGGCGACACCCCAGGGCGGTGCCTCCGGCCGGGGCCCTCGCCTCGGCCGGACCTCGTCCTCGGGGTCGACGGTGAGGGTGACGGGTTCGCCGACGTCCGGCCGCTGCCCGGCGGTCTCGGTCCTGAAGCTCCAGCGTGCGCCGTCGGGCCCGACCACGTTGTAGTAGAAGAGCGGCCCCGGATCGAGGCCGGCCCCGTCCCCCGACTGCCAGTGCCGGCCCACCACGCCGGGTACGGTGACCCCGCGGTCGTGGAGCACCTGTTGATCCGACCAGAGCCAGGTCAGCACGCCGAAAGCCGCGCCGCCGAGCAGCACGGCGGCCGCGGCGAGGTACAGGAGCGCGGCCACCCCGGTGGGCGGGTCCAGGTCGCGGGCGGTCCAGGCGACGGACCCGATCAGTGCGCCGCAGGACGCCACCGCGATCACGAACCGGACCACCGGGTTCCCGTCGCTCAGCCGGTCGACCGTCACGAGCGCCCAGGATCCGCCCAGTACCAGTCCTACCTGTACGCCGAGGGCCAGGACGAAGCGGACCACGGCGCCGGGCGCCCCGCCACCCCGGATGTCGAAGTCCTCCGTCATGCCACCAAGGGTGACCATGGTGTTGCGAACGGTCAAGGCCCGGACGGGGTGCGGGGTTCGGGTGCGTGGCCCGAGGGGTGCGGTCCGGCGGCCCGCGGAGCCCGTCAACGGCCGGGCGCTGCCCCGCCGTACCGACACGGGACGACAAGGGTGGTGTTTGGCAGGGGAGTTGCGGGGCAGGCGGAGCGCAGGCAGGCGGCGCGGTCCGGATGGCGGAACCGCATCCGGGTGGCCACTGCCGAGGCTCAGACCCGGCCGCCGAGACATCACTCTCCGGCGGCCGGGGAGCCGGGGTCCCTGCCCCTCACGGGACCGGGCCCGGCGGCGAAGACCGGCAGCGGCAGCGGGCCAGGTGCCGGTCCGGCCGGGAATCCGCAGTCAGGGCCGGCGGGGCGCCGGTCAGGCGGTGGGAGTCTCCTGCTCGGCCTCGACCTGGGCGTTCCACTCGCGCTTGGAGGACTGCCAGCCGTCCTCGTTGTGGCCGAGCCGCCAGTAGCCCGAGATCGACAGGTCCTCGCGCGGAATGCCCTGCTCGACCCGCAGCTGCCGGCGCAGCTCCTTCACGAAGCCCGCCTCGCCGTGCACGAAGGCGTGCACCCGGCCTGCCGGGAACTCCAGCGCTCGGACGGCCTCCACCAGCGCCTCGCCGAACGGCCGGTCGCCGCGGTGCAGCCAGACCACCTCGGCGTCGGTGGCGATCTTCTGCTCCTCCTCGGGGCCCGCCACCTCCACGAAGGCGCGGACCACCGCGCCGGCCGGCAGGGCCTCCAGTGCGGCGGCGATCGCGGGCAGGGCGCTCTCGTCACCGGCCAGCAGGTGCCAGTCGGCGGCCGGGTCCGGCGTGTAGCCGCCCCCGGGGCCGTTGAACCGCACCACGTCGCCGGGCTGCGCGCGGGCCGCCCACGGGCCGGCCAGGCCCTCGTCGCCGTGGACGACGAAGTCGATCGCGAGCTGCCGCAGCTCCTGGTCCCAGGAGCGCACCGTGTACGTCCGCGTCACCGGCCACTGCTCACGGGGGAACTCGGCGCGGATCCGCTCCAGGTCGAACGGCTCGGGGTAGCTGACCCCCGGGGCCGGGAACAGCAGCTTCACGTAGTGGTCGGTGCAGGTGTCCGCGCTGAACGCGGCGAGCCCGTCGCCGCCGAGCACGACTCGCTGCATGTGCGGGGTGATCCGCTCGGTGCGCACGACCTCCGCCGTGTGCGGCTTGCGGATCCTGCGGGGCGGTTGCTCTGCCATGGTGCGCTCCCTCGATAGCACGTAAGTTCGCCAACGTAACACCTCCTGCTGGTGATCACCTGCTACGGGTCCTCGGTTGCCGCGCGCCCCTCCGGTCACCCGGCGGCTCCCGGGCCCACCGTGCTGACAGGCCGTCGGCCGGCCTCCGCCGGTGCGTACCGCCGTACGTGGCGGGGTTGCGCCGGGCGGGTGAGCCACCGGGGTTGCGCGGCCGCACATCGCGCCGGGGTGTGGGTTGCTGGGAGCCGCGCGGAGCACTCCGCTCCCGCGATCTCCCTTTCGCAACAAGGAGTTTCCTGTGCGCAGAAGACTGCTGACCGCCGCCGTGCTGGTCCTGGCCGCCGCCGCGGCTACCGCGGCGCCCGCCCACGGCACGGCCCCGGTCCGGTCCGTCACCACCACCGACGGCCTGGCCCGGGAGGGCCTGCGGTCCGTCGGCCTGACCGACGACCAGCGGCTGGTCGAGTTCCCCGTCTCGAACCCCGACCGGGTCCGGGTGATCGGCCCGGTCGACGGCCTGGCCGGTGACCAGCGTCTGGTCGGCATCGACTACCGGGTGCAGAACGGACTGCTGTACGGGGTCGGCGACCAGGGCGGGATCTACACCCTGGACGACGGCACCGGCTGCGCGACCAAGGTCTCGCAGCTGACCGTGGCACTCCAGGGCAGCTACTTCGGGGTCGACTTCAACCCGGCCGCGAACCGCCTGCGGATCGTCTCCGACACCGGCCAGAACCTGCGCCACAACATCGACGACCCGGCCGGTGCACCGGCCGCCGGCACCACCGCCACCGACGGCACGCTGACCAATCCCGCCGTGCCCCCGGCCACCACCGGCACCACGGCGCTCGGGGTGACCGGGGTCGGTTACACCAACAACGACCTGAACGCCGCGACCGCCACCACCCTCTTCGCCGTCGACACCACGCTCGACCGGGTCGACCTGCAGTCCCCGGCCAATGCCGGCACGCTCGCCCCCACCGGCCTGCTCGGTGTCGACGCCGGACCCGACGCCGGCTTCGACGTCTACTACTCGCCCGGCCGGGGGACCAACCACGGCTACGCGGCCCTGGAGGCCGCCGGACAGCGTGGGCTCTACCGGGTGGACGTCCTGACCGGCCGGGCCGTCGCCCTCGGCAGCTTCCCGGCCGGCGCCCGGGTGGTCGACCTGGCCCTGCCGCTCGCCCAGGACTGACGGTGCGGGACCTGACGCTCCGCTGAACTCGCGCGGCGGCCGGCAGCCGGCCTTGCCCGCGTACTGAGTACCCCCCCGCGGCCTGGAAAGGCCGACGGACGGGAGCCGCCCACCGTCTCCGGTGTCGCGAGCGGCCCCCGCCCGGCGCGTCCGGCGTCTGCCTTGAGAACACCGCCGGATGCACCCTGACTTCGAGACGGCCCCCGCGCCGGATTGGTGCCGGACGGGACGAATCCGTCCACGGCCCGCCGGGCCCGTGCCGGTCACCCGCCGCTCCGCCGTCGCGCCCCGGCCTCCGCCGAGCCGGCCCCGACGGCCCGCCGTGAACCGGCCGCCCGTGAACCGACCGTCCGTGAACCGGCCCGCCGTCCCCGGCCGTGGCCGTCACCGCGGCCGTCCCCGGCCGCCGCTGTCACCGCCGCCCCGCCGGGTACGGTCATCCGTGCGGCGGTCGGTCCGCCTCGGCCGCCCCCGCGACGGGGCTCCCGCCGCCGTCCCCGGGCCCGGCCTTCGTGCGCTCCGCGGGAGCGGCCATCGCCCAGCGGATCGCCCGGGTGACGCCGTGCCCGAGCAGCGGCACCGCGGTCCGCTCGACCAGCGGCAGCCGGGGCAGCCGCAGTTCGGCCCGGGCCCAGCCGGGCAGCAGGGTCACGGCGCCGGCTGCCAGCGCGGTGTACGCGGGGCGGGCCGCCAGCGGCAGCGGCGGCCGCAGCAGCAGGTACCGCGCGGTGTCGAAGGCCTCGTCGGTGGCCCGCAGTTCGGGCCGGTAGGCGTCGATCAGCACGGCGAGTTCACGTTGGTCCCGGGGCGGGTCGACGACGCCGAGCGCGGCGGCCACCCGGGCGGCGTCCGCGACGTACCCGTCGTACCCCGCGTCGTCCAGCGGCCGGGCGCCGTAGCGGCGGTGGGCCCGGAGGAAGCTGTCGACCTCGGCGGCGTGCACCCAGCCGAGCAGGTGCGGATCGGCCGCGTGGTACGGCTGCCCGTCCGCCGTCGTGCCGCGGATCCGCTCGTGGACGGCCCGCACGCGGTCGACGGCACGCCGGGCGTCCTCGGCGGTGCCGAAGGTGGTCACCGCGAGGAAGGTGCTGGTGCGCTGCAGCCGGCCCCAGGGGTCGCCCCGGAAGCCCGAGTGGCCGGCCACGGCGGCCATCGCGACCGGGTGCAGGGACTGCAGCAGCAGGGCGCTGAGTCCGCCGATGAACATGGCGGCGTCACCGTGCACGGCCCGGACGGGGCGTTCCGGGCCGAACCACCGGGGGCCGGGGGTGTCGTGGATCCGGCTGCGGTTGGCCGGACCCTGCGGACCGGCCACCCGCGCGAACAGCTCGGCCCCGAACCGTCGCCGGACGGCCTCCAGGGCGGGTATCGCGAGGGAGTACGCGCTCACGCCTGCCACTGTAGGCCCGTGGGTCCGCCGAGGGGAGCCGGTCCGCGCACCGGGGCCCGTGCAGGACCGCCCGCGGGGCACCGGCCCGCGCCTTCGGCCCCGCCCTGGCCCTGCCCTGCCGTCCCGGCCCGGCCCGGCCCGTCGTCCCGCCCCGCCTCAGCCCTCGGTCCAGCCGTGCCTGCGCCCGAACTGCAGCAGCCCGCGCCGCACCTGGAGGATCTGCTCCCCGGTCAGCGTCGGCGCGCATTCCATCAGGAGTTCGGTGACCTCGTACCGGAACTCCTGCGCGGTCAGCACGTCGCACAGGGAGTCGTCGTCCTCGCCGGCCACCGCGGGTGCGGTCCCCGCCGGAGCCGCGGGCTGGGCGGCGGCCCCGGCGGGCAGGCGCACCGAGGAGGCCTTGAGGCCGCGGTCCCCGTCCTCGATCTCGAACTCGACCGCCAGGCCCGAACGCACCGCGGCCTCCGGGATCAGCATGTCGTTCGCATGCAGGAAGACGTCCTCCCCGCCGTGGTCGGGGGCGATGAACCCGTAACCCCGAGCACTGTCGTACCGCACCACACGACCGGTAACCACACGAACCCCCACCAACAGCGAAACCGAAACCGAAACCGAAACCGGCACTGGCACCGAAACCGAAAACCGACACCGAAACCGACACCCGGGCCCTGTGCCCGAAAACCTCCGCCGAACAGTAGTCCAGTCCGAGCCCGGGCCCGAGGCCGGGCAGTACCTAGGCCGGGTCGGGCACGGCGGCCTCCCCGGGCCGGCCGTCGGTGGCGCCGGCCCGGCCCCGGCCGGCGCTGCGTGCGCGCTCGGCCCAGGCGGCCACCGGCGGGCCCGCCGCCCCCAGGGCCGCGAAGAACGCGCCGAGCAGCAGCCAGCCCGCGTGGCCGAGCCCGAGCACGGCGGTCGTGAGGATCACCGGGGCCAGGGCCTGTCCGGCGTCGAAGCAGACGCCGAAGAGGCCCTGGTACTGGCCCTGGGCGTGGTCGGGGGCGAGACCGAAGCCGAGTGCGAAGCCGGCCGACGACTCCCACACCTCGCCGAGGCTGTGCACACAGACGGCGAGGACGGCGAGCGCCGGTGCCGTCCAGGACGGGACGTCCGCGGTCAGGGCCATCAACGGGCAGCTCACCAGGAAGAGCAGTCCGGCGAGGCGGAACGCCCGGCCGCCCTGGCGCGGCGTCTCCACCCGGGAGCCGATCCTGCTCTGGAGCAGCACGCACACGCCGCTGTTGACCGCGTAGACCGCCGCCACCGTCCAGCGGGGCGCGTCGGTGCGGGCGGACAGCCAGATCGGCAGCAGCAGCGAGACGGTCTGGTACTGCAGCCCCATGGCGCCGTAGAGCGCGGCGAAGGTCAGGAACGGCCGGTCGGACAGGACGGTCCCGCGGTGGTGCTCCTCGGGCCTGGGCAGCGGCCGGTAGTCCGGGACGCGGGTCAGGCCGATCAGGGCGGCGCAGGCGAAGCTGGCGGCGTTGGCCAGGATGAGCGCCGTGTAGGCCGGGCGGGTGCCGGCCGAGACGGCGAAGGCGGCGCCGACGGTGCCCAGGACCACGCCGAGATTGACGAAGGTGCGGAGCCTGGCCCGGAAGGCGGCCGGGCGTTCGCCCCCGGCCCGGGCGATCAGCGCCCCGCCGGCGGCGCCGCTCGCCGTGGCCGCCAGCCGGTCCAGGGTGGCGACGACGGTGAACGTGACCCAGCTCTGGATGAGGACGAAAGCGGCCATCGTCACGGCCTGCGCCGCGAGGGAGGTCAGCCAGACCGTGCGCGGTCCGTACCGGTCGGCCAGGTTCCCGGCCGGGATCCCGGCCAGCAGACCGGTGAGCCCGGCGATCGTCAGGCCGGCCCCGACCTGCGCGGCGGGCAGGTGGACGACCAGCGTGAAGTAGAGGACCGCGGCGGTGTTGAACAGTCCGTTGCCGACCCGGCTGACGAAGCTCGCGGCGATGAGGGCGCGCTGCGGACCGCTCGGCGCCGGCACCTCCGGCTTCCGGTGCCCGACGTCGTTCCCGATCATGCGGTCAGGCTAGCAGCGCCCCCGGAGGCTTCCGCCGAGTGGTCGGGGCACCTGGTGTGCGCGCCTCGTGCCGGGGGAATCCTGGGTCCAGGGGGTGGGGCGGTGGCAGCGGGGAGCGGGGCCGAGCGGTACGAGATCCACAGGGACGGGAAGTGGCCGGCCCTCGCGGGCGGTGCCTTCGCCGTCGTGCTCGGCATCCTGGTGCTCAGAATGCCGTGGCACGACGGATTCCTGCTCTCCCAGGTGTTCCTGTGGGCCTTCTGCCTGCTGTGCCTCGCGGGCGGCGGGCTGGCCGTGTTCGCCGTCGTGACGAGCGCCGCGAGGCCCGAGATCCGGGTGGACCGGACCGGGTTCCGGGCACCCGCGACCGGGTTTCGCGCGGACTGGCCGTCCGTCCGGCGGATCGAGATCGGCACCGTCGAACTGCGGCAGCGGAACTTCCTGCAGCCGGCCGGCACCCCGTTGCCCCGGCGCCGGGTGATCCATGTGGTCTGCGAGGGCCGGCGGTACGAGTTCCAGCTCGTCCGCGAACGCCTGCTCCCGGTGGAGGGGATCCGGGCCGGCATCCAGCGGTTCGCGGGCGAGGTGCCCGTCCAGGTGCTGGAACTGATCGAACGTCGCGAGGAGTGGAACGTCCCCGGACCGCGGGGCTGACCGGCGTCCCCGGCCCTCCGCGCGCCGGGCTCCCGGGCCGGGCGCTGGTCCGCAGGCGTGCTCCCGGGCGCCGGCCGTGTGCCGCCGGGCCCGATGTCAGTGCCGCCCGCCATGATGATCCGCATGAAGGACGCAGCCATTCTGGCCTCTCCCGCCGCGTACGCCGATGCCGTCACCACCGCCGTCCGGGCGGCCGCGGCCTACTACACCGACGGCTCGACACCGCTCGGTGACGACGAGTACGACGCGCTGGTGCGCGCCATCGAGGCCTACGAGGGCGCCAACCCCGACGAGGTGCTGCCCGACTCGCCGACCGGCAAGGTCGCCGGCGGCGCGGTGGCGGGCGACGTCCCGCACTCGGTGCCGATGCTCTCGCTGGACAACGTCTTCTCCGCCGAGGAGCTCGCCGCCTGGGCGGCGGGGCTGGAGCGCCGGCTGGGCCGGCCGGTGGACGGCTGGTGCGTGGAGCCCAAGCTCGACGGCCTCGCCGTGGCCGCCCGCTACCGCGCCGGCCGGCTCACCCGGATCCTGACCCGCGGGGACGGCCTGGCCGGCGAGGACATCACCCATGCCGCGGGTGACGTCCTCGGCCTGCCCGCCACCCTCACCGAGGCACTGGACGTCGAACTGCGCGGCGAGGTGCTGCTCACCGCCGACCAGTTCGAGACCGCGAACGAGATCCGTACCGCCCACGGCGCCCCGCCGTTCGCCCACCCCCGCTCGGGCGCCGCCGGCACCCTGCGCGCCAAGGACCGCCCCTACCGGGTCGAGCTCACCTTCTTCGCCTACAGCGCCACCGGCCTGCCCGGCCTCGGCCACAGCGAGCTGCTGGCCCGGCTCGCCGGCCTCGGCGCCAACACCGCCGCCGCCACCCCGGCCGCACCCCTGCGCTGCGCGACGCTTGAGGAGGTCCAGCAGCGGGTCGACGAGATCGCCGCCCTGCGGGCCGTGCTGCCGTTCGGGATCGACGGGGTGGTGGTGAAGGCCGACGCGGCGGCCGACCAGGAGCAGGCCGGCTCCGGCTCCCGCGCGCCGCGCTGGGCCGTCGCCCGCAAGCTGGCCGCCCAGCACAAGGTGACGCGACTGCTGGAGGTGGAGTGGAACGTGGGGCGGACGGGGATCGTCGCGCCGCGCGCGGTGCTGGAGCCGGTGGTGATCGACGGGGTCACCGTCACCTACGCCACCCTGCACAACCCGGCGGACATCACCCGCCGCGACCTGATGATCGGTGACCAGGTCTTCATCTACCGGGCGGGCGACGTCATCCCGAGGGTGGAGGCGCCGCTGGTGGAGGAGCGCACCGGCGCCGAGCAGCCGATCGCCTTCCCCGAGGTGTGCCCGCGCTGCGGTGACGCCATCGACCGGACGCAGCAGCGCTGGCGCTGCGTGCGCGGCCGGGGCTGCCAGGCGGTGGCCTCGATCCGCTACGCGGTGGGGCGCGACCAGCTGGACGTCGAGGGCCTGGGCGGCACCCGGGCCGTGCAGCTCGTCGACGCGGGCCTGGTCGCGGACGTCGCCGACCTCTTCGCGCTCACGCGGGAGCAGCTGCTGGGCCTGGAGCGGATGGGCGACACCAGCGCGGACAACCTGCTGGCGGCGATCGGGACCGCCCGGACGCAACCGCTGAACCGGGTGTTCTGCGCGCTCGGGGTGCGCGGCACCGGTCGGACCATGTCGCGGCGGATCGCCGCGCACTTCGGGAGCATGGCGGCGATCCGCGCCGCCGACGCCGAGGCACTGGCCGAGGTGGACGGCATCGGCACCGAGAAGGCGCAGGTGATCGTCGAGGAGCTGGCCGAACTCGCTCCCGTGCTGGACAAGCTCGCCGCCCACGGCGTCGGCACCGCCGTCACCGCGCCCACCGCGCCGGCCGGCGCGGCGCCGGGCGGATCAGGGGAGGCCGCTGCCGGCGGCGCGGGCGGTCCGCTGGCGGGGGAGGCCGTGGTGGTCACCGGCAGCATGACGGGAGCCCTCGCCGCACTGTCCCGCAACGAGATGAACGAGCTGGTCGAACGGGCCGGCGGCAAGGCCTCCTCCTCGGTGTCCTCGCGCACCACCCTGCTGGTCGCCGGCGAGAAGGCGGGCTCCAAGCGGGCCAAGGCCGAGCAGCTCGGCATCCGGATCCTCACTCCGGAGGAGTTCGCCGACCTGGTTGCCGACCACCTGGCCTGAGCGGGCCACCCGCCCGTCCCCGGGCGGCGGCCCGGGGCGGTCGGCGCGCGATCGCCGGCCCGTCCCGGCCGGTGCGGCGGCCGTCCCCGGCGCGGCCTCAGTCACCTGCGGCCTCAGTCGCCGGAGGAGCCGCTCGACCCGTTCAGGCCCCGGCGCCGGCGCTTCGCGGACCGGCGCACCAGGGCGCCCGCGGCGAGGGTCACGTTGGCCACCGACCGGACCCAGCCGGGCCCGCCGCGATCCGCCCACACCACGCAGACACAGCCGCCGACGGTCAGCGCCAGGGCGCCGAGCAGCACCAGAGCGATCATGTTCCCACCCCTGTCTCGGTTGCTGCGCATGTTTCGAGTGCTGCGCAACGGGACGTCCGGCCCGAGCGGCCCGGCCGGTCGCCGGACCGGTCACAGCACCGGTCGTCGGCCGGGTCGAGCTACCGTCCGACGGTGACGATCCGGCCTGCACGGGACGATCCGACCTGTACGGACAGTCAACCACCCTCTTGCGCCCGGCACGGCGGACCCGGCCGGCGGGTCCGCCGTGTCGGCGCGTGGTGCCCGGAGGCGTTCCGGTGCCGCCCGGGCGGCGTGCGGGACGGACGCCCAGGGCCGGCAGGTCACGGCCCGTGTCCGGACGTCCGGTCGTGCCCCGTTCCGCCCTGGTCCGCCCGGACCGGCAGGACGGGCCGGGGCGGGCGCGGAGCGTAGCCGACGGCGCGCTGCTCCCGGGCGGGGCAGGGGAGGCAGGCCGACGTGGTGACAGTCCGTGACCTGACGGCGCCGGACGTCCCGGTCAGGGGAGCGGTGCCAGGTCCGGCCGCCGGGGAGGCGTTGGTGACGGTACGTCGACCATCGACCCCGGGCCCGTCCCGGTGCCTGTCGGCCACCGGCCACCGGCCCGGGTTCCGTTCACCGCGTAGGTCAGGTGGGAGACGGAGCCCTCCACGTCCGACTTGGCGGGCCTGGTTGACGCCCGCGTCCGTGCCGGTCGCGGCGTGCAGGCACCAGACGTCGAGAACGGTCGCGGTGGCGGTGGCGGTCATGACGGCCTCCGGGGTCGACTGACATCCGGGGAAGAGGAATTGACGGATCGAAGCCGTTGCCGCTCCGCCCGCGGAGTCCGGTCCGACCGACGGGCGAGGAAATCGGCAATTCACCGGGCGGGACGGTTGGACGGCTTCACGGGGGCGGGCATAGAGTGGGTGCCACACCGATTTTCTGACCCTGCCGAAACCCATGTCCGCACGTCGGACCAGGTTTCGAAGAGAGGGGTCGTCATGGCTTGGCGGGTCGCAGTCAGCCTGGAAACCCTGCTTCATCAGATCGACAACCGATTTCCCGGGCGCAGCACGGCATTCGACGGATCCATCGGCGACGCGGCACATCAGGCGCGTGGTTCGGAGAGCGATCACAATCCGTGGTTCGGGCCAGGAATTGTCACTGCACGTGATTTCACCCATGATCCGGCCCATGGTGTGGACATTCAGCAGATCGCCGACGAGCTGCTGGACAGCCGCGACCCCCGGATCAAGTACGTCATCGCCAACCGGCGGATCGCCACCGACCGCGCCTGGCAGTGGGGCCCGTACGACGGGGCCAACCCGCACGACAAGCACGTCCACCTGTCGGTGGTCGCGGACCAGCTCTGCGACGACCCCGGGGAGTGGGCGCTGCCGCTGCTGAACGGCGGGGGCGGCGGGGGCGGCGGCGGGGCCGAGGACGGCACCGTGGAGTTCGTCACCTGGGGGCAGGGGGTGAACATCCGCCAGGCCCCGAGTCTCGGGGCGCCGGTGGTCACGGTGCTCCAGGGCCCGACCCGGGTGCGGGTGGGGTGCCAGACGGTGGGGGACACGGTGACCACCGCCGGCCACACCAACGACGCCTGGTCGTTCGTGCCCGCCCTCGGCGGCTACATCTCCAACATCTTCATCGACCACCCGGCCGCCTGGCTGCCGGACGTCGGGCAGTGCTGACCTGCGGAGGTTGCCATGCCTGCCAACGAGACGCTCCCGGTGGTGTACGTCCGCGGCTTCGCCGGCGACACCCGCGGGATCGACAAGGCCGTCGCCGACCCGTTCTACGGCTTCAACGAGGGGTCGACGCACATCCGGGTGGGAGCCGGGAACAAGCCGAGCTTCTACCAGTTCGAGAGCCCGCTGCTGCGCCTGCTGCTCGACGAGGGCTACGAGATCCGGGTCCAGGGCGGCCAGGAGGCCTATCTCGACGCGGCCGAGAAGGTCCCGGCGAACACCGTCTGGGTGCACCGCTTCTACGACGCCGCCGCCAGCACCTGGGGCGCGCGGCCGGAGGAGTACCGGCTGGAGAACGCCGCCGGGAGCCTGCTGGCGCTGATCGAGAAGATCCGCGCCAAGGCCGGTGTGCCGCGGGTGCACCTGGTGGCGCACTCGATGGGCGGCCTGATCTGCCGCTGCCTGCTGCAGAAGGTCCTCCCCGAGCGGAGCGAGGACCCGGGGGAGTACGTGGACAAGCTCTTCACCTACGGCACCCCGCACGGCGGCATCGCCTTCGAGCACGGCCTCGGGCTGCTGGAGCGGCTGCGGGACGCGACCGGCATCAACGGCGCCGACATCTTCGGCCCGGAGCGGATGTACGAGTACCTGACCCCGTCCGCGCTCCAGGACCGGGCCGGGCCGCCCGAGGGGTGGGACCCCCGGCAGATGCCGGGCGGGTTCCCGCCGGAGCGGGTCTTCTGCCTGGTCGGCACCAACCCCGCGGACTACCAGGTCGCGATGGGCCTGTCCTCGGCGGTGGTCGGGGCCCGCAGTGACGGGCTGGTGCAGATCGACAACGCCTACGTCCCCGGCGCGCACCGGGCGTACGTGCACCGCTCGCACAGCGGCAGCTACGGGCTGGTCAACTCCGAGGAGGGCTACCAGAACCTGCGCCGCTTCCTCTTCGGCGACCTGCGGGTGTCCTCGGCGCTGGTCGGGCACCGGCTGCCGGACGACGACCAGGTGGAGTGGCAGGCCGAGGTGCGGCTGTCGGTGCGCGGGCTGCCGATCGTGATGCACGAGCAGACGGCGTCCCACTGGTGCCCGGTCCAGCTGCCGCGGACCAGGACGGACGGCGGGCCGGAGCGGGACGTCCCGCTGGTCACCACGTTCCTGTGCAGCCGGCTGGCCCCTCGCGAGGGCGCCGGCCCGGTCCGGCACGCCCTGCACCTGCGGGTGCTGTCGCTGCGCAGGGTGGACGGGTTCCTCAGCTTCGGCGACCACCTGGAGCAGACCGCCGACCTGGACGACATCCTGATCGTCGACGTCGGCTCCTCGAACGGCGCCGGCTCCCCGAACGGCGCCCCCGGCGCACCTGCCGGCGCCGCAGCCGCCGGCGCCGCACCCAAGGTCTGGGCGGTGTGGAACAGCACCGTCGAGGGCGCGATCCGCGACTACACGCCGAGCGGCCCGCCGCTGGCCGACCTGAACCCGGCCGCCGGGGTCTGGCGCGCCGAGATCCCGCTGCCGGAGACCATCCGTCCCGTTCTCGGCGCGGACGCCCGGGTCGCCCTCACCGTCACCCCCTGGAACTGACCCGGGCCGCCGGGAGGAGTCCGTCATGCCTCAGCTCAATCCCTTCCCGCACGAGAGCGGTGGCGGGCTCGGCCCGTCGGACCAGGCCAAGGGCTGGCACGCCGGCTACGTCGCGGGGATCAGCTCGTACCCGGAGCCGCCCCGGACCCCGTTGGTCCGCAGCGGCGAGTTCATGGCCGCCTTCGAGCAGGGCGCCGAGGCGGGCCGCGCGGACGGCCTGGCCGAGGGCTTGCGCTGGCGCTGGTTCGGCGAGGACGCCCGCACCGGCCGGGCCACCGCCGACGGGCCGCAGCCGCCGCGGAGCCCGGCGGAGCCGGTGGACGCCGGCGAGGACGGGCCCGCGGCCCCGCACCACCCGCTGGCCTGGCGCTGCGTGGGGGAGCTGGCGCTGTGGACGATGCTGGAGCAGTTCGCCCCGGGCGCCTTCGAGCACGACTTCGCGGGCCTGCGGCTGGACCGGGCCTGCACGGACAAGGGCGTCGCCCGCCTCTACCTGCCGGTCCGCCTGATCGCCGGCGACCCGCCGCCGGAGCCGGCCGGGGACCCGCTCGGCGACGCCGGGTTCTGGCACGGGACGGTCGGCGACTCCTTCGCCGAGGCCGCCGCCGAGCGGCCCGGGCCGCTGACCCGGGCACCGGGCTTCCTGGGGCTGGTGCGCTACACGCCCGCCGGCGAACACGACTTCTGGGACGTGCTGCCGGCCGACGGCCGGATGCCGCCCCGCACGGCCGGCCGTCGCGACGGCTGACGAGGAGCGAGGTGCGTGATGGGCGTCCTGCCGGGGCTGGACCTGGAGAGGCTGGCGGGCCAGAACCTGCCGACCAGCCTGCAGATCGATCTGCCGCTGCCACCGGTCCGGCTGCGCGGGCAACTCGACCGCAAGGGCTTCACCGAACTCTCGGGCGTGCTCAGCGCGGCGATGCCGGTCACCACGGTGACCGCCTTCGGCCAGATCTCGCTCGGCCGGCCGCCCGCGTTCATCGTGCTGATGGGGGCGACCTTCCCGCAGCCCGGCCTGCAGATCGGCCTCGGCTTCGCGGTCAGCGGCATCGGCGGCGTGGTGGGCGTCAACAAGGCGATCGACCGGGACACGCTGATCGCCTGCATCGCCGACGGCACGGCCGGTGAACTGCTCTTCCCGCCCGACCCGGTGGAGGCCGCCCTGCGGGTGATCCCGCGGCTGGCGACGCTGTTCCCGACGGTGCCCGGCCGGATCGTGGTCGGGCCGATGTTCCGGATCTCCTGGGGCGGCCGGATGGTCGACCTGTCGGCGGCCTTGGTGGCCGAGCTGCCCGAGCCGGTCCGGTTCTCCGTCCTCGGCATCCTGCGGGTGATGGTGCCGGACCCGGCGGCGCCGGTGATCGAACTGAAGGCGACCTTCGCGGGCCAGTACGACACGGCCGAGCCGAGCGCCTTCCTGATGGCGAGCCTGACCGGGTCGCGGATGGCCGGGATCCCGCTGGACGGGGACGTGCTGGTGCTCAGCCGCGGCGGGGCCGACCCGCTGTTCGTGCTCAGCGCCGGCGGCTTCCACCCGGCGTTCCCCGTCCCCGCCGGGGTGCCGGCGCTGCACCGGCTGGCGATGAACCTGTCGCCGGCGCCGTGGCTCCAGCTGCGCTGCGAGGCGTACTTCGCGGTGACCAGCAACACCGTCCAGTTCGGGGCGAAGCTCTTCCTGGTCGCGGAGATCGCGGACTGCGGCCTGCGCGGGCAGTTCGCCCTGGACGTACTGATCCACTTCAAGCCGGCCATGGCGTTCACCGCGTCCATGCGCGGGTCGCTGTCGGTGGAGGTGTTCGGCGAGACCCTGCTCGGCATCGCGTTCGACCTGACCCTGGAGGGTCCCACCCCCTGGCACGCGGCCGGCCGCGGCCACATCCGGCTGTTCCTGTTCAAGGCCTCGTTCAACTTCGACGAGCGCTGGGGCAGCCCGCCGCCCCCGCTGCCGGGCACCCCCGTGGTCCTGCGCGACGAGCTGGCCAAGGCGTTCGCCCAGCCCTCGGCGTGGAGCGTGCTGCCGCCGTCCGGCGCCGAGCGCTCCCCGGTCCGGCTCTCGCCGTCCGCGAGCTGTCAGCTGGCCGAGGGGCGGCTGGTCCACCCGCACGGCCGGCTGGCCGCCCGCCAGCGGGTGCTGCCCTTCGGCGTGGACATCGCGCGCTTCGGGCGCAGCGTGGTCGACCCGCCGGAGCGGTGGGACGTCGCCGGTGCCAAGCTCGGCGAGGACGACGCCCGCGGGGGCGCCGTGACCGACTCCTTCGCGCCGGGCCAGTTCCTGGACCTGACCGAGGATCAGCAGTTGGGCAGCGAGGCCTTCGCGCCGTACCGCTCGGGCGTCCAGTACGTCCCGGACTTCTCCGACCCGGAGGACTCCGCCTTCGTCGGGGCCGCCCTCGGCTGGGAGACCAAGATCGTCCAGGACCCGGTGCCGCTGCGCTCGCACATCCGGCGCATGATCCGCGCCCGGGCCCACACCGACGCCGAGCACGTGGCCGCTGCGGCCTCGATCCGCGACGCCCACTGGTGGCCGGCCGCCCGTCCGGTCGTCCGGGTGGCCGCGCAGCAGCCGCTCGCCGCCGTCTCGACCTGGTCGATGACCGCGCTCAGGACGCCGGTCGCCGGGCTCGCCGAGGTGGTGGGCGGCGACGGCGGGCGGCCCGCGGCCGAGCTGCGCAGCGTGCTGGCCGGCCGGCCCGGCCTGCGCGCGGTGGAGACCTGGGAGGCGGGACCCCGATGAGCGAGGACGACCTGGAGTTCGCCCCCTACCTGCAGAGCTCGATCGGCGCCGCGATCCGCAGCAGCACCCCCGACCTGCCGCCCGACCTGGCCCCCACCCTGCAACTGTCCGGGCCGCGCGGCCAGCGGCTGCCCGTCCAGGGCACCGGCCTGCGGATGCTCGGCCCGGAGGGCGTGGTGGGCCTGGACACCCGGCACATCACCCGGGTCGAACCGGCGCCCGGCAGCACCGAGGTCGAGCCCAACTACCTGCCCTGCGTGGAGTTCGACTCCCCGGAACTGCCCTGGCTGTTCACCCCCGCCCGGGCCGCCGACGGCCGGCTGCGGCCCTGGCTGCTGCTGATCGTGGTGGAGGCCGCCGGCCACGCCGTCCAGCCCGGCAACCCGCTGCCCTTCGTCGACGTGGAACTCGCCCTGCTGCCGCCGCTCGGCGACTCCTGGCAGTGGGCCCACCTCCAGCGGCCCGCCGGGCAGCGCGGCCCGCTGATCTCCCGGCTGCTCTGCCCGCGCCGGCTCGGGCCCGACACCGACTACCTGGCCTGCCTGGTGCCCGCCTTCCAGGCCGGCGTCACCGCCGGACTCAGCGGCGGCTTCACCGACGTCGACCAGCTGGGGGACGCCTGGCCCTTCCCCGGGCAGGACGTCTTCCGGCTGCCGGTCTACCACCACTGGGGGTTCCGCACCGGCGCCGAGGGCGACTTCGAGGAGCTGGCGACCGCCGTCGTCCCGCTCAGCGCCGCCGAGGCCGGACCGCTGGGCGGCCGGACCGTCGACATCACCCGGCCCTGGCTGCACGGCCCGCCGCTCGACTCCGGCGACCCCGCCGGGGGCCGGCAGACGATCACCGTCCAGGGCGTCCTCACCCTGTTCGCCCCACCGCCAGGCACCGCGACCCCGGCCGCCCTGGAGAACTTCCGGAGCCGGGTCGCCGAGCACATCGGCCGCGGCACCGGGACGGCGCTGGCCCCGCCGCTGTACGGCGGGCACCCGGTGGTGGCCGACGCCGTCGAGCCGTCCGCCGCCGGCTGGCTGGCCGACCTCAACCTCGACCCGGAGAACCGGATCGCCGCCGCCCTGGGAGCCGACTGGGTCCGGCAGAACCAGGAGTTCCTGATGGCCCGCGCCTGGGAGCAGGTCGGCGCCGTCCGGGAGGCCAACCGCAAACGGCAGGAGGCCGCGTTCTGCACCCGGGTCGCCGGCTCGCTGCACCGACGGCACCTGCAGACCCTCACCCCCGCCGAGATCGTCGAGGTGGCCGCGCCGGTCGGCGACCGGGTCCGGACCGACAGCGGGCTGCCGCTGCGGACCGAGTTCGCCGTCAGCCCCGCCCCGACCGCCCTCGCCGGTACCGCCCTGCACCGGCTGCTGCGCCGCGGCGGCCCGGTCGCCCGCCGCGCCGCGCTGGACGGCGACAGCTTCGCCCGCCGCACCCTGAGCGGCGCGCTGCTGCCCCCGCTGGCCGTCCCGCTGGTGACCCGGCCGACCGTCTCACCGGCCGTCCGGGGCATGGACAGCGACCCGCTCGCCGCCCGCGTCGACGGCGCGCTGCGCTCCGCCGACACCCGGCGGGCCACCGGCCTGCTGCGCACCATGTCCGCGCTGGCCCCCGCCGCCCTGGCCAACGGCTTCACCGCGCAGGCCGAGGCGATCACCGCGGTGCTCGCGCCCTCGGTCGGGCAGCTGGCCGGGGCGCCGCAGGGGTTCGCCGGGGGCGGACCGGACCCGGCCGGCCTGCTCGCCGCCGAGCAGCTCTTCGACGCGCCGGCGGTCGCCCCGCTCGTCCCCGGGCTCGCCGCCGCGCTCGCCGCGCCCCCGGAGGGCTTCGGCATGACCCTCCCCGAGCCCGACACCGCGCTGACCGGGGCGGACGGCATGGGCGACGACCCCGGCACCCTGCTGCTGCAGTACGGCGTACCGGTCGACCCGGACGGCATCAAGGAGCGGCTGGCCCGCGCGCTCGACCCGGGCCCGCTGCTGGCCGCCCGGCTCGCGGACCGCGTCACCCTGGCGGGCGAGTCCCTGGTCGCGCTGCCCGAGGAGGTCGCCGACCCGGTGATGGCCTGCCCCGACTTCCCCGCCGCGATGGCCCTCGCGCTGAAGGAGAGCGAACCGGACTGGTTCCTCCCGGGCTCCGCCGCCGTCCCCGACGACCGCGCCGTGCTGCTCAAGGCCAACGGCCCGTTCATCGCCGCCTTCATGGTCGGCGCCAACGACGAGCTCAACCGGGAGATGCGCTGGCGCGAGTACCCCACCGACCTGCGCGGCAGCCCGTTCACCCACTTCTGGCCGCGCCCCGACGGCCTCGCCGACATCCCGCCGGTGCACGGCTGGGCCCCCGACGGCGCCCTGGGCAGCCACCTCGCCCTGGACGCCGACGGCCTGGACGTGCTGCTGATCCGCGGCCGGCTGGTCCGCCGCTACCCGGGCCTGGTGGTGGCCGCCGTGCCCCCGGCCGCCGTCCGCCGGCCCGACCTCGACCCGGACCACTGGCTGGCGCCCGTCATGGTGCTGCCGATGGACGAGCGCACCTGCGCCTACGCCTTCCAGCTGCCGCCCGGCGAGCAGATCCTCGACTGGTGGATCGTGCTGGCCGAGAACGGCCGGCGGCTGCGGTTCGGCTACGACACCGCGCCCGGCACCGGCGACGGCATGCAGACCTGGGACGACCTCAACTGGGAGCGCGTCCAGGCGGGCGGGTTCGCCTCGCTCGGCGCGATGCCGCGGCCCGAGCCGGTGGAGGAGCGCGAGCACCCCCGGGTGAACGGACGCGCCTGGAACTCCGCGGACGTCGCCCGGGTCACCCTGCAGCGCCCCTTCCGCCTGCTCCGCTCCGCCCGCAGCCTGATCGGAGAACACCCGTGACCAGCGACATCGCCGCCGCGCACCGCGCCGTCAGCGACGCCCGCGTCGCCCTGGACTGGTCCCGCTCCGGACTGGCCGGCTACGAGAAACGCGTGCTGGCCGGGGAGACCGGCCTGGAGAACGAGCACCTCGGCGCGAGCCAGGAGGCGGACGCCGCCGCGACCCGCTACCAGCAGGCCCGCGAGACCTACCGTGAACTGGCCGTCGCCGAACCGGCCCTGTGGCCGGACGACGGCTCCGACCCGCTGGTGCTGCTCCCGCTGCGGCTGGAGACGGTCTACCGGGGCCTGGCCGGGGCCGAACCGCAGCTCTGGATCCGCGCCTTCCCCGACGACGTGCACCTGGACTCCCACGAGGAGGCCCTCACCCCCGCCGAGCGCACCGCCACCGAGGCCTACTGGCGGTCCGTCTGGGCGGCCGGCCCCGACACCGGCCGACGCACCGCCGCCTGGGACGCCCTCACCGCCTCGATCGGCCCCGGCCGGGCCGCCTGGGCCGTCCAGGCGCTGCGCCCGGCGGGCGACCCGCCCGCCACCGGGACGGCGCCCGGCGCCGAGCCGCCGGCCCTGCCGCCCTGGGCCGCCGAACCGCCCGCCCGCGCCGGCGCCTTCACCCGCGCCGCGCACAGCTACGTGCTGCCCGACCGGCTGGTCTTCTCCGGCTACGAGACCACCGGCGACGGCCAGATCGGCCTGCTCTGGCGCCAGGAGGGCGAGCCGATCGCCCAGGACCTGGACGTCGGACCAGCCCCGCAGGCCCTGGTGCCGCCGCGCTGGCTGACCGACTTCGACGAGGCGGTCCGGGCCGGCATGGCCGTCCGGGTGCCGCTGGCCGGCCTGCGCACCGACTTCAGCCTGGTCACCGTCGCCGGAGTGCGCGGCGGCGGCTCCGCGCGGACCGCCGGCCTGCTCGCGACCCTGCTGGAGGCCCACCGCTGCACCGACGGCCTGGCCGTCCTCCCCACCGGCACCCCCACCAACAACACCGACGCCACCCGCTCGGCCTGGCACCCGCACACCCCGCCGGCCCCGCCCGACCAGGTCGCCCGGCAGCGGGCCGCCCTCACCCCCGGCAGCACCCAGGCCGCCGCCCGGGCCGCCACCGCCCTCGGCACGACTGCCGCCGGGGTGCTCGCCGAAGTCACCGACGGGCTCGCCGACGACGACCACGCCCTGCTCACCCTGCTGCACACCGCCGCAGGCGCCTTCGCGGCCTCCTCCACCAACTGGCGGACCTTCGACGGCACCAGCCAGCCCGACCTCACCTTCCTGGTCTCGCACTACGTCCGCCACGTCCGCGGCCGGGGCCTGCTGCCGACCCTGCGGGTGGGCAGCCAGCCGTACGGCCTGCTGCCGGTCAGCTCGCTCGACCTGTGGCACGGCACCGAGGTCGACCTGCGCATCCTCAACCACATCTCCGGCTTCCGGACGCTCGCCGAGTCGCAGGCCTTCCGGGCGCCCGGGGTCGGCGCCGGCGGGGACCCGGACCAGGTGATCAACGACCTGCTGCACCGGCTGCCCGCCTCCCGGCGGCTGCGCTTCGTCCTCCAGGAACCCGTCACCCCGCCCTACCAGCCGCCGCCGGACACCCCCACCGGGAACATCCCGCACCGCAGCGGCTTCGCCTGGGCGCAGCCGCCCGACCTGGAGGCCTTCCCCCCGCTGGAGTTCCTGCCCGACGCGCGGCCCACCCCCGAGATGGTCGACCTCGCCCGGGCCAGGCCGGTCCGGGTGCTCCGGGGCTTCTGGGAGGAGGCCCTGCCCTTCCTCTTCTCGGGCCAGCAGGTCCCGCCCGAGCTGGTCGCCCGGCTGCTCGCCCTCAACCCCTCCTTCCAGGGCATCGGCACCGGCCGGATCGGCCTCTTCTACCACTACGCCGCCAACCTGATGTACACCCACCGCAACCAGCTGCGGCTGCTGGCCGAGGCCGGGGGAGGGGTGCCGCAGCCCGGCGTCCGGCTGTCCGGCGGCGACCTCGTGACCGGGCCCGGCTTCGTCCCGCAGATCTTCGACTGGGCCTCGCTGGCCTTCGAGCAGCTCGCCGAGGCGGAGGACCTGGCCCTCGTCACCCCACCGCCCCCGGACCGGCCCGACCAGCCCCGCGCCGAGGGCGAGGACCTGCCGTACGTCGACCTGCCCCGCCTGGAACGGCTGCTCTGCGAGGTGCTCGACACCCAGACCCACCGCCTGGACGCCTGGATGTCCTCGGTCGCCTCCGCCCGCCTCGCCAAGACCCGCGGCACCCGCCCCGACGGCACCCACCTCGGCGCCTACGGCTGGGTCGCCGACCTCCACCCCGGACCCGGGTCGCTGCCCCCGCCCGAACCCGTCCCCGGCGACCCGCCCGAGCCCCCGGACGGCCCGGCCGGCCCCGACGGCCGGGGGACCGGCGACGGCTACCTGCTCGCGCCCTCCCTGCACCACGCCGTGACCGCCGCCGTGCTGCGCTCCGGCTGGCTCAGCCACACCGACCGGCAGGCCTTCGCGGTCGACCTGCGCGCCTCCCGGGTGCGCCGCGCGCTCACCGTCGTCGACGGCATCCGCTCCGGCCAGAGCCTCGGCGCGCTGCTCGGCTACCGGCTCGAACGCGGCCTGCACGACGCCGGGCTGGACCCCTTGGTCGCACCGCTGCGGGCCGGCTACCCGATGCCCCGCCTGGTCGACCCGGACGCCCCCGGCAGCGAGCAGGCCCGCACCGCGGTGGCGGCCCGCGACGTGGTCGACGGCCACGCCCTGCTCGACGACTGGCTCGCCCACGGCCGCCGGCTGCAGGACATCCTCGGCAACCTCCCCGCCGAGGCCGGGCCGCTGCTGGACCGGGCCACCCCGCTGGTCGCGGAGCTGGAGGACACCGTCGACGCGGTCGGCGACCTGATGCTGGCCGAGAGCGTGCACCACCTGGTGGCCGGCAGTCCGCTGCGCGCCGCCGCCGCGGCCGACGGCATCGCCCGCGCCGACCACCTCCCGCAGGACTTCGAGGTGGTCCGCACCCCGCGCGGCGCCATCGTCCTGACCCACCGGCTCGCCGTGCTGGCACCCGTCCAGGACACCCCCGGCTGGGACCGGTCCCGGCCGCTCGCCCGGCTGGAGCCCGCCGTCGAACGCTGGTGCGAGGCCCGCCTCGGCGAGCCGGCCGGCTGGCGGTTCGACTTCGGCGACCCCGCCGCACCGCTCACCCTCACCCTGGCCGACCTCGGGGTCTGCGCCCTCGACGTGGTCCTCGGCGCCGGACCGCCCGGCGCCCGGGACACCGACCCGGCCCAGCAGGACACCGCCCTCGCCCGGCGGCTGCTGCGGCAGGCCGCCGCCCGCGCCGCGGGCGCCCCCACCCCGCCCGTCACCGACCGGGGCGCCGGCCGGTTCGCCGAACTGCGGCTGCTCTGCAACGCCCTCGCGGGCGTCCTCGCCGCGGCCGGACCGCTGCTCACCTCCCACCTCGACCAGGACGACGGCGACGACTGGGCGGGCGCCGACCTCACCGGCCTCGCCGACCGGGTGACCGCCTGGCACGGCGCCGTCACCACCGCCGTGGCCACCCTGGTCGAACAGGTGAAAGTGCTGCCGGGCCTCGCCGACGCGGTCTCCCGGACCCTCGACGGCCTCGCCGACCTCGGCGTGACCTCCGCCTACACCCTCGGCCCGCCGACGGACGACGCCGGGAGGGCCGCGCTGCGCGCCCACGCCGTCTCCGTCCTCGACCGCTTCGCCGGCACCCCGCTCGCCCCGCTGCCCGGCCCCCCGCCGCAGGACCGCGCCGAGGTGCTCGGCTGGGTCACCGCCGTCGGCGCCGCCGTCTCCTCCGCGCTCGCCGGGACCATGCCCGTCCTGCCGGAGCTGCGACTGGCCGGCACCCCGGCCGGCGAGGCCCTCACCGTCCCCCGGCCGGAGGGCGCCGGCGAGGAGGAGACCGCCGACTGGCTGCTGGAGATGGAGCGGGTCCGGCCCGGCGCCCGCGCCCTCGCCGACGCCCTGACCGCCGCCGAGGTACTGGCCGGCACCCCGCCCTGCGGCACGACCGTCACCCAACTGCCCGCCGGCCAGCGGTGGATCGCCCGCGGCCCGGCCCCCGTGCCGTCCCGGAGCAGGCCCGCCGCCCGGCACAGCGCCCTGCTGCGCACCGACGGCCCGCCGGACCCGGACCGGGTCGCCGGGCTGCTCGTCGACTCCTGGACCGAAACCGTCCCCGAACCGCCGGGCGGCCCCGAACCGCCCGCCGGCGGCCCGGCCCCCGCCGTCGAGGAGATGGGCGGCCTGGCCTTCCACTACAACCAGCCGGACGCCCGGGCCCCGCAGGCACTGCTGGTCGCGGTGCCGCCCGACCCGCTGCGCGGCTGGCGGATGGAGGACGTGCACGCCGTGGTCGAGGAGACCTTCGCCCTCGCCCGGGTCCGCGGCATGGACCTCAACGACTTCGCCGAGCTGCGCGGCGTCCTGCCCGTCCAGTGGACGACCCCGCCGCAGGAACTGGTCTGACCGCGCCCCAGCACGCCGTGAGGAGGAGCCATGACGATGTTCCGGTACGAGCCGGTGCCCCGGGACGACGGCGTCGAGGAGGCGCTCGCGGCCCGGATCGGCGACGCCGCCCACCTGCTCGCCCGCCAGTACGCCTTCGGGGAGTTCTGCGGCGACGACGCCGGCTCGCCGGTGCGCGTCGCGCTCGCCCAGGAGACCCACCTGCTGGACAACTGGCGCAGCGGCGACGGCGACTGGCAGCCCTACGAGCCGGCCCGGATGGTGCTGGAGGCCCTGGTCGAGCAGGAGCCCGCGCACGGCCCGGACGCCCGGCTGGTGCTGGCCGGCGGACTGCGCTGGCGGCGCGAACTCGCCGCCGCCGGCCTGCTCGCCCTGCTGCCCGCCTTCGCCGCCGTCTGCCCCTGCGCCGTCGACGGCCCGCTCGCCCCCGCGCCGGTCGGCGCGGCCGTCCGCGGCCGGCTGCCCGACGCCGTCGCGCTGGCCCCCTGGCTGGCCCGGCTGGCGGAGCGGGACGAGACCGCCGCCAAGGAGTTCGGCGCCGACGGACCGGACCGTCAGACGCTGGCCGGCGCGGCCGCCCGCTGGCTGGCCTGGTGGACCGCGCGGGTGCCGGCCGGCGAGTCCGCCGCCCCGGCACCCCCCGCCGCCTGGGACGCCAACCGCCTGGAGTACGCCTTCTCGGTCCGCGCCTCCACCCTGCCCGACCTCGAACTGCGGGCCCAGGAGTACCACGGCGGCCACCTCGACTGGTGGGCGGTCGACGCCCCGCCCGCCCGCGTCCCGGTCACCGAGGCCGCCGTGGTCCGCGAGCAGCGCACCATCGTCCCCACCCCCGCGGTCTACGGCGGCATGCCGAACTCCCGCTTCTGGGAGATGGAGGACGCCCGGATCGACTTCGGCGCCGTCGACGCCAGCCCCGCCGACCTCGGCCGGCTGCTGCTGGTCTCCTTCGCCACGGTGTTCGGCAACGACTGGTTCTGCAGCCCGCTGCCCACCGCCGCGGGCTCGCTCAGCCGGGTCGTCCACTGCTCGGTGACGGACGTCTTCGGCGGCGAGACGGTGCTCGCCCACGCCTCCCTGGAGGACCCGGAGTGGAACCTCTTCGGCCTCGGCGAGGAATCCGCCGGCAGTGCCATGGGCGGCGGCGCGGACGGCTCCGGGCCGCCGCCGTCCCCCTGGTTCTACCGGGCGGCCTCCCTGCCCGGCGGGCTGGAGAGCCCGCCGGCCGAGTCCGTCCTGCTGCTCCGCGACGAGGCGGCCAACCTGGCCTGGGCGGTCGAGGAGACCGTCGCCGACATCGCGGGGGAGCCGCTGGACCGCTACGCCCGCTGGGTGGCGGCCGGCCCGGCCCGGCCGCCGGAGGAGCCCGGCGACCCGCCCGCCGACCGCTACCTGCTCGCCACCGACGTCCCCGGCCACTGGTACCCGCTGGTGCCCCGGCCCGTCGACCCGGCCGACCCGGAGTCCGTCCGGCTGCTGCTCGCCGGGCTGGTCCGGGACGGGGGCACGCCCGCGCAGCCGCTGGGCCGGCTGCTCCGGGAGTCGCCCTGGCTGTTCGAGGAGGAGGTCCCGCGCTCCGGCGTCCGGGTCGAGCGCAGCCGGCAGTACACCCGCTGGCACGACGGCTCCGCCCACGCCTGGGACGCCCGTCGCAAGGTCAGCGGCACCGGCGGCGGGTCCAGCGGGCTGCGCTTCGACGTCCTGGAGCCGCCCGCGCAGCCGCCCGCACCAGCCCGGCCCCCCGAGGAGTGAGTCATGCACGACAGTGTCAGGAACGGGTTCAACGCCTTCAGCGAACCGCTGGAGAGCCGGGAGCACGTCATGTACCTGGACGTGAAGAGCCTGGTGTCCACCGGGGTCGGCAACCTGCTCGACGCCGACGACCCGGAGAACTTCGGCAGCAACCCCGTGCCGCTGCCGGACATCTTCACCCTGGACTGGCAGGACCGGGACACCGGCGTGCCGGCCGACCCCGCCGCGATCGAGGAGGAGTACCGGAAGATCAAGTTCAGCGGCACCGCCAACGCCCCGATCGGCCAGAAGCGGGCGCTCGCCCGGTTGGTCGTGTCGGACGGCTCGGTCGACGCGCTGGTCACCCGCAAGCTGGACGACTTCGAGGCCTCGCTGCGCGGGCGCCCGCCGTTCGCCGGGTACGACGGCTGGCCGGCGCCGGGCCAGCTCGGCCTGCTCAGCATGGCCTGGGCGATGGGGCCGATGTTCCGCTTCCCGCACTTCGAGGCGGCCGCGGCCGGCGGCGACTGGCTGACCATGGCCCGGGAGTGCCGGATGACGGAGGCCGGCAACCCCGGCGTGATCCCCCGCAACGTCCGCGACGGCCTGCTCTTCACCCTGGCCGGCTGGGTGACCGACCGGGGCGGCGACATCACCGACCTGGTCTACGACCCGGCCCGGCCGCTGAACGCCAACCTCCGCTCCGGCGCCCTGCCGGTGCCGCTGAACCTGCTGATCGGCGTGCAGACCGCGCTGGAGACCCTGGGCATGGACCCGCACGGCCTGGACGGCGTCGCCGGGCCGGGAACCCGGGGTGCGCTCACCACCTTCCAGGGCGCCAACGGCCTCACCCTCACCCCGGCGGCCGGCGGCATCGACGACGTCCCGGAGGAGACCATCGCCGCGCTGGCGGCCCAGCTGGACGCCCGGGGCGTGGCGAGGTTCCCTTGAGCGACGGCCGGCGCCGGGCGGACGGGTGCCGGGCGGACGGGCACCGAGCCTGCGGGCGTTGCCCCGACCGGCTGCCCGGTGGCCGGCCGACGCCGGGCCGACCGGGGCCCGGGGGGGGCGTCCCAGGGGCGCCCGGTGGCGCTCCGGTGGCCCTCCGGTCGTGCGGCGCGCGCCCGCGGCCGCGCGCCGCACCGGGTGGCGGGCCGGACGCGGGGCTACCGTCGAAGGCAGAGGTACCGGGCGGGGCCCGCGAGGCCCGGTCCGTCCGGTCGGCCTGTCGCGGCTACGGAGGATCCATGACCGATGTCGAACCTCCGGCCCGGGACGCGGCCGCCGGCTCCGGAGCCGGTGCGCCGGGGGTCCCCACGCCCGGTGCGCCCGGGCCCGGAGCCGCCACGCCTGAACCGTCCAGGCCTGAACCGTCCACACCCGCAGCGTCCACGCCCGCGAGCCCCGGGACGTCCCCGGCGCCCTTCACGGCCGCCCAGCGCTGGCTGGCCCGGCTCGCCTGCGTGGCGGCGCTCGGGGTGATCGTGCTGCTGCTCCTGGGCGGTCTGGACAGTCTCACCGTCCTGCTGGTCGGGGTCCTGGGCCTCGCGGTCACCCTCGCCGCGCTCTGGTGGTTCCTGAGCCGCCGGGGCCCGGTCCGTTGGGCCTGCGCCGTGGTCGCCGTCGCGGTGCCCGTCGCCGTGACCGTCTTCTACGTCGTCCGGCACCAGCTCTGGCTGATCGTGCTGGTGCTCCTGCTGGCCGCCACGGCCGTCACCGCCGCCAGGGCGGCGGTGGTCAGGGGCCGGCCGCGGTCCGGCATGCCCGAGGTCCGGACACCGCCGCCGGCCCGGCCCTTCCTGATCATGAATCCCCGCTCGGGCGGCGGCAAGGTGGGGCGCTTCGCCCTGGACACCAAGGCGCGGGCACTGGGCGCCGAGGTGGCGCTGCTGGAGGGCCCTGGGCAGGTCGACGTCGCCGCCCTCGCCCGGCAGGCGGCGACCGACGGCGCCGACCTGCTCGGGGTCGCGGGCGGCGACGGAACCCAGGCCCTGGTGGCCGGCATCGCCGCCGAGTTCGGGCTGCCGTTCCTGGTCGTCTCGGCCGGCACCCGCAACCACTTCGCGATGGACCTCGGACTCGACCGCGACCGGCCCGACGCCGGGCTGGACGCCCTGGACGACGGGGTCGAACTCCGGCTCGACCTCGGGCTGATCGGCGGGCGGACCTTCGTCAACAACGCCTCGTTCGGCGCCTACGCGGGGGTCGTGCAGAGCCCGGCCTACCGCGACGACAAGACCGGCACGATCCTCCAGCTGCTGCCCGAGATGCTCTCCGGCCGGCAGGGCGCCCGGCTGGTCGTCCGGATCGACGGCGGGCCGGTGATCGAGGACCCGAAGGCCCTGCTGGTGAGCAACAACCCGTACGGGTCCGGGGACGCGGCCGGGCTGGGCCGGCGCGCCCGGCTCGACACCGGGCGGCTCGGGGTCGTCGCGATCACCGTCGACAACGCCGCCCAGGCGGCCGGCCTGCTCCGCGGCCGGCAGGCCAAGGGGCTGAGCACCTTCCTCGCCCACGAGGTGGTCGTGGAGTCGGACGCCGACGAGATCCCGGTCGGCATCGACGGCGAGGCCGTGCTGATGCGCACACCCGTCCGGCTCACCATCCAGCCGCTGGCCCTGCGGGTACGGGTGCCGCGGAAGCGGCCGGGCACCCCGCACCGGCCGGCCGTCGACCGCGCGATCCTGCTGCGCCAGGCGTTGTCCACCGGCGCTCCGGCCGCCCCCGCGGCGCCCCGGCGCGGGCGGCACCGGTAGCGGGGCGGCCGCCCGGACTCTCGGACGGGACGCCGCCGTCCTGGCTCAGTCCGCCGGGCGGGCGTTCGACCACTTGAGCTCGAATTCCAGCTCGAACTCCCCGTCGTCCACCTCCACCTCCAGCTCGCTGCGCAGCTCGTCGGGCACGCGCAGGCTCAGCACCCCCGGGCCCAGCTGCAGCTCCGCGTTGCCGCCGTGCCGCAGGGCGGCGGCGAGCGCCTCCAACTGGTCGGCGGCCTCCAGCCGGGACAACGAGCGCTTCTGTTCGAACTTGAGGTCGCTCACGGAAGCCTCCGGTTCTCGGGAACGGCGGTCGTCATCGAGTCTGGCCCCGGCCGCCGGGCCCGGGCATCCCCCCGGCCGGGTGAACCCGCCGGCCCCGGGAGGGCAGTCGCACAGCGCCGCGCGGACCGGACGGCAGCGAGGCCGTCCGGCC
>NZ_BNBO01000002.1 GCF_014655955.1 Kitasatospora indigofera
AACCGGTCACCCGTCAGCTGCATCCCGTCACCCGAGTCACCCGCGAAACGGATGACCACCCGGTCCAGCTGCTTCACCGGCTTGGCGGGCGCAACGGCCCGTACCGCCTCTGTAGTCATGCTCGAAGACCCGCTCTCCGCTCGGCACTTCCGGTCGTCACGTCCCGGTCGCGTGCTTCCTCCGGCCTGGGCACGGAGCAAACAGCCGCACCCCTGTCGGCCACTTGTGCGGCACTGAGCGCGCACTAAAGCCCGGCGCCGGAGCCCCCGTTGCTTTAGGGGGCCGCAAGCCTGCGGCAACACCCTGGGCCGGCGGCGCCCGGCAACCCAGCCGACCCGGCCGGCCGCAGGAGGCTCCGACCGGGGGCCAGGAACGGAGGCGACGTGGCAACCAGGATCACGGCCGGCACGACGACGGCCACCCGGACGGGGCCGGGGACGGGCCAGGCCGCCCGGCTGCGCTACCGCACCATCCACGGCTACCGGCGGGCGTTCCGGATGGCGGGCAAGGGGCCGGCCGTCCTGCTGATCCACGGCATCGGCGACTCCTCCGAGACCTGGAACGACATCGTCCCGGGCCTCGCGCAGCGCCACCGGGTGATCGTGCCCGACCTGCTCGGCCACGGCGCCTCGGACAAGCCGCGCGCGGACTACTCGGTCGGCGGCTACGCCAACGGGATGCGCGACCTGCTGTCGGTGCTCGGCGTCGAGCGGGTCACCCTGGTCGGCCACTCGCTGGGCGGCGGGGTCGCGATGCAGTTCGCGTACCAGTTCCCCGAGCGGACCGAGCGGCTGGTGCTGGTGAGCAGCGGCGGGGTCGGCCGGCAGGTCACCCCGGTGCTCCGGGCCGCCTCCCTGCCGGGTGCCGAACTCGCGCTCGCGGCGCTGCGGCTGCCCACCATGCGCTGGCAGCTCGGGGCCTTCGTGAAGGTCATGCAGACCCTGGACACCGGGCTCGGCCTGGACGCCCCCGACCTGCTGCGGGTGGTGGACGCGCTGCCCGACGCCCGGGCCCGCAGTGCCTTCATCCGCACCCTGCGGGCGGTGGTCGACTGGCGCGGCCAGGTCGGGACGCTGATGGACCGCTGCTACCTCGCCCAGGGCATGCCGAGCATGCTCGTCTGGGGCGAGCGGGACCAGGTGGTGCCGGCCATCCACGGCGGGATGGCGCACGTGTCGATGCCCGGCAGCCGGCTCGAACTCTTCGAGAACGCGGGGCACTTCCCGTTCCGCACCGACCCGCAGCGGTTCGTGTCGGTGCTGCACGACTTCATCGCCTCCACCGAGCCGGCGCACTTCAGCGCGGAGGAGTGGCGCCAGATGCTGCGCACCCGCCGCCCGCACGCCCGGGTGAGCGGCGCACGGCCAACCCCGGCGCCGGCCGCGGCCCCCGCCGCAGCGTCCGCCGCCGCACCCGCCGCGGCCCCGGCGGCCGGCACCCGGCTGCCGGCACCGCCCGCCGCCGCCTGAACCACCGCCGCCCGGACCACCGGGCCGCCGGCCCGCGACCGGGCCGGCGGCCCCGCACGCACAGACGAACGACAGCGACAGGAAGCAACCACAGCACAGGGGCCCCGGCCCCGGGTTAGAGGGGGAGCACCAATGACGCGCTATCTGTCGGACCGGCACATCGACCTGCCCACGGGCGCCCTGCGGATGTTCTGCTTCCCCTTCGCGGGCGGCGGCGCATCCTCCTACGTCGGCTGGCAGCGCAGGCTCGGGCCCGAGGTGCAGGTCGTCCCGGTGCGGCTGCCCGGCCGGGAGGACCGGCTCGCCGAGCCGCGGTTCACCGACCTGGACGCCCTGGTGACCGAGCTGGACGAGCAACTCGGCCCCGAACTGGACCATCCGCACGTCTTCTTCGGCCACAGCATGGGCGCGCTGATCGCCTTCTCGCTCGCCGAGCGCCGGCACGCCCGGGGGCAGGAGCTGCCGGAGGCGCTGCTGCTCAGCGGCTACCGGGCCCGGCACCTGCCGGCCCCGCGGATCGCCGACCGGAACGCCTCCGACGAGGAGCTGGCCGCGGTGCTGGCCGCGCTCGGCGGCATCCCGCAGCGGCTGCTGGAGCACCCCGAGTGGCTCTCCGCGCTGCTGCCGGTCGCCCGCGACGACCTGCTGCTCTGCGCCGGCCCGCTGAGCCGGGCGATCGCCCCGCTGCCGGTGCCGCTGTACGTCTTCGCGGGCTCCGAGGACCGGCTGGTGGCACCGGAGGCGATCCGGCTCTGGGAGCAGCACACCACCGGCCCGTTCGAGATGGACACCTTCGCCGGTGGCCACTTCTTCATCCGGGACTGCGACACCGAGTTCCTCGCCCGGGTGGCGCAGCTGCTGCGCCGCCACGGAGCGGCGGGCACGGCGTCCGGGGCCCGGCCGCCGCGACTGCTGGAAGGCGTCTCCTCGTGACCGACATGCTGCCCGTGGACACCGTCACCGCGCCCGGACCGGAGCCCGAGGAGCCGCCCGCGCTGCCCTTCCACCGGCCCGGGCCGCTGGAGCCCGCCCCCGAGTACGCCCGGATGCGCGCCGGGTGCCCGGTCGCGCCGGTCCGGCTGCCGAGCGGCGACCGGGCGTACCTGGCCGCCTCCTACGAGGCCGCGAGGACGGTGCTCTCGGACCCGCGGTTCAGCCGGGCCGCGACCACCAGGCCGGGCGCGCCCCGGGTGGGGCCCGCGCCGCAGACCTTCCCCAGCCTGCTCAACATGGACCCGCCCGAGCACACCAGGGTCCGCCGGATCATCTCCCGGGAGTTCACCGCCCGCCGGGTGGAGGCGCTGCGCCCGCTGATCCAGCAGCACACCGACGCGCTGCTGGACCGGCTGGACACCCGCAACCCGCCGGTGGACCTGGTGCCGGAGTTCACCCTGCGGCTGCCCGTCCTGGTGATCTGCGACCTGCTCGGCGTCCCCAGCTCCGACCAGGACCGCTTCGCCGCGTTCTCCAGCGGCTGGCTGTCCACCGGCGCCGGTTCGGCCGCGGAGATGCTGGCCGCCCAGGCCGGGCTGCGCGGCTACCTGGTGGAGCTGGTGGCGGCCAAGCGGGAGCGGCCGGGCGACGACCTGCTGTCGGCGCTGGTCGCCGTCGGCGACGCCGAGGACGGCCGGCTGTCGGAGGAGGAGCTGCTCTTCCTCGGCGTGAGCCTGCTGGTCAACGGCCACGAGACGACCGCCAAGCAGATCGCCAACGGCCTGCTGGCGCTGCTCACCCACCCGCGCGGGAAGGACTGGGCCGCACAGGGGCCCGAGGTGCTGAACCGGACGGTCGAGGAGCTGCTGCGGCTCTACCCGCCGGGCGACGAGGGGCTGCTGCGGATCGCCCTGGAGGACGTCGAGCTGGACGGCACCCGGATCCCGGCCGGCAGTGCGGTGCTGCCGGGCATCGGCTCGGCCAACCGGGACGGCTGCCCGTTCCCGAGCCCGGAGCAGCTCGACCCGGAGCGCCCGGCCAACCCGCACCTGACCTTCGGGCACGGCGCCCACTACTGCCTGGGCGGCTCGCTGGCCCGGGCCGAGCTGCAGATCGCGCTGGGTTCGCTGCTGCGGCGGTTCCCGGGGCTGCGGCTGACCGTGCCGCCGGCCGAGATCCCCCGGGCCGCCGGGCTGCTGGTGCACGGCGTCAGCGCGCTGCCGGTGACCTGGTGAGGTCGGCGACGGCGGGCGCGGGCCGGCCGCCCGGTGGCCGGCCCGGGGCCGGGACGCGCCCGGAAGCCAGCACAAGAAGGCCTTTAGCGCCGGCTGGAAACCTCGGCAGGGAAGTCAAAATCGTTTCTCATCAGGGGAGTTGAAGATGCGCTGGGACAATCTGTACCTGGCGGGCCTGGGGGCCTACCTGCCCGAGGCCGTCGAGACCGCCGAGCAGGCGATCGAGGCCGGCCGCTACACCCTGGACGAGCACCTCGCCAACGGCATCCGCGGCGTGCACGTCGCCCGCCTGGAGGACGAGAGCCCGGTGCAGATGGCCTCGGCCGCCGCCCGGCAGGCCTTCGAGCGCTCGGGCCACACCACCGAGGAGATCGGCCTGGTCGTCCACGGCCACAACAGCCACCAGGGCCAGGAGTTCTGGACCCCGGCCTCCTACGTCCAGAACAACTCGGTCGGCGGCAACGGCGCCACCGCCGAGATCCGCCAGGGCTCCAACAGCGGCCTGGCCGCCTTCGAGCTGGCGGCCTCCTGGGTGGCGGCCCGGACCGACACCGCCGCGCTGGTCAGCGCCGGCGACTCCTTCCACCTGCCGTACTTCGACCGCTGGAACACCGACGACCAGCAGGTCTTCGGCGACGGCGCCGGCGCGCTGATCCTGTCCAGCCGGACCGGCTTCGCCAAGGTGGTCGCCAGCGCCTCCTTCTCGGACTCCACCCTGGAGCCGATCTACCGCGGCGGCGCCTGGACGACCGGCCCGTTCGCGGAGGGCAAGACCGTCTCCCTGCGGGCCCGCAAGCGCGCCTACCTGCAGACCGGCGAGAACCTCTACGAGGAGACCGTCGAGCGGATGACCAAGAGCCTGTTCGCGGTGGTCGGCCAGGTCTTCGACGACGCCGGCACCGACATCAGCAAGATCAAGTACCTGATCCACGCCAACACCGGCCAGACCATCGTCGACTGGGGCTTCTACCACCCGCTGGGCGTGGACGTCTCGCAGACCGTCTACGACTGGGGCCGCGACTACGGCCACATGGGCGCCGCCGACCACCTGGTCAACCTGAACCACCTGGTGGAGACCCGGCCGCTGAGCCCGGGCGACAAGGTCCTGACCATCGGCGTCGGCACCGGCTTCATGTGGACCGCCTTCATCATCGAGATCCTCGAAACCCCCTCCTGGAACACCGCCTCCTGACCCCCGCGCCCCCGCGCACCGCGCAGCACCCCACCCGCGCCCGCGCCCGCCCGGCCGTACCGGTGAACGGACCCCCCGAGGAGAGAAGAACGATGTCCACGGTCGTGAACACCCCGCGCCCCCAGGGCGTGGCAGGCCCGTCGGGGCCGGCCGCGCCGCTGGACCGGCTGCGCGCCCTGCAGTCCGAGGGCCGGCTCGTCACCGAGTACCCGTCCGTCGCGCCGCTGCTCGCCGAGCTCCCGTACGGCGACAAGGGCGCGGCCGACCTCGTCCGGGCCGGGCAGCTGCTGTCCCGGCTCGACCCCGACGAGGTCGCCGCCGCCAACCCCGGGACGCTCACCGTGTCGGTGGCGGTGGCCGGCCACTCCACCGTCGGGGCGCTGGCCGCCCCGCTGACCGCCGAACTGGCCCGGCACGGCATCCTGCTCCGGCTCACCCTCGGCGACTTCGACGGCTACCTGCGCGAGCTGCAGGACACCGGCAGCCAGCTCTACGCCCCCGGGCTGGACCTGGCGCTGGTCGTCCTGGACGCGCAGGCGGTCTTCGACGAACTGCCCGTCGTCTGGCGGGTGGAGGACCTGGAGAAGGCGGCCGCCACCAAGCTCGCCCAGCTCGGCAAGCTGGTCGAGCGGTACGTCGGGCACGGCACCGGCACCCTGGTGCTGAACACCCTGCCGCTGCACCGGCTGCACACCCACCAGCTGGTCGACCTCCGCTCGCGGGCCGCGCTCGGCGTCGCCTGGCGCGAGTTCAACGCCGGCCTGCTCCGGCTGGCGGCCGCCCACGAGCGGGTCGTGGTGATCGACCTGGACCCGCTGGTGGCCCTCGGCGGGGCGCTCAACGAGCCCCGGATGGCGTCCTACGCCAAGGCCAACCTGGGTGACGAGCTGCTGGGCCGCTACGCCCGGGAGATCGGCCACCTGGCCCGCACCCTGCGTGGGCGGGCCAAGAAGGTCCTGGTGCTGGACCTCGACAACACCCTCTGGGACGGCGTCCTCGGCGACGACGGCGCGGACGGCATCGCCGCCGCGACCACCTTCCGCGGCGAGGCCTTCGGGAACTTCCAGAAGATCGCGAAGCAGATCGGCTCGCAGGGCGTGCTGCTCGCCGTGAGCAGCAAGAACGACCAGGAGCCGGTGCTCGAAGTCCTGCGCACCCACCCGGACATGGTGCTCCGCGACACCGACTTCGTCCGGGTGAACGCCAACTGGAACCCCAAGGACGGCAACCTGCGGGACATCGCGGCGAAGCTCAACCTCGGGGTGGACAGCTTCGTGTTCGCCGACGACTCGCCCTTCGAGACGGGCCTGGTGGCGGCCGGCCTGCCCGAGGTCGCGGTGGTCCGCCTCGACGAGGAGCCGGCCCTGCACGTCGAGCGGCTGCTCGCCGACGGCTGGTTCGACGTCCGCGAGCTGACCGCGGAGGACCGCGCCCGGGCCGCGCTCTACCGGGTCGAGTCCGACCGGCAGGACCTGCTGGACAGCAGCGGGTCGCTGGAGGAGTACCTGGAGCAGCTGGGCGTCCAGGTGAAGGTGGCCGCCGTGGGCGAGGCCGACCTCGCCCGGGTCGCCCAACTGACCCTGCGGACGAACCAGTTCAACCTGACCACCGAGCGGCTGCAGCCGGCCGAGGTCCGGGAGCGGATCGAGGACCCGGACCACCTGGTGCTCTCCGTCCGCTCCGGCGACCGGTTCGGCGACAACGGGGTGGTCGGCGCCCTGTTCGCCCACCGCACCCCGCAGGGCCTGCACATCGACAACCTGCTGCTGAGCTGCCGGGTGTTCTCCCGCGGCATCGAGCAGGCGGCGGTGACCTCGGTGCTGGCGTACGCCGTCGCCCAGGGCCTGGGGCCGGTGACGGCCGCGTACCGCCCGACCAAGAAGAACCACCGGGTCCGGGACTTCTGGCCCTCGCTGGGCTTCGAGCCGAGCGGCGGCGACGAGGAGGAGCTCTCCTTCTCGCACCCGCTGGCCGAGCTGCCCGCCGTCCCGTCCCACCTCCGGCTCGACACCGACTTCTGAGCCGCCCCGCGGGGCCCGGACCTCCCGGGCGGGCCCCGCGGCCGGCGCCCCACCGCGACGCGAACCCCGACACCCGAAAGAGGCCCCAGGCATGATCACCGAGACCGCCTTCATCCAGATCGTCCGCGACGAGCTCGCCCTCCCGCTGGCCGAGACCGACCTTGAGAACGACTTCGACAAGGTCGTCTCCTGGGACTCCCTGCACCTGCTGCGCCTGATCGCCGCGGTGGAGAAGGAGACCGGCAAGCGGGTGTCGGTCGGCAAGCTGCTCTCCGAGCGCAGCCTGCGCGGCATCTACACGCTGCTGGCCGCCTGAGACCGGCCCGGGTGTGCGGCGCTCCCCCTCGCCGCGCACCCGGGCCCGTACGTCCCCGCCGCGCCGCCGCTCCCCGGAGCCCGGCCGGCCACCGTCGGCCGGCCCCGCCACCCCCGGGCCGGCCGGCCGGCTGCCGTTGCGGGCCGCGGCTCCCCCCGACTGTCATGCACCGAACATCAACTGCCCCGGGAAGCCCCACCCTTCCCACGCCCCGCACCACCAGCCCGCCGCCGGGCGCCACCCCCCGGGACCCGGCACCCGGACCCGGTCACCTCCCCGGAGCCCGGCAGCCCGCACCGCAGCGTCGCGGCCGGCCTGCCGCACCACCGCCGGACCACCAGACCCACCGACGAAAGCGCTGAGGCCATGTTCAAAGCACTCGCATCCCTCCTCCACCAGAGGCGGCGGCTGGTCCTGCTGGCATCACTGGTGCTGCTGGTCGTCGCTGGAGCCATCGGTTCCTCGCTCCAGCAGCACCTGACCAACGGGGCCTCCGACTACGACGACCCCGGAGGCGGCAACGTCACCGCCCGCAAGGTGATCCAGCAGGCCACCGGGATCGACCCGCAGCAGGGCTACGTCCTGCTGGTCCGGACCGACGCGCCGCTGACCGCCGACGCGCCCGTCCCGCCGGAGGTCACCGCCGCGGTCAACCTGCTCAAGGCCAGGTCCGAGGTCAAGCGGGTGCTGGACTACTCCGGCGCCCACCTGCCCGCGCTGATCGCCGAGGACGGCCGCAGCACCGTCGTGCTGGCCGACCTGGGCACCCTCAGCTCGCCCTCCGACGTCGACGCGGTGAAGGCGCTGGAGCACGACGTCGCCGCCGACCCGCTGCTGAAGGACCGCACGCTGCTCGGCGGCGCGACCGTCGGCCACGTCCAGGTCGGCGAGGTGTCCGAGAAGGACCTGGGGATGGCCGAGACGCTCTCGCTGCCGATCCTGCTGGTCCTGCTGGTGATCGTCTTCCGCGGCCTGATCGCCGGCCTGATCCCGCTGCTCGGCGGCGTCTTCGCGATGATGCTGGCGATGCTCGGCACCCGGGTGCTCACGCTGTTCACCAACGTCTCCACCAGCGCGATGAACCTGATCTTCGCGCTCGGGCTCGGGCTCTGCATCGACTTCAGCCTGCTGATGGTCTCGCGCTTCCGCGAGGAGTACGCGGCCGGCGTCGAGGCCGGGGCCGAGGGCACCGCCCGGGCCGTTCGCCGCACGGTGCTGACCGCCGGGCGCACCGTCGCGTTCAGCGCCTTCACCGTCGCAGTGGCGCTCTCCGCGCTGCTCATCTTCCCGTTGCCGTACCTGCGTTCGCTCGGCAGCTCGGGCATCCTCACCGTGCTGTCGGCCGCCTTCTTCGCGCTGGTCGTGCTGCCCGCCGTGCTCGCGGTGCTCGGCCCGAAGATCGACGCGCTGTCCTTCCGCCGCGGCCGCGCCGAGGGCGCGGCCCGGGTGGTCCGCCGCTGGGAGCGCCTGGCGTACGGCGTGATGCGCCGGCCGATGCTGTACGCGGTGGCCGGCGTGGTCGTCCTGCTCGGCATCGCGGCCCCGGTGACCGGCATCAAGTTCACCGGCGTCGACCAGTCGGTGCTGCCGCGCTCGGTCTCCGCCGGGCAGGTCGCCGAGGAGCTCGGCACCAAGTACGCCCAGCAGCCCGCCTCGGTGCGGATCGTGCTGGACGCCCCGGCCGACGCCGGCGCCGCGCTCGGCGAGTACGGCACCCGGGTCGGCCAGGTACCCGGCGTCCAGCGCGTCGGCGCCCCCGTCCAACTGGACGCCGGCCACTGGCAGATCGACGCCTCGGTGGCGGGCGAGCCGCTGCAGGCCGCGGCCCTGGACACGGTCCAGCAGGTGCAGCGGACGGCGGCGCCGTTCCAGGCCCGGTTCACCGGCGCCAGCGCCGACTTCCTGGCCCAGCGCGCCAGCATCGGCGACCACCTGCTGCCGGCCGGCCTGGTGCTGGCCGGACTGACCGTCCTGCTGCTCTTCCTGTTCACCGGCTCCGTCTGGCTGGCCTTCCAGGGCCTGCTGATGAACGCGCTGTCGGTCGCCGCCGCGTTCGGCATGCTGGTCTGGGTCTTCCAGCAGGGCCACCTCTCCGGCCTGCTGGACTTCACCGCCACCGGCGCGCTGGAGGAGACCTCGCCGGTGGTGCTGTTCGCGCTCGCCTTCGGGCTCTCCACCGACTACAACGTCTTCCTGCTGGGCCGGATCAAGGAGGCCCGCGGCACCGGCCTGGACGAGCGCTCGGCCGTCGCGGTCGGCATCTCCCGCACCGGCGGCATCGTCACCTCGGCCGCCCTGCTGTTCTTCGTCGCGATCGGCGCGCTCGGCCTGTCCCGGCTGGCCTTCATCAAGGAGCTCGGCCTGGGCGCCGCCTTCGCGGTGCTGATCGACGCGGCCGTGGTGCGCACCCTGCTCGTCCCGGCCGTGATGGCCATGCTCGGCAAGGCCGCCTGGTGGGCCCCGGGCCCGCTGAAGCGGCTGCACGAGCGGTTCGGCGTGGACGAGGGCGGCGCCGGGGACGAGGAGGAGCCGGCCCCGGGCGGCGCCCGGGCGGCGGCACCGAAGCTGGTCACCACCGCCTGACCCGCGGCGCGGCACCACCGGCCCGGTCGGCGACGACCGGGCCCGGACAACCGAGCAGTACGCGGACCGGGACCTCCCGGGGCGGCGTCCCGCCGGGCCACCACGGCCCGGCGGGACGCCCTGCCTCGTTCCCCGGGCCGATCCGCGGGCTCCCCGGCCTGGCCGGCCTCCGTCCCCGTTCCCCCGGCCGGGCGCTCATGGAACGGCGCCCGGAGGCCGACAGCCAGGACGGGCGGACGGACGGGCGGAGGTCCGGGGCCGCGCCACCCGAAAAGCGCCCGGCAGCGCCGGGCAACACCCGGCAACACCCGGCAGCCCCAGCAGCACCCAGCAGCACCCAGCAGCACCCAGCAGCACCCAGCAGCACCCGACGAGCAGTGCCCGGCGGAACGCGCGTACGGAACACCCACGGATCAAGCGGGAGGACGAGATGGCCGATCGGCTGTGGTGGCGGGTACCCAGATTGCTCCACCTGTTGATGCATCAGATCTGGGCGGGCCTGGTGGCGACGGGCAGCATGGCCGGGCTGGTGCCGCCGGCCCGCGCCCTGGAGCTCATCATCGAGGGCGAACGCCCGCCGGAGCTGCCCACCGGGCACCCCGAACGGCTCGTCCCCGACCTGCCGCCGACCGCCCAGGAGGCGGAACTGTGGCGGCAGTTGGAGTTCCTCGACCGCCTGGTCTGACTCCGTCCGGCCTCGCCCGGCCTCGCCCCGTCGCCCCCGGGCACCCCGGGCGGCCCCGCCCGGGGGCGCACCGGCGGCGCGCAAGAGCCGCTAAAGCGCCCCCGGTCACGATGGCCTCATCCCATCGACCGGCCCCTCGGGTCCAGGTCCACGATCGAGGCGAGGGAAAGACGTTGACGAGGTTCGAGACCTTCACGGAACTGGTTCTCGCGCGCACCGGCGCCCTGGGGGCCAAGGACGCGTTCATCTTCCTGCGGGACGGCGCGACCGGCTCCGAGGCCGACCACCTGACCTACGCCGACCTCGACACCGAGGCCAAGCGGGTGGCGTCCTGGCTGCAGAGCAAGGGCACCTTCGGCAAGCAGGTGCTGCTGCTGTTCCCGTCCAGCATGGCGTTCGTCAAGGCGTTCGTCGGCTGCCTGTACGCCGGCGCGGTGGCCGTTCCCGCGCCGCTGCCCGGCGACCAGGGCCACCACTTCCAGCGGGTGGCCGGCATCCTGCACGACGCCGAGGTGCGCGCGGTGCTCACCGACGCCGCCAACGAGCCGCAGATCTCGGCCTGGCTGGCCGCCGAGGGGCTCGACCACATCTCCTGCCTCGCCGTCGACGGCGTGGACGAGCACGGCGAGCCGGCCTACGGCGACCCCGAGGCGTGGACCAGGCCGAGCTTCGGCCCCGACCACCTGGCCTTCCTGCAGTACACCTCCGGCTCGACCAGCGCCCCCAAGGGCGTGATGGTCTCGCACCGCAACCTGCTCGCCAACGAGGCCGCCATCCAGCGCTCGGTCGGCTCCGACTCCGAGTCCCGGTTCGGCGGTTGGCTGCCCTTCTACCACGACATGGGCCTGATCGGGCACATCCTGCAGCCGCTCTGGCTGGGCGGCTCGGCGGTGCTGATGTCCCCGGTGTCCTTCCTGAAGCGGCCGTTCCGCTGGCTGCAGATGATCGACCAGTACAAGGTCACCGTCGGCGGCGGCCCCAACTTCGCCTACGACCTCTGCCTGCGCCGGGTCACCGACGAGCAGCTCGCCACCCTGGACCTCTCCAGCTGGGTGGCCGCCTGCAACGGCGCCGAGCCGATCCGGGCCGAGACCCTGCGCGCCTTCGCCGAGCGCTTCGCCCCGGCCGGGTTCCGCGCCGAGTCCTTCTTCCCCTGCTACGGCATGGCGGAGACCACCCTGCTGGTCTCCGGGACCCCGCTCGGCCAGGCCCCGGTCGAACGGACCGCCGACGCGGTGGCGCTGGAGCGCGGCGAGCTGCTCGCCGCCGGCCCGGACGCCCCGGCCCGCACCCTGGTCAGCAGCGGGATCATCGAGGACTTCGACGTCCGGATCGTCGAGCCGCAGTCGCTCGCCCAGCAGCCGGACGGCCACGTCGGCGAGATCTGGATCAAGGGCGACAGCGTGGCCCCCGGCTACTGGGCCCGCCCGGAGACCAACAAGGAGATCTTCGACGCCGGCATCGCGGGCACCGAGGGCCCGGACGCCGCCGGCTGGCTGCGCACCGGCGACCTGGGCGTGCTCGACGAGGGCCAGCTCTACGTCACCGGCCGGCTCAAGGAAATGGTCATCATCAACGGCCGCAACCTCTACCCGCACGACGTGGAGCGCGCCGTCCAGGCGATGGACCCGGCGCTGGGCGCCGGCGCCGGCTCGGTCTTCGCGGTGGACACCGACCGCGAGCACCTGGTGGTCGTCCAGGAGGTGCGCGCCACCGCCGTGAGCACCGACCTGCCGACCCTGCTGGCCGGCATCCGGCAGCTGGTCGGCAAGGAGTTCAACGTCCCGGCGGGCAACGTGCTGCTGGTGCGCCCCGGCACCATCCGCAAGACCACCTCCGGCAAGATCCAGCGGACCCTGATGCGCAAGCTGTTCCTGGACGGCGCCATCACCGCGCTGCACTCCTCGCTGGACACCGAGGTCGCCGCGCTGCTCCGGGCCTCCGCCGAGCCCGTGCTGGAACCGGTGGCCTGACATGGACCACGCCCCCTACCGGCTCGCCGAGCGCCTGGAGGCCCACCTCGGCGACCCGGCCGACCCCGCCACCCTGTTCTCCGCGGCCCGCTGCGTGGAGCTGGACGAGCGGGAGCAGTTCCCGGCCGAGCTGTGCGAGCAGCTGGAGGCCTGGGGCATCCAGGACTACTACGTCCCCGTCGCGCACGGCGGCCGGCTGGAGAGCTACGAGCAACTGCTCCAGCTGATCCGCACGGTCGCCCGGCGCGACCTCACGGTGGCGATCGGGCACGGCAAGACGTACCTCGGGGGCGTCTGCGTCTGGACCTCCGGCTCGGCCGGCCAGGCCGCCGCGCTCGCGGCGGACATCGAGGCCTGCGTCCCCGTCTCGCTCGGCCTGACCGAACGCGCGCACGGGAGCGACCTGCTGGCCGGCGAGCTGGTGGCCGAGCCGGACGGCGCCGGCGGCTACCTGGTCTCGGGCGAGAAGTGGCTGATCAACAACGCCACCCGGGGCAGCGTGCTGTCCCTGCTCACCCGGACCGCCGAGGCCGGCGGCCCGCGCGGGTTCAGCGTGCTGCTGGTCGACAAGCGGACCCTCGGCCCGGAGCACTACCGCTGCCTGGACAAGATCCCCACCCACGGCATCCGGGGCGCCGACATCAGCGGCATCGCCTTCGACCGCGCCCCGGTGCCCGCCTCGGCCGTGGTCGGCACCGTGGGCGGCGGCGTGGAGACCGTCCTCAAGGCGCTCCAGCTGACCCGGACGATGTGCGCCGCGCTCTCGCTCGGCGCCGCCGACCACGCGCTCACCCTGGCGCTGGACTTCGCCGAGCAGCGCGAGCTGTACGGCCGCCGGCTGATCGACCTGCCCAAGGCCCGCCGCACCCTGGCGGACGCCGCCGCCGACGTCCTGGTCGGCGAGGCGCTCGCGCTGGTCGCCTCCCGCTCGGTGCACACCCTGACCGGCGAGCTGAGCATCACCGCGGCGGTCACCAAGTACCTGGTGCCGACCGGCACCGAGGGCGTGATCGCCGAGCTGACCAAGCTGCTCGGCGCCCGGGCCTTCCTCAAGGACGTGTACGCGGGCGGCATGTTCCAGAAGATCGACCGCGACCACCGGATCGTCGGCCTGTTCGACGGCAACACCCTGGTCAACCTGAACTCGCTGATCAGCCAGTTCCGTTCGCTGGTCCGGGCGTACCGCCGCGGGCTCGGCGACCCGGCCGGCGCCGAGGCCGCCTTCCGGCTGGCCGCCCCGCAGCCCGAGCTGGACCCGGGGCGCCTCTCGCTGGTCGCCCGGCACGGCAGCTCGGTGATCGCCTCGCTGCCCGGCACCGTGGCGGCGCTGCGCGCGGCCGCCGCCACCGAGCCCGCGCTGAAGGCCGCGCTGGCCACGGCCGAGCGGCTGCTGGCCCGCACCGCCGAGGTGCACGACGCCATGGAGCTGCACCAGAACGCCGTCGGCGACGTCCCGGTGGAGGCCTTCGAGACGGCGAAGCGGTACGCGCTCTGCTTCGCCGGCGCGGCCTGCCTCGGCCTGTGGGCGCACAACCGCGAGCAGGGCGCGGCCGGCCGCACCGGCCGGCTCTGGCAGGACGGCCGCTGGCTGCGGCCCGCGCTGGACCGGGTGCTGCGCCGGCTCGGCGAGACCACCCCGGACGACCCCGAGGGCTACGAGGAACTCCTCGTCCTGCTCCGGGAGTCGAGAGCGGGCGGCGAACTCTTCTCGCTGCTCCCGCTCGCCCTGGCCGGGGCCCGCACCACCGCCGGTACCACCACTGAGGGGGCGTCATGCTGAGCGAGACCGTCGACCCGGCCCGGCCGGCCACGGCGGCCACCGGCCAGGAGCAGGAGGCCCGGGCCCGGGTCGCCGAGCTGGAGGCCCGGTTCGGGGACCCGTACGACCCGGCCAACCCGATGGGCCAGCACCAGTTGCTGGCCGCCGACGAGGCGGGCGAGATCTCGGCGGCCGGCGAGGCCGTGCTGGACGGGCTCAACCTCAACGCGGACTTCGTGCCGCGCGCGCTCGGCGGCCGGCTGGACCGGCTGGACACGCTGGTCCGGGTGATGCGCCAGGTCTTCCGCCGGGACGTCACCCTCGGGCTCGGCTACGGCGCCACCACCTTCATGGCCGCCGTCAACGTCTGGACCACCGGCGACGCCGGGCAGCAGCGCCGGCTCGCCGAGGTGCTGCTCGCCAACCGCAAGGCCGCGGTGGCGTACCACGAGCTGGCGCACGGCAACGACTTCGTCCGCAACGAGTTCGCGGCCACCCCGGACGGCGCCGGCGGGTTCCGGCTGAACGGCAGCAAGCAGGTGATCAACAACGCCGGACGGGCGGACGTGCTCACCCTCTTCAGCCGCACCTCCGACGCGCCCGGCAGCCGCAGCCACTCCGTCCTGATGGTCGAGCGCGAACTCCTCGACCAGGCCCGGGTGGAGGTGCTGCCCCGCTACAGCAGCGTCGGCGTGCGCGGCTGCCACCTGGCCGGGCTCTCGTTCACCGACTGCCCGGTGCCCGGCTCCGCGCTGGTCGGCGAACTCGGCCAGGGCGTCGAACTCGCCCTGCGGTCCTTCCAGATGACCCGCAGCGCGGTCCCCGGGATGGCGATGGGGGCGGCCGACACCGCCCTGCGCACGGTGGTGCGCTTCGCGCTCGGCCGGCAGCTCTACAAGCGCTCGGTGATGGACATCCCGCACGCCCGGGAGACCCTGTCGGCGGCCTTCCTGGACCTGCTGATCTCCGACAGCCTCTCGCTGACCGCGACCCGCGCCGTGCACCTGCTGCCCGAGGAGACCAGCGTCTACGCCTCCGCGGTGAAGTACCTGGTGCCGCGGATGCTCAACGACGCGATGCACGACCTGTCGATCGTGCTGGGCGCCCGGTTCTACGTCCGCGAGGGCGAGTTCGGCGTCTTCCAGAAGCACGTCCGGGACCTCCCGGTGCTGAGCCTCGGCCACGCCGGGTCGGCCGCCTGCCAGGCGACCATCATCCCGCAGCTGCCCCGGCTGGCCCGGCGGGCCTGGTTCAGCGGCGACCCCGCCCCGGACACCCTGTTCCGCCCCGGCGACGACCTGCCCGAGCTGCCCTTCGGCCGGCTCACCCTGGCCAGCGGCCGGGACGGCCTGAGCGCCTCGCTGGTCGCCGCCGTGGACCAGCTCCCGAGCGGCACCCCGGTGGAGCTCTCGGTGCACGGCGCCGCCCTGCGCTTCATGGACGAGCTGCGCCAGCTGCAGGAGGACGCCCTGTCGCTCTCCCCGCAGGACCGCACCGCGCTCGCCAGCCCGGCCAGCTTCGCGCTCGCCGACCGCTACGCCGTGCTGCTCGCCGCCGCCTCCGTGATCGGGGTCTGGCGGCAGGCCCGCGGCGGCGAGGACTCCTTCCTGGCGGACCCGTCCTGGGCCGCCGCCGCCCTGCACCGGCTCGGCCGGCGGCTCGGCATGCGCCAGCCGGACCTGCCGGACGGCTGCGAGGAGCGGGTGCGCGAGGAGGTGCTCCGGCGCTTCCACGACCGGCGCAGCTACGACCTGTACGACAGCCCGCTCGCGGGCTGAGGGCCCAGCCCCTCGCGGGCCGGCGGCCCGCCGAGGCGCCCCGGCCCCGAACCGTCCCGACCACTGTTCACGAGGAGTCAGCCATGACCACCGAGATCCACGACCTCCCGGCCGAGTCGGCCGTGCACACCTCCGAGAGCCTCACCGTCTGGCTCGTCGACCGGATCGCCGTGTACCTGCGCCGCTCGCCGGGCGAGATCGACCCGACGGTGCCGCTCGCCGAGTACGGCCTGGACTCGGTCGCCGCGCTCAGCCTCTGCGGTGACGTCGAGGAGGACTTCGACCTGGTGCTGGAGCCCACCGTCGCGTGGGACTACCCGACCGTCGAGGCCCTCGCCGCGCACCTGCTGGAGGATCTGGCCGGGGAGGTCGGCCGTCGATGAAGCCGATCGCCATCGTCGGCCTGGACTGCCGGTTCCCCGGCGCGCCCGACCCGGGCGCGTACTGGGACCTGCTCACCAGGTCGGCCGACGGAGTCCGGCAGGTGCCGGAACTGCGCTGGAGAGCCTCCGACTTCTACGACCGGGCGGGCGGTGAGGGACGCAGCAACACCACCCAGGGCGGCTTCATCGACGACGTGGACGCCTTCGACAACGAGTTCTTCACCGTCTCGCCGCGCGAGGCCGCCGCCCTGGACCCGCAGCAGCGGCTGCTGCTGCAGACCTCCTGGCGGGCCCTGGAGGACGCCGGGATCTCCCCCAAGCAGCTGGCCGGCAGCAACACCGGCGTGTTCGTCGGCATCATGGGCAACGAGTGGGCCCAGGTGCACATGACCGACTACCCGAACGTCACCGCCCAGGTCGGCTCCGGCAACGGCTACTGCATGACCGCCAACCGGGTGTCCTACCACCTCGACCTCAAGGGCCCCAGCCTGGCGGTCGACACCGCCTGCTCGTCCTCGCTGGTCGCCGTCCACCTGGCCTGCAACGCGCTGCTCGCCGAGGAGTGCGACTACGCGTTGGCGGGCGGCGTCAACGTGGCCGTCACGCCGGGGCTGAGCATCTTCTACACCCAGGCCGGGCTCTCCGCGCCGGACGGCCGCTGCAAGCCGTTCAGCGCGGACGCCGACGGCATCGGCCGGGCCGAGGGCGTCGGCGTGGTGGTGCTGCGCCGGCTGGAGGACGCGATAGCCGACGGCCAGCAGGTGTACGCGGTGATCCGCGGCAGCGCCGTCAACCAGGACGGGCGCAGCAACGGCATCACCGCGCCCAACCGCTGGTCCCAGCAGGAGGTGCTGGCCGCCGCCTACCGCCGGGCCGGCGTGGAGCCGGCCGAGGTCTCCTTCATGGAGGCGCACGGCACCGGCACGGCGCTCGGCGACATGATCGAGGTCAAGGCGCTCGGGCACCTGCACGCGGGCCGGACCGGGCAGCCGCTGGCGATCGGCTCGGTCAAGGGCAACCTGGGCCACGCCGAGGGCGCGGCGGGCATCGCCGGCCTGATCAAGGTCGCGCTGTCGCTGCACCACCGGGTGGTGCCGGCCAGCCGGTTCGCCGCCAAGGAGAACCCCAAGCTGCAGCTGGCCAGGAACGGCCTGCGGCTGCTCAAGGCCCCGCTGCGGCTGCCCGCCGGGGCCACCGTGGCCGGGCTGAGCAGCTTCGGCATGGGCGGCACCAATGTGCACACCGTGCTGGAGTCCGCTCCCGGCTCGGGCGCCCGGACGGCCGCCGGGCGCGGCCGGGGCGCGGCGCACGGCGGCGGCGTCTTCACGCTGACCGCGCCCTCCCCGGAGGCGCTGCGCCGCAACCTGCTCGCGCAGGCCGGCGCGCTGCCGCGCGGGCGCGGCCCGGCGGCGGGCCTGTGCCGGGCCAGCAACCAGGTGAAGACCGGCCACCGGTACCGGTTCGCGCTGCCCGCCCGGGACGTGCGGGAGCTGGAGGAGGGCCTGCGCTCCGCGGTGGCCGACGGCGAGCTGCTCGCCGGGCTGGCCGAGGAGCCGGTGGCCCGTCCGCGGATCGCCTTCCTGTTCACCGGCCAGGGCGCCCAGTTCGAGGGCATGACGGCCGGCCTGTACCGGGACTGGCCGCTGTACCGCCGGTTCCTGGACGAGGCGGACGAGGCCCTGGCGCCGCACCTCGGCGAGTCGATCCGGGACCTGGTCCTCGGCGGTGACCCGCGGATCCACCGCACCGCCTTCGCCCAGCCGGCCCTGTTCGCGGTCGGCTACGCGCAGGCCCGCGCCCTGGACGTGCTCGGGGTCCGGCCGGACGTCCTGCTCGGCCACAGCGTCGGGGAGTTCGCCGCGGCCGTGGTCGCGGGCGTGCTCAGCCTGGCCGACGCCGCCCGGCTGATCACCGCCCGCGGCGCGCTGATGCAGGAGCTCCCGGCCGGCGGCGGCATGCTGTCCGCCCGGGCCACCCCGCAGGAGCTGGCGGAACTGCTGGCGGCCGAGCCGCTGGTCGGCGTGGCGGCCCTGAACGGCCCCCGGGCCACCGTGCTCTCCGGTGACCTGGCGGCGCTCGGGCGGATCGCCGACACACTGGCGGGCCGCGGCACGGCGGTGCGCCGGCTGCAGGTCTCGCACGCCTTCCACTCGCCGCTGATGGCGCCGATGCTGGACCGCTTCGCCGAGGTGGCGCGGCAGGCCGCGACGGGCCGGGCCGGCGTCCCGCTGCTCTCCACGGTGACCGGCGGCGAGCCGGCCACGCTGGACGCCGACTACTGGGTGCGGCACGTGAGCGCCCCGGTGCGGTTCGCCGAGGCCGCCGAACGGCTGATCGCGAGCGGCCCGACCCACCTGGTGGAGATCGGCCCGCGGCCGGTGCTGACCTCGCTGGTACGGCGGCTGCGTCCGCCGGCCGGGGTCCGCTCGGTGCACCTGACGCCGACCGAGGAGAGCGGCGGCCCCGAGCTGGACGCGGCGGTCGCCGAGCTGTTCCGCGGCGGCGTCGACCCGGTCTGGGAGGCGCTGTACGAGGGCCGGGAGCCGGCTCCGCAGCGGCTCTCCCCGTACGCCTTCTCCACCGCGCACCGCTACTGGAGCCGCAACCCGGTGGCCGCTCCCGGGCAGGCCGCACCGGCCCGCCCCGCGGTCTCCGCGGTCGCGGCGGCCGCGACGGCCGACCCGGCGCCCGCGCCGGAGGGCAGCGCCCGCGTGGTCGACATCGACCGCTCGGCGAAGACGCCGGACGCGCTCGCGCACGCGGTGCTGGGCGCGGTCGCCGGGGTGGGCGGGTACCCGCCCGAGGAGATCTCGGTGCGCTCCCGGCTCTACCAGGACCTGGGCTTCGACTCCGTGATGGTGATGGAGCTGAAGAGCCGGATCGAGGCCCAGCTGCCGGCCGTCGGCGAACTGTCCGTGCAGGAGTTGCTGCCCCGGCTGTCGACCGTCGGCGAGCTGGTCGGCCACCTGCGGGAGCTGGCCGGCGGCGCGTGCGGCCCGGCCGCCGTGGCCGAGGAGCAGCGGCGGATGACCTCCGCCTGAGCCGGCCGGGGGCCGGTCCCACCCCCGGCCCCGCCGGCCGCCCGGCCGGTGCACCCCACCCGTACCGCCCGCACCGCCCGCACCGCCCGCACCGCCCGCACTGCACCGCACTGCACCGCCCGCAGCACTCGTACCGCCCGAGCCGCACCGCCCGAGAACCGCGTCCGACGAGCGCACCCAAGGAGTAGAGATGGCATCGACCGAGGCGTACCTCACGGGAGTCGGCACCTTCCTGCCCGGCCCGCCCGTGGACAACGCGACGCTGGCCAAGATGCTCGGCGTCAGCGAGGAGTGGATCGAGGTCTTCATCGGCACCCGGACCAGGCACTTCGCCCGCGACGTCGGCACCGGCGAGATCCAGTGGTCGCTGGCCGACCTGTGCGCCCAGGCGGCGGAGCAGGCGCTGGCGGACGCGGGGGTGGACCGGTCCGAGATCGAGTTCATCGTGATGGGCACGGCCACCCCCGACACCCTGATGCCGGCCACCGTCAACCACGTCGCCGACCAGCTCGGCCTCAACCACCTGCCCACCTACCAGCTGCAGTCCGGCTGCGCGGGCGCCGTCCAGGCCCTCGACCTGGGCCGCACCCTCGTGCTGGCCGGCCGCCACCGCACCGGCCTGGTGATCGGCGGGGACGTCAGCAGCAAGCACCTCGACCCCAGCCTGGACTTCAGCGGCAAGGCCCCCAGCGAGCTGGTCAACTTCGTCCTCTTCGGGGACGGCGCGGGCGCCGCCGTGATCAGCGCCGAGCCGGCCGGGCGCCGGCTGGCGCTGGTCCGGGTGCTGAACCAGCTGACCGGCCTCGGCCGGGAGCCGGGCCAGGTGATCGAGTGGTTCGGCATGGCCGACCGGGACAGCGACCGGCAGGCCCTGGTGGAGGACTACAAGGCGATCGAGGAGGGCGTCCCGGTGATGGCCGTGGAGATCCTCTGGGAGCTGCTCGGCGACCTCGGCTGGTCGGCCGAGGACCTGGACTTCCTGCTGCCGCCGCAGCTCTCCGGCCGGATGACCGCCAAGATCACCGCACAGCTGGACGTCCCCGGCGCCGAGGAGATCTCCTGCGTCGCCGAGACCGGCAACAACGGGAACGCGCTGCCGTTCCTGCAGCTGGAGCGGCTCGCCGAGCGGATCGAACCGGGCCAGCGCGCACTCGCCGTCGCGGTCGAGTCCAGCAAGTGGATCAAGGCCGGCTTCGCCGTCGAGGCCTTCTGACCCGCCCTCGCCCCGTCCTGCCCGCGCCGCCGCGCAGCAGCGCCACCTCACCGATCAGATACCGGAAGGGCCCCTCATGACCGCCGTGCTGACCCTGGAAGACTTCACCGTCCTGGTCCGCGACGAGCTCGGACTGCCGCTCACCGACAGCGAGCTCGACCACGACCTGGACCGCGTCCCCGGCTGGGACTCGCTGCAACTGCTCCGACTGGTCAGCGCGCTGGAGCGGCACACCGGGCAGCGGGTGGCGCTCGGCAGCCTGCTGGAGGCCCGCAGCCTGAGCGCGATCCACCGGCTGGCGGCGCAATCATGACCAAGGCACCCGACCTGCCCGGCGCCACCGTCCTGGTCGAGCGCCGCCGCCGGCACACCCTGTACTTCCTGGAGTACGCCGAGGCGCTGCGCCCGGTCCACCTGGACACCGAGATCGACATGACCCGGGTGCTGGCCCACCGCGCCGCGGCCCGCGAGCGGGGCGTGCGCTACTCGGTGGTCAGCTACCTGCTGCACAGCGCCGGCCGGGCGCTGGCCCGCCACCCCGAGGCCAACGCCGTCACCCTGCCGAGCTGGCCGAGCCGGTGGCGGGCCCCGCGCACCGCCCGCTTCGACGGCGTCACCGCCAAACTGGCCCTGGACCGCACGGTGGACGGCGAGCGCACCGTGCTCTCCGCCCTGCTGCCCGGCCTCCAGGACGCCGCGATGGACGACATCCAGCGGCAGATCGACCGCTACCGCGACGGCGACCTCTCGGACCTGCCGGAGTTCCGCGGCCCGCGGCTGCTCGGCCGGCTGCCCGTCCCGCTCGGCCGGCTGCTGTTCGGCGCCGTGCTGCGCAGCCCGGCCCGCCGGCCGGGGATCTTCGGCACGGTGTCGGTCAGCTCGCTCGGCCACCGGCCGGTGGACGGCTTCTACTCCACCGGCGGCACCGCGGTGACGCTCTGCCTCGGCCGGATCACCGACCGCGCGGTGGTCCGCGACGGCGCGGTCGCCGTGGCGCCGGTGATGCGGCTCAGCCTGACGTTCGACCACCGGGTGATCGACGGCGGGACCGCCGCCGACCTGCTCGGAGAGCTCAAAAAGACCTTGGAGGGTTTCGATGACGGGGAAGGCAGTGCGGGGTCCGACCTACGGGGAGCTGATCAGGATCTCCGAACGGGACGGCCGGTGGCAGCAGGTACGCGTTGACCTGACCCGCCACGGCGTCGCCGTGCTCTACGCCAGGCTCGCGGACTGGCGGCCCGACCGTGCCGCCGGTCCGCGCCTGCGCGCGCTGCTGGGCCGGGACTGGGCCCGCTACCTGGACCTCACCCACCCCGACGTCCGCCGCCGCTTCGCGGCCTCCCGGGTGCTGCTCAAGTACGCGGCCGGCCAGGTGCTGGACGTCTCCCCGGACAGCGTCGAGCTGGGCTACGGCGCCACCGGGCGGCCGTACCTGCGCGGCTACGACGCCGTCGACATCAGCCTCAGCCACACCGACGACCTGCTGCTGGTGGGCCTGACCACCCGCGGCGTGATCGGCGTGGACGCCGAGCGCGCCGACCGGCCGATGTACTCCAGCGGCCTCGGCAAGCACGTCTGCACCCCGCACGAACTCGACCTCCTGGAGGGCCTGGACCCGGCCGAGCGCGACGACGCGCTGGTCCGGGTCTGGACCCTCAAGGAGGCGTACAGCAAGGCCCGCGGGCTCGGCATGCAGTTCCGCTTCACCGAGTTCGGCTTCCGGCCCGGCTCCGACCCGACCGGCCTGGACCGGCCGGACGGCGAGCCGGGCACCGGCACCGAATGGTCGTTCCGCACCTACGTCGTCGACGAGGACTACATCGTCAGCGTCGCGGTCGGCGACGCCGGCTTCGGCGGCACCGACGACACCGCCGCCAGCTCCATGCTGGACGGCGGCTTCGTCGACATGCTCACCGAGGTGCTGGGCGGGGACGACCCGCAGGACGAGGAGGACCCCTGGGACACCTGGTGATCCCACCGGACCGGCGGGCCCGAGCACGCGACCGGACGCGTGCGCGGGCCCCGCACGCGTGCCCGCGCGCGGGCCGCCCGGCCGCAAGCCGGACTTAAGCGGCAACGCCCACGCTGGTGCGGTACGACGGGCCACCCGCATCGGCAGGCGGCCCGTGGCCGGCTTCGGGCGCAAGGGGAGATGATGGCTGAGGAATTGTCCGCTCAGGTGTGCGTGGTCGGCGGTGGCCCGGCCGGCCTGACACTGGGTCTGGAACTCGCCCGCCGCGGCACCCGGGTGGTGGTGGTCGAGCAGAGCGGCCACTTCAACCGCTCGTTCCGCGGCGAGTCGGTCTCGCCGGACTCCGTCTGGCTGCTGGACCAGCTCGGACTGCTCGACCAACTGCGCGGCTCCTTCCTGGAGATGCGCAACATGGAGATCACCGACGGCGGCCGCACGGTACTGACCGCCGACTTCTCCACCTTCCCCTACCCCCACCCGTACCCGGTCGAGCTGCCGCAGCCGGCGCTGCTCACCGTGCTGGCCGAGGAGGGCGCCCGGCACGAGGGCTTCACCCTGCTGCGCCGCGCCACCGCCGTCGAGCTGCTGCGCGACGGCGACACCGTGACCGGGGTGCGCTGCTCGGGCCCGGACGGGCCGGTCGACATCCACGCGGCGCTCACCGTCGCGGCCGACGGCCGGTTCAGCAAGGTCCGCGAGATGTCCGGCCTCAGCTACACCAAGATCCCGCTCGACCGGGACGTGGTCTGGCTCAAGCTGCCGTTCCCCGCGGAGTGGGACGACACCACCTACCGGGTCCGGATCAAGGGCGAGCACCACGGCCTGTTCATCCCCACCCACCCCGACGACGTCCGGGTGGGCTTCAACATTCCCAAGGGCGGGCTCAAGGCGCTGCGCGCCGAGGGCATCGGCGCCCTGCACCGCCGGCTGGACGAGCTGGCGCCCGAACTCTCCGACGCCGTCCGGGCCGAGATCCGCGGCTGGTCCGACACCTCGATGCTGGACATCTTCACCACCCTCGTCCCCGAGTGGTCGATGCCGGGCCTGCTGCTGATCGGCGACTCCGCGCACACCCTGTCGCCGATCCTCGGCCAGGGCGTCAACCACGCCATCATCGACGCCGTCACCCTCGCCCCGATGATCGCCCCGGTGCTCGGCGACGGCCCGGCCGACCACGCCGCGCTGATGCCCGTGCTGCGGGACTTCCAGCAGCGCCGGGAAGGCTCGATAGCCCGCTCGCGCGGCCTCCAGCTGCGCCAGGAGCGGATGTTCGCCCTCTCCGGCACGATGGCCGTGGCCGGCCGCCGCGCCCTCTACCGGCTCGTCGACCGCAGCCCCGCGCTCAAGCAGAAGATCCTGGCCGGCGCCTACTTCCAGCTGCAGGAGCCGCTCACCGCATCCGGCCGCCCCGCCGACCGGCCGACGCCCACCAAGGCCGGGGTCTGAGCCCCTCCCGTACGGAAGGAACACGCGCATGCCCGAGTACTCCGCCACGCGCACGGCGCCCCGCCCCGACCCGGTCGACCGGCTGCTGGACGAGGCATTCCCGCCGGCGCCGGCCCCCGACCGGCTGCCCTGGGACTCCTGGACCTGGCGGCACCCGGTCGGCCGGGTGCTGAGCGCCGGCCTCGGGCTGGGCGCCCTCGCCCTGGGCGCCGCCCTGGGCGGGCTGACCACCTGGACGTACTGGGTGGCCCTGCTCGCCCCCGACACCGCGCTCTTCTACGACCTGGCCAACGCCGGGCCGGAGATGGGCCAGTTGAGCCCCAAGGCGGCCCGGCTCTACAACCTGCTGCACCACCCGGCGCTGCCCGCGGCGGTCATCACGCTGGGTGTCACCACCTTCGGGCAGCCGCTGGTCGTCGGCGGGCTGGCCTGGCTCGCGCACGTCGCCCTCGACCGGTCCTTCGGCTACGGCAAGCGGCTGCCCGACGGCCGCCGCTGCTGATCCGCCGACCACCCGGAAGACCTGCCGCCCGGCGGACCGGCCGGCCACCCCGACTTGGAGAAGCCCGACGTGGAACACCTCGAAGAACTCAAGGAGTTCGCCCGGCTGCACGCGCGCGGCCAAGGCCTCGCCGAGGGCCCGGTGGCCGCCCTGCTCGCCCGGATCGGCAACGACGACCCCGGCGCGGCCGGCTCCTGGGCCAAGGTCTGGAACGCGCAGGCCGACGCCCTGCTCGCCCGCGGCCGCCCGCTGGAGGCCTGCCGGCACTACGCGCTGGCCCGCTTCCCGCACCCGGGCGGCTCCGAGCCGGACCCGGAGCGCCTGCGCGCGCAGACCGCCTCGGTGGCCGCCTTCGACCGCTGGCGGCGCACCCAGCCGGGCATCGAGCGCCTCGAACTCACCCACCCCGAAGGCACCCTGGCCTGCTGGACGATCGGCCTGGACGCCCCCGAGCCCAAGCCTCTGCTGGTGGTGATGGGCGGCATCGTCAGCGTCAAGGAGCAGTGGGCGCAGCTGCTGCCGAAGTTCGCCAAGCTCGGCTTCGCCGCGGTGGTCACCGAACTTCCCGGCGTCGGCGAGAACACCGTGCCGTACGACGAGCGGTCCTGGCGGCTGCTGCCCCACCTGCTGGACCGGCTCACCGGCCGGGCCCGGGTGGACGACACCTCGCTGCTCACGCTCAGCTTCAGCGGCCACCTCGCGCTGCGCGCGGCGGTCGAGGACACCCGGATCCGCAGCATCCACACGGTCGGGGCGCCGGTCTCCCGGTTCTTCACCGACGCGGCCTGGTGGGAGCGGGTGCCGACGGTCACCAAGGAGACCCTGCGCCGCCTCACCGGCACGGCCGGCCACGACGAACTCTTCGCCCGGCTGCGGAGTTGGGCGCTCACCCCGGAGCAGCTCTCCGCGGTGAAGGTCCCGGTCGGCTACGTGGTCAGCACCCGGGACGAGATCATCCCGCCCGCCGAGCGGGCGCTGCTCGGCGCGAACCTGGGCAAGGTCCGGTTCAAGGAGTTCGACGACGTGCACGGCTCCCCGGCCCACCTCGGGGAGATGCGGCTGTGGCTGCTGCACGGCCTGCTGCGGGCCCGGGGCGTGGACGACAGACGCACCGCGGCGCTGGGCCTGGTGCTCGGCGTGCAGGGTGTGGTCTCCCGGTTGCGGAAGACGCCCGTCCACCACTGACCGAAATGACGTGAGGGAACCCCATGAAGTGGGTACGTTTCGCCAAGTTGCCGTCCGGCCGGGGGATTTCGCTGTTGCGTGCCGCCGGAGCAGGGCGTCCGTCGCTGGCCGCGCCGCTGCGGTCGGCGGTTGTCCGGGCCTCGCGCCCGCGCGCTGAGAGGAAGACCGTGACCGCCCTGATCTGGATCCTGTCGATCCTGCTGATCCTTGAGTTCGTGTTCGCCCCCGTCAATCTGATCACCGGTCGCAACGCGCCGCTGTTCACCGAGTTCACCGGCATCGAGAGCCGCACCGCGATGCTCGTGGTGGCGGGCCTGGACGCGCTGGGCGCCCTGCTGGTGGCCATCGGCCTGTTCGCGCCCAAGGTGAGCGTGGCGGGCGCCGTGCTGCTCACCGCCCTGTGCGGCTGGTACATCGTGATGATGGTCCTGAACGGGCACTTCGGGATGGGCATGATCGGCTTCCTGCTGTTCGGCAGCTGGGCGGTCGGGCTGCTCTGGGCCCAGCTGGCCCGCTGAGCCCGGGCAGGCCTGCGTCTCGCACCCGCTCGACCCCTACGTCCCCCGTCCCCGCACAGCGACCTGCCCCGGCGGCCCGTCCGCCGGGGCCGGCGCGTTTCCCGGCCCCGGCCGCCGCGCAACCCACGCGCGGCCCCGCCGGCGACCCGGGCGGCCGGCGGCAGGCCTCCCACCTCGGACCCAACCGAGCCTTAAGCGCCCCCCGCCACCGTCGAGGCGGGGGACGCGCCCCCGGCCGGATCTCGGAACCCACGCTCGATTCGGTAGGCGAAAGGATGGAGACATGGCAGACGAGACTCTGCTGAGTGGCGCCGGGGAGACCCGCGGCGACCCGACGCGCACCGCGGTGATGACCGGCGCCGCCCTGTTCATGGTGTCCCTGGACAACCTGGTCGTCACCACGGCACTGCCCAAGATCCGCGAGTCGCTGCACACCGGCCTTTCCGGGCTGGAGTGGACTGTCAACTCCTACACCCTCACCTTCGCGGTGCTGCTGCTCACCGCCTCCGCGGTGGCCGACCGGTTCGGCCGGCGCAAGCTGTTCGGCATCGGCATGGCGATCTTCACGCTGGCCTCGGCCGCCGCCGCCCTGGCGCCCGGCATCGGAACCCTGATCGCCGCCCGGGCCGCCCAGGGGCTGGGCGCGGCGATCGTGATGCCGCTGACCCTGACCATGCTCTCGGCGGCCTTCCCGCCCGAGAAGCGCGGCGCGGCGCTCGGCATCTGGGGCACCATCGGCGGCCTCGCGGTCGCGCTCGGCCCGGTGGCCGGCGGCATCGTGATCGACTCGGTGTCCTGGCAGTGGATCTTCTGGATCAACGTGCCGATCGGCGTGCTGCTGCTGGTCCTGCTGCCGGGCTGGCTGGCCGAGAGCAAGGGCGCCTCGACAAGGCTGGACATCACCGGCACGGTCCTGGCCAGCGCCGGCCTGTTCGGCCTGGTGCTCGGCCTGATCCGGGGCAACACCGCGGGCTGGACCAGCGCCGAGGTGGTGCTGAGCCTGATCGCCGGCGCCGGCCTGCTGGCCCTCTTCCTGGTCTGGGAGTCCCGGACGCCGACGCCGATGCTGCCGCTGCGGCTGTTCCGCTCGGTGAGCTTCTCGGCGGTCAACGCGGTCGCGATGCTGATGTACTTCGGGATGTTCGGCGCGATCTTCCTGCTGACCCAGTTCATCCAGAACGTCCAGGGCGTCTCTCCGCTGGGCGCCGGTGTCCGGCTGCTCGCCTGGACGGCACTGACCCTGGTCGGCGCGCCGATCGGCGGCATCCTCTCGGACAAGATCGGCGGCAAGCCGATCGTCTTCGTCGGCATGGCGCTGCAGGCGCTCGGCCTGGCCTGGATCGCGGTGGTGCTCTCCGAGACCACCACCTTCCCCGACCTGTTGCCGGCCTTCCTGGTCAGCGGCCTGGGCATGGGCCTCTACTTCGGCCCGGCGGCGAACCTGGCGCTCGGCTCGGTGAGCCGCTCCGAGGAGGGCATCGCCTCCGGCGCCAACAACGCGATCCGCGAGATCGGCGGGGTCTTCGGCGTCGCGGTGCTGAGCGCGATGTTCTCGGCGAGCGGCGGCTACGAGTCCAAGCACGCCATGGTGACCGGCATGCAGCCGGCCATGTGGGTCGGCGCGGCGGTGGTCGGGCTCGGCGCGCTGGCGGCGCTGCTGATCCGCGGCGGGAACCCGCAGCCGGCGGACGGCCCCCGGGCCGACCTCGGGGCGGACGCGCAGAGCGGGTCCCAGCCCGCGGCCAAGGCCGCCCCCCAGGCCGTCCTGGCCCGCAAGACGTCCGGCCCGGTGAAGTCGGCCGACCAGGCGGCGGCGGTGCTCTGAAACCCGCCACCCCCCGGAGGCCGGCTCACGGCCGGACCGGTCCGCCCCCGCCAGGACGCCTGGCGGGGGCGGACCGCTGCCGTGCCGGGGGTCAGCGCATCCAGTCGGTGCTGGTGTGCAGCAGGGCGCCGTCGGCGCCGTACAGCTTGACCGTGTCGGCGGCGGCGCCGGGCTTGCGGGGCACCGCGAACCAGCGCGGGACGCTGCCGGCCACCGTCACCGGCGTGACCTCGGTGGTGGTCCCGTCCGACCAGGCCACCCGGACCGAGGCGACGTCCGGGCCGACCGAGGCGATCAGCACCGGGGTGCGTCCCAGCTCGCCGCCCTTGAAGCCGAGCAGGGCGCCGTCCGGCCCGCGGGTGCGGTCGGTGGCGGGCGGGGGGCCGGCGGCGGGCGGCGGGACGTCGTGGAAGGTGTCGTCGACGGCCCGCCGGCCGTCCACGGTGAGGTAGAGGTTGGCCCAGTCCTTGCCCGACCGCAGCCGCTGCTCCGCGTAGCCGTCGTCCTCCCGGGGCAGCCCGGGGATGACGAGGTGCCGCTCCTCCCAGATCCGGTCCAGCTGTGCGCGTGCCTGCCCCCGGTCGGCCACGGCCGGCCAGATCGCCACCCAGGCCTGCCACTCCCGGCCGTCCGGCGTCCGCCCCTGCCCGACCACCGCCCGGACGGGCGTCAGCGGGTCGCGGCCGGCCGGCGCGGTGGTCGTGGCGGCCGGGGTCACCGGCGCCGGGACCACCGCCGAGGGGGACGCCGCCGGGGTGCCGGCGCCGGCCGCCGCGGCCCCCACCGGGGAGCCCGTCCCGTGCCCGGTGGCGGCGACCACCGCGCCGGCGCCGATCACGACCGCCGTGGCGAGCGCCGTGGCCGCCGCCGCGGCCAGGCCCCGGCGGCGGTGCCGCGCCCGGCCGCCGGCCAGCACCCGCTCGTACGGGACGGGCCCGATCTCCAGCCCCTCCGCGAGCCCGGCCAGCTCCCTGGCCACCAGCGGCGCCCCGGCGTCGGGGCCGTCGGGGTCCTCCGGGGGCCGTCCGTCCGCAGCCCTGCTGCCGTTCATACCGATCCTCCGACTCTCGTGAGTGCGCCCAGCGCCGCGGCGGCCCGCAGCTTCGCGATGCCCTTGGACGCCTGGCTCTTCACGGTGCCCACCGAGCAGTTCATGGCGGCCGCGGCCTGGCTCTCGCTCAGGTCCTCCCAGTACCGCAGGACGACCGCCTGCCGCTGCCGGGGCGGCAGCGCGGCGAGCGCCCGCAGCAGCCCGGTCCGGTCGTCGGCCCGGTCGTAGGCGTCCGCCGCCGGGCGCTCCGGGACGGCCGGCACCAGGAACTCCGGCAGCCGCCGGCGGAACCGGCCGGCCTGCTCGTTCAGCAGGATCCGGCGCACGTACGCGTACGGGTCGTCGGTCCGCCGCACCCGCGCCCAGGCGACGTAGGTCTTCTCCAGCGTCGTCTGGACCAGGTCCTCGGCCGTGTGCCGGTCGCCCGCCAGCAGGAACGCCGTCCTGGACAGGCGTGGCCAGGCCGTGGTGACGAACACCTGGAACTCGGCGTCCCGCGCGGCCGTCCGCTCTCCCATGAGCACCTCCTCCCCTCCCTGAGTCCGTAGCGGCGCCCGACCGTTGCCCGCCGGCCCAATCCCGCCCCGCCCCATCCCGCCCCGCCGGTCCCCGGCGCGGCCCCTCCGCTCCCCGCCCGTCCCCGGCCCGGCGCTCCGCTCCCCGCCGGTCCCCGGCCCGGCCGAAGCGGTCCCCCCGGGGGTTCGCGAGTCGCACCCGGGGGCTGTGACACTGGAGGGGCTCGAAAACCGAGGTGCGCACAGCCGCACCTCCTTGCGAACCTAGAGGGATGCCCGCAGTGAGTTCTCCCGTAGCCCAGCCCGCCGACGCCCCCGCCGACGCCCCCGGGGGCGGTCTCAGCAAGGGGCCCGGCCGGGGTACCGGCATCGGCGAGCTGGCCGCCCGCCTGCCCGAGCTGTCCCTGCGCGACCAGCAGCGGATCGGCCGCCGGCTGGAGGGCGCCCGCCGGATCCGGGGGCCCGAGGCCCGGCAGAAGGCCGCCGGCGAGATCGCCGCCGAGATCGACCGGGCCGAGCTGCGGATCGAGCAGCGCCGGGCCGCCGTCCCGGAGATCAGCTATCCCGCCGAGCTGCCGGTCAGCCAGAAGAAGGACGACATCCTCGCCGCGATCCGCGACCACCAGGTGGTGATCGTGGCCGGTGAGACGGGCTCCGGGAAGACCACCCAGATCCCGAAGATCTGTCTGGAGCTGGGCCGCGGCGTCAAGGGCCTGATCGCCCACACCCAGCCGCGCCGGATCGCCGCCCGCACGGTCGCCGAGCGGGTGGCCGAGGAGCTGCGCACCCCGCTCGGCGAGGCGGTCGGCTGGAAGGTCCGCTTCACCGACCAGGTCGGCCCGGACACCCTGGTCAAGCTGATGACGGACGGCATCCTGCTGGCCGAGATCCAGACCGACCGCGAGCTGCGCCAGTACGACACCCTGATCATCGACGAGGCGCACGAGCGCAGCCTCAACATCGACTTCATCCTCGGGTACGTCAAACAGCTGCTCCCCCGCCGCCCCGACCTCAAGGTCGTCATCACCTCGGCGACCATCGACCCCGAGCGCTTCGCCAACCACTTCGGCGACGCCCCGATCATCGAGGTCTCCGGCCGCACCTACCCGGTCGAGGTCCGCTACCGGCCGATCGTGGACGAGGGCGACGAGGACGGCGAGGACGAGCGCGGCGACGTGGACCGCGACCGCGACCAGATCCAGGCGATCTGCGAGGCCGCCGAGGAGCTGCAGGCCGAGGGCCCCGGCGACATCCTGGTCTTCCTCTCCGGCGAGCGGGAGATCCGCGACACCGCCGACGCCCTCAACAAGCTCAACCTGAAGTTCACCGAGGTGCTGCCGCTGTACGCCCGGCTGAGCTCGGCCGAGCAGCACCGGGTGTTCCAGCGCTCCGGCAGCCGCCGGATCGTGCTGGCGACCAACGTCGCCGAGACCTCGCTGACCGTCCCCGGCATCAAGTACGTGATCGACCCGGGCACCGCGAGGATCTCCCGCTACAGCCACCGCACCAAGGTCCAGCGGCTGCCGATCGAGGCGGTCAGCCAGGCCAGCGCCAACCAGCGCAAGGGCCGCTGCGGCCGCACCTCGGACGGCATCTGCATCAGGCTCTACTCGGAGGAGGACTTCCTCTCCCGCCCCGAGTTCACCGACGCCGAGATCCTGCGCACCAACCTGGCCTCGGTCATCCTGCAGATGACCGCGGCCGGCCTCGGCGACATCGCGGCCTTCCCCTTCCTGGACCCGCCGGACTCGCGCAACATCAAGGACGGCGTCAACCTGCTCCACGAGCTGGGCGCCCTCGACCCCGCCGAGAAGGACCCGCGCAAGCGCCTCACCCCGCTGGGCCGGCAGCTCGCCCAGCTGCCGGTCGACCCGCGGATGGCCCGGATGGTGCTGGAGGCGGACAGGAACGGCTGCGTCCGCGACGTGATGGTGATCGCCGCCGCCCTCTCCATCCAGGACCCGCGCGAGCGCCCCACCGAGAAGCGCCAGGCCGCCGACGAACGGCACCGCCGCTTCAACTCCGAGACGTCCGACTTCCTGGCGTTCCTGTCGATGTGGCGCTACGTCAGGGAGCAGCAGAAGGAGCTCTCCTCCTCGGCCTTCCGCCGGATGTGCAAGGCCGAGTTCCTGAACTACCTCCGGATACGGGAGTGGCAGGACATCTATTCCCAGCTGCGCACCGTCGCCAAGCAGCTCGGGGTGACCATCGAGGAGCCGCATCCGGACGCCGAGCCGGACGCGGACCGGATCCACCAGTCGCTGCTGGCCGGCCTGCTCTCGCACATCGGCCTGTACGACGTGGAGAAGCGCGAGTACGGCGGCGCCCGGGGCGCCCGGTTCGCGGTCTTCCCCGGGTCCGGCCTGTTCAAGAAGCCGCCGCGCTGGGTGATGTCGGCGGAGCTGGTGGAGACCTCCCGGCTCTGGGCCCGGATCAACGCCAAGATCGAACCGGAGTGGGTGGAGCCGCTGGCCGGCCACCTGATCAAGCGCAGCTACAGCGAGCCGCACTGGGAGAAGAAGGCCGGCGCGGTGCTCGCCTTCGAGAAGGTGACCCTCTACGGGATGCCGGTGGTGGCCCAGCGCAAGGTCAACTACGGCCGGATCGACCCGGAGCTCTGCCGCGAGCTGTTCATCCGCAACGCGCTGGTCGAGGGCGACTGGGAGACCCACCACGGCTTCTTCGCGGCCAACCGCAAGATGCTCGGCGAGGTCGAGGAGCTGGAGAACCGGGCCCGCCGCCGCGACATCATGGTCGACGACCAGACCCTGTTCGACTTCTACGACGCCCGCCTGCCCGAGGACGTCGTCTCCACCCGGCACTTCGACTCCTGGTGGAAGAAGACCCGGCACGACCAGCCCGACCTGCTCAACTTCGAGAAGTCGATGCTGATCAACGACTCGGCGGGCGGGATCACCGAGGAGGACTACCCGGACTACTGGCAGCAGGGCAAGCTGCGCTTCAAGCTGACCTACCAGTTCGAGCCGGGCAGCGACGCCGACGGCGTGACGGTGCACATCCCGCTGCCGGTGCTCAACCAGGTCACCTCCGAGGGCTTCGACTGGCAGATCCCCGGCCTGCGCGAGGAGTTGGTCACCGCCTACATCCGGGCGCTGCCCAAGGCGCTGCGGCGCAACTTCGTGCCGGCCCCGGACTTCGCCCGGGCCGCGCTGCGCCAGGTGAGGGAACGCCAGGCGGCCGGGACCTTCGGGTCCGCCGAGCCGCTGCTGCCCTCGCTGGAGCACATCCTGCGCCGTCTGACGGCCGTCACCATCCCGCCGGAGGCCTGGGACGACGAGCGGGTGCCCGAGCACCTCAAGGTGACCTTCCGGGTGGTGGACGGCAAGCGGAAGCTCGCCGAGTCCAAGGACCTGGAGGAGCTGCGGCTGAAGCTGAAGCCCAAGCTGAAGGAGACCCTCTCCTCGGCCGCCTCCGGGCAGGGCATCGAGCAGAGCGGGCTGACCGCCTGGCCGGCCTCCCTCCCGGTGCTGCAGCGGACCTTCGAGCAGCGCTCCCGCGGCCACTCGCTGCGGGCCTACCCGGCACTGGTGGACGAGGGCGCCTCCGCCGGGGTGAAGCTGTTCGACACCGCCGAGGCGCAGGAGACGGCCATGTGGGCCGGTACCCGGCGGCTGCTGATGCTGACCACCAACTCCCCCGCCAAGTCGATCCAGGGCCGGCTGGGCAACCAGGCCAAGCTGGCGCTCTCGCACAACCCGCACGGGTCGGTCCCGGCGCTGTTCGAGGACATCGTGGCCTGCGCCACCGACCGCCTGATGGAGGCGGCCGGCGGCCCGGCCTGGGACGAGGCGGCCTTCGGCAAGCTCTTCGACAAGGTGCGGGCCGACCTCTACGAGGTCTCGGCGGACACCACGCTGAAGACCGCGACGGCGCTGATCGCCTTCCACAAGGCCTCGACCCGGCTGAAGACGGTGAGCAGCCCGGTGCTGCTGACGGCGGTGAACGACATCCGGCTGCACCTGGCCTCGCTGGTGCACCCCGGCTTCGTCACCGACACCGGCTGGCGCCGGCTGGGCGACCTGAAGCGCTACCTGCTCGCGGTGGACCGCCGGCTGGAGGCGCTGCCCAACCACCCGCAGCGGGACGCCCAGCAGCTGCTGAAGGTCCAGCAGGTGCAGCGGGCCTACGGCGAGCTGCTGGCGGCGGTGCCGGCCGGGCGCCGGCCCGGCCCGGAGGTCCTGCAGATCCGCTGGATGATCGAGGAGCTGCGGGTCAGTTTCTTCGCCCAGTCGCTGGGCACGCCGACCCCGGTCTCGGAGAAGCGGATCATGAAGGCGATGGAGGCGGCGCAGGCGACGCTGTGAGCTGGGAGGGGCCCCCGGGAGCCGGTTCGACCTGGGGGCCCACCATGCAGTACGATCTGTCTTGTTCGCAGCGCAAGCGAGCGGACAACAGAGTGAAAATCTGGTCCTGTGGAGCAGTTGGTTAGCTCGCCACCCTGTCAAGGTGGAGGTCGCGGGTTCAAGTCCCGTCAGGATCGCAGCAGGCAAGAGGCCCGGAACCGTGAGGTTCCGGGCCTCTTGCGTTTGACGTCCGGTCAGCGCCCGGCCGGGCGGAACCGGTCGGCCGGCCCGCCGCCGGGGCCGGGGTGGGGCGGCCTCCCGGCCCCGTGCGGCCGGCCCCTCGGGGCCACGGCGGCCCGGCGGCCGGGCCCGGTCGGCCGCCGGCCGATCTACCCCAGTCCAGGTCTAGACCACAAGCCGGGCGAGTGTGACGGTCATCACTCCGGTTTTCCTGAGACCGGACACCGGCGACCCCTCTCAGGACGCCACTAATTTAATATGTAAAATTGCACAGCCATTAGCCGGGAATCCCCCCCGCCCCACGGATATCCGATCGTTACGCGGAAGAAAGCATTCCGGGTGGCCGAATCCGTCCCCGGCCAACGCCGAAGGGACCGTCTCCCAGACCCGGCGGAGTCTGGTGAACGGTCCCTTCGGACTAAAAGTGCGTGTGGCGCTGTCAGGCCTCGGTGCGCTGGGCCGGAATACCGGCCAGCAGGGCGCGCACCTCCGCCTCACGGTACCGGCGGTGACCGCCGAGCGTGCGAATGGACGTGAGCTTGCCTGCCTTGGCCCAACGCGTCACCGTCTTCGGGTCCACGCGGAACATGGTGGCTACCTCTGCCGGCGTCAGCAGAGGCTCGGCATCAGGGGTACGAGCGGTCATGAGCGGCCTCCTCGGAGAACCGAACCAGGGCGGTTCTATCCTTCAAATTCTGCACCTTGGCCCGCGATGCCCGAAATGACATACACAGGCCGAGTCGGTTATAGGACGAACGGCTTGTCCTGGTGTCTACAACTACACCATCCGTCCAGCCCCATCGGCCATACCGGCAAAATTGACCCCTACAGGGGCCAAGAGCGACGGAAGGCGATGGACTATCCCATAACGGACAGTCACGATTTCGTGACATTCGGTGATGATGGGGCCAGACCCGCTTATTCCCTACAAAGCACGCATCAACTCCAGAACCACCCAAAAGTGGGCATGCTCGTGTGGAGGTGGGCTGGTTGTCCCATTTTTACACATAGGGGTAAGTTCACGTCAACGGTGAGTAGTGTCACGTTCGACAGGTATTGACCCGAACCGGGACCTAGGTCACAACCCCGGGGCCCGAAGCCCCCGCCCGCCCGGCCACCGTCACCGGCACTCACCCCCACCTGCCCTGACGTCGGCTCATCCGGCCCCGGCCCCGCCATGCCGCCCCCTCCCCGCTCCCCGGTCCGGCCCCCGCCGGACACGCTCCACAGCCGCCCGGCCACCGGCCGGCCCCCGCCCTGCCCCGGCAGGCCGCTCAGTTGGCCTGTCGCAGCGCCAGCACCCGCCGCCACCGCAGCGTCACCGTCTCGTAGGCCCGGACCGCCGCCGCCGTGTCACCGGCCCGCAGCGCGCCCAGGCCCTCCTCCAGCTCCCCCGCCGAGCGGTCCTCGGCCAGCCGCTCCGGGCCGAGCAGGTGCACCAGGCCCCCGTAGTCCAGCTCCACCAGCGAGCGCGGGTGGAACTCCTCCAGCCACCGCCCGACCTGCTCCGCGCCCTGGGCCGGCTCCCCCTCCGCCACCCCCGTCCGCAGCGCCCGGTAGGCCCGGGCCACCCGGCGGCGGGCCTGTGCCATCGGCGTCAGGTAGAACAGCGCGGCCGGCTCCGGTTCTTCCCCCTCGCCCGGCCCGGCCGGGGCCGGCGGCACGAAGCAGCGGTCCTCCTCGCCGAACGGCAGGAACCAGCGCACCGGCACCTCCCACCGGCTGGTCATGATCCACGGCCGGGCGTCCGGGTGCCCGGCCCGCCAGCGCTCCCGGTCGGCCTCCGCGGCGGCCCGGGTGGCGGGCGGCAGCGCGGTGTCCAGCAGCGCCACCGGGGCGCTCTCCCGGAGCTCGTCCAGGGCCTGCCAGCTGCGCAGCCGGGTGGCCCACGGACAGACGTAGGTGACGCCGTCCACGGCCCGTACGAAGGCCCGTCCGCTCTCCCGCTCGGGCAGCGCGCGCGGCGTACGCCCCACCAGGTCGGCGAGCGCCGTCCGCTGCTCCTCCAGCGCCGCCCGCGCGACCGGCTGCTCCACCGCGCCCGCGTCCGGGCCGTGCGCCGAGGCGTACGCCTGCCAGTGGGCCCGGTCCGGCTCCGGGAAGGCGGCCAGCGGCTCGTAGACCCGCAGGTGGGCGGCGTAGGGCGGGAGCACGGAGGTGCGCACGGCGGTCACGCTCTGCATCGTCGCACGCAGCACCCACAGGCCGGGAGGGCGCGCACGGGGACGGCGTGGCCCGGCCCGGCCCGCCGGACCGCCGGAGCGGCCCCGGCCCGGCCCGGACAACCTCGGCCGGACCCCGCCGAGGGGGAGATCGGCGGGCCCCCGCGGACTACGCTTCGCCCTAGGCGCCCGCACCACAGCAGCGGGCCTCGGATACTGGAGTCACCACAGTGACCGACGTACAGACCGCATCCGCGACGCACCCCGCACCCGGCGTGCTCAGCAGGATCTTCCGCACCGAGCAGGACGGCGCCCCCGGCGACGGCCACGAGCAGGTCGTGCTCTGCCACGACCGCAGCTCCGGACTCAAGGCGATCATCGCCATCCACTCCACCGCCCTGGGCCCGGCCCTCGGCGGCACCCGCTTCTTCCCGTACCCGACGGAGGAGGAGGCGCTGGAGGACGCGCTGCGCCTCTCCCGCGGCATGAGCTACAAGAACGCGCTGGCCGGGCTCGACCTGGGCGGCGGCAAGGCCGTCATCATCGGCGACCCGGGCAAGGACAAGAACGAGGCGATGCTCCGCGCCTACGGCCGGTTCGTGGAGTCCCTGCGCGGGCGCTACGTCACCGCGTGCGACGTGGGCACCTACGTCCAGGACATGGACGTGATCGCCCGCGAGACCACCTTCGTGACGGGCCGCTCGCCCGAGCACGGCGGCGCCGGCGACTCCTCCATCCTGACCGCCTTCGGCGTCTTCCAGGGGATGCGCGCCTCCGCGCAGGCCCGCTGGGGCCAGCCCACGCTGCGCGGGCGCCGGGTCGGCGTCTCCGGCGTCGGCAAGGTCGGCCACTACCTGGTCGGCCACCTGGTCGCGGACGGCGCCCACGTGGTGGTCACCGACGTCTCCGAGGCGGCCGTGAACCGCGTCCGGGCCGCCCACCCGGACGTGGAGGTGGTCGCCGACACCGCGGCCCTGCTGGCGGCCGCGCTGGACGTCTACGCCCCCTGCGCCCTGGGCGGCGCGCTGGACGACCACACGGTGGGCGCGCTGGGCGCCGCCGGCACCTCGCTGGTCTGCGGCGCGGCCAACAACCAGCTGGCCCACCCGGGCGTCGAGAAGGACCTGGCCGACCGCGGCATCCTCTACGCGCCCGACTACCTGGTGAACTCCGGCGGCGTGATCCAGGTCGCCGACGAGATCCAGGGCTTCAACTTCGAGCGGGCCAAGAACAAGGCCACGAAGATCTTCGACACCACCCTGGAGATCTTCACCCGGGCCACCGCCGACGGCGTGCCGCCGGCCGTCGCCGCGGACCGCCTGGCGGAGAAGCGGATGCGGGAGATCAGCTCGCTGCGCACGATCCTGCTGCCGGGCGCGCGGGGCAACTGACCGGGGCGTGGGGGGCGCGGCCGCCCCGCGGGGTCATCGCCCGCCCCCCACGCATCACAATGTGGAACCGGATTCTCACTTCCGCACCCGATCGGGCGATCCCGGACCCCCCTTGGGGGGATAATCGAGCCTGGAACGACGGACCTGAATCACCTCCGGACAGCTTGCTGAACCCCGGAAAACCGCCTGTGACCTGGAAAGACCGGGTCTTGGGTGCGAGCGGTGCGCGCCACGTCACACTGACGACGTACCGCCCGGCGGCAGAAACAGGTACCGTTAATGCTCCAAGGGACGGTTCTCCCCATTCGGGCAGGCCGCTCCTGATCATGAACACGTGTCAGACTCGGGGCCGTGAGCCCCATCGTTGAGGGGGTCGACCCATGGGGCGCGGCCGGGCCAAGGCCAAGCAGACGAAGGTCGCCCGCGAGCTGAAGTACAACAGCGGCGGGTTCGACGCCAACCGTCTGTCCAGCGAGCTGGGCGTTTCGCCCTCCATCCCGATCAGCCCTGAGCCGGTCGAGGAAGAGGACGAGGACGACCCCTACGCGGCGTATGCGAATCTCTACGCCGACGAGGACGACGAGGACGACACCGAGGCGGAGAGCGGCCACACCCAGGCCCGCCGCCGCGCGTAGTCACAGCCTGGCCTGACCGGCCCTGGCGCCCAGTGCGCCGGGCCGGTTTTCGCCGTTCCCGGACACCGGCCGCCCCTCGGTGGCGGCCGGCCCGGCGGACTCCGGCGACGGGCCCGCCGGCCGGGCCGCCCGACGGACGGCCCACGGACGCCGAAAGCCCTCCACCGGTCACCGGCGGAGGGCTCCCGTCCGCCCGGTCAGCCCGCGCTGAAGCCCTCGTACTCGTTGTAGAGGGCCGCGCCGTCGGCGTGCTCCGCGGTGCGGTCGACGATGTCGCCGAGCAGCCAGGCCTCCACGCCGCGGTCCTCCAGGATCGCGAGCACGGTGTCCACCGACTCCGGCGGGACGACGGCGACCATGCCGACGCCCATGTTCAGGGTCTTCTCGATCTCCAGGGTGGCCACCTTGCCGACCCGGGCGACGGTCTGGAAGACCGGCAGCGGCGTCCAGGTGCCGCGGTCCAGGCGGGCGTGCAGGCCCGCCGGGACGACCCGGGCCAGGTTGGCCGCCAGGCCGCCGCCGGTGACGTGCGAGAAGGCGTGGACCTCGGTGGCGCGGGTGAGCGCCAGGCAGTCCAGGGAGTAGATCCTGGTCGGCTCCAGCAGCTCCTCGCCCAGCGTCCGGCCGAACTCCTCGACCTTGCGGTCGAGCTTCCAGCCGGCCTCGTTCAGCAGCACGTGGCGCACCAGCGAGTAGCCGTTGGAGTGCAGGCCGGAGGCGGCCATCGCGATCACCACGTCGCCCGCGCGGACCCGCTCCGCGCCCAGCAGCGCGTCGGCCTCCACCACGCCGGTGCCGGCGCCCGCGACGTCGTAGTCGTCCGGCCCGAGCAGGCCGGGGTGCTCGGCGGTCTCGCCGCCGACCAGCGCGCAGCCGGCCAGCGCGCAGCCCTCGGCGATGCCCTTGACGATCTGGGCGACCCGCTCGGGGACGACCTTGCCGACGCAGATGTAGTCGGTCATGAAGAGCGGCTCGGCCCCGCAGACCACCAGGTCGTCGACGACCATGCCGACCAGGTCGTGGCCGATGGTGTCGTGCTTGTCCATCGCCCGGGAGATGGCGACCTTCGTCCCCACGCCGTCGGTGGCCGAGGCCAGCAGCGGCCGCTCGTAGCGCTTGAAGGCGGAGGCGTCGAAGAGCCCGGCGAAGCCGCCGATGCCACCGACCACCTCGGGGCGGTTGGCCTTCTTGACCCACTGCTTCATGAGTTCGACGGCGCGGTCGCCCGCCTCGATGTCGACACCTGCGGCGGCGTAGGTGGCACCGCTCTCGTTGCTGGTCACTGCGTGCGGCCCTCTCGGGTCAGGGGGGTGAACGACCGCGGGGCCCGGTGACGGGCCCCGCAGCGGGAAAACTACGGGCGTCGCAGCGCGTCGGCCGCGCCGCCACCGCCGAGCAGCGACTGGACACCGTCCAGGTCCGCTCCGGAGTGCGGCTTGCCGCGGACGGCCGGCGGCTGCTGGCTGCCCTTGATCTCGGCCTCCAGGAGCAGCTTGCCCAGCAGGGCCGGGTCCGGCAGCTCCATCGGGTAGACCCCGTCGAAGCAGGCCCGGCAGAGCTTGTCCTTGGGCTGCGTGGTCGCCTCGATCATGCCGTCGATCGAGATGTACGCCAGGGAGTCCGCGCCGAGCGTGCGGCCGATCTCCTCGACGGTCATCCCGTTGGCGATCAGCTCCGCGCGGGTCGCGAAGTCGATGCCGAAGAAGCAGGGCCACTTCACCGGCGGCGAGGAGATCCGGATGTGCACCTCGGCGGCGCCCGCCTCGCGCAGCATCCGCACCAGCGCGCGCTGGGTGTTGCCGCGCACGATGGAGTCGTCGACTACGACCAGGCGCTTGCCCGCGATGACTTCCTTGAGCGGGTTCAGCTTGAGCCGGATCCCGAGCTGGCGGATCGTCTGGCTCGGCTGGATGAAGGTCCGGCCGACGTAGGCGTTCTTCACCAGGCCGGAGCCGTACGGGATGCCGCTGGCCTCGGCGTAGCCGATGGCGGCCGGGGTGCCGGACTCCGGGGTCGCTATCACCAGGTCGGCCTCGACGGGCGCCTCCTTGGCCAGCTTGCGCCCCATCTCCACGCGGGAGAGGTGCACGTTGCGGCCGGCGATGGAGGTGTCGGGGCGGGCCAGGTAGACGTACTCGAAGACGCAGCCCTTGGGCTTGGCCTCGGCGAACCGGCTGCTGCGCATGCCGTTCTCGTCGATGGCGATCAGCTCGCCGGGCTCCACCTCGCGGATGTAGGAGGCGCCGCAGATGTCGAGCGCCGCCGTCTCGGAGGCGACCACCCAGCCGCGCTCCAGCCGGCCGAGGACCAGCGGGCGGATGCCCTGCGGGTCACGGGCGGCGTAGAGCGTGTGCTCGTCCATGAAGACCAGCGAGAAGGCGCCCTTGACCTTGGGCAGCACCTGCCGCGCGGTCTCCTCGATGGTGAGCTCGGGGTGGCCCGCGAGCAGGGCCGTCACCAGATCGGTGTCGTTGGTCGCGGCGCTGCGGCCGGACCGGGAGACGTGCTCCTCACCGGGCAGTCGGGCGACCATCTCCGCCAGTTCGGCGGTGTTCACCAGGTTTCCGTTGTGCCCGAGGGCCAGCGAACCGTTGACGGTCGCGCGGAAGGTCGGCTGGGCGTTCTCCCAGACCGAGGAACCGGTGGTCGAGTAGCGGGCGTGTCCGACGGCGATATGCCCGTGCAAGGACCCCAGGGAGGCCTCGTCGAAGACCTGGGAGACAAGTCCCATGTCCTTGAAGACGAGAATCTGGGAGCCGTTGCTCACTGCGATGCCCGCGGATTCCTGTCCACGGTGCTGCAGGGCATATAGGCCGAAGAACGTGAGCTTGGCGACCTCCTCGCCGGGAGCCCAGACACCGAAGACGCCGCAAGCGTCCTGGGGGCCTTTCTCGCCGGGAAGAAGATCGTGGTTGAGTCTTCCGTCACCACGTGGCACGTCTTCGAGTCTAGGGCAGTTGGCACAGCCTTCCCGAACGGGGGAGGGGGCCGAGGTCGGACGATCAACCGGCGACGCGCGTAGACAAAACCCCTTACCGTCAGCGCATTTCGGATCCGGGAATCGGCCCGACCACCCCCCCTGCCTTGTGACGCGCGCCCGTTGGCCCCGGCCGGGCCGGGCCGCCCGGGCCGCCGCGGCGGGTGAAAACGTGACCCTGCTCACCCGGGCCGCCCGACGGGGGTGACCCGGTGGCCCGGCGGCCCGGATCGACCCGGACCCGGCCCGCCCGGGCGGCCGGGCCCCGGCCCGGCAGCGGCCGGCGGGCTCAGCCCGGCAGCAGCAGCCGCCAGGAGGCCGGGTGCACCGTCCAGGTCCGGGAGCGCACCGGGCCGACCGGGTGCCCGTCGGCCTCGTAGCCGAAGCCGCGGCCGGCCACCGTGACCGACGCCGCCCGGGCCCGGACCAGCGCGCCCGGGGCGCGCACCACGATCTCCATCACGCCCTCGCCCAGCGGCAGGCTCACCTGGACCACCCGCACCGGCCGGTGGACGTCCGCCAGCAGGCGTCCGTCCGCCTCCACCCGCAGCCGCGCCTCGGGGTGCTCGCCGGACCCCTCGGGCGGCTTGCCGGTCGCCTGCTCGGCCGCAGCCAGTTTCGCCCATAGCGAACGCCAGCCACCCGTCCGGCCCAGTCCGCGACGGACCCCCGTCCCCGCGATCCGGACCGCGCCCAGCACCACCCCGCCGCCGTCGTCCACCAGCAGGTCCAGCTCGCGCGGCACCCCGGTGAGGATCGCCCGGGCCGCCCGGACCGGCTCGGCGGGCACCCCCAGCGCCCGGGCCGCGTTCAGCTCGGGAGGCCGGCCCACCGGGATCAGTCCGACCGGGTCGCTGCCCAGTTCACGCTGCCGGTACAGGGCCTGGAGGACCCGTTGCAGCGCCAGATCGGAACCGATCACCACCGGTCGGCGGCGGCCCCGGTGCGAAAGCACACGGTCCAGTTCGGACGGGGACTCCGGGTGTGCCACCTTGACGTCCGCGCCTCCGCAGAGCACATCCTTCGCGATCCGGACCGACTCTCCGTCGGTCTGCTTGGCGGCCGGGTCGAGCAGGACGAGCAGTGGCTCGCCGTTGCCGGGGGTGGCAGCGTGGGATGCGGGCGTGGACAGGGACGACACGACCGGTCCTTCCTCAGGTAATCTCTCGGTGCAAGAGCCCCTTGCGCTATTGCGCCAGGGGCTTCGTCTATCTCGGGGCAGACTGCGGCCTACGCAGGATGCCCCAACCGGAAGGGGTGTACGCCTGTGCCGGCACTCGTGCTCGTTGGCGCTCAGTGGGGGGACGAGGGCAAGGGGAAGGCGACCGACCTCCTCGGTGGCTCCGTCGACTATGTCGTCCGCTACCAGGGCGGCAACAACGCCGGTCACACGGTGGTCATCGGCGACCAGAAGTATGCCCTGCACCTGCTCCCTTCCGGCATCCTCAGCCCGAATGTGGTGCCGGTCATCGGCAACGGCGTCGTGATCGACCCGGGCGTGCTGCTCTCCGAGCTGAACGGCCTGAACGAGCGCGGCATCGACACCTCGAAGCTGCTGATCTCGGGCAACGCCCACCTGATCACGCCGTACCACCGCACCCTGGACAAGGTCACCGAGCGCTTCCTCGGCAAGCGCCGGATCGGCACCACCGGCCGCGGCATCGGCCCGACCTACGCGGACAAGATCAACCGCGTCGGCATCCGGGTCCAGGACCTCTTCGACGAGTCGATCCTGCAGCAGAAGGTCGAAGCGGCCCTGCACGACAAGAACCAGCTGCTGGTCAAGCTCTACAACCGCCGCGCCATCCCGGCCGACCTGGTCGTCCAGGAGTACCTCGGCTACGCCGACAAGCTGCGCCCCTTCCTCGCCGACACCACCCTCGTGCTGGACCAGGCCCTGAAGGCGAACAAGGTCGTCCTGCTGGAGGGCGGCCAGGGCACCCTGCTGGACGTCGACCACGGCACCTATCCCTTCGTGACCTCGTCGAACCCGACCGCCGGCGGTGCCTGCACCGGCGCCGGCATCGGCCCGACCAAGATCGACCGGGTCATCGGCATCCTGAAGGCCTACACCACCCGCGTCGGCTCGGGCCCGTTCCCGACCGAGCTGCTGGACGCCGACGGCGACGCGCTGCGCCGGATCGGCGGCGAGCGCGGTGTCACCACCGGCCGTGACCGCCGCTGCGGCTGGTTCGACGCGGTGATCGCCCGCTACGCCACCCGTGTCAACGGCCTGACCGACTTCTTCCTCACCAAGCTGGACGTGCTCACCGGCTGGGAGCAGATCCCGGTCTGCGTCGCGTACGAGATCGACGGCAAGCGCGTCGAGGAGCTCCCGTACAACCAGTCGGACTTCCACCACGCGAAGCCGATCTACGAGAACCTCCCCGGCTGGACCGAAGACATCAGCAAGGCGCAGACCTTCGCCGACCTGCCGAAGAACGCCCAGGCGTACGTGAAGGCGCTGGAGGAGATGTCGGGCGCCCCGATCTCCGCCATCGGCGTCGGCCCGGGCCGGACCGAGACGATCCAGATCAACTCGTTCGTCTAGTCCGTCCGCTCCACCCCGAAGGGCCCCGCGGTTCGCCGCGGGGCCCTTTCGCCTGCCCGGACCCGCCGCCGGCCATCCCCCCCCCCATTTGAACTAGTGCAAAATACTGTTGCATCTAGTGCAAACTCCGGCTACCTTGCCGGGCATGACCGCCAAGCTGCCCGCACCCATCACCCTGACCGGCCGGACCGTCCGCCTGGAGCCCCTGGGCCGGCACCACCTGCCCGACCTGTTCGCCGCCGGCGGCGGGGACGAGGAGGTCTGGCGCTGGATCCCGTCCGGCACCCCGCACACCGCGGACGAGCTGGGCGGCGTCATCGACCGGCGGCTGGCCGAGATCGCGGCCGGCACCGCCGTGGTCTTCGCCGTCGTCGACCGGCAGGACGACCGGGCCATCGGCATGACCGGCTACTACGACTTCGACGCCGAGAACGAACTCGTCGAGATCGGCGGCACCTGGTACGCCCGCACCGCCTGGCGGACCGCCGTGAACACCGAGGCCAAGCTGCTGCTGCTCACCCACGCCTACGAGGACCTGGGCATGGGGCGGGTGTTCTGGAAGACCGACCACCTGAACGAGCGCTCGCGCAACGCCATCCTCCGTCTGGGCGCCACCTTCGAGGGCGTCCACCGGCGGGAGCGCCGCCGCGCGGACGGCAGCTGGCGGGACAGCGTGTACTTCTCGATGCTCGCGGACGAGTGGCCCGCCGCCAGGCAGCGGCTGACGGAGCGACTGGCCCGCGGCTGACCGGTCCGGACGCACCTGAGCCGCCGCTCGCGGACGGTGGGTCGGGCCGCGGGCGGGCACAGGTGCGCGAGTGCGCTGGTCGGCCCCGGGCGGGTCAGGCCCCGGCGGACCGGCCCCGGGCGGGCCGGAAGGGGCCGGCGGTGAGCGGGCCGGCGGTGAGCGGCCGGCGGTGCGGGATCCGGGTCAGGCGATCGCCGCGGAGACGATCGCGGCCACCGCCAGGTTGCAACTGGCCGACACCCACACCGCCGGGTGCGGCTCGGGATCCACCAGGATCGCGCCGAGCCTGCCGGGGGTCAGCAGGTCCACCGCCCAGAACGCCACGGCCATCAGGACCAGGCCGAGCAGCCCGAACAGCGCGGTGGAGACCAGCCCCTTGCCGAACTCCTCGTAGGTGTAGAGGATCGCCGTGAAGACGATCCCGCCGATCCCGAGCAGCGCCGAGCTGAGCAGCACCGCCGCGTTCCGGTTGCGCTCCACCCAGATCTGCCGGCCCAGCTTTCCCGGGGTCAGCAGGTCGACCAGCCCGACCCCGAGCAGCAGCAGCACCACGCCCACCCCGCCGAAGGCCGCGGCGGCGCCCAGACCGTGCACGATGTCGTTCATGGGCGCTCCCCCAGGTCCGCCGGTGCCCGCGCCGGGGCTTCCGGGCACGGGTCAAGGATCGGCAAAACATATCCCATGACCCCCGGGGCCCGGCAGGGCCGGTCGGCATCCGCCCGCGGCTCCCTCCCGCGCCCGGCCGCCCGGCCCGGCCCCTCCCGCAGCCGGCCCGCCGGCCGGGGCTCAGTCCTCCTCGTCCACCAGGTGGTCCACGCAGGCCGCGACGGCGAGCAGCAGCCCGGCGTCGGCGCCGTCGGCGATCTCCACGCCGTAGGTGTCCCGGACCCGGAACCACTTGCGGGAGATCCGGGCGACCTCGTCGCCGTTGTCGTCCTCGATCCGGTAGTCCTTGTCGATCAGGTTCCCGTGGATCGTCAGCTCGCCCCCGGCCGCCAGCTCGACCCGGTACTTGTCGCGGAACGGCGTGAAGAGCTTCTCCCGGACGGTCGCGACCACCTCGCCCTCGGTGTTCTCGATCTTCATCGCGTCGCGGACGGTGAACGCCTTCTCCTTGATCACGGCGACCACCCGGCCCTCCGCGTCCTTCAGCTCGAAGGTGTCCCGCAGCCGCAGCACCTTGCCGTCCACCAGGTACGCCTTGCGGCCGTCCTCGTCCTCGATCCAGTAGTCGTCGCCGATCGCGAACAGCCGCTCCCTGACCAGGTACTTCATGCCGTCTCCTGAGTGCTCCGTGTCGGGCCTCCATTCGACCCGATGCCGGGCCGCATGCCCAGCACCCGCGCGGGGCGGGTTGAATCCCGGTATGCGAACCCCCGAAGCCGCCGCCCTCCGCACCGAACGCCTCGACCTGCTCCCGCTGCGGCCCGCGGACGCCGAGGAGATGGCCCTGGTCCTGGCCGACCCGGCCCTGCACGCCTTCACCGGCGGCGAGCCCGACACCCTCGACGCCCTGCGGGCCCGCTACCGCCGGCTGAGCGCGGGCTCCCCCGACCCCGGCGTCACCTGGTGCAACTGGGTCCTGCGGCTGCGCGCCGACGGCCGCGCCACCGGCTACGTCCAGGCCACCGTCACCGCGGACACCGCGGAGATCGCCTGGGTGGTCGGCGTCCCCTGGCAGGGCCGCGGCCTGGCCGGCGAGGCCGCCCGCGCCCTGGTCGCCTGGCTCCGCACCCAGGACGTCCGCACCGTCGTGGCGCACATCCACCCCGGGCACCTGGCCTCCGCCGCCGTCGCCCGCGCCGCCGGCCTCGGCCCCACCGGGGAACTCCAGGACGGGGAGGTCCGCTGGGAGGCGGAGCTGTCACCGGGTCAGCCGGCCGGCTGAACGGCCGGAGGTCACGATCAGGCCGACCGTCCGGAATGCGGAGGACAGAGGTGCGGTTTGATGGGGGTATGGCATCTCGTGCACGTGTACGCGCCCCCGAGCTGGTCGGGGCAGGCGGTTGGCTCAACACCGGCGGCAAGGATCTCGTCCTGGCGGACTTCCGCGGAAAGATCGTGATTGCCGATTTTTGGACCTTTTGCTGTGTGAATTGTCTGCACGTCCTGGACGAGCTCCGCGAGCTGGAGGAGAAGCACCGCGACACCGTGGTGATCGTGGGCGTGCACTCCCCCAAGTTCGTGCACGAGGCCGACCACCAGGCCGTGGTGGACGCGGTGTCGCGCTACGAGGTGCACCACCCGGTGCTGGACGACCCCGAGCTGGTCACCTGGAAGCAGTACGCGGTGCGGGCCTGGCCGACGCTGGTGGTGATCGACCCCGAGGGGTACGTGGTCGCGCAGCACGCCGGCGAGGGGCACGCGCACGCGATCGCCCGGCTGGTCGAGGAGCTGGAGGCCGAGCACGAGGCCAAGGGCACGCTGCGGCGCGGCGACAGCCCGTACGTGGCTCCCGAGCCGGTGGCGGGCGACCTGAAGTTCCCCGGCAAGGCCGTCCGGCTCCCGAACGGGAACTTCCTGGTCGCGGACTCGGGCCACCACTCGCTGGTGGAGCTGGCCGAGGACGGCGAGCGGGTGGTGCGGCGGATCGGCGACGGCGAGCGCGGGCTGGTGGACGGGACGTCCCCCCGCTTCAGCGAGCCGCAGGGCCTGGCGCTGGTCCCGGCCGGCCTGGACCTCGGGTACGACGTGGTGGTCGCCGACACGGTGAACCACGCGCTGCGCGGGGTGCGGCTGTCGGACGGCGAGGTCCGGACGCTGGCCGGCACCGGCAAGCAGTGGTGGCAGGGCTCCGCGACCGGGGGCCCGGCCCGCGAGGTGGACCTCTCCTCGCCGTGGGACGTCGCCTTCTTCGACGGCCGGGTCTGGATCGCGATGGCCGGGGTGCACCAGCTCTGGGCGTTCGACCCGGCCGACGGCACGGTCGGGGTGGCGGCCGGTACGACCAACGAGGGCCTGGTGGACGGGCCGGTGGCCGAGGCGTGGTTCGCCCAGCCCTCGGGCCTGGCGGTCTCGGCGGACGGCGGGAAGCTCTGGGTCGCGGACTCGGAGACCTCCGCGGTCCGCTGGGTTTCACGTGAAACGAAGACGGTGCACACCGCCGTCGGCACCGGCCTGTTCGACTTCGGGCACCGGGACGGCGCCGCCGGCCAGGCCCTGCTCCAGCACCCGCTCGGGGTGACGGTGCTGCCGGACGGCTCGGTGGCGATCGCCGACACCTACAACCACGCGCTGCGCCGGTACGTCCCGGCGGCCGAGGAGGGCGGCGAGGGCGAGGTGACCACGCTGGCCACCGACCTGCGCGAGCCCTCCGGCGCCGTCCTGGTGGACGGCGACATCGTCGTGGTGGAGTCCGCCCGGCACCGGCTGACCCGGCTGCGGCTGCCCGAGGAGGCCGTCCAGGTCGAGTCGGTGGCGCACCGCACCCGGCGCGCGGCCACCGAGGTCGCGCCCGGCGTGTTCCAGCTGGACGTGGTGTTCTCCGCGCCGAGCGGCCAGAAGCTGGACGAGCGCTACGGCCCGTCCACCCGGCTGCTGGTCTCCTCCACCCCGCCGGAGCTGCTGCTCTCCGGCGCGGGCGCGGACTCCGCGCTCAACCGGGAGCTGGTGCTCTCCGAGGAGGTCACCGAGGGCGTGCTGCACGTCTCGGCGATGGCCGCCTCCTGCGACGACGACCCGGAGATCGAGTACCCGGCCTGCCACGTGCACCAGCAGGACTGGGGCGTGCCGGTGAAGCTCACCCCGGGGGGAGTGCGCCGGCTGCCGCTGGTGCTGGCCGGCATGGAGTAACCGCCGCACCTGCCGAGGGCCCCCGGGGACCGCCGTGAGCGGTGTCCGGGGGCCCTTCGCGCGTCGCGGGGTCAGCCCTCCAGGAAGGCCTTGATCGCGCCGGCCAGCAGGAACGGGTCGTCCGCGCCGCACAGCTCGCGGGCCGAGTGCATGGACAGCGCGGCGATCCCGCAGTCCACCGTGGTGATGCCGAGCCGCGCCGCGGTGATCGGGCCGATCGTGGTGCCGCAGGGCATCGCGTTGTTGGAGACGAAGGTCTGCCACGGGACGCCGGCCCGCTCGCAGGCGGCGGCGAAGACGGCCCGGCCGACGGCGTCCGTCGCGTACCGGTTGTTGACGTTGACCTTGAGGATCGGCCCGCCGTTCGGCATCGGGTGGTGGCCCGGCTCGTGCCGCTCGCTGTAGTTGGGGTGCACGGCGTGACCCATGTCGGAGGACAGGCAGACCGTGCCGGCCAGCGCGCGGGCGCGGTCCTCCGGGCTGCCGCCGCGCGCGTGCACGCTGCGCTCCAGCACGTTGCCGAGCAGCGGGCCCTGGGCGCCGGTGTCCGACTCGCTGCCGGTCTCCTCGTGGTCGAAGGCGGCCAGCACGGGGATGTACGGCAGCTCGGCGCCCTCGGCGGCGGCCGCCGCGGTGGCGGCCAGCGCGGCGGTGGCGGCGTGCACCGAGAGCAGGTTGTCCAGCCGGGGGCCGGCCAGCAGCTCGCGGTCCCGGCCCAGGTAGGACGGCGGCTGGACGTCATGGGTCATCAGGTCCCAGCCGACGATGTCGTCCGCCGGGACACCGGCCCGCTCGGCGACGTACTCGATCAGCGATCCCTCGTCGGTCGGGCCGAGGCCCCAGATCGGCGTCAGGTGGCGCTGCTTGTCGAGCTTGAGACCGTCGTTGACCTGCCGGTCGAGGTGGATCGCCAGCTGCGGCACCCGCAGCAGCGGCTCGTCGATCTGGACCAGCCGCACGCTGCCGTCCCGCAGGGCCAGCCGGCCGGAGAGGCCGAGGTCCCGGTCGAGCCAGGTGTTCAGCGGGACCCCGCCGTAGATCTCCACCGCCACCTGCCGCCACCCCGCCGAGCCGGTGTCCGGCACCGGCTTGACCCGCAGGTTGGGCGAGTCGGTGTGGGTGCCGACCACCCGGAACGGGGTCTGCGGGCCTGCCCCCTGCGGCACGTACCAGGCGATCAGCGCACCGCCTCTGACGACGTACCGGCCGCCGGTCGTCCCGTCCCAGGCGTCGGTCTCGGAGACCTGGCGGAAGCCGACCTTCTCCAGTCGCTGCGCCGCGCTCGCCACCGCGTGGTACGGCGACGGTGAGGAACCGAGGAAGGCGATCAGGTCATCGGTGTGCGTCCGGTCGAAGAAGGCCTGGCGGGCGGCGGTCGACATGCTGCTCCTGGGTCGAGGGAGGGCCGAAACCGGATGGGGGGTCGGCTTGGCATCATTGAGCATATGCCCGTACACGGACATGACAGCCGGAACCGGTGAACGGGTACAGAACACGGACAGCCCGGTGAAAGTAACGGGGCGAACGCGCTCTGTCAGCCCTGTCGCCGGCCACCGGCAAGTGCCCTGGCACCGGCGGCGGCTGACCGTCCGTCGGGGCCGGCGCGGCGGCCCGGCCGGGCGGCCGGTCCGGCGATTCGGGACGTTTGCGGCGACCGGCCCCGGGTCTTCGCGATTTCCCGCCCGAACTGCCTCCTCTTGTTGCAGAGTTGCCCGGGGCGACCGGCGGACCGGGCCCCGGGCGGGCCGGCCGGCCGCCGCGAGGACGTGCACCGGGGATCAGGGGTCTTGGGGGAGAGCGGATTGTTCGGGCGCGCGCAGCGGAGCACCGGCGGCACCGGGGACGGAGCGCCGGACCAGCGGCCCGTCGAGGCACCCGACGCGGGACCCGGCGCGGTGGGCGCCGCCCCGACGAGTGGCGCCGGACTGTCCCGGACGGCCCGCCGGCGGCGGGTCCTGCTGGCGGTGGCCGCCGCCGCGGCGCTGGTCTCGGCCGGCGGCCTGGCGGCCTCCTCGCTGGTCCGGTCGCCCGCCGAACGGGCCGCCCGGACGGCGCCGCCGCCGGACACCGTGCTGACGGCGGCCGCGACCATGCAGGTGATCAATCCCTCGGTGGTGCTCCGCGGCACGGTGTACCCGCCGGCCCGGTACGACGTCACCCCGGCCTCGGCCTCCGCCGAGGTCACCCGGCTGTACGTGTCCGGGCTGTCGGTGCGGGCGGGCGACCAGGTGGTCGCCGGCCGGCTGCTGGCCGAGGTGTCGGGGCAGCCGTTGTTCGCCCTGGCCGGGGCCGTGCCCGCGTACCGCGACCTCAAGCCGGGCAGCACCGGCTCCGACGTCGCGGAGCTGCAGGACGCGCTGGCCGCGCTCGGCCTGCCCGCGCACGGCGACGACCGGGGTGGCTTCGGCGCCGGCACCGCGCGGGCGGTCACGGACCTCTACACCCGGCTCGGCTACCCGGTGCCGACCACCGGCGCCGTCACCCAGCAGGCGGTGGACACGGCGCGGAAGGCGGCGGACACCGCCCAGCAGAGCGTGGACGCCCTGGCCGCCCGGCGGAAGGCGGCTGCCGGCGCCACCGCGGACCCGTCCGCCGCACCCGCCGGGGCGGAGGCCGCCGCCACCGGGCCCGTCCTCGACCAGCAGCTCGCCACCGCCAGGAAGGAGCTGACCGCCGCCAGGGCCGCGCTGGCCAGGGCGGAGGCGCTGAACGGGCCGATGGTGCCGGCCGCCCACGTGGTCTTCCTGCCCGCCTTCCCCGCGACCGTCACCGCCGTCAACGCCGCGGTGGGCTCGCCCGTCTCGGGCCCGCTGCTCTCCCTCAGCAGCGGTGGTCTGTCGCTCACCGGGCAGCTCACCCAGGCACAGGCCGCCGCGGTGCGGCCCGGCATGCCGGTGCAGGTGCTCTCGGAGGCCGCGAACACCACCGTCACCGGCACGGTCGGGGCGCTGGGGGCGCCGACGACGGTGGCACCGGCGGGCCAGGTGATCCCGATCGGCGGGGCGGGCGGCGGGGCGGGCGATCCGGGCACCGGCCCCGGCGGCGGTACGGGCGGCGGGGCGGGCGGCCAGGACGGCGGTGCGGGTGGCGGGAAGGCCGGCGGCGCGCTGTACGTGCCGCTGACCGTGACGCCGGACGCCCCGCTGCCGGCCGGGCTGAACGGCCAGAACGTCCGGATCACCGTCCTCAAGGGCGCCTCCGGCCCACCGGTGCTGACCGTGCCGGTGGCCGCGGTCTTCACCACCTCGGCGGGCCGGACGTCGGTGACCCGGCTCGACGCGGCGGGCCGGCGCAGCACGCTGGCCGTCACCCTGGGCGCGAGCGACCAGGGCTTCGTGGGGGTGACCCCGGCCGACGGCGGCGAGCTCAGGGCCGGTGACCTGGTGGTGGTCGGGCGGTGACCGCCCCCACCTCGGCGACCGCCACCGGCAGCGGCCCCGGCGGCGGCCCCCTGGTGATCAGGCTCGCCGGTGTCGGCCGGACCTTCGCCGGGCCGCCGCCGGTCACCGCGCTGCACCCGTCCGACCTGGAGATCCGCCGGGGCGAGTACGTGGCGGTGACCGGCCCGTCCGGCTCCGGCAAGTCCACCCTGCTGCACCTGCTGGGCCTGCTCGACACCCCCAGCACCGGCAGCTACGAACTCGACGGGATCGACACCGCCGGGCTCGGCGACCGGGACCGCTCGACCCTGCGCGGGCAGCGGATCGGCTTCGTCTTCCAGTCCTTCCACCTGCTGGCGCACCGCACGGCCGAGGAGAACGTCCTGCTCGCCCAGCTCTACAACCGCACCCCGCGCGCCCGCCGCCGGGCCGCCGCCCGCGAGGCGCTGGCCCGGGTCGGCCTGGCGCACCGCACCCGGGCGCTGCCCGGAACGCTCTCCGGCGGCGAGCGGCAGCGGGTGGCGATCGCCCGCGCGCTGGTGAACGGTCCGAGCCTGCTGCTGTGCGACGAGCCGACCGGCAATCTGGACTCGGCCAACGCGGAGGCCGTGCTGACCCGCTTCGACGACCTGCACGCGCAGGGCCACACCCTCGTCGTCATCACCCACGACCCGGCCGTGGCGGCCCGCGCGGAGCGCTCGGTGCGGATCGGCGACGGGCGCCTGCGCGAGCCGGGCCGGCCGGCGGTGGACGGCTGATGGCCAGGAGCGTCCTGCCCGGACCGGCCTCCCGGCTCGGGCTGCGCGACCTGGTCGCCGAGGCCCTTTCGGGCACCCTGCAGCGGCCCGGCCGGACGGCGCTGACCATGCTCGGCACGGTGCTCGGCATCGGTGCCTTCGTGGCGGTGCTGGGCCTGACGGCCACCGCCTCGGGGCAGATCGGCGAGCGGTTCGACCTGACCCGGGCCACCACGGTGACGGCCGGCGACCACCCGTCCGGGGACGGCCTGCCGCCCGGGGTCGAGCCGCCGACCAGCTTCCCGCCGGACACCGACGCCCGGCTGGCCCGGATCGACGGGGTGCGCGCGGGCGGGCTCTGGTGGCCCGTCCCCGGTGCCCCGCCGCTGGCCGCCACGCCGACCGGGCCGGACGCCGGGCAGGGGCTGGCCCTGCTGGCCGCCACCCCCGGCGCGGTGGCGGCGATGGAGCCGACGATGGTCGCCGGGGTCCCCCTGGACCCGTACGTGCAGGAGTCCCGCCAGCCGGTGGCGCTGCTCAGCTCGGCGGCCGCCGAGCGGCTCGGGGTGAGCCGGCTGGACGCCCAGCCGGCGGTCTTCGTCGCCGGGATCCCGTACACCGTGATCGGGGTCTACTCGGAGGTGCGGCGGCAGCCGGGGGCGCTGCCCGGGGTGATCGTCCCGGCGTCCACGGCGCTGGAACGCTTCGGCAGCCCCCCGCCCGGCGGTGAGCGGGGCACCCAGGCGCTGGTCGCGACCCGGGTGGGGGCGGCCGGGGCGGTGGCCCGGCAGCTGCCGCTCGCCCTGCGCCCGGACGCGCCGGAGGCGTTCACCGTGGTGCCCCCGCCGGACCCGCACGGCCTCCGGGACGGGGTGGCCTCGGACCTGACCGGCCTCTTCCTGGCGCTGGCGGCTATCTGCCTGCTGGTCGGCGCGGTCGGGATCGCCAACACCACGCTGGTGGCGGTGCTGGAGCGCACCGAGGAGATCGGGCTGCGCCGCTCGCTGGGGGCCAGGAGCCGGCACGTCGCCGGGCAGTTCCTGACCGAGTCGACGGCGCTGGGCACGCTCGGCGGGCTGATCGGGACCGGGCTGGGGGTGGTGACGGTGCTGGCGGTGGCCGCCGCGCGGGACTGGACGGCGGTGCTGCAGCCGGCGGCGACCCTGCCGGCCCCGCTGATCGGCAGCGTGGTCGGTCTGCTGGCCGGCCTGTACCCGGCGCTGCGGGCGGCCCGGACGGATCCGCTGAAGGCGCTGCGCAGCGGCTGAGCAGGGTGGCCCGGCGGGGCCGGTGGCCCGGGCGGCGGCGAGCAGCACGAAGGGGGCCCGCCGGTGCGGCGGGCCCCCTTCGTGCTGAGGGTGGGTCAGGCGGTCGTTCGGGAGGTGCCGGGCGCGGCGCGCCCCGGTCCGGGGCGGTCGCGGTGACCGGCGGGCGTCCTTAGAACGCCTCCTCCGCGAGGTCCATGATCTCGTTGTCGACGCCCTCGGCGATCACCCGCTGCGGGGTGATGGTCGGCAGGATGTTGCGGGCGAAGAAACGGGCGGCGGCGACCTTGCCCTGGTAGAAGGCGACGTCCTTCTCCGAGGCGCCGGCCTCCAGCTTGGCGAGCGCGACGGCGGCCTGGCGCAGCAGCAGCCAGCCGATGACGACGTCGCCGGAGACCATCAGCAGACGGGTGCTGTTGAGGCCCACCTTGTACATGTTCTTGACGTCCTGCTCGACCGAGGACAGGTCGGCGAGCATCTTGCCGACGATCGCCTCCAGGTCGCCGGCGGCCTTGGCGAGCAGCTCGCGCTCGGTGGCGAGGGCGTCGCCGCCCTCGGCCGCGCCGAGGAACTTCTGGATCTGCTCGGAGACGGCGGTGAGGGCCTGGCCGCCGTCCTTGACGATCTTGCGGAAGAAGAAGTCGAGGCCCTGGATCGCGGTGGTGCCCTCGTAGAGGGTGTCGATCTTGGCGTCCCGGATGTACTGCTCGATCGGGTACTCCTGCAGGTAGCCGGAGCCGCCGAAGGTCTGCAGGGACTGGGCGAGCTGCTCGTACGACTTCTCCGAGCCGTAGCCCTTGACGATCGGCAGGAGCAGGTCGTTGAGGCGCTCGGCGGCCTCGTCGTGCTCGCCGCGCAGGCGGGCGGCGAGGACGTCGTCCTGGGTGGAGGCGGTGAGCAGGACGAGCGCGCGCATGCCCTCGGCGTAGGCCTTCTGGGTCATCAGCGAGCGGCGGACGTCCGGGTGGTTGGTGATGGTGACCCGGGGGGCGGCCTTGTCCAGGAAGTTGGAGATGTCGGCGCCCTGCACGCGCTCCTTGGCGTACTCCAGCGCGTTCAGGTAGCCGGTGGAGAGGGTGGCGATGGCCTTCGTGCCGACCATCATCCGGGCGAACTCGATGATCTTGAACATCTGGCGGATGCCGTCGACGGTCTCGCCGAGCAGCCAGCCCTTGGCCGGGTGCTTGGCGCCGAAGGTCATCTCGCAGGTGTTGGAGGCCTTGAGGCCCATCTTGTGCTCGACGTTGGTGGCGTAGACGCCGTTGCGCTCGCCGAGCTCGCCGGTCTCCCAGTCGAAGTCGTACTTGGGCACGATGTAGAGGCCCAGGCCCTTGGTGCCGAGCTTGCCGCCCTCGGGGCGGGCCAGCACCAGGTGGATGATGTTCTCGGACATGTCGTGCTCGCCCGAGGTGATGAAGCGCTTCACGCCCTCGATGTGCCAGGAGCCGTCCTCCTGCTTGATCGCCTTGGTGCGGCCGGCGCCGACGTCGGAGCCCGCGTCGGGCTCGGTCAGCACCATGGTGGCGCCCCACTGGCGGTCGACCATGCGCTGCGCGACCTTGGCCTGCTCCTCGGTGCCCTCCTCGTGGACGACGCCGGCGAAGGCCGGGCCGGAGGAGTACATCCAGATGGCCGGGTTCGAGCCGAGGATCTGCTCGGCGAAGGCCCAGATCAGCGAGGACGGGGTGACCTGGCCGCCGATGGCCTCCGGGATGCCCAGGCGCCACCACTCGGCGTCCATGAAGGTCTGGTAGCTCTTCTTGAAGGAGGCCGGCACCGGCGCGGTGTTGGTCTCCGGGTCGAAGACCGGCGGGTTGCGGTCGGCGTCGACGAAGGACGCGGCGAGGTCGTTCTCGGCGAGGCGTGCGATCTCGCTGAGGATGTTCTTCGCGGTCTCGACGTCCATGTCGGCGAACGGACCGGTGCCGTACACCTGGTCGCGGCCGAACACCTCGAAGAGGTTGAACTCCACATCCCGCAGGTTGGACTTGTAGTGACCCATGGCCGTTTTCTCCGGTTCGTCGCTTCCGGGGGTTCGCCGCGCCGGGCACCCCACTTACCCACCAGTAGACATCATGATGCTACCCGGCGGTAACTTGTTCAAGCCCTTCGCGGCGAATCAGTGGCGAATCAGCTATGAACGTTGTCACGTCACGGGGGCGCGGGCCCGTGGCAACCTTCCACAACGCCGGACGGGTAGTCCTTGTCAGGATCGACCGCCCCACAGGGGAGCGCGCTCCCGATAGCCTGTCCGTGTGTACGGCTATGACCAGACCGCATACCCGAGCGACCCCTACCAGCAGGCGGGGCCGCAGCCGGGGATGAACGGCATGCCCGGCCCCGGCCCGTACGGCGAGCAGCCGCAGGCCGCGCCGCAGCAGTCCCTGTACCCGGAGCCCTCCCCGCCCTCGCTGGCGGACGCGGTCCGGGCCTTCACCACCGGCTCGATGGCGGTGGAGGACTTCCAGGCCATCTTCATCACCTCCAAGGTGCACTGCCCGCGCGGCGACCGCCCCGGCTTCCTCGCCCTGCACAACACCCCGACGCCGGTGATCCCGATGTTCAGCTCGCTGAAGGAGCTGCGCCGCTACGCCGGCAAGGAGTCCAAGCACTTCAGCGTCTCCGGCGCCGAGGTGCTGGACCTGCTGCCGACGGGCTACGGCTTCGCCCTGGACATGGAGGGCGAGCACCGGATGGTGTTCGACGCCAAGGCCGTGGAGCAGATGGTGGACTTCACCATGCGGCGAATGTACGGCTGACCCGGCGGGCGGTGCCCGGCGGGCATCGGTTCACCCATTTAGTTCAACCTTCAACTTGCCCTTGGTTGAGAATTGAACTAATCTGTTGGACGTAGGCCAGACACCCCGAAGGAGGCCGACATGTCCGCCGTGACCGTCGACAACCCACTGACCCTCCCGCGCGTCGCCACCCCCGACCCCGCGGCCAACACACCGCGACCGGTCCGCACGGTGGTCACCGCCCCCGAGGGCTTCGAGGGCGAGGGCTTCCCCGTCCGCCGCGCCTTCGCGAAGATCAACACCAAGTCTGATCGACGGCGAGTTCATCCACAAGGACTCGCACGGCGGCGGCGGCCACCTCGGCGGCGGTGACACCCAGTGGATGACGGCCGGCTCCGGCATCCTCCACATCGAGACCCCGCCGGAGTCCCTGGTCGCCACCGGCGGCCTGTTCCACGGCATCCAGCTCTGGGTCAACCTGCCGGCCTCCGACAAGATGACCGCCCCGCGCTACCAGGACATCCACGGCGGGCACGTCAAGCTGCTCTCCACCCCCGACGGCGGCGCGATCCTGCGCCTGATCGCCGGCGAGCTGGACGGACACCAGGGCCCGGGGGCCACCCACACCCCGATCACCCTGCTGCACGCCTCGATCACCCCCGGCGCGCAGGTCACCATCCCCTGGCGGCAGGACTTCAACGCCCTGGCGTACGTCCTGAACGGCAACGGCAAGGTGGGCGCCGAGGGCCGCCCGGTGCACACCGGACAGGCGACGGTCTTCGGCGAGGGCGACACCCTCACCATCTCCGCCGACACCAAGCAGGACTCCCGGCACCCCAACCTGGACGTGATCGTCCTGGGCGGGCAGCCGATCCGGGAGCCGGTGGCCTGGTACGGGCCGTTCGTGATGAACAGCCACCGCGAGCTGGAGCAGGCCATGAAGGACTTCCAGTCCGGCTCCTTCGGCCACCCGATCGACTGAGAACCCCGGACGACCGAGCGCCCCGGACGACGCCCGACGATGCCCGGCCCCCCGGCCGGGCATCGGCCGTGACCGGCCGGGCAGCGCCCGGCCGGTGGCCTCCTCAGATCCTGGCGTAGAGGGCCGAGGCGTCGTCGTGCGCCTTGCCGCGCGGCCAGCGCTCGCACCCGGCGTCGGCCCGCTCCACCGCCCTGACCTGCGCGATCAGCTCCGCCGGGCCGGACTCGGCGAGCAGTTGCAGGGCGTCCGACCAGCTGCCGAGGCCGAACCGCTCGGTGAACCGGGAGGCGCCGTCCGAGACGGCGGCGACCGCCAGCAGGTCGGCGAGCGGCACGAAGCCGGTCTCCGCGTGGCCGGCCGCCTTCGGCGAGGCCGCCGCGATCCACGGCCCGTTCCCGCTGTTGCGGGCCGCCCGGACGGCCAGCGCGTACCGCAGGTGCAGCTCCTCGCGCTCCTCCGAGCCGGGCACCGTCGTCCAGATCCGCCGGCGCAGCTCCTCCCCGTCCGGGAAGCGCTGGTTGTCGCCGATCACCCGCGGCGGGCCGTCCCTGTACTGCAGGACCAGCAGCGAGTCGCCGAGCACCAGGTACTCCAGCGAGGCGCCGTGCCGGCGCGCGGCCACCACCATGGCGGCCGGCGTGTTGTGGTGCCCCAGGTCGCAGCGCCCGCCGTGCAGCGCCGCGGTCTCCGCGATGGCGTCGGCCAGGCACTCCGCGATCGAGCGGTCGGCGCGGTCGGTCAGCCGGGCCAGCAGGTGCACCCCGAGTCTGCGCACGAACCACGGGGTGCCGTGCCGGCACCCCGACTCCATCGCCTCCGGTGAGCTCGACCCGTCGAGCAGCACCAGCGCCTCCGAGGAGGCCACTGCGAAGTCCTCGCTCTCCCGGCCCGGCTCCTGCGGTTCCCCTGCGAGCTGTACGTGCATCCCGTCAGTGTGGCCGCCGGGCGGGCGCGGTGCCCAGACCCCTGCACGCGATCCCTCGCACGTGTCCGGTGGCCGCCGGACGGATGCCGACATACCGTCGTATATCACCGTCGTCCGGCCGGTCCGGACCGGCGGTGACGGCACCGTTCGCACCGCCCCCACCACGTCCGAGGAGAGCTCCGATGGTCTGGCAATTCATCGTCCTGGTGGCCGCCTCCATCGGCTTCCCCACCGCCGCGCTGCTGTACCTGATCGGCGGGCCCCGGTTCCCCGACGAGGGCGAGCGCTCGCACTGACCGGGGCCGGCGGGCCCGCCGCCGGGGCGGCCGGTGCGCCGGACGGACGGCAATCGGGCCGCCGGCCCCTGCTGGACGTGGCATCGTGTCCGTGAACGCATGATCCGGCGCCACCCCGTCCAGGAGGTCCTGAATGACCAGCGACACGAGCGAAGCAGCGGAGACCGAACAGGCCGCGACGGCGCAGACGCCCGAGACCGAGGCGCCCGCCCAGGACGACGTCAAGGCGAAGTTCCTCGCCGCGCTGGAGCGCAAGCACGGCAACCGGTCGGACGCGGCCGGCGGCGGCCCGGGCGCCGACGGGAAGATCCACGGCACCCACGGCGCGGCCGGCGGCAAGCGCAACTTCCGTCGCAAGAGCGGCGGCTGAGCCTCCCCCGGGTGGCTGACGGAGCGGGCGGTCCCCCCGGGGGCCGCCCGCTCCGTCGTGCGGCCCGGCGGCCGGCGGGGAGGCCGCCCCGGTGCGCTCAGCCGGCGGCGGCACCCGTCGCGGCGCCGGAGCCGGCTCCGGCACGGACACCCGGGCGGCCCCCGGCGCCGCCCGCGGCCGGGGCCTCGCCCAGGAAGCCGACGATGTTGTCGATCACGGCGGGGGCGGCGAGGATCCGGCTGTGGCCGAGCCCCCGGGTGGTCAGCAGCTCCAGCCGGTCCCCGTACGCCGCCTTGAGCCGGTGCGCCTGGCCGATCCGGGCGACGGCGTCCCCCTCGTCGTGCACGGCGAGGATCGGCAGCGGGACGGCGGCCGGGTCGTGGGCGGCGTCGAAGTGCTCCCAGACGTCGTCCGTCCCGGCGAACAGCTCCTGCTCGATCCGGCGCCGCAGCTCCCGCTCGACCCTGGGGTGCAGGCCGAGCCCGGCCGAGAACCGGGCCGGGAGGTAGCCGAACTCGCTGACGCCGGCCACCGCGACCAGCCGGCCGGCCCGGGCTCCCTCGCGCAGTGCCAGGAAGGCGCAGGTCACCCCGAAGGAGTGCGCGACGACGGAGTCGAAGGTCCCGTAGCGGTCCTGCATCCGCCGGATCGCCTCGCGGTACTCCAGGATCGTGGTCGTCCGGCCGCCCGAGTCGCCGTGCCCGGGCGCGTCGAAGGAGACCGGGGTGAGGCCGAGCGCGCGCAGCCGGGGCACCAGGGCCGCGTAGCGGGAGGCCCGGGACTGCCAGCCGTGCAGCAGCAGGACGGGCCGGGCTCCGTCGCCCCAGCGGTAGGCCACCACCCGCTTGCCGTGCACGGTCAGCTCCTCGGTGACCGCACGTTCGTGCACCTCGCGTTCGGCGGGGCGGACCCGGCCGCGCCGGCCGGGGCGCAGGAAGATCTCGAAGGCGCCGCGTCCCGCCGCGCGGGGCGAGAGCAGCGACGTGGCGTTGAGGGTGCTGCCGATGAGTGCGACGGCCGGATCCATCTGTTCTCCCTGTCGGGGTTGGCTGAGTGGGGGCCGAACTGTGCCGAGATATTAGCACGATCGTTCGTGCAGTTTTCAGGCCGCAGAAACGCCCCGCCAGGGGCCCCGGCCGCCCCGGTCAGCCGGGCAGCAGCGCCGGATCGGTCGCCTCGGCCCGCAGCAGGCTCCGCACCGCCTTCTCGGCCCGGTCGTACGGCAGCTGCCCGCCGTACAGCAGCCCGTGCGAGTTGGCCGTCTCCATCACGCCGATCAGGACGAACGTCAGCTGTTCGAGGTCCGCGTCCGGGCGCAGCTCGCCGGCCGCGCGGGCGTTCGCCAGCGCGCCGAGGACGAACGCGTCCCACTCCCGGGCCGCCTCGGCGAGCAGGTCGCGGACCGGCCCCGGCTGGGCGTCGAACTCGGCGCCCACCCCGTAGAAGAAGCACCCGCCGGGGAAGACCCGGGCCCGGGAGTACGCCAGCCAGCCCGCGCACAGCGCCCAGACGTGGGCGAGCCCCGGGGGAGCCGACCGGGCCGGCTCGACCACCGCGTCGAAGAAGATCCGCCGGGCCGCCCGGACGGACGCCAGCTGCAGCTCCTCCTTGGACCCGAAGGTGGCGAAGACCCCGCTCTTGCTCAGCCCCAGGTCGGTGGCCAGCCGGCCGATCGACAGCGCGCCGAGGCCCTCCACCGAGGCGATCTCGACCGCGCGCCGCAGGACCGCCCGGCGGGTCTCCTCGCCGCGCAGGACACGTCCGTCCGTGGAAGAGCCGGCCACTGCCCACCTCAGCTGTCGCGACGGGAACGGCGCCGGGCGCCGTCCGCACCCGCGGACCACCCGTACGCCTTGGTCCCGCCAGCGTATAGCCCGGTACCGGGACGGCGGCCCGGCCGACCGGGTACGTCCGGGCACGGACGGGGGCGGAGGGCCGGGCACGGACGGGAACGGAGGCGCCGCTACCGGGCGGCCGCCGCCAGCAGCCGCTCCAGCCGCGCCGCCAGGGCCAGCAGCCGCTCGTCGGCGCCGGCCGCCCCCACGCACTGCAGCCCGAGCGGCAGCCCGTCCGCGCCCGTCCCGGCCGGCAGGCTCACGGCCGGCAGCCCCGCGTAGCTCCACGGCACCGACATCACCGCGTCCCCCGTGCTCTCCAGCCCGAGCGGCGCGGGCCCGGTGGCGGCCGGCGCCAGCCACAGGCCGACGCCCTCCCGCGCGGCGACCCCGGCCACCCGCGCGGCGAAGTGGGCCCGGGCGCGCAGCGCCGCCAGGTAGTCGTCCGGGTCGATCTCCTGGCCGTGCCGGATCGCGGCCGCCGTCTCGTGCCGGTAGAGGCCGCCGAAGCGGGCGAACCAGTCGGCGTGCGCCTGCGCCGCCTCGTACCGGGTGACGGTCCGCAGGTGCCGGGCGACCTCGTCGAAGTCGGGGACCAGGTCCACCCGGCGGAGCGTCAGCCCGGCCGCCGCCAGCGTCTCCAGCTGCGCCGCGAAGGCCTCGGCGGCGACCGGGCCGGCCCGGTCGAGGTAGGGGCCCGCCGGGACGCCCAGCACGCACGGGCCGTCGTCGTCGCCGCCGCCGTCGGGCCGCCAGTCGTCGCAGAGCACCGCGGCGGCGAGCGCCGCGCCCGCGACGTCGGCCGTGAAGAGCCCGGCGGTGTCCAGGCTCGGCGCGTTGGGGATCACGCCGTCGAACGGGATCCGCCCGTAGGTGGGCCGGAACCCCACCACCCCGCAGTAGGCCGCCGGGCGGATCACCGAGCCGACCGTCTGGGTGCCGACCGCCAGTGGCACCAGCCCGGCCGCGACGGCGGCGGCCGATCCGCTGCTGGAGCCGCCCGGGGTGTGCGCCGGGCGGTGCGGGTTGCGGGTGGGGCCGGGGGCGTTCATCGCGAACTCGGCGGTCACGGTCTTGCCCGCGACCAGCGCGCCGGCCGCCCGCAGCCGGCTCACCAGCTCCGCCTGCGGCCCGCCCAGCACCCCGGGCGGCAGGGCCGAGCCGGCGTGGGTGGCCAGGCCGTCCACCCGGACGATGTCCTTGACGCCCACCGCCACGCCGTACAGCGCGGGCCGGTCCTCCGGCCGGGGGTACCGGGCGGCCAGCGCGCGGGCCTCACCGGACAGCCGGTGGTGCCGGCCCGGCTCCGGGACGAAGGCGTGCAGCAGCGGGTCGACCCGCTCGATCCGGGCGCAGAGCCGGTCGGCGTGCTCGGGGAGCGGTGGCCGGCCGGCCCGCAGCGCGGCGGCCTCGCGGGCCAGCGGAAGCGGGGCGGCCGGGGGCTGCACGGCGGCGCCGTCCCTCTGCGCCCGCCCGCTACTGGTGCTCGGCGGGCAGGTAGGGCGCCTCGCGCAGGAAGACCGCCCCGCAGGTGTGGCAGCACAGCTCGGCCGTGCTGCCCCAGTCCGTCGGCTCCTTGGCGGCGGCCCCGGGGTCGATCTCACGACCGCACATCGCGGTCTGCTCGCCCTCCCGGACCATGTGCCAGATCTTCACCCCGGCGGAGGGGCCGCCGGACCCGTACTCGGCACGCATCTGATGCAACATGTCCCCATCGTCCGGCGGCCGTTCGGGCCCGGCAACCCGGGCCGGACCCTCCCCGGCCGACCGGCCGGGCCGGCCCTCCGACGGGCGGCGCCGGGACGCCGGACGCGGGCGGCGGGGCCGGGCGCGGGCGCCGCCGCCGGCGGGCTCAGTCGTCGAGCAGGCTGCCGTGCAGGCGCAGCCGGGCGATCCCGCCGTCCGGGAAGACGTCCAGCCGGACGTGGGTGACCGGGCGGGCGGCGGGGAGCAGCAGGCGGTGGACGGCGTCCGGCTGGAGCCGGGTGCGCGGCACCAGCTCGAACCAGTCGTCCGGGCCGCCGCGCTCGTCCCGGCCGTGCAGGGCGGCCCAGCCGGCCGCGTTGCCGACGTAGTAGCCGGTGTCGATCTCGACGGCCCGGATCACGCCGCGGCCGGCCAGCCGCAGCCGGACCCAGTCGTGGCCCTCGTCGCGGCGGCGGCGGTTCTCCCAGCCGTCGCCCATCGCCCGCGACCGGCCGGGCATGATCATGTTGGCGGGGGGCGAGAAGAACCGGTCGGAGGCGTCCTCGACGGCGCCGCCGTACTCCAGGGCCGCCAGGTCGAAGGTGCCCAGCGCGGCCAGCCAGGCCGGGTCGGGCCGGGCCTCGCCGTGCACCCGCAGCCGGGCGATGCCGCCGTCGGGGTACTGGCGGAGGCGCAGGTGGGTGACGCGCCGGCGGCTCGCCACGGCGAAGCCGTTGGCGGCGTGGCCGCGCACCGGCGAGCGGGGCACCAGCGGCTCCCAGTCGGCGGCCAGCAGCTCCTCGGGGCCGGGGGTGCCGGGCAGTTCGGTGGCCTCGACCGCGATCTGCCGCGGGTGGTTGCCGCGGAAGTGCGCGGTGTCGACGACCACGCCGTGCACGACCCCGGGCACGCCCAGCCTGATCAGCGCCCAGTCGTGGTCCTCGGCGGCGGGATGCGGGCGGGCGGTGCCGGCGCCGCGCCTGCGGCGGGTCTCCCAGCCGTCCATGATCTGGCCCTTGTTGCCGAAGGTGTGCGGGCGGAACTCGGCCGGCTCCGGCAGCAGGAGGTTCTCCCGCTCGGCGAAGAGTTCGTCGTTGGCCGCCAGCACGGCGCCGCCGAGCCGGCGGTCGGCCAGGTCGGTCAGCGCGGTGAAGGGGAACTCGCCGTGCCGGTAGTCGGCGTACGGGTTGCCTCCGGCGTACGGGAGGGCGTCGGTCGCGGTGCCGTCGTCGGCAGCGGCCGGGATCGTGGCGGCCGGGATGGTGGCGGCGGCGATCGCGGCGGCGTCACCGGTGGTGCTGTCGGGGTCGGTGGGGCTGACGGGCATGCGGGTCACCTCTCGGACGGAGCGGACGGTGCGGTCGGCCGGTCCCTCCACTCTGGAGCCGGGCGAACCATCAGGTCCATCGCAAAGATCTGACCGGAACGTTCAGCCGGGCTTCACGGTCCCGGCCACCGCCTCCAGCGCCGCCAGCACCCGCCGCAGCGGCGGGGCCTGCTCGGTACCGGTCCGGACGGCGGCGACCACCCGGCGGGCCGGCAGGTCGGCGGGCAGCGGGCGGATCACCGCGGCCCCGCCGCGCCCCGCCGAGGCCAGCCGCGGGACCAGCGCCACCCCGAGGCCGGCCGCCACCATGGCCAGGATCGCCGGCCAGTCGGACGCGGTGTGCGCCCGCTCCGGCACGAATCCGGCGTCCGCGCAGGCCCCGAGGGTGATCTCCCGCCAGGGCCCGGCCGCCCCGTAGATCCACGGCTCGGCCGCGAGGTCGGCCAGCCGCAGCCCGGTCGATCCGGCGAGCGGATGGCCCGGCGGCAGCGCCACGTCCAGCGGGTCGCTGAGCAGCGGGTACCGCACGAAACGCGGGTCACCGGCCGCGGGCGGACCGACCGCCAGCGAGAGCGCCAGGTCGACCTCCCCCGCCGCGAGCAGCCCGTACGCCTCGGCCGCCTCGGCCTCGACCACCCGGACGGACAGACCCGGGGCCCGCGTCCGCAGCCGGCCGACGGCCGGCACCAGCAGGCCGCCGATCGCGGTGGCGAAGGCGCCCACCCGCACCTCGCCCGCCTCGCCGTGCAGGTATCCGGCCAGTTCCGCCTCGGCCCGCTCCAGCTGCCCGAACACCCGCTCGGCGTGGCCCAGCACCAGCCGGGCCGCGCTCGTCAGCCGCACCCGCCGGCCGTACGGCTCCAGCATCGGCGCGCCCAGCTGCTTCGCCAGCGCCGACAGCTGCTGCGACACGGCCGAGGGCGACATCCGCAGCCGCTCGGCGGCGGCGGTGACCGTCCCGCACTCGTCCAGCGCCTGCAGCACGCGCAGCTTCCTGAGGTCCCAGTCGGTCATCGGCCCAGGGTAGGCGGGGCCCGGCGGCCCGCCCGGCGCCCGCAGCACCCGCCCTCAGCGCCTCAGCGCCTCAGGACGCCACCCGCAGCCGGGCGCCGTCCCGCCAGGTGAGGATCTTGTCGAAGCTGACGATCGCACCGCGCAGCGGGTGGTTGCGCAGCTGGACGTGATCGGTGAGGGCGTGGATGAGGAAGAGCCCGCGGCCGCTCTCCGCACAGAGGTCGGGGAGGGTGTCGGGGTCGACCGGGCGCAGCGCCGGGGCCGGGCGTCCGTCCGGGAGCCCCCCGGACGGCAGGACGTGGGTGTCGTACGGGGCCGGGGCGCCGGCCGGCCGCCGGCGGTGGGCGGTCAGTGCCGCGGCGGGCAGCGTGGCGCGGCCCCGGCGGGTGCGGCAGCGGACGGCGGGCCGGCCGGCGGCGCCGGCCGGGCGGCCCGGCGGCCGGGGCAGCGCGGCCGGCAGGGCGGTGGGAAGTCCGGGGCCCGAGTCGGTCACCTCGATCCGCAGGCGGTCACCGCTGATCGAGGCGGTGACCTGGAACTTCTCGTCGGGGCAGCCGGCCGCCGCGTGTTCGACGGCGTTGGCGCAGGCCTCGGTGAGGGCGACGCCGAGGTCGTAGGAGACCTGCGGGTCCACCCCGGCGCCGTCCATCGCGCCGAGCAGCAGGCGCCGGGCCAGCGGCACGCTGGCGGGGTCGCGCTTGAGGTGCAGAGTCCACCAGATGTCCACGGGAGGTCCCTCCTGGCTACGGCTCCACATAGTCCAGTTATCTCCGGGCGATCCGGCGGCGAACCGTCCGGACGGCACGCCATCACTCTTTCGGCGGATGGACGGGGGCCCGGGTGTATGCCGCGCGGCGCACGGAAGCGCCCGCGCGCCGGGCCGAACGGGCTATTCGTCAGCAAATCCCTCCGCGCCGACCGCCCTCCCGAGGGGTGGGATCCGGCCGCCGCCCCGGGGGTTTCCGGCCACCGGAAGGACGAATTCCCACCCTCCCCCCTGGCTCCGGGGGCTCGGTGAGATGATGTCCCGGCCATGACTGACCACCCCGCCACCGCGCACCCGGGTGCCGCCGTACCGGATGCCCCGGTCCGGGCGGCCGCCTGGGATCTCCGGTTGGCGCGGGCGCTGCCGTTCGCCCTGGTCTGCACCCTGGCGGCGGCCGTCGGGCACGCCGCCTCCGGCAGCGGGGACGTCGCCCTGCCGGCCCTGGCGGGGGGTTTCGCGGCGGTGCTGGTGTTCGCGGCCCTGCTCGGCGGGCGGGAGCGCTCGCTGACCGGCATCGCGGCCGCCCTCGGGGCGGGTCAGCTCGGCCTGCACGTCCTCTTCCACAGCACCGCCGCCCACGCCACCGCGATGCCCGGGATGACGCACGGCGGCACCGGCCCGATGACGGCGCCGCAGCTCGCCGTCCGGCTGCTCTGCAACGAGGCCCACCCGGGCACCCTCGCCGGCCTTCCCGGCGGCACCACCGCGGAGCAGGTGATCAGCGACGCCGGCCTCGACCCGGCGGCGTACGCGGCCGCGCCCTGGTGGCAGGACGGCCTGTTCGGCCTGACCCCGGGGATGTTCGCGGGCCACCTCGCCGCCGCCCTGGTGGCCGGCTGGTGGCTGCGGCGCGGCGAGGCGGCGCTCTGGCGGCTGCTGCGGATCACCGCCGCCGCCGCGAAGGAGCTGGCGACCCCGCTGCGGACGGTGTTCGCACTGGTCACGGTGCTGCTGCGCGGGCTGCTCGGCACGCCCGGCGGCACGGTGCGCCGGACGGGCGCCGGTACGGGGAACCTGCGGCTGCCGGTGGCGGCCGCACTGCGGCACAGCGTGGTCAGGCGTGGTCCGCCGGCGGGGGCCTTCGCGCACTGACGGGCCCGCCGCGACGACGGCCGCCCGGGTGCGCAGACGGAGCCGTGCCCATGGAGCGGTACGGCTGTCCGGCCAACCCCACGGCGCGGTCCGCCCGTGGTGCGGGAGCCCCCCGTGCCCGTTCGCGGCCCGCCTCCTCCGATCGGAGACCCACCGCCATGCGTTCCACTCCTGCCCGCCGTACCGCCGGTATCGCCCTCGCCACCGCCGCCGCCGTGGTGGCACTGGCCGGCCCGGCCTTCGCCCACGTCACCGTGCAGCCGGGCAACGCCCAGCAGGGCGGGTACACCGCCGTCGACTTCCGGGTGCCGAACGAGAGCGACACCGCGAGCACCGTCAAGCTGGAGGTGAGCCTCCCGATGGACCACCCGCTGGCCTCGGTCCGCACGTTGCCGCTGCCGGGCTGGACCGCCACGCTGGAGAAGTCCAAGCTCGACAAGCCGATCAAGGTGCACGGCACCGACGTCAACGAGGCCGTCTCGAAGATCACCTGGACCGCCGACGCCGGCACCAAGATCGCCGCCGGGCAGTTCCAGGAGTTCCGGGTCTCGCTCGGCCCGCTGCCGACCGACACCGACAGCCTGACCTTCAAGGCGCTGCAGAGCTACGACAACGGCGAGGTCGTCCGCTGGATCGACGAGGCCAAGGAGGGCCAGCCCGAGCCCGCCAAGCCCGCGCCCGTGCTGGCCCTCACCAAGGCCGCCGCGGCCGCCGGCGCCTCCCCCGCCGCCGACGGGCACCACGCCGGGGCCACCGCCTCGCAGGACTCCGCCGCCGGGGCGAGCAGCTCCGACAACGACTCCACCGCCCGGGTGCTCGGCGTGGTCGGCATCGTCGTCGGCGTGATCGGCGCCGGCGTCGGCTTCCTCGGCCTGCGCCGCAAGGGCGACAGCGCCGCCTCCTGACCCTCCCCCCGGCCACGGCCGGGAGGTCCCCGCGCCGGCCGGGCCGTACCCACCTCGTACGGCCCGGCCGGTGAGACCAGCGCGCACGATCGGAACCAGCAATGTCTCGTACCACCACGCGTCCCCGCGCCGCCCGCCACGGCGCTCCCCGGCTGCTCGGCGCGGCCGCCGTCGGCCTGGCCGCCGTCCTCGCCCTCACCGCCTGCGGCTCCGGCGGCCAGGCCCCGGCCGGCCCGGCGAAGGTCTCCAAGGAGGCCAAGGACACCCCGTACGAGGGGACGGTGCTCAGCAAGCACTTCGACAAGCCCGACCTGGTGCTCAACGACACCGACGGCCGGCCGTACGACCTGCGCAAGCAGACCGCGGGCCGCAGCACCCTGCTGTTCTTCGGCTACACCAGCTGCCCGGACGTCTGCCCCACCACCATGGGCGACATCGGCGTGGCCATGCAGAAGCTCTCCCCCGAGCAGCAGCAGAAGATCGACGTGGTGTTCGTCTCCACCGACCCCCAGCGGGACACCCCCCAGGTGCTGCGCACCTGGCTCGACTCGATGGGCAAGAACTTCACAGGCCTCACCGGGGACCTCGACAAGGTCAAGGCGGCCGCGAAGACCCTCGGCATCCTGGTCGAGGACCCGGTGGTCAACAAGGACGGCAGCGTCACCTCCACCCACGGCGCGCAGGTGCTGGCCTTCCTGCCCGACGACAAGGCGCACCTGCTCTACCTGAGCGCCACGTCGGTGCAGACCTACCAGCACGACCTGCCGCTGCTCGCCCAGGGGGTCCAGGCGTGAGCAGCCGCTCCTTCCGGACCACCGCCATCACCGGCGCCGTGGTGGCGACCGTGCTCGGCGCGGGAACCATCCTGGTCGCCTGGGGGCCGGACCAGGGCGGAGCGGGCGGCGCCGCCCGGCTGAGCATCGCCGACCCGTACATCCCGCTGCCGGCCGGCGGCGCGATGGCGGCCGGCTACCTCACGGTGCGCAACGCGGGCGGCGAGGACGAGCTGGTCAAGGTGAGCAGTCCCGGGGCATCCTCGGTCACCATGCACCGCTCGACGGAGACCTCGATGGAGAGCGCCGGACCGCTGGCCGTGCCGGCCGGCGGCGCCCTGGAGCTCGCCCGGGGCGGGACCCATCTGATGATCATGGGGTGGTCGAAGCAGCCCGCCCTCGGTGACGTGCTCGAACTCGACCTGACCTTCGCCAGGTCCGGCACCATCGCCGTGCGGGTGCCGGTCAAGCCGCTCACCTACCGGCCCGGCCAGCAGGACTCAGGAAACTAGGGGATGCGCCAGATGCTGAAGGCCAGCCACCGCAGGCTCACCGGACTGCTCTCGATCCTCGGCGCGCTGCTCGCGCTGACGGTCGCCGGCGCCGGGCCCGCCTCCGCCCACGCCGCACTGCAGTCCACCGATCCCGCGCAGAACTCGGTGCTCGCCACCGCGCCGGGCTTCGTCACCCTGACCTTCAGCGAGAGCGTCTCGCTCTCCGGCGACTCGGTCCGCGTCCTCGACCCGGCCGGCCGGCCCGTCGACACCGGCAACCCCGGGCACGCCGACGGCCGCGAGAACACCGCCCGGGTCGGCCTGAACAGCGGACTCGCCAACGGCACCTACACCGTCGCCTGGCGCGCCGTCTCGGACGACTCGCACCCGGTGGGCGGGGCCTTCACCTTCTCCGTCGGCGCCCCCTCGGCGACCTCGGTGTCCACCACCGCCCTGCAGCAGGCCAAGGCCGACACCGTGGTCGCCGCCCTCTACGGCACCGGCCGCACCGTCGCGTACGGCGCCTTCGCGCTGCTGATGGGCGCGGCCGGGTTCGTGCTGCTCTGCTGGCCGGCCGGCGCGGCGGTGCGCACGGTGCAGCGGCTGCTGATGACCGGCTGGGTCGCGCTGCTGGTGTCCACCATCGCGGTCCTGCTGCTGCGCGGGCCCTACGAGCGCGGCTCGGGCCTCGGGCAGGCCTTCGACCTCTCGCTGGTGCGCAGCACCCTGGACGAACGGATCGGCACCGCGCTGGCCGCCCGGCTGCTGCTGCTGGCCACCGCCGGCGTCTTCCTCTCGCTGCTGGTCGGCCAGCTCGGCGGCCCGGTGCCGGCGAAGGCCGTGGCGGGCGCGGAGCCGGGCGGTGACGGCGCCGCCGGGGCGGACCCGGTCGCCGGGGCCAACGCCGGGACCGGCCCGGACACCGAGGCCGCCGAGGGCACCGACGAGGACGCCGACGCCGACGAGCTGCGCCGGCTGGAGGAGCGGGCCGCCGACCGGCCGCAGCGGGAGGCCCGGATCGGCCTCGGGGTCGCCGGGGTGCTGCTGGCGATCGCGCTCTCCGCCACCTGGGTCGGCGCCGACCACGCCTCGGTGGGCATCCAGGTCTGGCTGGCCCTGCCGTTCGGCGTCCTGCACCTGATCGCGATGGCCCTCTGGCTGGGCGGCCTGGCCACCCTGCTGGTCGGGCTGCGGCACGGCCTCGGCGCGGCGACCGCCGACCGCTTCTCGAAGATCGCCTTCGGTTCGGTGGCGGCGCTCACCGTGACCGGGGTCTACCAGTCCTGGCGCGGGCTGGGCAGCTGGAACGCGCTGGTCGACACCGAGTACGGCCGGCTGCTGCTGGTCAAGGTCGGCTGCGTGGGCGCGATGCTCGGGGTGGCCTGGATCTCGCGCTCCTGGGTGGCCCGGCTCCGGGCCACCGGCGCCGAGCCGGCCGCCGCCGTGGAGCGGACGGCCGACGCGGGCCAGGAGGCGGCCGACGGGCAGCGGGACGGCGCGACCGTCACCGGCCAGGACGCGGAGGCCGCGCGGCCCGCCGAGGAGCTGGTGGCGGCCGGCGCCGCCGGGAACGGCGCGGCCGGGCCCGTGGACCCCGTCCGGCTGGCCCAGCTGGAGCGCCAGCGGGCCGCCCGCAGCAACGCCGGCCGGGAGCGGGACTTCACCCCCGCCAAGGCCGGCCTGCGGCGCTCCGTCCTGGTCGAGGCCGGGGTGGCGGTCGCCGTCCTGGTGGTCACCACCATGCTCACCAACTCCCCGCCCGGCCGGGTCGCCGAGGCCGTCGGGGCGGGCGCCGACCGGCCCGCCGCCACCGCCCCCGCGGGCGGCGCCGCCGGTGGCGCGCAGGCGCCGCAGACCGTGCCCGGGCAGACCATGGAGCTCAAGCTGCCCTACGACACCGGCGGCCGGACCCCCAACGCCAAGGGCACCGCCACGGTCACCCTCAACCCGGCCAGGGCGGGGGCCAACGAGGTGCACCTCAAGCTGGACGGCCCGGACGGGCAGCCGGTCGAGGTGCCCGAGGTGCAGCTCGCCTTCACCCTCCCGGACCGCGACCTCGGGCCGCTGCCGGTGGCCCTGACGGCCGAGGGCACCGGACGCTGGACGGGCACCGCGCAGCTGCCGCTGGCCGGCAACTGGGTGGTGTCGGTGGTGGTCCGCTCCTCCGACATCGACCAGGCCACCGAGACCAAGTCCCTGAAGATCGGCTGAGCGGGATGAACAGCACGACCGGCCCCGCGGCCGGACCGGCCGCCGGCGCGGGCTCCGCCGCGGGCTTCTCCCGGCGCGCGCTGCTGGGCGGCGCCGGGGCCGGACTGGTCGCCGGGGCGGCGGGCGGCGCGGTGCTCGGCCGGGCCGGCGCGGCCGCGTCCGCGTCCGCCGGGCAGCCGGGGAGCGGGCAGGTCGGCGGCGGGCAGGTCCCGTTCCACGGGCCCCGGCAGGCCGGCATCGTCGAGCCGCAACAGGCCCGGGTCCACCTCGCCGCCTTCGACCTGCTGCCCGGCGCCGGCCGGGAGGAGCTGCGGACGCTGCTCCGGCGCTGGTCCGGCACCTCCGCCCGGCTCGGCCGGGGCGAGCCCGCCGACGAGTACGAGAGCCGGATCGCCGCCGACGCCGGCCCCTGCTCGCTGACCGTCACCTTCGGTTTCGGCGCCACCCTCTTCGACAAGGCCGGCCTGGCCGGGCTCCGCCCCCGGGCGCTCGACCCGCTGCCGGACTTCCCCGAGGACGCCATCGACCGGGCCCGCAGCGACGGTGACCTCTGGGTGCAGATCGGCGCCGACGACGCCCTGGTGGCCTTCAACGCGCTGCGGGTGCTCCAGCGGCAGGCCGCCGGCACCGCCGCGCAGCGCTGGCAGATGACCGGCTTCGGCCGCACCCCCGGGGCCACCGCCCGCCCGATGACCGGCCGCAACCTGATGGGCCAGGTCGACGGGACCAACAACCCGCGCCCGCAGGACCAGGACTTCGCCGCGAAGGTGTTCTGCGGCGCCGACGAGCCCGGCTGGCTGGCGGGCGGCTCGTACGTGGTGCTGCGCCGGATCCGGATGCTGCTGGACAACTGGGAGAACCTCCCCGAGGACCGGCAGGAGCGCGTGATCGGCAGGCGCAAGTCGGACGGCGCCCCGCTCTCCGGCGGCGGCGAGCACACCGCCGTCGACCTGGCCGCCCAGAACGCCGACGGCACCCTGGCGGTGCCGGCCGACGCCCACGTCCGGGTGGCCGCCCCGGCGTCCAACGGCGGGGCCGCGATGCTGCGCCGGGGCTTCTCGTACCACGACGGGACGCTGCCGGACGGCTCCCCGGACGCCGGGCTGCTCTTCCTGGCGTTCCAGGCCGACCCCCGGCGCGGGTTCGTCCCGGTGCAGCGCAAGCTGGCCCGCGGGGACGGCCTCTCCCGCTTCCTGCGGCACGAGGCGAGCGGCCTGTACGCGGTGCCGCCGGGCGCGCCGGAGGGCGGCTACGTGGGCCAGGCCCTGCTGGAGGGCTGACCCGCCGGTAGCGGCCGCCGGGGTGCCGGCCGCGGGACGCCCGGGCCCGGCCCGGGCCGGCGGGTCCGCGTTCCCACCATGCGGATGCTTCGTTGCCCGGTCCTGGGAGTGACTAAGGTGGCAAGCCTGGTACCGCTCTGCAACACCCTGCGCACAGACCCCTGCGCGGCACCCTTTCTCGTACGGAGGCGGCAATGTCGGCCACCCGCTACACCTACCTCGGGCCCGAGGGCACCTTCACCGAGGCGGCCCTGCGGACCCTGCCCGAGGCGGGGACCCGGGAGCTGGTGCCGCTGACCTCGGTGCCCGCCGTGCTGGACGCGGTCCGCGAGGGGCAGGCGTCCGGGGCGTTCGTGCCGATCGAGAACTCCGTCGAGGGCGCCGTCACCGCGACCAGCGACGAGCTGGCCTCGGGCACGCCGCTGATGATCTACCGCGAGGTGCTGCTGCCGATCTCCTTCGCCCTGCTGGTGCGGCCCGGGACGACGCTGGACGACATCAAGACCGTCACCAGCCACCCGGTGGCCCAGCCGCAGGTGCGCAAGTGGATCGCCGCCCACCTGCCGGACGCCCGCTGGGAGTCGGCCGCCTCCAACGCCGACGGTGCCCGGCTGGTCCAGGAGGGCCGCTTCGACGGGGCCTTCGCGGGCGAGTTCGCGGCGGCGCTGTACGGCCTGGAGCCGCTGGTCAAGGAGATCCACGACGCCGAGAACGCGACCACCCGGTTCGTCCTGGTGGGCCCGCCCGGCCGGGTCTCCTCGCCCACCGGCCTGGACAAGACCTCGATGGTGGCCTGGCTGCCGGACGACCACCCGGGCGCGCTGCTGGAGCTGCTGCAGGAGTTCGCGGTGCGCGGGGTCAACCTGATGCGGATCGAGTCCCGTCCCACCGGCGAGGGCCTCGGCAACTACTGCTTCCTGATCGACTGCGAGGGGCACCTGGCCGAGCGCCGGGTGAGCGAGGCACTGATGGGGCTGAAGCGGATCTGCCCGCAGGTGCGCTTCCTCGGCTCGTACCCGCGCGCGGACCGGCAGCCCTCCACGTACCAGCGGCCGGGCACCACGGACAGCGACTTCACGCGGGCGGCGGACTGGCTGTCGCGCTGCCTGGACGGGCGCGGCGAGGCCTGACGGCGGCCGGCCGGGTACGAGCCGGCCGGGTCCGGGTCCGGGGTTGTCCGGCCGGGCCGGGCGTGGCAGGTGAGCCGCGTCCCAGCACCGGCGCCGGCCGGGTCCGTGTCATCGCCGGATCATTTCTGATCGACGACGACCCAATTCGGCGTTTTTCGACACGCGGGGAGTTCACCCGTCCGGTCGCCGCGCCCTTCGGAGGGCTCCGGGCGGGCCGGCGGGCCACCGTCCCGGGCGGCCGGCCCGACCGGCCGGGGGCCGTCGTCCACAGGCCCACCGGGCGGCGGCGCCCGTCCACAGCTATCCACAGGCGGCCTGTGGTATCCACAGCCCGGAGTTATCCACAGGCCAGGGCGTTAGTCGACATAACGGTATAGCCACTGGCAGTCCTGGTCAGATCATCGGTTAGCGCCGCAGAGTTGACTAATCGGACCGGAGTCACCCTTGTGCCATCAAATCACCCGTCCGAGCGGACCAATTCCCTCGCCCGAGAAGGGTGAATGAGGTTTGAAACCTCAATTCCTCAGTGGATCTCAGGATGAACCTTGAGTTCTCCACGATCCACAGGCGCTCGTCGCAGCCTGTGGATAAGCGCTCTCCGGAACGTTGTCCACCGGAGTTATCCACAGGATCGGGAAGGTTATCCCCAGCCGCTTCCACCGGGCCGGGCGGGCTCCGGACCGCGCCCCACGAGCCCCCGCGGGCGCTCCACCGCCGCCCCCGGGCCCGCCGGCCCGCGTCCCGGCCGGCAGCCCGGCGTATGGTGACAGAGAACCGGACAGAAAGCGACATATCAGCATGACCGATGGCAGGACGCCGCCGATCCGGCGAATGGCGTGAATCCCCCGGCCGGAATGACCCGGTGTCAGAAGAGTTCCGGTCCGGCCGCGCCGCCCCGGCCGTGATCCACCGGCGTCCGCGCCCGGCCGGCCGGGCGCCCGCCACCCCCGGCGGGTAAACCGGTACCGATGCCCCGGCCCCGTCCCGGTAGGCTTGCCCCCGTGATTGACCTTCGCCTGCTCCGTGAGGACCCAGACCGAGTGCGCGCCTCGCAGCGCGCCCGTGGCGAGGACGTCGACCTGGTCGACGCCCTCCTCTCCGCCGACGAGCGGCGGCGGTCCTCCGGCACCCGCTTCGACGAGCTGCGCAACGAGCAGAAGACGCTCGGCAAGCAGGTCGCCAAGGCCCAGGGCGAGGAGAAGACCGCCCTGCTCCAGCGCACCAAGGCGCTGGCCGAGGAGGTCAAGGCCGCCGACGCCGAACAGAGCGCCGCCAAGGAGGAGGCCGACGGCCTCGTCCGCCGGCTGGCGAACCTGATCGACCCGGCCGCCCCGATCGGCGGCGAGGAGGACTTCGTCACCCTGGAGGAGATCGGCACCCCGCGCGACTTCGCGGCCGAGGGCTTCGAGCCCAAGGACCACGTCGAGCTGGGCCAGATCCTCGGCGCGATCGACACCGAGCGCGGCGCCAAGGTCGCCGGCTCGCGCTCCTACTACCTGACCGGTGTCGGCGCGCTGCTGGAGCTCGCCCTGGTCAACATGGCGATCGCGCAGGCCGTCGCGGCCGGCTTCACCCCGATGATCACCCCGGCGCTGGTCCGCCCGGCCGCCATGGACGGCACCGGCTTCCTCGGCCAGGCCGCCGAGAACGTGTACTACCTGGAGGACGACGAGCGCTACCTCGTCGGCACCAGCGAGGTCCCGCTCGCGGCGTACCACATGGACGAGATCATCGACGCGGACAAGCTCCCGCTGCGCTACGCCGGGTACTCCTCCTGCTTCCGCCGCGAGGCCGGGACGTACGGCAAGGACACCCGCGGCATCATCCGGGTGCACCAGTTCGAGAAGGTGGAGATGTTCGTCTTCACCACGCCGGAGGAGGCCGAGGCCGAGCACCGCCGCCTGCTCCAGTGGGAGAAGGACTTCCTCAACGCGCTCGACCTGCCCTACCGGGTGATCGACCTCGCCTCCGGCGACCTCGGCTCCTCGGCCGCGCGCAAGTTCGACATCGAGGCCTGGGTCCCGACCCAGGGCAAGTACCGCGAGGTCACCTCCACCTCGAACTGCACCGAGTACCAGGCCCGCCGGCTCTCCATCCGGGTGCGCGAGGAGGGCAACAAGGTCCGCCCGCTGGCGACCCTGAACGGCACCCTGGTCGCCGTCCCGCGCGTGATCGTGGCGATCCTGGAGAACCACCAGCAGGCCGACGGCTCGGTGGTGGTCCCGGAGGCGCTGCGGCCGTACCTCGGCGGTCGCGCGGTGCTGGAACCCGTCAAGTAGCCGGACCGCCGCGCGGCGCCCCCGCGCGGCCCCCGCACGCACGCAACTCCCGGGAGACGCAAGGCCCATGAGCACCACCGACGCCGCCTCCGTCTCCCCCGGTGGCGACCTGCCCTACCGGCTGGTCGCCACCGACCTCGACGGCACCCTGCTGAACACCGCCGAGACCGTCTCCGCGCGCAACCGCGCCGCGCTGGCCACCGTGACCGCCGCCGGGGCCTCGCACGTCATCGTCACCGGCCGCTCGGCCGGCTGGGCCCGCCCGGTCTTCGACGAGATCGGCTACACCGGGATAGCGGTCTGCGGCCAGGGCGCCCAGGTCTACGACGCGGGCGCGCACAAGCTGCTCACCTCGCTGACCCTGGACCGCCGGCTCGCCGCCCTCGCGATCGCCAAGATCGAGGCCGAGACGGGCACGCTCGCCGTCGCCGCCAACCAGGACGGCCTGGACGGCCAGGTCCTGGCGGGCCCCGGGTACGCGCTGCAGATCGGCACCGACCTGCCGGTGGTCGACGTGACCGCCGACGAGCTGCTGAGCACCCCGGTCAGCAAGCTCTACATCCAGCACCCGGGCCTGACCGACGACGGCCTCGCCGACATCGCCCGCCAGGTGGCCGGCGCCCTGGTCGGCGTCGTGATGGCCGGCCCCGGCATCGTGGAGCTGCTCCCGCTCGGGCTGAGCAAGGCCACCGGCCTCGCCGTGGCGGCCCGCCGCCTGGGCCTGCGCGCGGCCGACACCATCGCCTTCGGCGACATGCCCAACGACGTCCCGATGTTCGGCTGGGCCGCGCACGGCGTCGCGATGGCCAACGCCCACGAGCAGCTGCTGGCCGTGGCCGACGAGGTCACCGTGAGCAACGACGAGGACGGCGTGGCCGTCGTCCTGGAGCGGCTCTTCCCCGGAGCCTGACGGCGCGCGATCCGCGGGCACCGGCCCGGCCGCACGGGCCCGAGGGCCCCGGCGGAACCCGGCCGGGCCGGGCCGCGGCGGCCGCCGGGAAACGTGATCGTCACCACCCGGATGCCGGTCTCCCAGGAAGAGTTTGTATGCTCCGCTGAAGCTCCAGCCCCAGGCCGGGGCTCTGTAGGAGGTACCACCGAGAGCACCGCCGGTGCGCTCGGCCGCTCCTGCGATTCTCGTCCGTGCAACCTGGGGGCGTTCTCGATCGTCTCTTTGGGTGCGGTGCTCCTTTGCACACGGCGCTCTCCGGGTGCGGTGCTCCCAGGGGCAGTGCGAGGTGCTGCTTCCGCCGGTGAAAGGTACACGCATGTCAGGCCAGTGGGACGAAAGCCCCTACGGGGGCGACGGGCAGTGGCGTGACGACGGGTCGGACAGTGCTGTGCGCACCACACCGGCCGGTACCGGCGTGCCCGCTCCCAGGCCGGGCGGCCGGGCCGAGGCCCGGCGGGCGGCGCAGGGGCGCGGCGGCCACGGCAAGTCCGGCGGGGGCCGGGCGGCGGGCGGCGGGCGCGGCAGGAAGCCCAAGCGCAACAAGAAGAAGTACATCGCCTGGACCGCGGCCGGTGCCATGGTCCTGATAGTCGCCGCCGGCGGCGCGCTGTACCTGAAGCTCAACGGCAACATCAAGACCTTCGACCCGGACGCGATCAGCGCCGACCGCCCGCCCGAGACCCAGGCCGACGCCAACGGCAACAAGCCGGTCAACGTCCTGCTGATCGGGTCCGACAGCCGCAGCGGCAACAACAGCGACCTCGGCGGCGGCGACGAGGGCGGCGCCCGCTCGGACACCACGATCCTGTTGCACGTCTACGCCGACCACAAGCACGCCGTCGGCATCTCCATCCCCCGCGACGCCCTGGTGACCATCCCCTCCTGCAAGCTCCCGAACGGGAAGTGGAGCAAGGAGCTCACCAACCAGATGTTCAACTCGGCCTTCTCCACCGGCAACTCCGAGGAGGGCAACCCGGCCTGCACGCAGAACACCGTGGAGAAGCTGACCGGCATCCGGGTGGACCACACCATCGAGGTCAACTTCGAGGGCTTCGCCGCGATGACCGCCGCGGTGAACGGCGTGGACGTCTGCCTGCCGAACGCCATCTACGAGAACGACCTGAACGAGAAGCTCCCCAAGAAGGGCGCCGAGGTCTTCAAGAAGGGGCAGCAGACCGTGCAGGGCAAGCAGGCCCTGGACTACGTCCGGCTGCGGCACGGCATCGGCGACGGCTCCGACATCGGCCGGATGAAGCGCCAGCAGGCGTTCATGGGCTCGCTCATCTCCAAGGTGAAGAAGCAGGGCCTGAGCCCGACCACCCTGCTGCCGCTGGCCGACGCCGCCACCAAGTCGATGACCGTCGACCCGGACCTCAGCACCGCGGACAAGCTGCTCTCGTTCGCCCTGTCGATGAAGAACATCGACATGCACGACCTGAAGTTCATCACCGCGCCCTGGGTGTTCAGCACCACCCACACCGGCCGGATCGAGCTGGTCCACCCGGCGGTGGACAACCTGTGGGCGACCCTGAAGGCCGACCGCACCATCGACGGCCAGGACGCCACCGGCCAGCAGCCCGACGCGGCGGCCTCCCCCGCCGCACCGGCCACCTCGGCGCCGCCCGCCGCGGCCCCGGCGGCCCCGGCGGCCGACACCGACGGCACCGGCATCAAGGTCGCCGTCTACAACGGCACCACCGCCTCCGGCATGGCCGGCAAGGCGAGCGAGACGCTCAAGGCGTCGAAGTTCACCGTCACCAAGGTGGCCACCGCCTCCTCCACCACCCACACCACCACCGTGGTGGAGTACGGCCCCGGCATGAAGGCCAAGGCGGACAAGGTCGCGGCGCTGTTCCCCGGCGCCACCACCGTCACCACCAGCGCGGCGGGCATCAGCCTCGTCCTGGGCAAGGACTACGCGGCCGCCAACGCCACCACCGGCACGCCGGGCACCGCCACGAGCCCGACCGAGCCGCCGCCGCTGCCCACCAGCGTCACCGCGGAGGCCCGCTCGGCCGACGACGACATCTGCGCCAACACCACCTACGGCGCCGGCGGCTGATCCCGGCCCCGCCCGGCGACGTCCCGCCGGACGGCAGGAACGGGAGTGCCCGCCGGTCGGTACCGGCGGGCACTCCCGTTCGCCCGTGGAGCCGGGCCGGGCTCAGAGGGCCGCGCGGACCCAGCCGTCGACCAGCGCGGTGAGGTCCTGGCCGGCGGCGGAGTGCTCCACCACGTGGGTCCGGATCACGTCACCGCCGCCGTGGCCGAAGATGCCGCCGCGCTTGTCGGCCTCCAGGACGACCTCCACCCGGTGCGGGTCGGCGATGAAGGTCACCTCGACCGAGTTGCAGGCGTGCGCGTACTGCGGCGCGGCCGAGAACTCGATCTCCTGGTAGAACGGCAGGCTCTGGCCGGTGCCGCGGATGTGGCCGGCCTCCAGGTCCGCGGAGCGGAAGCGGAAGCCGAGCGCGAGGAAGGCGTCCAGCAGCCCGCGCTGGACGGGCAGCGGCTCGACGTCCAGCGGGTCGGAGTCGCCCTTGTCGAGGGCGCCGCTGATGTCCACCTCGGTGCGGACGCCGAGCGCCATGCCGGAGAGCCGCTGCCCGGCGACGGCGGTCACCGGGGTCTCGTACGGCACCGGGAAGGCGAACGGGATGCTGCGGTTCTCGCCGGCGGCGAGGTGCAGCGGCGGGGTGACCGAGAAGCGGGCGAACGGGTACAGCCCGGTGCTCTCGCCCTCCTCGTGCTCGATCTCCACCCGGGCGACCAGGGTCAGCGTGATGCCGGCGATGTCGGCGGGGACGGTGCCGCCGGTCAGGTTGACCTGCCCCTGGAGCAGCCCGCCGGGCAGCACCACGGGGGTGGACAGGACGGTGTCGACGCCGGGGCCGCCGACGCCGAGGGCGCCGAGGAGCTTCTTGAACACCATGCGGGTGCTCTCCTTGGGTGTGGGATCCGCACGGGTGCGGGCTTCGGGGCGGGTACGGGTACGGAATGCGAAACGGGTACGAACGGTGTGAACAGGTACGGCTTCGGGTGGTCACCGGCCCGCCGGTGCGGCCCGGGCCCGCGGGACGCGCGGGCGCTGGTCCGCGTCGGCGGGGCCGATCGGAGGAACGCCACACGGCACCGGGCGGTTCCCCGGCCCGCCGGAAACAGGTTGTAGGATGACCGGACAAGCAGTTGTAGGATGACTGCCGGAGCGACCGCCACCCCACCGGGGCCGGCCCGCGCCACCACCGCGACGACCCCAGGGGACCACCGTGACCAGCGCGAACGACAGTCTGCAGGCCGCCGGCAAGCGTTCGCTCGTGGACGCCACCATCGAGCAGCTGCGCGAGCAGCTCGCGGCCGGCAGCTGGCCCGTCGGCGCCCGGATCCCCACCGAGCACGAGCTGGCCGAACGGCTCAAGGTCGGCCGCAACACCGTCCGGGAGGCGATCCGGGTGCTGGTGCACGCCGGGATGCTGGTCACCCGGCAGGGCGAGGGCACCTTCGTCCGCAGCAGCAGCGACCCGGCCTCCGTGCTGCGGGGCGTCCAGCGCTCCGGCGTCCGGGACGTGCTGGAGGTCCGCGCCGCGCTGGAGACCGAGGCGGCCCGGCTGGCCGCGCTGCGGCACACCCCCGAGGACATCGTCCGGATGCGCGCCGTCCTGGCCCGCGAGGCCGAGGTGATCGCCTCGCACCCCGAGCGGGCCGGTCGCGAGGCCACCGTCGAGCACGACCTGGAGTTCCACACCGCCGTGGTCGAGGCCGCCAACAACCCGGCGCTGACCGAGGTGTACCGCTACTTCGGCGCCTCGGTGCGCGAGTCGATGCGGACCGCCTTCGGCGACCACGAGATGCCCGAGGTGGTGGTCGCCACCCACGAGGCACTGGTGGACGCCATCGAGAGCGGTGACCCGGACCGGGCCGAGGCCGCCTGCCGTGCCCTGCTGGACGAGCCGATCGCCGCCGTCGAGCAGCTCCTCGCCAGCATCGCCGCGCGGAAGTGACCCGAGGGGCACCGCCGCCCCCGACCGCCTCCCCGCCCCCGCAACCTCGGAAAGAGCCCCGTTCCATGGCAGTCACCCGTGCCCGGCAGCCGCTGGTCACCCCCGCGCTCCCCGTCCGCAGCCGGCTCGCCCACCCGGCGCTGCTGCTCACCGGCATCCTGCTGGTCGCCCTCAACATGCGGGCCTGCCTGGCCGCGATCTCCCCGATGGTCGGCGAGATCCAGCAGACCTTCGGCCTCTCCTCCACCGCGAGCGGGCTGATCACCACCGTGCCGGTGCTGTTCCAGGGCCTCGGCGCGCCCCTCACCCCCCGGCTGACCCGGCGCTTCGGCACCGAGCGGGTGGTGCTCGGCGCGGTGCTGGTGCTCGGCGCCGGGGTCCTGCTGCGGGTGCTGCCGTCGATCGCCGCGCTCTACGGGGGCTGCGTGGTGATCGGGGTGGCGATCGCCGTCCTGAACGTCTCGCTGCCGGGCCTGGTCAAGCGGGAGTTCCCCGCGAAGGCGGCCACCATGACCGGTGTCTACTCCACCACCATGCTGGTCGGCGCGACCCTGGCGGCCGGCGTCTCGGTGCCGCTGGAGAAGGCGCTCGGCGGCGGCTGGCAGGCCTCGCTCGGCGCCTGGTCGGTACTGGCGCTGATCGCCGCGGTGGCCTGGCTCCCGCAGGTCCTGCGCTCGCGCCAGGAGCGGGCCGTGGTGGCGGCGGCCCCGGCCGGACGGCCGGTCGACGGGATCTGGCGCTCCCCGCTGGCCTGGCGGATCAGCCTCTTCATGGGCATCTCCTCGCTGCTGGTCTACACCCTGGTCGCCTGGCTGCCGACGATCCTGGCCGACCACGGGATGGACCGCGGGGAGGCCGGCCTGGTCTTCGCGTTCAGCAACCTGGTCCAGGTGGCGGGCGCGTTCCTGGTCCCGCTCGCGGCCGGCCGGATGACCCGTCAGCGCGGCCTGGCGGTGGCGATGGCCGGCCTGAACGCCCTGGGCATCGCCGTCCTGCTGCTCGCCCCGGTCTCCGGCGCGTGGGTGTCGGCCGCCGTCCTCGGGGTCGCCCAGGGCGGTTCGCTGGGCCTGGCACTGGCCTTCATCGTGCTGCGGACCAGCAGCGCGGCGGGCGCCGCCCAGCTCGGCGGCATGACCCAGGCGGTCGGCTACCTGGTGGCGGCGGCCGGCCCGGTCGGCGCCGGCGCCCTGCACCAGCTGACCGGCAGCTGGACGACCCCGCTGGTGCTGCTGCTGGTGCTGGCCGGCGTGGCCGCGGTGGCCGGCTGGGGCGCGGGCCGCAACCGCACGCTCTGAGCGGACGGCGCGCCACCGTCGCCGGCCGTACGGACCTCGGGCCCGGGCAGCACGCCCGGGCCCGCGTCGTTCCCGTGCACCGGAGCGGCCGCCGCCCGCGCCCTCAGTCCTCGGCGGCCAGCGTCAGCCCCGCCAGCTTCACCGAGGCGAGCACGGTGGCCGCCACCGTGACCACCACCAGCAGCGGGACGGCCACGCCCAGCGCCACGTCCGCCGTGATCGCGCCCTCGCCGGCCACCGCCTCGGCCACCGACAGGCCCCACTGCTGCACGCTCAGCGTCCGGGCGCCCTTCACGAAGTTGCCGACCAGGCTCTCCCAGACCAGCGCGTACGCCAGCCCCGCCACCACGGCGTGCCGGGTGACCACGCCGAGCAGCAGGAACAGCGCGCTGTACGCGGCGCCGGAGACCAGGGTGCCGACGGTGAAGGCGAGCGCCAGGTCGTCCTTGGTCCCGTACAGGATCAGCCCCGCGACGAAGGTGGGGACGGCGGCGAAGGCCCAGGTGACCGCGACCGCCACGGCCAGCTTGGTGGTGATGATCAGCCGCCGGGGCAGCGGCTTGGACAGCAGGTAGACGATCGAGCCGTCGTCGATCTCGGTGGCGATCGCGCCGGTGCCGACGACCAGGCCGAGGATCGGCACCAGGGTGCCGAGCGACAGCTGGCCGAGGATCTTGACGGTCAGGTCGTGCTTGTCCCCGTCGGTGTTCGCCGCGATCACCGAGATGATCAGCAGCAGGGCGGGGACGACCAGCAGCAGGAGGCCGCGGCGGCGGCCCAGCAGGCCGCGTACGGTCAGCCTGGCGACGGTCGTGTTCACGGTGATCGGCCTTCTTTCGGTGACCGGGACGGTACCGGGTCGGGGCGGGCGGGCGGCGCCGGGTCCGGCCCGCTCCGGGAGCGGGCCGGCTCAGGGCGGACCGGCGGACGGGCGGACCGGTTCAGGAGGAGACGAGGTAGGAGAAGACGCTCTCCAGCGACTCGTCCGCCGGGGAGACGGTGTACAGCCGGATGCCCGCCTCCCGGGCGACCTTCGGCAGCAGGGTGGTGAAGCCCTGGAAGTTGACCGCCTGGACCCGCAGCGCCTTCTCCTGCCGGTCCAGCTCGATGCCGGCCGTCGAGCCGTCCGCGATCAGCGCGGCGGCGAGCCGGCGGTCGTCGCTGGAGCGGACCAGGTAGCGGTGCGGACGGTCGGTCATCAGCCGGCGGATCCGGCGGAAGTCGCCGGAGGCGGCGTGCCGGCCGGCCACCACGACCTCGATGTGCCGGGCCAGCTGTTCGACCTCCTCCAGGATGTGCGAGGAGAACAGCACCGTCCGGCCGTCGGCGCCGAACCGGCGCAGCAGCTCCATCAGCTGGAGGCGCTGGCGCGGGTCCATGCCGTTGAACGGCTCGTCGAGCAGCAGCACGGCCGGCTCGTGGACCAGCGCCGAGGCCATCTTGACCCGCTGCTTCATGCCCTTGGAGTAGGTGCCGGTCCTCCGGTCCTGGGCGTACGCCATCTCGACCAGGCCGAGCGCCCGGTCGGTGGCGGCGCCCGGGTCGGCCAGGCCGTGCAGTTCGGCGTTGGCGAGGACGAACTCCCGCCCGGTGAGGAAGTCGTACATCGACTCCCGCTCGGGGACCAGCCCGATCTGCCGGTAGACCTCCTGGTTGCGCCAGATCCGGGTGCCGTCCAGGGTGACCGCGCCCGCCGAGGGGGCGAGGAAGCCGCTCATCATGTGGATGAGGGTGGACTTGCCCGCGCCGTTGGGGCCGAGCAGGCCGGTGACGCCGGGGCCGATCGTCATGCTGACGTCGTTGACGGCGACCACGTTGCCGAACCAGCGGGAGACCTTGTCGATGGTGATGGTGCCCATGGCGCCCTCTCGAAGTACTCGGGTCGGTCAGATGCTGCGGTAGCGGCGCCGGAGCAGCCCGTACGAGCCGGCCACGACGACGGCCGCCTCCAGGGCGAACACGGTGACGCCGAGGGTGCCGGGGGCGTGCAGGTCGGCGGCGGAGCCCAGGCCGAAGAGCTGGGTGACCAGGCCCTCCACCAGCCAGCCCGGCGACAGCAGGCCGACCCAGTTCGCGGACTCCGGCGGCACCGGGTTGTCCAGGCCGCCGGCGATGCCGAGGACGACGACCGCGATGCCCTGGCTGACCACCAGGAACCCCATGATCGCCGCGACCCCGAAGCCGCGCCGGGGCGTGCTCGCCGCGATCAGCAGGCCGACCGCCGAGTACACCAGGGCGAACAGCACGGCCGCCGCCAGCCCGTACAGGAAGTGCGCGGTGTTGTGGCCGAAGGGCATCCCGCCGAGCACCGCGCCGAGGTAGAGCACCACCATCGGGGCGGTCATCAGCAGCAGCATCGCGACGACCATCGCACCGAACTTGGCACGGACGTAGTCGCCGCGGGTGATCGGCCGGGAGAAGTACAGCGGGACGGTGCTGTACCGCAGGTCCCGGGACATCAGCACCGGCGCCTGGGCGGCGACGAAGAGTTCCACGACCAGCCCGAGGGCGCTGGGGTAGGCCGGGTAGTCCAGCGGCAGCTCGGTCCGGCCCTGCACGATCGCGAGGGCCACGATGACCACGGCCGGCAGCGTCAGCACGGCCAGCACGAGCATCGGCAGCACCTTGGACCGGCCGGAGCGGCCGAGCCCGTAGGCGGCGCGCAGGCCCTGGGTGAACAGCGAGCGGGTGGCGTAGCCGCGGCCCAGCCGCGGACCGGTGTAGCCGCGGTAGCCGATGTCGTGGATGACGCCGGACTCGGCCGGCCTCGTCTCAGGAGGCAGCGACATCTGCGGTACCTCCCTCGGGTGCGTCCGCCGGCCCGGCGGCCGGCGCCGGGGACTCGTCGGTGAAGATCTCCGCGACCCGGTGCCGGCGCTGTTCCAGCCGGACCAGGCCGAGGCCCAGGCCGGCCACGGTGTCGCGGATCGTGTCGTAGGTGTCGTCGTTCTCGATGCCGACCAGCAGCACCCGGGGACCGTCCGCGCCGACCGTCAGCCCGGCGGCGGCGAGCCGCTCCCGGACGGCGGCGCCGGCGTCGTACGAGGCGTCGTCCGGGTGGTCCGTGACCTCCACCGCGAGCACCTGGGTGGCCTCGGTGAAGGAGGCGGTGGAGGAGGAGCGCAGCAGCCGGCCGCCGTCGATGACCACGAGGTGGTCGCAGGTCCGCTCCAGTTCGCCCAGCAGGTGGGTGGTGACCAGGACGGAGATGCCGAAGTCGGAGTGCACCCGGCGGATCAGGGCGAGCATGTCGTCCCGGCCGACCGGGTCCAGGCCGTTGGTCGGCTCGTCCAGCAGCACCAGCTGCGGGTCGTGGACCAGCGCCTGGGCCAGCTTCACCCGCTGCTTCATGCCCGTCGAGTAGCCGCCCATCGGGCGGTACCGCTCCTCGTACAGGCCGACGTGGCGCAGCGTGTCGGCGGTCCGCTCACGGGCCGCGGCGGCCGGCAGGCCGGCCATCCGGGCCATGTGGACCACGAACTCGGTCGCGGACACGTCCGGCGGGAGGCAGTCGTGCTCGGGCATGTAGCCGACCCGCTCGCGGATCGCCGATCCCTCGGTGGCGATGTCCAGGCCGAGGACCTGTCCGGTGCCGGAGGTGGCCGGGGCCAGCCCCAGCAGGATCTTGATGAGTGTGGACTTGCCCGCGCCGTTCGCCCCGACCAGGCCGACCACCCCGGGCTGCACCTCTACGGTGAGCTGATCGAGGGCGGTGACCCGGGGGAACCTCTTGGTGAGGCCGTCCGTCTTGATGACAGTGGACACGCTCACAAGGTAGTGGCCGGGGGCCGCGCTGGACATGGGCTGGAATGACGACCCTTTGCGGTACTCCGGGATGACGGCGGCTCACCGGTCCCCTAGGGGGCCGGACCGGCACAGGACGGGACGGATCGGGTACGGACCGGCCGGCGGGCGGCCCGTACCCCGTCCCGGCCTCAGGCCAGCAGGTCGGACTGCAGCAGGACGACCTGGTGGAAGGCCGGCAGCGGCACGCCCGCCGGGTTGGTCATCACGATCAGGCCCAGCACGTCGCCCGCGAGCAGGTAGCCGGCCCGGGTGGTGTCGGGCTTGCCGGCCTTCTCGTCACCGTTGTGCCGGAGCTGGGCTCCGACGCCGATCGTGGTGGGCAGGCCCTTGGCGTCCTTTTCGAGCTCCAGCTTGCCCGCGCCCTTGAGCTCGCTCGTCAGCCACAGCGAGTTGGAGACGTTGGAGGCCTCCTCGCGGGAGCCGAAGCGCAGCAGCCGGATCCGGGTCTTCGTCCCGTCGGTCGCCGTCCACTCCCGGACGACGCCGGCCCGGCAGGCGTTCGCCATCAGGTCCGACTTCAGCGTCTCCGCCTGGGCCAGTTCGGCTGCCAGGTCGTCGCAGGCCGCCCACTGGGCCGGGGCGGGCCCGGCCGGGACGGCCGCGGGCGAGGCGGTCGCCGGGCCCGAGGCGGTGGCGGTGGCGGTGGTCGACGGCGAGGCCGCCGGTGCGGCGCTGCCGGTGGCGGCGGCCGGTTCGGTCGCCTCCTTGGGCGCGGGGAGCACCAGGCGGCGCAGGTCCGCCTCGTGGCGCAGCTCGGCGCCCGGCGCGCCCGGCGCGGGCTTGCCGGAGGGCAGCGGCGGCAGCGCCAGCACCGGGAAGGTGTAGCGGCCGTCCTTGGGCGTGGCCAGGCCGGGGATGTCGGTGCGGTCCGGGAGGGTCACCGCGTAGGCGCCGGCCGAGCCCGCGACCACCAGGACGAGCGCGGCGGCGCCGCGGCGCAGCAGTGTGCGGCGCCGGCGCCGGATGCGCTGCAGGCGCTCCTCGTCGGTCTCGGCCGGTCCGAACGGGCCGTGGGCGAAGCCGGGGGAGGCCCAGAGGTCGGCCGGCCCGGCCGGCCCCGGGGCGTCCTCCAGGACGATGGCCGTCGCGGGGGCGGCGCTCCCCCAGCCCGGGGCGGCCGGGGCGGGGGCCTGAGCGGCGGGGTTCCCCGCCGGGGTGGGCGGGTTCCCCGCCGGGGCGATGCTGTCGGTCATGCTGACGCTCCAGGGCTGGCGAGCCGGTCGAGCTGCGCGGTGAAGAGGCTGACGATCTTGTCCTTGGGCAGCTGAGCCACGCCCTCGACGTCCATGACGACGAGCAGGTCGCCCTCGGCGGCGGAGCACTCCAGGTAGTCGATCTGGGCGCTGGGCGGGACGGGCATCAGGTAGCAGTGCGCCTCGGGGTGGCCCGGGATCTCCGGACCGGTCCGGAACAGGCCGGTGTCGCCGGTGAAGATGGCGGTGTACTCGTTCTCCTTCTGCACCTCCTGCTGGTTGAACTGACGGAGCTTGAGGCTGGCCACCAGATCACCCGCCGAGGACTTGAAGGTCCGGACCCCGGTGCCCTTGACGTGCAGTCCGTTCCAGTACTGCTTGACCCGCTCCCGCTTGTCGGCGGGCACGTCCTTGACGCCCTCGTCGACCTCGGCCGCCAGCTGTTCGGCGGTCAGTTCGGTGTCGTTGCCGTAGCTGCCGTAGTCGGGGCCGAGGGCGAACCCGGCCGGGACGGGCAGCAGCAGGTCGCGCAGCCCGCCGAAGTGGTTGCCGTTGGACTTGGCGCCGAAGGCGGTCGGGCTCGGCGACGGGGCCGGGGCCGGACCGACGGCCGGACCGGCGGCGGCCGGTGCGGGGTCGTCGTAGCGGACCTCGATGATGCCCACGCCGATCACCACGCCGACCAGCGCGGCGGCCACGGTCGCGGCGGCGCCGCGCAGGATCCGGCTGCCGGTGCCGCGCGGGGCGGCCGGCGGCGTCGTGCCGAGGGGCAGCAGGCCCGGGCCGGGGTACGGCGCCTGGCCGGGGGCGGGGTGGGGACCGGCGTCCGGGAGCGCCGGGGCCCCACCGGGGTCCGGGTGCCCGGTGGCGGCCGGGGCCGGGGCCGGGGCGGCGTCCGGGCCGGGCGGGGTCGCCGGGGTGCCGGCCGGTGCTGGGTCCTGCTCGGCCAGCAGGCCGGGCGTCGGGGCCGCGTCGTTCGGCGGCGTGTCGGCCGCGTCGGACGGGACCGGGCCCACGGTGGTGTCGCTCATGCCAGCCGCTCCCACTGCTTCTTGGCGAGATCCTTGAGTGCGGCGGCGTCCACCGGCTGCGGTGCGAAGACCTCGATCTCCATCACCACGGTGCCGCGCCGCGCGACGGCAGAGCCGTAGTAGTACTTCTCGGTGCTCTCGGCCCAGTTCTCGGGCTCGGACTCGACCTGGTAGCCGCCGTTGACCCCGTCGGCGAACTTGGTGGCGGCGGCGCCGTGCATGCCCCGCGCCTCGGCGAGGGCCCGGTCGGCGTCGTCCGGGCCGTACTGCAGCAGCGTCACCCGGTACCTGGTCCCGCCCTGCTTCCAGTCGACGCCCGCCGCGCGGCGGAAGCCGTCCCGGTTGAAGTCGGCGAACGTCCGCTTGGCCTCCCCGGTGCGCTCGGCCAGCTCACCGACGGTGATCCAGCTGGGGACGTCCGGGTTGTCCCCCCAGGCCTCGGTGCCGCCCGGACGCTCCAGCACCAGCTTGCGCAGGTCGCCGTCGATCGCCAGCGGCTTCGGTGCGGCCTCGGCGGCGGCCGCCGCGTCGAGCACGGCCGCCGGGTAGCTGGGCAGCGCCACCTGGAGGGGCGGCAGCGGCGTCGGCGGGCGACCCGCCTGGATCACGTACCCGGCGCCACCGCCCAGCAGCAGGCCGAGCACCAGCGCGGAGGTCAGCAGCAGGACGGGACGCGGCCGGCGCACCCGGGCCGGCGGCGCGGTCACGTCACCGCCCGCCACCAGGACGTCCACGGCGGGCGGGCCCGCGACGGGGGCCCCGTCAGGGGCGGTGGCCGGCTCCTCGTCGGGGAGGGCGTACGCGGCGGCGGCCGTTCCCGGCGCGGCCCAGGGACTGACCGCGACCGGCGGCGCGGGCGCAGCCACGGGTTCGGCGGGTGCCACGGGCTCAGCGGGTGCCACGGGCTCGGCGGGTTCGACAGGTTCGGTGGACTCGGTGGACTCGGTGGACTCGGTGGCGTCAGGCGCGACAGCGTCCGTCGCGACGGGAGTCGCTGAGGCGGTGGCGGACGCGGTGATGTCCGGCCGGTCGGCCGGCGGTACGGCGGCGGGGGGAGGCGCGTCGGCCGGCGACGGCTCCACGGGCTCGTTGCTCACGAGGTGGCTCCAGGAAGTGGGAGGAGAGGGAAGCGGAGGCTCAGCCGCCGGAGGACAGACGGTCGAGTTGACGCTTCATCACGTCACCGAGCACGGCCTTGTCGGGGTCGCCCTTCACCTCGACGGTGATCTCGAACTCCACATCGCCCTTGCTGGCGATGCCGACCATCGCGCCGGTGTAGGCCTTCTGCTCGGGCTTGAACAGGAAGCCACGAGCCCCCGGGACGCCGCTGACGTCGATGCTCTCGCTCTCCGAGAAGGTGGCGCCCTTGGCGAACTCCGCGGCGTTGCCCGCGTTCGAGAAGCGCATCAGCCGGATCCGGACATTGGCCTTTCCGTCGGCCGTCCGGTACGAGCGTTCCGCGGATTCCTTGTACCCGTACGACCCGAGGATGGACATGATGTTCTTCTGGCCCTCGTACTCCGCGGCGATGTCCTCGTCGGTCATCTTGAAGCCGTCGGCCGGGCCGAAGGATTCGGCGCCGTCGGGAATGGGCGCGAAGAAGTAGCGGAGGTCGCCGCCGTGGGTGCTGCCGTTGACCGTGCCGTGCAGGGTGCTGCTCGGCTTGGGCGCGGGTGCGGGCGGCGTGGTGAGCGTCACCACGGGGGACGGGGACGGGGACGCCGAGGGCGACGGCGCGGCGGACGGGGTGGCGGAGGCCGCGGCCGGGGACGGGGCCCCCTGCGCGACCGCCGTCCGGGCGTCCGGCCGGCCGACCGCCACCGTGACGGCGGCGCTGGTCGCGGTCACCGCGAGCAGCGCGAACGCGGCCAGGGCGACACCGGCCGCACGCGGCAGCCGGCGGGCGCCGGCGGACGCCTCGGGCCCCTGCGGCACCTCGGCCGGTACAGCGGCGGAGGCATCGGCGAGCGCATCGGCAGGCGCACCGGCCGGCGCACCGGGCGAGGCGGCGGGCCCGGGCCGCGGGCCGGATTCGGGCTCCGGCCGGGATGCGGCCACGGCGCCGGCCGCCGTGGACGGCGCGTCGGGCACGGGTGTCCCCTCGGGCGCGGAAGCCCCCTCGGGAACGGACGGCGGGTCGGCCGGAGCGGCCGACGGCGCGTTTTCGGGCGCGGACAAAGGGGTTCCCCCAGAACATGTGGAAATGGGCCGCGTGCGGGCCCACCACAGGCCACCCCCGAGGCCCCTCCAGACCGACCGCCACGCGTGTCAGCTGGAATTATGAGAGCCGCCGCTCCCCCCGCCAACAGAGTTAACCCAGACACTCCACACAATGATCAATCAATCGGACACGCCGTGATCGAACCGCAACGAGAGATCACCGCCGTTCGTCCCGGGAGCACCCGCCGCTCCGCCGACGACGCCCGTCCGTCCCGCCGCGCGGCGGGGCGGGGCGGGGCGGACGGGCGTTCCGGTGCGGCCGTCAGCCCAGCTGCGCGAGACCCTCGGTGGCGATCCGTTCGAAGACCGCGGGGTCGACCGCGAAGATCGAGTCCGGGACGGGCCAGTGGACGACCAGCTCCGTGATGCCCAGCTCCCGGTACCGGCCGGCCCAGTCGACGAAGGCGTCCAGCGAGGCGAGCGGCTGCTCCGCCGTCGAGCCCTGCAGCAGCACCTTCTCCAGCGTCGCCACGTCCCGGCCCCGCGCCTCGCAGGCGGCCGCCAGCTTGGCCAGCTGCGCCTCGATCACGGCCGGCGCCTGCTCGACCGGCACGTCCGCCGGACCGCGCGGATCGCCGTACGTCACCCAGCCCTGCCCGTGCTCGGCGGCCAGCCGCAGCCCGCGCGGGCCGGTGGCGGCCACGTAGAACGGCACCCGGGGCCGCTGCACGCACCCCGGGATGTTCCGGGCCTCGACGGCCGAGTAGTACTGGCCCTGCTCGGTGGTGGCGTCCTGGGTCAGCAGCTTGTCCAGCAGCGGCAGGAACTCGTCGAAGCGGTCCGCCCGCTCCTTGGGCGTCCAGGCCTCCTGTCCCATCACCGTCGCGTCGAAGCCCGCCCCGCCGACCCCGATGCCGACCGTCATCCGGCCGCCCGAGACGTCGTCGAGCGAGATCAGCTCCTTGGCCAGGGTCACCGGGTGCCGGAAGTTCGGCGAGGTGACGAGGGTCCCCAGGCGGATCCGCTCGGTGGCGGTCGCGGCGGCCGTCAGGGTCGGGACGGCCCCGAACCAGGGCTCGTCCCGGAACGACCGCCAGGACAGGTGGTCGTAGGTGTAGGCGGCGTGGAAGCCGAGGTCCTCGGCCCGCCGCCAGATCTTCTGCCCCTCGCTCCACCGGTGGATGGGGAGGATCACCGTGCTCAGTCGCATACCGCCGACCTTATGTGCCGAACAGCCCGCCACCCAGGTGCATACCGGAGTATGCTCCATTCATGGCAGCGACCACGCGCATCACCGTCACCCTTCCGACGGAACAGGTGGACGAACTCAGAAAGCTCACCGACAACGTCTCCGGATACGTCGCGGAGGCAGTAGCCCGCCAGATCCGGCACCAGCTGCTCGCGGACGATCTTCGCCGCTACCAGGACGAGCAGGGTGCGTTCACCGATGAGGAACTGCTTGAGGCGCACGCCAGGATCTTCGGCTCCGCCGGGTCGGCGGGTTCGGCGAGCGCCGCGTGACCGAACGCTTCGAGACGGTCGTGTTGGACTCCGAGGGATTGTCCTCGTGGATCACACAGGACCGCGGCGTGCTGGCGATGCTTCAGGTCTTCCACGCCATGGGAGCCGACTTCGTCGTCGGCGCGAACACCATCGTGGAGGTCACGCACGCGCGCGTGAACGAGGCCCGGCTGAACCGGACGCTCTCCCGGGTCAAGGTGGAGCCGGTCACCGATCAGGCCGCCAGAGCCTCGGCCAAGCTGCTGAAGCAGGTCGGACTGCATGGCCACAAGTACGCGATTGACGCGACCGTGGCAGAGATGGCGCTGCGGCAGCCGGGGCCGGTGGCCGTGCTCACCTCGGACATCGACGACATGGCCAAGCTCTGCGGCACCCGCGTCCGGCTCATCGCCATCTGAGCCCGAGCGGGACTCGAACCCTCCCGATTGGCGTTCCCGCAGGTCAGCATGCGATGGGCGAACGAGGCTTGACCGAGGTGACGAGGCGGATCCGCTCGGTCGCCGTGGCGGCGGCCGTCAGCGTGGGGACGGCCCCGAACCAGGGTTCGTCGCGGAAGGACCGCCAGGACAGGTGGTCGTAGGTGTAGCGGCGTGGAAGCCCAGTTCCTCGGCCCGCCGCCAGATCTTCTGCCCCTCGCTCCACCGGTGGATGGGGAGGATCACCGTGCTCAGACGCATGGCAGCGACCCTGGCCAGGTGCGCCCGGTCGGGCGCACAGCGCGGCTGGCGTCAGTCCTGGGCCCGGGTGCGTCGGCGGTTCGCGTAGAGGACCGCGCCGGTGCCGAGCAGCATCAAGGCTCCGCCGGCACCGACGAGTGCACCGGAGTTGCTGCCGCCGCCGGTACTGGCCAGGGAGACGCCGGTCGGGGTGGTGCCGGTGGCGGCCGCAGAGGAGGAGGTGTGCGCCGCCGGGACGACCTGGGTGCCGGGCGTTCCGGACGGGGCAGTGCTCGGAGACCCGCTCGGAGACGCGCTCGGAGACCCGCTCGGAGACGCGCTCGGAGACGCACTCGGAGACGCACTCGGGGTGGCCGACGGCGTGTCGGTCGGGGTGCCGGTCGGGGTGCCGGTGGGGGTGCCTGTGAGGGCGGCGACCTGGAGGGTGAACGGGGCGCTCTGGGTACTGGTGTTCAGGTCGTTGTGGAGTGCGATGTTCAGGGCGGTGTTGTCGGCGGGGAGGGCGGAGCTGACCTTGACGGTGACGGTCCAGGTGTAGGTGGTGTGGGCCGGCACGTGGAAGGGGACGTAGGTCATGCTGCTGCTGGGGAGGACGTAGCCGGTGAAGGCGTTGTCGCTGCCGAAGCTCCTGGTGCCCATGCTGGCCGGCGCCGAGATCGCGGTGGCGGTGAAGTCGATCCACTCCCAGCGGTTCGGGATGGCGGCGTTCGGGGTGACGGTGACCGTGGGGTGGAAGTCCTGCTCCTGGTCGGAGTTGTTGGTGACGGTCAGCTTCAGGTCGGCACCGGCGCCGTCGCGGACCAGCGGAGCCTGTCCTGCGGCCTGCTCCAGGCCGGCGGTCAGCGGCTTCGTGTCGCTCACCACGGGGGCGGCGACCGCGACGGTGCCGCTGGGCTGGGCATCGGCGAGGGCGGTCGCCGGAACCAGGGCCGCAGTGCCGGCGACGACCACCAGGGTGGCGGCGGCGAGCAGGCGGGCACGGCGGACGGACAGGCGCGCGGACATGGTTGGGATCCCCCCGAGGAAATACCTGGCGTGAACTGGAAGGTGGTGGTCGCTCGGCCACCTCCAGTAGGTCCGGTGGCTGCGATGTGAAAATCTTGTCAGGTATATGGTTTACACATCACGATGAAACTATCACCGGTGTGCAACTACCTACCAGGCCTGTTGGGGATCCCCGGAAATCGGCCTTGGTTCACAGGCGCTCGTTCACCCGGTCCTCCAGCGCCCTGACGATCCGGTGCTCGTTCGAAGCCCGCCCCCGCGCTCTTCGACCGAGTGGTGCCGACGCTCCGAACCCGTGACCGTTGAGCACAGGCGCCACTTCCACGCCGACTCCACCTGTCGGCGATTTGGCTGCTCTCCCTTTGAAGTTGCAGGTCGGCCGGTGACGGGTGACGAGGATCGAGTGAGGGGGCCGCGCAGCTGACGGTGTTGTGCCGTGAACTCCACTGCTGAGCAAGTGAATTCACGACCGGTGTACTGGTGGATCCCGGTGGAAGATCGCCGGACCGCCGGGGCGACGGGTTGGGTTCCACAGGCGGCCCGGCGGTAGCTGTCCGGTCGCCGCCCTACCGGAGGACCGCGTGGGCCTGTGGGCTCTGGAGCTTTTCCCGGAGCCCGTACAGGGCGGCTCGATCCACCCAGCGGCAGCGTTCTACGGGGCGTTGGACGGACGGGATCGTCGTGGCTGGCTCGCTGCGCGTGCCGATTGCCGCTTCAAGGGAGGGCGACATCGTTGGTGCCGAGCATCCTCGGGCGCTCGCAGCGAGAGCCCGAATCGGCTACGCGGTACAACGGCTGTCCGAGATCGAACGCCGGATCCGGTGGTGACAGGGCGGCAACTGGCCAGCGGTGATCGCGTTTCCGCAGGTCAGCACGTGATGGGTGAAAAAGGATGGACCGAGGTCACCAGGGTGCCGAGGCAGATCCGCCCGGTGGCGGTCGCGGCGGCCGTCAGGGTCGGGACGGCCCCGAACCACGGCTCGTCCCGGAACGACCGCCAGGACAGGTGGTCGTAGGTGTAGCGGCGTGGAAGCCCAGTTCCTCGGCCCGCCGCCGGATCTTCTGCCCCTCGCTCCACCGGTGGACGGGGAGGACCGCCGTGCTCAGTCGCATGCCCCTCGACCTCATGTCCCGAGCAGCCTGCCGCTGAGGTGCGTACCGGAGCATGCTCTGCTCAGGGCAGCGACCACGCGCATCACCGCCACCCTTCCGCGGAGAGCACCTTCGGCGTCCTGGCCGCCGCAGTCGGCCGCCGGCGCGGCGGCCGCCGGCCGGAACGCGTACCTGCTCCGGGCGCCCGTGCACGGCATGGCCGGTATCGAACTCACCCACCGGGACCGCACCGAGCTGCCCGGCCGGGCCGTCGCCCCCGACCGGGAGGGCGTCCACCTGGACGGTGTCCGGGCCCTGTGGAGCGGGCTCGGCCTGCACTGACGGCCCGGCGGCCCTGACCGGCCGGCGCCCTGCCCGCCCACCTCCGGCCGTACGCCCCCGTACGCCCGCACACCCGCACCCGCACCCCCGCACCCGCACCCCCGCTCCGGCCCGCTCCAGCCCGCTCCGGCCCCCGCCCACGCGCCCGCTGGCGTGCTGACGCCAGGCGAGCTCGCGCCAGCCGGATCCCTTGGCCCGGGACCTGGCGCCGGGTCAGGATGTCTGCAGAGAAAGCACCGCGGAAACGGAGCGGCGATTCACCGCCGCTCACCGCGCACCGGAATTCACGATCGCCTCCGCCGGCACAGCCATGCGTCCGGCCGGTCCGGCGGCACCACCGTCCCCGGGCGCCGATTGCAGATCATCCTGGAAAGGCCGACATGTCCGTCTCCATTCTCGAAAACCAGCGGAACGCCGTACTCGACACCTTCGGGCAGAAGATCGACGAGCTGAAGGCCGGCGAGCTCTACCGGGAATTCCTCCCGGTCGGGCACCTGGCCGCCGACCGCGGCCACACCGGGTACCGCGGCCGGAAGGTCCAGGTCTGGTGCAGCAACGACTACCTGGGCATGAGCCAGCACCCCGAGGTCATCCAGGCCCAGATCGACTCCACGGGCAGGCACGGCACCGGCACCGGCGGGTCGCGGAACATCGCCGGCACCAGCACCGCGCACGTCGAGCTGGAGGACCGGCTGGCGGCCTGGCACGGCAAGGAGCGGGCGCTGGTCTTCTCCAGCGGATATGTCGCGAATTTCGAGACGCTGAGCACCCTGATCTCCGCGATCGACGGACTGGTGGTCTTCTCGGATTCGCTGAACCACCGTTCGCTGATCGAGGGAATCGTCCGGTCCGGTGCGAAGAAGCACGTGTTCGCGCACAACGACATGGCGGATCTCGAATCGAAGCTCGCCCTCTACGAGGCCGACCGCCCGAAGCTGATCGTCTTCGAGTCGGTGTACTCGATGGACGGTGACACCTCCCCGGTGTCCGCCGTCTTCGACCTGGCGGAGAAGTACAACGCGCTGACCTTCCTCGACGAGACCCACTCGATCGGGGTCCGCGGGCCGCTGGGCGCCGGGCTGAGCGCGGAGATCGACGACCACCGCGCGACCTTCGTCCAGGGGGTGTTCGGCAAGGCCATCGGCACGGTCGGCGGCTACGTGGCCGGCCCGGACACGGCGCTGGACTACGTCCGCTCGTTCGCGCCGGGCTTCATCTTCACCACCGCGCTGCCGCAGGCCGCCATGGACGCCACCCTGCGGAGCCTGCGGCTCGTCCAGGAGGGCGACGCCCTGCGCGCCGAGCTGGCCGCCAAGACCGAGCTGATGAAGGCCGAACTGCGCTCCAGGGGAATCGACTTCATCGACGCGGACAGCCACCTGGTGCCGGTGATGGTGCCCGGCGGCGAGCGGGTGCGGCGGGTGTCGCGCCAGCTGCTGGAGGAGCACGACATCTACGTCCAGCCGATCAACTTCCCGTCGGTGGCGCGCGGCGGAGAGCGGTTCCGGGTCACCGTCGCACCGTTCCGGACCCCCGAGCAGATCGCGAACTTCGCCGACGCCATGCAGAAGTGCCTTCAGGAGAACTGAAACCGAGCGCCGGGGCCGACGAGGGCCCCGGGGCACCCAACCGGAGGAACCATGAACATCACCGAGATCACCCCCTTCATCGGCCTGGAGCTGACCGGCGTCGGCTACGACGACCTGGTGCGGCCGGAGGTCTGGGAGCAGCTGGTCGAGGGCGTCCGCGAGCGTGAGCTGGTGGTCGTGCGCGGCATCGAGCTGACCCCGCTGCAGCAGATCGACCTGGCCTCCCGGCTGGGCCGGCCGGTGCCCTTCGTGATCAGCAAGTACCGCCACCCGGAGTTCGAGGAGATCATGATCTCCTCGAACGAGAAGAAGGGCGACAAGCCGATCGGCGTCGCCCGGGTCGGCAACTTCTGGCACCAGGACTCGTCCTTCGTGGCCGAGCCGGCGCCGTTCACCATGCTGCACGGCGTCAACGTGCCGTCCACCAGCGGCCACACCAAGTTCGCCAGCGCCGTCGACGTGTACGACCGCCTGCCGGAGGAGTGGAAGGCCCGGCTCGCCGACCGGATCGGCGTGCACACCGTCGGCAAGCGGCTGCGCATCCGCCCGGAGCACGTCGGCCTGTCGGTCGCGGAGTTCAAGGCGCTGATCGACGTCGAGCACCCGAAGGTCGAGCACCCGCTGGTCTGCAAGGACGAGTACACCGGCCGGGAGTACGTCTACGGCTCCCGCGAGTACATGGACTCGGTGGCGGGCTTCGACCCCAACGAGAACGAGGCCTTCTTCACCCTGCTGGACGGGCTGATCCAGGACGAGGAGCGGGTCTACACCCACCGCTGGACCCAGAACGACCTGGTGATCTGGAAGACCCGGACCACCTACCACATCGCCACCGAGGTGGAGCCGGGCGTCGGCCGCACCGTGCACCGGGTCAGCATCGAGGCCGTCGACGCCGAGGTGCAGCTGGTCGAAGAAGAGGTTCAGTGAGCGGCATCGCCGACCTCGCCGTGAGCTTCCCCCGGGGGCGGGCCGACGTGCGGGAGATGCACGCCGCCTCCGGGGTCCCGGTGGCCGACATCCTGGCGATCACCCACACCGAGGGCTTCCCGGCGCTGGCCGACGGGGAGCAGGCCTGGGAGCTGGCGCTGACCGCGGCCCGGGAGCTGCTGGGCCGCCACCCGGTGGACGTGGACGAGATCCGGTACGTCGTCGTGGCCGGCTCCGGCCAGTGGGACCGCCCGTTCTGGTCGCCCGCCGCCAAGGTGGCGCACGAGCTGGGGATCCGGCGGGCGCACTGCTTCGAGGTGACGAACTTCTGCAACGCCGGGATGGCCGCGCTGAAGATCGTCGCCGACCGGGTCGAGCTGGACGGCGGCGGCTACGGGCTGGTGCTGGTCGGCGACCGGCTCAGCCGGATGGTCGACTACACCGACCCGGCGTCCAAGGCGCTGTTCAACTTCGGCGACGCGGCGGGCGCGATGCTGGTCGGGCCGGGGCGCGGCGCCTTCACGGTGCTGCACAGCGAGATGCGCACCGATCCCAGCTGGTCCGACTACTACGCGGGCGAGCACCGGGGCGACCGGGTGGCGATCCGCCGCGCGGCGCACCGCAGCGGCCTGGCCGCCGCGTACGTGCAGAACTTCACCACGCTGATCGGGCGGACGCTGGACGCGGTGGGGGCGAAACTCCCGGACGTCGCACACCTGTTGATCAACCAGGGCGACCGGGACATGCACGAGCGGCTGCTGCGCGAGCTGGACCTCCCGGCGGAGAAGAGCGTCTTCAACTACCACCGGTTCGGGCACATGGGCGGGACGGACACCCTGATCGCCCTCCAGGACCTGCGGGAGCAGCGGAAGCTGCGGCCCGGCGACCTGATCATTCTGGCCACCAGCGCGATGGGCTTCAGCTGGGGCATCACGGCTTTGGAGTATCACGAATGAAGATCCTGGTGATGAATCAGGTCCCCTACCGCAAGATCCAGTACCACCTGGGGATCGACCACGAGCAGCACGACGTGACGTACGTCTGCGGCCCGGTCGGCGACGCGCAGCTGCCCGCCGGCCTGCGCTGCGAGCGGCTGCTGATCGACCCGGCGCTGGACCTCACCGAGCAGGTGATCGCCCGGACCTCGCGGGCGGACGGGTTCGAGCAGGTGCTGGCCCTGTCGGAGTCCGGGATCCTCGGCGCCCACCGGATCCGCGAGCACCTGGGCGTTCCCGGGCCCTCGCTGGCGCAGTTGGAGAAGGTCCGCGACAAGGTCGCGATGAAGCAGGCCCTGGTGGAGGCCGGCGTGCGCCACCCGCGCTTCGTCGCCGCGCCCCCGGCCTGCGGCCCGCTGCCCTGGACCGGCCGGACGGTGGTCAAGCCCCGCCAGGGGGCCTCCAGCGAGGGGGTCAGCATCCACCCGACCGCGCGGGAGGCGCTCGCCTTCTACCGCGCGCTGCCCGACCCGGGCGAGTACCAGCTGGAGGAGTACGTCGAGGGCGAGCTGTTCCACGCCGACGGGCTGGTGAGCGACGGGACGGTGCTGGAGCTGGTGGTCAGCCGGTACATCGGCAAGCCGGTCGACTTCGCGCACGGCGCGCCGGTCGGCTCCAGCCAGCTGCCGTTCGAGGAGAGGTACCACGCCTTCGTGGCCCGGGCGGTGGCGGCGCTCGGGATCGAGCAGGGCTGCCTGCACCTGGAGTTCTTCGAGACCGCCGAGGGTGAACTGGTCTTCCTGGAGGTGGCCAACCGGCTCGGCGGCGGCGGCATCGTCGACTCGCACCTGCGGCACACCGGCGTCCACCTGCCCTCGCACGAGATCGCCGTCCGGCTGGGCTTCGAGCGGCCGGAGCCGGCCGCGCCCAGCGGGCGCCACCACGGGTTCCTGATCTTTCCCGGTCACCAGCTGGCGCCGGGCGCCCGCACGGTGGTGTCGATCCCGGAGCACCTGCGCGAGCACCCGTGCGTGGACCGGCTGCACCTGCTGGAGCAGTCCGAGGGGGCGGCGCCGGTGCCGGGCGCCATCTCGTACCAGGAGTGGGAGGTCCCGGTGTTCATCGAGGCCTCGCACCCGGACCCGGCCGTGGTGGCCGGCTTCCTGACCGAGTGCGCCCGGGCCGTCACGGTCACCGAACTGCCCGCCCACGAACTGCCCGCCGACGAACCGGCCGGAGCCGGCGAGCCGCGCGTGCTCGAAGGGGCCGCGGCATGAGCGCCACCCGCTGGTACCCGACCGACCTGCTGCTCGCGGTCGAGCACGCCGAACGGCTGCTCGCCGGGGGCCCGGACTCGGAGCTCGCCCGGCTGCTGGCCGGCGCCGGCCTGTCCGGCCTGGGCGGCCTGTTCGCCTCGGCCGGGTTCGCCGAGGGCCTCGACGAGCTGTTCGACGGCCTCAGCCAGTACCCGTGGCAGCCCCTCGTCGACACCGACGACGTGGTGGAGTTCTCGCCGCTCGGCACGGTGGTGCTGGACGACCGCCGCCCGGGCAACACCCTGCGCGGCCTGCTGCTCGGCTGGGCGACCGGCAACGAGGTGGTGATCCGCGGTGACCGGCAGGAGTTCTGGGCCGCGCTGACCGCCCTGCTGCGGGAGCCGGGGTTCCCGCTGCCGCCGAGCCGGACGGTCCCGCCGGGCACCGACGTCCCCGGCGGGCACCCGGTGCTGGTGCCCGACCTGCTGCCCAGCGAGGACTGGGCGGACGAGGCGCTGTACGCCGCCGCCGGGACGGCGGGCGTGCCGGTGCTGCGGATCCGGGTGGACGCCGGCGGGCGCGCCGGCACCGGCGGCCCGTTCGCCGGGGACGTGCTGCGGCTGGACTGCCGCTCCGGCTGGGCCGGCGCCCTCCAGCACCGCACCTACCTCCGGGGCACCCGGCTCTCCGACGCCCGCGGCGCGGACACCGCCCAGGAGGACGGCCGGATCGCCGCCCGCCTGCGCTACCTGGTCGAGCGGGCCCGCCGTACCCCGTACTACCGTGACCTGCCCCGGATCGACGAGCGGTCCGACCTGCGACGGCTGCCGGTGCTGGAGAAGTCCGCCCTGGAGCAGCACTCGCTGCCGGCCGCCCGCGGCCTGTGCAGCGGCGACCGCCCGAGCGGCGAGGTGCTGCGCAGCGGGGCGACCACCGGCCCGCCGCGCTACATCGTGTACTCGCGCACGGACTGGGACAACATGGTGCGCGAGGCCGTCCCGCTGTTCTACGCGCTGGGGGTGCGGCCGGGCGACCGGGTGATCAACTCGCTGTTCGGCGGCGGCCTGTACGGCGGTCTGATCACCAGCAGCAGCGAGCTGTCCCGGATGCCGGTGGAGGCGTACAGCACCGCGCAGATGATCACCGCGGACGATGTGCTGATGCTGACCCGCAGCTTCTCGGCGAACGTCGTCCTGGGCCAGCCGGCGCTGCTGCTGCCGGTGCTGCGCGACGCCAAGGCGCGCGAGCCCGGGCTGCGGATCGAGAAGGTGCTGTACGGCGGCACCCCGATGACGGAGTCCGACAAGCGGTGGCTGCGCGAGGAGCTGGGCACCACGGTCGTCTCCAGCATCCTGGCAGCCAACGACGGCGCACAGCTGGGCTACCAGTGCGGCGACCTGGCGGGCACCCTGCACCACCTGTGCGACGACTACAACCTGATCGAGGTGGTGGACGGGCAGGGCCGCCCGGTGCCCGACGGCGAGCCGGGCGAGCTTCTGGTCACCAGCATGCAGAAGTTCGAGGGCCCGCTGATCCGCTACCGGATCGGCGACCTGGGCCGGATCTTCCCGCACGAGTGCGGCTGCGGGGTGAGCGGCCGGGTGCTGGAGTACCTCGGGCGCTCGGACGGCCAGATCAAGGTGAAGGGCCGGACCGTCCTCTACGGCGAGATCATGGCCGAGCTGGCCCGGTTCGAGGTGTCGCAGCTCCAGGTGGAGATCGACTCGCGGGGCGGCCGGGAGCGGGTGACCGTCCGTACCGAGTCGCCCGGGAAGCTGGACCCGGACGAGCTGCGCGACCACCTGAAGGACCGCTTCGAGGTGCTCAGCGACCACCACTCCTTCGACGAGTCGCTCGACGTCTTCGAGTTCACCGTGGAGTGCCACCCCGAGGGCGGCCTGCCCCGGAACGCCGTCAGCGGCAAGATCAAGACCGTGATCGACCTCCGGCTGCGGTAGCCCACCGCCCCCTCGCCGTACGCTCCCCGCCCGCGGGCCGGACGCAGAAATGGAAAACCCGTGACTGACCGCATGACTCGCTTGTTCAACCAGGAACTGGCCCGGCCGGGGAGCCCGCTGCGCGGCATCGACCTCGGCTCCGGCCGGTTCCCCGAACTGACCGGCCTCGGCTACCGGTACCTCTCGCGGCCGATGTTCTTCGGCGAGGGGGAGATGCGCCGCTTCGAGGCCGACCTGCTCGGCGTGGTGGACCTGCTGACCTCGCTGCCCGGGCGGTTCTTCGACGGCGACGCCGGGCGGGTCTGCCGGGCGCTCGGCGTCGACCCGGCCAAGGCCGAACTGGTCGGCGGCTTCGGCAAGGAGCGGCCGGCCCGGTTCGGGCGGGTCGACGCCTACCACGACGGCGAGTCGCTGAAGATCCTGGAGTTCAACGCCTCCAGCCAGACCGGCGGTCAGGAGTGGGTCGGCCCGGCGGCGGCCGCGCTGCTGGAGTTCGAGGGCTTCCGCTCGTTCGCGGGGCGGCACGGGCTGCACCACCTGGACACCACCGCGCTGCTCGCCGGGGCGCTGCGCGCGGCCGGCGCCGCCGTCTCCGCGCCCGAACCGGTGGTGGCGCTGATCGAGGGCCCCGGCGGGATGGCCGCCTACGGGCACGCCTGGCGTCCGCTGCAACGGCTGCTGCGCGCCGAGGGCCTGGACTGCCACCTCGGGGAGATCGGCGACCTGCGGGTGCGCGGCGGCAAGGTCCTGCTCGGCGAGGTGACGGTCGACGTGGTCTACCGCCTCTTCGACCTCGACCAGGTGGTCGGCCATCCGCAGGGCCGGGAGCTGGCCGGGCAGTTGCGCGACGCCCACCAGGACGGCCGGGTGGCGCTCTGGAGCCCGCTGGAGACCGACCTGAACGCCAACAAGCGCTGGATGGCCTACCTCTCCGACCCCCGGCTGCGCTCCCACCTCTCCACCGAGGAGCGGCGGTTGGTCGACCGGGTGCTGCCCTGGACCAGGGCACTGACCCCCGGGGACACGGCCCACGGCCGCGAGCTGCTGGAGCTGTGCCGCGAGCGCCGCGAGCACCTGATCCTGAAGCTGGACGAGAGCTTCGCCAGCCAGGGCATCACCTGCGGCTGGCTGGTGGACGACCGGCGGTGGGAGCAGGCACTGCGTCGGGCCGCCTCGGTGGGGGCGGTCGTGCAGGAGCGGGTGGTGCCCCGGCAGGAGCCGGTGTTCGACCCGGCCACCGGCCGGACCGAACCGTGGGACTCCTGCCTCGGCCTGTACTGGATGCCCAGCGGCTTCGCCGGCGGCGGCGCCCGGCTGGTGCCCTCGGGCCGGCCGTTCACGCTGGAGGCCGAGCACAAGCGGCTGGCCGGGATCTACCTGTACCCCGACGCCGTGACCCCGGGCACCGTGACCCCCGGCACCGACGACCGGACCGGGGGGAGCTGACCGTGGCACCGACCGTGGACCTCGCGGCGCCCCCGGACCGGAAGCCGGGCCTGGGGCGGGAGTACCAGTACCTGCTGTCCGCCTACTCGATCCAGACCCTCGGCGAGGGGATGCTGCTCGCCACCCTGCCGCTGCTGGCGGGCGCGATCACCAGCGACCCGAAGCTGATCTCCGGCGTGGCGCTGGCCGAGGGCCTGCCCTGGCTGCTGCTGGCGCTGCCCGGCGGCATGATCGTCGACCGGTACGACCGGCGGCGGCTGATGATCGTCACCCAGGCCGCACAGGCCGTCCTGCTGGTCGCGGTCGCCCTGCTGGCGACCTTCGGCCTGACCCGGATCTGGATGCTCTACCTGCTCGCCTTCGGGCTGGGCGCCGGCGACGTGCTGTTCACCGGCGCCAACCGGGCGGTGATCCCCAACGTCGTCCCGAGTGCCGCGCTGGAGACCGCCAACGGGCGCAACGTGACGGCCGAGACGCTGGGCCGGCAGTTCGTCGGCCCCCCGCTGGGCGCCGCACTGTTCGCGTTCCTGCTGCCGCTGCCGTTCTGGGCGAACGCCCTGACGTACCTCGGTTCGCTGCTGCTGATCTCGCGGATCCGCGGCGGCGGGGGCCGGTTCCGGGCCGACCGGGGGGACGCCGGCCCGGCGGCCGGGCAGGGGCTGCGCGGCATGCTCGCGGAGGCCACCGGCGGGCTGCGGCTGCTGGCCCGGCACCCCGTCCTGCGGGCCATCGTGGTGCTGGCCGCCGCCAGCAACTTCTGCGTCACGATGGCGCAGTCGGTGCTGGTGCTGTTCGCGACGGACGTCCTGCACGTCGGCCGGAGCGGCTACGGGGTGCTGGTGGCGACGATGGCGATCGGCGGTGTGGTCGGGGCGCTGGCCAGCCGGCGGATCGTCGAACGCTGCGGCGCCCGGGCGGTGGCGATCACCGTGTCGACCGCCAGTGCGGTGAGCCTGCTGGCGATCGGCCTGTTCGGGCGGCAGACCGTCGTCGTGGTGGCCCTGTTCTGCGTCTGGTCGGCCGGCCTGTCGCTGTGGAACGTGATGGCGCAGTCGGTGAGCCAGCGGCTGGTGCCCGACGAGTTGCGGGGGCGGGTGAGCACCGGCACCCGGATGGTCTGCTTCGGCGCGATCCCGCTCGGCGCGCTGGCCGGCGGCTTCGTGGCGGCGGAGCACGGCCTGCGGGCGCCGTGGGTGGTGGGCGGGCTGCTCAACCTGGTGGTGGCGCTGCTGTTCGTCCCCACCATGCTGCGGTGGCCGTCCGCGGGCGGCGACGGTCCCGCCGACCGTGCCGTCCCCGTCGACCGTGCCGCCCCCGCGGGCGGTCCCGTCCCCGCGGGCGCTGCCGCGTCCGTTCCGAGTACCCGGGAGAGTGTGTGATGACGAGGACCATGACGAGGTCGGTCCGGCTGGCGGCCCGGCCGGAGGGGTTCCCGACGGCGGAGCACTTCCGCTTCGTCGAGGAGGAGCTGCCCGCTCTCGCGCCCGGCACCGCACTGGTGGAGAACCTCCTCCTGTCGGTGGACCCGTACATGCGGGAGCTGATGGACGCGGGGTGGGAGATCGGTGAGCCGCTCCGGTACGGCCGGGCCGTCGGCCGGGTGCTGGAGTCCCGCAGCCCGGAGTTCGCCCCGGGCGACCTGGTCGCGCACAGCGAGGGGTGGAGCACCCACGCCGTGGTCGCCCCCGGGCGGGCGGGGGTGCGGACCGTCCGTCCGCCGGCGGGCATCCCGCTCTCGGCGTACCTCTCGGTGCTCGGCGGCACCGGGCTGACCGCCTACGTGGGCATCCGGGAGATCCTGAGGCTCCAGGCCGGCGAGTCGGTCTACATCTCGGCGGCGGCCGGCGCGGTGGGCAGCGTGGCCGGGCAGATCGCCAAGGTGCTGGGCGCCGGCCGGGTGATCGGCAGCGCGGGCTCGGCGGCCAAGGTCGCGTACCTGACCGGGGAGCTGGGCTTCGACGCCGCCTTCGACCACCATGACGGCCCGGTGCCGGAGCTGCTCGCGGCCGCCGCGCCGGACGGGATCGACGCGGCCCTGGAGGGGGTCGGCGGCGACCACCTCGAAGCGGCCATCGGGGTGACCCGGGAGTTCGGGCGGATCGCCTGGGTCGGCGCGATCTCGCAGTACAACAACCCGGCCGCGCCGCCGGCCGCGCCCCGCAACCTGTACGCCGTCTCGGACCGCAGCATCCACCTGCGCGGCTACCAGGTCCGCCACCACCTGCACCTGCGGCCGGAGGCGGAGGAGTGGCTGGTCCCGCATCTGCTGGCCGGGCGGATCACCAGCCGCGAGACCGTGGTGGACGGCTTCGACCGGGTGGTGGACGCCTTCCTCGGCGTCCTGCGGGGGGAGAACACCGGCAAGATGCTCGTCCGGGTCGCCGGGGAGTGAGCGGGCCCGGCCGGGCGGGCAGCCGGGCGGGGCCGGGCGGGCCCGGCGGGCCGGCCGTTCAGGCCAGCCACCCGTTGGCGGCCGCCCGCACCCCCGCCTGGAAACGGCTGGCCGCCTGCAGACGCTCCATCAGGGCGGCGACGATCCGGCTGATCGACCGGGGCGACACCCCGATCTGCCGGGCTATCACCTCGTCCTTCTTGCCCGCGGCCATCAGCCGCAGGACGGCCCGCTCCAGGTCGGACGGGCCCTCCCCGCCGTGCTGCTCGACCGCCCCGAAGTCGCTCGCGCGCTCCCAGTGCTGGTCGAAGAGCTGCATCAGGACCTGGAGCACCGCCGGGTCGCGGACCACCACCGCGTCCGCCCCGGACGGCCCCGGCCCGAGCGGCAGGACGGCCACCGTGCCGTCGTACACCAGCATGTGGGCCGGGAGCAGGGTCACGCTCTTCACCAGCGCGCCGGCGGTGGAGATCGCCCGGGCGTAGCTGGCGGTGGCCCGGTGGCCCTGCCCGGCCTGCTGGAAGAGCGTGCGGACGGTCACCCCGCGGGCCAGCACCGCGAGGTCCAGCGGCATCTCCGGCAGCGGCGCCCGGTCGCCAGCGCCGACCGGCACCATCGCGTCCACCGTCGCGCGGCAGGACTGGCTGAGCTCGTGGACGACGGCCCGCAGCGCCTCCTCCCCGGTGACGGTCTCCACCCCGCCCGGACCGGAGCGCCGGCTGCGGGCGTCCAGGTACTCGCCGGTGAGCGCGCTCAGCCCGGCCCGGGCGGCGGCCACCGCGGTGCGCTGTTCGAGCAGGGCCCGCTCCGCCTCGGCGAGCAGCAGGTCGGAGGCGGTCTCGGGGCTGACCGCGGCCCAGCCGTCGGCGGGCGCCGGGCGCAGCAGTCTGAGTTCGGCCAGCCGGCCGTCCGCCAGGTGCACCTGCGGCAGCGGGAGGTCCAGCTCGGCGGACACCTGCTCGGCGGTGGCGGCGGGGTGGGCGACGCGAGTCCGGTACACGGCGATGGACGTCGCATCCAGGTTCGTGAGGTTCAGCACTGCTCGTCTCCGGAGGCCGGGGTGGCGGGCGGGTCTCGCCCGGCCGGCTTGCTTGCGGTCGCCCTGGATCACCGGGGACCTGCCGACCCTCGCAGCATCGGCCGGGGCGTTCCCCGTCCGGTCCCGATCCGGTCCCGGACGTCGGAGCGGCCTGGTCCGGACCTGTTCTGTATGATCGCGCGCTGTGGCCCGGACCTGGGCCGATGGGCCCGGACCAGGGCCGACGCAGACGCGCGAGGTGAACCACGCATGCGGGTCGACGCCCCACCGGGCCGGGTCGGCTTCAAGATCCTCGGCTCGCTCGAATGCTGGGCGGGGGACGAGCGGCTGAGGCTCGGCGGGCTCCTCCAGGAGCGGGTCCTGGTCACCCTGCTGCTGGAGCACGGCCGGGTCGTCCCGGTCGCCAGGCTGGTGGAGGCCGCCTGGGACCACCTGCCCCCGGCCACCGCCTCGCACCAGGTCCGCAAGATCGTCGCCGACCTGCGGCGCCGCATCCCCGGCGGTGCCGGACTGATCCTCACCGACGGCCCCGGCTACCGGATCGCGGTCGAGGAGGACCAGCTCGACCTGGTCCTGTTCGGCATCCGGCTGCAGCGCGCCCGCGAGGCCGCCGCCGCCGGCCTGCGCGAGAACGCCGTCGGCCAGCTCCGCGCGGCGCTCGAACTCTGGCGGGGCGCGGTGCTGGCCGGCGACGGCAGCCCGGTGATCCAGGCCGCCGCGACCGCCCTGGAGGAGCGCCGGCTGACCGCCACCGAGCAGCTCTTCGAGCTGCGGCTCGGGCTCGGCGAGGCCGCCGAGCTGGTGGTGGACCTCACCCAGGTCGCGCAGGCCCACCCGCTGCGCGAGACCCTGCGCGGGCAGCTGATGCTGGCGCTGTACCGGGCCGGCCGGCAGGCCGAGGCGCTGGAGGAGTACGGCCGGGTCCGCGACCTGCTGGCGGAGGAGCTGGGGATCGACCCGGGGGACGGCCTGACCGCCCTGCACCAGGCCATCCTGCGCAGCAGCCCCGAGCTGGCGGCCCCGCAGCGGCCGGCCGCCGAGGCCCCGGGGCCGCCGGAGGTCCGCCGGCTGGGCCCGGCCCCCAACTCGGTGCCCTACGACCTGCCGGACTTCACCGGCCGGGCCGCCGAGCTGGGCCGGCTCGTCGGCGCGGCCGCCGCCCCGGCGGGCCGGGGCACCCGGATCATCGCCGTCGACGGGATGGGCGGCAGCGGGAAGACCGCGCTGGCCGTGCACGCCGCGCACCGGCTGGCCGAGGACTATCCGGACGGCCGGCTCTACATCGACCTGCACGGGTTCACCCCGCAGCAGCGCCCGCTGGACCCGGCCGAGGTGCTGGACATCCTGCTGCGCACGCTGGGGCTGGCCGGCGACCAGATCCCGGACGACCTGCTCAGCCGGATCGCGCTCTGGCGGGTCGTCACGGCCGGGCGCCGGCTGCTGATCCTGCTGGACAACGCCGTCGGCGCGGACCAGGTGCGCCCGCTGCTGCCGGCCTCCCCCGGCTGCCTGGTGCTGATCACCAGCCGGGCCAGACTGGTGAACCTGGACGGCGCGCAGGCGGTGTCGGTCGGGCTGCTGCCGATGGCCGACGCCGTGGAGCTGGTGGAGCGCACCCTCGGCGGCGGCCGGGCGGCGGCCGAGCCCGCCGCCACCGAGGAGCTGGTCCGGCTCTGCGGGCGGCTGCCGCTGGCCCTGCGGATCTCCACGGCGCGGCTGCGCAACCGCCCGCGCTGGACGGTGCAGTACCTGGTCGACCGGCTGCTCGACGAGAGCCGCACGCTGGCCGAACTGAGCTCCGGGGACCGGAGCGTGGCGGCGAGCCTGCGGCTGTCGTACCTGGTGATGGAGCCCGAGCTGCAGGTGGCCTTCCGGCTGCTGGGCCTGCACCCGGCGGGGGACCTGGACCTGCACTCGGCGGCCGCCCTGCTGGGCCTGCCGGTGGTCGAGGCCGAGGACCTGCTGGAGCAGCTGCTCGACGCCCACCTGCTCGAACAGTACGAGCTGGGGCGGTACGCCTTCCACGACCTGGTCCGCAGCTTCGCGCAGAGCCTGCGCGGGCCGGACTCGGCCGACGAGGACGCGGCGGCCGTCGAGCGGCTGATGGACTACTACGTGCTGGCCGTGGAGGCCGCCTGCGACCTGCTCTTCCCGGGCCGGGTGGACCTCGGCGTCGACCTGCCGGCGCCGGGCGTGGCGCTGCCGCCGATGGCGGACACCGCCGCCGCGATGGCCTGGTTCGAGCGCGAGCACCGCAGCCTGCTGGCGGCCGTCCGCCGGGCGGCCGCCGACGGGCTGCACCGGCAGGCCGCGTACCTGCCGCGCGGCTTCGGCATGTACCTCAACATGTGGGGCTTCTCCGCCGAGTTGTACGAGACCGGGCGGATCGCGGTGGAGGCGGCCCGCAGGTCGGCCGACCGGCTGCTGCTGCGGGTGAGCCTGACCAACCTGGCGGTCGCGCTCTGGCCGCTCGGACGGTTCCAGGAGGGCATCGACTGCCTGAACCAGGCGCTCGGCATCGCGGTGGAGATCGGCGACCGGCAGGGCGAGGCCGCCTGCCTCAGCCGGCTCGGTGCGTTCCACAACGGTCTCGGCCACTACGGGGAGGGCCTGGCCAGGCTGGAGCAGGCGCTGCCGCTGCACCGGGAGCTGGCCAGTCCGCGCGAGGAGGCCGTGACGCTGATCAGCATCAGCTCGGTCAGCGCCCTGCTCGGCCGCCACCGCGAGGCCGCCGAGGCCGCGCTGGCCGCCGACGAGCTGAGCCGCCGGCTCGGCGAACTGGACAACGGGGTACTGGCGTTGGTCAACCTGGCCAACGCGTACCTGGGTCTCGGCGAGCACGAGGCCGCGCTGACCTCCGCCCAGGAGCGGCACCAGCGGCTCAACCGCCCCGCCACCGCCGGCCTGGTGCTGGCCCGCTTCGCGGACGCCTACCACCGGGCCGGGCGCCTCACCGAGGCGTACGACTTCGGGCTGCGCGCGCTGGATCTCGTCTGGACCAGCGGGTCGGCGGGCTGGAAGGCCACCGTCGAGAACATCCTGGGCCGGATCCACCGCGGCCGCTCCGAGTACCAGCAGGCCCAGGAGCGGCACGCGCACGCACTGCGGCTGGCGGAGGAGATCGGCTCCGGGATCGAGGCGGCCCACGCGCTGGAGGGGCTGGCGGCGACCGCCGCCTCGCTCGGCGAGACGGCGCAGGCCCGGGCCTACCGGGCCCGGGCCGACCGGCTCTTCGACGGGATGGGCATCCCCGAGCACGTCCGCCGGCCGGGCTGACCGTCAGAAGGCCGGGCGGACCGGGCCGGGCGTTGCCCGGAGGGGCCGCGCCCGGGAGCGCCGCCCGGGCGGTCCGTCCCCCGGCCGGTCAGAACGGGCCGATGGTGTTGGAGACCGGGCGGTCGTCCGCCACGACCACGACAGGGCCGCCGGGACGGTCGGTGGCCCGGCCGTCCTCGTGCACCAGTGCCCCCAGGCCGGCCACCAGTGCCGCCGCGATGATTCCGACCAGACCGACGAGCTTGCCGCGCATGTTCCCACCCCGTTGTTTGTGGTGTCTTGTTCCGACACCGCAGATACTCGCCACGTCCGTTACCGGACCGTTCCCCTGGCGATACCGCTCGGCCGAGTATCCAGGGAACCGGCCGCAGGCGTGGCGGGTCCGGGAGAGTTCACATGGCTGAAACGATCCGGGCCGCGTCGCCGCCGTCCGGGGCGGCGGCGCCCTCCGGGGCGGGGACGTCGTCACCGCAGGCGAAGCGGTAGGAGGCGAGCACCAGCTCCCGGACGGTCTCGGCCTCCTCGTCGTCGCGCGGTCCGTAGACGAGCACCGAACCGGGCGGCTGCGCGGGCTCGCCCCAGCCGTCGGCGACCACCCGGCCGGCCACCGGGCCGGGCAGCATCAGGTGGACGCTGCCGTCGTAGGGCGGGTGCAGGTGGCCGAACTCGGTGCCCGCCAGGAAGGCCTCCAGCGGGCCGTGCGCCACGGTGGGGGCCAGGTGCCCGGCCCGGGTGCCCGGTACGCAGACGAAGGAGGGCCCGAGCTGCACCCCGGGCAGCCCGGCGAACGCCAGCCGGAGCCGCTCCTGGAGCGGGACGGGCGCGGACTGGGTGAGCTGCTCGACGGGGAGGTCCGTCGACACCAGCGGAGGATGGCCGGAACGCTTGGGCGAGGTCATGGGACCCTCCTGTTCAGTCGGCGCGGCGCAGGGGCCCGCCAAGTACCGGCTGCCCACACTGGTGTCGGCCGTTCCCGTGCCGATCCCGCCCCGATACTCGTCCTGATGGACCGTCATGCTACAGATCCGGCGGCCCCGGCGCGGGCGCTCCCCCCGGCCGGCCGGGCCGCCGCCGGCGCCGCGTCGCGCGGGCGGCAGCCGGCGCAGGACGACCCGGCGGGCGCCTAACTCCTTCTGCCGTCGGGCAGGTTGCGGTACCCCGGGTGCACTCCCGGGGTGAGCCCCTGCTGGGCGGCGACCAGCCCGAGCAGTTCGGTGAGACGGTCCCGCTGGCCGTCGTCGAGCGCGCTCAGGATGTCGTCCTCGTGGGCGGCGGCGATCCCCCACACCTCGCCGAGCAGGCGCCCGCCCTCCTCGGACAGGTACAGCTCGTGGTTGCGGCGGTCCTCGGTGCTGCGCCGGCGCTCCACCAGACCCTTGCCGTCGAGGTGGTCGATCAGGGCGACCACCCGGCTGGGCACCACCCCGAGCTCGGCGGCGAGGGCGCGCTGACTGCGCCCGGGGCGGGTGGCGATGGTGCGCAGCAGTCCGATGTCGGGCGGGGTCAGGCCGAGTTCGGCGACCCGCACGGCGAAGCGCTCGGCGGCGTGGGTGCCGAGCTGGGTGAGCAGGAAGGCCGCGCCCCGCGGTGGCCGGGCCGGGGGTGCCGGTTCGGGCTCGCCGGGTTCGTCGGCTGCTTGCCGCTCGCTGCTCACCCGGCTATCGTACGCGACGAGGAATGATTCTCCATGGTGAACGATTCTTCCAAGAGAACGGATTCTGCCATGCAGTCGAACCAGCCGGACCAGCCGGACCAGCCGAAGCAGCCGCACCCGGACGACCCCCACGCACCGGACCGCCGGCGACCGCCCGCCGGCCCCGCCCCACGGGCGGAGGACCGTACGGCGTCCGGGGCCGCCCCGGCACCGGACGCCGAGCAGACCGCCCGGCTGGTGCGGTTCCGGCTGCCAGCACCCGCCGCGCCCGACGGGGCGGAGGACGCCCGGGAGGCCGCCCGGGCCGGCATCGACCCGGCGGTCCACCGTGAGCTGCTGCTGGGCTTCGAGGAGCAGGTCCGGCAGGCGGCCGCCGGACTGCTGGCGGACACCGGCTTCGCCGGCCTGGTCGCCCGGCTGCCGTTCCGGCCGGGCGAGCACGTCGTGGCGATCGGGGAGAGCACCACCGCCGACCGGCTCTCCTGGTTCGAGATCCTGCGGCGGCTGCTTCCCGCCGGCGTCCGCCTCAGCAACCTGGCGGTCCCGGGCTGCACCACCACCCAGGCGCTGGCCCAGCTGCCGGCCCTCGCCCTCCGGCGCCCCGACTGGGTGCTGTGCATGCTCGGCGCGAACGACGTCCAGCGCCTGGGACCGGACGCCGTCCGCCTGGTCAGCGCGGACGAGACCCGGCGCAACCTGCTGCTGCTGCGCGAGCTGGCGGGCCGCCGGACCTCCGCCCGGTGGATCTGGCTCACCCCGGCCGGCGTGCACGCCGAGCGCGTGGCCGCGTACCCGCACTTCCGGCGGGCCGGCATCGGCTGGGCGAACGAGGACATCGACGCCGTCGCCGCCTTCCTGCGGTCCCATCCGGAGCCGACCGTGGACACCCGCCCCGCCGTGCCCGCCACGGCCGACGGCGACGGCACCGCCGCCGACCCGCACCAGCCGGACGGCCTGCACCTCACCCTGGCCGGCCAGCGGTCGGTCGCCGCCGCACTGGTCCGTGCCCTGGCGGGGCCGGCATGAGACTCGCACTCTTCGGCGCCACCGGGGGCACCGGCGCCCAGCTCCTCGCGCAGGCCCTCACGGCGGGCCACCAGGTCACCGCCGTCGTCCGCGATCCCGCCCGGGTCGCCCGCCCGGCGCCCACCGGACCCGGCAGCACCGGAGCCTCGGACGCACTCACCCTGGTCCCCGGCGACGTGCTCGACCCGGGTGCCTGGGCGCACGCGCTCGCCGGGCAGGACGCGGTGCTGTCGTGTCTCGGCAGCACCGACCGCCGGCACCCCACCACGGTGTACTCGCAGGGCACCCGGAACATCCTCGGAGCGATGCGCGGGGCCGGGGTGGGCCGCCTGCTCTGCCTGTCCTCCGCCGGGCTGGAGATCGCCCCGGGCACGCCGCTGCCCCAGCGCCTGGTCACCCGCCTGGTCGTCCAGCGGCTCTACCGGCACGGGTACGCGGACATGGCCCGGATGGAGGCCCTGGTCAAGGAGAGCGACATCGACTGGACGGTCGTCCGGCCGCCGATGCTCACCGACGGGCCGCCCCGCCGCCGGTACCGGACGGCCGTCGACGGCCCGCCCGCCGACGGGAAGCCGCTCTCCCGTGCCGACCTCGCGGACTACCTGCTCACCCGGGTGGACGACCGGAGCACCTGGCGGACAGTGGTCGAGATCGCCGGCTGACGGTCCGGGCCCGGACCGGCCCGCCCGGGCGCGTGGTCCACCCGGCGCGGCCCCGGCCCGGCGGGTCAGCCGGCGTGCTGGTGCCAGAGTCCGAGCATCACCGAGGACTCGTAGGGCGCCGGCTCCTCGGCGCAGGTGTCGAAGTGGCTGATCCGGCAGGTGTCCGGCCGGCCGGAGGCGCCGAGGTTGACGGCGATGCCGTCGGCGGTGATCCGCCACCGCTTGCCGACGGGGACGGCGCCGGTCGGCCACTCGCCGGGCTCCATCAGGATCCACCGGCCCCGGACGGTCAGGTGCCAGATCGCCCGGGCGCCGCAGCGGCGGCAGCCGGCACCGGCGTCGGCGCCCGGACCTGGGGCGGAGCCGGGACGGGCCGCCGCGTGCGCACCGGCGGACGGCCCGCCGGTGCGCTGCGCGGGCAGCAGCGGCGCGGCCGGGACGCTGCGCGCGACCTCGGCGAAGGCACCGGCCAACGCCTCGCCCAGGGTGACGGGTTCACGGTCCGACGGGTCGGCGGCGACGGGTGCGCAGCCGGTGCAGCGGGTGCCGCCGACGGCGGTCGTCCAGCGCGTGAGCGGCCGGCGGCAGGATTCGCAGACGGAGGGTCCAGGACGGTCGGTCCGGTGCGCTTTCGCGGCACCGGCCGGGTCACGCTCGTCATTGCGGTAGCGAGGCGGCATCGGACTTCCTGCGGAGGGGGATTGCCGAGTCATTCCTGCCCGCATCCCTACCCGCGATTCCCCGATCGGGAACGAATCCGGGGCAACTGCCGGACTCCGGCCGGAAAAGCGGTCCGAAAAGGACCCGGCCGGGGCCGGAAAAGGCCTGACCGGGCCCGGGAATTGGGCCCGTCCGGGCTCGCCGCGGGTGGTGGCCGCCCCGGACCGGGGCAGAGCCGGGCGCGGGAATCCACCACCCCGTACCGGCCCGGGTATTGTCGGCAGCCGAATGCCACCCACCGAGGACAGGGCCGGATGACGACCAGCGGCAGCAGCGGGACGCGCGAACGGGCGACGGCCCAACTGCTGCTGCTCTGCGCCGTGCTGGCCGGCCTGTTCCTGATGCACGGCTCCCCGGCGGCGGCCGGCGACTGCCACCGCGCCCTCGGCGCGATGCCGGGGCCGCCGGCCGTCGCGGCCGCCGCCGGGCACCGGCACGCGCCCATGACCGAGGCCTCACCCGCCACCGCGCCCGTCACCGCGGCCACGGGCGTACGGGCCGCCGAGGTCTCGGCCCCGCCGCCCGCCGCCCCCGGGCCGCACGCCCGCGACACCCTCTGCCTGGCCACCAAGGCCCGGGACGGCGCGGCGCTGCCGGCCCCCGGGCCCGCGACGGGCGCCTCGGCCGTCGTCCTGCCGGCCGTCGTGGCCGCCGGCTGCGGCGGGTCCGCGGGCCGCTCCCGGGCCGGGCCCGGCGGCGGGCGGCACATCCTCCTCCGGGTCTGCGTCGCGCGGACGTGACAGGCACCGCCCGGCTCCGTCAGGAGCCCGGGTGCCGTGTCCTGCCCGTTCCGCGTGCCGCCTGGGCGGCCGCACCTCCCGGAGAGTCACCGAACCATGTCGGCTCAGTTGCCCCTGCGTACGTCCCCGCGCCGCCCGCTGCCCGCGCGCCCGGCGTCCGCCGGGCGCCCGGCCCCGGCCACCCGTTCAGCCCTGGCCGGCCGCACGGCCCTGGCCGGTGCGGCCGCCGCGCTCGCCCTCACCCTGGCCGCCTGCGGCTCCCCCGCCGGCAAGGCCGCCGACGGCGACGGCCACAGCGGCCACAGCCACGCGAGCGCCACCCCCGCCGCCTCCGGCGGTGCCCACGCCGGCCACGGCATGCCGGGCACCGCACCCGCCACGACGCCGGGGGCGCCGGCCGTCGGCGCCGGCCTGGCGTCCGAGCAGAACGGCTACCGCCTGTCCCCGGCCTCCGACACCCTGCCGGCCGGCGCCCCCGCCGAGTACCGGTTCACCATCACCGGCCCGGACGGCGGCCCGGTCACCGCGTTCGCCGTCGAGCAGACCAAGCGGCTGCACTTCTACGCGATCCGCGCGGACCTGACGGGCTTCCAGCACCTGCACCCGGAGATGGCGGCCGACGGCGGCTGGACGGCGCCGCTGGCCGCGCTGGCCCCGGGCAGCTGGCGGGTGTACGCCTCCTTCACCCCGGACAGCGGGCCGGGGAAGGGCACCGGACTGGTCCTCAGCAGCCCGGTGACCGTGCCGGGGACGGCCGGCACCGCACCGGCCGGCACCGCCACCGGCACCGCCACGGCGAGCGTCGACGGCTACACCGTGACGGTGGACGACGCCCCGACCGCCGGGGCCGCCGCCGAGCTGAAGGTCACCGTCAGGAAGGACGGCGCCCCGGTCACCGACCTGGAGCCGTACCTGGAGTCCTACGCCCACCTCACCGCCTTCCACGTGGGCGACCAGGCCTTCGCGCACCTGCACCCGGAGACCAGGGCCGAGGGCGCCGGCGGCGGGCCGACGCTGCCCTTCCACGCCGAACTCCCGGCCGCCGGCGACTGGCAGCTGTTCCTGCAGTTCCAGACCGCCGGGACGCTGCACACCGCCGCCGTGACCCTGCGGGTGGCCGGCTGACCGCACCGCCCGCACCGGCCGGCGCCGGCGGTCCCCTCCGGGGCATCGCCGGCGCCGGCCCGCGGGGACGGTACGGGCCTCACCGGCGCGTCAGCAGCCGGCTCACCAGTACATCAGCGCGGCCTCGCCGCGGCCCCAGGCGGAGTAGAGCCGGGCGCGGACGACGTAGCTGCGGCCCTTGAAGAGCTTGACGTCCAGCCGGCCGTTGCGGTCCTCCCCGCTGTCGTCGTCGGCGGTGACGTACCGGAGTTCGCCGTTGACCCGCTCGAACAGCGCCATCACCACGTCGGCGTCACCGAAGGCGGCCACCGCGTACTTCCGGCTCTCGGACGGCGTGATCCCGAAGTCGGCCTGCCCGCCGGACCGCGCGGGCAGCGGGACGGACTCGCGCGGCTCCAGGTGCCGGGGCCTGGCGACGAGCGAGGGGTACCACTGCTGCACCATGTCCTTGTCGAAGGCGGAGAGCGAGAGCGGTTCGGGAATGCCCTCGATCCGGTACTTCTTGGGCCGCTTGATCAGCCCCGGCGGGAAGGGGTACTCCATGATCGAGTCGGCGTCGAAGACGGAACCGGACACCTCGGCGGGGTCCAGTTTCCGGATGATGTTGAAGAACGTCGTCTCCCGGTCCCACGCGTTGGGCGGCAGGGCCAGCGCCGCGTAGACCTTCTCCTCGTTCCACTCGATCCCGGCATTCGGATTCTGGTGTTCGTGGGCGAACCCCAGGACGTGCCCGGTCTCGTGCAGCGCGGTGGCCCGGCCCACCGCGTCGGTGAGGTCCCAGCCGAAGTTGGTGGTGGCCTCGTGCGGCCCGACCAGCAGCACGTCGGTGCCCACCGCGGACTCGGAGAACCTGCCCCGGAAGTCGATCCGGACCTCGGCCTCCGAGGCGTCGTCCACCTCCTTGAAGTCCAGGCCGATGCCGAGGTCCTTCCAGTCCTGGAGGGCGGCCCGGACGGCCTCCAGCTGCCCGGGGCCCCGGCCGCCGCCGGTGGGGTCGAGGAAGCAGTAGCGCAGCACGGTGCCGTTCAGCCACTTGTTCCCGATGACGAGGATCGCGCGTTCCCGGTTCGGCGCGAGGCCGGGAGCCGGGGCCGGGCGCAGGGACGCCTTCTGGGAGCAGTACACCGGTGTTCCGTAGCCGGCCACCGCGCTCCTGACGCCTGCCATGATGGTGCCTCCGATCTGCGAACCGCCTGCGGGAAACCGGCGGTCGAGGGCGGACTTGGCGGCTGTCGGGCCATCTGGGTGGGGCTCCCACCATCGTCTCGCCGCGAAGGGCCCGTTACAACCCCCGTCGGGGCCCGGCGCGCGCGACACCTCCGGCCCCGCCCCGCGGAGACCCCACCGTCCGGGCCCGCCGGGGCCGGTCACTGGTCGTCACCACGATGACCGGACGTCACCGACGTCACCGTCCGTCACCGGCGGGCCGGGGAAATCCACGGGCCCCGCGGCGCCGTGGCGGCTAGGGTGCCGCGATGAGCTCAGCATTCCGCCTCGTCGAGATCACCACCGAGAACGTGGAGGACGCCTGCCGGTTGTCCGTCCGGCCCGACCAGCAGCGGCTGGTGCAGCCCGTCGCGCAGTCGCTCGCGCTGGCCTACGCCTTCGGGGAGCGGGCCTGGCCCCGGCTGGTCGTGGACGGGGAGGAGATCGTCGGATTCCTGATGGCCTTCTTCGACGTGCCGTTCGACGCCGACCCGCCCGGGGTGACCAGGGACGGCCTCTGGCGGCTGAACGTGGCCGCCGGGCAACAGGGCCGGGGCGTGGGCCGGTTCGCGGTGGAGGAGGTGGCGCGGGAGTTGCGGCGGCGCGGGCGGCGCACCCTGACGACGTCCTGGCACGTGGCCGGCAACGGGCCCGAGCCGTTCTACCGCCGGCTCGGGTTCCGGCCGACCGGTGAGAGCGTCGAGGGCGAGATCGTCGGGGAGCTGGACCTGGGCGCGCCCGGGACGGGCTGAGGGGCGCCCGGCACGCCCCCGCCCGGGCGACGCTCCCGGCGCCGTGCCCCGCGGCCGGGCCCGGGATGCCGGGCCGGCGCCCGTCGTCCTGGCAGGATGGCGGCATGGAACGTGTGCTTGGAATCGGCGGTTACTTCCTGCGGGCCGAGGACCCGGCGGCCCTGGGCGCCTGGTACCGCGACTGCCTGGGCCTGGACGCGGACGAGCACGGTCTCTGGCACCAGGAGGCCGGGCCGACGGTGTTCGCCCCCTTCGAGTCGGGGACGGAGTACTTCGGCTCCCGGACCCAGCAGACGATGCTCAACTTCCGGGTCCGCGACCTCGACGCGATGCTCGCGCAGTTGCGCGCCAAGGGGGCGGACGTGGCCGAGGAGACCCAGGACATGGACGGTGTCGGCCGGTTCGGCTGGGTCACCGACCCCGGGGGCAACCGGATCGAGCTGTGGCAGGCCGGCTGACCGGGTCCGCGCCCGGGCGGTGAGGTGCCGCCCGGCCCCGGGCGCCGCCGCGTCCGCATCGCCGCTCAGGTCGCCTCCGTGACACCCTGGCCGGGGTACTGGTCCAGGGACCGCACGGTGATCCGGGGGATCGGCGGCCGGTCCAGCCAGTGCGGATCGGCCTCCCACTCCACCCCGCCGCTCTCCGGCCGCAGGTACACCGCCGTGCCCATCCGGCCCATGAAGACGCCGGTCCGGCCGGACCGCACGTCGACCACCAACTCGCCTCTCCTGGAGGGCTGGTAGGGATCGGACGGCGGTGTCCCGGGCGCGCCCGGGGCGACCTCCGGATACGGGCTCTCCAGCCGGAGATGCGCCTCGGGCCGCCCGCCGCAGTTCGCCGGACACTGGCAGAACGGCATGCTGCGGTCCCTGGTCACCGCCGGGGCTGCGTCCTGCCGGTCGGACTGAGGAATCGTCATGATCACGTCTCCGTAGGTGCGTGGGCGCTCCGCGCCTCTCACTCTTTGTACTCCCATGGTCACCGTGGGCGGCTACGATCGGAACGGTTTTGAGTGGACAGTCAGATCTGTTGATTTGGGGCCCATGAACATCAGGAAGCTCGACCCGTCGTCCTCGCCGCTCGCCGCCTTCGGCACCCAGTTGCGACGGTCCCGGCAGGCCGGCGGGCTGACGCAGGCCGAACTCGGTGCCCGGGTCGGCTACACCGGCTCGTACGTGTCGTACGTCGAGCGGGCGGAGCGGATGCCGCCGGTGCGTTTCGCCAGGGACGCGGACGCGGCCCTGCGGACGGGCGGCACGCTCGAACTGATGTGGTGGCACCTCGGCAACGACGCCCTGATCGAGGGATTCCCCGAGTTCGCCGACCGTGAGGCGGTGACGACGGAAATACGCCTGTTCGAAATGGGCGTGATTCCCGGACTTCTGCAAACGGATTCCTACATGACGGCGCTCGTCCAGGCGGCCGTGAAACGCGGGAACATCGACCAGGCGCAGGCCGACGAGCGGCGGGCCTTCCGGCTGGCCAGGCAACGCCTGCTGGACCGTACGCCGGCTCCGCTGGTGCACGCCGTGCTGGACGAGAGCTGCCTGCGCAGGACCGTCGGCGGGCCCGCCGTGATGGCCGAGCAGCTTCATCATCTCGAATGCCTGGCGAGGCGGCCCAACGTGGTGCTCCAGGTCGCCCCGTTCGACCTGGGCGAACGCGTTCCGTTCACCATGCCCGTATATCTTCTGACACTGCCCGATCAGACAGTGCTCGGATACACAGAAACTCTGCAACGAGGCTATCTGGAGAGCGGGACGACTACCGTCGCGGAATGGGTCCTGGACTACGATCGGCTGCAGGTCACAGCCTGCTCACAGGTTGAGTCCCTGGGCATGATCCGCGCTCGCCGGAAGGAACTTCTGAACATGAGCCACCGCATCGACCTCACTGGCGCCCCCTGGAGCAAGAGCTCCTACAGCAACGGCGGCGGCGCCTGCATCGAGGTCGCCGCCGGCTTCACCGGCCTCATGCCCGTCCGTGACTCGAAGGACCCCGAGGGCCCCGCGCTGGTCTTCTCCGCCGAGGCCTTCGCGGCCTTCGTGGCGGGCGTCAAGGCCGGGGAGTTCGGCACGGTCTGATCCTGCCCGGTCTGATCCTGCCCGGTCCGGGCCGGCCCCGGCCGGGCCGCGTCACCCGGGGTGCCGGGGCGCGCTCTGCCAGACTGGCCGAATGATCGTCAGAGTCGCCCGGGGCATGGACCTTGCCGGCTTCCTGGGCCTGGCCGGGCAGGTCGAGCAGTGGTTCGGGCCGATGGTGGACGATCCCGGGTTCCGGCGGGCCGTCGAGGAACACATCGGCCGGGGAGCGGCGCTGGTGGTGGACGCCCCCACGGGTGACCGGCTGCTCGGCGGTCTGCTCTTCGGGTCCGAACCCCCGCTGCACCACGTCCACTGGCTGGTCGTCTCCGAGGAGGCGCGCCGACTGGGGGTCGGGCGGGCGCTGATGGCGGAGGCCCTGGGCCGGTTCGCGGCCGGCGGCGGGACGGTCGAGGTGGTGACCTTCGGCGCCGGCCACCCGGGCGCCGAGGCGGGCGGGGCCCGGGCGTTCTACGAGGGCCTCGGGTTCACCCCCGGGGAGCCGGCCCCGGCGGGGCCGGAGGGCGGCTCCCGGCAGGTCTACCGGCGGCCCGTCGGCCGGCCGCTCGCCGGGCCGTGACTCAACCGCCGCTGCCGTACGTCGTGTTGGCGCAGATGTCGTCGTCGGCGGAGCGGGCGTCGGCGGTGTCGGCGGGTGCCAGGGTGGGCGGCGGGGCGGGGGTGCCCGGGGCTCCGGAGGCGCCCGTGCCACCGCCGTTGGCGTCCGCGTAGTCCTTGCCCAGGACCAGGCTGATGCCCGCCGCACCGGTGGGGGTGAGGGTGGCGCCGGGGAAGAGCGCGGCCACCTTCTCGGCGTTGGCCTTCTGGCCGGAGCCGTACTCGACGACGGTGGTGGCGTGGTTGGTGGAGGGGGCTCCGGTGGTCTTGGTGACGGTGAACTTCGCGGCCTTGAGCGCCTCGGCCGCCTTGCCGGCGATGCCGTTGGCGGTGGTGCCGTTGTAGACGGCGACCTTGATGCCGGTGCCGTTGCCGTCGGGGGCGGCGGGCGGCGCGGCCACCGTGCTGACCGGTGCGGCGGGCGCCGCCGGGCTCGCGGCGGGCGCCTCGGCCTGGCCGGTGGCGTCCTGGCCGTCGATGGTGCGGTCGGCCTTGAGGGTGGCCCAGAGGTTGTCGACGTTCGGGTGCACGAGGTCGATGTTCTCGCCGTGGTACTGCCAGCGGGGGGTCAGGAACTTCAGGTCGTGCATGTCGATGTTCTTCATCGACAGGCCGAAGGAGAGCAGCTTGTCCACGCTGTCGAGGCCGGGGTCGACGGTCATCGACTTGGTGGCGGCGTTGGCCAGCGGGAGCAGGGTGGTGGGGCTCAGGCCCTGCTTCTTCACCTTGGAGATGAGCGAGCCCATGAACGCCTGCTGGCGCTTCATCCGGCCGATGTCGGAGCCGTCGCCGATGCCGTGCCGCAGCCGGACGTAGTCCAGCGCGAGCTGGCCGTCGACCTTCTGCTTGCCCATCGGCAGCACGACCTTGCCCTTCTTGCCGAGGTTCGGGTTGATGTCCCCCTCGTAGATGGCCTCGGGCAGGCAGACGTCGACGCCGTCGACGGCCTTGGTCATCGTGGAGAAGCCCTGGAAGTCGACCACGATGGTGTGGTCCACCCGGATGCCGGTCAGCTTCTCGACGGTGTTCTGGGCGCAGGCCGGGTTGCCCTCGGTGGTGCCGCCCAGCGCGAAGGCCTCGTTGAACAGCGCGCCGGTCTTCTCCTTGGTCCACTTGCCGCTGGGCAGCTTGCAGGAAGGCAGGGTGACCAGGGCGTTGCGCGGTATGGATATGCCCACGGCGTGCTTGTGGTCGGCGTAGACGTGCAGCAGGATCGTGGTGTCCGAGCGGGCGCCCTCGGAGTCGCCGCCGCCGAGGTCGCTGTTGCTGCCGCTGCGGCTGTCGGAGCCGAGCAGCAGGACGTTGACGGGCTTGTTGCCGTTGGCGTCGGCCTGCGCCTCGGGCGGGCGGTCGGTGGAGACGGCGTCCGGGTCGAAGCTCTTGATGTTGCCGTTGAACAGCAGGTAGACCGCGCCGCCGCCGGCGACCAGCAGCACCATGGCGCTGGCCGCCGTCCAGGCGATCAGCTTCTTCCGGCTCCGCTTCGGCTTGCGGCCACGACCGGCGGGGGCGGCGCCCCGGCCGTCACCCGGCGGCTGCGCGCCCCGGCCGCCACGCCCCTGTGCGGCCCGGCGGGCCTCCGCACGGCCGCCCGGTCTGGGTGCGGGCACGCCTGGCTCGGGCCTGGTCGCGGCGCCTGCGCGCACGGCGCGGCCCGGCGCGGCGCCGGACTCCTCGCCGCCGCCCCCGTACGGGCCTTCGTTCCACTGCCCCGACACAAGCGCACCTTTCACCGACGGAATCCGGTACGGACCTGAGCACCGTATCCATACAGACGCTCGAAAGATGGTCGGATGTTACACACAGGAAGGTTACCGAACGTCAACAGCCGCCCTGCGGAAGGGTGCTCACATGACGGACGGGGCCGCGAGAGCCCAGTGCCCGGGCGGCAGGAGCGGGGTGTCACGGATCTGCCGGCAGTCCCCGCAGAGGCCGTCGGACCGGGGACCAGACGTGATCAGCGGCCGGTCACAGCCCTCGCACTCGGGGTGCTCGGCGAGGGCGGGCGGCCGGGGCGGGGCGGGCCGGGGCTCGGGCGGGAGCTTGTCCTTGAGCCGGTACGTGAGCAGGGCGGCGGGGTTGCGGAGAGTGGCGGGCAGGCCCTGGGTGGCGGCCGCGACGATCTGTCCGTCGGTGGCGCCGCGGGCGAGCCACTCCTCGACCAGCGGGGCCAGGGCGGCCCGGTCGCGGGCGCCCAGGGTCAGCCGGTGGTCGGCGGCGGTGAGGCCGTGCAGGACGACCCTCGCGGCGGCACTGACCGGCCCGGGCGGGGTGCCAGGGGCGGCAGGGGCAGCAGGGGCGGGCAGGGCAGCAGGGGCGGCCGAGGTGACCGGGGCGACCGCCCCCGGCAGGGGCGCGGGCCGGGAGACCGTCCGGCGCCGGGGCCGCGCGGGCTCCGGCAGCAGGGGCTCCGGTTCGGGGCACGGGCCGGGCCTCGCGTCGGGCCCGTCGCCCGGAAGGGTGGTCAGTACTTCCCCCGTAGTAGTGACAACCCCGGTAGGGGTGGTTCCCGGGATCCCGGGGTGCGGGCCGCCGGGGTGCGGGTTCCCGGCCGCCGGGCGGCCGCCCGCACCGGGGCACTCGCCGGACCCGCCGGCTTCACCGACCTCACCGGGCTCGGCGGCCTCACCGGCCTCACCGGGCTCGGCGGGCTCGGCGGGCTCGGCGGCCTCGGCGGCCTCGGGGACGTACGGCGTCTCGTACACGTGGGAGACCGAGTGGATCCGGCCGGTCACCGCGTCCCGGATCCTGACCACCCGGTAGTAGCCGCGCCGCGCCAGTTCACGCAGGCCGGAGCGGACGGCGTCCCGCCCGGTGGAGCGTTCGGCGGCCAGGGTGCGGATGTTCACGGTGTCGCCGTCGCGCAGCGACAGCAGCCGGAGCAGCAGCCCCAGGGCGTTGAAACTCAGGGCGGTGTCCCATACCACGCCGTTCGAGATCACGGTGTACCGGGACTTGTGAACGCTACGATGAATCCGCAACGGGGACTCCTTGGGCTTTGGTTCCTGTTGCCGCGCCCCGGGGTGTTGGCGCACCGCCGGGGTATCAGCCTTACGTGGTCGATCAATCACGGACGGTAGCCCGGCCTCGCGCGCGCCGATGCCCGCCTTCACCCGTGGGAGTGGCTCCCGACCGAAGTCCTCCGGGCGGCGACCGGCCCGGCCCGGAATCGGCCGGGGGCGACCGGATCGGTGACCTCTCCCGACCGGTGAGCGAAGATGGATCGGTGACCACCACCCCGGGCCGGCCGACGCCCCGCACCCGCCTGATCGCCACCGACCTGGACGGCACCCTGCTCTGCGCCGGCGGCACCGTCTCCGCCCGCACCGCCGCCGCGCTGGCCGCCGCCGAGGCGGCCGGGATCCAGGTGGTGTTCGTCACCGGGCGCCCGCCGCGCTGGATGCAGCAGGTCAGCCCGCACGTCGGCGGTCACGGTGTGGCGATCTGCTCCAACGGCGGCGCGATCGTCGACGTCCGGCGCGGCGAGCTGCTGGAGACCTTCCCGCTGACCGCGGAGAACGCGCTCGCCGTGATCACCGCGCTGCGCGCCAAGCTGCCCGGCACCGCCTTCGCCTTCGAGTACCCGGGGGGCTTCGCCCGCGAGCCCGGCTACGAGGTGCGGATGTGGGGCTCGGACGAGAGCCACCCGGTCGGCCCGGCCGAGGAGCTGCTCGGCCCGGGCGGCGAGGTCCGCGACCTGTTCAAACTGCTGGCCAAGCACCCCGACCTCGACCCGGACAAGCTGCTGAGCGAGGCCCGCAAGGCCGCCGGGCACCTCGCCGAGATCACCCGGTCCAGCCCGATCCCGCTGCTGGAGATCAGCGCGCCGGGCGTCACCAAGGCCAGCACGCTGGCCCGCTGGTGCGCCGGGCACGGCATCGACAGCGGCGAGGTGGTGGCCTTCGGCGACATGCCGAACGACCTGGAGATGCTGGCCTGGGCCGGCCGCGCCTACGCGGTGGCCAACGCCCACCCCGAGGTGCTCGCCGCCGTCGCCACGCACACCGTGAGCAACGAGCAGGACGGCGTGGCGACCGTGCTGGAGACGCTGCTGGGCGGCACCGGGGACGCGCAGGCCTGACCCCGGGCGGCCGGGCTCAGCCCGTCCGCCCCAGGCGCACCGGGAGGTGCCGGAGCCGGCGGCCCTCCGGCAGCGGGACGCGCTCCAGCTGCTCGGGCGGCACCGCGAGGGCGAGCCCGGGGTGGCGCCGCAGCAGCGCGGCCAGGGCCACCTCCGCCTCCTGCCGGGCCAGCCCGGCGCCGAGGCAGGAGTGGATGCCGTGGCCGAAGGCGACCTGCTGCTCGCCCGGGCCGGCCGGCTCGCGGGTCAGGTCGAGCCGCTCCGGGTGGGGGTGGCGGCGGGGGTCGAAGTTCGCCGCCACCAGGACGAGCTGCACCGCCTCGCCGCGCCGGATCCGGGTGTCCCGGAAGGTCAGGTCCTCGGTGGCCCAGCGCGGCCCGGTCAGCTGCACCGGGCCGCACCAGCGCACCAGCTCCTCGACGGCGCGCGGCCACAGCGCCGGATCGGCGTCGAGCCGGGCCCGCTCGGCGGGATGGCCGAGCAGCGCCGCCGCGCCGTTGGCGATCAGGTCCGCGGTGGGCCCGAGACCGGCCGCGACCAGCGCCAGCACCAGGCCGGCCACCTCCTCGTCGCTGATCCGCCCGCCGCCCGCCGCCGCCCCGCAGGCGGCCCCGGCCGCTCCCCCGCCCGCCGTCTCGTCGGGGCGCAGGAGGGCGCTGACCAGGTCGTCGACGGGCTCGGCCCGGCGCCGGGCGGCCAGCTCCCGCAGGCGGCCGGCCAGGGCGGCGGTGGCGGCGTCCGCGCGTCCGGCGGCCTGCTCGGCGCCCCAGTCGCGCCACAGCCCCCGGTCGGCCTCCGGCACCCCCACCAGCTCGGCGAGGACGCCGGTCGACAGCGGGTACGCGTAGTGCTCGACCAGGTCGACCGCGCCGCCGACGGCGTGCCCGGGCAGGGCGTCCAGCAGCTCCTCCGCGATCCGCTCGACCCGGGGGCGCAGGGCCTGCAGCCGGCGGGCGGAGAGGGCCCGCGCGGCCGGCCGGCGCAGCCTGGTGTGGGCGGGCCGGTCGTTGTCCGGCAGCGATCCGGGCAGGAGCGGGCGGCCGGCGTCCCCGGGGGCCTGCCGCGCCTCCGGGGTCCCGGTGCACCCGGCCCCCTCGGCCGGCCGGCCGGGCACCGGGGCGGGGGAGTTGACGAACCGCTGGTCGCGCAGCAGCTCCCGGACGTCGTCGTGCCGGGTGACCAGCCAGACCGGCGCGCCGTCGGCCCCGCGGCCCCGGACGATCGGGCCCTGCTCACGCAGCCGCCCGTACCCGCCGACCGGGTCCGCGAGCAGGTCCGGATCGGTCACGCCCGGCTCGCCGGGATGCTTCCCCGCATGCTCACCGGGTCCGGCCGGGGCTGCCTCCCTGGCGGGGGGCACGGCGGTGGTGGCGGCAGTGGCGGGGGTGGGCATCGTCCGGTCCTCTCATCGGCGAACTGGTCCTACCGGCCCAACGACACCTGTTCGGGCCGGTAACGGCGCGCCCCGGCGTGCGGGCGGCGCCGCCCGTACGGTTCCCCCCTTCGGCCCAGTGGTCACACCGGGCCCAGCAGTCACAGCAGGCCGGCCGACGTGGCCGGGCCGGCCGGGGCCGTGGCGGCAGCCGACGTGGCCGGTGCCGGGGTCCGGCCTACCCGAAGCGGCCGTTGACGTAGTCGGCGGTGCGCTGGTCGCGCGGGCTGCCGAAGAGCTGCTCGGTCGGGCCCGCCTCGACGATCCGGCCGGGGGTGTCGTGGGTGGCCAGGAAGAACGCGCAGGACTGCGAAACCCGCTGCGCCTGCTGCATGTTGTGGGTGACGATCACGATGGTGAGCCGCCCGCGCAGCTCCGCGATGGTCTCCTCGACCCGGCGGGTGGAGGTCGGGTCGAGCGCCGAACAGGGCTCGTCCATCAGCAGGATGTCCGGTGAGACCGCCAACGAGCGGGCGATGCACAGGCGTTGCTGCTGGCCGCCGGAGAGCGACCCGCCCGGCGTGTGCAGCCGGGTGGCCACCTCGTCCCAGAGTCCGGCCCGGCGCAGGCTGGACTCCACCAGGTGCTCGCGCTCCTCCTTGCCGACCTTGATCCCGGCCAGCTTCAGCCCGCTCGCGACATTGTCCTGGATCGACATCGCCGGGAAGGGATTGGGGCGTTGGAACACCATGCCGATCCGCCGCCGCACCTCCGCCGGCCGGCGGCCCGGCCGGTAGACGTCGTCACCGTCCAGCAGCACCTCACCGGCCAGCGCCGCGCCGCGGACCATCTCGTGCATCCGGTTGAGGATCCGCAGATAGGTCGACTTGCCGCAGCCGGACGGGCCGATCAGCGCCGTCACCTCACCGGCGGCCATGCCGAGCGAGACCCGCTCCAGCACCTTGTGGGAGCCGAACCAGGCCGACACGTCCCGGGTTTCGAGGCCGGCCAGGCCCTCGGCGGGCGCGTCGGCGAAGGCGCCGGACGGGACGGGCGGCAGGGTCAGGGTGGTCTCGGCGGCGCCGGGCGGCACGGTGCCGGCGGGCCGGGCCACGGGCAGATCGGCGGTCAGGTTCGGTGCGTCGGTCATCGGTGCGGTCCTCCGGAGCGTGGGGCAGGCGCGCGTCAGTAGAGATTGGGCAGCAGGGCGGCGGCGTTCTCGTACACGCTCCAGAGCAGCGCGCCGAGCACCGGCGCGAAGCTCAGGTAGGCGGCCGAGCGGCGCCACCAGCGGGCCGCGGCGGTGGCCGCCAGCACGGCGCCCAGCAGTCCGAGCGTCCAGAGCTGCAGTGCGGCGAGCGCGCCCTTGTCGGCCGCGAGGGCCTTGTCGTAGGCGATCGTGGCGGGCCGGCCGCCGGGGTTCGGCAGGGCCTCGTCGTCGAGCCGGGCGCCGATCAGCACCGCCCCGGACGGGATCCAGCCGGAGTCGCCGGTGACCAGCACCAGCCGGTTCCGCGCCGGGTCGGTGATCGGCTGGTCCGCGCCCCCGTAGACGTTCACGGTGTACGTGAACCTGCCCTGCCCGGTGGTGGTGGTGATCTTGTCGCCGACCCGCAGCTCGGACAGCCGGGCGAACGGCGCGCCGAAGCTCGCCCCGCGCCCGAACAGCACGCTCACGCCCTGCTGGCCGGGCAGCGCGGTGTCCCGCCGGTGGCCCGGGCCGCGCATCAGGTCCCGGCCGGTGGTGCCCTCCACCACCACGGCCTGGTGCAGGCCGATGGCGGGGATGTCGATCAGCGCCACGGGCGCGCCGTCGGCGGCCGCGCCGGTCGGGGCGACGGCCTTGGCGAGCTGGTCCCGGAAGGTCTTGTAGGAGGTCGACTGGGAGTGCCGCTGCTGCACGTGGGACAGGGTGAAGAGGTAGCCGACGAAGCCGGTCAGCAGGGCGGCCGCCAGGCTCGCCGCCCAGGCCGCCTGGAGGAACCGCCGCCGGGCGGTGGACCGCCCGGCCGCCGGCGCGGCCGCGGGGGCCGGCACGGGGGCCTTGGACAGCCTCGCCGGCGCCGCCGCCCCGGGCCCGGCGGGGGCCGGCACGGTGACGGACGCCGGGTCGATCGTGGGTGCGCTCACCGTCTCCTCCTCTGCGTGGTTCCGGCGGTGCGGCGGGCCGTCATGCCGGGCCGCCCGGGGTCTGCCGGCGCCGCCGGAGCAGATGGCCGCCCAGCAGCGGCGGCACGGCGACCACCGCCAGCAGCTCCAGCGCCGTCAGCGTGGTCAGCAGCCAGTCCTCGGGCCGCCCGTCGACCGCGACCACGGTGGCCGGGATCTCACCGGCCGCGCCGCCGCGTCCTGCCGCGACCACCTGGCCGGTCTGCGGGTCCACCACCTGCTCGGCGGCGGCCTCCTCGCCCGCGGCCGGCGCGGGGGCCGCGCCCGCCGGGTCACCGCCGCTCCCGCCCGTACCGCCGGTTCCACCGGTACCGGAACCCGAGCCGCCCGTGCCGCCGGTGCCGCCGCTCCCGCCCGTGCCCGGAGTCTTGGTGCCGCCGCTGCCGCCCGTGCCGGCGCCGGCGCCGCCGGTGCCGCCCTTGGGCACGGCCTGGCCGCCCTGGACGGTGCAGTCGATCGGGGTGCCGGCCTTGTCGCAAGGGCTCGGCTGCGGCGCGTTGGTGAGCACGGTGAGCTGGCCGGCCGAGTTGAAGGTCGGGTTGGCGCAGTTGCTCAGCGAGTTCGGGTCCACCGGGCTGGCGTTCCCCGGGATGTGCTGGACCTGCAGCATCCCGCCCTTCACCAGGCCGCGCGGGATCGGCGAGTAGCCGAGACCGTCCGCCTCGCCCTGGCCCTCGCAGAGCACGTACGCGATGAACCGGCTCAGCGCGCTGCCCTTGTCGTTGTTGAAGCGCGGCGGCACCGGCAGGCTGGCCCCCGCGCGCGGCACGATCAGGTAGCTGTAGCTGGAGATCGGGTACGAGCGCGGGTCGTTCATGGTGTAGACGCCGTCGAGGTTCTGCTGCAGGAAGTTGGGGTCGTCCGGCGGAGTGTTGTCGTCGACGCCGCGGATCTTGGCGGCGGTCAGCGCGATGGCCACGTTGGAGGCGGTCGGCAGCGAGTAGTACCCGGCCGCGTTGAGCACCTTCACGACCGGCCAGTTACTGCGCTTGGCGAAGGCGTACTCGTCGTAGCCGATGGTGCCGAGCCCGGCCTGCGACTTGATGTACCCGGCCACCACGTCGGAGCCGTTCTGCGCGACCATCCGGCCGGAGGGCGGGAAGAACTCCGTGTAGTCGCCGCAGCTGTAACCGTTGATCTGGGTGCAGTACGCCTCCCACTGGTCCTTGTGGGTGTGCGACATCCAGCGGGTGAACTGGGCGGTGGCGCCGGAGCCGTCGGAGCGGACGATCGGGGTGATCGGCAGCTTGGGCAGCGCCCGGCCGTAGTCGGCGGTGATCCGGGGGTCGTCCCAGGAGGTGATCTTGTTGGTGAAGATGTCCACCACCGTCTGCGGGGACAGCCGCAGGTCACGCACCTGCTTGCCGGCCACCACCAGGTTGTACATGAACGTGGTGCCGCCGGCCGTGATCGGGACGTACGAGTACCCGTACACCTGCGGCTCGCTGTTGCCGGCGCCGTTGCTGTGCGCGGCGGAGCCGAGACCGGTGTCGGCCTGGGTGCGGAACGGGACGTCCGAGGCGGTGAAGTCGTCCTGGCCGATGGTCCACTGGGTCCGGCCGGCGGCCGAGCCGACCGCGTTGAAGTTGATCTGGATGCCCTGCGGCGCGACGTCCTGGCGCCACTGGTCGATCGCCGGTCCCGCCCAGCTGGAGCCGTCCGCGTTGAGCGAGGTGGCGGCGTACGCGGGCGTGCTCTGCCCCAGCAGCAGGGTCAGGGCGACCAGCAGCAAGGACAGCAGCAGGGCCGGCGGTCGCGGCACGGGGCGGCTTGCGGCCTCCCAGGACATGGGGACTCCTCCGGAGCGCGGGGTGCGGGGCAGGGACATCAGGACTCCCGGACGGGTCGGGCGGACCGGGCGGCCGTCGCGGGGCGGGCGTGCTCGGCGGGGCCGGCGGCCGGGGCGGGCCCGGCGGGCCGGGCGGCCCGGTCGATCCGCCGGCGCTGACGGCGGGTCAGCTGCCCCGGGGCACGGCCGCCGACGACGCGGGCGGTGACGAACAGGACCAGCACCACGACCATCAGGGTGAGGGCGGCGGCGAAGGCCCGCGAGACCATCTCGGGGTAGGGCTGCTTCACGTAGTTCCAGATGTAGAGCGGCAGCGACACCTGGTGCTCGGCGAACGGGTTGCCGTTGAACTGCGAGGTGAAGCCGGAGGTCAGCAGCACCGGCGAGGTCTCGCCGACACCTCGTGCCATCCCCAGCACCACCGCCGTCACCAGGCCGGGGCGGGCGGTCGGCAGGACGACGTTCCAGACCGTCCGCCACTGGCTGCCGCCGAGCGCGTACGAGGCCTCCCGCAGGGTGCCGGGCACCAGCCGGACGACCACCTCGGCGGCCCGGGTGACGATCGGCATCATCATCACGGTGAGCGCCAGCGAGGCCGCGAACCCGCTCTTCTCCGCGCCCATCGTGACGATCACGATGCCGAGGATGAACAGGCCGGCGACGATCGACGGCAGCGCCGTCATCGCCTCGACCAGGGTCCGCACCGGCCGGGCCATCCGGCCGCCGACCTCGGACATGAAGACGGCCGCGGCGATCCCCAGCGGGACGGCGAACAACGTGGCCAGGCCCAGCTGTTCGAGCGATCCGACCACCGCGTTGAGGGCGCCGCCGGAGGTGATGGGGGAGAGCGCGGCGGTCGTCTCCATCGACTCGGTGAAGAAGTTCAGGTGGCGGGCCGCATGCAGGCCCTTGAGCAGGACGTAGCCGACCTGGTCGGCGATCAGCCCGACCACCAGCAGGCCCGAGCTCCAGGTCACCACCGCGACCAGCCGCTCGCGCACCAGCTGCGACTCCCACTGGAGCCGGCCGAGCACGAAGTACCCCGCCAGGAAGAGCAGGTACCAGCAGAGCAGGAACCCGAGCGCGCCGCTGAACGGGAGCACCCGCTCGTACAGCAGCCAGTCGAGCGCCAGCGAGCCGCCGACGGCGCCCAGCAGGGTCAGCACGTCCTCGCGCGTGACCCCGCCGAGCCGGACCCGCCGTTCGGGCCCGGGGGCGGCCGGCGCCCCGGCGGTCCCGGCCGGCCCGGGGGCGGCCGTGGACGGAGCCGGCGCGGGGGGAAGGTCGAGGGTGGTCATCCGGTGGTCCCTTCGATGCGGCGGGGCGGCAGTGGGGCGCGGTCGGCCGGAGCCTGCGGGGCCGGGCGGCCGGGCACGGTCAGTCCGCCGTGGTCGCGCCGGAGCGGGACCGGTTGATGACGACACCCGCCGCCAGGTTGACCAGCAGGGTGAGCGCGAACAGCACCAGGCCGGCCGCCATCAGCGCGGACAGCGACAGCGCGTCCGACTCCCCGAAGCGCAGGGCGATCAGCGCCGAGATCGAGTTGGCGCCGTTCTCCAGCACATGGGTGATCGCCTTGAAGTTCGGCGAGATGATCAGCGCGACCGCGATGGTCTCGCCCATCGCCCGGCCGAACCCCAGCATCACGGCCCCGATCACGCCGCCCCGGCCGAACGGCAGCACCACCGTGCGCACCATCCCCCAGCGGGTACTGCCCAGCGCGTACGCGCCCTCCCGCTCGCCCTGCGGCGCCTGGGAGAACACCTCCCGGCTGAGCGAGGCCACGATCGGGATGATCATCAGCGACACCACCACCCCCGCGATGAAGGTGGACGAGGTGTAGGAGGTGCCGATGTCGCCGGTGCGCACCTTGAGGAACGGGATCGTGTCCCCCAGGTGCATCGCCGTCCAGCGGACGAAGCCGATGATCCGGGGCTGCAGGAAGAACAGGCCCCACAGGCCGTAGACGATGCTGGGGATCGCCGCCATCAGGTCGACCAGCGAGATCAGCGTCGCCCGCAGCCGGACCGGCGCGTACTCCGAGATGAAGACGGCGGTGGTCAGCGCCACCGGCACCGCGATGACCAGCGCGATCACCGCGATCAGCAGGCCGTTGGGCAGCACCGCCGCGATGCCGAAGGAGTGCGCCTGGGTGCGCCACTTCTGCTCGGTCAGGAACGACCAGCCGACCGCCCGGAGCGCGTCCGAGCCCCGGAGCAGGAGGAAGAACGCGATCAGGCCCATGATCACGAAGACCGAGAGGCCGGCCGCCCGCAGCACGCCGCGGAACAGCCGGTCACCGGGCGTCGCGGGAGCGCTGACCGGGCGGGGGACATCGGGGTCGGACGTGGCCCGGGCGAGGGGCGCCGCGGGCTCGATGGCGGCTGTCATGGTCTGCTCTCCGGCGCGCTCGGTACGGGGCTGGGTTCGGGACTCGGTGCGGAAGGAGTTTCGGGCGGACCCGTCCGGCGGGGCGCTCCGGCGGGGCCTGGACGGGGCCCCGCCGGAGGTCCTCACCCGCCGGACGGACCGCCGGTCAGGGCCGGGTCCCGCGCAGCCGCGCCCAGCCGGAGCGCACGCCCGCCACGATCCGGCCGCCGGCCGGGGTGCCGCCCAGGACGAGGGCGGCCGGGCCGCCCACCAGCAGCACCAGGCCGGCGATCAGGGCCACCGGCAGCAGTAGCCGGGCGGTACCGGCGCGGTCCGGGGCCGGCCGGCCGGCCGCCACCGGCGCCGCGTCCAGCGCGCCCCCGCTCGCGGAGGCCGACGGCGAGGCGCCGGGCTTCGCGGCGGCCGGCGCGGTACCGGCCGCGGCGGCCGCGCCGCCGGAGGTGCCGGCCCCGAAGGTGTCACCGCTCGTCCCGCCGGTGCCGCCGCTCGAACCGGTGCCGCCCGCGGTACCGCCGGAGCCGACGTCACCGCCGGCGCCGCCGGCGGCCGGTCCGCCGCCCCCGCCGGAGGACGAGGACCCGCCCGTGCCGGCCCCCTCGGCCGGCGGGGCCGTCTGGTTGCCCGGCAACGCCCCGTCCTGGGTGGCGACGTGGGCCGTGGCCGCCTTGGCCTGCGCCAGCTGGGCCGGCGTCAGCCCGAGGAATCCGGGGGCGAGCTGGCCGGGGTTGAGACCGTAGATCTGGCCCTCGCCCTGGTCGGTGACCCGCTTGAGGAAGGTGGAGACCGCCTTGGCCTTGGCCGCGGACAGGCCCGAGGTCGGCGTCATGGCGTACTGCACCGTGGTCAGCGGGTACGCGCCCTGGTCCTGGGCGAAGGGCGTGCCGTCGGCGCCGTAGGGCAGGTGCTGGGTGCCGTTGACCGGGTCGACGGGCATGTCGGCGACGGCCGCCTGGTACGAGGCCAGGCTCGGTGCCACGAAGGCGCCGGCCGGGTTCCGCAGGGCGGCCTCCGGCAGGGCGAAGGCCTTGGCCTGCCCGGCGTCCAGGATCGCGAACATGGTGCGCTGGCCGATGGTCTGTGCGGCGACCCGGACGTGGTTGCCGTTCCCGTCCGCGTCCGTCCGCAGGGCCGTGCCCTGGAACTGGAGCACGCTGCGGCCGACCTGCCCCAGGCCGCCGAGCATCGGGTTCCACTCCCACTGCTTCCAGACGGCCTTGTCGCCGGTCTCCCCGGGGATGCCGGAGAAGTCCTGCGGCTGCAGCGCCTCCACCGGATAGCCGGCGAACTTGGGCCGCAGGTAGAAGGTGTCCACGTGCATGCCCCACGGGTCGGGCGAGCCCTGGAGGAACTGGGACGCCTCCGGGTCCGAGGCGATCCACGAGGTCAGCTGGTGGACGAGGTCCGTGGTCCCGCCGAGGACGACGGGCAGCATGTCCGGGCCCGCGAAGACCGGCCAGGCCGCGCCCCCGTTCAGCGAGGCCGGGTTCAGCTGCTGGAACTCCGGGTCGCCGAAGATGTTCGACGGGTTGCCCGCCACCGAGACGATGTCCGAGGCGCCGAAGGTGTACGACTGGGTGAGCAGCTTGGCCAGCAGCCGGGCGTTCAGCCGCATGTTCCGGATCTGCCGGCCGGTGTTCGGGTCGTCCACCACGAAGACCACCGAGATCCCGGTGGTGGCCAGCGGCGCGTAGACGTACGGCCGCGGCGCGGCCCCGGTGTCGGCCCGGGCCGTGAGGGCGATGTCGGGGCCCGACCCGGCGAGGAAGTCCCCGCGTGCCTGCGGCTCGCCACCGGCGAAGCTGTACTGCAGGTTCAGCGGCGCGTCGCCCTTGCACAGGCCCGAACGCCACTGCTGCAGGGCCCGGTTGGCCATCTCCAGCCCGGCCGCGTTGAAGTCCGCGGCGGCCGCCTTGCAGTCGGCCGCGGTCGGCGCGAACTCCAGCGGCACGACGGCGCGGTGGGTCCAGGCGCACTGCTCGCCGGTGCGGTTGTGGGTCTTCGGGTTCTCCAGGCCGGTGAAGACCAGGTCGGTGGCGGTGTTGCTCTCGAAGTCCATGTCCAACGAGTGGTCGGAGCAGTCGGCGGCGCCCCGGTGGCCGAAGTTGTCGAGCGGGTCCCCGCCGTAGTTGGGCTCGACCACGATCGAGCAGGGGTGGGTCGCGTCGCAGCCGAGCGAGGGGCTCTGCGTCGACGTCCAGACCTCGATGCTGGCCGTGCCGGAGCCGTCCGGGCCGGTCACCGCGATCCGGTGGTTGGACGGGAAGTCCGGGGTGGTGGTGCCGTCCGGGCGGCTCGGCTGCTCGAAGCCGAATGCCGGGTCACCGCCGTACATCGTGTTGCCGTAGCAGTCGGTCGGCTTCGGGTCGGTGCCCCGGCACTGGTAGATCCGCACCGGGTACATCACGTCGGCGCTGAACTCCCGGACCAGGCTGGCCGGCGTGCCGTCCCAGTTCACGGTCGGCGTGAAGCCGCTCCAGGAGACCTGGACGACCTCGTTGGTCAGGTTCCTGCCGTGCGAGACCGAGACCTGGCCCTTCGCCCCGTACGTCCCGGTGGCCGGGTCCCAGATCTCCGGCCCCTCCACGGTCACCCCGGCGGCCGCCCGCGCCTCGGTGACCGGCCCGAGGCCCAGGGGCAGCACCGCGAGCGTGGCGGCCACGGCCCAGGCGAGCGCGAGCGCAGGCAGCCTCCTCCGCCACCACCCCTGGTGTCTCGGGTCTGGCAGGCGGACTCTCATGGCGGGCACCTCCGGGCGAATGCGCAGCAACAGTGCGCGGGTGAGGGACAGTTGAGCGGGCGGACCAACGGTCTCGGTGCGTACCCATTCGGCCAGCCGGAGATGGCCGGATCCGGTCGGCGGGATGTACGAGGCCACAACACGCTCACTTTTCAAGCAAGTTGATCGAAACGGCGGTGCGGACCCACGCGGGAGCACACGTGGGTCCGCACCTCGGCACCGCGGCGGCGGCCACCCGGCCGCCGGGGGCGTCGGTCAGCCGGCCGGGGTGAAGCTGATCGAGAGCGAGCCGATGGACTGGCCGCCCTGGAAGAAGGTGGTGTTCAGCTTGCCGTCGACGTACTGGGCGCCCTCGGCGTCGACCTTGAGGTCCGAGGCCTCCAGCGTCTGGGTGGTGCCGGTGCGGCCGATCTGGTTGTCGCCGGCCGGGGAGAGCAGGTTGACCGGGGCGGTGGCGCCGAGCGGCACGCCGGTGAGCTTCCAGGTGTCGGCCTGGAAGGCCAGCTGCTTGAAGATCGCGGTCCTGCCGGTGAGCAGGTTGACGAACAGCAGGCCGCCGCCGAGGTCGATCTTGTCGTAGTAGGCCTGCAGGTTGGCGTCGCCGCCGGTGGCCGGGAAGGTCGCCGAGAAGCCCGTGGCGCTGTCGTATCCGGGCTGGCCGGAGGGGAGCGGGACCACCACGACGCCGGCCGCGGCCGTCTGCTGGATGAACGCGGTGCTCTCGTGGACCACCACGCTGCCGCTCGCCGCGGTGGCCGGGGCCGGGGTGGTGTCGGCGGCGGCCGCACCGGAGAGACCGGTGACGGCGAGGACCGCGGTGGCGGCGGTGGCGGCGAGGCGAACGCTGGTGCGGGACATGCTGGTCTCCTTGGGATGCGCACTGGGCAGGGTGGTGCGGGTGGTGCTTCGGGAGGCCGGACGCGACTGCGGCCGCACCCCCTGCCGCCGGCGGGCCACTGGCGGGACCCACCCCGGCGGCCGGCTCACCGCCCCGGGCGAGGCGCACGAGGGTGCCGGCCCGGACGGACCGGCGGTACGTGTCGCGCACCTCGCCCGGGCCGCGGCCGCGGACGGCTCCGGGCGGCCGTCGGCCGGGGGCGCGAGGCCCCCGGCCGACGGTGTGCGACGGTGGATCGGATGTGCCTGGCGGTGGATCAGATGTGCGTGGTGCTGCCGCAGCCGCCGATGGTCAGGAAGCCGTAGCTGGCGATGTCGGCGGCGCCGTTGGTGCAGATCCAGCCGCTGGTGCCGAAGATGTTGCGCAGGGCGATGCCCTTGGTGGTGGTGGCGGTCCACTCGGCGTTACGGACCACGTTGTACAGGGTGCGGCCGTACGTCGGGTTGGCGAAGGTCGGGTTGATCGTGTTGCTCGCGGTGAGCGGGGCGACACCGTTGATCGAGCGCAGGCTCAGCACGCCGGCCGCGTCGGTCCCGGAGGAGTGGCCGCCGTAGACCTGGCCCACGTAGTGACCGACCGAGTACGGGAAGATCACGTTGGCGTCGTTGAGGGCGACGTCGGTGCCCTCGTTCTCCTCGGGGCCGGTGACGACGTTGGCACCCAGGGTGGTGACGCCGATGGCCTTGAGGAAGAAGGAACGGGTGCCGGAGCTGGCCTGCGGCAGGTACGGCTTGATCGTGACGTTCGGGCCGGTGTAGCCCGCGATGTCGGTGATCTGGTTCCAGGTGGTGTAGGTGCCGTTGTAGATGTTCTTCAGGTCCGCCGTGGTCAGGTTGGCGGGGGCGTTGCTGCCGGTGGACTTGGCGGACCAGGTCACCGCGTCCTTGGCGAAGCCGACGAAGATGTCGGTCGTCAGGTCACCGGTCTGCGGGGCGCGCGAGGAGCGGGCGAAGTCGATCGGCAGGACCGACGGGCTGGTCTGGTTCAGCGCGGTGATGCCGGCGCCGGAGCCGTTCGGGCGGGCGAAGGCGGTGGTGCCGGCCTTGGCGGTGATGGTCGCCGAGCCGGTCGCGTCGAAGCTGTAGAGGCGCGGGGAGGTGGTGTCGCCCAGGCCCGTGAGGTAGGCGTTGTAGTCGGTCGAGAACTGGTTCAGAACGGTCTGCGTGGTGTCCGAGCCGACGCCCACGATGTCCTGGGTGGCCGGCACTACGGACGGGTCGGCCATCGCGGTGCCGCTCGCGACGGAGACGAGCGAGGTCGCGAGGGCGGCGGCGGTGAGCAGCTTGGCAGCGGTCTTGCGCATGTTCCGATTCCTCCGGTGGGAGAGACGTACATCGCTACCCGTGACCCTGATGAGGCCCGGGGCCGGAGTCCGCGGCGGCCGCTCCGGCAGACCTGATCCTGTCCGGCGGGCCGTTCCCCCGGAAGGGCCGCCGGGCCGGCGGCGGCGCCCGGCGCACCGGACGGCGCTCGGACGTCCGCGCAGGTCATCGAAGGGATGGCAGCGGGCGGGGCGGAGCCGGGGGGCCGTCGACGTTCTTCTCTCGGTGGCGGTTCGGGACCTTGCCGGAAACCTGCGATTCACCAGGACCACCGGTCACCCGGCCCGGTGCGGCGCAGCTCCCGGCCGAGGGCCTGGAGCGCGGCCAGGAAGCTGTCGACACCGCCCTGGCACTGGTCGCGGCGCAGGTAGCCGCGGGCACTGCGGGCGATCGGCTCGGCCTCCTCGGCGCCCGGCCGGGTGCTGCGCGGGGGGAGGTAGGCCGTCCAGACCCACAGCCGGGCCTCCGACTGTCCGACGGTACAGCGCAGAGCGGCCCGTTCGATGAGCAACTGTCTTATGGCGGTCGAGAGTTCCGCTTCGCCACGGTAGCTCCGGGCGCCGACGGCGAGCTGCCGGCCGTTGGCGGCGCGCATCGCCCAGCCGACCCCGCGGTCCGCACCGTGCACGGTCAGCAGTCGCGGCCCGCGTGCCTCAGCGGGCATCGGTGGGTCTCAACCGTCTGCTCTCCGAAGGGTGTTGTGCCGGATCCCCGGCGGGCTCGGTCAGCCGGCCGAGCAGTACGACGAACCGGCGGAAGGCGTTCTGGCAGGTCGCGTACCGCTCGTAGGGACGGCTGGAGCGGATCTCGGGCAGGCCCCGCGCTCCGGGGACGACCCAGATCCAGCCGATGCCGTCGCGGACATGGGTGATCCGGGCGACCAGCTCCGGCGCGGCCGCCCGAAGGTTCTCGAAGCTCCGCTCGGCCTCGGCCGGCGTCTCGAACGCCGCCGGTGACACCGCGACGAGCCGCCCGTTCGACGCCTTCAGCTGCCACCGGTACCGGCCGTCGGGCCCCCGCTCGGTCCGGAACCCACCCCTCGGCCCTGCTTTGCCTAAACCTGGTGATACGGCGCGACCGCGGGCCGACGCGTCCACTGCTCCCCCCGTCCGTTCAGCGAGACGAGGCAAAGCTATGTGTGCACACGAGCGCTCTGGAAGGGCAGCAAATGCACAACTTGCTCCGTTGGCCGGGAAGTTCTCCCTCGTTAAACTTTCACCAAGTGCACACTTCGCGTTGCCTGCGACGTCGTCAGAGCCGGGCCGTCCAACGCACCGAGGTGCCCTTGCCGTACGGCCCCGGCTCGTGCCAGGCGTCCCCGCCCAGCGCCTCCGCCCGGCGGGCCAGGTTGCGCAGCCCGCTGCGCCGGCCGCCCTCCGGGATCCCCACCCCGTCGTCCGTCACCGACAGCAGCACCCCCGGCCGCCCGGCCCGGTCCAGCGAGTCCGGGTCGCCGGAGACGGGACGCCCCTCGTCGTCCAGGTGGACGGTGGCGTCCACATCCACCCGCACCCGGGAGGCCCGCGCGTGCCGGGCCGTGTTGGAGAGCATCTCGCGCAGGGCCGCCAGCAGTTGACGGCCCGCCTTCTCCCCCACCAGGCTCTCCACCGGCCCGGTGAAGGCCACCGAGGGCTTGAACCCCAGGGCGGCGGCGGCCTGACTGCCCTCCCGCAGCACCCGGGTCCGCAGGGTGTCCGGCTCGTCGCCCTGGCCGTCGTGCTGCAGGGCGTAGATGGTGGTGCGGACCTCCTGGATGGTCGCGTCCAGCTCGTCCACCGCCTTGCCGATGCCGGTCTGCACCTCCGGCACCACCGCCCGCCGGGCGGCGCTCTCCAGCATCATGCCGGTCGCGAACAGCCGCTGGATCACCAGGTCGTGGAGGTCCCGGGCGATCCGGTCGCGGTCCTGGAACACCGCCAGCCGCTGCCGGTCGCGCTGGGCCTCGGCCAGCCGCAGGGCCAGCGCGGCTTGCGAGGCGAAGGTCTGCGCGAGCTGCTTCTCGGCCTCCGTGAACGGCGTCGCGCCCTTGCTGCGCCACACCCCCAGCGCGCCGAGCACCCGCCCGGCGGCCACCATCGGCACCGCCATCGACGGCCCGAAGGTCCGGGCCAGCCTGATCTCCACCGTGGGGTCGCCCGACATGTCGTCCAGGTAGACGCTCTCCCCCTCCAGCAGCCGGGCCGCGAACCCGCTCTGCGGGACCAGCTCGCCGGTCACGAACTCGGCCGCCTCCCCCGAGGCGTGCGAGACCCGCAGCTGCCCGCCGCCGGTCGGCAGCAGGATCATCCCCAGCGCGGCCCCGGCCAGCTCGCGGACCTGCTCGGCCGCCACCGTCAGCGCCACCTGAGCCTCGTCGGTGGAGAGCAGCGCGGTGGTCACCGCGTTCGCCCCGGCGATCCACCGCTCGCGGCGCCGGCCCTCCTCGTACAGCCGGGAGTTCTCGATCGCCACCCCGGCCGCCGCCGCCAGCGCGTGCAGCACCTGCTCGTCCTCGGGGGTGAACGCCCCGCCGCCGGTCTTCTCGGTCAGGTAGATGTTGCCGAACACCTCGCCGCGCACCCGGATCGGCTCGCCCAGGAACGACGTCATCGGCGGGTGGTGCCGCGGGAACCCGGCCGAGCGCGGGTCGGCGGCCAGATCGGTCAGCCGCAGCGGCTCCGGGCGGTCGATCAGCGCGCCCAGGATGCCCCGGCCCGCCGGCAGCTCGCCGATCCTGGCCGCCGTCTCCACGTCCACCCCCACGTGGATGAAGTCGGCCAGCCCGTGGCCGGTCGGCGAGATCACGCCGAGCGCCGCGTACCGGGCGTCGACCAGCTCGGCCGCCCCGGTCACGATCCGCTGGAGCGTGGCGTGCAGGTCCAGCCCCGCGCCGACCGAGACGACGGCCTCCAGCAGCCGCTGCATCCGGTCGGTGACGGCGGCGGCCGACTGCAGGCGCTCGGCCACCTCGGTGACCAGGGTGTCCAGGCCGAGCGAGGCGATCTCGGGCACCCGGTGGACGGCCGGGTGCGGTCCGGGGGTGAGGTCGCCGGCGGGGGTGGGGGCGTGGGTGGAGGCGCCGGCCGGGTCGCGGGCGGTGGCGTGGTCGGGGTGCTCGGGGGCGGGATCGCGGTCGGGGGTGCGGGCCATGGGACGAGCCTAGTTTGGGTGGATTTGGACGGCCGGACGGACGGGGGAGCGGCGCGTCGGCGGAGGGAGGAGGGGCAAGGGCGGAGGGCGGAGGGCGGGAGGGGGGAGGGCGGGAGGGGGGAGGGCGGAGGCAGGAGGGCGGAGGCAGGAGGGCGGAGGCAGGAGGGCGGGGGGCGGAGGCAGGAGGGCGGGGGGCGGAGGGCGGGGGTCAGCGCGCGTCGAGCAGGAGGAGGCCGTCGGCCTCCTGTTCGCGCTGCCACATCGCGTGCAGCCGGCTGCCGGGGTCGGCGGTCAGGTCAGCCCAGCCGCCGCGTTCGACCACCCGGCCGCGGTCGAGGACGAGGATCTCGTCCACCGCCCCCGGGGCGGCCAGGCCGGCCAGCCGGTGGGTGATCAGCAGGGTGGTGCGGCCGGCCGTGGCGGCCAGCAGGTCGGCGGTGAGGGCGTCGGCGGTCGGCAGGTCGAGGTGCTCGGCGGGCTCGTCCAGCACCAGCACGGGGAAGTCCGCGAGCAGGGCGCGGGCCAGGGCCAGGCGCTGGCGCTGGCCCCCCGAGAGCCGTCCGCCGTGCTCGCCCACCATGGTGTCCAGACCGGCCGGCAGGGTGTCGGCCCAGTCCAGCAGCCGGGCCGACGCGAGCGCCGCGCGCAGTTCCTCGTCGGTGGCACCGGGCCGGGCCAGCCGCAGGTTCTCGCGCAGCGAGCTGTCGAACACGTGCGCGTCCTGGGCGCACAGGCCGATCACCCGGCGGACGTCGTCCGAGGAGGCCCGGGCACTGTCCACAGCCTGTGGACAGCCGTCGGCCAGCGTGACCGTCCCCGCCGTCCGGTCGAGGAACCGCAGCAGCGTCAGCGCCAGCGTGCTCTTGCCGGACCCCGACGGCCCCACCACCGCGATCCGGCGGCCCGCCGACAGGGTGAGCGAGACGTCCGAGAGCGCGTCCCGCTCCCCGCCCGGGTACCGCGCGCTCAGCCCCCGGACGGCGATCGGCAGCGGCTCGGCGGGCAGCGGCACCGGGGCGGCCGGCTCGGCCACCGGCAGTGGGGCCTCCAGCACGTCCGCCAGCCGGGCCCGCGCCGCCCTGCTCCGCTCCCGCGCCTGCACGGCGAGCGGCATCCCGGCCACCGCCTCGAAGGCGGCCAGTGGTGTCAGCACCACCACCGCCAAGCAGACCGGCGCCAGCGCCCCGCTCGCGACGCCCCGCAGCCCGGCCGCCGCGGCCGCCGTCACCGTCAGCCCGGTCAGCAGCGCCACCAGCCCCGCGCCGAGCGCCGTGGTCGCGGCCGACCGCCCCGCCAGTGCGGTGAGGTCGGCGTCCGCCGCCCGGACCGCCGCCAGCCGGCGCGGCAGCGCGCCCGCGACGGTCAGCTCGGCGGTCCCCGTGAAGGTGTCCACCACGGTGTTGGCCAGCTCGCCCCGGGCGGGCGCCTGCCGGCGCTCCGTCCGCCCCGACAGCCGGGCCGCCACCGCCGGTACGACCGCACCCGCCAGCAGCAGGCCCACCGCGAGGACCGCCCCCGCCGCCGGGAGGAACAGCCCGAGCCCGACCGCCGACACCACCGAGACGGCGGCGGCGATCGAGGCGGGCAGCCGCCAGCGCAGGTAGTGGTCCTGGACCGCGTCCACGTCCGCCACCAGCCGGGAGAGCAGGTCACCCCGGCGGAAGGCCGGCAGCCCCGCCGGGGCCAGCTGTTCGAGGCGGGCGTAGACGGCGGTGCGGATCGTGCCGAGGGTGCGCAGGACGGCGTCGTGCGAGACCAGCCGCTCGGCGTAGCGGAAGACGCTGCGGCCGATGCCGAAGGCGCGGACGGCCGTGACGGCCATCATCAGGTAGAGGACCGGGGGCATCTCGGAGGCGTACGAGATGAGGTAGCCGGAGGTGGCCATCAGGGCGACGGCGGAGAGGAGGGCGGCGGTGCCGAGGGTGGTGGCGGGGCCGAGGCGGGGCGCGCTGCGCGCGGGGCTCGGGCGGTGGTTGCTCTCGGGTGGGTGGTTGCGGGGCCGGCTCCCGGGGTGGGTACTACGGGGGGCTGCACGATTATCGGACTGCCGACCCTCGTGTGCCGGGTTCTCGCCGTTGGCAGTCCGATAATCGCGCACCACGCCCCCCTCCGTACCCACCCCGTCCGCCGCCCCCTCGCGCAGCGCGACCCTCTCGCTGGGGGTAAGGGGTAAGGGGGTAAGGGGGTGGAGGGGGTGAGGGGGTGGAGGGGTAGGGCTGGGGGGAGCGGGGAGGGGTGGAAGCGGAGGGGGCAGGGTCCGTGGTGGGTACGGCGAAGCGGCCGCCTCCTCGGGGGAGGGGGCGGCCGCTTCGGGGGTGGGTCAGGCCTTGCGGAGCTGGAAGGTCAGGCCGAGGGACTCGTCGGTGAAGGGCTCGGAGTCCCAGTCGGCGGGGCCGGCGGTGAAGTCGAGGGCGAGGACCTCTTCGGCGACCAGGGTGCCGTGTTCGGTGATCGCCTCGGTGGTCTCGTCGGTGGTGGCGGTCCAGCGCAGGACGATGCGGTCGGCGACGTCGAGGCCGGAGTTCTTGCGGGCCTCCTGGATCTGGCGGATGGCGTCGCGGGCGATGCCGAGGCGCTTGAGCTCCGGGGTGATGTGGAGGTCCAGGGCGACGGTGGCGCCGGACTCGTTGGCGACCGCCCAGCCCTCGCGCGGGGTCTCGGTGATGATGACCTCGTCGGGGGAGAGGGCGACCGGCTCGCCGTTCAGGTCGACGGTGGCGGTGCCGGTGGTGCGCAGGTCGGCGGCGAGGGCGGCCGCGTCGGCGGCGGCGACGGCCTTGGCGACGTCCTGGACGCCCTTGCCGAAGCGCTTGCCGAGGGCGCGGAAGTTGGCCTTGGCGGTGGTGTCGACGAGGGAGCCGCCGACGGCCGCGAGCGACTCCAGGGCGGTGACGTTGAGCTCCTCGGCGATCTGCGCGCGCAGGTCGGCGGGCAGCTCGTCCCAGCCCTGGGCCGCGATCAGGGCGCGGGAGAGCGGCTGGCGGGTCTTGACGCCGGACTCCGCGCGGGTGGCGCGGCCCAGCTCGACCAGGCGGCGGACCAGGGCCATGTGGCGGGAGAGGTCGGTGTCGATCAGGGACTCGTCCGCGACCGGCCAGCCGGCCAGGTGGACGGAGGACGGGGCGCCGGGGACGACCGGGACGACCAGGTCCTGCCAGACCTGCTCGGTGATGAAGGGGGTGAGCGGGGCCATCAGGCGGGTGACGGTCTCCAGGGCCTCGTGCAGGGTGGCGAGGGCCGCCTTGTCGCCCTGCCAGAAGCGGCGGCGGCCGCGGCGGACGTACCAGTTGGAGAGGTCGTCGACGAAGCCGGAGAGCAGCTTGCCGGCCCGCTGGGTGTCGTAGGCCTCCAGGGAGGCGTCGACCTCGCGGACGAGGGTGTGCAGCTCGGACAGCACCCAGCGGTCGAGCTGCGGGCGCAGCTCCGGGGCCGGGTCGGCGGCGGACGGCGCCCAGCCGGTGGTGCGGGCGTACAGGGCCTGGAAGGCGACGGTGTTCCAGTAGGTGAGGAGGGTCTTGCGGACCACCTCCTGGATGGTGCCGTGGCCGACCCGGCGGGCCGACCAGGGCGAGCCGCCGGCCGCCATGAACCAGCGGACGGCGTCGGCGCCGTGCTGGTCCATCAGCGGGATGGGCTGCAGGATGTTGCCCAGGTGCTTGGACATCTTGCGGCCGTCCTCGGCCAGGATGTGGCCCAGGCAGACCACGTTCTCGTAGCTGTTCCTGTCGAACACCAGGGTGCCGACGGCCATCAGCGTGTAGAACCAGCCGCGGGTCTGGTCGATCGCCTCGGAGATGAACTGCGCCGGGTAGCGCTTCTCGAACAGCTCCTTGTTCTGGTACGGGTAGCCGTACTGGGCGAAGGGCATCGAGCCCGAGTCGTACCAGGCGTCGATCACCTCGGGCACCCGGGTACAGGTGCCGCCGCACTCCCGGCAGTCGAAGGTGACGTCGTCGATGTACGGGCGGTGCGGGTCGAGGTCGCTCTGGTCGGTGCCGGTCAGCTCGGAGAGCTCGGCGAGCGAGCCCACGCAGGTGAGGTGGTTCTCCTCGCAGCGCCAGATCGGCAGCGGGGTGCCCCAGTAGCGGTTGCGGGAGAGCGCCCAGTCGATGTTGTTGTTCAGCCAGTCGCCGAAGCGGCCGTGCTTGACGTTCTCGGGGAACCAGTTGGTCGCCTCGTTCTCGCGGATCAGCGCGTCCTTGACGGCGGTGGTCCGGATGTACCAGGACGGCTGCGCGTAGTACAGCAGCGCGGTGTGGCAGCGCCAGCAGTGCGGGTAGCTGTGCTCGTACGGGAGGTGACGGAACAGCAGCCCGCGTTCCTGGAGGTCCTTGACCAGCGACTCGTCGGCCTTCTTGAAGAAGATGCCGCCGACCAGCGGGACCTCGGGTGAGAAGGTGCCGTCCGCGAGGACCGGGTTGACCACGGGCAGGCCGTACTTGCGGCAGGTCGCGAGGTCGTCCGCGCCGAAGGCCGGGGACTGGTGGACGATGCCGGTGCCGTCCTCGGTGGTGACGTACTCGGCGTTGAGGACGTAGTGCGCGTCCTCGATCTCGACCAGGTCGAAGGGCCGGCGGTAGGCCCAGCGCTCCATCTCGGCGCCGGTGAACCGCTCGCCGGTGGCCTCCCAGCCCTCGCCGAGGGCCTTGGCGAGCAGCGGCTCGGCGACGACCAGCTGCTCGGTGCCGTCGGTCGCGACCACGTAGGTGACGTCCGGGTGGACGGCGGCGGCGGTGTTGGAGACCAGCGTCCAGGGCGTGGTCGTCCAGACCAGCAGGGCGGCCCGGCCGGCCAGCGGGCCGGAGGTCAGCGGGAAGCGCACGAAGACGGACGGGTCGACGACGGTCTCGTAGCCCTGGGCCAGCTCGTGGTCGGACAGGCCGGTGCCGCAGCGCGGGCACCAGGGGGCGACGCGGTGGTCCTGGACCAGCAGCCCCTTGTCGAAGATCTGCTTCAGCGACCACCAGACGGACTGCACGTAGGACGGGTCCATCGTCCGGTACGCCTCGTCCAGGTCGACCCAGTAGCCCATCCGGGTGGTGAGCTCGGCGAAGGCGTCGGTGTGGCGGGTGACGGACTCGCGGCACTTGGCGTTGAACTCGGCGATGCCGTAGGTCTCGATGTCCTGCTTGCCGGAGAAGCCCAGCTCCTTCTCGACGGCCAGCTCGACCGGGAGGCCGTGGCAGTCCCAGCCGGCCTTGCGGGCGACGTGGTAGCCCTTCATCGTCCGGTACCGGGGGAAGACGTCCTTGAAGACGCGGGCCTCGATGTGGTGGGCGCCGGGCATGCCGTTGGCGGTCGGCGGGCCCTCGTAGAACACCCACTCCGGGCGGCCCTCGGACTGTTCCAGGCTCTGCTGGAAGACCTTGTTGTCCTGCCAGAAGCTCAGGATCCGGTGTTCGAGGGCGGGGAGGTCCACCTGGGCGGGGACGGGGTTGTAGGTGCTCATCGCGGTTTCTGCCTCCGGCGGATACGTGGGCCTGATCCGACGGAGGGACGAGACGGCATGCCGCCCCGCGGTACCACCCTCCTTGGCCGCGATGGTGACTGCGGCCCTCTTGTTTGGGCTTGCTGCCGGGTCTACTGGGCCGGTGGGCCGTTCTTCCGGCGGCTCCGGGGTGATCTTCCCGCCGTGCACACCCCCGGGCTCGCACCGTCCCCGGGTCGCTGGTGGCTGCGTACGTCGGTACTCGTCCCATCTGCGCCTTGCAGGCCCAGTGTATCGGCCCCGGCAAGTCGGTTTGGCACCGCGAACCGCCAGGCCCCGTCGCCCCCCGCCCGGAGGCCGCCGGGCGGCGCCGGGCCGGGGACCGCCGCCCGGGGGTCACCGGCGCCCGGGTCTGCGGCGCAGGTCGGAGGCGCCGGTGGTGATTAGCGGATGACGATCTGGGCACAAGTTGGTCAGCGCGCGGGCAGGTGCGCTTCGGGCGCGGCTGGCCGGGTGGGATCGACAGGGCGTATCGGTATGTCACGTTGTGGCCGGAATTGATGGGGATTATCGTTCCGGCACTGGAGGCCGCCGGGAACCGGCGGCTCGATTCATTCGTAGATGGGGTCGAAAGCCATGGCTGAGAAGACAACCGTCGCGAGCACCGCAACCAAGCGGGCCCGCAAGGCTGTGGCAGGCGAACCAGGGGAGGGGACCGTGACCACTGCACGGCACAAGACCAGCACCGGCGCCGGGCGCGTGGCAGCGCCCAGCCGTACCCGCACGCCCGTCGGTACGGGGGCCAGGGCGGGCGGCGGGGGAGCGGAGTCGGTCGACCCGGCCGAGCTGCCCGTACGCGCAGGTGAGGACCCCTGGACCTCCGAGGAGGTCGCCGAGCTGCACGCCGAGCTGATCACCGAGCTGGAGCGCCTGCAGACCGAGATCGACGCCTCCGAGGCCGCGATCACCGGCCTGATGCGGGACTCCAACGACGGCGCCGGCGACGACCAGGTGGACGCCGGCACCAAGAACATCTCGCGCGAGAGCGAGCTGGCCCTGGCCAACAACGCCAGGGACAGCCTCGCCCAGACCGAGCGGGCGCTGGCCCGGCTGGAGAACGTCGGCTTCGGCGTCTGCGAGTCCTGCGGCCAGGCCATCGGCAAGGCCCGGATGCAGGCCTTCCCGCGGGCCACGCTCTGCGTGCAGTGCAAGGCGAAGCAGGAACGGCGGTAGCCAGGGCGTCGGACGGGGCCGGGCTTGCCGTACGCTCGACCCCGTAACGTCGGCCCTCCCCCAGCCTCCGGCCGGGGGGACCTCATTGCGGCAGCGGAGCGGATCATCAGTACGCCAGGTTCCCCCAAGACACGGGACGATTCCGTCCCGACCACTGCCGCTCCGGCGCAGACCCCCACCGACGCGGCGCAGGACACCGCCCCGGCGGTGGACGGCGCCCCGGTGGCGGAGAGCGCGGGTCCGGCCCCGGCCGCCGGCGCCACCGGCATCGCCCGGCGCCGGCGGATCGGCGTGCTGCTGGTCGTCGCGCTCCTCGCCTACCTGGTCGACCTGGGCAGCAAGCTGCTGGTGGTCGCCCGGCTGGAGGGCCACTCGCCGATCGCCGTGATCGGTGACGTGGTCACCCTCCAGGTCATCCGCAACGGCGGGGCGGCCTTCGGCATGGGCCAGGCGATGACCATCGTCTTCACCATGATCGCGACGGCCGTGATCGTGGTGATCTGGCGGATCGCCCGCCGCCTGTACAGCCTGCCGTGGGCGATCGCCCTCGGGATGCTGCTCGGCGGCGCGCTCGGCAACCTCACCGACCGGCTGTTCCGCTCGCCCGAGGTGTTCCGCGGCCACGTCGTCGACTTCATCTCGGTCCAGCACTTCGCGGTCTTCAACCTCGCCGACTCCGCCATCGTCTGCGGCGGCATCCTGGTGGTCCTGCTCTCCTTCCGGGGCAGCAACCCGGACGGCAGCACCCACCAGGCCGCCGCCAAGGCCGGCCCGGAGGCGGGCGGCGACGCCGGCGCCGGGGTGACGGCGGGCCCGGCCACGGACGACGGGGCGGCGGCCAGGACCGGGGACGCGACGGAGCAGGCGCGCAAGGACGGCGCGTAGCGGCCGGCCCCCGCGGGCGTCCCGCCGGGCGCCGTCCTTGGCCTCGCGGCGGAGCCCGCCGCCGGGGCCGCGGCGGCCGGTGAGTAAGGACCGGCCCCGCGGTCCGGCATACTCGTACGGGTGAGTACCGCAGCGCAGACCCGCAGCCTCCCCGTTCCCGACGGCCTGGAGGGCGAGCGACTCGACGCCGCCCTCGCCCGGATGTTCGGTTTCTCCCGGACGAAGGCCGCCGAGCTGGCCGCCGACGGCAAGGTGACCATCGACGGGACGACGGCCGGCAAGTCCGACCGGGTGATGGCCGGATCCTGGCTGGAGGTCGAGATCCCCGCCCCCGCCGCGCCCGTGCGGATCGTCGCCGAGCACGTCGAGGGCATGCGGATCGTCCACGACGACGACGACATCGTGCTCGTCGACAAGCCGGTCGGCGTCGCCGCCCACCCCAGCCCCGGCTGGACCGGCACCACGGTCATCGGCGGCCTCGCCGCCGCCGGCTACCGCATCTCCACCTCCGGCGCCGCCGAGCGCCAGGGCGTCGTGCACCGCCTCGACGTGGGCACCTCCGGGCTGATGGTGGTCGCCAAGTCCGAGCGCGCGTACACCGACCTCAAGCGGCAGTTCCACGACCGCGTGGTGGAGAAGAAGTACAACGCGCTGGTCCAGGGCCACCCCGACCCGCTGAGCGGCACGGTCGACGCCCCGATCGGCCGGCACCCCAGCTCGGACTGGAAGTGGGCGGTCACCCAGGCCGGCAAGCCGTCCGTCACGCACTACGACCTGATCGAGGCCTACCGCGCCGCCTCGCTGCTGGACATCAAGCTGGAGACCGGCCGCACCCACCAGATCCGGGTGCACATGTCCGCGCTGCGCCACCCCTGCGTCGGTGACCTCACCTACGGCGCCGACCCGACGCTCGCCAAGCGGCTCGGCCTGACCCGGCAGTGGCTGCACGCCGTCTCGCTCGGCTTCGAGCACCCGTCGGACGGCGAGTGGGTGCAGTTCAGCAGCGAGTACCCGGCCGACCTGCAGAAGGCCCTCGACGTGATCTCCTCGGAGAGCTGAGATGACCCCTGTGGACGGAGTGACGCCCGTGACCCCGGTGATCCGGGTGGCCGAGGGGGCGGAGGACCTGGCGCTGGTGCACGGCGTGCGCCGCGAGGTCTTCATCGTCGAGCAGCAGATCCCCGAGGACGAGGAGTGGGACGAGCTCGACGCCACCTCCGAGCACCTGCTCGCGATCGGTGCCGACGGCGCCGCGCTCGGCACCGCCCGGCTGATCCACGGCGAGCAGGCCCTGAAGATCACCGGCGGCCTGCCCGGACGCGTCCTGCTCGGCCGGCTCGCGGTGCTGAAGGCGGCCCGCGGCACCGGCCTCGGCGCCGTCCTGGTCCGGGCCGTCGAGGCGGCCGGCCGGGCGCGCGGCGCGACCGAGCTGGAGCTGCACGCGCAGGTCCAGGCCCTCGGCTTCTACGAGCGCCTCGGCTACACCGCCGAGGGCCCCGAGTACCTGGACGCGGGCATCCCGCACCGGACGATGACCCGGGAGCTGTAGCGGAGGACCCGGGCCCCTGGCGGACGGCCCGGGCGGTGCGACGGCGGTGTGCCCCGGTGCGGGGTAGCGCCGCCGTTCCGCTTCCCCGGGTGCCGGGCGGGAAGCGCGTGCGCCCGGCGCCCGTCAGCCCTCGCCGGTGCGCAGCCGGGGCAGCGCGCCCGGGTGTTCGTCGCGCAGGTAGGCGATCAGCTGCTCCCGGACGGTGAAGCGGAGCAGGGCGGCGTCGTCGGCGTTGCGGGCCGTCATGGTGGCCCGGACGACCAGTGTGCTGGGCGTGGTGTCGGTGACCTGGAGCGCCCAGGCGGTGCCGTCCCACAGCGGGGTGCCGCCCAGGCAGCGGTGCAGGGCCTCGCGCAGCGCCTCGACCGGTGTGCTGTGGTCGAGGTGCAGGACGACGGAGGCGAGCAGGCCCGGGTCCTCGCGGGTCCAGTTCTCGAAGGGCTTGTTGACGAAGTACGAGACCGGCACGATCAGCCGGCGCTGGTCCCAGAGCAGGATCACCAGGTAGGAGAGGGTGATCTCCTCGACGACGCCCTGCTGCGCGTCGACCACCACGGTGTCGCCGATCCGTACGGTGTCGCCGAAGGCGATCTGCAGGCCGGCGAAGAAGTTGCCGAGCGCCGACTGGGCGGCGATGCCGGCGACGATGCCGAGGATGCCGGCCGAGGCGAGCAGCCCGGCGCCGACGGCGCGCATCGCGGAGAAGGTCAGCAGCATCACGGCGACGGTGACCACCACGATCAGCGCGCTCACCACCCGGCGCAGCATGCCGATCTGGGTGCGCACCCGGCGGAGCCGGGCGACGTCCCCGTTGCGGGTCGCGTACCTGCTGAGGAAGGCCTCCAGCCCGGCCGCGACGAACCGGACGGCGAGCCAGCCGAGCGCGGCGAGCAGCAGGAGCAGTTCGGCGTGGCGCGGGGCGTCGCCGTCGATGCCGAAGATCCGCTCCAGCGGCCGGGCCGCCATCAGCAGCGAGGCGAGGGTCACCAGCTGGAGCGGGATCCGGCAGCGCCGGAGCAGCGGCCAGACCGGCGCCTCGGGGCGCCGGGCCGCCACCCGTTGCAGGACCTGGTCGACGATCCAGCCGACGGCGAGCGTGACGACCACGATGACGAGCAGGACGGTGAGCGGCCAGAGCACGGGCACCTCGGCGGGATCGACTCCGGGATGATTCGCACCATATCGTGACGATCCGTCCGGGAACGGGTGTCCGGGCCGGACGGCTGCGGCCACGGCTGCGGCTCCGGCCACGGGGCCGATGTCCGGGCGTCCGGTACCCGTGGGCCGTCCGGCCTCCGGCCCCGGCCCGGCGGCTCGCGGGGCAGCGCGGCAGGTGAGGCGGGTGCGCCCGGCCGGCGGGTGTCCCGGCCCCCTTTACGGCTTCCCTACCCGAGCCGCCCATAGGATCGCTGTTCATGGAGTTCGGTGGGGCATGGCGCCGTTGGCGCGGGCGCGGGACGTTCACGACCCGAAGGCTGGTGGCCGCCTCGCTGGCGGTCGCGGCGGTGGCCGGTGCGGGGACCTGGACGGCGGTCGCGGCCGACGGCGGGGCCGCCGTCCACCGGGAGGACCACGTCCTGCAGATGCCCGAGACCCCGGGCGGCGTGCAGACCGTCGGCCTGGACACCTCGTACTTCACCACCGGGACGAGCCCGCGCCCGGCCGTCCTGCTGGCGCACGGCTTCGGCGGCAGCAAGGAGGGCGAACGGGCCCGCGCCGAGCAGCTCGCCCGCTCCGGCTACGCCGTCCTCACCTGGTCGGCCCGCGGCTTCGGCCACTCCGGCGGCCGGATCGGCCTGAACGCCCCCGACCGGGAGGTCGAGGACGTCAAGCACCTGGTCGACTGGCTCGGTGCCCGGCCGGAGGTCCGGCTGGACGGACCGGGCGACCCCCGGGTCGGCATCACCGGCGCCTCGTACGGCGGGGCCGTCGCCCTGCTCGGGTCCGCGGCCGACCCGCGGATCGACGCGGTGGGCAGCCAGATCACCTGGTGGAACCTGGCCGACGCGCTCTTCCCGCAGGGCGTCCGGCAGGGCCCGCAGGCCGCCCCCGGCGGGGCGGCCGTGGACGGCGTCTTCAAGAAGCTCTGGGCCGGGATCTTCTTCACCACCGGCTCGGCGGGCGGTCTCGCCGACGCGCAGGGGACGAAGGCCGGCCCGGCGCCGGCACCGGCCGGGCCGGTCGGCTGCGGCCGGTTCCTGGACGAACTCTGCGCGATGTACGACCGGGTGGCCACCACCGGGCACGCCGACCCGGAGGCCGTCGCGCTGCTGGACCGCTCCAGCCCGTCCTCGGTGGCGGCCAGGCTCAAGGCGCCGACGCTGGTCGTCCAGGGCCAGCAGGACTCGCTCTTCCCGCTCGACCAGGGCGACGCCATCGCCAAGGCGGTCGCCGCGAACGGCGCCCCGGCGGCGGTGGACTGGTTCGCCGGCGGCCACGACGGCGGCACCGAGAGCAGCGAGCGGGTCGACGACCGGGTGACCGGCTGGTTCGACCACTGGCTGAAGGGCGCCGGGAACGACGTCGGGCCCGCCTTCCGGGTCACCCGGACCGGCGGCGTCGACTCCACCGGGTTCCAGGCCGTGCTGCGCGGCGCCACCGCCGACGCCTACCCGGGCCTGGCCGGCACCGGCTCCCGCAGCGTCGACCTCACCGGCGCCGAACAGGCCTTCGCCAACCCGCCGGGCGGCGCGCCGCCGAACATCTCCACCCTGCCCGGGATCGGCGCGCTGGCGCAGGCGGCCTCGCTCGGCGGCGGACTCTCGCTGGACTTCCCCGGGCAGAACGCGACCTTCGACTCCGCGCCGCTGGGCACCGCCCTGCACCTCACCGGGCAGCCGACCGTGCCCGTCCGGGTGAGCGCGGACCGGCCCGAGGCCGTGCTGTTCGCCAAGCTCTACGACCTGGGCCCGGACGGCAAGCAGACCCTGCCGCAGCAGCTGGTCGCCCCGCTGCGGGTCACCGGCGCGGACGCCCCCGGCGGCCGGACCGTGCAGGTGGCGCTCCCCGCCGTCGACCACGACTTCCCCGCCGGGCACCGGCTGCGGCTGGTGCTGGCCAGTACCGACCTGGCGTACGCCTCGCCGGCCGAACCCGCCACCTACCGGGCCGCGGTGGCCGGCCCGGTGGTCCTGCCGACCGTCGACGCGCTGAAGACCGAGGCGGCGCCGCTGCCGGCCCGCACCTGGGCGCTGCCGCTGGTCGCCGCCGGGGTCGCCGCCCTGCTGCTGCTCGGCCGGCGCGGCCTGCGGCGGCGCGGGCAGCGGCAGGCCCCCGACCCGGCACTGGCCGGCGTCCCGCTGCAGATCAGCGGCCTGAGCAAGCGCTACAAGGGCGCCGCCGACCGGTACGCCGTCCGTGACCTGGGCTTCCGGGTCGAGCAGGGCCAGGTGCTGGGCCTGCTCGGCCCCAACGGCGCCGGCAAGACCACCACCCTGCGGATGCTGATGGGCCTGATCCGCCCGGACGAGGGCGAGATCCGGCTCTTCGGCCACCCCGTGCGGCCCGGCGCCCCCGTGCTCTCCCGGGTCGGTTCCTTCGTCGAGGGCGCCGGGTTCCTGCCGCACCTCACCGGCCGCGCCAACCTCCAGCTGTACTGGCAGGCCACCGGCCGTCCGGCCGAGGACGCCCACCTGGAGGAGGCCCTGGTCATCGCCGACCTCGGCGAGGCCCTGGACCGCGCCGTCCGCACCTACTCCCAGGGCATGCGCCAGCGCCTGGCGATCGCCCAGGCCATGCTGGGCCTGCCCGACCTGCTGATCCTGGACGAGCCCACCAACGGGCTCGACCCGCCGCAGATCCGCGAGATGCGCGAGGTGATGATCCGCTACGCGACCGCCGGCCGTACCGTCATCGTCTCCAGCCATCTGCTCTCCGAGGTCGAGCAGTCCTGCACCCACCTGGTGGTGATGGACCGCGGCCGGCTGGTCAGCGCGGGCGCCGTCGCCGACATCGTCGGCGCGGGCGAGATGCTGCTGATCGGCACCACCGGCGCCTACGGGCCGGACGAGCTGGCCGTCGCCGCCGACAAGACGGCCGCGCTGCCGGGCGTCGGCTCGGCGGAGGTGGTCGAGGGCGGCCTGCTGGTCCGCCTGGACGGCATGACGGCCGGCCGGCTGATCGCCGAACTCGTCCGTCTCGGCGTCCCGGTGGAGCGTGCCGGACCGCACCGCCGCCTGGAGGACGCCTTCCTCTCCTTGATCGGAGGCTCCGCGTGAGCACGCCCACCGCCGTCGAGGCGGCGCCCGACCACGCCGCCGGCTACCGGGCCGGGCGCACCCTGCCGCTGCGGGTCGAGGCGATGCGCCAGCTGCGCCGGCGCCGCACCATGGTGGTCGGCGGGGTCCTGGCGGCCATGCCGTTCATCATCCTGCTGGCGTTCCAGATCGGCGGCACGCCCGGCCGGGCCGACCGGACCACCTTCATCGAACTGGCCACCTCCTCCGGCCTCAACTTCGCCACCACCATGCTGTTCATGGGCACCGGCTTCCTGCTGGTGATCCCGGTGGCGCTGTTCTGCGGCGACACCGTCGCCTCGGAGGCCAGCTGGTCCTCGCTGCGCTACCTGCTGGCCGCGCCCGTCCCCCGGGCCCGGCTGCTGGCCCGCAAGTTCGCGGTCGGACTGGCCTTCTCGGCCGCCGCCATCGTGCTGCTGCCGCTGATCGGCCTGGCCGTCGGCACCGCCGCCTACGGCTGGGGCGACCTCCGGCTGCCGGCCGGCGTCAGCCTGCCCGCCTCGGTCGCGCTGCCCCGGCTGGCGATCGCCGTCGCCTTCGTCTTCCTCGCCGAACTGGTCATCGCGGCCCTGGCGTTCTGGCTCTCCACGGCCACCGACGCGCCGCTCGGCGCGGTCGGCGGCGCCGTCTTCGCGTCCATCATCACCGGCGTGCTGGACGCCGTCACCGCCCTGGGCGGACTGCGGGAGTGGCTGCCCGCGCACTGGCAGTACGCCTGGGCGGACGCCCTCCAGCCGCAACTGGAGTGGGGCGGGATGCTCCAGGGCGTCTCGCTCTCGGTCTCGTACGCGATCGTGCTGCTGGCACTGGCGTTCCGGGGCTTCGCCCGCAAGGACGTGGTGTCCTAGCCAGGCCTCTTTCGGATCTTGCTGGATCGGTGAGTGGCTTTCCGGGTGGTCAAGTGCTGCTCTGCCACTGGACAGGCCCCGATGGCGGGACGGACGGGGAGGCTGGTCGGCTCGCTCCGCATGGAGTTGGGTGGTTGCGGTGTTGTCGGCGGACGCGCCTAGGGTGACCGGAAAGATCACCGTTAGAGCCGGTCCGGAGGTTGTTGTGGCGTGGTGGAACAGGAAGCCGGGGGACCGAGAGCGGTGGGTGCTGGATCCGCTGGTGGGAGTGGGGCCGCTGCTGTTCGGGATGGACCCGCAGCAGGTCCAGGACGCGCTGGGGGAGAAGGGCAACTTCATTCGGTTCGAGGGCGGCTGGGTCTCCGAGGTCAGCCGGGTGGTCAGCGAGCGCTACGACGAGCCAGGGCTGACCGCGTTCTACGGGCCGGGCCCGCGCTTGGCTGCGGTGGCGATCAGCGCCGTGGGTGGCCCGCTGGTGCGTCTGGGGGAGGTCGAGCTGGTCGCCAGGGCGCCCTCCGCGGCTAGCGCGGACCTCAGCCGCCTCGCCCTGGAGGAGCGGGCCGAGGCGCGGGTGAACCGGTACGGCGAGGCGGAGGTGCCGGCCTGGGGCGTCTCCCTGGACGTCGCGCAGGAATGGGGCCTGGCCCCCGAGGGGCACCTGCAGCGCCGGGACGCGGTGATCACCGGCCTCCTGGCCACCGGCCCCGAATGGGCCGAAGACCTCTGGAACGCCGAGCCGGTCGTCGACCGGCTCGGGCTGCACAAGGAGCCTGCCGACGCGGGGCCGTGGCTGGTGGCAGACGCCGAGGACCGGCCGCGCTGGCACTGCACCCCGCTGGAGGGAGTCGGTCCGCTGCGCTTCGGGATGACCCCGCAGCAGGTGTCGGCCGCCCTGGACGGCGAGGTGCCGGCCGAGAGCTGGGGCCACCACCCCTTCCCGGTGGGCAGTCCTTGGGAGGACCAGGGCACTCCCGAGGAGTGGCACGTGAGCAAGGAGTACTACGCCCGGGCCGGGGTGAGCGCGCACTACTTCTACGCGTCGCAGGCGCGCAGGGGTTCCGCGTTGGTCCGGGTGAGCGTCCACGGGCGCAGCGGCCCCCTAGTGTCCCTCCACGGCATCGAACTGATCGGCCGCAAGCCCTCCGCCGTCGAGGCGGACATCATCCGCTACATCCAGGACCGCGGCCTGGACCTGCGCATGGGTTGCGGCGGGGACCTCGGCCCGGGCGACTCCCAGGTGTGGGCACGGGCGGAGCGGGCAGGGGACACCTCGGTCAGCGCGGCCTGCTTCTGCATCGAGGACTTTGAGTACCACGGCTGACGCCGCATCCAGAGCCGGTCGGCCAGTCGACGCGGCCACTGCTCCCGTCTTACGCAGGCTGTTCGAGCATGCCCACTCCGCTGAACCGTCGGACCCGATGTGTCGCGGAGCCCTGAGCGACGGCGTCCGGGGCGACGGCCGGTCGTTGTCAGTGGTGCTTGTTACGGTCGTGGCGTCACGAAAGACCATGGACTCAGGGGGGTTCCTGTGGGCGACCACGACATGCGCGTGTACGGTACCGGGCTGTTCGACCGGTGGACGGCCCTGTGGAACGGCGACCTCGGTCTGGCCGGCGAGATCATGGCACCCGGCTTCACCCTGCGGTACGCGCAGGCGGGCACCGAGGCCTTCGACGAGATCCGCACGCCGCAGCAGCTCGCCGGGATCGTCGCCGCCTGGCACGCCTCCCGGACCGGGCTCGTCTTCGCGGCGGAGGGGACGGCCGTCGTCGACCTCGCTCCGGACGGCGGCGCACCGGCGGGGCTGGTCGCCCGGCCCTACCTGGCGAGCTTCGTGACGGCCGAGGGGGAGAAGGTGGCCAGGAGCGGCGTCGACATCCTCAGGGTCGCCGACGGGCTGATCGTCGAGGTCTGGTCCGTCTCCTCCGGCGCCGCCGGCCGGACCTTCTACCGCTGAGGGGTCCCGCCGCCCCGCCGACGAGGTGCCGCGCCGCGGCCGGGGGCCGCGCACCAGGCCGGGGAGCGGCGTGGGCGGGAACGGCGGCCGGAGCGGGGCCGGTCCGCGGGTGCGGCGGGCCGGCCGATAAATCGGTGGGCAACTCCGCGCGCCCCCGCTACTGTTCAGCACGCGGGCGGCTCCGCGGCGTGCTTCCTTCTCACTCACCCTGACAACGAACCAGCGTGCCCCCTCTCCGCCCCCCTTCTTCTTCCTCTGCCTGCCTCTCCTCGGGGGACATCTTTGACCCGAGTCTCCTCGGCCGTCGTCGACGCCGACCTTGACTCATTCCTGCTCCGCCGGCGCGGCGTCGTCTGTGTCCCCACCGGCGGCCTGCTGCCCGACACCGACCCGTGGAACGCTGAGGGCCTGCTGGCCCTGGACGCCGACCTGGCCCAGCGCGGCTATCTGCTCACCGGCCAACTCCGCTCCGCACTGGGCAGGTTGACGCCCGGCGAGCTGGCAGCGACCGGCGGCGGGCTGCTCGCCCGGATCGACCGGCTGCTGGGCGCCGACCGACGCCACCGGACGCTGTTCCACCGGTTCCCCGACGCGGTCCCCGACCACGCCCACCTGCTCTACTCCCGCAGCATCCGGGCCTTCCTGCTCAACCAGCCCCGGCAGCCCTGCGCGCACTGCGGGCGGACCGGCGAGGAGGTCGGCATCGGCGCCCTCGCGCCCTGCGCCCACCTGCTCTGCACCGGCTGCCACCAGGGCCTGCTCGCCCAGGACCGGGCCGGGGCCTGCCCGCTCTGCGGAGCCGAACTGGCCGAGGCCACCTACCTGGGCGAGGACAATCGCGCGGGCCGGATGGCCGCCGAGGAGTTCGGCGGCGAGCTGACGCTCCGGCCGCTGCGCCTCGCCGAGGGCGACACCCTCACCGTCGCGCTGGCGTCGCTGGACCGGCTGCTGGCCCGCCGGACCCCGCTCGACCCGCAGGACCGCGAGGACCTCGGCGTCCTGCTCGCGCTCGCCCCGGCGGACCTGCCCGACCGCCTCCCCGAGCAGATCCCGGTCCGCGAGACCAAGGCCGTCGTCCTCGCCGCGCTGCTGCGCCGCGACCCGGCCACGGCGCTTCCGGTCCTCGCCGAGCGGATCGACACCGCGACCGACGTGCTCCGGCTGCTCTGGGCCTGGTCCGGCGCCGAACCGGACCTGCTCCCCGCCACCGCCCGCAGACTGCGGCTGCGCAACCTGCCGCGGCCGCTGCGCCGCGACCTGCTGGCGATCCTGGACGGCCTGCCGCTGGCCGGCCTCGCCGAGGACCTCCGCCGGCACCGCTCCGCCTGGCTGCGGGCCGGCGAACTCCTCCACCCGTACGAGTACCGGGGGCGCTACCCGGCGACGGCGGCCGCGTTCGCGCTGCTGCGCGGGACGGACCTGCGGGAGCACCCGGTGGGCCGGGAGTTCGCCGAACCGCCCGCCCCGCTCCGGGCGGTGGAGAGCGGCGGCCGGGCCAGGCTGGCCCACACCGGTTTCGCCGGCCGGGTGGAGAGCCTGCTCGCCGCCGGGGACGTGCCGGGCGCCCTGCGGGAACTGGCCCGGCGCCCGGGCGAACTGGCCCGCCGGCTGCACCACCTGCTCCGGGTCCGCGCCACCACCGCGCCCGGCGAACCACTGCCCGAGGAGGCCCTGCGGCTGATCGCCGACGCCCTGCGCGGCGCCGCGCCCGGCCCGCTGCTCGGCGCGTACGGGCGGCTGCGCGGCGAGCGCGAACAGGGCGAGCGGCGGCTGTACTTCCCGCGCGGGACGGTCTCGCTGGCGCACGCCAGGGAGGACCACGGCACGGTGGTCCCGGCGGGGCTGAGCGCGGCCGTCTGCGAGGTGATCGAGTCCGAGCTGCTGCGCCGGGGCGCCGGCGAGCGGTACGACCTGGCACTGCTGGACGAGGGGCTGGCCGATCTGGTGGCCCCGTTCGCGGAGCGGGCCGCGGCCCGGACCCTGGTCGCGGTGCCGCGCGGCTCCCGGCAGCGCCTACCGGCGGGGGAGCGGCTGCGGCTCTTCCTGCACTGGATGCAACCGGAGGACCTCCGGGTCGACCTCGACCTGTCGGTCGCGCTGTACGACGCCGACTGGCGCTTCACCGGGCTCTGCGACTACACCGCCCTGGTGCACGGCGACCGGGCGGCCGTGCACTCCGGGGACTACGTCTCGGCCCCGCCGCCGCACGGCGCCACCGAGTTCGTCGACCTGGACCTCGGACGGCTCGCGGCGGGCGGCTCCCGCTACGCCGTGATGATCGTGTTCAGCTACAACGACGTCGCCTTCGAGGACCTCACGGACGCCTTCGCCGGCTTCCTGCAGCTGGACGCGGCGGACCGCGCGGCCGGCCCGTTCGACCCGAAGGCCGTCCGGCAGCGGCTCGACCTGCTCGGGGACGCCAAGGTCTGCGTCCCGATGATCATCGACCTGGCGGACCGCCGGTACACCTGGACCGACCTCAACACCGGCGCCGACGGCGGCTTCCACAGCGTCCGCCGGTACCGGGCCGAGGTCGGGCAGCTCTCCCGCGACGTGCTCGCGCACTTCTCCCCGGGCAACCGGGCCACCCTCTGGGACCTCGCCTGCGCGACCGCCGCCGCCACCACCGACGAGGTGCTGGTCCGCGGCCGCGACGGCGGCGCCCCGCGGAGCTGGCAGCGGGGCGAGGGCGAGCCCGTGGCGGCCTTCGCCGCCCGGCTGCGGGCCCTGCGGGACGGCCGGGAGGCCGACCCCGAAGGGCCGGGGGTCACCGAACGGCTGGCCGGCCGGCGGGCGTTCGTCGCCCTGGTGGACGGGGACGTCCCCGCGCCGGAGCAGCTGTCCGGCGCGGTGTACCGCCTCTACCCCGGCCCGCTGGACGCCGCTCCGGAGGAGCTGGAACGGCTCACGGCGGGGGACCTGGTGGCGCGGTTCGGCCCCCAGGGGTGAGGTCCGGGGGTGAGGTCCGGGGGTGGCGGGGTGCGAGGTCCGGCGGCTACAGGGGTGCCGCCGGCCCGCGCACCCCGCCACCGCCGGGGGCCTCAGGCCGGCCGGCCCGCCCCGTCTACCCCGCCTGCCGGGCCTGCCCGGCCTCGCCCGCGCGGAAGGCGCGGCGGTAGGCGGCGGGCGTGGTGCGCAGGGCCTCGTGGAAGCGCCGGCGCAGGTTGACGGCCGAGGAGAGGCCGACCCGGTGCGCGATGGTCTCCACCGGCAGGTCGGTCTCCTCCAGCAGCGCCCGGGTGGCGGCGATCCGCCGGTCCAGCAGCCAGCGTCCGGGACTGATGCCCAGTTGCTCGGTGAAGCGCCGGGTCAGCGTGCGGGCCGAGACCTGGGAGCGGAGCGCCATCTCGGCGACGCTGACCGGCTGGTCCAGCCGCCCGGCCAGCCATTCCAGCAGCGGGGCCAGCGAGTCCGCGACCGGTCCGGAGGTGGGCAGTTCGGCGTACTGCAACTGGCAGCCCTCGCGGTGCGGCGGCATCACCATCTGCCGGGCGATCCGCATCGCGTACGCGGCGCCCTGGTCGGCGCTCACCAGGTGCAGGCAGAGATCGGCGCCGGCTGCCGACCCGGCGCTGGTGGCGACGTCCCCGAGGTCCACGTAGAGCACCGCGGGGTCGACCCGGACCGCCGGGAACCGGGCGGCCAGCTCGGCGGCCCGGGCCCAGTGGGTGGCGGCCCGGCGGCCGTCCAGCAGTCCGGCGGCGGCGAGCAGGAAGGCGCCCGAGCAGAGGCCGACGACCCGCGCGCCGCGCCGGTGGGCCCGCCGGAGCGCCTCGACCGCCGCCGGCGGCACCTCCGTCCCGGCCGGCTGCTGCCAGCCGGGGACGAGCACGGTGTCCGCCCGCTCCAAGGCGTCCAGGCCCGCCGTCACCAGCAGGTCGTAGCCGCCCTGGGTGCGCAGCGGACCGGGACGCTCGGCGCAGACCTCGAAGGTGTAGCGGGCGGGGACCGCCGGGCCGTGGTCGCCGAACACCTCCGTCGCGCAGGCCAGCAGGAAGGTCGACTGCGGGGGCTGCAGCAGGGCCACCACCCGGTGCGGCGCCGGTGACTCCGGCGGTGGACTGAGCGTCATGGCGCGAAAGTACCCCAAGATGTCGGTCCGGACACTGGGGGGGCCGAATGGTCCAGACCACCATGGAGACCGTGACCACCGCTCAGAGTCAGAACCAGACCGCCCGGGCCCGGACCAGGACCGCCCGGGCCCGTCCGCCGTCCGCCCGCCCCCCGTTGTGGGACCGGCGCTTCACGCTCTACTTCGTCGCCCGCGCCGTCTCGCTGGTCGGCGACGCGATGATGCCGGTGGCCGCCGCGCTCGCGGTCGGCGCGCTGTACGGGATCTCCGGGGTCGGCGCCGTCCTCGGGGTCTGGACCGGGACGGTCGTCGCCCTGGTCCTCTTCGGCGGCGTGCTCGCCGACCGGATCGGCGCCCGCCGGATGATGGTCGGCGCGGACCTCGCCCGGGTGCTCACCCAAGGCGTGCTCGCGGCCGTGTTCTTCGCCGGGACACCACCGTTCTGGCTGCTGGTGACCATGGCGGCACTCGCCGGCGCCGCCACCGCGATGTTCCAGCCGGGCGTGAACGGGATGGTCCCGCTGGTCGCCCGTGAGCCCCAGCGGGCCAACGCCACGCTCAAGGTCGCCGACGCGCTCGCCCAACTGCTCGGCCCGGCCCTGGCGGGGCTGCTGATCGCACTGACCGGCGCCGGCGCGGTGTACGCGATCGACGGCGGCACCTTCCTGCTCAGCGCCCTGTGCCTGGGGCTGATCCGGTTCGCCCCGGCCGACACCGCCGTCGACTCCGCCGCCCACCAGGGCAGTTCGCTCCGGCGCGACCTGCGCCAGGGCTGGCAGGAGTTCCGCGCCCGGACCTGGATGTGGGCGGTGATCCTGATCTGGATGGGCTACGGCGTACTGCTCTTCGGCCCGCTGGTGCCGCTCAGCTCGGCGCTGGTCGGCGCCCGGCTCGGCGCGAACGCCTACGGCCTCGCGGTCTCCTTCCTCGGCGTCGGAACGGTGCTCGGCGGCCTGCTGGCGCTACGGGTCCGCCCGTCCCGGCCGCTGGCCGCCGGCGCGGCGGCGATGCTGCTGTACAGCGTGCTGCCGCTCTGCGTGGCGCTCGGCGCCGGCCTGCCGGTGCTGCTCGCCTGCCACGTCCTCGGCGGCGGTGCCTGGGCCTTCTGGTCGGTGATGTGGGCGACCAGCGTGCAGACCCACACCCCGCCGGCGGTGCTCAACCGCGTCACCGCGTACGAGTTGGCCGGCTCGGTGTCCGGGATCGCCCTCGGCCAGATCCTCGCGGGGCCGGCCACCGCGCTGGCCTCCCCGGAGCACCTGCTGCTGGTCTCGGCGGGCGCCTGCCTGGCGGGCTGCGCCGCACTGTTCGCGACCCCGGCCATCCGCGGACTGCGGCGGGCCGCCCCCGCGGAGGGCGGCGGGCCGGCGGCGGGTCACCGAAGGTGATGAAGTTGTCACATTCCGCTGCCGGTGACGTCCGGCCGACAGTACGCTGACGATCTGTCAGCCGATCACCGCACGGCGTGTGCCGACACCACCGGAGTGAGCCATGACCGGTCGCAAGCCCGCTTCCCCGCCCGCGCCCCCGTCGCCGCCGCTGCGGGCCAGCGCCGGATCGGTGTTCGGCGGCCTGGTCCGCCGCACCCGGGAGGCGAGAGGGATGTCGCAGGGCGACGTGGCGAAGCTGATCCCGTGCAGCCGCCCCCACCTCACCCGGGTCGAGTCCGGCACCCGGGTGCCCCAGCGCAACTTCGTGACCGCCTGCGACCGGATCTTCGGCACGGGCAGCGAACTGCTGGAGATCTGGGAGGAGATCGACTGGTACGTGCCGGTGGAGCATCCGGACTGGTATCAGCGATTCGTCCGGGCCGAGGCCCAGGCGACCGTGATCCAGGAATACAACTGTGCGTGGATCTCCGGTCTGCTGCAAACCGAACGCTACATGCGTGCGCTCTTCTCGTTTCGTCAGCCGGACGGCGGGGCGGAACTTGTGGAACAGCGCGTGGCGGCACGGCTGGACCGCCAGCGACGGTTCGACGAAGCAGACCCGCCACTGTTCCTGATGGTGCTGGCCGAGGCGACCGTACGTCAGGTGGTCGGCGGGCCGGAGGTGATGTACGAACAGCTCCAGCATCTGCTTGACCTCGGGCGGCGTCCCAACGTCGTGATCCAGATCGCACCCTTCGGCCTCGGTGCCCGGGTGCCGTTCGACGGCTTCGCGACTGTTGTCGTATTCCCCGACGGGAAGCGCCGGTTCTACTCTGAGAGTGCCGACCGCGGCCACTTCATCGACAATCCGCGCGAGGTCCAGCGCTTCCAGAGATCCTTCGACCAATTGCGGGCCGATGCCCTGTCGGCACCCGATTCGGCGGTACTGATCCGGTCCGTCATGAGAGGACTTCGCAACGTGGCTACCACTTCGACCGACCTGTCCGTCGCATCCTGGCGGAAGGCTTCCTACAGCGGCGGGAACGGCGGATCTTGCGTCGAGGTCGCCGACGACTTCCCCGGCCTGGTCCCCGTCCGGGACTCCAAGGACCCGGACGGTCCCGCGCTGCTGTTCCGTGCGGAGGCCTGGTCGTCGTTCGTCGACGCCGTCAAGTCTGGTGGCCTCCCGGCTGCTTGAGCCCGGGAAGCCACCCGTACGCTGCGGTGCGGTCAGGCGGCCTTGACCAGGGTGGTCCAGCGGATCCGGGTCGCGCACAGGGAGACCAGACCGGCCGAGACGGCGACGGCCCCCATGCCCCAGACCAGGCTGCTGCCGCCCGCGACGAAGCCGATCAGGGCGGGGCCGGCCAGCAGGCCGACCGTCCCCATCGCGGCGACCAGGGAGAGCGCCTCCGGGCCCTGCCGGGCGGCGGCCACGTAGACGCACGGGGTGACGGCCGCGACGCCCAGGCCCACGCAGGCGAAGCCGATCAGTGCGGGGGCAACGCCGCCGGCCAGCAGTGCGGCGGCCAGTCCGGCCGCGGCCAGGGCGGCGCCGGCGACCACGATCGGGCCGTCGCCCCAGCGGGCGCGCCAGCCGTCGGCGAAGATCCGGGCGAGCACCATCATCCCGGACACCACGGCGATGCCCAGCGGCGCCACCTCGGGCGCGGCCTCGGCGACGTCCTTCATGTAGAGGGTGGACCAGTCGTTCATGGCGCCCTCGGTCACGGTGCCGAACACCATCGCGAGGCCCATCCAGAGCACGGCCCGGGACGGCAGGGTGAGCCGGCGCCCGCCCTTCGCGGGCTGCTCGTCGGACGGCGGGGCCGCGGCCGGCTCCTCGTCCTGCGCGGGTGCCTCCCCGGCCTGCTGGTCCTGCCGGAGCAGGCCGCCCTGGGTCAGGCCGACCACGAGCACCAGCAGCACGGCGGCCGCCCCGAAGTGCACGGCCAGCGAGGAGCTGAACGCGTTCACGCCCGAGGCGAGCAGTGCGGCGGTCAGCGAGCCGGCGCTGAAGGTGGCGTGGAACCTGGCCATCACGGTGCGCTCGTACGCGACCTCCAGGGCGGCGCCCTGGGCGTTCATCGCGACGTTGAGGAAGCCCACCGCCACGCCGTCCAGGCAGATGAGCAGCAGGGTCACGGGGTAGTTCGGGGCCACCGCGAGCAGCAGCAGGACCACGACCAGGGCCGCTGCCGAGACCAGCGACAGCAGCCGGGAGCCCAGGCGCTTCATCACGGTCGGCACCAGCGGGAAGGACGCCACCGCGCCCGCGCCGCCCGCCATCAGCAGCAGGCCGACCTGGGCCTCGTTGAGGTCCAGGTGGGCCTTCAGCGCGGGCAGCCGCGACACCCAGGTGGCGTACTGGAAGCCCAGGAAGAGGAACAGCGCCGCGATGGCCACCTGGGCTCTGCGGAAGGGAACGTGGATGCTGGACATGTGTGATTCAGCCCTACTCGGTCTTTCGCTGGTGACCCGTGCAGCGGATCGCTGGTACTGCGGTGCCCCGTCCGGGGCGGTCTACAGGGCTTTGGACATGTAGACCGCGTCCGTGCCGTAGCTCTCGGGGAGGGTGACCTCGGCGTGGGTGTCGAACCCGAGCCGGCGCCAGAGGACGTGGCTGCGCTGGACGGCCACCATGGAGATCCGGTCGAACCCCTGGGACCGCGCCTCCTGCTCGATCTGCCGGACGAAGTGCGGTGACAGCCCGCGCGCCCGCAGCTCCTCGGTGATCACGAAGTCGTGCGCGTGCAGGTTCTCCGACTCGAAGCGGGAGGCCTCCGTCAGGGTCAACTCCGGGCATTCGCCGCGTGGGTAGGGCAGGGCCAGCAGGTAGCCGCCGAACTCTCCCTCGTGCTCCAGCACGAAGCAGGTGGACGGCGAGACGCTGCCCCTGGACCGCAGGACCTCCCGTCCCTCGGAGAGGCCGCTGGCGGCGTAGGCGCGTTCCTCCAGCGCCACCACCGCGTCCCAGTCGTCCTCCGCCAGCGGGCGCAGGCGGATGCTGTCATCGGCCATGGCCGGTACCCCTTCCGTCGATGTGCCGCCGCCGCTCGTGCGGGCGGGCGGACCGGCCGGCTCCCGGCAGGATCCGCCGGACGGCCCCTAGCACGGCTGCTGCGCCAGGCCGACGGCCCGGCTCGCGGCCACCAGCGGCGCCCACGCCTCGATCAGCAGCGCGAAGGACTCGATGTCCGCCTGCGCCTCGTCCAGCAGCCGCTCCCGCAGTGGCCGCAGGTGGTCGGCGAACTCGGCGTACCTGCCGCCCAGTTGCCGGTACCGCTGGTCCACGACGTCCAGCCGGCGGACGTTCTCCGCGCGGTCGGCCCCGGCGACCCGCCGGGCGAACCCGGCGATCTCGTCGGCCCGGACGCGGTGCCGTTCGTCCAGCAGGGCGGGCCCGGCCGCCTCCAGGTCGAAGTAGACGGGGTGGAAGTAGAGCATCGACAGCAGGAACTTCACGAACCGCAGCTGGTAGGCGATGAATCCGGCGCCGGTCCGCCGCTCCGCGGTGTAGTAGTTGACGATGTGCCGGTTGTGCACGACCGCGGGCAGCGGGGCGTGACGGACCACGTGCAGCAGGAAGTAGTCGCTGCCGATGGTGTCGGTGGCGGGCGGCAGCGGGACGCGCTCGTACAGTTCGCGGTCGAAGCCGATGTTGCACATGTCCAGCCGCCAGATGTCGGGGACGTCCAGCACCGAGCGGTCCGTCGTGAACGGCTCGGTGCCGGCCCCCACGAACGATTCCTTGACCAGCTCCCCGATCTCCTCCGCCGACCACTCGGGCGGCGCCCACAGGCTGACCACGTCGTGGTAGACGGCGGGGTCCAGCTCCTTGATCTCGCTGACGTCGACCGACAGTTCACCGACGAAGGAGCCGCCGACCATGGACACCGGCTTGCCGCCGTGCGCCTGGTCCAGCACGTTCTCGGTGACGCCGGCGGCCGCCTCGGCGCCGGTCCGCCCGAGCGAGAGCAGCTCGTGGTGGACGGGGAAGACCGGTTCGCCGTCCAGCGTCTGGTAGCCGCTGTCGGAGTCCCGGCGGTGGATCGAGTCGCAGCCGAGGGCGGCGGCCAGCAGGAAGGCCCGGTTGGTGCAGGCGCCGTAGGAGACGGCGTCGGGGAGCATCAGGTCGAGCAGCCGCGCCCGGCCCGGGAGCCCGGCGCGCCCGATCGCCGCCCGGAGGAACTCGCGCTGCGCGGCCTCGTCCAGGTGGTGCACGGTCACGTCCGGCACGGCGGGCAGTTCGCGGACGGCCTTGGTGTGCTCGGCGAAGCTCGACGGGTCGGAGGAGTCGAGGATCAGCAGTCTGACCTCGACGCCGAACTCCCGTGCGGCGTAGGCGGCTTCCTCGGCGATGTCGGCGATGGTGGTGGTGCAGGCCCGGTTGGTGGGCAGGGTCAGGCAGATCCTGCGCGGGGCGTCGTCGCGGCTCATCGGGCGGACTCCGTCCCGTGCCAGGGGGTCAGGCCGAGCAGCTTCTTGCCGAGGTCGTCGAGTTCGGCGGTGCCGTACCGGAGGGACTCGTGCTTGACGGCGTCGCCGACCAGGGTGCGGTTCCAGTCGGGGGTGCTGAGGGTGTACCAGGAGTTGATCCGCGAGCGGCGCATCTCCTCGTGCTCCTCCAGCGCGGGCATCATCGAGAGGTACTGGACCGCCCGGACCCCGCCGTCGGAGATGTTGCGGGCGACGCCGTGGGCCAGTGCGCCGTTCCAGATCAGCAGGTCACCGGCGGACAACTCCGGCCGCACCACCGGGTATTCGTCCCGGTCGACGGCGGGGCGGATCGGGTCGCGGTCGGCCGGCTGGCCCAGCTTCCACTCGTCGAAGCGGCGGAACAGCTCGGGGTTGCACTGGAACCCGCCGAGGTCGGGCTCGGTGTCGTTGAGCGCGATGATGCCCTGCACGCGCTGCGGGACCACGCCGAGGGTGCTGTCGATGTCCCAGTGCAGTTCGATGTCGAACCCGGTGTCGGTGGGTTCGATCAGGGCGCGGTCGCGGTTCTTGATGTTCGGCGGGTTGAGGTTGAGCCGGTCGAGGGTGACCCAGAGCTCCTCGCTGTCCCAGACGTCGACGAAGGCGTCGTAGACGCGGCGGGTCTGCCGGCTGTCCCAGAGCAGCTGGTGGTGGTACGCCTCGACGAAGCCGTACACGTGCAGGTGCCGGTCCAGCCCGTCGCGGTAGGGCCGCTCCTCGTACCAGGTGTCCGGGCGGTCCGGGTCGAGGCCCTGGAAGTCCCAGGTGAAGTCCAGCAGCCGCCGGGCGGCTTCGGCGGGGATCGCCTCCTTGACCACGACGTAGCCGTAGGTCTGCCAGAAGGCGAGGTCCTCCTCGGACAGCACCCGCAGCGGCTGGGTCTTGCGGATCTCCCTCAGCGGGGTCTGCGCCAGGTACGACTCGCCGTCCGCGCTGAAGTACGGGCGGCCGGTCGCGGCGCGGTGCAGATAGGGGTCGGTGGTCGGCATGCGGGAACTCCAGGGACCAGATGGGTGTCGGTGGGTGCGGGCGGCCGGGGTGACTCGTGCGCCCTCGGGACGGCCTTGAATTCCGGCCGGGGAATTGGGCCGCGGGCCCGTGGCGGCGGGCCGGGAACTCGCGGGAGCGGCCCGGCCGGTCGTCCCGAGAGGGTTCGGCGGGGTTATCCCGTCCGATGTGCCTGTCGTTCTCCGGCGTCGTCCGGAGTACGTTCGGTGAAAATGTTCCGAGTGAATACGAAAACCCGCGCGCCGGGCGGCCGGCCCGTCCCGGAGGGCGCACTCCCGTGCACGCTGGGTGACCGACCGTGCTGTCCGGTCACCGGGCGCCCACCGGCTCGCCGCGGACCGAGCGGTGCGGCAGCGGATCGAAGCCGTTGAAGCCCTGGGTCATGTAACTCCCGGCGTACGCACCGGCGGAGAGGATCCAGACCGGGTCCCCCGAGGCGACCGTGCTGGGCACCTGGACACGGCTGTGCTCATGGTCGTAGGCGTCGTCGCTGTCGCAGCTGGGGCCCGCCACCACGGCCGGGACGTACTCCCCGTCCGGGTGCGAGGGGAAGACCAGCCGGTACTGCAACTCGTCCATCTCGTAGAGCCCGTTGAACTTCCCGCAGCTCAGGTAGAGCCAGTGCCGGCGCTCGCCGTCGAGCTGCTCGCGCGAGGAGAGCCGGGCCACGTGGGCCTTGATGGCGCCCTGGTCGGCGACCAGGTAGCGGCCCGGTTCCATGACGAGGCCCAGTTCGGACCCGGCCAGGTCGCGCAGCCGCTCCACGCCCTCGCGGATCACGGCGAACATCTTGTCCAGCGGGGGGTCGAGCGGATTGCCGCGCCGGTCCAGGTAGCCGAGGGCGGGCAGGCCGCCGCCCAGATTGACGTGGTCGAGCAGGATCCCGCCCGCCGCCAGGGCGACCAGCACCTCGCCGATCCGCTCGAAGGCGTCCTGCCAGGCCTCGGTCGTCATCTGCTGCGAGCCGACGTGCACGGAGAGGCCGGCCGGGGTCAGCCCGGCCCTGCGGGCCGCCTCCAGGACGAGCAGCGCGTCGGCCCCCGAGCAGCCGAACTTCTGGCTGAGCCCCCAGAGCGCGCCCTCGCCGCTGGTCGCCAGCCGGCAGAACACCCGGGAGCCGGGAGCGTGGGCCGCGATCGCCTCGACGTCCTCCAGGCTGTCGGTGGCGAAGTCCCGGACGCCGAGCCGGTACGCCTCGGCGATGCTCCGGTCGGACTTGACCGTGTTGCCGTAGTGGATCCGGCCGGCCGGCACGCCCGTCCGGACGGCCTGCGCGATCTCGTTGGGGCTCGCCGCGTCGAACCCGGCGCCCTGGGCCGCCAGATGGGCCAGCACCTCGTCCACCGGGCAGGCCTTCATGGCGAACCGCACGGCGACGCCCGGCAGTTCCTCGACCAGGGTGGCGTACCGGCCGGCGATCCCGGCCAGGTCGTAGATGATCCCGTCCTCGGACGCGGCGGACAGGGCGGCCCGCAGGCCCCGGCTGATGGTGGCTCCCCCCTGGTCGTTCACCGCCGCACCGGCCCGGGCCGGGGCGCCGGCGCGGCGCGGTGGCGGCCCCGGTGCGGCGCTGCCGTCCGGGGCGGGCGGTCGCCGGCGGACAACTCCCCTGCGGGGAAGGGCTCGGGGGTCCGCGGTGCGGAATCCTGCGCGGGGCGGTGTGCGGGGCGCTGCTCGGTGCTGGTGCGGGCGGGCGGCCGGTTCGTGCCGGGCGGACGGTGCCGTCGGTCGGGTCGGGTCATGCGGTCACTCCAGGCTGCTGGATTTCGGTGACAGGGCGTAACAAGAGCTGGGCGGGGCCGGGTTCGGCCGACGGCGGGCAGCTCACTGCGGACGCGCCGGGAATTCCCGTCGCGGAGCCGGTGGCCGTCGGACGTGACGCGCCTGGATTCCGCCCCCGGGGAATAGTCGGCGTCACGAGCCCTGACCCTACATTGGACTAGACCAACTTTCGGCGTCAAGCCTTTCGGGTCGGTAACTCGTCTTCTCCGGTAACAAAAACGTGAATTGACGCTCCGACAGCCATTCGGCTGCGACGGGAAGGCCATTCAAAGCCGGGCTCGCGACGGCCGCGCATTATGTGCAATACGAAAACAAAGAACGGCATCGGGCCGAAGGCGGCCCGCTATTGCCCGGCCGTCCGGGCGGCCGGGCACGCCGGAGGGCCCGGGGCCGCGGTCGCGGTGCCCCGGGCCCTCGCCGGCCGGTCAGTTGAAGTTGTTGGTCTGCTGGATGCCGGGGCCGACCGCCACGCCCTTGGCGTCGCGCAGGTCCACCCGGTACTCGTCGCCGCCGAGCCGGACCTGGTCCTCCCCGGGCTGCCGGAGCAGGTCCAGCAGCACCCGGGCGGCCCGCAGGAGTTCCTCGTCCTCCAGGGCGCCCGCCGCCGTGAGCTCCTCCGCGAGGACAGCCCCCCGGGCCTCCGGGTCGGCCTGCTCGACGCGCTCCTCGCGTCCGCCCAGCCGTCGGCGCGCCGCCGTGCGCAGCGCCTCGTAGGCGTCCCGGACACCACTGTTGGCGGCGTCCGTCAGCCCGGCCGTCGCTCCGGCCGCGATCGCGGCCACCACCAGATCCACACCGGTCACAACAACACCTCTCGCCGACGGCCTCGCGCCGGCCCCGGCGGCCTCCGCCCGGACCCGCGCCCTGGACCGACCGGCGACGGCGGGGCGGGCGGGGGCGGGCCGACGGCTGTCGCCCGGACGGAACCTCCCCCCGGCCGCCGGGCATCGCCGGAGGAGGGAATCAGCTCTCCGGCCTTCCGTCGACACCGATCGGTAGTACGGTCTGATGCTACGTCAGAACGTGGGGGTGGCAGGGTGACCGAAGAGGAGACCGCGGTCGGGTGGCTGTTCGCCTGGGCGGCGGGCGGTGCGCGTCCGGGCGCCGGGGACGGTCCGGGCGCGGCGGTGCGCCGGGTGCACGAGGTGGTGAGCGGCCGGCTGGGGGGCGAGACCGCGTTGCTGCGACTGCGGGAGGAGGCCGCGGCCGGGCAACCCGCCGCGTCGGAGGGCACCCGCACCTGGCTGGCCCTGGTGCTGCGCGACGCCCTGGCCCGGGACCACGAGTTCGCCGCCGCCCTGCGGGCCGCGCTGGCGGACGCCCGGGCCGAGTCCCGGCAGGCCCCGCCCGCCGCCTACGAGGCGACCGGGAACGTCGTTCACGGCGACGCCGCGATCCAGGTCGGGCCCCACGGGTACCAGGTGAACACCTTCGGACGCCGGAGATGACGGATCCCCGGCCCGGGCCGCCGAATCCGGGTTACCCGCCCCCGAACACGATCAAGGGCTCCGCCGGCCTGCAGTACGGCGCCCACGGCGTCCAGGTGAACGTGCCCGCGCCGGCGGGGCTCGGGCGCGGGGTGGTCACCATGCTGGTGCTCGCCTCCGCGGTGATGCTCGCCGGCGGGCTCTTCTCCCTGGTGAAGCTCTTCGGGCCCTCGGGCGACCCTCTGCCGAGCAGCCCGCAGCCCGTCGCCCCGAACCCCGGCCCCACCGGGGCCGCGCCCGTCCCGGACGGTTCCTCCGGCCCGGTGGGGGCGTCCCCGCCGGCCGCGGCGCCCTCCGCGGCCGCCCAAGGAGTCCGCTGGCAGGGGAGGGTGCGGATGTCCCTGCTCGGCCTGCGTCTCGACGCGGCCCCGCCGAGCGCCGGTGGCGGCGATTCGGCCGACCTGCAGCTGAACCCGCTGGACGGCTTGATCACCGGGACCTCCGGCCCGGCCGGTCTCGGCAACCTCGTCCTGTGGACCGGACGGGGCACACCCACCGCCCGGCAGTGCGCCGACAGCATCTCCCAGGACGGTGCCTCCTATCTCCAGGTGGCGGAGGGCAGCGTGCTGTGTGTCGGGACCCGGGCCGGGCGGACGGCCCTGGTGACCATCACGTCGCTGGGTACGGACTTCGTCAACGGGGGCACGGCCGATGTGATCGTCTGGTCGGAGATCTCCGGCCGGAGCTGACCGCCGGTCGTCGCCGTCCCGGGACGGCCGTCCGGCGGAGGCCGCCCGGCCCCCGGAACGACCGGGCCCCCGGAACGACCGGGCCCCCGCCACCCCGGCCGGGGTGCCGGCGGCCCGGCGGGTGTCACTTCACCGGCGCCCAGACGCGCTCCAGGGCCTGGCTCCCGGAGCGGCTGCGGTAGGAGCGGGTCCAGGTGCTGGTGGCCTCGCGCTTGGTGCGGTCGGACAGGATGTAGTAGTCCATCTGGACCTGCTCCGGGGTGACGTCCAGGACGCCGTAGCCGTGCGAGTCCAGGTCGATCCACTTCAGGTGCCGGTTGGCGGCCTTGAGGGCCCCCGCGGCGACCAGCGAGACGGTCTGCGGGGCGACCTTCAGGAAGTCGTCGACGTTGTCGGAGGTCACCGAGGTGACCACGAACTCGGTGGCGACGCTGCCCGAGGCGGGGTAGGTGGCGGCCTCGTCCGGCACGTCGGCCGCCCACGCCGAGTGGATGTCGCCGGTCAGGAAGACCGTGTTGCGGATGCCCTGCGCCTTCAGGTGGCCGAGCAGTTCGCGGCGGTCGTGGGTGTAGCCGTCCCACTGGTCCGGGTTGACCGCCAGGCCCTCGCCCGGCAGGCCGAGCAGCTTGGCGAGCGGGCGCAGCAGGTAGTCCGGCAGGGACAGGAAGGCGACCGGCGAGATCATCACCGAGTTGCCGACCAGCCGCCAGGTGGTGTCGGAGGCGGACAGCCCGGACTTCAGCCAGTCGAGCTGGGCCCGGCCGGTGATCGTGCGGTCGGCCGAGTCGACGTCGCCGTCGCCCACCTTCACCTGCGCGGAGCGGAACGAGCGCAGGTCGAGCAGCGAGAGGTCGGCCAGCTTCCCGTAGCGCAGCCGGCGGTAGGTGGTGCCGGCGATCGACGGGCGGACGGGCATCCACTCGAAGTAGGCCTGCTTCGCCGCGGCGACCCGGGCCGCCCAGTCGCCCTCGGTGCCCGGCGTGTGGTTCTCGGCGCCCACCGAGGAGGCGTCGTTGGCGAATTCGTGGTCGTCCCAGATCGCGATGGTCGGGATGGCCGCGTGCAGGGCCTGGAGGTCCGGGTCGGTCTTGTAGGTGCCGTGCCGGGTGCGGTAGTCCGCGAGGTTCAGGATCTCGTGGGCCGGCTGGTGCGGGCGCACGACCTTGCCGGCGGCGCAGAACTCGCCCGTCCGGTACTCGTAGATGTAGTCGCCGAGGAAGAGGAAGACGTCGAGGTCGCCGCGGGCGGCCAGGTGCCGGTAGGCGGAGAAGTAGCCCGCCTCCCAGTTCGCGCAGGACGCGACGCCCAGCCGCAGCCGCTGCACGGCGGCGTCGCTCGCGGGGGCGGTGCGGGTGCGGCCGGCGGGCGAGGTGACGCCGCCGGCCGTGAAGCGGTACCAGTACGTGGTGTCGGGCCGCAGGCCGCGGGCGTCGACCTTCACGGTGTGGTCGGTGCCGGCCGAGGTGGTCACCGTGCCGCTCACCGCGAGGGTGGTGAAGCCGCGGTCGGTGGCCAGCTCCCAGCGGACCTCGGTGTCCGGGCCGGCGCCCGATCCGGGCACGGCGGCCGGGGTCGGGGTCACCCGGGTCCACACCACGACACCGTCGGGGAGCGGGTCGCCGGAGGCGACGCCGTGCAGGAAGGCCGGGCCCTGGGCCGGCAGGGTGTCGGCGACGGCGCGCTCGCCGAGGGCCAGTGGCAGGGTCGCCGCCCCGGCTGCGATCGCGGTGGCCTTGAGCACCTGGCGACGGCGCGGGCGGGTGGTGGCGTCGGCCAGGGGCTTGTCATGTATGGGATCAATCACGCGCTCAGGCTACCGCCGGGTAACCGTGCTGCCCATAGGCGGGACTGACTGTTCGTCGACTCTTCACCGAGGCGTGGACACCGGCACCCGCCGGCGTCCGCCACGCCACCCGGCGGCCATCCGGGCCGGGCGCGGCGGGCGGGTGCGCGGGATCGCGCCGGATCATGCGGGATCATGGGAGGCGACCCGACCGAGATCGCGAAGGAACGCACCCGTGGCCCAGATCGTCCTCCTGCACTCCGCCTACGGCCTGCGCCCGGCCGTCCACGCGGCCGCCGACCGGCTGCGCGCCGCCGGCCACCAGGTGCACACCCCCGACCTCTACGACGGCCGGACCTTCGACAACGTCGAGGAGGGCATGGCGTACAAGGAGGAGATCACCAGCGACGAACTGCTGCGCCGGGCGGTCACCGCCGTCGTCCCGCTGCTCACCCCCGCGAACGGGACCACGCCGCCGCCGGAGGGCCTGGTCTACGCCGGCTTCTCGCTCGGCGGCGCCCTCGCCCAGAACCTCGCCCTCGCGGACGAGCAGGCCAAGGGCCTGTTGCTGCTGCACGGCACCTCGGACCTCCGGGACGACGCCGCCACCTCCGTCCCCGTCCAGCTGCACGTCGCCGAGCCGGACCCGTTCGAGTCCGAGGACTGGCTCAACGCCTGGTACCTGCGGATGCGCAGGGCGGGCGCCGACGTCGAGGTCCACCGCTACCGGGGCGCCGGCCACGTCTTCACCGACCCCGACCTGCCCGACTACGACGCCGAGGCCGCCGAGCAGACCTGGGCGGCCGCGCTGGACTTCCTGGCGGAACTGGACGCCTGAGGGACGGCCCGCGGCGGGTACCGGGCGGAGGCCTCGCCGGCCGTCCGCGCCCACGGTGCCCGCCGGCCGCCGCCGTGCCCCCGTACGTGGCCCGGACGGCGCGGGCCGTGGTCTGATGGCCCGGTGAGCCGCGCCGCCGAAGAGACCAACCGCCTGATGCTGCGGGCCCGGGACGCGATGGACCGCGCCTACGCCCAGCCGCTGGACGTCCCCGCCCTGGCCCGGATCGCGCACGTCTCCGAGGCGCACTTCTCGCGGACCTTCCGGGCCACCTTCGGCGAGACGCCGCACCGCTACCTGCAGCGCCGCCGGGTCGAGCGGGCGATGTTCCTGCTGCGGGAGAGCGGGCGCAGCGTGACCGAGATCTGCTTCGAGGTCGGCTTCGGCAGCCCGGGCACCTTCAGCCGGACCTTCCACGCCATCGTCGGCCGGTCGCCGAGGACCTACCGGAAGGAGGCGGCCGCCACCGTCGTGCCGACCTGCTTCACGATGGCCTGGACCCGCCCGAGCGCGTGACCGGGCGGGGCGGGCAAGGGCCGGCAGCCGCCCGACGGCGGTAGCCGGACGAGCGGTTTCGGATAAGTTTTCGCCGGACCCGCCGAGTAGCGTCGAGCACATGTTCAACGCCATCACGCACTCGCAGATTTTCGTCCTCGACCAGGACGAGGCCCTCGACTTCTACGTCGGCAAGCTGGGCCTGGAGGTCGCCGCAGACGTCGACATGGGCTTCATGCGCTGGCTCGCGGTCAGCGTCCCCGGCCACCCGGAGCGGCAGATCCTGCTGGAGCGGCCGGGCGCCCCGGCGATGTCCGAGGAGACCGCCGAGCAGGTCCGGGAGCTGGTCACCAAGGGCGCGACCGGCGGCTGGCTGATCTTCACCACGGAGGACTGCCGCAAGACCTACGAGACGCTGCTCGGCCTGGGCGTCGAGTTCACCGAGGAGCCCACCGAGCGCCCGTACGGGATCGACTGCGGCCTGCGCGACCCGTTCGGCAACCGCATCCGCTTCACCCAGCTCAAGGACTGAGGGCGGCCGGACGGGCCGCGCCCGGTCAGCACCGGCCGCGACCCGTCGCCCGGTCAGCCCGGGTGCCGGTCCTCCGGCGGGCCGGCCGGCGGAGCGGCGGGCGGAGCCGGCGGGTACGGCTGCGCGGGCGGGAACGGCGGGGCCGCCGCGTACGGCGGGGGAGCCGTGACGGACCGCTCCGGCGCGTAGGCCGGGGCGGAGCCGAACGGCTGCCCGGGGCCGCCCGGTTGGGCCGGGAACGGCGCCGGCGGGTACCCGAGGTACGGGTTCTGCTGCGGCCCGGCCGCGCCGGTGCCCGCGCCGCGGGAGCGGGTGGCGAGCACCACGACGGCGACGACGAGGGCCAGCAGCACGGCCAGCACCCGGGTCAGGTTCAGGATCAGGGAGGACGTCGGCTGGGCGAACCGCCCGGCGGTGAACTCGTTGGTCAGCTCGTAGATCAGGAAGGCCCCGGCCGCGTACCCGTCCACGGCGAACAGCACGACGGCCGCCGGGCGCACCCACCGCCGGCCGCTGAACGCCGCCACGGCCAGCACGATCAGCGCGACCGTCAGCGCGGAGTCGTAGCCGAAGAAGCCCACCGGGGCCTCCTGGACGTAGTGGTCGAAGCTGATGCCGAGCGCGGTCGGCAGGTACCCGGGACCCTGCTGGCTGATGTCGTAGGCGAGGATCCCCAGTTCGCTCAGCAGGGCCACGACCGACAGCAGGCCGATGGCGATCAGGGACCCGTCGGGGCCGCGGCGCACGGGTGCCACCCCCGGGCGTCCGTCGGCCGGTGGTGTTCGGTAAGGGTCGAACGTCACGAAGTCCCCCTTGCGGTACCCATGTCCAGCGTGTCGACCGAGGCTAGCGCGCCCGGATCCCCGGGGGAATACGACTGGGCCGCACGGCCCGGGCACCGGCCCCCGGTGGCGCGCCCGCGGGCCGTGAATCCCCGTGCCCGGCCGGGCGTTCAGGGCATAGCCTCACGCGCATGACCGCTGAGCCCCCGCCGCCCGCGCGCCCCGGAGACACCCCCGCGCGCCCCGCCGCCGCCCCCGTCCGGGCCGTCCCTGTGACGACCATCCCGGTGACGACCACCGCCGTCCCGGCCGTCCCGGCCGCCGCGACCACCGCGACCACCGCGACCGGGCCGGCCCCCGGGCCCCACGCCGGCGACCGGGTCGCGATCCGGCCGGAGACCGCCCAGGACCACGAGGGCGTCCACCTCCTGCACACCCGGGCCTTCGGCGACGACGGCCGGGTGTCCCGGCTGGTGGAGGCGCTCCGCGAGGCGAGGGCCGGAGCCGGGCCGCTGTCCTTCGTCGCGGTGCTGGACGGCGCGGTCCTCGGCCACGTCCTGCTGAGCGGCTGCCGGCTGGACGCCCCGCGCCGGATCGTGGACGTGCTCAGCCTCTCCCCGCTCGGCGTGCTCCCGGAGCACCAGGGCCGGGGCATCGGGACCCGGCTGGTCCGGCACGCCCTCGCGGCGGCCGAGGACACGGGCGCGCCCCTGGTCTTCCTGGAGGGCGACCCCGGCTGGTACCGCACCCGCGGCTTCGAGCCGGCCACCCCGGCGGGCTTCCGCTCCCCGTCGCTGCGGATCCCCGGACCGGCCTTCCAGGTGGCCAGGCTGTCCGCCCACGAGCCGTGGATGACGGGCACCTTCGTGTACTCGGAGCCCTTCTGGGCGCTCGACTGCGTCGGCCTGCGCGACCCGGAGGCCTGACCGGTGGGCGGTGGCGGTGGTGGGGCCGGCGGCGGTGACGACCAGGACCGGAGGTACGCGCCGGTCACCACCCTGACCTGACGTGCCGGCGAAGGGTGTTACAGGCCGGGGATGCGGCCGTTGCGGAACAGGTCGACGAAGATCTGGTGGTCCTGCCGGGCCCGGGCGCCGTAGGCGTGGGCGAAGTCGGCCAGCATGGTCGTGAAGCCCTCCTCGTCCTTGCCGATGGCGGCGTCGATGGCGTGCTCGGTGGAGAACGGCACCAGGGTGTGGCCGCTGGAGGACTCGTCCGCGGCGGCGTGCATGGTGGCGGTGGCCCGGCCCAGGTAGTCGGTCACCGAGTGCAGGTCCGCCTGCTCGTTGAGGTCGGTCCAGTCGAGGTCGGTGGCGTACGGGGAGACCTCGGCGACCAGCTGGCCCTGGCCGCGCAGCGAGGCGTAGCCGAGCCACGGGTCGCTGTGCGCCTGGAGGGCGCGCTGGGAGATGACCGTGCGGTGGCCCTCGTGCTCGAAGTAGCCCCGGATCCCGGGGTCGGTGACGTGCCGGGAGACGGCCGGGGTCTGGCCCTGCTTCATGTAGATGATGACGTCGTTCTCCAGGGCGTCGGTGTGCCCCTCCAGCAGCAGGTTGTACGAGGGCAGTCCGGCGCTGCCGATGCCGATGCCGCGGCGGCCGACGACGTCCTTGACCCGCAGCGCGTCCGGGCGGGTCCGGGTGGCCGGCGGCAGGGTGGTGAGGTAGGCCTCGAAGGCGGTGAGCACCTCGGCCTTGGTGGCCTCGTCCAGTTCGAACGCGCCGCCGCCCTTGCGGAACCGGCGGTCGTACCCGTCGATGACGGTCTCGGAGTCCAGCAGGGCGACCCGGGTCTGCAGCCGGGCCCGGCGCAAGGTCTCCAGGATCGGGCCGGTCGCGGTGTCCAGGGTGACGGAGGTGCTCCCGCCGCCCCGGACCAGGGCGGCGATCCGCCCGCGGTAGGCGGCGGCGAAGGTGCGGACGAGTTCGGTGATGGTGTCGTCGGAGAGCGCCTTGGCGTAGCCGATCAGCGCGAGGCTGGCGGCCAGTCGCTGGACGTCCCAGGTGAAGGCACCGACGTAGGCCTCGTCGAAGTCGTTGACGTTGAACACCAGCCGGCCCTCGGAGTTGAGGTAGCTGCCGAAGTTCTCGGCGTGCAGGTCGCCGTGGATCCAGACCCGGCTGGTGCGCTCGTCGAGGAAGGCGGCGCCGTAGCCGTCGTAGGGGGCGGTGGTGAGGTCGGCGTAGAAGAGGCCGGCGGTGCCGCGGTAGAACGCGAAGGCGGAGGCGGCCATCTTGCGGAACTTGACCCGGAAGGCGGCCGGGTCCTGGGCGAGCAGCTCGCCGAAGGCGGCTTCGAAGACCCGCAGGATGGTCTCGGCGCGCTCGGGTTCGCGGTGGGCGGCGGTGAGCTGGTCGGGCATGGCGGTGTCCTTCTGTGACGCGTGGCAGTCCCCGCGCGGGGACGAGGCGGGCGGCCGTGGCCAATCCGGAGACTACCGCTCCGGCCCGGCGGGGGACGCATCGGAGGAGCCGCCGCCGGCCGTCGCGCCGACGGGCCTGGGAGCGCTTTCCGGCCACGGTGACAACCACCCGTCCGGGCCCCCCGGAAGCCGATGCGGTGTCAGATTCTGTGCGGGGCAGTTCGGTTGGCCCGGTTGACGCGGACATTCAACGATGTAAAGCTAACCGGCGCGGTCTAGACCCGTAGTGCAGAGAGCGCTCTCTCCCCGTAAGGCAGGCCCCACCCGCCACGGATCAGAGGAGATCAGCGGTGCGAAACACCCTTGCCAGGGTGGCCATGGCCACCCTCATGACCCTGTCCACGCTCGGCCTCGGCGTCTCGGCCGCCGCGGCCGCCGACCGTACGGGCGAAACCTCCGCCACCGGCACGGCCCGGCCGCTGTCGCCGGGGCTCACCGACGCGCTCCGGCGCGACCTCGGCCTCACCGAGGGTCAGGCCGCCCGCCGGCTGGCCCGGGAGGACCTCGCGGCCCGGCTGGCACCCCGGGCCGAGCAGCTCGCCGGCCAGGCCTTCGCCGGCTCCTGGTACGACGCCGACCGGGAGACCCTGGTGGTCGCCGTCACCGACGCCGCGCGGAGCACCGCGCTCCGGGCGGCGGGGGCCGAGACGGTGGTCGTCCGGCACTCGCAGCAGGAGCTCGACAGCGCGAAGGCCGCCATCGACACCCGCTCCCGGGCCGCCGCGGCCCCGGCGGGGGTCAGCAGCTGGCGGGTCGACCCGCGACGCAACAGCGTGGTGGTCGAACTCGCCCCCGGCGCCCGGCAGGACGCCCGGGTGGCGGCCTTCGTCGCCGCGGCGGAGCAGGCCGGCCCGGTGACGGTCGAGGAGCAGGGCGCCGACCGTACGCCGCGCACCCTGTCGGCCGGCGTGGTCGGCGGGGACCCGTACTACATCAACGGCAACACCCGCTGCTCGATCGGGTTCGCGGTGCAGGGCGGCTTCGTCAGCGCCGGGCACTGCGGCGGCGCGGGCAGCAGCGTGGCCGGCTGGGACGGTTCGGCGATGGGCTCGTTCGCCGGCTCGTCGTTCCCGGGCAACGACTACTCGTTCATCCGGATCGGCAACGGCTGGTGGACCGTCCCGGTGGTCCTCGGCTGGGGCACCGTCAGTGACGTGCTGGTCCGCGGGTCCTGGCAGGCCCCGGTCGGCTCCTCGGTCTGCCGCTCCGGCTCCACCACCCACTGGCACTGCGGCACGGTGCAGGGCCTCAACGAGACCGTCAACTACAGCCAGGGCGCGGTCTACCAGGTGACCCGGACCAGCGTCTGCGCCGAGCCGGGCGACTCCGGCGGCTCCTTCATCACCGGGGACCAGGCGCAGGGCGTGACCTCCGGCGGCTGGGGCAACTGCAGCAGCGGCGGCCAGACCTGGTTCCAGCCGGTGAACGAGATCCTCTCGGTCTACGGCCTGTCCCTGGTCACCGCCTGACCGGCTGAGCGGGTGCGCCCCGGGGCCGGCCGGCCCCGGGGCGCGCGGCCCGGCGGCACCGGAACGCCGGGCGAGCGCTGTCAGATGCTCCAGGCAGAGGGCCCGAGCAGCGTCTTGACCTCGCTGGCGAAGGCGTTGTCGGTGTTGACCAGGAAGCCCAGCTCGTACAGGACGTTCTTCTGCCGGCTGGTGGTCAGCAGCCGCACCGGCACGTCGCCGGGGTGCGCCCGCAGCGAGCGCTTGAGCTCGCGGACCATGTGCGGGTTGACCTTGGCCTCGGGCACGGTGATCTGGATCGGCGGCTTGCCGCCGTGCTCGGCGGAGGAGATGTCGAGCTGGGTGATCTCCTGCCCGAAGATGCTCAGCGAGCCGTCGCGCTCGTTGAGCCGCCCGCGGGCCGAGATGACGTTGTCCTCGACCATCTGGTCGGCCATCAGGTTGTAGGTGGCGGGGAAGAACAGCACCTCGACCGAGCCGTCCCGGTCGGCCAGGGTGATGATCGCCCAGGCGTTGCCCGCCTTGTTGATCCGCCGGTCGACCGAGGTGATCAGGCCGGCGAGCTTGACCTCGCCCTCGGTGCGGCCGGAGCCGAGCAGTTCGGCGATGGAGATGTCGCGGTTGCGGGAGAGGATGTGCTCGGCGCCGTCCAGCGGGTGGCTGGAGACGTACAGGCCGAGCATCTCCCGCTCCAGGCTGAGCAGTTGCTTGCGCGGCCATTCGCGGTCGGTGAGTTCGAAGTCCAGCCCGATGGTGGGGATGTCCTCGCCGGTGTCCATCGCGCCGAAGAGGTCGTCCTGGCCGATGGCCTGCTGCTTCTTGACGCCGGTGACGGCGTCGATGGCGTTCTCGTGGACGGTGGTCAGCGACAGACGGGTGTGCCCGAGCGAGTCGAAGGCGCCGGCCTTGATCAGCGAGTCGATGGTGCGCTTGTTGCACACCACCAGCTCGACCTTGTCCAGGAAGTCGGCGAAGGAGGTGTACTTGCCCTTCTCGCCGCGGGTCTTGACCAGCGACTCGATCACCGGCACGCCGACGTTGCGGACGGCCTTGAGGCCGAAGCGGACGTCGTTGCCGACGGCGGTGAAGTCGACCACGGACTCGTTGACGTCCGGGGAAAGGATCTTGATGCCCATCTGGCGGCACTCCGCCAGGTAGACGGCCATCTTGTCCTTGTCGTCGGCCACCGAGGTCAGCAGGGCGGCCATGTACTCGGCCGGGTAGTTGGCCTTGAGGTACGCGGTCTGGTACGAGACCAGGCCGTAGGCGGCGGAGTGCGATTTGTTGAACGCGTAGCCGGCGAACGGGACCAGCACGTCCCAGACCGCCTGGATCGCCTCGTCCGAGTAGCCGCGCTCCTTGCAGCCCGCGTGGAAGGGGACGAACTCCTTCTCCAGGACCTCTTTCTTCTTCTTGCCCATCGCGCGGCGGAGCAGGTCGGCCTGTCCGAGGCTGTAGCCGGCCAGCACCTGGGCGGCTCGCTGCACCTGCTCCTGGTAGACGATCAGGCCGTAGGTGGGGCCGAGGACCTCCTTGAGGGGCTCCTCCAGCTCCGGGTGGATCGGGATGATCTCCTGCTGGGCGTTCTTGCGCAGCGCGTAGTTGGTGTGCGAGTTCATGCCCATCGGGCCCGGCCGGTACAGCGCCGAGACGGCGGAGATGTCGGCGAACTCGGTCGGCTTCATCAGCTTGAGCAGGGCGCGCATGGGGCCGCCGTCGAGCTGGAACACGCCCAGGGTGTCACCGCGGGCGAGCAGTTCGTACGTGGTGGGGTCGTCCAGCGCGATCTTCTCGATGTCGACCTCGACACCGCGGTTGGCCTTCACGATCTTGATGCAGTGGTCGATGATGCCCAGGTTCCGCAGACCCAGGAAGTCCATCTTGATCAGGCCCATGGCTTCGCACGACGGGTAGTCGAAGCCGGTGATGATCACGCCGTCCTTGTCCCGCATGTGCAGCGGGACGAGTTCCAGCAGCGGGGTCGAGGAGAGGATCACCGCGGCCGCGTGCACGCCGGTGCCGCGGATCAGGCCCTCGATGCCCAGGCCGGTGTCGATGATCTTCTTGACGTCGGGCTCGTTCTGGTACAGCGCCCGGATCTCGGTGCCCTCGTTGTACCGGGGGTGCTTCTCGTTGAAGAGGTCCGCGAGCGGGACGCCCTTGCCCATCACGTCCGGCGGCATCGCCTTGGTGATCCGGTCGCCCATCGCGAAGGGGTAGCCGAGGATGCGGTTGGCGTCCTTGACGGCGGCCTTCGCCTTGATGGTGCCGAAGGTGTTCACCTGGGCGGTGTACTCGGCGCCGTACTTGTCGGTGACGTAGCGCACCATCTGGTCGCGCTGGCGGTCGTCGAAGTCGATGTCGACGTCCGGGGGGTTGATGCGCTCGGGGTTGAGGAACCGCTCGAACAGGAGGTCGTGCTCCAGCGGGTCCAGCTCGGTGATCCGGGTCAGGTACGAGACCATCGAGCCGGCCGCGGAGCCTCGGCCCGGGCCGACCGGGATGCCGTTGTCGCGGGCGTACTGGCAGATGTCGGCGACCACGAGGAAGTACGCGTCGAAGCCCATCGGGGAGATGACGCCCATCTCCAGCTCGACCCGGTCCAGCACCTCCTGGCTCGGGTTGTCGCCGTAGCGGACCTTCAGGCCGGCCTTGATCTTCTGGCGCAGGAAGGACGCCTGGGTCTCCCCCTCGGGGACGTCGAACTGCGGCATCCGGTCGACGTAGTTGAAGACCTCGTCGTACGGCTCGATCCGCTCGGCGATCGCCAGCGTGTTGGCGCAGGCCTCCGGGAGCTCGCTGAACAGCGCCTGCATCTCGTCGGCGGTCTTGACGTAGTAGCCGTCGCCGTTGAACTTGAAGCGGTTCGGGTCGTCCTTGTTCTTGCCCACGCCGACGCAGAGCAGGCTGTCGTGCGCGTCCGCCTGGTCGGCGGTCACGTAGTGCGAGTCGTTGGTGGCCAGCAGCGGGATGTTCAGTTCCTTGGCCAGCCGCAGCAGGTCCTGGCGGACGTCCCGCTCGATGGACAGGCCGTGGTCCATCAGCTCCAGGAAGTAGTTCTCCTTGCCGAAGATGTCCTGGTAGGCGCCGGCGGCCTTGACCGCCTCCTCGTACTGGCCGAGCCGCAGGCGGGTCTGCACCTCGCCGGAGGGGCAGCCGGTGGTGGCGATGATCCCGGTGGCGTTCGCGGCGATCAGCTCGCGGTCCATCCGGGGCTTCATGTAGTAGCCCTCCATCGACGCGAGCGAGGAGAGCTTGAAGAGGTTCCGCAGGCCGGCGACGTTCTGCGCCCACATCGTCATGTGGGTGTACCGGCCGCCGCCGGAGACGTCCTTGCCGCCCTCGCCGTCGGCGCTCACCTGCCGCTGCCCGCCGGGCGCCCAGAAGGTCGGCTTCTTGTGGAAGCGCGAGCCGGGCGCCACGTACGCCTCGATGCCGATGATCGGCTTCACGGCGCCGTCGAGCTTCTTCGCGCTCTGGAAGAACTCGTACGCGCCGAACATGTTGCCGTGGTCGCTCATCGCGATGGCGGGCATGCCCTGCCGCTGGGCCTCCGCGAACAGCTTGCCGTTCTTCGCGGCCCCGTCCAGCATCGAGTACTCGGTGTGGACATGCAGGTGAACGAAGCTGTCGGCCACGTGGGAATGACTCCTCGGACATAGATCTCCGGCGGGGAAACCCCCACCCTAGCGCGGTCCGAAGATCGATTCCTGATGCCTGACGGGGTGTCCGGGACGGGTGCGACAGTGACCGTCACTGCCCGTCGCCGGGTGGCGACCAGGGCGCATCGCGCCCGCCCGGTGACCGGTTCCGGCGGGTCGGCGCGGCCGGGCCCCGGGGCTGTGAGACGTGTCACGCCGGACGGCCGGGAGCGTGCCGCCCCCGGCCGTCCGGCGTGTCCCGGGCCGGCCGGGCTCAGTGCTCCTTGACCACCACGGTGCCCGCGGGCTTGTCGTGCAGGCACTGCTGGAACGGCTTGTCCCAGAGCTGCCACAGCACGTTCACCAGGGCGAACAGGCTGCCCAGGCAGTAGACGGCGGACGGCAGCCCGTAGAGCGCCGCGCGGGTCCACAGCGCGTTGTCGGCCGGCCGCCCGCCGTGCTGCAGGGCCACCACCCGGATCCGCATCGCCTTCTTGCCCACCGTCTGGCCGTGCTGGGTGAGCAGCATGACGATCTCGTAGCCGAAGCCCACCAACCCCAGCACCAGGTAGAGCAGGATCGAGCCGGTGCTCTCCAGCAGCAGGCCCAGCACCAGGTACGGGACCAGCAGGACGGCGGAGTCGATCAGCCGGGCCAGGAAGCGGTCGCCGGCCGAGGCCAGCGTGCGGCTGCCCGGCGCGGGCGGGCCGCCGTACTGGGCGGGCGGGGCCAGCCACTGCGGCCAGGCCTGCTGCGGGCCGGGCGGCTGCCCGTACCCGGGCTGCCCGTACCCCGGCTGCCCGTAGGGCTGCTGCCCGTAGCCGGGCTGGCCGCCGTAGGGCTGCTGGCCGTACGCCGGCTGCTCGGCGCCGTAGGGCGGCTGCGGTGCGCCGTACCCGGGCCCGCCGGCCGGCGGCGGGGGCTGCTGCGGGTAGCCGTAGGGCTGCCCGGTCTTGCCGTACGGATCCTGGGCCGGCGGCGGCCCGTACGGACCCGGGGCCGGCTGCTGGCCGTAGGGCCCGGGGGCCGGCGGCTGCTGGCCGTACGGGGTCTGGCCGTAGGGGTTGTTGGGGTCGGACGGGTAGCCGTATCCCGGCGGGTTCTGAGTGCTCATGCTCCCGGCTCAGCTCGTCGTTGACTGTCCGGCCCGATCCTGTCCTGCCGGGCCCTCCTCCGGGAGGAGATCACGTGGATCGGTGCATGAACAGTCCGTTTCCGCGGGGCCCGCCGGCCGGCCGGGCCCCGCGGGGGGCTCAGCTCCAGCGGTAGCGGAGCCTCAGGCGGTCGGTGACGAGGTTGAACCGGGCCCGGTCCAGGGCGCAGGCCTCGCGGCGCATGCCCTGGTCGTGCACCCGCAGCACCCGCTCCAGCGAGACCCAGGAGTCGCGCCCGGTGCGGTCCCAGGGCCCCGCGCCGATCGGCACCCAGTCGCTGTCCGCGCTGTGGGCCTTGCTGGAGAGCATCACGGTGAGCAGCGTCCCGCCCGGCTCGCGGGCGACCACCAGCACCGGGCGGTCCTTGCCCCGGCCGTCGTTCTCCTCGTACGGGACCCAGGTCCAGACGATCTCGCCCGGGTCCGGGTCGCCGTCGTGGTCGGGCGCGTACTCGGTGCGGACCGGGCCGATCCGCGAAGGGTCGACCTCGCTGGTCGCGAAGGGGCCGTGGGAGCCCGGGGCCTGCTCGGATCGCTGCGTCAATTCGGCCATGCGCGCAGGCTAGTGACCGGCGGCGGGGTGATCAAGAGCGGCGGCGGACCGATCGGGCGAGGCGCGTGCGGGGGGCTCCGGGGCCGGGCCCGCGGCGCGCTCAGGGCGCGAGCGCCCGGGCCGGCGGCCCCTCGTCCAGGTCCGGCGGCAGCGCGGTGCGCAGGGCGGCGGTGAAGGCCGCCACCGCGGGGTGGGCGGCGGCGCCGCTGCGGAACGCCGTACGGGTGCGGCGGCACATCCCCAGCCGGGTCAGGGTGACGCCGGCGAGCTGCTCCGGGGCGCCCAGCCGGGGCACCAGGGCGACCCCCTGCCCGGCCGCCACCAGGGCCAGCACGGTGGCGAACTCGTCGACCTGGTGGCGCACCCGGGGGGTGAAGCCCGCCGCCTCGCAGGCCCGGGCGGCCATCGTCCGGCAGAGCGTGCCGGGCGTGCCCATGATCCACGGGTGCTCCCGCCAGCGGCCGACCGGATCGTCCCCGGCGGGCCGGGCGCCCGCCGGGGACGCCAGGTACATCGCCTCGCTGAACAGCGGCTCGGTGGCCAGGCCGGGCTCCTGGGGCGCGGGCACGAAGTCGTAGTCGTGCACCAGGGCCACGTCCAGCTCGCCGGCCCGCAGCGCGTCGCCGACCCGGGCCGGGTCCATCTCGGCGACCATCGGCTCCAGCCCCGGGTGCTCGCGGGCCAGCACGGTGAGCGCGCCGGGGACGATCGCCCGGGCCGCCGAGGGGAAGGTGCCGATCCGCAGCGATCCGGCCAACCCCTGTCTGGCGTCGGCCAGTTCGGAACCGGCAAGTTCCAGCCGTTCCAGCACCGCCTCGGCATGGCGGACCAGGTTGCGCCCGGCCGGGGTCAGCGCGACCCGCCGTCCGGTGCGCTCCAGCAGCGGCACCCCGGCCTCCCGCTCCAGCACGGACAACTGCTGGGAGACGGCGGACGGGCTGAAGGCGAGCGCCTCGGCCACCGCGGCGATGGTGCCCCGGTGGGCGAGTTCCCTGAGCAGGCGCAGGCGCCGGACGTCGAGCATCGGCTCAGCTTACGGTTGTCGGCGGCAATATGAACTGGACCTGGCGGTCGGGCCCGGGCGAGGCTGATCACCATGAACCAGCACATCCCGCTGACGGGGATCTTCGTCCCCCTCGTCACGCCCTTCGCCGCCGACGGCACCATCGCCCGGCCGGCCCTGGAGGCCCTGGCGCACTCCCTGCTGGACGAGGGCGCAGCCGGCCTGGCCGCCCTCGGCACCACCGCCGAGGCGGCCGCCCTGGACGAGGCGGAGCGGCGCACCGTGGTCGACGTGGTCGCCGCCGTCTGCCGCGAGCGCGGCGCCACCCTGCTCGTCGGCACCGGCGGAGCCGGCACCCTCGGCACCGCCGAGGCGCTGCTCGCCCTCGGCAAGTCCACCCCGGAGGCGGCCGCCGCGATGGTGACCGTGCCGGCCTTCACCCGCCCGGGCGAGGCCGGCGTGGTCGCGCACTTCCGCCGGCTGGCCGCGACCAGCCCCGTCCCGCTGGTCGTCTACCACATCCCGTACCGCACCGGGCAGTCGCTGAGCGCCGCCGCACTGCTCGAACTGGCCGGCGTCCCCGGCATCGCCGGGGTGAAGCACGCCGTCGGCGGCATCGACCAGGACACCGTCGAACTGCTCGGCTCCGCACCGGCCGGCTTCGCCGTCCTGGCCGGGGACGACGCCTTCCTCTCCCCGCTGCTCGCGCTCGGCGCCGCCGGCGGCATCCTGGCCTCGGCCCACCTGGCCACCGCCCGCTTCGCCGAACTGGCCGCCGCCTGGCAGGCCGGCGAGGCCGACCGCGCCCGTGCCCTCGGCCACCAGCTCGCGGCCCTCGCCAAGGCGGCCTTCGCCGGCCCCAACCCGACGGTGATCAAGGCCGTGCTGCACGCCCAGGGCCGGATCCCCACCCCGGACGTCCGGCTCCCGCTGCTGCCCGCCGGCCCGGTCGAGACCGCCGTCGCACTGGCCGGAACGGACCGCCTGACCCGGTGAGGACGCCGCCCGCCGTTCACACCTTGGAATACCTGGCGGCCCTGGCCGGGGTTCAAGGCATGATGGGCTGAGTGCGGCTGTGATCAGCAGGAACATCCAGATGGAGGAGTAGTCGGATGAGGATCGGCATTGTTGGGGCCACCGGCCAGGTAGGCGCCGTGGTGCGCGGCATCCTGGCAGAGCGCTCGTTCCCGGTGGAGCAGCTGCGGCTGTTCGCATCGGCCCGTTCGGCCGGGCGCACGCTGCCCTGGCAGGACACCGAGATCACCGTCGAGGACGCGGCCACGGCCGACTACAGCGGCCTGGACATCGTGATCTTCTCGGCCGGCGGCTCCACCTCCAAGGAGCTGGCCCCCAAGGTGGCGGCGGCCGGCGCGGTCGTCATCGACAACTCCTCGGCCTGGCGCCGCGACCCCGAGGTCCCGTTGGTGGTCTCCGAGGTCAACCCGGAGGCGATCGCCGACCGCCCCAAGGGCATCATCGCCAACCCCAACTGCACCACCATGGCCGCCATGCCCGTGCTGCGCCCGCTGCACGAGGAGGCGGGGCTGACCGCCCTGGTCGCCACCACCTACCAGGCCGTCTCCGGCTCCGGCCTGGCCGGCGTCGCCGAGCTGCACACCCAGGCGAGCAAGGTCGTCGGCGAGGCCGACCGCCTCACCCACGACGGCGAGGCCGTCGAGTTCCCCGAGCCGAACGTGTACCGGCGTCCGATCGCCTTCAACGTGGTGCCGCTGGCCGGCAACCTGGTGGACGACGGCTCCTTCGAGACCGACGAGGAGCAGAAGCTCCGCAACGAGTCCCGCAAGATCCTCGGCATCCCCGGGCTGAAGGTCTCCGGCACCTGCGTGCGCGTCCCGGTCTTCTCCGGCCACTCGCTGCAGATCAACGCCCGCTTCGCCGGCCCGATCAGCGTCGAGCGCGCCTACGAGCTGCTGAAGGACGCCCCCGGCGTGGAGCTCTCCGAGATCCCCACCCCGCTGCAGGCGGCCGGCAAGGACGCCTCGTACGTCGGCCGGATCCGGGTGGACGAGACCGTCGACAACGGCCTCGCCCTCTTCCTCTCCAACGACAACCTGCGCAAGGGCGCGGCCCTCAACGCCGTGCAGATCGCCGAGCTGGTCGCCGCCGAGCTCAGCTGATCCCGCCGTCGCGGACGACCGCGCCCGCCCCGGACCTCCCGGGGCGGGCGCGGTCGTTCCCGGTTCCCGCGGTCGTCCGGTCGTGCTGGTCGTCCGGCCGTCCGGTCGTCCTGGTCGGGCGTCCGGTGGCCGGCGGGCGCGGCCCGTGCCTCACTGGGGTGGCGGCACCGGCCCGGGCGGCCGGTCCGGCAGCCCGGAGCGGACGGCGGACGGGTACGGACGGCGGAGGACGGGAGAGCCCATGAGACCCCCCGAGCACGGCGCCTGGCTGCGCCGGGGCATCAGCCGCGACGGCGGGCCGCTGGTGGAACGGGAGCACGTCGTCTGGCTGCAGGCGGGGGAGTACTACGCCGACAGCCGGGGGTTCGCCGGCGTCACCTCGTACGACGGCCGGCTGGTCACCTTCCACCACCAGGTGGGGGAGCCCGGACACGACCAGGGGGTGCTGCGGCGGGACGGCGGCAACCTGGTGGAGACCGGGACCAACCCGGACGGCAGCACCTTCCGCGAGGTCTGGACCCCGCTGCCGGACAGCGCGGGGCCGGCGGGCTCCTGGCGGGCGGGCGACTGCCAGGTCGTACGCGTCGGAGCGCACATCGTGCACGTGGACGGCGCCGGGGGCGGCTACCTGCGGGGACGCTGAGACGCTCCGGCGTACGCCGGAGCCGAGCGCCGTGCCGCGGCGCCGGGCGCGGGCGGGCGGGGCGGCCCGTGGACGGCGGAGGTTCACCGCCCGAAGCCTGGGTAAAGGAGTCCCCAACGATCGGGCGGGCAGGGGCGCGGCCGGTCGGGGCGATCGGCGTGGTTCGGGGTACCCGGGCCGGGCCGGTCGGGCAGACTGCTCCCTACGCCGCGCGCCGGGCCCGCCGTCCGAGCGCTGGGCGGACCGCGCCCGCCAGGTGCTGCCGGCCCGGCGGCGCCGTACCCGGGGCCGACCGGAAAGAGGTGCGGACGTGGACCGCTGTGTCGTCCTGGTGGATGCCGGATACCTGCTGGGCGCCGCCGCCAGCCTGCTCGCCGGGGACCCGTCCCGCTCGCGGGTGACGGTGGACCACACCGCCCTGATCGCCGCGCTGCGCGAACGCGCCGAGGAGGAGACCGGGCTGCCGCTGCTGCGGATCTACTGGTTCGACGCCGCGCCCGACCGCCGCCCGATGCCCGAGCACCGCCGGCTGCGGGTGCTGCCCAGGGTCACTGTCCGGCTGGGAGCGCTGACCCGGGCCGAGGGCCGCTGGGTGCAGAAGGGCGTGGACGCCGCGATGCACGCCGAACTCTCCGAACTGGCCCGCAACCGGGCCTGCGCCGACGTGGTGCTGATCACCGGCGACGGCGACCTGCTGCCGGGCATGATGTCCGCCAAGGAGCACGGCGTGGTGGTGCACCTGTGGGCGCTCCAGGCCGCCGACGGGGACTTCAACCAGTCCGAGGACCTGGTGGGCGAGGCCGACGAGCGGCGGGTGCTGGACCGCGAGTGGATCGAGCGCTGGGTCGGCCCCCGGGAGACGGCGCCGGCCTTCCCCGCCCCCGGGCCACGTCCGGAGATCGCCAAGATCCTCGCCGCGCCGCCCGCGGCCGTCCGGCCCGCGGCCGCCGCGCCGCCCGCCCCGGCCCGCCCGCAGCCGGCCGCCGCGCTGGCCGGCTCGGCCCTGGCGGGCCGGCGGATGGCGGGGCCCGGCATCCCCGGCCCGGCCGTCGCCGGGCAGGCGATGGCCGTGAACGGGCTGAAGGTCGTCCCCACCCCCAAGGACCTGGCGGGCCGGGTGCCCCCCGCCGCGCCCGCCGCCCAGCCGCACGGCGGCCCGGTGCTGCGCTGGTCCTCCGACCGGGGCTGGGTCGACCGCCCCGGCGGGGACACCGCCACCCCCGGCGACGCGCTGCCCACCCTCGCCCAGCTGACCACCGCCGAGCAGCGCTGGGCCGACCGGGAGGAGGACATCACCTCCATCGGCGGCGACGCCCACGAGGTCGGCCAGGTCTTCGCCCGCCGCTGGACCGAACGCCTCGGCGACGCCGAGCGGCTCACCGTCCTGTGGCCCGACTACCCGCGCATCCCGCACCGGGTCGACGGTGAGCTGCTCCGCTACGCCGCCCGCTTCGGCCTGCTCGCCCACAAGGACGACCAGATCGACGAGCACGACCGGTACGCGATCCGGGCCGGCTTCTGGAAGGAACTCGCCACCCGCGTCCCCGGCGGGGACCTGATCGTCGTCGACGACTGATCCGGCCCGGCCCCGGAACCTGCCCCGCCGGCACCCGGCCGGGTGCCGCAGCCTCGCCGCGGCCCCGGCGTGCCCGCCCGGCCTCCGCCGGATCGGGCCCCCTTGTCCGGTTCTGGCCCCCCAGCGCGTAGAGTCTTCGCTCGTGAGCGAGACCGACCGGCGGGCACCACGCGCCGCGCCCCAGGGCGAGGCCGCCGGTACGCCGGGGCGGCGTGCCGGGCAGTGCTGTGCCGTGCGCGACCTGGTGAAGACGTACCCCGCCGGCCGGGGCGCCGGTGCCGGCGCCGGGCCGGTCCGCGCCAACGACGGCATCACCCTGGACGTCCGCCAGGGCGAGGTCTTCGGACTGCTCGGGCCCAACGGGGCCGGCAAGTCCACCCTGGTCCGCCAGCTCACCGGACTGCTGCGCCCGGACAGCGGCAGCGTCGAGATCCTCGGCCACGACGTGGTGCGCCACCCCGAACGGGCCGCCCGGCTGCTCGCCTACCTCGGCCAGGAGTCCAGCGCGCTCGACGAGCTGACCGTCTCGCTGGCCGCCGAGACCACCGGCCGGCTGCGCGGCCTCGGCCGCGCGCAGGCCCGCTCCCAGGCCGCCGACGTGCTCACCGAACTGGGCCTGGAGGGCATCGCCGGCCGGCCGCTGGCCAAGCTCTCGGGCGGCCAGCGCCGGCTGGCCTGCTTCGCCGCCGTCCTGGTCGGGGAGCGCCCGCTGCTCGTCCTGGACGAGCCGACCACCGGCATGGACCCGGTGGCCAGGCGGGCCGTCTGGTCCGCCGTGGACCGCCGTCGGGCCGAGCACGGCGTCACCGTCCTGCTGGTCACCCACAACGTGATCGAGGCGGAGACCGTGCTCGACCGCGTCGCGGTGGTGGACGAGGGCCGGGTGATCGCCTGCGACACGCCCGGCGGCCTCAAGGCCCTGGTGGACGGCGACGTCCGGCTGGACCTGGTCTGGCGCACCGAGGCGCCGCTGGAGGTGCCGGCCGTCGCCCTGCTCGCCGAACGGGCCGAGCGCACCGGCCGCCGCTGGACCGTGCGCACCAGCCCCGAGCAGGCCCGCGAACTGGTCGCCGCCGTCACCACCGGCCCGGCCTTCGCCGCCCTGGACGACTTCACCCTGGCCACCCCGAGCCTAGAGGACGCGTACCTCAAGCTGGGCGGCCGTCACGGAGGCCTGGCCAAGTGACCCTGCTGTCCGCCCCGCCGCAGACCACCGCGGGCCCGCCGCCCGCCGCGCCGGCCCCGCTGGCGCCCGCCGCCCGGCTGCTGCCCGCGCTGGCCGCCGTCTACCGGGCCCAGCTGGCCCGGGCCAAGGTGGCGCGGATCCCGCTGCTCTTCGTCGCGACCTTCCAGTCGCTCGGCATCCTGGTGATGATGCGCGGCGTCGTCGACCCCGGGGACAACGCGGCCGCGCACACCGTGGTGGCCGGCTCCAGCGTGCTGGTGGTCGCCTTCGTCGCGCTCAACCTGCTCTCCCAGTACTTCGGCCGGCTGCGGGCCACCGGCGGGCTGGACCACTACGCGACGCTGCCGGTGCCGGCCGCCTCGGTGGTGCTCGGCGCCGCCGCCGCGTACGCCTCCTTCACGCTGCCGGGCACGCTGGTCACGGCCGCCGTGGGGGCCTGGATGTTCGCCCTGCCGGCCGCCCACCTGTGGGTGCTGCTGCTGGTGGTGCCGCTGGCGGGGGCGGCGCTGTCCGGCCTCGGCGCGGTCTGCGGGCTGCTGGCGCCGCGCCAGGAGATCGCCACCCTGCTCGGCCAGCTCGGCATGTCGGCCGCGCTGCTGCTCGGCGTGCTGCCGGTGGAGCGCCTGCCGCAGCCGGTGCTGTGGCTGCGTGACCTGCTGCCCTCGACCTACGGGGTCGAGGCCTTCGCCCGGACCTTCAGCGCGAGCCCGGACTGGGCGGCGGTGGCCGGGGACCTCGCGGTCTGCGCGGGCGTCGGCCTGGTCTCGCTGGCCGCCGCGACCCTGGCCTACCGCCGGGCCACCACCCGCTAGCCGCGGCGCGGTACCTGCCGGCCCCCGGGCCGCAGGACGGACCCCGCCCCGGCGGGCCGCACACCGCCGGGTAGCGTGCTGCACCGGGGCGTGGGGTGCGCCCGGGCGCGCAGCGCGCCGGCGACGAGGGCAAACGGGGGTGCGGTGCCGTGACCGCGGACATCGATGTGACGACCGGGCTGCGCTACGGCGGGAGCGGCCGGTACCTGGACGTGTACCGCCCGGCCGCCGTGCCGGGGCCCGCGCCGGTGGTGCTGCTCTGGCACGGCCGGGGGCCCGACGAGCGGGACGTGCTCGCGCCGCTGGCCCGGGCGGCCGCCGGTCTCGGCCTGCTCGTCCTGGTGCCGGACTGGCGCTCCGACGCGCCCGACGGCGGCAGCGCGCACCTGCGGGACTCGGTGGCCTTCGCCCGCCGCGAGGCCGCGGACCTCGGCGGGGACGACCGGACCCTGGTGCTGGCCGGCTGGTCGATGGGCGCCAAGGCCGCCGTGGCGGCCGCCCTCAACCCCGCCGCGTTCGACGGCTGGCGCCCCACCGCCGTGGTCGGCATCGCCGGCGCGTACGGGACCGCCTCGCCGGTCACCGGCACCGCCCCGGTCGAGGACCTCGGCAGCGGCCGGGCCGGCCGAGTCGCCCCGGTGCCGGTCCGGCTGCTGCACGGCACCGCCGACCAGGTGGTGGACGCCGGGCGCTCGCGGGAGCTGCACGCCGCCCTGGCCGGCCGGGGCTGGCCGGTCACCCTGGACGAGGTGGACAGCGACCACGCGGGCGTCGTGATGACGGCGTACGCCCCGAAGCTCGGGCGCTGCGTGCCCAGCGCCGCCGGCCACGCCGTGCGGGCCGGGCGGCGGGCCGCCGCCCTGCTGGCCGAGGCGGCCGGGACGGCCCCGGCGCCCGGGATCCGCCGGGATCCGCCGGGACGGCCCCGGGCCGCCGGGAACGTGCAATCGATTGCACCAGGTCGTAGCCTGTGACGCCTGCCGACGGCTTCGGCAGGGCCGGCCGTGCCCGGCCGCGGGAGGAGGGCCCCGGATGGATCAGCAGTCGGTGACCATGAGCGACGTCGCCCGCGCCGCGGGAGTCTCGGTCACCACCGTCTCCTACGTGCTGAGCGGCAAGCGGGCGGTGGCCCCCGACAAGCGGGAGGCGGTGCAGAAGGCCGTCGCGGAGCTGGGGTTCCGGCTGAACACCGTGGCGCAGAGCCTGCGCACCAAGCGCTCCCGCACGGTGGCGCTGATCGTGCCGGACATCGCCAACCCGTTCTACGCGCAGCTGGCCCGCGGGCTGCAGGACGCGATGCGCCCGGAGCGGTACCACGTGGTCGTCTGCAACACGAACGCGGACCGGGCCGAGGAACTGCTCTACCTGGACGACGTGGTCCGGCGCCGGCTCGACGGGGTGGTGATCACGCCGCAGTGGCTGGCCCCGGAGGACTTCGACGCCGTCCGGGCGGCCGGCATCCCGGTCGTGGTCAGCTCCGACACCGGGCCCGGCAGCCTGGACCTGGTGCGCGCCGACTCCCACGAGGCCGTCGACCAGGCGGTCGCCCACCTCGCACGGCAGGGGCACGAGCGGCTCGGCATGCTGGCCGGGCCGGCCGGCGCACCCGCCGGCGACCCCCGCCTTGAGCTGTACCGCGCCGCCGCCGGACGGCACGGCCTGGACCTGCCGGCCGGCCTGATCGTCCGGGGGAAGCACACCCGCGAGGCCGGCGCCGAAGGGCTGCGCAGGCTGATGAGCCGCAAGAAGCCGCCCACGGCGATCGCCTGCGTCAACGACCGCACCGCCGTCGGCGCGCTGGAGGCCGCGGAGCAGCTGGGCCTCGCGATCCCGTCCGACCTGGCGCTGATCGGTCACGACGACATCGAGATCGCCTCCCTGGTGCGCCCCAGGCTCTCCACGATCCGCTACCCCGCCTACGAGGCGGGATCGACCTGCGGGCGTCTGCTGCTGGAGCGGATCGCGGGCCGGGCCGGCAGGTCGGAGGTCGCCCTGCGCACGCGACTGGTGCTGCGCGAAACCACCTGACCTGCGGGGACGGTCCGCGCGGAGAAGGCGGCTTGACAAGCTGCGGCGCTCTCGTCGTACCGTAGCGCAATCGATTGCGCGATGGGAACGACGGCGCCCGGCCGTCCGCTCGGACTGCCGTCCGCGGCGAGGGGGCGGGCCCGGTTCCCACCGGCTCACGCGAGCCCTCGACGGAGCGGGCGCCGGGTGTCCGCCCCCGGCCGGGGCAGCGGCCGCCTCCGGCGGGCCCGGGCCGCACACGCGGTTCCCGCGCGCATCGCCTTACCGGGTCGACCGAGAGGAATCCCATGACGCAGGACCGGCGGGTCATCACGGACGAGGCGGCGGGCACGGTGCTGCCCGCGCCGCGGACCCCCTCCCCCCGCGCCGCACCCGCGCTGAACTGGGGCGTGGTGGCCCCGGGCTGGATCGCGGCCCAGTTCGTGGAGGCCTTGCAGAAGCACACCGGGCAGAAGGTCGTGGCGGTCGGCTCGCGCGACGCCGGGCGGGCCCGCGCGTTCGCCGACCGGTTCGCCGTCCCGAGGGCCTACGGGAGCTACGCCGAACTCGTCGCGGACGACGACGTGGACATCGTCTACGTCGCGTCCCCGCACTCGGGCCACTTCGAGCAGGCCATGCAGGCGATCGAGGCGGGCCGGCACGTGCTCGTGGAGAAGGCGTTCACCCGCAACGCCCGCGAGGCCGAGCAGCTGATCGAAGCGGCCCGCAAGCGCGGGGTCTTCCTGATGGAGGCGATGTGGACGCGGTTCCTGCCGCACATCGACGTGGTCCGCCAGGTGCTCGAATCCGGCCTGCTCGGCGAGGTGCACACCGTCACGGCCGACCACGGACAGCAGATGGACCCGGACCCGGCCGGCCGACTCTTCGCGCCCGAGCTGGCGGGCGGGGCGCTCCTGGACCTCGGCATCTACCCGGTCTCCTTCGCCTCGATGGTGCTGGGGCCGTTCTCCTCGGTCACGGCGGTCGGCACGAAGGCCTTCACGGGCGTCGACGGCCAGGCGTCGATCGTGGTCACCACCGGGTCCGGAGCCCACGGGGTGCTGAACACGACGCTCTTCGCCCGTACCCCGACCACGGCGTCGATCTCGGGGACGCACGCCCGCCTGGAGATCGAGGGGCCCTTCTACGGGCCGGCCACGGTCCGTCTCATCGGCCGGGACAACGAGGTGACCGACCTGTTCGTCCCCCCGCAGCGCACCGGGGGCCTGTGCTACCAGGCCGCCGAGGCGGCGCGGTGCATCGGCGCCGGGCGCCTGGAGTCCGAGCTGATGCCGCTCGCCGAGACCCTGCGCATCATGCAGGTCCTGGACGGCGTCCGCCGTGACCTGGGCGTCGCCTTCCCGGGGGAGTGACCCGGCCCCGGGGGCGTCGCGCGGGTGCCCCGGGGGAGTGCGGGCGCCCCTGCCGCGCGCCGGCGGCCCGCCCGGGGCGTGGGCCGCACCCCCTCCGCGCGGCCGATCGTGAAACGATGGCCGGGTGACCGTACCGAACACACCTCCGGATCCCGGCAAGGTCCCCGCCGGGGAGCTCGCGAGCCCCGCCGCGGACGCCGCCGGGAGCACCGCGACGCCCGCGCTCCCGGGTACCGCCGGCCAGACCCCCGCCCCGGCCGCGTACCCCTACGGGGCGCTGCCGGTCCTGGAGGCGGAGCGGGCGCCCCGGCGACCGCTGCTGCCGGAGCTGCGGATCGGGGCGCTGACGGTGCTCGTCTGCCTCCTGCTCGGCTTCGTGATGGCCGGGCTCTGGGTCTGGCTGGCCCCGCAGGTGCCGCTGCTCGTCAAGGGCAACCGGATCCTGTACGCCGACCCCGAGGGCGAGCAGCGCGCCGGGGCCGACGCCGTCTTCGCCCTGATCGGCCTGGGCGCGGGTGTGGTCACCGCGCTGGGGGCCTTCCTGCTGACCCGGCGCCGGGGCGGCGGGATCGCGGTGGCGGTCGGGCTGACCGTCGGCGGGCTGGCCGGTTCGCTGATCGCCTGGCGGCTGGGCATCCGGCTCGGCCCGACCGCCGACGTGATCGCGCACGCCCGGCAGGTCGGTGACGGTCACCGGTTCACCGACGCCCTCCGGCTGGGCGCCAAGGGCGCGCTGCTGGTCTGGCCGATGACGGCGATGGTGCTGCTGCTGGCCCTCTCGGCGGCCTTCGGCAAGCGCGAGCAGGACCCGCCGCCGTACTGGGAGGGGGCCCACTGGCCGGGCTCCGAGCCCGACTACGCGCCCCCGGCGGACGGCGTCACCCCGGTCACCGGGCCCACGTCCCTCGACAAGCCCGCGCGCCCGGACACCCCGCCGCCGGCGGACGCGCCGGCCCGCCCGTCGTTCGAGAAGCCCGCCGGGCAGCCGGTCGCCGACCACGGGCCGACCGGGCAGCACGAGCGTCCGGCCCCGCCGGCCTGAGCCGCCCGCCCCGGCCGTACGACGGCCCGCACCGCACCACGACGGCCCCTGTCCGCCTCCGGCCCCTGTCCGCCTCCGGCCCCTGACCGCCTCCGGCGGCCGGGGGCCGTCCGCGTCCCCGGGGGCCCCGCCGCCGGCTGCGCGGCCTAACGGCCGATCGGGGCCGTCAGCGCCTTCGTCAGCGCCACCAGGTCGGCCGGGGCGAGTTCGACCTCCAGCCCGCGCCGGCCCGCCGACACGTACACCGTCGGGTGGGCCAGGACGCTGTCGTCCAGCACGGTGCGCAGCGGGCGGCGCTGGCCCAGCGGGGAGATGCCGCCCAGGACGTAGCCGCTGCTGCGCTCGGCGGCGGCCGGGTCGGCCATCGCGGCGCGCTTGCCGCCGACGGCGGCGGCCAGCGCCTTCAGGTCGAGCTTCCCGGAGACCGGCACCACCCCGACGGTGAGGGTGCCGTCGACGTCGGCGACCAGCGTCTTGAAGACCCGGCCGGCCGGGACGCCCAGCAGCTCGGCCGCCTCGCCGCCGTAGGTGGCGGCGGCCGGGTCGTGCTCGTAGGCGTGCACGGTGAACGGCACTCCGGCGGCCTCCAGGGCCACCGTCGCGGGCGTGCCCTGCCCGCCCTTCTTCGCCTTCTTGGCCATCACGGCCTCCCCTCGCGGTGGCGGCTCCCGGTGGTCGTGCCGGGACGTGTCGCGGGCACCGGTGGGCCCGGTGCCGCCCGTCCGGGCACCGGTCCGCGGGCCCGGGCGCCCGGTCAGTTCGGGCTGAAGGACTGCCGGGTCAGGTCGACGGCCGGCAGCGAGGGCAGCCAGGCGAGCACCGCGGCCTCCCGGCGCAGCAGCTCCAGCTCGGCGGTCAGCCGCTGCGCGGTGTCCGGGCAGGCGAGCAGCCGCTGCTTGACCGGGGTGTCGAAGACGGAGGCGGCCGCCACCAGGTAGGAGAGCACCTGCGGGTCGGCCGGCAGCTCCTGCTCGCCGGCGATGCTGGCCTCGCGGGCGCCCGCCAGTCGCTTCTGGTAGGTGCGGAAGGCCCGCTCGACGCCGGCGGCGAGGGCCCCGGCGCCCTCGCCCTGGTCCTCCTCGATCGTCTCGATCTCGCCGGTCAGGTACGGCCCGCCGGTGTCCACGCTGCGCAGCCAGAACCGGGTGGTGCCGGTGACCAGCAGCTCGTACCGGCCGTCCGGCTGCGGCTGGACGGAGGCCACGTCCGCGACGCAGCCGATGTGGTGCAGGGCCTCCAGCGGGTCGCCGGTGACGGTGCCCAGGCCGTCCAGCGGCCCGGCCGGGCCGTCGCTCTCGCGGACCGGGGAGACCTCGCGGCCGTCCTTGATCGCTAGCACCCCGAACCGGCGGGGCTGGTCCTCGGGGAGCGCCAGCAGGTCGGCGACGAGACGGCGGTAGCGCTCCTCGAAGACGTTGAGGGGCAGCACCAGGCCCGGGTAGAGGACCGAGTTGAGCGGGAAGAGCGGCAGCCGTTCTGTCACGGCGCTCAGCGTAGTTGCCCGAGGGTGCCACGCGCGCCCGGGTTACCGGGCGCGCGCCCCCGTGACCGCCGTTCAGCCGCGTTGCAGCAGCCTGGTCGCGCCCGCCACCACCGTGGTCGCCAGTACCCAGCCCACCAGTACCAGCCCGGCGGCGACCCACTGCCCGGCCCCCGCCGGGTTCCAGCCGTTCTGCCCGAGGTCGACCACCGGCAGCAGGTGCCCGAGGGTGTAGAGCGCGGCGTTCCAGTGCGGCCGTTCGTCGGCCTTGAGCGGCTCCGGCGGGTGCTGCTGGAAGAACAGGGTGCCGAGCAGCCAGGCCAGCAGCAGCCAGAGCGCCGCCCGGCCGGGCCGGTAGCCGTACCCGACGGTGGCCTCCTGGAGGTGCCCCCAGATCCGGCTGGGCAGCGGCAGGGTGGCGTACCGCCGGCGCTGCCTGGCGTAGAGCACCTCGCGCGCGTCGTCGTCCGCGCCGTCCCGGCGCAGCGCGGCGGCCAGCTGTTCGTAGGACTCCGGCTGGAAGTCGACGGAGGCGCTCTCCAGCCAGGCGATCCGCTCCTGGACGCCGAACGGCGCCAGCGGGCGCAGCACCTCGTAGGTGAAGCCGGTCAGGCCCAGGTGCTTGCCCGCCGGCCAGCTGGCCGGGGCGTCCACCAGGTTGCCGACCCGGGCGCGGGAGAGCGAGACGGTGCCGGTGGGCCGCATCCGGCAGGCGAAACGCAGCTCGGGGGTCTGGATCCGGCGCAGCGACAGCTCGTCCTCCGCCCCGAGGTGGAACTCGCCGGATATCAGGCAGGCGCTCTCGAACCGGGCGTCGGAGAGCCGGACCTTGCCGTACGCGCGGAACGGCGTGCTCGGCGCGCCGGGCGGCGGGCTCTCGCCGTAGCCGGAGCCGTAGTAGGTGCGGGAGCCGTACCAGCCGCCGTCCGCCGAGCTGGTCAGGTAGAGGGTGTGGCCGACGGTCAGGCGCACCGCGTTCAGGCAGGTGGAGCTCTGCGGCGTGCTGCGCAGCTGGGCGCCGCGCAGCGAGAGCCGGCCGCCGACCCGGGCGGTGCGCAGGCTCAGCTCGCCGGTGGACTCCAGCCGGTCGGCCTCGAAGTCCTGGTGGACGCTCATGCCGTCGGCGGAGAGCGAACGGCCGAAGCGGTCGGCGCCGACCACGGCCTGGTTCAGCAGCAGGTCGGTGCCGATCCGGGCGTCGGTCAGCCGGATGCCGTCCGGGACCCGGCAGCGGGCGAGGTGCAGATCGCCCTCGGTGGCCAGCCGGGAGGCCTCGATCCGCGGGATCAGGCAGGTGACGAAGCGCAGCGTGCCGGCCCGGGCCTCGGACATCAGCAGCTTGTTCGAGAAGCGGCAGTCGTGCAGTTCGACGTAGTGCGTGATGGTGCCGCCGGCCAGCACCAGCGGCCCGGTGACCAGGGCGCCGGTCAGTTTCAGGGCGGCCACCCGGCCGGGTATCGGGGCCGGGCCGTCGAGCAGCAGCCGGGCGATCACCTCGGCGCGGATCGTCCGCTCCGGGCCCCACGGGGTGTCGCCGAAGACGTCGTCCCGCTCGTCGGCGCGGTCCAGTTCCTGGTTGGTCCCCGGCGCACCGAGGCGCTCCCCGGTCCGGGCCGCGAGGTTGTAGACCACGCCCTGCCGGAACGCCTCCCACAGCCCCCGTTCCACCGGTGTCCAGTCCTCCGGTGCCTGCTCCACGATGCGTCCCCCCAAGATCCCCGGCCGTCTCGGCTTTCGTATCACGGACTGAAATGCGCGGCCGCCTGTTCCGGCCACTCCTTACACTGGGTGGCGTGATCTCTCGAATCGACCTCCGCGGCTCCCTTGAGGACCCGCGTGACCTGCTGCCCCGTGCCGAGTTCGACGTGGAGGCCGCCCTGGAGAAGGTGCGGCCGATCTGCGAGGACGTACGCCATCGCGGGGTCGCGGCGCTGATCGAGATCACCGAGCGCTTCGACGGCGTGACGCTGGCCTCCACCCGGATCCCCGAGGCGGACATCACCGCCGCGCTGGAGACCCTGGACCCGAAGGTCCGCGCCGCGCTGGAGGAGTCGATCCGCCGCGCCCGGCTGGTGCACCGCGAGCAGCGCCGCACCGACCACACCGTCCAGGTGGTCCCCGGCGGCACGGTGACCGAGCGCTGGGTGCCGGTCGACCGGGTCGGCCTGTACGTGCCGGGCGGCCTGGCCGTCTACCCGTCCTCCGTGGTGATGAACGTCGTCCCCGCGCAGGAGGCCGGCGTGCAGGGCATCGCCGTCACCTCGCCGCCGCAGAAGGCCTTCGGTGGCAGCGTCCACCCGACCATCCTGGCGGCCTGCGCGCTGCTCGGCGTCACCGAGGTGTACTCCGTCGGCGGCGCCCAGGCGGTCGCGATGTTCGCGTACGGCACCGAGGAGTGCCGCCCGGTCAACCTGGTGACCGGCCCCGGCAACATCTACGTGGCCGCCGCCAAGCGCCTGCTCAAGGGCCGGATCGGCATCGACGCCGAGGCCGGGCCGACCGAGATCGCCGTCCTCGCCGACGACAGCGCCTCGCCGCGCGACGTCGCCGCCGACCTGATCAGCCAGGCCGAGCACGACCCGATGGCCGCCTCGGTGCTGGTCACCGACTCCCTCGCGCTCGCCGACGCCGTCGAGACCGAGCTGAAGGCCCAGGTCGCGAACACCAAGCACCGCGAGCGGGTCACCGAGGCGCTGACCGGCCGGCAGTCCGGCATCGTGCTGGTCGACGACGTCGAGCAGGGCCTCGCGGTGGTCAACGCCTACGCCGCCGAGCACCTGGAGATCCAGACCCGCGACGCCCGCGCGGTCGCCGCCCGGGTCCGCAACGCCGGCGCGGTCTTCATCGGCCCGTACGCGCCGGTCTCGCTCGGCGACTACGCGGCCGGCTCCAACCACGTGCTGCCCACCGGCGGCTGCGCCTGCCACTCGTCGGGCCTGTCCGTGCAGTCCTTCCTGCGCGGCATCCACGTCGTGGACTACTCCCGCGAGGCGCTGGCGGACGTCGCCGCCCACGTGGTGAACCTCGCGAACGCCGAGGACCTGCCCGGTCACGGCGACGCCATCCGTGCCCGCTTCGACTGGACGGTACCGAACGCCTCGTGAAGATCGACGACCTGCCCGTACGGGACGAGCTGCGCGGCCAGTCCCCGTACGGCGCGCCGCAGCTCGACGTCCCCGTCCAGCTGAACACCAACGAGAACCCGTACCAGCTGCCCGAGCCGCTGGTGGCCCGGATCGCCGAGCGGGTGGCCGAGGCGGCCCGCAACCTCAACCGCTACCCGGACCGCGACGCCGTCGAGCTGCGCACCGAGCTGGCCCGCTACCTGACCCGCACCACCGGGTTCGAGCGGGCCCCCGAGCAGGTCTGGGCGGCCAACGGCTCCAACGAGATCATCCAGCAGCTGCTGCAGACCTTCGGCGGGCCCGGCCGCAGCGCGCTCGGCTTCGAGCCCTCGTACCAGATGCACGAGCTGATCTCGCGCGGCACCGGCACCCGGTGGATCGCCGGCCCGCGCCGCGCCGACTTCACCATCGACGTGGACGCGGCCGTCGCCGCGCTCGCCGAGCACCGCCCGGACGTGCTGTTCATCTGCTCGCCGAACAACCCGACCGGGACCGCCGTCGACGCCGCCACCGTGCTCGCGCTCCACGACGCGGCCCAGGCCGTCAAGCCGACCATGGTGATCGTCGACGAGGCGTACGTCGAGTTCTCGCACCGGGAGTCGCTGCTGCCGCTGCTGGCCGGGCGCCCGCTGCTGGTGGTCACCCGGACCATGTCCAAGGCCTTCGGCGCGGCCGGCCTGCGGCTCGGCTACCTGGCCGCCGACCGGGCGGTGGTGGACGCCGTGCAGCTGGTCCGGCTGCCCTACCACCTGTCGGCCGTCACCCAGGCCACCGCGCTGGCCTGCCTGGAGCACACCGACACCCTGCTCGGGTACGTCGAGCGGCTCAAGGCCGAGCGGGACCGGGTGGTCGACGCGCTGCGCGCGCTCGGCCTGGACGTCACCGACTCCGACTCCAACTTCATCCAGTTCGGCACCTTCGAGGACCAGCACGCCGTCTGGCGGGCGATCCTCGACCTGGGCGTCCTGATCCGCGACAACGGCGTCCCCGGGCAGCTGCGCGTCACCGCCGGCACCCCCGCCGAGAACGACGCCTTCCTGGACGCCGTCCGCACCGTCACCAAGGAGCTTTGAACCCTATGTCCGCGAAGAACGACGGTGCCCGCACCGGCCGGGTCGAGCGCACCACCAAGGAGACCTCGGTCCTGGTCGAGATCAACCTCGACGGCACCGGGAAGACCGACATCTCCACGGGCGTCGGGTTCTACGACCACATGCTCGACCAGCTCGGCCGCCACGGCCTCTTCGACCTGACCGTGAAGACCACCGGCGACCTGCACATCGACACCCACCACACCATCGAGGACACCGCCCTCGCGCTCGGCGCCGCCTTCAAGCAGGCGCTCGGCGACAAGGTCGGCATCTACCGCTTCGGCAACTGCACCGTCCCGCTGGACGAGTCGCTGGCCCAGGTCACCGTCGACCTCTCCGGCCGTCCGTACCTGGTGCACACCGAGCCGGAGTCGATGGCGCCGATGATCGGCAGCTACGACACCACGATGACCCGGCACATCTTCGAGTCCTTCGTGGCCCAGGCGCAGGTGGCCCTGCACATCCACGTCCCGTACGGTCGCAACGCGCACCACATCGTCGAGTGCCAGTTCAAGGCCCTCGCGCGTGCCCTGCGCTACGCCTCCGAGCGCGACCCGCGCGCGGCGGGCATCCTCCCCTCGACCAAGGGCGCACTGTGAGCAAGGCCGCAACACTCCTGATCATCGCCGGGCTGTTCCTGTCCGGCGGCGTGTACTCGTTCTGGAAGCAGAAGCAGTCCAAGAGCCTGGTCGCGGTCCTCGCGATCGGTGCGGCGCTGTGCCTCGTTTCCGGCGTCATGCGCCTCTAGAGAGACTGGACGACAACCTTCATGGCCAAGAACGTGGTGGTCCTCGACTACGGGTCGGGAAACCTGCGCTCCGCCCAGCGGGCCGTCGAGCGCACCGGTGCGAACGTCACCGTGACCTCGGACTTTCAGACCGCCCTGGACGCGGACGGCCTGCTCGTCCCCGGCGTCGGCGCCTTCGAGGCCTGCATGCGCGGGCTGAAGGCGGTGCGCGGCGACGTGATCATCGGCCGCCGGCTGGCCGGCGGCCGCCCGGTGCTCGGCATCTGCGTCGGCATGCAGATCCTGTTCGAGCGCGGCGTCGAGCACGGGGTGGAGAGCGCCGGCTGCGACGAGTGGCCCGGCACCGTCGAGCCGCTGGACGCGCCGATCGTCCCGCACATGGGCTGGAACACCGTGGACGCCCCCGAGGGCAGCCGGCTGTTCGCCGGCCTGGACCCGGACAGCCGCTTCTACTTCGTGCACTCCTACGGCGTGCGCCACTGGGAGCTCCAGGTCACCAACGACAACATCGCCGCCCCGCTGGTCACCTGGGCCACCCACGGGCAGCCGTTCGTCGCGGCCGTCGAGAACGGCCCGCTCTGGGCCACCCAGTTCCACCCCGAGAAGTCCGGCGACGCCGGCGCCGCCCTGCTGACCAACTGGGTCAACACCCTCTGACATCCGGAGAGTTGCAACTCCATGAGCAACCGCCTCGAACTCCTCCCCGCCGTCGACGTCCGCGACGGCCAGGCCGTCCGCCTGGTCAAGGGCGCCTCCGGCAGCGAGACCTCCTTCGGCGAGCCGCTCGCCGCCGCGCTGGCCTGGCAGAGCGCCGGCGCCGAGTGGCTGCACCTGGTCGACCTGGACGCCGCCTTCGGCACCGGTGACAACCGCGCCCTGGTCCGCGAGGTCACCGAGCGCCTCGACATCAAGGTCGAGCTCTCCGGCGGCATCCGCGACGACGCCACCCTGGCCGCCGCGCTGGCCACCGGCTGCCGCCGGGTCAACCTGGGCACCGCCGCGCTGGAGACCCCGGAGTGGGTCGCCAAGGTCATCGCCGAGCACGGCGACAGGATCGCGGTCGGCCTGGACGTGGTCGGCACCACCCTGAAGGGCCGCGGCTGGACGAAGGACGGCGGCGACCTCTTCGAGGTGCTCGCCCGCCTGGACGCCGAGGGCTGCGCCCGCTACGTGGTCACCGACGTCAACCGCGACGGCACCCTCACCGGCCCCAACCTCCAGCTGCTGCGCGACGTCTGCGCCGCCACCGACCGCCCGGTGGTCGCCTCCGGCGGGGTCTCCTCGCTGGCCGACCTGCGGGCCATCGCCACCCTCGTCCCCGAAGGTGTCGAGGGCGCCATCGTGGGCAAGGCACTCTACGAGCAGAAGTTCACCCTCGAAGAGGCCCTGGAGGCCGTGTCATGACAGATCGTCAGATCGTACGCGGCAAGCTGGCCGGGGCCTCCCCCTGGGAGGACGACTTCGGCTACTCGCGGGCGGTGGCGGCGGGCGACACCGTCCTGGTGGCCGGCACCACCGCCTGGGTGAACGGGAAGATCGAGCACGAGGGCGACCCGTACCAGCAGACGCTCGCCGCTTTCGGCGTGGGCCTCGGAGCCCTCGCCGCGTACGGTCTGACGGCGGACGACGTCGTCCGCACCCGGATGTACATCACGCACGTGCGCGACGCCGACGAGGTGGGCCGGGCCCACAAGAAGCTCTTCGACGCCGCCCGCCCGGTCGCCACCATGGTCGTGGTCGAGGGCCTGATCGACTCCCGGATGATGGTCGAGATCGAGCTGGAGGCCTACCGCGCCGGGCTCGCAAGCACTTTGGAAGGCAAACAGCCGTGACCCTCGCTGTACGTGTGATCCCCTGCCTGGACGTCGACGCGGGCCGGGTGGTCAAGGGCGTCAACTTCCAGAACCTGCGCGACGCCGGTGACCCGGTCGAGATGGCCAAGCTCTACGACGCCGAGGGCGCCGACGAACTGACCTTCCTCGACATCACCGCCTCCTCCGGCTCCCGGGAGACCACCTACGACGTGGTGCGCCGCACCGCCGAGCAGGTCTTCATCCCGCTGACCGTCGGCGGCGGCATCCGCGCCGTCGAGGACGTCGACAAGCTGCTGCGGGCCGGCGCCGACAAGATCGGCGTCAACACCGCCGCGATCGCCCGCCCCGAGCTGATCCGGGAGATCGCGCAGCGCTTCGGGCGCCAGGTGCTGGTGCTGTCGGTGGACGCCCGCCGCTGCCCCGAGGGCACCGAGACCGCCTCCGGCTTCGAGGTCACCACCCACGGCGGGCGCCGGGGCACCGGCCTGGACGCCGTCGAGTGGGCCGGCCGGGCCGCGGAGCTGGGCGCCGGCGAGATCCTGCTCAACTCGATGGACGCCGACGGCACCAAGGACGGCTACGACCTGGAGATGATCGCGGCCGTCCGCAAGACCGTCGCCGTCCCGGTGATCGCCTCCGGCGGCGCCGGCAAGCTCGCCGACTTCGCCCCCGCCGTCGAGGCCGGGGCCGACGCGGTGCTGGCCGCCAGCGTCTTCCACTTCGGCGATCTGCGGATCGGCCAGGTCAAGGACGCGCTGCGGGAGGCCGGGCACCCCGTCCGCCGGACGCACTGAGCACGGGCGCGGTGGGCCGCCGCCGGGCCCGACCGTGGCGCGAGGGACTCCGGCGGGTGCGGTGCGGCGCCTCGGTGCCGCGCCGCACCCGCGCCGGCCGCTCAGCCGAACTGCAGGATCGCCGCGGAGCCCGCGCGGGCCGCGTCGTCGAAGAACGCGACCAGGACCGCGTAGTGCACCCGCAGGTACTCCAGTTCGCCCTCCGGGTCGGACTGCCAGACGCCGGGATACACCGCCCGCTCCGTCATCCGGACCGGGTCGTAGTGCTCGGCGAGCCGCTCCCAGGGCAGCTCCCGCAACTGCCCGGCGGTCCGCCGCACGTCCTCGACGGTCCAGCCGTTGAGGCCCTTGTCGTCGATCGGGTAGCCGCCCTGGTCCAGCTCGACGGTCGCGTCCGCCGCGTCCAGCAGGAACTGGACACCGGCCCAGGCCTTGTCCAGGTACCCGCCGAACGCCTCCGGCGCGATGCCGTCCTCACCGTCGTGGTCGTAGTGGGCGTCGAGGAACTCCCCGGCCCGGTCCGGGTCCTCGGTGGCCCGCTCCAGCTGCTGCGGCGTCAAGGCTGTGAACGACATGACCGTGCCCATGGGAAGCCCCCCGTGATCGAGACCGGCGCACCGGGAGGCGCACCGGCGGCGAGTGTGCCACGGGGCTGTGACAGGGCCTAGAAGACTGATGAAGATGTTGGGTTCTGGCCCCACCGCGTGAGTGGTGGGGTCAGACTCGTTTCGTGGCGATGGGGGAATGGGCCGGGGAGACGGTCGGGCCGGACGTCTGGGAGACCTGCCGGGACCTGATCCCGGCAGGGAGCGTGTTCGCGTTCCTGGCCGAGCACCGGGGACGGCTGTTCCCGGCGGCGATGTTCGCGGACATGTATCCGTCAGCGAACGGCCGGCCGAGCATGCCGCCACAGGTCCTTGCCGCGGCGATCACGCTGCAGGCCCTGCACGGCCTGTCCGACTTCGAGACGGTCCAGGAACTGCGCTGCGACCTGCGGTGGAAGGCCGCCTGCGGGCTGGGCCTGCACGACACCGCGTTCGATTCGTCGCTGCTGGCCTACTTCCGCCGCCGTCTTGCCCGCTCCGGCTCGCCGAACCGGGTGTTCGAGGCCGTGCGTGAGGTCGTGAAGGCGACCGGCGTGCTGAAAGGACGCCAGAGGCGGGCGCTGGACTCCACCGTGCTGGACGACGCGGTCGCCACCCAGGACACCGTCACCCAGCTCATCGCCGCCGTCCGCGCGGTGATTCGCGAGGTCCCCGGCGCCGACCGGGTCGCGGCCGCGCAGTGCACCGCCCACGACTACACCGACCCGGGCAAGCCCCGCATCGCCTGGAACGACGAGCAGGCCCGCGCCGACCTCGTCGACGCACTGGTCGGCGACGCGCTCAGGCTGCTGGGCCACCTGCCCGACCAGCAGCTCGGCGAGAAGGCCGCGAACGCGGTCGGCCTGCTGGCCCTGGTCGCCGGGCAGGACGTCGAGCCCGCCGACCAATCCGACGGCCGTGACGGACGCTGGCGCCTCACCCGGGGAACCGCCTCGGACCGGGTCCTCTCCACAGTCGACCCCGACACCCGGCACGTCCACAAGACCCGCAGCCACTACCAGGACGGCTACAAGGCCCACCTGGCCGTCGAACCCGAAACCGGCCTGTTCACCGCCGTCGCCCTCACGCCCGGCAGCGGCAGCGACCACCATGAGGCGAGTGCCGCGCTCGACCTGCTCGCGGACGAGGACGAGCCCGTGGACGCGTTCGGCGACACCGCCTACTCCACCGGCCACACCCGCCAGGCGCTACAGCAGGCCGGGCACCGGCTGTTCCTCAAGCCCGCCCCGCTTAGGACCGCCGTGGTGGGCGGGTTCGGCCTCGACGACTTCGTCATCGACACCGAGGACGGCACGGTGACCTGCCCGGCCGACCACACCGTCCCCCTGGCCGGGCCGTCCGGGCAGAGGATGCAGCGCAAGGCAGTGTTCACCGACCAGTGCACCGGCTGCCCGCTGCGTCAGCGGTGCAGCACCGCCAAGTCCGGGCGGATCGTCACCGTCCGCCCCCATCACGACCTGCTCGCCGCCGCGCGCCGGCAAGCAGCCACCGACCCCGACTGGCAGGCCGCCTACCGACGCTGGCGGCCACCCGTCGAACGCGCCGTCGCCTGGCTCGTCGCCCACGGCAACCGACGGCTACGACACATCGGCACCATCAAGAACAACGCCTGGCTCCACACCCGCGCCGCCGCCCTCAACCTGCGGACACTGATCAACCTCGGACTCACCCACAACGGCACCACCTGGCAGATCCCGGCCACCGCCTGACGGCGGCAGCCGGGCTCACACCAAGATCTTCATCAGCCTTCTAGCGGCAGCCGCCGACCGTGCCGGGCGGCAGCGGGAGGGCCTTCGCCAGCGCCTCCACCGCCTCCTCGGACCCCTCCACCTCGACCTCGGCGCGGGCCCCGCGGCCGCCCGCGAACAGCACCAACTCGCCAGGTTCGCCGATCACTTCGACGTAGTCGCCGCCGGCCGGGCCGAGTTCGATCCGGCCCTGGCCGACCGAGCGCAGCCCGAGCCGCACCGGCGTCCTCGGGGCCGCCTCCAGCCGGGCCACCAGCGGCAGCCGGCGCCAGAGCGCCGCCGACATCGCCGGGGACACCTCGCGCGGCTCCCACGGGCCCGCCCGGCGGACGTCCTCCGCGTGCACGAAGTACTCGACCGTGTTGGCCGCCTCGTCGGCCCCCGGCAGCGCGAACGGCGACAGCAGCGGCGGCCCGGACCGGAACATCCGCACCAGTTCCTCGTACGGCCGCCGTGCCAGGCCTGCCTGCACCCGGGCCGTCCAGCCGGCCAGCGCCCGCAGCCGGATGCCCGCCGCCGCGTCCATCCGCCGCTCGCGCAGCACCAGGTGGGCGGCGAGGTCCCGGGTGGTCCAGCCGGCGCACAGGGTCGGCGCGTCCGGGCCGGCCGCCGTCAGCAGCTCGGCCAGGCGCAGGCGTTCGGTACGGGCGTGGTTCGACATGGCGCTCACCCTACGCCGGGGCGGCCGGCTCCGGGGCGTCCCGGCCCGGTCCGCCGCCGGTCCGCCGGCCGGGGCGTCCGCCGGGCCGGCGTCCGGTCAACGCAGCTGCCCGGTCAGCTTGGTGCCGCCCTGCTTGTTGCTGACCGCCAGGGTGCAGGTGCCGTCCCGCATGCCCTGCTGGTAGTAGGCGAGGTACGGCCCGAGCGGGAACCCGTAGAACGGTCCGCCGCCGCCCTGCCGCTTCTCCGCCGCGTCGACCGCCGGGGCGCAGGCCTCGCGCAGTGCGCGGCCGATCTGGCTGTCGCTGGTCAGGCCCTCCGGCAGGAGGACGTTGGCGACCGACTCGGCGTCGTGCGACCCCTCGCAGGGCCGCGCCTCGGACTTGGTGATCACCTTGCTCAGCTGCGGGTGGTCCAGGCAGGTGCCGACCGGGAAGAACGGGTACGGCAGCACCTTGGTGGGCGTCGGGGTGGGGGTCGGCGCCGGGGCGGGCGTGCTGACGGTGGGGGAGGGGGCCGGCGGCGGCAGCGCCACCGGCCGGTGCTCGGGCCAGAGCAGCACGGTGGCGGTCACCCCGAGCAGCAGCACCAGGACGGCGGCGACGGCGAGGACCAGGCCCCGGGGCGGTCGGGAGGCGGCGGCGGGCGGCGGCTCGGTGCTCATGCCCCGAGAATGGCCCACCGGACCGCCTCCCGGCAGGCGGTTCGCACAAATCGTCCGTACCGGCGGCCCGGCGCGGGAGCATGTTCCGCCCGTACCGGCGGCCCGGCGCGGTGGCATAGGCTGGCCGCGGCACGACACGTTCCCAGGAGTTGTGGATGCGCGTCGGAATCACCGGGTACCAAGGGCTTTCGGGCATCACCGAAATGCTCGTACGCGGCGACCTCTGGAAGCTGGTCACCACCTTCGGCCCGTACGAACTGGTCGGTGTCAGCTGTGCCGGAGAAGGGCCGGAGAGCTGGTTCGCGCAGTGCGTCCTGGACCACGGCGGCAAGCTGGAAGTGATCGTCCCCGGCGGGAGTTCGGTCTTCGCGACGGTCGGCGACAGCCACCGCAGCACCCGGCTGCGGCTGATGAACGAGGCCAACGCCGTCCACCGGCTGGCGCCGGTCGCGCACGGCGGGCTCGGGGACGACACCGCCACCGCCCTGGTCGGCATGGTCGACGAGGTGATCGCGGTCTGGGACGGCGCGCCCGGCACCGGGCCCGCCCGGGTGGCCGCCCTGGCCCGCAGGGCCGGCCTGTACGTCCACGAGATCTGGCCCGCGGGCTGCGAGCCGCCCGCCTGACCCGGCGTCCGGGACGCCGTCCGGGCGGTGCTGCCGAGGGGCCCGGCACGCGGGCTGACAGAATGGGGACCATGTCCACCACACCCGCCGCCCCCGGCAGCACCGCCCTGGCCACCGACATCGCCGCCCGTCTCAAGCGCACCGCCGACGGCCTGCTGCCGGCCATCGCGCAGCAGTACGACACCGGCGAGGTGCTGATGCTCGGGTGGATGGACGACGAGGCGCTGCACCGCACCCTCACCACCGGCCGCTGCACCTACTGGAGCCGCAGCCGCAGCGAGTACTGGGTCAAGGGCGACACCTCCGGGCACTTCCAGCACGTCAGGTCGGTCGCCCTGGACTGCGACGGCGACACCCTGCTGGTCAAGGTCGACCAGGTCGGCGCGGCCTGCCACACCGGCGAGCGGACCTGCTTCGACGCCGACGTGCTGCCGGTCACTCGCTAACCTTTCCCCAGCCCGTGGCCCCTCGGGCCGGTCACCCGCACCTGCCGCCCGCAGCCCCGGGGAGCCCGCAGCCCGCGTGACCCCTGGCCCGTAGCCCGTCCCCCAGCCTCACCTCCGCCTCGCCCCCGTCCGCGCCCCGCAGGGCGCCACACAGGAACCGGTGCCGCCGCCCATGGACCTCGACGCCTTCCGCAAGCTCGCCGTAGACACCCGGGTCATCCCGGTCACCCGCCGGCTCCTCGCGGACGGCCTCACCCCGATCGGGCTCTACCGCAGCCTGGCGGGCGAGCGCCCCGGCACCTTCCTGCTGGAGTCCGCGGAGCAGGGCAGCTGGTCCCGCTATTCCTTCGTCGGCGTGCGCTGCGCCGCCACCCTCACGGCCGGCCCCGACGGCAACGCCCGCTGGCACGGCGAGGTGCCGGTCGGCATCCCGGTCACCGGCGACCCGCTCCAGGTGCTGCGCGCGAGCGTCGAGGCCCTGCACACCCCCCGGCACACCGAGGGCCTGCCGCCGCTCACCGGCGGCCTGGTCGGCTACCTCGGCTACGACGTGGTCCGCCGGCTGGAGAAGCTGCCGGAGCTCACCCCGGACGACCTGAAGCTGCCCGAGCTCACCATGCTGCTCGCCACCGACCTCGCGGTGCTCGACCACTCCGACGGCACGGTGCTGCTGATCGCCAACGCGGTCAACCACAACGACCTGGCCAGCGGCGTCGACGAGGCCTACGCGGACGCGGTGGCCAGGCTGGACGCGATGGAGGCCGAGCTGCTCAAGCCGGTCGACCCGGGCCTGGCGACCTTCACGCCGACCGCCGCCGAGGCCGTCTCGCCCTTCGGCGGGGCGCCCTACCGGGCCGCCGTCGAGGAGATCAAGGAGCGGATCCGGGCCGGCGAGGCCTTCCAGGTGGTGCCGTCCCAGCGCTTCGAGGCGCCGTGTCCGGCCTCGGCCCTGGACGTCTACCGGGTGCTGCGGACCACCAACCCCAGCCCCTACATGTACCTGTTCCGGTTCCCCGGCCCGGACGGCGGCGCCGAGGGCGGCTTCGACGTGGTCGGCTCCAGCCCGGAGGCGCTGGTCAAGGTCACCGAGGGCCGGGCGATGGTGCACCCGATCGCCGGCACCCGGCACCGCGGCGCCACCCCGCAGGAGGACGCCGACCTGGCCGCAGAGCTGCTCGCCGACCCCAAGGAGCGGGCCGAGCACCTGATGCTGGTCGACCTCGGCCGCAACGACCTCGGCCGGGTCTGCGCGCCGGGCAGCGTCGAGGTGGTCGACTTCATGTCGGTCGAGCGCTACAGCCACGTGATGCACATCGTGTCCACCGTGACCGGTGAGGTCGCCCCCGGCCGGACCGCCTTCGACGTGCTCACCGCCTGCTTCCCGGCCGGCACCCTGTCGGGCGCGCCCAAGCCGCGCGCGATGCGGATCATCGAGGAGCTGGAGCCCACCCGCCGCGGGCTGTACGGCGGCTGCGTCGGCTACCTCGACTTCGCCGGGGACTCCGACACCGCCATCGCCATCCGCACCGCCGTGCTCCGCGACGGCACCGCGTACGTGCAGGCCGGTGCCGGCGTGGTCGCCGACTCCGACCCGCACAGCGAGGACACCGAGTGCCGCAACAAGGCCGCCGCCGTGCTGCGCGCCGTGGCCACCGCCAACACCCTGCGCGCGCCGCTATCGTGAGAGGCGCGGGGACGTCGAGCCGCACCGGGAGCGGTCGGGCCCGGCCGCGCTGACCGCGGGGCCCGCCCGGGAGGCGCCGGCGGGCGCCGGCTCCGCCGCGGCCACCAGGTGCAGACCACGGACGGGAAGGTCATCATGGCGCCTCAGGACATCAGCCGGTCGAAGGTGGTCCTCGGTGCGGCGCCGCAGATCGAGTCGCAGCTGGCCGGCCGCGGGGAGATCCTCCCGGACGTCGCGGTGGACCTCCCGTCCGTTCCCGGCGGCCTCGTCCCCGCGCTGGCGGTGGTGGCCCCGGGGGCCGGCCCGGACCGGCGCGGCCGCTACCGGGGGAGCGACCTGGAGGCCGTGCTCGACGTGGTGCCCAGGCCCGACCAGGGCGACGAGTTCGCCAGGGCGCTCCGGGCGTACGCGGAGGGCGGTGTCCCGCTCTGCGTCGTGGTCGACCCGGTCGAGGCGGTCTGCACGGTGCACAGCGACCCGCAGCGCACCGGGGGGTACCGGGAGGCCGAGCGGGTGCCGTTCGGGAACGACCTGTACCTGCCGCTGGCGGACCGCACCCTGGTGGTCGAGACCGCCGGGTTCCCGGTCGAGGGCGCCCCGCCCGGGCCGACCCCGGGGGCCTGAGCGGTTCGTGCCCGGGAGACACTGGACGGGTGAGCGCACTCCCTGAACCCCGGACGGCCGAACCCCGCACGCCTGGACCCGGCGTCGCCGAGCGTCCCGCACCCTCGGGCCGGCGCACCCTCGGGCCGATGCTGCTGCTGACCGTGCTCGGCGCCGTCCTGGTGCTGACCGCCGTCAGCCGGGTCTGGGCCACCGGCAAGGTCGCCGGCGTCACCGGGGGCACCCTGGACGTCTCGGTGACCGGCAGCACCGTCTCGGGCCTGCCGACCGGCCTGGCGCTGGCCGCGCTGGCCGCCGCCGTCGCCGTCTTCGCGGTGCGCGGCGCCGGGCGGATCGCGGTCGGCGTGCTGATGACACTGGCCGGTCTCGGCGTGGCGGCCGGCGCCGCCGTGAACGCCGGCGACGCCTCCGCGCTGCACACCGAGGCGGCCCGCAAGCTGGCGCTGGCCGGCGCGCAGGCCGAGCAGGTCGGCCACAGCGTCTGGCCCTGGCTCGCGCTGGCCGGCGGCCTGCTGATCGCGCTCGCCGGGCTGCTGACCGTCCGCTTCGGCCGGGACTGGCCCGGCATGGGCAGCCGCTACGACGCCCCCACCCGCAAGGCGCCCGTCAAGGCCGGGGACACCCCCGCCGACCTGTGGAAGGCGCTGGACCGCGGCGAGGACCCGACGGCGGGCTGAGCCCCGGCCGCCCGCCCGCCGGAACACCCCCGCCGGCCCACCTCCCCGCCGGCGCACCCCGCAGGCCGGACCGGCCCGGCGGGGACTGTGAGCCGATAGACAACCGCCCCCCTTTGGGGCGGGGCGCGGCCGCCCGGCACAATGGACTACGACAACCCGCCAGGAGCCCCCGGGCCTGCCACGACACCGCAGTCCCGGCCGGACCCCGGAGAACCAAGGAGCAGCATCAGATGTCGGCAGCAGCACACGGCCACACCCCCGCCGCCTGGACCGGCGTGACCATCGCCTTCATCGGCTTCACGGTCAGCGGCGTCGCGATGATCATCCCGAACGTGCTCCTGGTCTGGGCCGGCCTCGCGGTCGTCCTGCTCGCGGGTGTGGTCGGCAAGGCGATGTCGATCGCCGGCATGGGCCGCCAGCCCAGCCCGCACTACGAGGACGCCCCGGCCGCCGTCGGCGCCGAGAAGAAGACCGCCGTCGCCGCCTGAGGCGCCGCCGCAGACACCGGCGGTCCGGCGGGCGCGCCACGCCCGCTGCCGCTTCGCCCCCGTCGGACGTCCGGCGGGGGCAGAATCGTCCGGGTGAACGCCGCTCCCGCCGCCCCCGCGCCGCGCCCCTCCGTGCTGCGCCGCCTCGGCCGCCCGCTGGGCGCGCTGGCCGCGCTGGCCGCGCCCACCCTGTACGTGGCCTCGGTGGACCCGAACGCCCCCGGCCACTACCCCACCTGCCCGCTGCTGCAGGCCACCGGCTGGTGGTGCCCGGGCTGCGGCGGCCTGCGCTGCGTGCACGCGCTCAGCCACGGGGACCTGCTGACCGCCGCGCACGACAACGTCCTGGTGGTCGCCCTGGCCGCGCTGCTGGCCGTGCTCTGGCTCCGCTGGGTGTGGGCCGTGCTGACCGGCGGCCGGGCCCCGGTGGTCACGGTCGACGGCCGGCGCGCGGTGCTGCTGGGGCTGCTGCTGGTGGTCTTCATGGCCCTGCGGAACCTGCCGGTGGGCGCCGGGCTGGCGCCGCCGGGGGTCTGAGGCGGGTAGCGGCGGCCGCCCGCGATGCGGGCGGGGCGGTCCGCTCCGCGAGACGCGCGCCGGGCGGATGCGCCCCGCGCTCCCCGGTGCCGATACCATCGAAGTGCCAACGGGGGCACATGAGCACAGAATCCTCACCGCTCTGTGTGAACCGCAGCCGTCGGCTCGACTGGACTGCCAGGCCGGGAGGACCCGCGGGTCACCCGGCTCCTAGCTCGCAGAACTAGCAGAATGATGGGGGCGCCCGCGTGAGTGTGCTCGACGAGATCATCGACGGGGTCCGTGCGGACCTCGCGGAGCGGCAGGCCCAGGTCTCCCTGGACCAGCTCAAGGAGCTCGCCGCCAAGGCTCCCGTCGCCAAGGACGGCGTGGCCGCCCTGCGCGGCGACGGGGTGCGGGTGATCTGCGAGGTCAAGCGCTCCAGCCCCTCCAAGGGGGCCCTGGCCGCGATCGCGGACCCGGCGGCCCTGGCGCTCGACTACGCGGCCGGCGGTGCCGCCGCGATCAGCGTGCTGACCGAGCAGCGCCGCTTCGGCGGTTCGCTCGCCGACCTGGACAGCGTCCGGGCGGCGGTCGACACCCCGCTGCTGCGCAAGGACTTCATCGTCACCGCGTACCAGCTCTGGGAGGCCCGCGCCCACGGCGCCGACCTCGCGCTGCTGATCGTCGCCGCCCTCGACCAGCCGGCCCTGGTGTCGCTGATCGAGCGCGCCGGGTCGATCGGCCTGACCCCGCTGGTCGAGGTGCACGACGAGGAGGAGATCGCCCGCGCGGTCGACGCCGGTGCGAAGATCATCGGGGTGAACGCCCGCAACCTCAAGACCCTTGAGGTGGACCGCAACACCTTCGGCAACGTGGTGGACAGCATCCCGGCGCACATCGTCAAGGTGGCCGAGTCGGGTGTCCGCGGCCCGCACGACCTGATCGCGTACGCCAACCTCGGCGCCGACGCGGTGCTGGTCGGCGAGTCCCTGGTGACCGGCAAGGACCCGAAGGCGGCCGTCGCCGACCTGGTCGCGGCCGGTGCCCACCCCGCGCTGCGCAACACCGGCCGGGGCTGACCCGCGACCATGCCGCCCGCCACCCGCCCCGCCCCCGTCCAGGGGCCGGGGGCTGCCCCGATCCCGCCGCGGCCGGGTGCCACGACCTCGCTCCTCGGTCGTGACCCCCACCCCCCGCTGCGGCTCGGCGGCGCGCTCCGCAGCGGCTGCCGCCCGCGCGGCTGCCGCGCGCCCGCGCGCCGGGTGCTGGGGCGGCGGGTGCGGTACGTGATCGGCTGCGAGCCCGGTCAGGTGCAGGGGCGCCGATGGCGCAGGACGTACGGCTGAGCACAGCCCTTCCACGTCACTGCAGTCATCACCGAGAAGGACTTCCACCATGTCCGAGAAGGACTACCTGCCGGGCGCCCAGGTGCCCGACGCCCGCGGCTACTTCGGCGCGTACGGCGGCCGCTTCATCCCGGAGGCGCTGGTCGCCGCCGTCGAGCAGGTCGCCGAGGAGTACGAGAAGGCCAAGGCCGACCCGGCGTTCGCCGCCGAGCTGGACGCGCTGCTGAAGGACTACACCGGCCGCCCCAGCCCGCTCACCGACGTCCACCGCTTCTCCGCCGAGGCGGGGGGCGCGCGCGTCCTGCTCAAGCGCGAGGACCTCAACCACACCGGCTCGCACAAGATCAACAACGTGCTGGGCCAGGCCCTGCTGACCCGCCGGATGGGCAAGACCCGGATCATCGCGGAGACCGGCGCCGGCCAGCACGGCGTGGCCACCGCCACCGCCTGCGCGCTGTTCGGCTTCGACTGCACCATCTACATGGGCGAGGTCGACACCGAGCGCCAGGCGCTCAACGTCGCCCGGATGCGGATGCTCGGCGCCGAGGTCGTCGCCGTGACGTCCGGCAGCCGCACCCTCAAGGACGCCATCAACGAGGCGTTCCGGGACTGGGTCGCCAACGTCGACAACACCCACTACCTGTTCGGCACGGTGGCCGGCCCGCACCCGTTCCCGATGATGGTCCGCGACTTCCACCGGGTGATCGGCGTCGAGGCCCGCGAGCAGGTGATCGAGCGCACCGGCAAGCTGCCCGACGCGGTCGTCGCCTGCGTCGGCGGCGGCTCCAACGCGATGGGCATCTTCCACGAGTTCATCCCGGACGCCGGCGTGCGGCTGATCGGCTGCGAGGCGGCCGGCGAGGGCGTCGAGACCCCCCGGCACGCGGCCACCCTCACCAAGGGCGAGCCCGGCGTGCTGCACGGCGCCCGCAGCTACGTCCTCCAGGACGAGGACGGCCAGACCATCGAGAGCCACTCCATCTCGGCCGGCCTGGACTACCCCGGCATCGGCCCGGAGCACGCCTGGCTCAAGGACACCGGCCGGGCCGAGTACCGCCCGGTGACCGACGACCAGGCGATGCAGGCGCTGCGCCTGCTGTCCCGCACCGAGGGCATCATCCCCGCCATCGAGAGCGCCCACGCGCTGGCCGGCGCCCTGGAGCTGGGCCGCGAGCTCGGCCCGGAGGCCACCATCCTGGTCAGCCTCTCCGGGCGCGGCGACAAGGACATGCACACGGCCGCCCAGTACTTCGGCCTCTACGACGACAAGGGCGGTAAGTGACCGTGGCTTCCAAGCTCAGCGAGACCCTGGCCGCCGCCAAGGCCGAGGGCCGGGCGGCCCTGATCGGCTACCTGCCGGCCGGCTTCCCCAGCGTCGAGGGCGGCATCAAGGCCGTCCGCGCGCTGATCGACGGCGGCTGCGACATCGTCGAGGTCGGCCTGCCGCACTCCGACCCGGTGCTGGACGGCCCGACCATCCAGACCGCGGACGACATCGCGCTGCGCGGCGGCGTGAAGATCAAGGACGTGCTGCGCACCGTGCGGGAGGTGGCCTCGGCCACCGACGCCCCGGTGCTGGTCATGACGTACTGGAACCCGGTCGACCGCTACGGCACCGCCCGGTTCGCCGCCGACCTGGCGGCCGCCGGGGGAGCGGGCTGCATCCTGCCCGACCTGCCGGTCGAGGAGTCCGAGGAGTGGCGCAAGGCCGCCGGGGAGCACGGTCTGGACACCGTCTTCGTGGTCGCCCCGAGCAGCAAGGACCCGCGGCTGGCCGAGGTCACCGCGGCCGGCACCGGCTTCGTCTACGCCGCCGCGGTGATGGGCGTGACCGGCTCCCGGGCCCAGGTCGGCACCCTCGCCGAGGACCTGGTCACCCGCACCCGGGCCACCACCGACCTGCCGGTCTGCGTCGGCCTCGGCGTCTCGACCGCCGACCAGGCCGCCCAGGTGGCGGGCTTCGCCGACGGCGTGATCGTCGGCTCCGCCTTCGTCCAGCGGATCCTGGACGCCGCCGGGGACGAGGAGGCCGCGCTGGCCGCCGTCCGCACCCTGGCCGGCGAACTCGCGGCGGGCGTCCGCCGCCGGTAGCCGCCACCCGCACCGCACCGACGGCCCGTCAGCGCCCCTGCCCCGCAGGTGGGCTGACGGGCCGTCCGCGGTGCGCCGCCGAGTTCGCTCCCGGGCCTGTCGCGACGGCCGCTGCCTGATGCATAGTCGTCCCAGGGGCGCGGTGGACGCGCCCCGGCGGGGGAGGATGGCAATGGCGGCCGCACAGGCAGCGGAGATCGTGGTCAGAGTCGCGCACGGCACGCAGCCGGAGGGGGACCTCCGGGCGGCGGTCGCCAGCCTCGACCTTTGGCTGGAGCGCGAGTCGACCGGGCAGGGCTCCGCCGAGCGCCGGCTCGGCGACCCCGAGCAGCGGCGCCGCACCAAGAGCGGCGAACTCTTCACCGAACTCTGCTTCCGGGTGGCCGAGGGCGTCGCGGTCGAGGCGCTCTACGCCACCGTGCGCGCCGCCGTGACCGCCTGGCGGCGCCACTGGCGCCGGACCCACGGCGCCGACCAGGAGGTCGAGGTCGAGGTGGTGCGTCCCGCGGACGCCCCCGCGCCCGCCGAGGACGCCGGGGACGCCGCGCCGCCCGCCGAGGACGGCACCGGGCCCACCGACGGCGGCGCCACCGACCGGGCGTAGCGCGCGTGGCCGGATGGCTGCCCCGCCCCGGGCGGGTCCGGGCCCTGCTGATCGGCACCACGGACGGCCCCGGCGGCCTGCCCCAGATCTCGGGCGACCTGGCCGCCGTGCGCCGCGCCCTGACCGACCCCCGCTCCGGCATCGCCGAGGCCTCGCAGGTCCGGACGCTGCCCGCGCCGACCGCCGGGTCGGTGCTGGCGGCGGTGCGCTCGGCCCGCCGGCGGCCCCGGCTCGACCTGCTGCTGCTGTACTTCTCCGGCCACGGCCACCTGGACCCCGTCGACCAGTCCCTGCGCCTGGGGATGGCCGACTCCGCCTGCCGCCCGGACCGCCCGGACAGCTTCGGCCTCTCCTACGACGTGCTCGCCGCCGCGCTCCGGCGGACCGGCGCCGCCCAGGTCGTGGTGGTGCTGGACTGCTGCTACTCCGGGCGGGCGCTGCACGACACGGAGCGCCGGGAGAACTGCGCCGTCCTCGCCTCCGTCCAGGCCAACCGGGAGACCCCGCAGGACCACGGCAAGGCCCTCTCCCCGTACACCGAGGTGCTGGTGGAGCAGCTGGGGCTGCCGCCGAACGGGCAGCACACCTCCGGCGTCGACGTCGCGCTGCTGCACGAGCGGATCGCCGGCCGGTTCAAGTTCCGGCTGCTGCCGGTCGGCGACACCGACCGCGAACCCACCCGGGCCGAGGTCGAGGCGCTCTCCGAGGACGACCGGCGGGCGCACTCCTGGAGCCCGCAGTACTCGCACACCGGCAGCGCCGTCATCCTCAGCCGCCCGGGCGGCGAACCCCCGCCGCGCCGCGCCCGGGTCCGGCTGCCCGCCCCGGTCCGCGCCGCCTCGCGCGCCACGGCGGACCGGCTGGCGTCGGCCGCGGCCAGGTGCCGGCCGCTGCTGCCGGGCCTGCGCACCGCCACCCGGCTGGGGGTCGTGCTCACCCTGCTGGCGGGCGGACTCGCCTGGTGGTCGCACGGGGGCGACGACCCCTACCCCTGCCCGCTGCCGCTCCAACTGCGGGTGCTGGCCTCGACCGAGAGCAGGGCGGCGGTGGCGGCCGCCGCGGACGGCTTCGAGGGCTCACCGCTCAACCACCGCAGGCTGGCGCCGGGGGACCGCACCCCGGCGCAGTGCCGCCGGATCACCCTGTCCGTCTACGCGGCGCCGGCCGACCTCACCCGCAGCGCCTTCGCGGCGGCCGCCGACTGGGCGGACGGCGCGCGGCCCGGACCGGGCCCGGCGGCGGCCGGCTGCGACGACCCCGCGCCCGCCGCGAGCCCCGCCGCCGGGGAGGCGGCGCAGGGGGAGGCCCAGCCCGGACCGGCGGCGGCCGGGCGGGGCTGCCTGGTGCCGCTGCGCGACGTCGGCCCGCAGCCCGACCTCTGGATCCCGGACTCCAGCGCCGAACTCGCCGAGGTGCAGACCCGGCCGCCCGCGCTCGACGGCCTCGTCCTGACCTCGCGGGGCCCGCTGGCGCTCACCCCGCTCGTCCTCGGCCTGCCCCCGCAGGTGGCGGCGGACCTGAGCGCCGCCGGCGTCCAGCCGCGCGGATCCAGCTGGGAGACGATCCTGGCCGCCCTGCAGCGGCTGCCGGCCCCCGTCCAGCTGCTGCGGCCCAACCCGGCGACCTCCGCGACCGGCCTGCTGCAGACCGTCGGCCTCTACCTCGGCTACCAGGGGACCCTGGGCCGGCAGGTCACCCTGCCGGACGCCGAGGCCCGAAGACTGGAGAAGGGCTTCGCCGTCCCCGGCCGCTCCAGCGGCGACGCCCGCCAACTGCTCTGCGAACTCGCCTCCCAGGCCGGCAAGCAGGACCAACTGGCCGTCCTGGTCACCGAACAGGCGCTCAGCCGGCTGGACGCGGGGGCGCCGGACGTCACCGGCTGCGCCGACCGGCCCTCGGCCGCGCCGGGGCCCGGACTGGCCCGCTACTACCCGGCCGGCGTGCCCGTGCTCGACCACCCGATGGTGACGGTCTCCTGGCCGGGCGCCCGGGACGGCGCCGAACGGCTGGCCGCCGCCGGCCTGTTCCGTGACTGGCTGCTCGCCCCGGACGGCGGCGGCCGGGCCTGGACCGACCAGGGCTTCGAGCTCCCCGCCCCGGTGGACGGCGCCACCGGCCCCGGCCCCGCCGGGCCCGACACCGCGCAGATCACCACGGCCCTGGCCGGGTACGCCCAGGCCAGGCTGCCCGGCCGGGTGCTCTTCCTGCTCGACGTGTCGGGCTCCACCGCCGACAACGGCAAGCTGGCGGCCTCCGTCGCGGCCCTCGACCGGGCCCTGCGGGTGCTCGGCCCGCAGGACTCCTACGGCCTGTGGACCTTCCCCGCGGCGGGCACCACGGGCTCCGGCCACGACGAGCCGGTACCGCTCGGCTCGACCGACCCGGTCGCGGGCGGGCGGGCGCTGTCCCGGGCGGTGGCCCTGCCACTCTCCGCCCAGCTGTACGAGGCGGTCACCCAGGGCCTCGACGCGCTGCGCGAGGGCGCCGGCCGGCAGCCCCAGCTGCTGGTCGTCATCACCGACGGCGACATCCGCCGCACGGACGACCCGCAGGGGCAGGAGGCGGCGCGCGCCCTGCTGCGGTCGGCGGCGCTCGGCCGGCCGCAGATCCCGGTGGTCGTGGCGGCCCTGCCGGCCGCCGGGTGCCACTCGACGCTCGACGACCTGGCGGCCTTCAGCGGCGGCCGCTGCCTGCCCGGCGCGGACGGTCTGGGCTCCCAACTCGCCGGGCTGGTGGCCGCGGTGGGCTCCGGAGGGACGGGATGAGGAACCGTGTGCGGCAGTGGGCCGGGCACCGGGGCGCCGGCCGGGCCCCGGGGCGGACCGGCCGCCGGCCGGGCGCCCTCGCGGCGGCGCTTCTGCTCGCCGCGCTGGCCGGCTGCACCGGCGGCGACACCCCCGCGCCGCTGTACGGCACGGACGCCACCGGCTGCCCGGACGGGCCGCCCTCGGTGATCCGGCTGGCCACCGGGAGCGACCTGTCCGGCAGCGGCGTGCGCGGGCGCCTGGTCGAGGAGTGGAACCGGCGCTGCCCCGGGCATCCCGTCCGGGTGGTGGAGCTGTCCGCCGACGCGGACCTCCAGCGCAGCCAGATGGTGGCCGCCGAGCAGTCCGGCGGCGCCCGGTACGACGTGCTCAACCTGGACGTCACCTGGACCGCGGAGTTCGCCGAGGCAGGGCTGATCCGTGAGCTGCCCTGGACGGACGACGGCGACTTCCTGGACAGCGCCCGGCGAACGGTGGAGTTCGACCACCGGGTCTGGGGACGGCCGTTCAACACCGACGCGGGCCTGCTGTACTACCGGCTGGACCTGCTGCGCGCGGCGCGGACCCCGGACTCGGGGCCGGACGGCCGGGGGCCGGCCGACTGGCCCGGGCTGAAGCGGGACGTCGAGCAGGTGGACGCCGCCCTCGACCGTGGCGTCCACACGGCCTACCAGGCGGGATACATCACGCAGTTGGGCGACTACGAGGGCCTGACCGTGAACGCCCTGGAGGCCATCTGGGGCGCCGGCGGCGAACTGGCCGGCGCGGACGGCACGCCGGTCGAGGGCAGCCTTCAGGTCCGCGCGCAGAGCGGACTGGACGCGCTGGCCGCGCGCTACCACGACCGCCGGATGATGCCCGCCTCGGCCCGTTCGGCCGACGAGACCGAGAGCCTGCGGGCGTTCGCCGCCGGTGAGGTGGTCTTCATGCGCAACTGGCCCTACGCGTACGGCGTGCTGGCCCAGACCCTGGTGCCCGGCCGGGACTTCGAGGTGACCACCCTGCCGGCCAGGGACCCGGGCGGCGCCCCCGGGGTGTCCGTCCTCGGCGGGCAGAACCTCGCCGTCACCACGGAGTCCGCCCACCCGGAGGCCGCCGCCGCCCTGATCGGGTTCCTGACCGGCCGGGAGAGCGAGCGCTGCCTGCTGGAGGGCGGCCTGGCCGCGACCCGCGACTCGGCGTACGCCGGCGGGCCCGGCGCGCCGCGCTGCCCGCTCACCGCCGGACCGTCCGCCGGACCGTCGGCCGGACCGTCCGCGGGGCCGTCGGCCGGGGAGCCGGAGGGACGGGCGGGCGCCGTCCGGGGCGCGGACGGACTGCCCCGGTACGCGCAGACGCTCCGACGGGCCCTCGGCAGCGCCCGGCCGCGGCCGGCCACGCCCTACTACGAGGCGTTCACGCACGAGGTGCAGGCCCAGGTCGGCCGGATGCTGGAGCCCGCCGGCGGGCCGCTCCCCACCGCCGACGACCTGGACCGCAGGCTGGCGGCGGTGCTGCGGGGCGGCAACTGAGCCCCGGTCACCCCGTCCGGTGGTGGCGCCGGCGTCATGCACCCGAACGAGTGAAGAGTGCGGGCGCCGCGCATCAGCCGCGGTTGACCCGCGTTGAGTGGAGGGACGAATCGGCGGTGCCGTCCGCCGTCCGTCGTTCGTGCACAGCTCAGCCGTCCGGGTGAACGAAGGGGTCTGCCGGTGCCGGGTCTCCAACGAGCCGTCCTGCTCCGGGCGGCCGCCGCCGCGCTGGCGCTCGGTCTCGCGGCCGGGGCGGACACCACGGTCGGACACGCGCTGGCCAGGCGGGGTGTGGAGCGCGCCGAGCGGCAGGCCTGGGAGTGCGCGGAGGCGGCCAGGCTGAGCGCCGCGGCCCGGGCCGACCGGTCGGGCGCGCAGGGCCGCCCGGTCCTCGGCGGGCCCGCCCGCCCGGTCGGCTGCGGAGGCGCGGGACGGTAGCACGGGCGGACGGAACAGCCCAAAAACTCACTCTTTCGGCTTAACGGCCGCATATGGGAGGAACCACCACCGATCCCCTACGGTTCACCAGGAAAGCGTGGGTGACACCACGGCAGATCCGCGTGAGGCCGAGCCCGCCGAGGGCCGGCAGGCGATTCCCGAGGGGGTTCCGATGGCCGGTCAGCAGGGCGCCCCGTCGCACCCGCACACCGCCACCCGGCCGGTCGGCGGCGCACTGCGAAGGGTGGCCGACGGCCCGGCGGGGGAGTGGATCGGCACGGTCGTCCGGCTCGCCCTGGCCGTGGTCTGGGGCTGGGCCGGCCTGGCCAAGATCTCCGACCCGGCGGAGGCCGCGCAGGCCGTCCGGGCGTACGAGATCCTCCCCGAGTCGCTGGTCAAACCGGTCGGCTACGCGCTGCCCTTCCTGGAGGTGGCGCTCGCCGTCCTGCTGGTGATCGGGCTCGGCGTGCGGATCGTCGCCGTGGTCTCCGCGCTGCTGCTGCTCACCTTCATCGCCGGCATCACCTCGGCCTGGGTGCGCGGCATCTCGATCGACTGCGGCTGCTTCGGCGGCGGCGGCACCGTCGACGCCTCGCAGACCGAGTACCTGCAGGAGATCCTGCGCGACACCGGGTTCCTGCTGCTGGCCGCCTGGCTGGTCTACCGGCCCCGGACCAAGCTCTCCGCCGACGCCTGGCTGGCGGCCTGAGCCACACCCGGCCCGGCCCGGTCAGCCCGGGCCGGGCCGGCGCCCACCTCCACCCGCCGGCCCCGGCCCGGCCCCGACCCTGGATGTCCAGTCACATGAGCGAGAAGAACCGAGATGGCAAGCGCACCGCCCGCGAGCGGATGCAGGAGGAGCGGGCCGCGCAGGAGGCCAAGGCCAGGCGCAACAAGAAGCTGATCGTCGGCGGATCGGTGCTGGCGGTGATCGCGGTCGCGGCCGTGGTCGGCGTGGTGGTGCAGAACAACCGCTCCAAGCCGGAGACCCCGGTGGCCGCCCCGGCCGGCACCATCGGCGACAAGAACCTGGTGATCCCGGTCGGCTCGGCCGACGCCCCCTCCACCCTCACCGTCTACGAGGACCCGCGCTGCCCGGCCTGCGGCGCCTTCGAGCGTGAGTTCGGCCCGACCATCGACCAGCTGGAGGACCAGGGCAAGCTCTTCGTCAACTACCACATCGTCTCGTTCATCGACCGGGCGGTGCCCGGCAAGGGATCCCGGTACGGGGCCAACGCCCTGGGCTGCGCCCAGGACGCCGGTCACTTCCGCGACTACCACGACGTGCTGTACCGCAACCAGCCGGACGAGACCAACGACGCCTTCGGCAACAAGGCCACCCTGATCGCGCTCGCCAAGCCGATCCCGGGCCTGGACACCCCGGCCTTCCAGGCCTGCGTGAACGACAACACCTTCGGCGGCTGGGTGTCGGCCGTCCAGCAGGACTTCGACAAGTCCAACTTCAAGTCCACGCCGACCGTGCTGCTGAACGGCGAGCCGGTCTACCCGAAGATGGGCACCGAGGAGATCACCCCGGCCAACCTGGTGAAGTGGGTGGACGCGGCCAACCAGGGCAAGACGCTCGGCACCCCCGGCACCAACGGCCAGAGTGCGGCCCCGACCAGCACCGCCTCGGAGAGCAACAACCCGTCCCCCGGCGCCGGGGGCTGAGCGGCGGCCGCCCGGGCGGGCCCGGGCCGGAGCGGCGCCCTGCTCCGCGTCCGGGCCCGCTCCCCGTCCGGCCCGAGCCCTGCTCCCCGCCCGGCCCCGCGTCCGGGCCTGCGCCTTCGTCGGGGGCGGCCGCGCGGACCGAGTGCGATCTGTGACCCTCGCCGGTGGCCGATCGGGCCCGTCGACACGGTAGCGTCGACCCTGCCATGAATATCGCTTACATTCCGAGCCCGTCGCGGGGCGTCCTGTACCTGGGACCGGTCCCGCTGCGCGCGTACGCCTTCTGCATCATCATCGGTGTCGTCGTGGCCGTCTGGCTCGGCAGCAAGCGCTGGGTCGCCCGCGGCGGCGCCAAGCACACGGTGGGTGACATCGCCGTCTGGGCCGTCCCGTTCGGCCTGGTCGGCGGCCGCCTCTACCACGTGATCACCGACCACCAGCTGTACTTCGGGGACGGCCGGAACCCCTGGAACGCCTTCAAGATCTGGGAGGGCGGCCTGGGCATCTGGGGCGCGATCGCGCTCGGCGCGGTCGGCGCCTGGATCGGCGCCCGCCGGCGCGGCGTGCCGCTGCCCCCGTGGGCGGACGCCCTGGCGCCGGGCATCGCGCTCGCCCAGGCCTGCGGCCGCTGGGGCAACTGGTTCAACCAGGAGCTCTACGGCAAGGCGACCACCCTCCCCTGGGGCCTGGAGATCGACAAGACCCTGCCGGACGGCGAGGTCGTCCAGGGGATCTACCACCCGACCTTCCTGTACGAGTCGCTCTGGTGCGTCGGCGTCGCGCTGCTGGTGATCTGGGCGGACCGCCGCTTCACCCTCGGCCACGGCCGGGCGTTCGCGCTGTACGTGGCCGCGTACACGGTGGGCCGGTTCTGGATCGAGGCGCTGCGGATCGACGAGGCGCACCGCTTCTTCGGCCTGCGCCTGAACGACTGGACGGCGATCGTCGTCTTCCTCGGCGCCGTCGCCTACCTGGTGATCGTGGGGAAGAAGCGGCCCGGCCGGGAGGACCCGGACTCGATCGACCCGGTCTCCCGGGACGAGCGGGCCGCGGCTGCCGCCGCTGCCGCCGCCGAGGGTCCGGCCGGCGAGGCGGACGGGACGGACCGGGCGCCCGGGGCGGACGCGGCCGACGTGATCGACGAGGCGGACGGGTCCGGCCGGGCCGAGGAGGGCCCCCGGGCCGCCGACGCCGCCGCCGAAGCGCACCGGGCGGAGCCGAAGAAGACGCCCTGACCTGCACGTCCCTGCCGCTCCGGCCGCTCCCACCGACCAGGTGGCGGGCGGCCGGAGTGCTGTTCGGACAGCCTTACTTTGCTGGAAAACACCTGATCATCGGACTACGTTCAGTGCTGTGAGAGCCCCGCGGGCAGCCATTCTCACGGCTCTTCGCCGTGCCCGCGTCCGGGCTGGGGGAGTGCACCGACGGAGGACCGACCACATGACCACGACCATCATCGAGCGCCTGACCGACGACCAGCACCCCAAGCCGCGGATCCCCGCCGAGGGCCACCACCGCGACGTGAACGGCGGCTGGCTGCGGCCGGCGGTGTTCGGCGCGATGGACGGACTGGTCTCCAACTTCGCGCTGATGACCGGCGTGGTCGGCGGCGCGGTCTCCAGCAGCACGGTCGTCCTCACCGGCCTGGCGGGCTTGGCCGCCGGTGCCTGCTCGATGGCGGCGGGGGAGTACACCTCGGTGGCCTCGCAGCGCGAGCTGGTGCAGGCCGAGATCGAGGCCGAGCGGCTGGAGCTGAGCCGCAACCCGCACGGCGAGCTGGCCGAGCTGGCCGAGCTGTACGCCTCGCGCGGGGTCGACCCCGACCTCGCGCTGGAGGTGGCCCGCCAGCTCTCGGCGGACCCGGACCGGACGCTGGAGATCCACGCCCGGGAGGAGCTCGGCATCGACCCGAACGACCTCCCCTCGCCGGTGGTGGCGGCGGCCTCCTCGTTCGTCTGCTTCGCCCTGGGCGCGCTGCTCCCGCTGCTGCCGTACCTGCTCGGCGCGACCTCGCTGCTGCCGGCCCTGCTGCTCTCGCTGGCCGGGCTGTTCGCCTGCGGCGCGGTGGTGGCCCGGGTCACCGCCCGCAGCTGGTGGTTCAGCGGGGCGCGCCAGCTGGTGCTGGGCGGGGCCGCGGCCGGGGTGACCTTCCTGCTCGGCCGGCTGATCGGCGGCGCGGTCGGCTGACCCCCGGCGGCGCCGCCCGGGGCGACCCGGGAGAACGGAAGACCGGGGAGAAGGGCCTGGCCGGACGGCGCGGGCGGGGTGACGGGGCAGGCCGGCCCGCACCCCGCCCGCGCCGTCGTGCGATGGCACAGTCCGATGCATGGTTATGCCGGGTGCTGCGTGACGTTCCGCACATGGGACCGAGGTGCTCGGTTGTCCTAGCATCGGCTTCGAGCCCGTCGGCCCGAGGAATCCATACCCCGGGCCGACCCCGGGGTGAGAATCGCAGGCCACCCCGGAGCGATCTTGGTTCAGGGGCGTTTCGCCGCTGTTTCAGGCTTGCGGCATGCGGGCACACTGGTGGGAGCGTGCGGACGAGTGTTCGCCTCCCCCGGCCGGTGCTACCGGTGGGTAATAGGCCCTGACCTGGGGTTTGCGTCCGCCATGTGGACGCCAATGTCCACTTCCCGGGATGTCGGGCATCATGTAACCTGCACGAAATCGCAGAGGGCCAACGTCGTCCCTGTTGCACAGAGTCCGCTCCAGGCCCCCGGCCGGACGCGGGCCCCCAAAACCAAGACGACGACGGGAGAGCCGATGCTGTCTGCATCCATGCACTCCGACAACGAGCCCAAGGCCGGCGCATCGCGCTCGCCGTACGCGCTCGTTCCGGATGCGCGACCTGCTGCTCAGGGCCTGTACGACCCGCGGAACGAGCACGACGCCTGTGGTGTCGGCTTCGTCGCCACGCTGACCGGCATCGCCGACCACAAGATCGTCGAGCAGGCGCTCACCGTCCTGCGCAACCTGGAGCACCGCGGTGCCACGGGCGCCGAGCCGGACTCCGGTGACGGCGCGGGCATCCTGACCCAGGTCCCCGACGCGTTCCTGCGCTCCAAGGTCGCCTTCGAGCTCCCCGCCGCCGGCTCCTACGCGGTCGGCATCGCCTTCCTCCCCGACGAGGACGCCGCCGACGCCGCCGCGGTCGCGCAGATCGAGGCCATCGCCGCCGACGAGGACCTGGACGTCCTCGGCTGGCGCGACGTGCCGGTCACCCCCGACCTGCTCGGCGCCACCGCCCGCTCGGTCATGCCGCGCTTCCGGCAGGTCTTCCTCGCCGCCGGCGCTGGTAAGGGTGACCTTACCAGCATCGAGCTGGACCGGGTCGCCTTCGTCGTGCGCAAGCGCGCCGAGCGCGAGGCCGGCGTGTACTTCCCGTCGCTCTCCGCCCGCACCATCGTCTACAAGGGCATGCTGACCACCGGTCAGCTGGAGCCCTTCTTCCCCGACCTGTCGGACCGGCTCTTCGCCTCCGCGATCGGCCTGATCCACTCGCGCTTCTCCACCAACACGTTCCCCAGCTGGCCGCTGGCCCACCCGTACCGCTTCGTCGCGCACAACGGTGAGATCAACACGGTCAAGGGCAACCGGAACTGGATGACCGCGCGCGAGTCCCAGCTCGCCACCGACCTGATCCCGGCCAACAAGAACGGCCAGGGCCTGGAGCGGATCTTCCCGATCTGTACCCCGGACCACTCCGACTCCGCGTCCTTCGACGAGGTCCTGGAGCTGCTCCACCTCGGCGGCCGCTCGCTGCCGCACTCGGTGCTGATGATGATCCCGGAGGCGTGGGAGAACCACGCCACCATGGAGCCGGCCCGCCGCGCCTTCTACCAGTACCACTCCAACCTGATGGAGCCCTGGGACGGCCCGGCCTGCGTCACCTTCACCGACGGCACCCAGATCGGCGCGGTCCTCGACCGCAACGGCCTGCGCCCCGCCCGCTACTGGATCACCGAGGACGGCCTGGTCGTCCTCTCCTCCGAGGTCGGCGTGCTCGACCTGGAGCAGGAGACGGTGGTCAAGAAGGGCCGCCTGCAGCCCGGCAAGATGTTCCTCATCGACACCGCGGAGCACCGCATCGTCGAGGACGAGGAGATCAAGTCCGCCCTCGCCGCGGAGCACCCGTACGAGGAGTGGATCGCGGCCGGCCAGATCCAGCTCGCCAAGCTCCCCGAGCGCGAGCACATCGCGCACACCCACGCCTCGGTCACCCGCCGCCAGCGGACCTTCGGCTACACCGAGGAAGAGCTCCGCGTCATCCTCGCGCCGATGGCCCGCACCGGCGGCGAGGCGCTCGGCTCGATGGGCACCGACAGCCCGATCGCGGCGCTCTCCGAGAAGCCGCGCCTGCTGTTCGACTACTTCATCCAGCTCTTCGCGCAGGTCACCAACCCGCCGCTGGACGCCATCCGCGAGGAGCTCGTCACCTCGCTGCTGAGCAACCTCGGCCCCGAGGGCAACCTGCTGGCCGCCGAGGCCGCCGCCTGCCGCTCGGTCGGCATCACCTTCCCGGTGATCGACAACGACGAGCTGGCCAAGCTGGTCCACATCAACGCCGACGGCGACCAGGCCGGCCTGAAGGCCGTCACGCTGTCCGGCCTGTACAAGGTCTCCGGCGGTGGCGAGGCGCTCGCCGCCCGCCTGCAGGCCGTCGCGGCCGAGGCCGACGCGGCGATCGCCGACGGCGCCCGCATCATCGTGCTCTCGGACCGCCACTCGGACGCCGAGCACGCGCCGATCCCGTCGCTGCTGCTCACCTCCGCCGTGCACCACCACCTGATCCGCACCAAGCAGCGCACCCAGGTGTCGCTGATCGTGGAGGCCGGTGACGTCCGCGAGGTCCACCACGTGGCCCTGCTGGTCGGCTACGGCGCCGGCGCGGTCAACCCGTACCTGGCCATGGAGTCCGTCGAGGACCTCGTCGCCCAGGGCGTGTTCATCGAGGGCATCGAGCCCGAGAAGGCCATCAAGAACCTGATCAAGGCGCTCGGCAAGGGCGTCCTGAAGGTCATGTCGAAGATGGGCATCTCCACCGTCGCCTCCTACCGCGGCGCCCAGGTCTTCGAGGTCATCGGCCTCGACCAGCAGACCGTGGACACCTACTTCGCGGGCACCACCACCAAGCTCGGCGGCATCGGCCTGGAGCAGGTCGCCAAGGAGGTGGCCGCGCGCCACGCCAAGGCCTACCCCGCCTCCGGCATCGCCGCCGCGCACCGCGCGCTGGACATCGGCGGCGAGTACCAGTGGCGCCGCGAGGGCGAGCCGCACCTGTTCGACCCGGACACGGTGTTCCGCCTGCAGCACTCCACCCGCTCGCGCCGCTACGACATCTTCAAGCAGTACACCGAGCGGGTGAACGAGCAGTCCGAGCGGCTGATGACGCTGCGCGGCCTGTTCAAGCTCGACGGCAAGGGCCGCGCCCCGATCTCGATCGACGAGGTCGAGCCGGTCTCCGAGATCGTCAAGCGCTTCTCCACCGGCGCCATGTCCTACGGCTCCATCTCGATGGAGGCGCACGAGACGCTCGCCATCGCGATGAACCAGCTGGGCGGCAAGTCCAACACCGGTGAGGGCGGCGAGGACCCGGAGCGCCTGTACGACCCGGCGCGCCGCTCGTCCATCAAGCAGGTCGCCTCCGGCCGCTTCGGTGTCACCAGCGAGTACCTGGTCAACGCGGACGACATCCAGATCAAGATGGCGCAGGGCGCCAAGCCCGGCGAGGGCGGCCAGCTGCCCGGCCACAAGGTCTACCCGTGGGTCGCCAAGACCCGGCACTCCACCCCGGGCGTCGGCCTGATCTCCCCGCCGCCGCACCACGACATCTACTCCATCGAGGACCTGGCTCAGCTGATCCACGACCTCAAGAACGCCAACCCGTCGGCCCGCATCCACGTGAAGCTGGTCTCCGAGGTCGGCGTGGGCACGGTCGCGGCCGGCGTCTCCAAGGCGCACGCGGACGTCGTGCTGGTCTCCGGCCACGACGGCGGCACCGGCGCCTCCCCGCTCACCTCGCTCAAGCACGCGGGCGGCCCCTGGGAGCTCGGCCTCGCCGAGACCCAGCAGACCCTGCTGCTCAACGGCCTGCGCGACCGCATCGTGGTGCAGACCGACGGCCAGCTGAAGACCGGCCGCGACGTCGTCATCGCCGCGCTGCTCGGCGCCGAGGAGTTCGGTTTCGCGACCGCGCCGCTCGTCGTCTCCGGCTGCATCATGATGCGCGTCTGCCACCTGGACACCTGCCCGGTCGGCGTCGCCACCCAGAACCCGGTGCTGCGCGAGCGCTTCACCGGCAAGCCCGAGTTCGTGGTGAACTTCTTCGAGTTCATCGCGGAGGAGGTCCGCGAGATCCTCGCCGAGCTGGGCTTCCGCACCATCGAGGAGGCCGTCGGCCACGCCGAGCACATCGACGCGGCCGAGGCGATCACGCACTGGAAGGCCGCCGGCCTCGACCTGGCGCCGCTCTTCCACGTGCCCGAGCTGCCCGAGGGCGCGGCCCTGCACAACACCACCACCCAGGACCACTCGCTCGACAAGGCCCTGGACAACCAGCTGATCACGCTGGCCGAGGACGCCCTGGAGCGCGGCGACGCCGTCCGCATCCAGCTGCCGATCCGCAACGTCAACCGCACCGTCGGCACCATGCTCGGCCACGAGGTGACCAAGCGGTACCGCGGCGAGGGCCTGCCCGAGGGCACCATCGACGTCACCTTCACCGGTAGCGCCGGCCAGTCCTTCGGCGCCTTCGTGCCGCGCGGCGTCACGCTGCGCCTGGAGGGCGACGCCAACGACTACGTCGGCAAGGGCCTCTCCGGCGGCGTGCTGATCGTCCGCCCGGCCCGGGACGCGGCCGCCATCGGCGCCGACGCCCAGAACCACGTGATCGCCGGCAACACCATCGGGTACGGTGCCACCAGCGGCCGGATCCACCTGCGCGGCAAGGCCGGCGAGCGCTTCGCCGTTCGCAACTCCGGTGCCACCCTGGTCGTCGAGGGCGTGGGCGACCACGGCCTGGAGTACATGACCGGCGGACGGGTCGTCGTCCTCGGCGAGACCGGCCGCAACCTGGCAGCGGGCATGTCCGGCGGTATCGCCTACGTCCTGGACCTGCGCCCGGCCAACGTGAACGACGGCATGGTGGGCATCGAGGCCCCGACCGCCGCCGACCGCGAATGGCTGCGCGAGACCGTGCAGCAGCACTACGAGGAGACCGGCTCCACCGTGGCCGCCGAGCTCCTGGCCGACTGGGCGAGCGGGGTCTCCCGCTTCTCCAAGATCATGCCGACCGACTACAAGGCTGTGCTCGCCGCCAAGGATGCCGCTGAGCGCGACGGGCTCTCCGAGTCCGAGACCACTCGCAAGATGATGGAGGCGGCAAATGGCTGACCCCAAGGGCTTCCTGACCACGCCCAAGCAGCTCGCCGAGCGCCGGCCGGTCGACGTCCGGATCCGGGACTGGAACGAGGTCTACGTCGAGCGCAGCCTCCTTCCGATCATCACCAAGCAGGCCGGCCGCTGCATGGACTGCGGCATCCCGTTCTGCCACAACGGCTGCCCGCTCGGGAACCTCATCCCCGAGTGGAACGACCTGGCCTACCGGGACGACTGGTCCGGCGCGATCGAGCGCCTGCACGCGACCAACAACTTCCCGGAGTTCACCGGCCGCCTCTGCCCGGCTCCCTGCGAGTCGGCGTGCGTGCTCGGGATCAACCAGGACGCGGTGACCATCAAGAACGTCGAGGTCACCATCATCGACAAGGCCTGGGACAACGGCGGCGTCACGCCGCAGGTCCCGGAGCGCCTGTCCGGCAAGACCGTGGCCGTCGTCGGCTCCGGCCCGGCCGGCCTCGCCGTCGCCCAGCAGCTCACCCGGGCCGGGCACACGGTGGTGGTGTACGAGCGCGCCGACCGCATCGGCGGCCTGCTGCGCTACGGCATCCCCGAGTTCAAGATGGAGAAGCGCCACATCAACCGCCGCGTCGAGCAGATGCGCGCGGAGGGCACCCGCTTCCGCACCGGCGTCAGCGTCGGTGAGGACATCACCGGCCAGCAGCTGCGCGAGCGCTTCGACGCCGTCGTCGTCGCCGCCGGCGCCACCACCGCCCGCGACCTGCCCGTCCCCGGCCGGGAGCTCAAGGGCATCCACCAGGCGATGGAGTACCTGCCGCTGGCCAACAAGGTGCAGGAGGGCGACTTCGTCGAGACGCCCATCAGCGCCAAGGGCAAGCACGTCGTCGTCATCGGCGGCGGCGACACCGGCGCCGACTGCCTCGGCACCGCGCTGCGCCAGGGGGCGGCCTCGGTCACCCAGCTGGAGATCATGCCGCGCCCCGGCGACGACCGGCCCACCGGCCAGCCGTGGCCGACCATGCCGATGCTCTACAAGGTCACCTCCGCGCACGAGGAGGGCGGTGAGCGCGTGTACAGCGTGAACACCACCCACTTCACCGGCGACGAGGACGGCAACGTCCAGGAGCTCCACCTCGTCGAGGTCGAGTTCAAGGACGGCCGGTTCCAGCCGGTCGAGGGCACCGAGCGGTCCATCCCGGCCCAGCTCGTCACCCTCGCCATGGGCTTCACCGGCACCGACACCGCCAACGGCCTGGTGGAGCAGCTGGGCGTCGACCTCGACGCCCGCGGCAACATCAACCGCGACAGCGCCTTCGCCACCAACGTGGACGGCGTGTACGTCTGCGGCGACGCCGGCCGCGGCCAGTCGCTGATCGTCTGGGCCATCGCCGAGGGGCGCTCCGCCGCCGCCGCGGTGGACAAGTACCTGGGCGGCAAGACCGCGCTGCCCGCCCCGATCCGCCCGACCGACCGTCCCCTGGTGGTCTGACCGGATCGACCCGTACCGCCCGGTGCCGCATCGCCGGGCTGCACCAACCGCCGACCCGCCAGAGCCGCCGGGCCAATGCGGTCATGACAGCACCTGCCCCCTCCCCGACCAAGTTGGGGGCAGGTGCTGTTCTTTTTTGTGCGCCCGCTCGCCTCCGGGGCGCTTCTCGTCCGGTGCCGACGGTCGGTCGCTCCCTCTCTCCCTCCTTCGTCGGTCGCTCCCTCGCTCTCTCCCTTTCGGCACCGGCGCGCCCCTTCGGCTCGGGGCGCGGCTGTTGGGGGGCGGGGTCAAGACGGGTCGGTTGGGGCGGGGGCCGGGCGCGTCCGGTCGTCTCCGGGGCTTGTTGCGGTGTCGACGCCGTTGCTGTTGCCTCCGAACTGTCGCCGGGACCCCCGGTCGTCTCCGGGGTGCGGAATGTGCGTGATCCGGGCCGGGGTGGGGGCGTCGCATTGGTGTCGGTTGGTCTCACGGGCCTTTCTGCGTACCACAGTTGTGTATCGTCCGTTGGTTTGGGCGCCGAATGTCGGTGCTAGGTGGCAGACTGCGGCGGTAGGCCTGGGCGGGCGCGTGAGAGGCGGAGGTTCGCAGGATGGGCACAACGCAGACCGGTGGCGGGACGACGGTGCGGCGCTTGATGCTGGGGTCCCAGCTGCGCCGGCTGCGGGAGGCCAGCGGTGTCTCGCGCGAGCAGGCCGGGTACTCGATCCGGGCGTCCGAGTCGAAGATCAGCCGGATGGAGCTCGGGCGGGTGAGCTTCAAGGAGCGGGACGTCGCCGACCTGCTCACGCTGTACGGGATCCGCGCGGACGGGGAGCGGACGGCGGTGCTCGGACTGGTGGGGGAGGCCAACGCGCCGTCCTGGTGGCACGGGTACGGCGATGTGCTGCCGGTGTGGTTCCAGACCTATCTGGGGCTGGAGGAGGCCGCGTCCGGGATCCGCAGCTACGAGGTGCAGTTCATCCCCGGGCTGTTGCAGACCGCCGGGTACGCGCGGGCCGTCTTCGCGCGCGGCAACCCGGCGGCGGAGCCGGCGGAGATCGAGCGCCGGGTGGAGGTGCGGACGCGGCGCCGGCGGCTGCTGACGGCCGAGCGCGGGCCGAGCCTGCTGGCCGTCATCGACGAGGCGGCGCTGCGCCGCTCCTGGGGCGGCCCGGAGGTGATGCGGGACCAGATCGACCGGCTGGCCGAGTTCGCCGGCCTGCCGAGGGTCGACCTGCGGGTGATGCCGCTCGGGGTGGGCGGGGTCCGGGCGGAGGCGGGCGCCTTCTCGCTGCTGGGCTTCCCGGAGCCGGATCTGGCGGACGTGGTGTACCTGGAGCAGTTCACCAGCGCGCTGTACCTGGACAAGCCGGACCAGGTCGCCGAGTACGGGCGGGCGATGGACCGGCTGGTGGCCGACAGCCTGGGCCCCGAGGAGACGTTGAAGCTGCTGGCGGCGGTCCGTCAGGAACTGTGACGTGTGCCCACGATGATGAAGAGTCAGATAATCTGCTGACTCCGGCTTCGTGGGTGAGAGGGATCAGATGTCCTGGTTTTCGGAACTGTCGCGTCAGTACATCGACGGTGAATGGCGGACGGGCTCCGGCTCCTGGGACATCGTCGACATCGACCCGTACAGCGGGGACAAGCTCGCCGCCATCACCGTCGCCACGGCCGCCGAGGTCGACGACGCCTACCGCGCCGCCGAGCGGGCCCAGCGGGCCTGGAGCCAGGTCAACCCGTACGCGCGGCGGCTGGTCTTCGAGCGGGCCCTGCGGGTGATCGAGGAGCGCGAGCAGGAGATCACCGAGGCGATCATCACCGAACTCGGCGGCACCGCGCTCAAGGCGGCCTTCGAGCTCTCGCTCTCCAAGGACGTGCTCCGCGAGGCGATGCAGCTCTCGCTGCGCGCCGAGGGCCGGATCCTGCCCTCGCCGGTGGACGGCAAGGAGAACCGCCTCTACCGCCTGCCGGTCGGCGTGGTCGGGGTGATCAGCCCCTTCAACTTCCCGCTGTTCCTGTCGCTGAAGGCGGTCGCCCCCGCGCTGGCGCTCGGCAACGGCGTGGTCCTCAAGCCGCACCAGAACACCCCGGTCGTCGGCGGCACCCTGATCGCCAGGATCTTCGAGGAGGCCGGCCTGCCCGGCGGCCTGCTCAACGTGCTGATCACGGACATCGCCGAGATCGGCGACGCCTTCATCGAGCACCCGGTGCCCAAGGTGATCTCCTTCACCGGCTCCGACACGGTCGGCCGGCACGTCGCCACCGTGGCCGCGGGCCACTTCAAGCGGACGGTGCTGGAGCTCGGCGGCAACAGCGCCCTGATCGTGCTGGACGACGCCGATCTCGACTACGCGGTGGACGCCGCCGTGTTCAGCCGCTTCGCCCACCAGGGCCAGGTCTGCATGGCGGCCAACCGGGTGCTGGTGGACCGCGGTGTCGCCGACGAGTTCACCCGCCGCTTCGTCGCCAAGGTCGCCTCCTTGAAGGTCGGCGACCCCAAGGACCCGGCCACCCAGATCGGCCCGCTGATCAACGCCAACCAGGCGGAGTCGCTGACCGCCGAGGTCGACCGCGCGATCGAGGCCGGCGCCACCGCGCTGCTGCGCGGGCAGACCGTCGGCACCCTGATGGACCCGGTCGTGCTGGGCGGGCTCCCCGCCGACGCGCCGATCCTGCAGCGCGAACTCTTCGGCCCGGTCGTCCTGGTGGTGCCCTTCGACGGGGAGGACGAGGCCGTCCGGATCGCCAACGACACGCCGTTCGGCCTCAGCGGCGCCGTGCACACCGGCGATGTGGAGCGCGGCGTCCGGCTGGCGCAGCGGATCGAGACCGGCATGATCCACATCAACGACGGCACCATCCACGACGAGCCCGTCGTCCCGTTCGGCGGGGAGAAGAACTCGGGCGTGGGGCGCCTCAACGGCGAGGCCACGGTCGAGGCCTTCACCACGGTGAAGTGGATCTCCATCCAGCACGGGCGCAGCCGCTTCCCGTTCTGACGCCCCGCTGCCCGCCGCCCCCGGCGCGGGGCGGCGGCCACCGCGGTGGCCCACGGACGGGCGCCCCGGGCCCGGCGGCTCAGGGCGCGCCGCCCTCCAGCAGTGCCTGGCCGAGCGCCGTCAGCAGGTACAGCACCTCGCGGCCGGTCCGGTGGCGCGCCACCAGGCCGGCCGCGTGCAGCGCCGTCAGGTGGTGCGAGACGTTGGGCGCCGACAGTCCGGTCCGCTGCGCCAGGGCGGTGGTGGAGCCCGGCGACTCCAGCTCGGCCAGCAGCCCGGCCCGGGCCCGGCCCAGCACCCCCGCCAGCGCGTCGGGCGTCGCCGCGCCGCCCTCCCACAGGGTGGCCACCCCGCGCGGCGGGTACACCACCCCGGGCTGCGCCTGCGGGCCCGTCTGCAGGACGCACCCCGGCCAGACGAAGACCGACGGGACCAGCACCAGCCCGCGCCCGCCGTCCAGCGACTCGTCGATCTCGTACCGGCGCTGGGACACCGTCATCCGCCCGTCCTGCCAGCTGACCTTCGGGTGCAGGCCCTCGAACAGCGCGGCCGGGCCGCCGGCCGCCATCCGCCGGGCCCGGTGCAGGATCTCGCCCTCGGCGAGCCGGGCGATCCGCGGCCAGTACGGCTCGACGGCCACCGTCCAGTAGGCCCGCACCTCCTCGGTCAGCCGGGCCAGCCCCGCCGCCGGGTCCGCGTGCAGGGCGGCCACCAGCGGCGGCAGCGGCCGGTCGGCCGGCGCGAGGTCGGCCCGGACGGTGCCGGGCGCGGTGGCGGCCAGCCCGGCCAGTTCCTCGTCCATCCCGGGCGCGGTGGTGGCCGGCACCGGGGTCAGGAAGTCCGGCAGGTGCCAGGCCGGCATCGGTACCAGCTGCGACAGCAGCTCGTACGTCACCCCGGCCCGGGCGAGGTCCGCCCGGGCCCGCCGGACCCAGGGCAGGTGCACCGCCCGCGAGCCCGGGTCCTTCAGCACCTGGACGCTCGTCACCACCTCCAGCAGGCGCGAGCAGGCGAACCGGGTGGCCGCCACGTCCTGCGCCGAGAACCGCAGCGTAAGCACGTCTTCCCCTCCGAGGATTCGACCAGGACGAAATCCCTGGGCGTCACCGATCATCGCCGCAAGGCTCGGTGCATGACCAGCACCGTCCCCGTATCCGTCCAGGACCGCCTGGGCCTCCCGGACACCACCGGCCGGCGCCGGCTCGTCGGCGCCCACCTCGTCGACAGCCTCGGCACCGGGCTCCTGCTCGCCTTCACCGTCCTCTACTTCACCCGTACGACCGGGCTGGGGGTGGCCGCCGTCGGCGCCGCCGTCACCCTCGCCCGGCTGCTCGCCCTGCCCACCGCGATCCTCACCGGCCCGCTGATCGACCGCTTCGGCGCCCGGCAGGTCGCGGCCTGCGGCAACGCGCTGTCGGCCCTCGCGTACGGCGGCTTCCTGGCGGCCCGGCAGGCCTGGCAGATCGTCCTGGTCTGCCTGCTCGCCCAGGCCGGCGCGGTCGCCTACTGGACGTCCAGCACCGGCCTGGTGGTGCTGGCCGCCGCCGGCGGCGAGCGCACCCGCTGGTTCGCGCTGGTGCAGACCCTGCGCAACGCCGGGCTCGGGATCGGCGGGGCACTCGGCTCGCTGGTGGTGGCCGGCAGCGGCACGGGCGGCCTGCGGCTGCTGGTGCTGCTGAACGCCCTCAGCTACGCCGCCGCGACCGTCCTGCTGGCCCGCTGGCGCCCGGCCGGTACGCCCGGCGCGGCGGCGCCCGCCCGGCCCGGCGCCCCGGCTGGCGGCTACCGCCGGGTGCTGCGCGACGGCCGCTACGTCCTGCTGGTCGGGATCAACCTCTGCTCGGTCTTCGGCTCGATGATCATCAGCATGCTGCTGGCCGTCTACCTCACCGAGGGCCTGCACCAGCAGGCCTGGGTGGCCGGCTCGCTGCTGGTGATGAACGGCGTCCAGGTGGTCCTCACCCAGAGCGTGGTCGCCCGCCGGCTGGAGCGGTTCCGGCCCACCCGGGTGCTGGCGGCCGCGTCGCTGGTCAACGCGGTGGCCTTCGCCCTGTTCGCCCTGATGGCCTCGGCACCCGGCTGGGCCGTCCTGGCCGGCCTGCACGCCGCGATGTTCCTCTTCAACGCGGCCGAGACGATGGCCACCCCGTTCGCCGAGGACCTCAGCGTCAGCCTGGCCGACCCCGCCCTGCGCGGCCGCTACCTCGCCGTCTACCAGCTGTCCTGGAACACCGGCCAGGCGCTCGCCCCCGGGCTGCTCACCCTGCTGCTCGTCCGGGGCACGCTCTGGCCGTGGGCCTTCCTCGCGGCCCTGGCGGTGGCCGCGGTGCCGGCGTTGCTGCTGCTGGAGCGCATGGTCGCACCCGCCGGCCGCCTCGTGGCTCCGGCCGGGGCGAGCTGACCTCCCGTCGGCGGAGCCGGCGGGGCTCGCCGCGCGGGGTGTCCGGTGGGTGCGAAGGCCGGTTCCGGAACGATGCCGTCCGTATGAGGTCGTCCGCAACCGCGTGAAGGCCGGCAGTGCGTGGACCAGGGCCGCCCGGACCGACGACATGGCCGGCCAGGCGAACTACGCGGGGTACGCCAAGCTCCTGCTCGCCACCGGGCCCTCCGCCCGCAAGGGCATGGAGAACGAGGGCGGGGCGCCCGCCCAGCACCTCGCCGGGCACCTCGGCCTCGACCAGGTGGCCACCGTCGACCCGGGCGTCCTGCGCACGATGAAGGCGAAGGGCGTCACCGACTTCGACTGCGACCTGTGGATCGACGGCCAGGGCCGCACCGTTCGCTTCGAGCAGCGGATGGACGTCCAGGGGGTGCCGGTCGTCAACAAGGTCTTCTTCGGTGAGTTCGGGCCGGTCGAGACCTTCGCCGCACCCACCGGCGGCTGACCGGGACCACCGGTGGCGTCCGGGGGCGCCCGGTCAGACCCGCCAGCCGCGCCGCGCGGCCAGCCAGCGCAGGGTGACCTCGCCGCTCCAGGTCTGGTGGCGGCGCAGCATCCGGGACCCGGACGGCGGGTCGGGCTGGCCGCCCGAGCGGAGGAAGTAGCCGGTGAGGGCGGCCAGCGCGGAGTCCAGCTGCTCCGGGGCCGCGTCGCGGGCGGCCGGGTGCCTGCCGAAGAGCCGGTCGGCGTCGTGGCCGTCGGCGTGCGCGGTGGCCAGCAGCAGCGTCAGGTCGAACCAGCTCGCGCCGAGCCGGGGCCAGTTCCAGTCGCAGATCCAGGCCCGCCCGGCGGCGTCCAGGACGATGTTGTCCCGGCGCAGGTCCTCGTGCAGGACGGCGTCGCCCGCGGTCGCCGCGATCCAGTGCTCCTCCAGGGCGGCCAGCGGCTCGATCAGCCCGGCCGGGAACCAGCCGGGCAGCAGCTCGGCGCCGGGGGCGCCGCCGGCCAGCCTGCGCCAGTCGTCGAAGTCGTCCTCGCCGGGCTCCGGCCGCAGCGGTTTCAGGCCGAGCGCCAGCAGCTCCGGCGAGGGGCCCGCCAGCGCCCCGGCCAGGGCGGCACAGGCGTCCAGGGCCGCGGCCAGCTCCTCGGGCCGCCAGGGGTCGGCGGGCATCCGGGCCCCCGGTACCGGGTCGAAGCCGAGCACCACCCAGCCGGCGCTCTCCTCGGCCCAGCGCAGCGCGGGCGCGGGCACACCGGCCGGCAGTGCCCGGTTGATCGCGGCCTCCCGCCGGTAGCAGTCCGCGATGTGCGGGTGGGCCACGGCGTCGACCGCCTTGACGAACTCCGTGCCCGCCGGGCCCCGCACCAGGGCCGCGAACCCCGGGGTGAAGCCGCCGCCCGCGCTGGCCCCCGCCGCCACCGGCCCGCCGAGCCGGCGCCTGATCAGCTCCCGGACCCACGGCGGCAGGTCCGTCCACCGCGGGCGGACGGCGGTACTGGCGTACACCGGGCGGGGCGTGATCGTCTCGGTCATCCGTCCATGCTGCCCGGGTGCCGTCCGGGCCCGCCACCGCCTTTCGGCGCGTGTCCCGCCCGCGCCGGGGGCCGCCCGCGCCGCGGCCGGCGTGCGAAGGGCCCCGGCCCGGAGCGGTGGCTCCGGGCCGGGGCCCAGGTGTGCGGGTGCCCGGGCGCCTGCCGGATCTAGAAGACCGGGACGCCGGCCCGGACCAGGCGCCAGGAGACCGAGGCGAAGTCGGCCGGGTCGATGACGCCCTTCTCCTTCACCCAGCCGATCATCGCGTTGCGGATCTCGTCGGAGTTCGCCCACACCTTGGTGGCGGCGGCCACGTGCGGGAAGTTGCCGCCGCCGTTGGCGCGGTAGTTGTTGACGGCCAGCACGAACTGGGCGGCCGGGTCGATCGGCCTGCCGTCGAAGGACAGGTTGACGATCCGCGAGCCGGCCGGCTGGGCGATGTCGATGTCGTAGGTGACGCCGTACACGGAGTCGTAGTTGTAGTCCGGGATGTTCTGCGCGTTGGTCAGGGTGGCCTTGTCGACCGCCGCGCCCGGGGCGAGCTGGTTGTAGTACTTCGCGGAGAACTCCAGGTAGTCCTTGATCTGGGCGCCGGTCAGGATCCGCGCCTCCAGGGTGTTCTCGTAGATGTACAGCCCGGCGGCGTCGCGCAGCTTGACCTGCCCGGCCGGGATCTTCGCGGTGCGGTTGAACGGCGCGGCCTGGGCCAGCACCGGCAGGCCGGCGTACGCGGTGGAGGCCAGCGCCGCCTTGACCACGTCCGCCTGGACCTTGCCGATCAGGTCGATGATCGGGGTGTCCTGGAACGGCGCCTCGGCGATCGACAGCTCGATCTTCGCGGTGCCGATGACCTGGTTGACGTACTCGACGACCTTCTTGTGCTGGGCGGTCATCAGGTTCACGATCTCCGGGTCCTCCGGCACCGTGTTGGAGTTCAGGACGCGGGCGGCGAGCGAGGTGACCCTCCAGGCGCCCTTGTCCAGCTCGACCTCGAAGTCGAAGCAGGTCAGCCGCTGGCCCCAGCAGAGCGGCTCGGAGAGCACGACGGTCTTCCCGGTCTCCTTGTTGACGACCAGCCGCTGCGGGATCTCCTTGTGCGCGTGGCCCACCAGGACGGCGTCGATGCCCGCGACCTGCTCGGCCAGCGCGACCGAGACGTTCTCGCCCCAGGGCAGCTGGTCGCCGTAGGAGGTCGCCTCGTCCATGCCCGAGTGGCAGGCCACCACGACGACGTCCGCGCCGGCCGCCTTCAGCTTCGGCAGCCAGGTCCGCGCGGTCTCCACGATGCCGGGGAAGGTCATCTTGCCGGCCACGTTCGCCTTGTCCCAGATGGCGATGCCGGGGTTGGTCAGGCCGAGGATGCCGACCTTGAGCGCCGGGCCGCCGGGCAGCTTGATCTTGCGGATCACGTACGGCGGGAAGGCCGGCTTGTCGTTCTTCGCGTGCAGCGCGTTGGCGCCCAGCAGCGGGAAGTCCAGCTGCTCCTCGTAGGCCCGCAGGGTGTCGATGCCGTAGTTGAACTCGTGGTTGCCGAGCGCGGCGGCGGTGTACTCCATGGTGTTCATGGCGAGCGCCATCGGGTGCTCGGGCGCGGTGTCGGCGTCGGTGGCGATCGGGTCGACCCGGGCGTAGTAGTACGTGAGCTGGGTGCCCTGGATGGTGTCGCCGGCGTCGATCAGCAGGGTGCGGTCCCAGCCCTTCTCCTCGCGGACCTGCTTGGCCAGCGTGGAGATCTTGGCGAGGCCGACCTCGTTGTGCGCCTTGTCGGCGTAGACCGCGTCGGTGAAGTAGTCCCAGTTGAGCACCCGGCCGTGCAGGTCGGTGGTGCCCATGACGGTGAAGGCCTGCTTCTTGGGAGCCTTCTTGTCCTGCGGCTCGGCGCCCTTGGCCGCGGCGGGGGCGGCGGCGGCGACCGAGACGCCGCCGGCCAGGGCCGCGCCGGCGGCGGTCGCGGCGGAGCGGGCGACGAAGTCACGGCGGTTCAGGGGCATCAACGACTCCAGGTGGGGACTGTGGACGGACCGTCAAAGGGTGGTGACGCGCGTAGAGGAACGCGCGTAGAAGTCTGCCTCGGCACGGGCCCGCGCCGATAGCCCCCGGACGTTTCCAACAGGTGAGATCTTGGCGACTCCGGAATGACGGCGGCCGGGGCCGGCGTCCTCGGCCGGCCGGTGCCGGGCGCCCCTGCCCGGTGCACCGCCTGGTGCCCCTCCGCCCGGCCGGGCCCGGTGGCGGGCCGGGCCGCCCGCCACCCGGCCCGGGACCCGTCAGATGTAGCCCTCGCGCAGCGCGTACGCGACCGCGTGGGCCCGGTTGCGCAGGTGCAGACGCGTGGTCAGCCCGTGCAGGACGTTCTTCACCGTCCGCTCCGAGTAGGACAGCTTGGCGGCGATCTCGGCGGTGTCCCAGCCCTCCGCGACCAGCCGCAGGATGTCCGACTCGCGCTCCGAGATCCCCGGCGGCGTGAACCCGGGAATCCCCTGGACGCTCCGCTGCAGCCGCCCCATCTGCACGATCAGCCGGCCCAGCAGGTCGGCCGGCAGGTCCCCGTCGCCCCGGGCGGCCGCCAGCACGGCCTGGCCCAGCCGCGGCGCGGTGGCCTCCCGGCGCCACAGGATCGCCGCCACCCCGCACTCGACCGCCTCCAGCAGCTCGGCCTCGCGCATCCGCTCGACCACCAGGACGACCCGGACCTCCCCGCCGCGCACCAGCCGTCGCAGGGCCGCCGTCACCGAGGCGTCCACCGTCTCGGCCAGCATCACGGCGACCGCGCCGGACGCCGTCCGCTGCTCCTCGACGAGCTCCAGCGTGGCGCACTGCTTGAGCTGGCTGACCGCGCCGGCCCGGGAGATCGGGTCCGCCGCGTGGACCACCACGGGGATCCTCACCCCGGCCCGTACCCCCGGTCGTACCCCGGACCGGACGGCTCCGTCGGCCTGCAGGACAGTCATGGCTCCCCCTCCTGGATGCCGGGCCCGCCACGGCCCGGCGGTGTGAACGCTGGGAGCATGGTCCGCATGTGCCTGACAGCGGGAAGGGCCCACGATGTGGAAAGGGGGCCGACCGGCATCGCCTCGACCCCCAGGTACCCATGCTCCCGGCCCGCGGGCCCCACCGGCCATCGTGGTGCACCACGAGATCGGGCGGCCGGCCCGGGAGCCGTGCGACGAAGCTCACAGCCCTCCGGGGGCCCGCTGATGCAGCGTCAGGGCCTCCGGCTGCGTGAACGCAGTAGCAACCCGTTCGGCCCGGCGTGTCCGGGTCCTCGGCCGAGGGGACCACGATGACCAGCAGCGCGACCACGAGTACGGGCACGAACACCGCGACCACGAGAACGGGTGCGAGCACCATGAGGACGGGCGCCGACCGGACCACGAGGGCGGGCGCGGCCACCACGGGCACCGCCGGTGCCGGGCACCCGGCCACGATCCCCGCGCACCCCGCGCACCCCGCGCATCCCGGCCCCGCCCCGGTCCGGGCCGGGCGGCCGGGTGCGGACCGGGTCCCGGCGCCCCGGTCGGCCGGGCCGCGGCCGGACGCCGCCCGCCCGTGGCTGGCCGAGCGCACCGAGGCCCTCGCCCGCGCCGCGGAGATGGCCGAGCGGGCCCGCCACGGCTCCGGAGGGGTCCTGCTGCTCACCGGCGCCGCCGGTACCGGCCGTACCGCCCTGCTCGCGGCCGTCGCGTCCGGGCCGGCGTCGGCCGGCCTGGGGGTCCTGCGGGCCCGCTGCTCGGCCGAGGAGTCGCACAGCGCGTACGCGGCCGCCCGGCAGCTGTTCAACCCGGGCGCCCGCTCCCGCGGCCTGGCCACCCGGACCCCGGGCGCCGTCGGGCGGGCCGGGCCGCATCCGCCGGGCGATCCGGAGGCCGACCTCTGGGACCTGCTGCTCCTGCACGCCTCGCACCGCCCGCTGCTGCTGGCCGTGGACGACATCCAGCTGGCCGACGCCCCCTCACGTCAGTGGCTGCACCAGCTCTGCCGCCGGATCGACCGGCTGCCCGTCCTGCTGGTCGTCACCGAGCGGCGCCGGCCGGAACTCGGTGCCCCGGCGGCCGGCTTCGGCCGCACCCTGGCCTCGCCGCCGGCGCAGACCTGCCTGCTGGCCCCGCTCGGCCGCGCCGCGGTCGCCGAACTGGTCACCCGTCGCCTCGGTGCCGGACGGCCGGCCGGCGGCAGCGCCGGCACCGGCACCGCCTCCGTAGCCGCAGGCGCCTCCGGAGGCGCAGCCGGCGCTCCGGTCGCGGGCCGGACCGCGACGGACGGGGCAGCGGCGGACGAAGCCCTGGTGGACGACTGCGCACGGGCGACCGGCGGCAACCCGTTGCTGCTGGACGCCCTGCTCACGGACCTCGCCGCGCTGCCGCCCGACCGGGCCCGGCAGACCGCGGCCGGCGCGGGGCCCGTGCCCGCCGCCTTCGTCGACGCGGTCGACCACTGGCTGAACAGCTGCGGCCCCGAGGCCGCCACCGCCGCCCGGACACTGGCCCAGCTGGTCGGCCGGCCCCTGGCACCGGCCGGCCCGCACCCGTGGCCGTCCGCCGGCCCAGGACCCTCCGCCGACTCGTCCGACTCGTCCGACTCGTCCGACTCGTCCGGCCCGTCCGGCCCGTCCGCTCCGCCGGCCCGGTCGGTGCACCCCGCCGGTCCCGGCCTCCCGCCCCTCCCGCCCCTCCCGCACCTCCCGGCCCCGGCCGGCCCGCCGCCGGGCGGGCCGGCCGGCCAGGCCGCCGTCGCCGCCGAACTCGCCGAACTCACCGGCGCCGACCCGCTCCGGCTGGCCGGCTGGCTGGCCGGGCTCACGGCGCAGGGACTGCTCGGCCCGGCACCGGACGGCGGCCGGCCCGGCTTCGCCCACCCGTTGCTGCGCGAAGCCGTGCTGGCCGGCTGGGACGCCACCCGCCGCGCGGAGGTGCACCGGGCCGCCGCCGGGATGCTGCACCGCCGCGGCGACCCGGACGAGCAGATCGCCCAGCACCTGCTGCTCGTCCCCGGCCCGGGGGAGCGGTGGGCGTCCGACGTCCTGCACCGGGCGGCCCGCTCGGCCCGGCGGGACGGCCGGCAGGCGCTGGCCGCCGACCTGCTGCGGCGGGCCCTGGCGGAGCCGCTGTCCGCCCGCCGCCGGGGCGCCACCCTCACCGAACTCGGCTGCCTGGAGGTCTCCCTGGGCGGCACCGGGCACGCGGCCGGCATCCGGCACCTGGCCGAGGCCGTGCACCTGCAGCAGTCCGACGAAGGCGTCTTCGAGGCGGCCAACGCCCTCGGCTCGGCGCTCGCCGCCCGGGGCGAGACCGCCGCCGCCCTGGAGGTCCTGGAGGAGCTGGCCGACCGCTTCGCCGACCGGGAGGACCTCGCCCGCGCCGTCCAGGCCGCCGCCGCGCTGATCTCCTCGCACGACGGCCACAGCTGGCTGCAGGTGGTCGAGGGGCTGCGCCGGATCGCGGCCCGGACCCCCGTGCGGATCGCGCCGGCCGCCCGGGCGCTGCTCACCGAGTTCGACTCCACCAGCGGGCTGCTGTCGGCCGCCGAGGTGGCGGAGCGCGTCCACGAGCTGACCGAGGCCCCGCAGGACCCGTTCTCGCAGTCCTACGTCATCGCCTCCGCCGCCACCCTGGCCCAGTGGGCCGACCTGCTCCCGGTGGCCGACCGGCTGGTGGAGCGGAGCATGGCCGCCTACCGCGGCCCGCTGCTGCACCCCGGCTACCAGTGCCTGCTCAGCGTCCGCGCGGAGAGCCGGGTGATGCGCGGGGAGTACCGGCAGCTGCTGGAGGAGTGCGCGGCGCCGGTCCGGGAGGCGGGGACGGCCGGGCCGGACGGCGACGCCGGCCACCAGGGCCTGCTGTCGCTGGGCAACGCCCACCTGGTGGCGCAGGCCGTCATCGCGCTGACCGAGACCGGCCGGCTGGACGAGGCGCACGAGCTGGCCGGGTCGGCCGAGGCGGGCGGGGCGCAGGGCTCCTGGGAGTGGAACGAGTACCTGTACGCCCGGGGGCTCCTGCAGCTCGCCTCCGGCCGGCCCGCGACCGCGCTGGCCGACCTGCTGGAGTGCGGCCGCCGCCAGCGCGAACGGCAGGTCGAGAGCCCGATCGTGACCCCGTGGCGCTCGGCCGCCGCCGACTGCCAGGTGCTGCTGGGGCTGCCCGGCCAGGCCGTGGAGCTGGCCACCGAGGAACTGCGGCTGGCCCGGGTCTGGGGCACCCCCCGGACGGTCGGCCGGGCGATGCGGGCACTGGCCGCGGCCACCGGCGGCCGGCAGGGTCTGGCGACGGCCGGGGAGGCGGTCGAACTGCTGACGGAGGCGGAGGTGGCGACCGAGCTGATCCCGGCCCTGATCACCTACGGACGGCTGCTCGGCGACGCCGGCCGGCGGGCCGCCGCCCGGCGGACCCTGCGGGAGGCGGCCGCCCGGGCCGAACGCCTGGGCGCCGTCCGGCTGCGGACGGTCGCCGTGGGCCTGCTCCAGGAGTCCGGCGCCCGGCTGACCACCGCGCGGCACACCGGCGCGCCCGCCCTGACCAGCAGTGAGCAGCGGATCTGCCGGCTCGCCGCGGCCGGCCACTCCAACGCCGAGATCGCCGGCCTGCTGCACCTGGCGGTCCGCACCGTGGAGACCCATCTGACCAACAGCTTCCGGAAGCTGGGCATCCGGCGGCGGGCCGAGCTGCCGGCCGGCTTCGAACCGGCCGGCCCGGCCGAGGAGTAGCCGCTGCCCAGCCGGGGTCACCCGGGGCCACCCGGCGCGCAGGGGGGCAGGAGGCAGGCGGGCTAGGGACGGCGGACCGGTGCGGGGCGGTGCGGGGCGGTGACGGCGGCCGGGCCGGCCGCCCCGCGCCGGTTGCCCCCAAGGGCAGCCGGCGCTGCCCCCGGGTCGGCCCCGGTGACCGCTGACAGGCCGTCCGGGCGCCGCCTAGAGTCCGGCGGTGAGCATCTGGACTTCCCTAGAACCCGCATCGGCCACCGTGGACGCGGGCGGCACCACCACCGTCACCCTGCGGGTGCGCAACACCGGTGACGTCGTCGAGGAGTACCGCGTCGCGCCGCTCGGCGGCCCGGCGCTGTGGCTGCGGATCGAACCGGCCGCGCTGACGCTCTACCCGGGCACCACCGGCACGGTGGAGCTGGTCTTCTCGCCGCCGCGCTCCCCGGAGGCCGCCGCCGGACCGCACCCGTACGCCCTCCAGGTCACCCCGGCCGAGCAGCGCTCGGCCACCACGGTGGTCGAGGGCGTCGTCTCGGTCGCGCCGTTCACCGAACTGCACGCCGAACTGGTGCCGCCGGTCAGCCGGGGCCGGTTCCGGGGCCGGTTCCACCTGGCGGTGGACAACCTGGGCAACACGCCGGTCACCGCCGTGCTGGCCGGCCGGGACACCGGCGACCAGCTGGACTTCGACCTGCACCCCTCCTTGGTGCAGATCGAGCCCGGGCGGGCCGTGTTCAGCAAGGTGCTGGTGAAGCCGCGCCGGATCCGGTGGAGCGGCGGCAGCGAGACCCTGCCCGTCACGCTGGCCGTCCAGCGGGCGGGCGCCGAGCCGCTCACCCTGGAGGGAAGTCACCTCAGCCGGGCGGTGCTGCCCGGCTGGGCGGCCGGACTGCTCGGCCTGCTGGCGGCGGTGCTGCTCGGCTGCCTGGCGCTCTGGCTGACCGCCAGCCCCTCGGTGGCCAGCCGGGCGAAGCCCGCCGCCCCCCTGGCGGCCCAGCCGGCCGGGGCCGGCGCGCCGATCGCCCCCGAGCCGGTGCCGCTCGCGCCCGAGCCCACCGCGCCCGCCCCGACCGTCCCCGGCGCACCGGACCCGCTGCCGGGCCAGCCCGCCGGCAGCGGCGGCGCCGGCGGCTCCTCCGGCGGCGGCGGTGGCACGGCCACCGGTGGCGGCGGCGGTGGCGGCACTCCCGCCGGTGGTGGCGGCGGTGGCGGGGCCGCTCCGGCGCCGGCCGTGCCGCCCGCCCCGGCGACCCCGGCCCGGGCCGCGCTGCCGCTCAAGGCGGGCGACAAGACGCCCAACCTCTTCGTCCTCTTCGCCCAGGAACGGCTCAAGCGGCTGGACGCCACCAACGACTGCCGGCTGACCAAGCCCGTCACGGCCGGCCAGATGGACGCGCCGACGGTGGAGAAGATCGCCTGCTTCCAGAAGGCCACCGACGACCACAAGCGCACCCCGCCGGGCACCCTGCTCGCGACCGACAAGTCCGGCAACCTCGGCCGGGCGACGATGTCCGCGCTGTGGATGTGGGACGTCATCGGCGACGGCTCCAAGGTCGGGCCGGGCAGGACCACCTGGGAGGTCTTCGCCACCAGGGCCGCGCTGCGCTGGGCCGACCAGAGCGAGCTGAGCGCCGCCGACCTGGCCGCGGACGAGGACAACGTCCGCAAGCTGCTCGCCAGTTGGAGCAACAAGACCGCCCTGCCGACGGCCTCCTACGACGACGCCAAGCTGGCGGGCGCGATCCAGAAGTACCAGACCGACCAGCCGGCGGCCGCGGGCAGCGTCAGCACCGCCCTGCTCGCGCTGATCTCCGGCTGGGTGAAGGACCAGGCGGCGCCCGGCGTGGTGCAGCCCACCAGCTGGCCCAAGCCGTAGCGGCCGGGGCCGCCGGCGCCGGGCACCCGACCCGTCGCCGGCCGCCCCGGACGGTGCGGAGCGGCAGCACGACGGCGGCGGCCGGGGGTACTCCCACCCCCGGCCGCCGCCGTCGTCGTCAGGGCGGGCCTACGGCAGCGCCGCCTCGACCCGGTACCCCACATGGGCCGGCCGGTGCTCCTCCACCAGCGCCTCGGCCCGCCGCAGCAACGCCGTCGGGTCGCCCTCGTCCGCCGGCACGGCCACCCGGACCAGCAACGACTGCCGCGGCGAGCCCGGCAACGGCCCGTTCGGGGTGGCCGACCAGTGCGCCCCGCCGTTGTCCGTGACCTCCGCCTCCACGCCCAGCAGCCGCAGCTGCCCGGTCAGGCCGGGCACGGTGCCGCGCAGCCGGTGCACCCGGACCGCCTCGCCCACCGCGAGCCGCAGCCGCTCGACCGGCTGCCCCGCCGTGGCGTCGGCGGCGACCCAGCCGGCCAGCCAGGCCAGGAAGTCCGCCGGCGCCAACCGCGGGTCCCAGTAGGCGTCCAGGCAGTCCAGCACGGCGAAGACCGGCGCCAGCACATCGTCGAAGGCCGCCACGAAGCGCCCGCCGAACTCCCCGTCCGCGTACACCTCCGGCAGCCGGGCGGCGAACGGCCGGGGCGAGGCCAGGCCGTCCACGGCGTACCGCGCGCCACCCCCGCCGGGGCGCTGCGGCCCGGTGTCCCCGCTCACAGCTCCTCCACCCGGACCTGGTGCTGGTACGAGAACACCAGCGCGTTGCGGTCCAGGTCGACCCGGTCGCCCGGCGCGCCCCGCTCACCCGTCAACGGGTTCGCCGGGAACAGCTTCACGTCGTCCACGAGTTCGACCCCCGGCAGCCGTTGCAGCACCGCGTACGCCTCGCCCGCCTGGACGGGCCGGCCGAACGGCCAGCCCGTACCGTCGGCGCCGCCGGTCAGCGGGTTGAGGTAGCGGTACAGCGCGTCCAGCGCCCGCTCGCGGACCTGGCCGGTCGCGGTGCCGCGCCGGGCCATCAGCCGGGCCACCACCGTGACGCCCTGGTAGAACGGCGGCTCGACCACCAGCCGGGCACCGATCGGGCGGCGTTCGTCCAGGTGCCGGGCGATGCCCTCCAGCATGTCGTCCGGCGGCACCATCTGCTCGAACCGCAGCCGGTCGCCGCCGTCCGCCACGGCCGCCGGCACCACCAGCACCCGTACCCCGCCCTCCTCCGCGCCGCGGCCCGCCGGCAGCGCCAGGATCCTGGCTGCCGAGGGCGCCGCCCGCCGGGCCAGCAGTTCGTAGTCGGCCGCGGTCACCGCCCGGTCCTGGGTCCGCAGTTGGAGCGGCCCGCGCGCCATCGCGCCCTGCACCGTCTCGCCGTCCACCCCGCCGGACGCCGCCTCCCGGTTCTCCACCCGGGCCACGTACGGCACCGAGCTGCGCACCACCGACAGCGCCCCGCGGGCCACGTTGCCCCGCCGGCCGCCGCCGGTGCGGTAGCGCGCCACCCGGATCCTGGCCCCCTTCGGCGGCACCGCGCCGTACTGGCGCAGCGAGCCGTCGGGTTCCCGCACGGCCGGGCCGAACGCCACCTCGCCGCCGCTGCGGTCGACGGTGAAGCAGCGGTCCCGCGGGCCGCGGTCGGCGAAGGTCTCCACCTCGCGCCACTCGCGCCAGCCGTCCTCGGAGGACACCTCGACGGTCAGCGGCCCGTCGCCGCCCAGCACCGGCGGGTGCGCCACGGTGAAGCGCTGGCCCGGCGTGCCCTCCGAGTCGCCGACGAACTCCCCTTCCACGCTCTGCGCGTTGACCGCCCGCACGGTGCCGCCGACGGTGGCGGCGGTGACCGCCCGCACGGTCGGCGAGGCGGCGTAGAACGGCTGCCCGGGCCTGGCCGGCACCGTCCGGCAGCGCAGCCAGCCGGCCCGCTGGCCGGCCACCGTGGCCAGCGCGTGCCCGCCCGGCACGTGCAGCACCACCTCGCCCGGGCGGTTCAGCCCGCCCGTCCCGTCGCTGTCCACCTCGCACGGCAGCCAGTCGTCCCCGTCGTACGCCTCCCAGACCAGCGGCGGCTGGCGCGGGTCCACGCCGACGCCCTCGACCCGGCTGTCCAGCCGCAGCAGCACCGCGCAGTGCGGCACCGCGGCCGTCAGCCCGACCAGCAGCTGGTCACCGGCCTGCGGGACGTCGGTGAAGCAGCCGACGTCCTGGCCGGCCTGCAGCTCCTCCGTCCGGTCGACCGGACGGCCGTCCGCCGGCCTGGTCAGCAGATGGCCGAACTCGCACGGGTTGATCGCGAGTTCGTCGGTGGTGGCGAAGACGATCCGGTCCTGGTGGCCGCTGCTGAGCGTGGACACCTCGGTGCCGGCCCGCAGCCGCAGCTGGACCGGTTGCGGCGCGGACAGCCAGAACGTCACCTCGGCGCGGGCCGCCGCCGCCGGGAACAGCTGCACCCCGACCAGGTCCAGGAAGGCCAGATAGCTCTTCTCCGGCACCCGGTTGAGCCGGTACAGCAACTGGTCGGTCATGTGGGCGAAGGCCTCGACCAGCGTCACCCCGGGGTCGGAGACGTTGTGGTCCGACCACTCCGGGCAGCGCTGCTGGATGAACCGTTTCGCCTCGTCCACCAGCTGCTGGAACCGGCGGTCGTCGAGATTGGGGGAGGGCAGGGCCATCAGCGGGAACTCTCCTGAACAGACTGCGCGCCGCCGGCCGGCGACGGCTCGTGCGCGGGAATCACGTAGAACGGGAAGACCAGGCTGCGCGGGTTGTTGGTGCCCCGCACCGTGTAGCGGATCTCGATGTAGAGGGTGCCGCTGTCGGAGGAGTCCAGCGCCACCTCCACCCGGTCCACCAGGATCCGCGGCTCCCAGCGGTCCAGCGCCCGGCGCACCTCGTACGAGATCCGCCCGGCGGTGTCGGCGTCCGCCGTCGCGAAGACGTACCCGTGGATGCCGCAGCCGAACTCCGGCCGCATCGGCCGCTCGCCCGGCGCCGTGCCCAGCACCAGCCGGATCGACTCGCCGATCTCCCTGTCCCGGTCGACCAGCGCGATCGAGCCGGTGGCGTCGATCCGCAGCGGGAAGGCCCAGCCCGCCCCGACGAACTGCTCGGGCATCTCAACGCCCCCCGACGAACACGGTCGGCGCGCCGCTGCTCACCGACGCCTGGCAGCTCAGCCGGTCGCCCTTGCGGGCCGCCGGGAACCCGCCGATCAGCACCCGGCCGGCCGTCGGCGGCGGCGGGGGCACGGCCGGCAGCGCCAGATTGGTCAGCGTCAGCGTCATCGGCATGTGCAGGGAGCAGGTGTGCACCGTGCCCACCACGGCCGCCGGCTGCCCGCCGATCCGTACCGAGGTGATGCCCAGCAGCGGCCCCGGATCGACCGGCAGCGCGGGCAGGGCCTGCCCGCCGGGCGGGCCCACGGTGCCGGTGGGGACCCCGGGCACCACGGGGGTGTAGGTGTGGCTGGTGGTGTCTCCCAGCCTCGCCGCCTGCGGCATCCGGTCCTCGGTTCTCTCGCTCCGGCCGGCCGTCACAACGGCCGGCCCTCAGTTCAGATGGATCGTCGCGGCCTTGACCGTGACGTCGGTGGTGCCCCGCACCGAGACGCTGCGCCCGGTGAGCTTCAGCTCCCCGCCGCCGGCGTCCAGGGTGATCCCCTCGCCCCGCACGGTGACCTGCTTGCCGGCCGTCACCGTCACCGTCCCGTCGCTGTGCACGGTGATCTCGGTCCGCTGCCGGTCCAGGTGGACGGTCAGCCGGTCGTCGCCGCTGCGCAGCCGCACGCCCTGCTCGGCGTACGCGCTGTCCAGCAGCTCCAGGCGGTCCCCGCTGCGGGAGGCCAGCGACCGGCGGTTGACCCGCCCGAGGCCGTCGGTCAGCGGGGTGCTGTCGGGGGAGGGCAGGTCGGCGCCGTTGTAGAGGCCGCCGATCACGTACGGCCGGTCCAGCAGGCCCTGTTCGAAGGCGACCAGGACCTCGTCGCCGATCTCCGGGCAGACCAGCCCGCCGCCGCGCACCCCGCCCAGCTGCACCGTCCGGGCCCAGTCGCTGACGTACGCCTCGCCGCCGCCCGAACTGTCCGACAGCCAGGGGAACTTCAGCTTCACCCAGGCCTGCTTCTCCTGGCCCCGGTAGCCGGAGAGCGGCGTCTCGCCGGGCTTCATGATGTCCACCACCACCCCGGTGGCCACCGACGGGATCCGGGCCGGGCGGGCCGCCGCCGAGGCGCCCGAGGCCAGCCCGTACCAGCTGCGGTCCTGGCGGCCGCTGACCGTCAGCCGGGTCTCGTAGCCGAGGCCGCGCAGGTCCGCGTGCGCCGCCGCCGTGATGGTGTACTTGCCGTCGAAGGGCGCGCCCGCCCGGCTCAGCGTCACCGGCACGCCGACCCGCAGGTGCGGGTTGCCGCGCACGGTGATCTCCAGCTCGCCGAGCGCCGCCGCGGTGTCGGCCGCCAGTGCGGTGGACACCGCCGTCGCCTCCGCCGCCGTCCGGTACGGGACGTCCGCCACCAGCAGCCGGGCCGGCGGGAAGGCCGCCACCGCCTGCTGCGGCGTGATCCCCACCTGCAGCTCGGTGCTCGGCGTCACGGGCGTGTCCGCGACCACGGCCGCCTTGCGGGCGACGTCCCAGCCGCGCACCTCCACCGTGGACACCTGCCCGACCGAGGACACCGCCGCCCGGACGGCCAGCACGTTCCGGCCCAGCTCCAGCACGAACGGGCTCTGCTCCGGCCGGGTGGAGAGCCCCGGCGCCGAGGTGGCCGGCACCGGGTCGCGGAAGTGCAGCAGACCGTCCGCGACCACCAGTTCGCGGCCGTTCTCCACCGCCAGGGTGCGCAGGAACTCCCAGTCCGAGACGTTCGGCTGGGTCAGGTACTCGTACACCGTCCGGGTCGCGTCCACGGTGCCCAGCGGCACGCCCGCCGCCGAGGCCAGCTGCGCGGCCACCTCCGACGCGGTGCTGTTGCGGTAACCGGCGATCCGCCGGCCCCGCTGCAACCGGTGCGAGACGTCCAGCGCCCGCACCGTGGTGAAACTGCCCGCACCGTCGAACTCGGCCTCCAGCGAGACCACTTCGCCGGTGAACAGCGGCAGCAGCGCGGTCTCGTCACCCGGCTTCACCTGCACGGTGAACTTCCCGCCGACCGTGATGCCGGTCTGCGCCAGCAGGTCACGGCCCGGATCGAGGAACCGCACCACGGCGACCGCCGGCAGCCCCCCGCTCTCCTGGACCTGCACCTCCATCGGCATCCCCGGCCACGGCGCGGGCAGCGGCCCGGGGCAGCCGATCACGAACGCGTTGGTGTTCGCACCCAGCGGCATCGCCCGCTACCCCGCCCTCGACTCGGCCGCCGCCGGCACCAGCAGCTCCGCGCCCGGCCGCAGCCGCATCGGGTCGTCGATGCCGTTGGCCTCCGCGATCCGCCGCCAGGCCGTCGCGTCGCCGTACTCCTGGTACGCCAGCAGCTCCAGGCTGTCGCCCGCCACCAGACGGTGCACCCGCCGCGCGCTCAGCGCCCCCGAGGTCGGGTTCTGCCCCGGCGTCGGCTCCCCGGACTCGGTCACCTGCACCTGGCAGGTGGCCCGCAGCGGCCGCCCGCTCGGATCGAACAGCGAGTACGTCGCGCTCACCTGGCCCAGGTACCCGAAGAACTTCACGCTCTCGAAGGACCCCCAGGCGAACATCACCCGGGGCGCGCTCGGCGCCTTCGCGGCGATGCTCGCCGGCGTCGGTGCGCACCAACCCAGCAGCGTCTCAACCGACTTGGCCACGCTGTCGTCCCGGGTGGCGGTTGCGTCCAGGAACAGCTCCACGCTCAGCTGCCGTGGCTGGGCGCCCATGAACTCCGGGACGCCGGTCTCCTCGCCGCCCCGGATCAGGTTCTGCCGCCACTGCGCGCCCTTGCTCAGCGACAGCGTGTTCGGATTGAACTGGAACCTGATCTCCGGGCCGAACCGGCCCCCCGGCGGGGCCCCCGGCTTGGGCGGCGGCTCGTACGCGGTGAGCGTCGCCTTCGAAGGGGTGGTCTGCATCGGCTGCTTCTCCTGGGTCCGCTGCTGGGGGTCTCTGGTGGGTGCCGTCGGGCGGGGTCCGTCCGGGGGCCGGTCGGAGGGGCCGGTCAGAGGAAGCCGTGATGCGCCAGTTCGATGCTCTCGGTGGCGACCTCCGACCGGGACGGATCGAAGGACGGCCCCGTCCAGCGGACCACGATCACCTCCCGCAGGGCCCAGGTGGCCAGCACCGGTCCGGCCGTCAACTGCGGTGTCAGGGCGGTGATCTGCGCACTTCCCCGGGTCACCTGGGTGGGCAGGGTGGCCAGGAACCGGGAGACCTTCGCGGTGTCCGGGGTGAGCCCCCGGGAGAGCGTCACGTTCGGGTACGTGATCCTGGTCGGGAGCTGCCAGACGAAGGAGTTGTTGCCGCCCTCGGCGCGCTGCTCGACCTCCACCTCGGCGCCGAGCCCGCTGCACGTCGAGAAGTCGCCCAGGTCGATCCCGCTGATCTGCAGCTGGAAATGGACGCTGGTACCGGGGTAGGGGAGGGTCACGGTCGGGATCTTCCTGTCAGCGGTGACGACGATGTACGGGGGTGGCCCGGGCGGGCACGGCGGCCCGCGCGGGAACGGGGCCCGGGGGAGCGGACCGGGCGGGTGCGGGTCCTGATCCGTACGGGCCCGCGGCGCGTACGGATCAGGGTGGGGCCGCCCGCCCGGGCGGCCGGCTCACCGGCCGCCGTCCAGCCACCGGCCGCCGCGCTCACGGCCAAGCCGCAGCTCGGACCGGAACATCCGCCCCAGCGGTTCGGCGAGCCGGCGGGCCAGGTCGTCCAGGTGCCGGCGCTCCAGCGACTCCAGCAGGACGGACGGGTCCGGCAGCGGGGCGGCGGAGGCGTCCTGGCCCCCGCCCGGGTCGTCCGCCGGCCCGCCGGACGGCCCCCGGCCGGGGCTGCCGGGCAGGCCCGGACCGGTGGGCCCGCCGAGGGCGGGAGCGGCGGGGGCACCGAAGAGCCCCACCGTGGTCGAGCCGCCGGCCGGCCTGGCGCCGGAGGCCCGGGGCGGTTCCGGCTCCGGGCCGGGCCGGGGCTCCGGGCGCCGCTGCACGACCACCGGGCCGACGGCGCCGGCCGGGCCGGCCGCCCGGCGCTGCACGACCGGTTGGGCCGGTTGGGGCGCTGCGGATGTCGGAGCCGGACCTGGAGCCGGTGCCGGTGCCGGTGCGAAGGGCGCGGCGGGCCTCGGCGGGCTGAGCACCGGAACGGATGCGGCCGCCGCCGGACCGGCCCAGGCGCTCCCCGGCGTACCGGCGGCGGTCGCCGAGAGCGGCACCGGCGGCCCGCCGGCCCAGCCGCCCCGCTGCGGGGCAGTCGTCGGCAGGACGGGGTGGCCGGTGGCGGCCGTCGCCGCTCCGGGCGGCGCCGGCCGCACCGGCACGGCGGGTGGGCCGGTGGGGGTCACGGCGGAGCGCTGGACCGTCGGGCGGGGGGTGGCCGGGGCGGAGGCCCGGTCGGTCCGCGCGCCGGCGGCGGGCTGGACCAGCGGTACGGCCGCGGTGGTGGTGGCTGCCGTGGCGCCGGCCGGCAGGCCCGGGACGGCGGTGGGCGCCGGCCCCTCGGCGGCCGGACCGTGCGCGCGCTGGACGGCCGGCGTGCCGTGGACGAGTGGCGCGCCGTGGACGAGCGGGGTGGCGAGGGCCGGGGACGTGCCTCCGGCAGGCGGAGGGTTGTGCGAGGGGTGGCCCGGGTTACCGGCCGGCCCGCTCCCGCGCTCCGGGTGGCCGTCGGCGGTGCGGAGCAGCCGCTGGACGAAGCGCCGTCCGCCGCCCGGGCCGCCGGCGTTCGTGCTGATGCCCGTGCTGGTGTTCGTGCCGTTGGACAAGGCCGAGGACGAGGCCGAGGACGAGGCCGAGGCCGGGAGCGAGCGCCGGCGGCCGGGGCCCGGGCCGGGGGCCGGACCGCCGGCCCGGGCCGGGGCGGAAGCGGCGGTGGCGGATCGGCCCGGCGGCGTCGCCTCACCCGCCCCGGGCGCGCCGGTGTCGCGGCCGGGGCTGCCGCCGGTGCGGGTGGTGCTGCTGGTCCGGATGGTGCCGGCGCCCGTCCGACGCTGGACGAACCGCGAGATCCCACCGGCGCGGTCGGGCCGGCCACCCTGCGGCGACACGGCGGCGGACACGGCGGCGGACACGGCAGGGCCGGTCGCCGGTGCGGAGCGCGGCGCGGACGGGCCGCGCCCGTCGGGGGCGGGTGGCCCGCCGGGCGGCGGATTGCCGCCGGACCGCGAGCGTTGCACGGCAGCGGCGGTGGCGCCGTCCGGGGCGGGATCCCCGTGCGTCGGCCCGGTCCGCGCGGTGTCCGACGCGGCCTGGGGCCGGACCCAGCGGAGCGGGACCACGGCCGGTCCGGCCGGGACGGTGCCGGCGCCCGGCGCGTGCTCGCCCTTGAGCAACGGCGACAGCGGCCGGTCCGCCAGCAACTGCACCACGGGGGCCGGAGCGGGAGCCCGGGGCGGGGCGACAGCACCCGCGGCGCCGGCGGCCGGCCCGGAGGCAGGGGTGGAGACAGGGGCGGAGGTGGCGGTGGATGCCGTGCTGATGGCGGACACCGGCGCCGCGCGGCGGTCGGTCGGGGCCGGGGCTTCGCCGCCCGTCGCCCCTCCGGCCTCGGCCTTCCGCTGGACGAGCGGCCGGTCCGGGCCGCCGGCGGTGCGGTCCGGGACGGCAGCGGGACGCACCGTGCCGCCGGCTCCCGCTGATCCGGCCACCCCCCGGCCGGCGGTGGTTGCCCCCGTCGAAGGGGCCGTCGGGTCCGGGGTCGAGCCCGCAGGGCGGACGGAGCGCTGGACGGGCGGCGCCCCCTGGGCACTGCCGGCCCGGGCCGGCCCGGCGGGCCGTGCGGCCGTGCCCGCCGGAGGGCCCGCCACCGGCGGTGCGGCGGGCGGTGCAGTGGTGGGTGGTGGAGCGGTCGGCGGCAGGGCGGTGGGTGGCAGGGCCGTGAGCGGCTCGCCGAGCCCGGCGCGCCGGCCGGTACTGCGCCGGACGGGCCCGACCGGCCCGTCCGCCCGGCCCGGCGTGCCTGACGCGCCTGACGGGCCTGGCGGGATGGCCGGGCCCGGCCCGGCCGAAGGCCCGGTGCCGCCGGGCGTGGCCGCCTGGGCCGGCCGGGGCGAGGGCTCCGTGGCGGGCCCGCCGAGTGTGCTGCGGACGGGATCCGCGGGCCCCTGGGGGATGGGGCCCGCGGAGTTCTGGGGGGCGGCCGGCCGGGCCGCCGGCCTGGGCAGGGCGCTGAGCCGGCGCGGTGGGACCGGCGCCACGTGCACCGAGGTCAGTGGGCGGCCACCCGCGCTCGGGCGGTCCGTCCCGGCCCCGGCGGCGGCCGGTGCAGCGGCCGCGCGCGGCACTCCGGCGCCCGGTTCACCGGCACCCGAAGCACCGGCACCCGAAGCACCGGCACCCGACGGACCGGCACCGGCGCGCCCGGTCGCCCGGACGGCCGCCCGCTGCACCGCGAGCCTGGGCAGCGGCATCGCCGGACGCGGCGTCGGCGCCTGCCGGGCCGGCGCCGCCTGCGGGAGGGACAGCGGGACGGCCTGCGGCCCGGACGTACCGGACGTACCGGACGTACCCGACCCGCCGGCCGGCTCGGACGTCCCCGACGGACCGGACGGGTGCGGCGGGCCCGACCGCCGGAGCGGCGGCGCAGCGGCCGGGCCGTACGCCGGGCCGTACGCCGGACCTTCACCGGGGCTGTCGCCCGATCCGCTGCCCGACCTGCTGTCCGGCGCGTAGCCCGCGCCGTCTGCCGCTGCTCGGCCCGGCTCCTCCGGGCGGACCAGCGGCAGGGTGCCGTCCGTCGACCGCTGGACGGCCTGGCCCGGGACGGGCCGAAGCAGGCCGTGCAGCACGCCGGCGGGCGCCTGCGGACTGACCAGATGGCCCAGGCGGCCGTGGAACATCGGGTTCCGGCGGGTCGCCAGCCGACCCTCGAACGCGGTCGGGTCACTGATCAGGGCCGGCGTCGCCGCCGCCCGCTGCACGGCGGGCAGCTGCCGCCAGGCGCCGGAGGCCCGCTGCCCGTCGGCGGCCCCGCCCGCGTCGCCGGAGCCTGCACCGCCGGATCCCGTAGCACCCGAGCCTGCACCGCCGGATCCCGTAGCACCGGAGCCCGTACCGTCACCGCCGATGCCGACCGGGCCCGCGACCGTCGTGCCCGCCGGTCCGGCGGGCGCCGGTGAGGCCGTGGCAGCCGCAGGCTCGCCCGTCGGGCGGCGTCGCCCCAGCCGGTCCCGCAGTGCCACGATTCCTCACTACCCTTCGTTGATACGTGCGTTGATCCGGGCGATCTCCTGCACCCAGCGGATCCGGTCCGGGTGGGTCAGGTCGAGCAGCCGGTCCTGCTCCCAGTGGAAGTGGTAGGCGATGTACGCGATCTCCTCGTACAGGCGGTCGGTCGCGTACGTCACGATTCCCCCAGGCGCCCCCCGGCGAGGTCGACCTCGAAGGGGGACTCGCAGGACGGGCAGGTGACCGCCGCGCGGGTGTGCCCCTCCGCGTTGATCCGCCGGTAGAAGTCCTGGAGGAAGGCCAGGTCGGAGGCGAACAGCTCCTCCACCACCTGGCCGCCGGGGTCGGTGAGGCTGCCGATCCGGGTGATCACCGAGCCGAGCAGGACGACCGTCAGGTACGCCGGGTTGTTCTTCACCCGCAGGTCGATCAGCGGCATCAGTTCGTCCCGGGCGGTGGCCAGGCGCATCGCCCCGGTGCGGTGCAGCACGCCGTTGCGGTCCAGGTAGCCCCGCGGCAGCTCGAACTCGAACTCCGTCCGGAACCGCTCCGGCGGCGCCGCCGGAACCGGCTGCGCCGGGGCCGGTGCGGCGAACCCCTCCTGCTCGTGCTCCGGGTACTCGTCCTCGTCCGGGCGGACGGGGGCCCCGGCGACGGACCGGCGCCTCACAGGAGTTCGACGTCCTCGAAGACGACGGTGACCTTCTCCAGCGCGGCCTGCGACTCGCCGGCCTTGAGGTTCGGCCCCTCCCACTTCTTCACCCAGGCGTTCTTCAGGTTGATGGTGCGCACCGGGTTGTTCTCGGTGTCCTTGACGATGATCGACAGGGACTGCCGGGCCGACTTCACGTTGCCCTTGATGAAGGACTCCTCCAGCCACTTGGTGAACTCGCCGCTGGCGCCGAGCCCGCGGCTGATGGTCACCTCGCCGCCCTTGCGGGCGCCGGCGAGCTTGCGCACCACCAGCTGGCCGCTCTTGGTCACCTCGAAGTGGTCGATGGCGTCCAGCTCGAAGGAGAGTCCGCTGACCTCCTGGACCGTCTCGACCTCGTACGCGCCCAGCTGCACGGTGAAGATGTGGGTCGCGATCGCCATGCCGGCCGTGTCGGCCATGTGGGGTTACCGCCTCTCTGCTCTTGGGGGTTCGGACCGCTCCGGGGCCGCGTCGTCGTACTCGGGCGACGCGGCCCCGGGGAGCGGAGTACTACTCGTTGACCAGGCTGGTGCTGTCGGAGAACTGCGCCAGCCGGAAGACCACGAACTCGGCGGGCTTCACCGGGCAGATGCCGATCTCGCAGACGACCTGCCCGAGGCCCACCGACTCCGGCGGGTTGGTCTCGGCGTCGCACTTGACGTAGAACGCCTGCGCGGCGGTCGCCCCGAACAGTGCCCCGCGCCGCCACTCCTCCGTCAGGAAGGCCGAGATGTCGCGCCGGATGCTGATCCACAGCAGCTCGTCGTTCGGCTCGAAGACGGTCCACTGGGTGCCCAGCAGGACCGACTCCTCCAGGTAGTTGAAGAGCCGCCGGACGTTGATGTAGCGCCAGGCCGGGTCCGAGGCCAGGGTGCGGGCGCCCCAGACCCGGATGCCGCGCCCGGGGAAGGAGCGGATGCAGTTCACGCCGATCGGGTTGAGCAGGTCCTGCTCACCCTTGGTGACGTTGGTCTGCAGGTCGATCGCGCCGCGCACCACCTCGTTGGCCGGCGCCTTGTGCACCCCGCGCTCGGCGTCGTTGCGGGCCCAGATGCCCAGCAGGTGGCCGCTCGGCGGGACGAACCTGTTCTGGCCGCTCGCCGGGTCGAAGACCTTGATCCACGGGTAGTACAGCGCCGCGTACTTGGAATCGTAACCGGCGCCCTCCTGCCGCCACTCGCGCACCTGGCGCGGGGTCAGGTCGGGCAGCGGGTCCAGCACGGCGACCCGGTCGCCCATCAGCTCGCAGTGCGTGATCATCGCCAGCTGGACGGCCTTGACGCCCTCGGCGTCGATCTGGCCCTGCTGGTGCGCGGCCATCAGGTCCGGCACCGCCAGCATGGTGATCTCGTCGATCGCCTCCAGGCCCGCGAAGCCCGTCCGGGCCTCCGCGTCACCCACGTACTCGGCGACCGAGATCCCCGCCGGGACGACCTCGGCCGGCCCGGCCGGCACCGCGAGGGTCAGCGTCTGCTTCTGCGGCCGGGCCAGCGCGCCGCTCGCCGTCGCCGCCTCCTCCACCAGGACCAGCGCCGAGCGCTCCCGCACCTGCGTGACCACGTAGTTGCGGGCGCTCTTCTTCGCCGACACGTCGAAGGTCTCGACCGGCTTGCCGGCCTGCGCGACCACCAGCTTGAAGCGGTCCTCGGCCGGCGCCTCGCCGTCCGCGTCCGTCACCTCGACGGTGATCTCGCCCTCGATGCCGGCCCGGGCGGCGATCCGGAACGACCCGAGGGCCACCGGCTCGCCGGTCGGCAGCTCCTTCGCGGCGACCCGCCCGCCCTTCGTCAGCCCCGGACGGCCCGCACCGCCCTCGGCCGCGCCCTCGGCCCCGACCCGCACCACGTACGCGATGCCGCCGCCGTTCGCGAAGTACCCGTACACCGAGTGCGCCAGGTACGAACCCTCGACGAAGCCGCCGAACAGCTGGACGTACTGGCTCCAGGTCGTCACCAGGCTCGGTGTGTGGAACGGACCCTTCTCGGCGAACCCGACGAAGGCGGCCACGGACGTCCCGACCCCCTCGATCGGGCGGGGCCCGCTGTGGACCTCCTCCACGTACACCCCGGGCGACAGGTACTGCGGCATGCTCGGTACTCCTTCGACGGTGGCTCTGCTCCACCACGAAGCCTGGCCCTTCCCGGGCCCCGGGTGAACGGCTGTCCGTCACCCGTCGGGGGCAGCGTGAACTGCCCGATCGGGCAGCGGGCCGGCTGCTACGGCAAGCTCAGCTGAGGGCGTCCAGGCCGTGGGTGTCACAGCCGTGGGTGTACATGGGGCTCCTCCTTCGCACTACGCTCTCCGGCGCCGCCGGGCGGCCACCCGGATGCCCGGCGGGCACCCGAACCCCGCGTTTGCGGACCGTCACATCACGCAGCAGGAGCAACCCCTGCTGCCCGCCGCCGGCACCGCGGCCCGCGCGTGGTTCCTGGCCCGGGACGGGAGCGCCATCAGTGCGGTCATCGCCGCTTCGAGCGTGCCCGTCACCTCCGGGGTCCGCGCCTCACCGGGATTCTGCCGCCACCGCTGCGCCTCGACGGCGAGCTCGCTCACCCGCCGGTGGAACGGCGACCCGGGGTCGCCGTACTGGTCGGACCAGACGAGCACCTGGGTGAGCACGCCGTCGTACTCAAGATGGGCGTTGACGCCCATGTGGAAGCGGAGCTTCTGCTCCGCGGCCTCCCGCCAGGCCTCCGGCAGACCCGACCCGGGGAGCAGACCGACCAGCTCCACCACCGTGTTCATCACGTAGATCCTGAACGTGTCGGTCTGCTCGGCGCTCTGGCCCTGCGGAAGATTCCGGTCCTGCCCGTACTGCTCGAAGACCGCCACGTGGACGAGCTCGTGGAGCAGGGTGGCGACCTGGTCCTCCCGCTGTCGGTGCGATTCGTGGATGCCCCCGACGACGTACCGGTTCCCGTCGGCCGGGTCCCGCATGGTGCTCGCGCCCCCGCCGGGGCGTTCGCCCGCCACGGGGCCCGTTGCCTGCCGCGCGGGGAGCTCCACCGCGCCCCGGCCCGTGAAGGTGGTCAGGGCGATCAGGGGCAGCACCTCGTCGACGAGACTGCGCACCTCGGGGGAGCCCGTGTGCTGCCCGTACTCGGTGAGCATCGCCGTCACGTGGGCCGGGAGCAGCGGCCGATCGGTGGCCGACCCGTGCGCCTGCGGCGCCGCGGCATCCGTGATCATCCGCTGCGCCGTGGCCGGGGCGTGGGTGCCGGCCGGCCGCCGCCCGCGGCCGTTCCCGTCGGGAGCGCGCTGCACCGCGGGCGCCGGGCCGGCCGGCGCCCGGAGCGCATTGCGTTCCGCCTCCTGCTCGAACCGGTCGCCCGGATCGCTCACCCGCAGACCGCTGCCGTCGTCCGCGCCGGCCACCGGCCCACCGCGCCGCTGGATCACAGGGGCCGGCTCGTGCCCCAGGGTGTGCCGGTCCGCGCCGCCCGCACCGATCACCACGTCCCGCCCGAACGTATACGCACGGTCACCGATCTCGGCGGCCGAACGCTGCGCGACCGCACCGCTGTGGACCCGGACATCGGAGACGTCGGCTCCGGGCCGGGCCTCCGCGTCCGTCCGGGTGCCCTCGTCCGGCGGCTGCCCGCCGCCCCGCAGCACCTCGTGGACGGCTGAGGGTCCGCCCGGACCTCGGTGACCGCACCCCTCCTCGTGGACGTGCTGCTCCTGGGCGATCGCGCGCGCGACCGCGGCGTTGCCGGCCGCGCGCTGCAGCGCCGGCAGCATCGGCCCGGAGAGCCGGCCCGGCCGCACCAGGGCGGCCGCCGCCGTACGGTCGCCCGCCGGCCGGCCGCTCCCGTCCCGCTCGCCGCCCGGCCGCGCCGGCCCGGATCGTTCAGCCCGCAAGTTCCCCCGCCTTCCTCGCGGCAGAGACGGCCGCCCGGCCGCGCGTCGTCACGCCCACGTCCCGAACTCGCCCGCCAGCACCAGCCGGCCGAGCTTGCGGTACTCCCGCCGGACGGCCGCCATCAGGTCCGCCATCGACACCGGCCGGCCCGCCTCCGCCGCCAGGTAGGCGGCCGTCACGGCGCAGGCCCGGATCGAACCCCCGGCCAGTTCGAAGCGGGCGCAGAAGGCCAGGTCGAGGTCGTCCGCCCGTGGCACCGCCGGGCCCAGCGTGCGGTCCCACAGGGCCCGGCGGTGCTCCGCGTCCGGGACGGGGAAGTCGACGATGACGTCCAGGCGGCGGGTGAACGCCTCGTCCAGGTTGGCCCGCAGGTTGGTGGTGAGGATGGCGATGCCGTCGAAGGACTCCATCCGCTGGAGCAGGTAGGCGCTCTCCATGTTGGCGTAGCGGTCGTGGGCGTCCTTCACCTCCGAGCGCTTGCCGAAGATCGCGTCGGCCTCGTCGAAGAGCAGGATCCCGTTCACACCGGCCGCCTCGGTGAAGATCCGCTCCAGGTTCTTCTCGGTCTCCCCGACGAACTTGTCCACCACCGTGGAGAGGTCCACCACGTAGAGGTCCAGGCCCAGATCGGCCGCGACCACCTCGGCCGACATGGTCTTGCCCGTCCCGGAGTCGCCCGCGAAGAGGGCCATCACGCCCCGCCCGCGCCCGCCGCCCGGCCGCATCCGCCACCGGCCCAGCACCTGGTCGCGGTGCCGGGCGCGCAGGGCCAGCTCGCCCAGCTCCCGGCCGGTCGCCTCCGGCAGCACCAGGTCCGCCCAGCTGACGGCCGGCTCCACCCGGCGGGCCAGGCGCTCCAGGCCCGCCGCGTTCTGGCTCCGGACGCCGGCCCGGAGGTGGCGCAGTGCGACCGGCACGCCGCCGGGGGAGCCCGGGGAGCGGGGGGAGCGGGGGCCTGTGCCGTCCGTCGTGCCGTCCGTCGTGCCGTCCGCCGTGCGGTCCTTCCCGCCGCCGTCCGGTTCCGCCCCGCCATCGTCCGGGGCCGTCCCGCCGCCGTCCAGCAACGCCTGCCGGCGGGCGGCGGCGGCCGCCCGGCGCACCTGGTCCGGGGTCAGCAGGTAGGGCGCCAGGGCATGGGCGAGGTCCAGCCCCGGGTCGACGGGGGCATCGTCGAGCGCCGCCCGGAACAGCTCCGCGCGTTCGGCCGGGCTGAACTGTCCGGCCGTCATCAACAGCGGGCTGTCGTCGGCCCGGAGCGGGTCCCAGGCGCCGGTGCCGGTCAGCAGCACGGGTACCGGCATCCGGGCCAGCTCCCGCAGCAGCCGGGCCTGCTCGGGGCGGGCGGCGCCCTCCAGCGCCTCCACCGGGCCGGCCACCAACCCACCGCCCAGCAGACGCACTTCGCGGGCCAGGACGGGCAGTACCGCCTCCGGCTGCGGTTCGGCGGCCAGGGCCGCCAGGTCGAGGCAGAGTGCGGGACGGCCGGCCGCGGCCAGTGCCGCGACCGCCAGCGCGGAGGCCGAACCGCCGGGCCGCTCCCGCAGGTGGGCCAGCCGAACACCGGCGGACAGTGCCGCGGCCAGCTGTCCGGCGCCCGCGACCTTCGAGGCGTGCGCCGGCCTGAGCAGTCCCCGCAGGGCCGGATCGGCGGCTCCGTCCCCCAACAGGTGCGCGGTCACCCGGTCCGGGACCCGCAACGACCGTCCGAGGAAGGGACGTTCGCCGTCCTCCACCAGCAGCAGACCGCCGGCCAGCAGCGGCGAGCGGGGAGCCAGCCGGGCCCGCGCGGCGGCGTCCAGCGGCTGCACCCCCAGCAGCTCGAAGGCCAGCGCGGCGCCGGCCCGGCGCCGCGTCACGTCGTCGTTCAGGTAGCCGTAGAGCTGCTCGAACCGGGCGTCGGCGTCCGGCAGCAGCGCGATCAGCAGTAACTCGACGTCCATGGACGAGAGTTCGAAGCTCCGGGCCAGGGTTCGCAGCGGCAGCGCCGCGCCCCCGGCCTCCGCCCGGTCCGCCCAGGCCTCGGCCTCGGCCCGTGCGGACGCCCACTCCGCCGGCTCCGCCGTGCCGTCCGTGCTGTCCGTGCCGTCCGTGGCGTCGATGCCGCCCGGCCCCTCCGCGGCACCTGGCCCCTCCGCGGCACCCGGCCCGTCCAGGGCGTCCGGGTGGGCCGGAGGCCGTCGTGCCAGCAGCCGGTCCGCCGCCTCCGGCGACAGGTACATCCCCCGGAAGGTGTCGTCCGGCTGCGGATCGACCGCCCGCCGGGCCTCCACCGCCCGCCGCACCCGCCGCTCCACCAGGGCCAGCCGGCGCATCAGGTACGCCGTCCCGGGCCCGCTCACCGCGCGATCCCCCCGGGCCTCGACGCCCGCGCCGCCGCCCCCCGGGCACGGCGGGCCCCCATCGGCTCCGCCGCCCGCGCCGGGGCCGGCGGCTCGTCCTCGAACCGCGGCCGGCGCAGCTCGCCCGCCGCGCCCTCCCCGCCACCCGCGTCCGAGACCCGCAGCAGCAGGGCGTCCGTCACCAGGGCCGCCGGCAGCCTGCGCACACCGGCGATCGGCGCCGTCACCACCAGGTCCAGCGAGGGCTTCAACTCCCCGCCCAGCGCCGACCACACGTCCGCCGGCCCGCGGCCCCCGGCCGGCGCCGCCGCCACCGTGTACGGCAACGGCAGCCCCAACTGCGCCAGCGCACCGGACAGCCGCTCCGGCTCCAGCGCGGACTGCCCGATCAGGCCCGCCAGCAACACCGACAGCAACCGGTGCTCGTCCTGCGGCCGCTTCGTCCAGGCCGTCACCAGGTACGACAGGGCGAACCACCGGGGCGGCTCGTGCTCCGCCAGCAACTCTCCGCGCACAGGGCCGAGTTCACGCCTGCGGCCGTGCCCCCGCCGGGACGGGTCCTCCTTGATGTCGTAGAGGAAGGCGTTCACCGTGGGCGCGTTGCGCCGCGCCGCCCACTCCCGGGTCGGCGCGTCGAACAGCACCTCCACACCTGTCGTGCCCAGGATCTCGGCCCCCAGCAGGGCGGACAGCGCCTCGTCCACCTCGTGGATCACGACGAACCGGACGTCTTGCGGCCGAAGAACTCGACCTCCGCCACCGCCACCTGCTTGCCCGCCGCCACCCCGAACGCGCTGCGCAGCACCAGCCGCACCTTGGTCACCCGCCCCGCCCGGAGCTTCACCCGCTGCGCGCCGTCGCCGGTCAGCTCGACCTGCCGGGTCACGGTCCTCCCGTCCACGTCGGTGATCAGCAGCTCCAGCTGGCGCGGCCGGGCCTGGGCCAGCTGCTGCGCGACGTCGGCGGACGCGCCGGGGGTGATCACCAGGTCGAGCAGCCGCACCGGCCGGCCGAAGCCGGCCTCCAGCCACTCACCGGCACTGTCGCCCTCGATGCCGGTGCCCCACCAGGAGTTCGAGATCTTGTCGACGGTGAGTTCGGGGCCGTGTCCCTCGTACGACCTGGACGCGGTCACCGCCACAGGATCGATCGGCACCCGCTTCGCGAAATGGTCGTTCACCGCATCCACCGCGGGCCCGGCCCAGATCAGCCCGGCCACCAGCACCAGCACCACCAGGCCGGCCAGCAGGGCGAGCCGCACCGTCCGCCCGAACCCCCGGCGCAGCCGTGGTCGTTGCCCCGCCCACGGGGCCTCGCCGCCGTCGCCGCCGAACAGCCGCCGCCACCACGGGAGCGGCGTCGCGCCGCCCTCGTCACGGGTGGCGAACTGGGCGCCGCAGCGGCGGCAGAAGTGCCGCTCCGGCGGGTTGGAGGTGGCGCACCACGGACAGGTGGCGCCGTCGAACTCCGGCTCCTCGGCCGCGCCGCGGACCCTCGGCCGGGCCTCCTCGGGACGGCCGGGCAGCACCGGGGCCACCGCCGGGTCGGCCGCCGGCGCGGCCGGCGCCCCGGCGACCGGGACGAGCAGCGCCCGCGCCCGCTCGGTGGCCGCCGGACTCGGCGCCGGGGCCTGCGCCGGCGCGGCGGCCTCGGCGGGGACGGGCGGCAGCTCGGTGGTCTCCGCCTCCCGCTCCGCCGGGCCGGCCGCCGTAACGGCGGCCGGTGCCGCGACAGAGGATGCCGCGGCGGCCGGCGCCGCGCCGGAAGATGCCGAGGCGGACGGGGCCGGAGCGGGGGACGCGGTCGCACCGGCGGCGGGAGCGGGGCCGGCCGCCACGGCCGGGGCCGGGCCGTCGGCCGCGGGCCCGGGCTGCGCCGTCCAGCTCAGGAAGGCCCCGCAGTCCTCGCAGAACGTGCGCTCGGACGAGGCCTCGGCGCCGCAATCCGCGCAGGTGCCTCGGGCCGGACGGGCTGGGGTCTCGCTTGCACTCACCGGGGTGGATCCTCTCCGGCGCGGCTGGAGCCGCTGCCGGGCCACAGCATCCCCGCCCCGGCCGGCGCCCACCAGGGACGTTCGGCCGCCATCGGGGGCGGCCCGGGCTGCCCCTTCGGGCAGCTCCGCGCGGCTGCCCGACCCGCGCCCGACCCGCGCCCGGCGCCACCCCGTCCGCCTGCGCCGTCCACGGTGGCACTGGCACTGGCAGTGGCAGGCGCAGGCGCTGGGACGCCGGTACGAGCGGCACGGCCCGTTCCGGCGTCGCGGGGGCTACCCCAGCGCCGCCGTCAGCCGGGACACCTCCCGGCGCAGCGCCAGTGCCGGGTCCACCCCGCCCGCCGGGCTCCAGCGCTCCCAGGCCCGCGCGCGCAGGTACCCGTCCACCGCCAGCGGCAGCTCCTCGGCCGCCACCCGCTCGGCGGCCCGCAGCGCGGCGGCCTCCCGGCCGGTCCTGGCCCGCCGGCCGAGCTCGGCCAGCAGCTCGCCCACCCCGGCCGACCACGGCAGGTCGGCGTCGGCGAGGTACGCCTCCAGCTCCGCCAGCGTGGCCCGCAGCGCCGCACCGGGGGCCACGGCCGGAGCGGCGGGGGGGGCCGGCACCGGCGGTGCGACCGGGACGGGCGGGGTGGCCGGGGCCGCCCCGGCCACCCCGCCCGTCCCCGTCCCCGCGAGCACCGGGTCCCCGCCCAGGACGGCCGCCAGCTCCGCCTCCACCTCCGGCGACAGCACCGAGCCCGCTGCCCCGGCCCGGGCGGGCACGGACCCGCCCCGCGCGCCGCCCCGCGCGCCGCCCACCGCCCCGCCGGCCGCCCCGCCGTCCGTCCCGCTCCGGGGCCGGCGCCCCGGAGCCAGCAGCGCCCCCAGGCCGTACAGGCCCGCGACCGCCCCCGGCCACCACGGCCCCGCCACCCCCGTGAAGTGCAGCGCCAGGCCCACCGCGCCCCCCGCGCACCCGGCCAGGTTGCGCGCCGACTCCAGGTAGGCCAGGAACCGGTTACTGGTAGCCACGGATCTCCTCGAACGCGCCCTCCAGCGACCCCGTCCCGTCGAACAGCTTGCCGCCGGTCAGGTCCGCGATCCCCTGCAACTGCCCCTTCGCCGCGTCCCCGAACAGGATCGGGAACACCGGCACCGCCCGCCCCGAGGACGGCAGGCCCTGGTAGAAGGCCTTGAAGTCGTCCGCCGACGCGCCCTCGTTGCTCTCCCCGTCCGTCATCAGCACGATCGAGGTGAACCGGTCGTCCTTCGCCGTCGACTGCTGGCGGTCGATCACCCGGTACGCCTCCTCCAGCGAGCTGTAGACCGCCGTACCGCCGTCCGCGCCCAGCGCCTGCACGTCCCGGTCGATGGACGCCAGCTCCGCCCCGGAGTTCCGGGCCGGCACCGAATGCGTCTTCGTCGACTTCACCCTGGACGCGAAGGAGATCAGCGTGACCTCCTCACGGTCCCGGAACCGCGTCGTCCCCCGGGAGTCGTCCGAGCCGGTCAGCCGCGCCATCGCCGACTTCAGCGAGGCGAGCCGGCCGCCCGACATCGACCCCGAGGTGTCCAGCACGTACACCGTCCGCGACGGCCGCCGCAGCTCGTTCTGGTACGAGGCCAGCAGCCCGTCCGCGACCGCCTTGCTGCCGGGGAACGGCAGCTCGCGCCGCCGGTCCGCCGGCAGCCCCGCCGCCGGCGCCACCCCGGGCGTCACCGGCCGCCGCAGCGTCGTCTCCGAGATCCTCCGCTGCACGTCCTCCTTCAGCAGGTAGGCGGTCAGCCGCTGGAACGACTCCCGCTCCGACTGCCCGGCCGAGGCCAGCAGCGCCAGCGGGTAGTCCGCCGACACCACCCCGTCCGTCGGCCGCACCACCGTGAGCTGCGCGTCCGCCGGCAGCGTCCGGTTCAGCGACAGCAGCACCGACTCGTAGTTGACCAGCGCCCCGATCCGGCCCGGCTCGGCCCGCCCGTACGCCTGCGCCAGCCAGCCGGACGACCCCGAGGTCAGCTTCTGCCCGGCGAAGAACTGCTTCAGCGAGGGCGAGGCCTTCTGCACGTCCGCGTCGGTCAGCGCCGAGTTGGCCCCCGAGAACGCCGAGGCGACCGCCACCAGCGCCGAGAAGCCCGAGTTGGACCGCGTCGGGTCCGCCATGCCGTACGAGAGCTTCCCCGCCGAGGCCGCGTCGGCGACCTGCGCCCAGGTCACCGTGGACCCGTCGCCCCAGCCCAGGTCCCCCAGCACCGAGGTGCGCACGCCCACCGCGACCGGCGAGACCATCACCGGGCTCTCGGTGGCCAGCTTGGCCTTCCCCCCGTCGTCCAGCCGCAGGTAGTGGTCGGACGGGAACCAGACCGCGTCGTACTTGCCGTCGGCCCGGCCCGAGGACACCGCGTCCGCGCCGTCCAGCGACCCCGTCCAGGCGAACTGCACGCTCACCCCGGTGGCCTTCCGCGCCTCCTCCAGCACCGGGGCCATGTCCTGCAGCTCGCTGCCGGCCAGCACCCGCAGCACCCCGGCCCGGGCGGTCGGCGCCACCGGGTCGCCCGACGTCCGCACCGGCCCCGGACCCGCCGAGGTGCAGCCCGCCACCAGCACCGCCAGCCCCGCGAGCAGCACCCGCCCCGCCACGGTTCGCATCGACACCGTCACCCCCCTCACTTGCCCTTCGCCGCGTCGACCAGTTGGTTCAGCACCTTCACCGCGGGCACCGGCGCCTGCTGGATGCCCGCCGCCGACAGGTCCGGGGCGAACACCGGCCCGGCCTTCGCGTTCAACGCCGTTCCGAACGCCCCCGGGTCACCCTGCGGACGGAACCCGTAACGGACCGCCAACGCCCGCAACTTGGCGTCGTCCCGCAAAAGATCGGCCAGCTTCTTGCCGTTGTCCGTCAACCCGACCATCGTGTGGTCGCTCGAAACGGTGGTGTCCGGGTACAGCACCACCAGATCCCCGGTCGGACGCCCCTGCGCCGTCAGCGCCGCCACCTGCGACTCGTACACCAGCACCAGCGGACTCCCCACGTTCGACAGGAAATCCTTGAACGGACCGTCACTGCTGGTCTTCTGGTCCCCCTGCATCGCGGTCACCTTGCGGACCAGGTCCTTCACCCGGCCCACCCCCGCCTCGTCCGACACCACCCGGCGCTCGTTCGCCAGGTACGACACCTCCGCCAGGTGCAACGCCCCCGACGACGACGTCGCCGGATCCGTCGTCGTCACGTACACCGCCCCGGCCAGCTCCGCATGGCCCGCGACGTCCTTCAGGTCCGACCAGTTCCGGTCCCGGCGCACGGCGTCCAGATACTGGTCCATCCTGAACGTCCAGACCCCCGACTCCGCCCTCGCCGCCAGCCCGTTGCTGCGCAGCACCTCCGCCACCGGCGCGTGCGCGATCACCACCAGCGGCGAGTAGAACGGCCGCACCGGCTCACCCGACACCCCGCGCTTGGCCCGGATCTCCTCCGCCGGCGACAGGCTCGCCGGGAACGCGAAGTCGTTGCCGGTCAGATCCGCGTCCGCCATCTGCCAGGAACCCGTGGTGATCGCGTCCACCCGCAGGTGCTGCGCCTTCAGCTCCGCGACCACCTCGGGGTCGGCGAAGAACTCCCGCTTCTCGGAGCCGATCACGCCCTTGACCACGGTGATCCCACCGTCGTCGGCCGGCGCCCGGTGCAGCACCGCGAACAGTACGCCGCCCAGCAGCACCAGCGCGGCGAGCACGCCGCCCACCCGTCTCATGCGAACGATTCCCCCCTCGGCCTCGCCCCACGGGGATCCCCGTCGGATCCGAAGCGTCCCCCCGGGCCGGGAGCACGGGCGTAATGGGGGGTGAACCAGGGGTGAACAAGCCTTCACGGAACGGCATCAGAAGCGCCTGCCGGGGTCGGGCAACTCACCCTCACAGCAGCACGGGTCACGATGTGTCAGATTGTTCAACGAACCTTTCGGCAACGGTCATGAGGCCGACCGATGGAACGTCGTTGTTACGCGCCGGTAATGCCTACGCTCAGCAGTATGCGCCGAGCAAAAATCGTCTGTACCCTCGGGCCCGCCACCGACTCGTACGACCAGATCAAGGCCCTGGTCGACGCCGGCATGGACATCGCCCGATTCAACCTGAGCCACGGCTCCCAGATCGAGCACGAGGAGCGCTACCGCCGGGTCCGCAAGGCCGCGGACGAGACCGGCCGCAGCGTCGGCGTGCTCGCCGACCTTCAAGGCCCGAAGATCCGACTCGACACCTTCGCCGAAGGCCCCGTACTTCTCGAACGCGGCGACGAGTTCACCATCACCACCGAGGACGTCACCGGCGGCCGCGACATCTGCGGCACCACCTACAAGGGCCTCGCCGAGGACGTCTCGCGCGGCGAGCGCATCCTCGTCGACGACGGCCGGGTCTGCCTGGAGGTCACCCGGGTCGACGGCCCGCGCGTGCACTGCACCGTGATCGAAGGCGGCCTGGTCTCCGACCACAAGGGCCTCAACCTGCCCGGCGTCGCCGTCTCGGTGCCCGCGCTCAGCGACAAGGACGTCGCCGACCTGCGCTGGGCCCTGCGGACCGGAGCCGACCTGATCGCCCTCTCCTTCGTCCGCAGCGGCCGCGACATCGAAGAGGTCCACCGGGTCATGGCGGAGGAGGGCCGCTTCCTCCCCGTCATCGCCAAGATCGAGAAGCCGCAGGCGGTCGACAACCTGGCGTCCATCGTCGACGCCTTCGACGGCATCATGGTGGCGCGTGGCGACCTGGGCGTGGAGATGCCCCTCGAACAGGTCCCGCTCGTCCAGAAGCGCGCGGTCAAGCTGGCCAAGCGCAACGCCAAGCCGGTCATCGTCGCCACCCAGATGCTCGACTCGATGATCAACGCCTCCCGTCCCACCCGCGCCGAGGCCTCCGACGTCGCCAACGCCGTCCTGGACGGCACCGACGCGGTGATGCTCTCCGGCGAGACCTCGGTCGGCAAGTACCCCACCGAGACCGTCCGGACCATGGCCCGCATCATCGAGGCCTCCGAGGAGGAGGTGCTCGCCGCCGGCCTCCCGCCGCTGACCGTCAGCAACAAGCCGCGTACCCAGGGCGGCGCCGTCGCCCGCGCGGCCGCCGAGATCGGCGACTTCCTCAATGCCAAGTACCTGGTGGCCTTCACCCAGAGCGGCGACACCGCCCGTCGGCTCTCCCGCTACCGCTCGCCGATCCCGGTGCTCGCCTTCACCTACGAGCAGTCCGTCCGCAGCCAACTCGCCCTCACCTGGGGCATCGAGACCTTCCTCGGCCCCTTCGCCCCCACCACGGACGAGATGGTCGAGCAGGTCGACGCGGCCCTGATCGGCCTCGGCCGCTGCCAGAAGGGCGACATCGTCGTCATCACCGCCGGCTCCCCGCCCGGCCTGGCCGGCTCCACCAACCTCGTCCGGGTCCACCACGTCGGGGAACTCGACAACTGATCGCCCGACCGGCCGCGAACGGCGGCGCGGCCCCCGAGATGCCCGGGGGCCGCGCCGCCGTTCAGTGCTTCGGCCCGATGTGCTCGTCCATCAGGGCGACGGAGGCCTTGCGGGCGACGGAGATGTTGACCTGGCCCTGCGGGCGGGGGATCGAGGCCTTCCATTCGACGCCCACCGAGTCCAGGGCGGCGGTGAAGATGCCCCTGATGTCGGCGGAGGTGTTGGTGAAGAAGTAGCGGGGGTACTCGTGCCGCCGCACCACGCCGTTGACGGTACGGGTGGCCCAGTTGGTGATGCGGCAGCCGTCGGAGTGGATCAGGCCGCGGATCAGCCCCCACGGATGCTCGTCGACGATCCGCTGCTGCCAGGGTGCCAGAGCTATAAGGCGTTCGTGCTTCTTCCCGGGGCCGTACTGCGGGAAGAGGCAAGGGAGGTGCATGGAGTAGATCTTCACGTCGTGGCAACCGGTGCGGCGGACCCGGCAGGGGGAGTTGTTCGGGAGAACCTCTCGCATGGTCTGCTCGACCAAGTCCATGACCCCGGGCCACTTGTCGTCGCAGGTGATCGCCAGATTCGGCACCCGGTGCTGTTTGGGCCACATGATGTGGCCGTCTCCCAGGTAGAGGCCCAGGAGGTAGCTGTACGCGGCCGTGTCGAGTTGGTCGCCGTAGCAGTGGGGGCAGGTGGAGCGCCTTGGCCCGGGAAGTTCGCCGCGCTTTTCCAGCTCGCGGTGCTTCCACCAGCTGATGGTGCCCGGCGGGACGCGGAGGTGCCGAGCAACCTCGGCGTTGGACGTGCCGTCGCGGAGAAGTGCAACGGCTTGATCGCGGAGCGAATCGGCTGCCATAGGGCCAGGGTGGGACGCAGCGGTCCGGATGGTGGACCCGTCCAGGAAGCGTCACTCGAAACAGCGAATCACAGCAATATGTGTAACGCCGTTGAATCCAAGGTCAATCTGGGTGCCGAGTGTGGGATTCGAACCCACAAGCCCTTTCGGGCAGATGTGTTTGAGACATCCGTGTATGCCATTCCACCAACCCGGCCGGTCCGCGCCCGAGCAGGATACCCTGTGCGCGCCCGAGGGCGCAGCTAGGTAGGCTCATGCATGCAGTACCCCGCCGGAACGAGGAGCCCCGTGAGCACCGCCGACGAGCAGCCTGAGCCGCTTGAGACCTATTCGTCCCAGATCACCCGGATTGTCATCGCCGAGGACGAGGCGCTGATCCGCCTCGACCTGAAGGAGATGCTCGAAGAAGAGGGCTATGTCGTCGTCGGCGAGGCCGGCGACGGTGCGACGGCGCTGAAGCTGGTCGAGGAGCTCCGGCCCGACCTGGCGATCCTGGACGTCAAGATGCCCGTCCTGGACGGCCTGTCGGCCGCCGAGCAGATCCACGCCGCGCACCTGGCGCCCGTCCTGATGCTGACCGCGTTCTCGCAGCGCGAGCTGGTGGACCGGGCCCGGGACGCCGGCGCGATGGCGTACATCGTGAAGCCGTTCAGCAAGAGCGACCTGGTGCCCGCGATCGAGATGGCGGTCTCCCGCTACACCGAGATGCGGACGCTGGAGGAGGAGATCGCCGACCTCACCCAGCGCCTGGAGACCCGCAAGCTGGTGGACCGCGCCAAGAGCGTGCTGCAGACGAAGTTCGGGCTGACCGAGCCGGCCGCCTTCCGCTGGATCCAGAAGACCTCGATGGACCGCCGGATGACCATGGCCGCCGTCGCGGAGGCCGTGATCGAGGAGGGCGTCGCGCAGGACAAGAAGAAGGCCGAGGAGGCCGCCCCCGAGGCGTGATCCCCGGCGGTGCGCAGCGCGAAGGAGGCCCGGTCCAGGTGGACCGGGCCTCCTTCGCGCGCCGCCGGGGTGCTAGTCCTCGCCGAGGTAGGACTTGCGGACGGATTCGTCGTTCAGCAGGTCGGCGCCCGTGCCGGTGAGCACGATCTGGCCGGTCTGCATCACGTAGCCCTGGTCGGAGAGCGAGAGCGCCGCCTGGGCGTTCTGCTCGACGAGCAGGATGGTGGTGCCGGAGGCCTTGAGTTCGACGATGGTCGCCATGATCTTCTGCATCATGAGCGGGGAGAGGCCCATCGAGGGCTCGTCGAGCATCAGCAGCTTCGGCTGGGACATCAGGGCCCGCCCCATGGCGAGCATCTGCTGCTCGCCGCCGGAGAGGGTCCCGGCGGCCTGCTTGCGGCGCTCGCCCAGGATCGGGAAGAGGCCGTAGGCCCGCTCGACGTCGGCGGTGATGCCCGCCTGGTCCTTGCGGAGGAAGGCGCCGAGGAGGAGGTTCTCCTCGATGGTCATCCGGGGGAAGATGTGCCGGCCCTCGGGGGAGTGGGCCAGGCCCAGCGACACGATCTTGTGCGCGGGGACGGTGTTCAGCGGCTGCCCGTCGAAGCTGATCTTCCCCGCGGTCGGCCGGAGCAGGCCGGACAGGGTGCGCAGGGTGGTGGTCTTGCCGGCGCCGTTGGTGCCGATGAGGGTGGTGACCTCGCCCTGGTTGACGGTGAAGCTGATGCCCTTGACGGCTTCGATCTTGCCGTAGGAGACGCGGAGGTTCTCGACCTCGAGGAGCGCGGTCACTGGTCGGCCTCCGTGCTGGCTGCTGCGCCGGTGCCTTCGAGCGGGGCACCGAGGTAGGCGGTGATGACGCGTTCGTCGTTCTGGACGGTCTCGCGGTCGCCTTCGACGATCTTCTGGCCCTGGACGAGGACGGCGGTGCGGTCGCAGAGGTTGAAGATGAACCGCATGTCGTGCTCGATGACCAGGATGGCGATGCCGCGGTCCCGGATGGCGAAGACGAGTTCCTCGGCTGCGCGGGTCTCCTGGGGGTTCATGCCGGCGGTGGGCTCGTCCAGCAGGAGCAGGCCGGGGTCGCTGGCGAGGGCGCGGGCGATCTCCAGCTTGCGCTGCTCGCCGTAGGGGAGGTTGCGCGCGAGGTGGTCGGCCTTGGCGGCGAGGCCGGTGAACTCCAGGAGTTCCATGGCCCGGTCGTGGCTCTCGGACTCGGCGCGGCGGTAGCCGGGGCCGCGCAGGATGGCCGAGAAGAGGCCTTCCTTGGTGCGGCTGTGGCGGCCGACGAGCACGTTCTCCAGGACGGTCATGTTGGCGAAGAGCCGGATGTTCTGGAAGGTGCGGGCGATGCCGGCCTGGGTGACCCGGTGGGGCTTGGGCGGCAGCAGGTTGCCCTTGTAGCTGACGGTGCCCTCGGTGGGGACGTACAGGCCGGTGAGGCAGTTGAAGAAGGTGGTCTTGCCGGCGCCGTTGGGGCCGATGAGACCGATGATCTCGCCTTCGGAGACGGTGAGGTCGACGTTGTTGACGGCGGTGAGGCCGCCGAAGCGCATGGTGACGCCGCGGACGTCGAGGAGGGTGGTCCCGGTGGGGGCCGGGGCGGTGGTGGTGGTCATCTCGGTGTTCACGCCCCTGCCTTGGTGAGAGGTACGGCGTCCTCGGGTGCGGATTGTGCGGGGATCACCGGCTCGTGGAACTCCAGCTGGTTGCGCCGGTTGGCGATCAGGCCCTCGGGGCGGATGCGCATCAGGATGATGAGCGCGATGCCGAACGCGAGGAGCTGGTAGTTGGAGAGGAATTCGAGCTTCTTCGGGATCAGGAAGAGCAGCGTGGCGCCGACCAGGGGGCCGCTGATGGTGCCCATGCCGCCGAGGATGACCGCGGCGAGCAGGAAGGCCGAGTTGGGGGGCAGGGCCTCGGCGAAGGTGTACTGGTCGGGGGTGACGGTGTAGCTGACGTGGGCCTGGACGGTGCCGGCGAGGCCGGCCAGGCAGGCGCCGAGGGCGAAGGCGAGGAGCTTGAGCCGGAAGCCGTTGATGCCCATGGCCTCGGCGGCGGTCTCGTCCTCGCGGATGGCGACCCAGGCGCGGCCGATCCGGGAGTTGCCGACGCGGGCGAAGACCAGCACGACGACGGCGGTGATGATCAGCATCAGCAGGTAGTAATTGGAGAACCGGCCGAGTTCGATGCCGCCGACCAGGTGCTTCTTGCCGAGGTCGAAGCCGAGGATCTGCAGGTCGGGGATGCGCGGGATGCCGTTGGACCCGTTGGTGACGTTCGGGCCGGTGGTCCCGTTGAGGTTGTTCATGGTGATGCGGAAGATCTCGCCGAACCCGAGGGTGACGATGGCGAGGTAGTCGCCGCGCAGCCGCAGGGTGGGGGCGCCGATCAGGACGCCGAAGACCATGGCCGCTGCCGCGCCGGTGAGCGCCGCCGCCCAGAAGGGGAAGGCGACGTGGATGGGCGAGGCGGGGGAGCCGGAGACCAGGGCGGCGGCGTAGGCGCCGACGCCGAGGAAGGCGACGTAGCCGAGGTCGAGCAGGCCGGCCAGGCCGACGACGATGTTCAGGCCCAGGGCGACGGTGGCGAAGATCAGGATGTTCGCCGCGACGGAGGTGTACTGGTCGCTGGTCTGGGTGAACGGGAAGGCGGCCGCGGCGGAGAAGGCGGCGCCGGTGGCGACCGGGCGGTGCTTGACGGTGAGGGCGCGCAGGCGCTGCAGCAGGCCGGTCTTGGCGAGTGCGGCGACGGTGAAGCCGGCCAGGATGAGGTAGCCGGTGAAGAGTTCGCCGTACTCGGTGTCGATGCCGAAGGTGATGGCGAACAGGCCGACCGCGAAGGCGGCGATGATCAGCAGGACCTCGGCCCAGGAGGGCAGTTCGCGGGCCGGCGGGAGCTTGCGCTCGATCTTGGCGAGCCGCAGGGTCCGGGTGATCAGGTGGTGGACGGCGTAGCCGACGACGCCGGCCAGCAGCCACCAGTAGTTGGGCTTGCCGAGGCTGTCGGCGGTCCTGCGGTCGAGCGGCAGGCCGAGCGCGCCGGTGACGGCGAGCAGCGAGGTGAGGCCGGCCAGCCAGCCGCCGGGTTCGAGGTTGGCGAGGCCGCCGAGGTCGACGGCGATGGCGATGATCGCGAACCAGCTGACGGCGGCGGTGCCGAGGGCGGCCAGCAGGATGCCGTTGTTGCCGCCGGCGGGGCTGGTCCAGCGCAGGCCGGGGATGCCGTAGCGGGCCAGGGTGAGGACGGCGGTGATCAGGCCGCCGGTGAGGGTGAGCCACTGGAGGCCGGCGGGGGAGCCGTAGAACGTGAGGTCGCCGGGGAAGTCGGCGGTCCAGGTCCAGGCGGTGAGGGCGGTGCCGGCGGTGGCGACGGCCGCGAGGGCGGTGAAGACCCGGGCGGCGCGTTCCGGCACGGGGATGACCGGGGTGATCTCTGTGGTCATGGTGGTCACGCCCTGTCCGCGACGCGCTCGCCGAGCAGCCCCTGGGGCCTGACGAGGAGGACGACGATGAGGAGTACGAAGGCCCAGACGTCCTTCCAGGCGCCGCCACCGAAGAGGTGCATGCCGGGGATGTGCTGGATGTAGGCGGTGGCGAGGCCTTCGGCGAGGCCGAGGGCGAGGCCGCCGAGCATGGCGCCGTAGATGTTGCCGATGCCGCCGAGGACGGCCGCGGTGAACGCCTTGAGGCCGAGGATGAAGCCCATCCGGAAGTCGACCTGGCCGGTGCGCAGGCCGTAGGCGACGGCGGCGACGGCGGCGAACGCGGCGCCGATGGCGAAGGCCATCACGATCACGCGGTCGGTGTCGATGCCCATGAGCTTGGCGGTGTCGGGGTCCTGGCTGGTGGCCTGCATCGCGCGCCCGGAGCGGGTGCGGGCGACGAACCAGCCGAGGATGAGCATGCAGATCGGGGCGGCGATGATCAGGAAGATGTCGCTGCGCTGGATCGTGACGGAGGCCAGCTCGAACGGGTCACCGGGGATCTTCGGGAAGACCCGGGCCTTCTTCGCGTCGGGGTAGAAGGAGAAGACGAGCTGCTGGAGGACGATCGAGAGGCCGATCGCGGTGATCAGCGGTGCGAGGCGGGGGGCGCTGCGCAGCGGCCGGTAGGCGAAGCGCTCGGCGCCGACGGCGACCAGGGTGGACACCAGGATGCCGGCGATCAGCATGAGGGGTACGGCGAGCCAGAGGGTGGTGCCGCCGGGCAGGGCGAGGTAGGCGGTCAGGGCGCCGAAGCCGCCGACCATGAAGATCTCGCCGTGGGCGAAGTTGATGAGCTGGACGATGCCGTAGACCATCGTGTAGCCGATCGCGACGAGGCCGTAGAGGGCGCCGAGGATCAGGCCGTTGGCCAGCTGTTGCGGTAGATCGTGCACCGCTGGGCCTCCGTTGTGCGTTGTCCGCGTGGGTGGGGGATGTGGGCGCGCGCGGGGGCACTCGTGGCGCCCCCGCGCGGTCGGTTCGGTGTGTCCGTCAGGCTGGTGCGGGTCAGCCGGCGAAGGTGCCGGACTTCTCCACGGCCCACGCGGCGTCCTTGACGGCGTAGACGGTGAGCTGCTTGTTGGTGGTGTCACCGAACTCGTCGAAGGAGACCTTGCCGGTCACGCCGTCGAAGGAGATCTTCTGGACGGCCTCGACGACCTTCTCGCGGGGCTTCTCGGGCAGCTTGCCGCCGTTGGCCGCGACGACGGCCTTGACGCCCTGGATGATGGCCCAGGCGCTGTCGTAGGAGTAGCCGCCGTAGGTCTCGTACTTGTCCTTGTAGCCGGCCGCGGCGTAGTCGGCGATGAACTTCGCGGCGGTCGGGAGCTGCTCGACGGGCAGGCCGACGGCGGTGGCGAGGTCGCCCTGGCTCTTCGGGTTGAGCTTGATGAAGTCGCCGCTCTGGATGCCGTCGCCGCCCATCAGCGGGATGTTGGCGCCGGCGTCCTTGAGCTGGAGCGAGAGCGGGCCCGCGGCCGGGTACTCGCCGCCGTAGTAGACGGCGTCGGCGCCGGAGGTCTTGACCTTGGTGGCGATGGCGCTGAAGTCGCGGTCGTCCGGGTTGACGTGCTCCTCGCCGACGATGGTGCCGCCGAGCTTGGTGTACTCGCCCTTGAAGGTGGCGGCGAGGCCGGCGCCGTAGGTCTTCTGGTCGTCGATGAGGAAGACCTTGGTCTTCTTCGCGTCCTTGAAGAGGTACTGGGCGGCGAACGGGCCCTGCACGGCGTCGGTGGTGGCCGTGCGGAAGTAGGACTTGAAGGGGCGGGCCTTGGTGCCGGTGGCCCACTTCTCGCCCTGGCTGAGCGCGACGCCGGTGTTGGCGGGGGAGATCTGGACCAGGTTGGCGTCGTTGAAGATCTGCTGCATCGACTGGGCGACGCTGGAGTTCAGCGGGCCGACGACGCCGATCACGGAGTTGTCCGCGACGAGCTGGGTGGCGTTCTGCTGGCCGGGGGCCGGCTTGGCGGTGTCGTCCAGGGCCTTGATCTGGAACTTGACGCCGGGGACCTCGTTCTTCTCGTTGGCCTGCTTGACGGCGAGGTCGACGGAGTTCTTGATCCCGAGGCCGAGGGCGGAGAGGTCGCCGGTGAGCGGGGCGTCCACGCCGATGGTGACGGTGGTGGAGGCGCCGCCGGCGGTGTCGCCGGCCTTCTTCTCGTCGCGGGAGCCGCAGGCGGAGAGGCTGAGCGCTCCGATGACGGCGATGCTCACGACAAGCGCTGAACGATGACGCACGAGGGTCCCCTTCTGTCAGGAAGCACGGCGCCAGAGGTGGCGGGTGCCGGGTCGCGCGCTGGGGCCAGGCCCAATCCAGTGGCGCGGTGACTGGCCGTGACTCTAGATGCCCGTGGGCGCCTCGTGGAGGGGTGTGGGCAGGCTGTGATTCTCTTGTTATGCGCATCCTGGGCCGGTGTCTCAGGATGTGGCGCTTCCCGGCCCTCCGAGCCGGTGCTACCGGGGGGTATCTCGTGTGGTGATCGGATGTAAGGCTCAGAAGTGCAGGTGACTGCTGGTGTGTCCGCTCACCGGACGTCACTGTCCGGCGCGCTGACCCCGGTCACAGGTGTCCGGATATCGGACATGGGGCGGGTGGCGCGCTGGTTCCGGGCGAGGTCGAGGGCGTCGTGCGGGCCGAGGTCCCGGCGGGCGGCCTGGATTGCCCGCGTGTTACGCAGCGTTACATCCAGGAACGGAAGTCCGGCCTCCGCAGCTGCCGCAAGGCGCTCGGTGACCACGTACCGGACATCCTCCTCCACGGGCTGACCGGGTGTCACCCGGATCGGCAGGTCCACGTCGGTGACGGGCCCGTCGGTGACGGGCCCGGCGACGGAGGCGCCGGCGTCCGGGAGCGGCCGGCCGGCGGCGGCCCTCCGGCCCGTCCGGGCGCACCCGGACCGGACCGGCCGGTCCGGCGGCGGGTCGTTCGCGGTCGGCGCCGGCACCGGCCGGCCGTGGCCGGGGGCGGTGCGAGCGCGACCGCGGCGGCCGGATGGCCTGCGGGGCAAGGGGGCTGACGCCGGGTCGGACACCGGCTGCGGCCGGGGGCGGCCGTGGCCCGAAGGGGTGCGAAGGGGCGCCGGAGCCGTCGCGCGGGCTGTCGCGGGGGCCGTCGCGGGGGCGGCCGGGGCGCCTGTCGCGGCGGCCGCCACGGTGCCCGCGCCGCCCCCGGCCGGGCCCGCCCCGCGGGCCGGGGCGCGGCGCGGCCGCCCACCCCGCCCGCGTCCTGTTCCGGACATGCCGCCGCCCCCTTGTCTGGACCAAGGGCCTGCCCGGGTGGGGCAGTTGCCAAACGCCATGGTCGAACAAGAGGGCGACAGGTTGGGCCGGGTGGTGCCAGGCGGTGTCAGAGGTCGCGCAGCATGCAGGTCAGCCGGCAGCTGGTGATCCGGCGGCCGGTGTCGTCGGTGATCGCGATCTCGTAGGTGGCCGCCGTCCGCCCCTTGAAGACCGCCGTCGCCACGCCGGTGACCAGGCCGGTGGTGGCCGAGCGGTGGTGGGTGGCGTTCAGGTCCACGCCGACCGCGTAGCGCCCCGGGCCGGCGTGCAGCATCGCGCCGATCGAGCCCAGGGTCTCGGCCAGCGCCGCCGAGGCGCCGCCGTGCAGCAGCCCGTACGGCTGCTGGTTGCCCTCGACCGGCATGGTGCCCACCACGCGGTCCCCGGAGGCCTCGACGACCTTGATGCCGAGCCGGTCGCCGAGGTGGCCGCCGGAGAAGGTGGAGGGGTCGACGCCGAGCTTGGCGAAGTGGTCCAGGACGTCCTGCGGGACGTCCAGGACGGGGGCCGGGTCGGTGGGGGCGGCGTCGGTCATGGGAGCTCCTGCCGGTCGGGGGTCACGTCATCGTGCTGCTGTGATCGTACGACCGCCCTACCCGGCGGTAGCGGCCGCTCCCGGCGGTGTCGCGGCGCCCCGTCCCCGCCCTCGTCCTCGCGTCCGATGTCGGTGGCGGGCCATAGGATCGGTGACCGGCAGTGGAATCGGCAGGAACGGGACGTTGACGTGGCTACGCAGAGTACGGGTAAGGGCGCGACGGGTGGCGACGGGGCCGGCCCGCGGCCCCGGCTGATGCTGCTCGACGGGCATTCGATGGCCTACCGGGCCTTCTACGCACTGCCCGTGGAGAACTTCAACACCTCCACCGGCCAGCCCACCAACGCGGTGTACGGCTTCGCCTCGATGCTCGCCAACACCGTGCGGGACGAGCAGCCGACCCACCTCGCGGTCGCCTTCGACCTCTCCCGGCAGACCTTCCGCTCGGCGGAGTTCCCCGACTACAAGGCCAACCGGGCCAAGACGCCGGACGAGTTCAAGAGCCAGGTCGGCCTGATCGGCGAACTGCTCGACGCGATGAACGTCCCCCGGATGACGGTCGAGAACTTCGAGGCCGACGACATCATCGCCACCCTCGCCACCGCCGCCGCGGCCGAGGGCTTCGACGTCGACATCGTCACCGGCGACCGGGACTCCCTCCAGCTGGTGAGCGAGCGGGTCACCGTGCTCTACCCCACCAAGGGCGTCTCCGAGCTGACCCGCTACACCCCGGAGAAGGTCGCCGAGAAGTACGGCGTCACCCCCACCCAGTACCCCGACCTCGCGGCCCTGCGCGGCGACCCGTCGGACAACCTGCCCGGCATCCCCGGCGTCGGCGAGAAGACCGCCGCGAAGTGGGTCAACCAGTTCGGTTCCTTCGACGAGCTGATCGCCAACGCCGACCAGGTCAAGGGGAAGATCGGCGAGAAGCTCCGCGAGCACCTCGACTCGGTCAAGCGCAACCGCGTCCTCACCGAGCTGGTCCGTGACGTCGAACTCCCGCTCACCGTCGCCGACCTGCACCGCACCGCCTTCGACCGGGAGGCCGTCGGCCAGCTGATGGAGTCGCTGGAGTTCCGCAACAGCAACTTCCGCGACCGGATCTTCGGCATCGACCCCGGGGCCGCGCAGGAGAGCGCCGAGGCCGAGGTCGCCCCCGGCATCGAGGTCGACGGCGACCTGCTCACCGAGCCCGGCGCCCTGGCCGGCTGGCTCGCCGAGCACGCCGCCGGCGCCACCGACCCCGTCGCGCTGGCCGCCGTCTACACCTGGGGCCAGGGCGAGGGCAGCGTCCAGGAGGTCGCGCTGGCCGCCGGCGAGGCCGCCGCCTGGTTCGACCCGGCCGCCCTCGGCGAGCAGGACGACACCGCCTTCACCGCCTGGCTGGCCGACCCGCTGCGCCCCAAGGCCCTGCACATCGCCAAGCAGGTGATGCGGGCCTTCGCCGAGCAGGGCTGGCAGGTCGCGGGCGTGGTCGCCGACACCGCCCTCGCCGCCTACCTGGAGAAGCCCGGCCGGCGCACCTTCACCCTGGAGGTGCTCGCCGAGGAGTACCTCTCCCGCTCGCTGGCCCCCGCGGCCGCCGCCGAGAGCGGCCAGCTCAGCTTCGACGCGCCGGAGGAGGACAGCACCGCCGGCGCCCGCGCGCTGATGGTCCAGGCCCGGACGGTGCTCGACCTCGCCGCGCTCTTCGAGCCCCGCCTCGCCGCGGCCGGCGCCACCGAGCTGCTCCGCGACATGGAGCTGCCGATCGCCGCTCTGCTCGCCCGGATGGAGCGCACCGGCATCGCCGCCGACCGGGCCTGGCTGACCGGCCTGGAGTCGCAGTTCGCCACCGAGATCCAGCGCGTGGTGGAGGAGGCGCACGCCGCCGCCGGCCACGAGTTCAACCTCGGCTCGCCCAAGCAGCTGCAGGAGATCCTCTTCGGCGAGCTGGCGCTGCCCAAGACCAAGAAGATCAAGACCGGGTACACGACCGACGCCGACGCCCTCGGCTGGCTGGCCACCCAGACCGACAACGAGCTGCCGGTCATCCTGCTGCGCCACCGCGACCAGGCCAAGCTGCGCACCACGGTGGAGGGCCTGCTCAAGACGGTCTCCCCGCAGGGCCGGATCCACACCACCTTCAACCAGATGGTCGCCGCCACCGGCCGGCTCTCCTCGCAGGACCCGAACCTGCAGAACATCCCGGTCCGCACCGAGGAGGGCCGCGCGATCCGCCGGGCCTTCGTCGTCGGCGAGGGCTTCGAGTCGCTGCTCACCGCCGACTACTCCCAGATCGAGCTGCGCATCATGGCGCACCTCTCCGAGGACGAGGCCCTGCTGGAGGCCTTCGCCGGCGGCGAGGACCTGCACACCACGGTCGCCTCGCAGGTCTTCGGCGTCGAGCCGGGCGCGGTGGACGCCGAGATGCGCCGCAAGATCAAGGCGATGTCCTACGGCCTGGCGTACGGCCTCTCCGCGTACGGGCTGTCCCAGCAGCTCGGGATCAAGCCCGGCGAGGCGCAGGGCCTGATGGACACCTACTTCGAGCGGTTCGGCGGGGTCCGGGAGTACCTGCACCGGGTGGTGGAGGAGGCCCGCGCGACCGGTTACACCGAGACCCTGCTGGGGCGCCGCCGGCACCTGCCCGACCTGAACAGCGACAACCGCCAGCGCCGCGAGATGGCCGAGCGGATGGCGCTGAACGCCCCGATCCAGGGTTCGGCCGCCGACATCGTCAAGATCGCGATGCTGAAGGTGGACGACGCGCTGCGGGAGGCCGGGCTGGCCTCCCGGATGCTGCTGCAGGTGCACGACGAAATCGTCCTGGAGCTGGCCCCCGGGGAGCGGGAGCGGGTGGAGGCGATCGTCCGCGAGCAGATGGCCGGCGCGTACCCGCTGCGGGCCCCGCTGGACGTCTCGGTGGGCGTCGGCCCGAACTGGGAGAGCGCCGCGCACTGACCGGCCGCCCCGGCCGTCGAGCCCGGGTGAACCGCGCACCTGTGCGCCACCGCCCCGTCCCCGGATCGCCGGGGGCGGGGCGGTGTGCTGTCCGAAGACGCTTCTGAAATCTCTTGCAGCAACTTTCTGAAAAACATTTCACCAAACCGTTGACGCCGGTGCGCCCAAACGTGAAGGGTCGTCCCGGGCACTCCACCCCGGCACCGCACCCGACACCGACAGGGCGCCGCACCCGACACCGACATCGGGCACCGCACCCGCCGGGCCGGGGCCGGCCGGGACCGGAGGGGCCCCACCCACCACCCGTACCGAAAGGCGCCACCCATGCCCGGACTCGCACCGCCGGTCGCCGACGAGCGCACAGCGCTGCTCGCCTTCCTCACCCAGCAGCGCCAGTTGCTGCGCGTCACCGCGCACGGCCTCACCGAGGAGCAGGGGTGGGCCACCCCGTCCGCCAGCGAGCTGAGCATCGCCGGTCTGATCAAGCACGCCGCGCGCTGCGAGCGCGGCTGGACGAAGCTCGTCCTGGGGCTCTCCACCGCCCCGCAGCGCACGGCCGAGGAGTCGGACGCCCCCGAGTTCCTGCCCGCGCCCGGCGAGACCCTGGCGGGCCTGCTGGCCGACTACGAGCTGGCGACCGCGGAGACCGACGCGGCCGTCGCAGGCATCGCCGACCTGGGCCGGGGCGTCCCCGTCCCGCGGGGCGTGCCGTGGTTCCCCGCCGAGGTGGAGGAGTGGTCGGTGCGATGGGTGCTGCTGCACCTGATCGAGGAGACCGCGCGGCACGGCGGCCACGCCGACATCATCCGCGAGACCCTGGACGGCGCCACGCTGTACCCGCTGATCGCGGCGGCCGAGCGGTGGCCCGACCCCTGGTTCGACCCGTGGGAGCCCGCCACCCCCGCCGGCTGAGGCCGGCGGACCGTCAGGGGCCGTGCCTCCCCGCCGGGTGAACGGGGGTCGTCCCGCGGGGGGCGGCCCACCACCGCGGACGGTTCGGCTCCCGGGCGGTGATCACCCGGCGCGGGGCAGGCAGTAGGCTCCGGCCGGTCCCGCGTGCGCACCGGGTGCGGCGGGTGGTCATGGTCGGAGGCGGGACGGTATGTCCGGGCTGGGCGAGGACGGGCGCAACGAGGACCGGTCGGACGGGGCCGGGCCGGCCGGCCCCGGGCGGGTGAGGGCGGGGCTGCGCGGACGGCGGGCCCGGTGGGTGGCGGCGGGCGCCGTGGCGGTGGCGCTCCTGCTGACCGGCGGAGCCGCCTGGGCGCTGGCCGGCCAGGAATCGCCGGCCGCGCCCGCGGCCGCCCGGCCGTCCGCCTCGACGGCCCCGCCGCAGGCGACGCCGTCCGGCCCACCGTCCGGTACTGCGCCGGGAGCGCCGTCCGCAACCCCGTCGGGAGCGCCGTCCGCGAGCCCGTCGGCGACGCCCGCGGTGACACCCCCGGCCGGGCCGCCGTCCGGGCCGGGCCCGGCCGCGGCCCCGGCCGCCACGCGTCCGGCGGCCGCCCCGGCCGTCACCAGGAGCCCGTCCCCGAAGGGCGGCGCGACGACCCGTCGGCCGGACCCGACCACCGTCTCCCCGCAGCCCTGCGGGACCACCTGCGGCACCGGCCACGCGGTCGAGAACCCCGACTGCGTCCGCAGCCCGGCGACCGGCCAGATCCTGACCTGCGACAAGGTGCAGACCGGCACCCCGCTGCCCAGGCCGTCGGCATCGGCGGCCACCCCCGGCAACCTGCCGGGCTGACGCCGGGGGTGACGGCCCGTCGGCCCGGTCGCCGCCGGCCGGGCGTCAGGTGCGCGGGTTGAGCCGCCTGGTGGGCTCGGCGGCGGTCGGGTCCTCCGGCCACGGGTGGCGCGGGTAGCGGCCGCGCAGCTCGGCGCGCACGGCGCGGTACCCCTCCCGCCAGAAGGAGGCGAGGTCGCCGGTGACGGCGGCGGGCCGGCCGGCCGGCGAGAGCAGGTGGACGGTGAGCGGGGCCCGCCCGCCGGCCAGCGCCGGGGCGGCGGCCCAGCCGAACAACTCCTGCAGTTTGACGGCCAGGACGGGCCGGTCCCCGGTGTAGTCGACCCGGATCCGGGAGCCGGAGGGCACCGTGATCCGCTCCGGGGCCAGCTCGTCGAGCCGCCCGGCCTCGCCGGTCGCCCAGGGCAGCAGGCGCTGCAGGGCGGCGGCGGTGTCGATCCGCTCCAGGGCGGAGCGCCGGCGGGCCCGGGAGAGTTCGGGTTCCAGCCAGTCCCCGGCCGCGGCCAGCAGCGCCTGGTCGCCGACGTCGGGCCAGGGCGCGCCCAGGGTGCGGTGCAGGAACCCGAGCCGCTCGCGCAGTGCCACCGCCGCCGGCGGCCAGCTCAGCAGCTCGCCGACGCCCTCGCGGGCGAGCCCGTCCAGCAGGGCGGCCCGGACCAGCGCCGGGTCGGGGGCGGACAGCGGCGCGGAGGCGAGTTCCAGCGCGCCGAGCGACTCGACCCGGCGGGCCGTCAGTTCGCCGCGCCGGCCGCCGGGCGGTATCGCCCAGCGGACTTCGGCCCGGCCGGCCAGCAGCGGCGCGCCGGCCAGCCGGGCGGTCTCCTCGTCCAGCGCGGCGGCGTGCAGGATCCGGGCCGAGGGGGCGCCGGCGGGCCGGTCGGCGACCGCGACGGCGAGCCAGGGCAGGCCGGTCAGGGCGGTGCCGGGGGCGGTCTCGGCGGCGGTGCCCGAGGCCATCAGGTACGGGCTGCGGGCGCCGGGCTCGGGCTTCTCCACCCGGGCGCGGGCGATCCGTTCGGGGAAGGCCAGCGCGACCACCAGCCCGGCCGCGGAGGCGTCCGGCAGCGCCGTGGCGGGCGTCTCGTCCAGGCTCCGGCGCAGTCGGCGGGACTCCTCGCGCCACCGGCCGGCGTAGGGGTCGTGGCCGCCGCGGACGCTGCGCCAGACGGCGCCGAGGTCGTCCCCGAGCGCGCGCGGCGGCTCCTCGGAGAGCAGGGCGACGAGTTCGGCGGCCCGCCGGGAGCCGACCAGCCGGGCGCCGTCGAGCAGCGCCCGGGCCAGGCGCGGGTGCAGGCCGGTGCGGGCGATCCGGGTGCCGCGGGGGGTGGCCCGGCCCTGCTCGTCGACGGCGCCGAGGGCCTGCAGGGTCTGCCGGGCGGCGGCCATCGCCCCGGCGGGGGGCCGGTCGGGCAGGGCGAGGCCGTGCGCGTCCGGGTCGCCCCAGCAGGCGGCCTGGAGGGCGAAGGAGGTGAGGTCGGCGAGGGCGATCTCGGGGGTGGGGAACGGCGCGGCGAGGGCGTCCTCGGCCTGTTGCCAGCAGCGGTGGACGACTCCGGGCGCCTCGCGGCCGGCCCGGCCGGCCCGCTGGCGGGCGGCGGCCAGCGAGGCCCGGACGGTCACCAGTGCGGAGAGTCCGCGGGCGTGGTCGGTGCGTGGTTCGCGGGCGAGCCCGGAGTCGACCACGATCCGCACCCCGGGCACGGTCAGCGAGGACTCGGCGACCGAGGTGGCCAGGATGACCCGGCGGCCGGCGCCGGCGGTGAGGGCGGCGTCCTGGACGGCCTGCGGCGCGCGGCCGTGCAGTTGGAGCACCTCGGCGGGGACGCCGGCGAGCAGCCCGGCGACCCGGGCGATCTCCCCCACGCCGGGCAGGAAGCAGAGCAGGTCCCCGTCCCGCTCCCCGAGGGCGCGGCGGACGGTGGCGGCCACGTGTTCGAGCAGCAGGGGGTCCGTTCGGGTGCCCTGCGGGGGGCGCACGGCGCGTGGCGGGGGCGCCTGGAGGATCTCGACGGCGTGCGAGGTGCCGTGCGCCTCGACCACCGGCGCGGCGCCGCGCTCGTCGCCGAGCAGCCGCGCCCAGGCGTCGGTGTCGGAGGTGGCGGAGGCGCAGAGCACCCGCAGCTCCGGCCGCAGGGTGGCCCGGACGTCCAGCAGGAAGGCCAGCGCGGTGTCCGCGTCCAGGTGCCGTTCGTGGCACTCGTCCAGGACCACGGTGTCCACGCCGGCCAGTTCGGGGTCGCGCTGGAGCCGCTGCAGCAGCACGCCGGTGGTGACCACCTCGACCACGGTGTCCGGCCCGGCCCGCCGCTCGCCGCGGATGGTGTACCCGACGCGGCCGCCGGGCTGCTCGCCGAGCAGCCAGGCCATCCGGCGGGCGGCCGCCCGGACGGCCAGCCGGCGCGGCTCGGCCACCAGCACCCGGTGGCCCGGCCCGGGCAGTTCGGGCACCAGCCCGGCCAGCGCGAGCGGTACCAGGGTGGTCTTGCCGGTGCCGGGCGGGGCCGCGAGCACGGCGGCGCCGCCGTGCTCGGCCAGCGCCCGCTGCAGGGCGGGGACGGCCGCGCGGACCGGCAGGTCGAGCCAGGCGGGGTTCAGCGGCGCCGGGGAGCCGGCGCCCGGGGGCCGCGGGCCGGTGGTGGCGGGGGCCGAGGCGTCGTCCGTCACGGCCGGGTCAGTCCCGCTGCGAGACGAAGATCGCGGTGCCGGGGAAGAGCCGGCCGCGCAGCGGGCTCCAGCCGCCCCACTCCTGCTCGTGGCCCTCGGGCCACTCGGGCTCGACCAGGTCGAGCAGCCGGAACCCGGCTCCGGTCAGCTCCCGCACCCGGTCGCCGAGGGTGCGGTGGTGCTCGACGTAGGTGGCGCGGCCCTGCTCGTCCTGCTCGACGTACGGGGTGCGGTCGAAGTACGAGGCGGTGGCGGTCAGCCCTTCGACGCCGGGCTCGTCGGGGAAGGCCCAGCGGATCGGGTGGGTGACCGAGAAGACCCAGCGCCCGCCGGGCCGCAGCACCCGGTGGACCTCGCGCATCAGCCCCTCGGTGTCGGCGCTGAAGGGCACCGCGCCGTAGGCCGAGCAGGCCAGGTCGAAGGAGCCGTCCGCGAACGGCAGCACGGCCGCGTCGGCCTGCACGACGGGGACGACCGGGCCGCCGCGCCCGAGGTCGATCCGCCGGGAGTGCTGGAGCTGGCGGTAGGAGATGTCCAGCGCGACCGGCCGGGCGCCGCGGGCGGCGAGCCAGCGCGAGCACTGCGCGGCGCCCGCACCGATTTCCAGGATGTCGGCGCCCTTCCAGGAGGCGGGGTCGCCGAGCAGCCGCGCCTCGCCCTCGTCGAGGCCCTCGGGGCACCAGGTGAACCGGTCGTCGCCGAGGAACTCGCCGTGCTCGTCCTGGTATTCGTCCGCGTTGCGGTCCCACCAGTGCCGGCTGGCCCGGCTGCTCTCGCCGGCCTCGGCGGACCGCCGGAGGGCGTCGTCGTCGTCCTCGTCCGGCAGCGTTCCGGGCGCCGGTTCGAGCAGAGGATCAGGGGTGGTGGCCAAGGTGGTAGTGCCCGTCGCGTAGGGTGTCGTCTGCGGAAAGCGCCGCTGCTCCAGAACTGTTCCGTACAGGTCAGGTCGGGAGTGGTGGCATCCGGGGAGCGGGCCCCTGCGGCTGCCACCCTGCACACCGGCTCAGGCCGGGGTGTTCGGGGCTTGGTTGCGAGGATATGGCCTGATCCACACCGGCCTCCACCGTCTCGCCTTCGTTGGCGTTGACCGTGCCTGGCTGTCCCCGTATGCTACAAGTTGCGCTGCGGGCCTGCGCGCCTCGGACGGAGCAGGTCGCGCTCGCATCTGTCGAAGACCCCACGGTCGCAAGACGGACACCGGTTCTCGGATTTTCGGGAAACACCGGTGCGCCGTGCCTTTGGCTGTCCGGCTTTCGGTGGGAGCGATACGGGCCCTCCGCGTGGCATTACCTACGACTTCATGTCCGTACCGGAGCCCTTTTCCTAATGACGAGCCCCACCGACTCCTCCCTCAGCACCACCCCGCAGGTTGCGGTCAACGACATCGGCGACGCAGAGGCCTTCCTCGCGGCGATCGACGAGACCATCAAGTACTTCAACGATGGCGACATCGTCGAGGGCATCATCGTGAAGGTCGACCGTGACGAGGTCCTCCTCGACATCGGTTACAAGACCGAGGGCGTCATCCCGTCCCGCGAGCTCTCGATCAAGCACGACGTTGACCCGCACGAGGTCGTCAAGGTCGGCGACGAGATCGAGGCCCTGGTTCTCCAGAAGGAGGACAAGGAGGGTCGTCTGATCCTGTCCAAGAAGCGCGCGCAGTACGAGCGCGCCTGGGGCACGATCGAGAAGATCAAGGAAGAGGACGGCATCGTCACCGGTACCGTCATCGAGGTCGTCAAGGGTGGTCTCATCCTCGACATCGGCCTCCGTGGCTTCCTGCCGGCCTCGCTCGTCGAGATGCGCCGCGTCCGCGACCTCCAGCCCTACGTGGGCAAGGAGCTCGAGGCCAAGATCATCGAGCTGGACAAGAACCGCAACAACGTGGTCCTGTCCCGCCGTGCCTGGCTGGAGCAGACCCAGAGCGAGGTCCGCCAGACCTTCCTCACCACCCTGCAGAAGGGCCAGGTGCGCTCCGGCGTCGTCTCCTCGATCGTCAACTTCGGTGCCTTCGTGGACCTGGGTGGCGTCGACGGTCTCGTCCACGTCTCCGAGCTGTCCTGGAAGCACATCGACCACCCGTCCGAGGTTGTCGAGGTCGGCCAGGAGGTCACCGTCGAGGTTCTCGACGTTGACATGGACCGCGAGCGCGTCTCCCTGTCGCTGAAGGCGACCCAGGAGGACCCGTGGCAGCAGTTCGCCCGTACGCACCAGATCGGCCAGGTCGTCCCGGGTAAGGTCACCAAGCTGGTTCCGTTCGGTGCGTTCGTCCGCGTGGACGAGGGCATCGAGGGTCTGGTCCACATCTCCGAGCTGGCCGAGCGCCACGTGGAGATCCCGGAGCAGGTCGTCCAGGTCGGCGACGAGATCTTCGTCAAGGTCATCGACATCGACCTCGAGCGTCGTCGCATCAGCCTCTCGCTGAAGCAGGCCAACGAGTCGCTCGGTGCCGACCCGGCCTCGGTCGAGTTCGACCCGACCCTGTACGGCATGGCTGCCTCGTACGACGACCAGGGCAACTACATCTACCCGGAGGGCTTCGACCCCGAGGCGAACGACTGGCTGCCCGGCTTCGAGAAGCAGCGTGAGGAGTGGGAGCGCCAGTACGCCGAGGCGCAGACCCGCTTCGAGCAGCACCAGGCCCAGGTCATCAAGAGCCGTGAGGCCGACGCCGAGGCCGCTGCCGAGGGTGGCGACGCTGTTGCCGCCGCCGCCGGTGGCTCGTACTCCTCCAGCAGCGACGAGGGCTCCGGCGCTCTCGCTTCGGACGAGGCGCTCGCCGCACTGCGTGAGAAGCTGGCGGGCGGCCAGAGCTGAGCTCTCGCCCCCACTGGACCCGGCTCGGCCCCGCGCTGAGCTGAGCACCGGCTGACATGAACCCCCGCCCGGGGAACCGGGCGGGGGTTCATGCGTTTCCGCGTCGCATCAGCCTGCCCGCCTGCCCGCCTGCCCGCCTGCCGCCGGCACCCGGGGAGCCCGTTCACTTATGGGTTCATTATGTGAGGGATTTTTGTGATAAGGGGCTCATCACACCCCTATGGGCCTTTCATGCCTTAGCGCCTACCTTGGGTTGAGTTGCCCGATCGGGCCGTCATCCGGCCCCTGAAGCAAGGCACCCCCCGCATATGCGCCGTAGCTCCGCAGTGATCACCGACGTTCCTGCGTCCGACGTTCCGGCGTCCGGCGATCCCGAGGTGGGCGGCCGGCTCGCCGCCCTCGGGCGGTTCTGCTTCCGGCACCGGCGCTGGGTGCTGGGCCTCTGGGCGGTGGTCCTGGTGGTCGGCGTGCTGATCGGCGGGCGGGTGTTCGAGGGTACCGTCGCCGGTGCCCCGGGCAGCTCCGAGGCCGACCGGGGGTCGGCCGTGGTCACCGCGGCCGACCCGGCCAAGGGTTCGGTCACCGCCGTCGTCGACGGTCTGCCCGTGGAGGACCAGGCCGTCCGGACGGCCGTCACCCGGGCCACCGCCGAGATCACCGCCCTGCCCGGCGTCGCCTCCGTCACCGACGGCTACGGCTCCACCGCCGGATCCGGCGCCGCCCAGCGCTCCGCCGACGGCAACGCGAGCCTGGTCACCGTCCGGATGACCGACGGCAGCAGCAACGCCCAGCTCTCCGCCGTCACCCAGCGGCTCTCCGGCATCTCCGCCGACGGCGCCAAGGTCACCGTCGGCGGCGACCTGGTGCTCCAGCAGGAGGTCAAGAGCCAGACCGAACGGGACACCCGGTTCGGCGAGATCGTCACCCTGCCGCTGACCCTGGTGGTGATGGTGCTGGTGTTCGGGGGTCTGGCCGCGGCCAGCCTGCCGGTGATCGGCGCGGTCGCCTCGGTCGGCGGCGCCCTGCTGGCCATGTTCGGCTTCAGCAAGATCATGGACATCGACACCAGCGTGCTGCCGATCGCCACCGTGCTCGGCCTCGGGCTCTCCATCGACTACGCGCTGCTGATGGTGAACCGCTTCCGGGAGGAACGCGGCCACGGCGCGGGCATCGCCGCCGCCGTGGAGCGCACCGCCGCGACCGCCGGCCGCACCGTCGCCTTCTCCGGGCTCACCGTGGCCGTCGCGCTCTCCGGCCTCTTCGTCTTCACCAGTCCGGTGCTGGCCGCGGTGGCCGCCGCGGGGGTGAGCGTGGTGGTGATCGCCGTCGCGGCCGCCCTCACCCTGGTGCCGGCCCTGCTCGGTTTCGCCGGGCGGCGGATCAGGACGCCGACGGCCCCCGTCCCCGACGAGGGCTTCTTCAGCCGCACCGTACGCCGCGTCCGTAAGAAGGCGGTGCCCGTCGCGCTGGCCTGCACCGCCCTGCTGGTCGCCGCCGGGGCGCCGTTCGCCGGCGCCGAGATGCGCAACTCCGGCGCCGCGGTGCTGCCCGCCTCCTCGGCCGGCCGGCAGGTCGCCGAGAGTGTGGACCAGCGTTTCCCACAGGTCGCGCCAGCGCCCGTCACCGTGGTGGTCCGCGGCGGCGCGGCGGTGGCACAGGCCTACGCCGACGACGTGGTGGCCAAGCTGCCCGGCGTCGCCGGCGTCCGCGCGGTCACCCCGGTGGGCGAGCAGCTCAGCACCGTCGACGTCCTGGTGCACGGCGATCCGCAGGGCGCCGCCGCCAAGGACGTGGTCAAGGAGCTGCGCGCCGAGCGCGGCGGCCTCACCACCTACGTCACCGGCGGCGCCGCCTCGGTGGTCGACTTCCAGCACGAACTGCTGACCCGCGGCCCGTGGGCGCTCGGCCTGGTCGCGATCGGCACGCTGCTCCTGCTGTTCCTGATGACCGGCTCGGTGGTGATGCCGGCCAAGGCCCTGCTGATGAACCTGCTGTCGCTGGGCGCCTCGCTCGGCGCGCTGACCCTGGTCTTCCAGGACGGCTGGTTCAGCGGATTCCTCGGCTTCAGCCCGGTCGGCGGCCTGGAGACCTTCATACCCGTCCTGGTGTTCGCCTTCGCCTTCGGGCTCTCGATGGACTACGAGGTCTTCCTGCTCGCCCGGATCAAGGAACTCCGGGACCGCGGGTACAGCTGCACCCGCTCGGTCGAGCTCGGGCTGCAACGCAGCGGGAAGATCATCACCTCGGCGGCCCTGCTGATGGTGATCGTCTTCGCGGGCTTCGCCGCCGGCGACATGCTGATGGTCAAGCAGATGGGCATCGCCCTGGCGGTGGCGGTGGCGGTGGACGCCACCCTGGTCCGCTGCCTGCTGGTGCCCGCGGCGATGACCCTGTTCGGCGAGTTCAACTGGTGGGCGCCGGCCCCGCTGCGCCGCCTGCACCGCAGGTTCGGCCTCAGCGAGCACACCGAACTGCCGCCGATCGCGGCCGCCGCCGTCCTCCCGGCGCAGCGCGGCCCGGGGCACGAGGAGCTGGCCGAAGCCTCGGCCGAGGCCGCCGTGCGCCCCGGGACGGACGGGCCGGTGGCCGCGGACGGTCTCGTCGGAGCGCTGACCGAACGCTGACCCGGAGTACCGGCGAGGAGCGGTGACCGGGTGCCGACCGGGCGCCGAGGGCCGCCGCCGGGCGGGTGAACCCGGGTCTGCTCCCTCGCCTGCCCGCCTGCCTGCCCGCGCGCCTGCCCGCCCGCCTGTGTTCGGGCCGGTTCAGCTCAGGCGGCGGAGCAGCTCGACGCTCTGCCGCAGGACGGACTGCTCCTCGGGGGTGAGCCGCTCGGTGATCGCCGCCGCGATCTCGCCCTCGCGGCGGGCGCGCTGGGCGTGCAGGGCGGCGGTGCCGGCCTCGGTGGCGGCGACCAGCAGCTTGCGGCCGTCGGTGGCGTGCCGCTCCTGGCGGACCAGGCCGGCCTCGGTGAGCAGGGCCACCGTACGGGCCATCGACTGGTGGCGTACGCGCTGGCGCTCGGCCAGCTCGCTGGTGGTGCGGGGTCCCTCGCGGACCAGCAGGCCGAGGACGCCGGCCTGGTTCTGCGGCAGTTCGTCGCCCACCCGCAGGGCGCGGACCAGGTTGCCGAGGGCGGCCCGCAGGTCGGCGGCGAGTTCCAGCGGGTCCACGGGAGTCCGGGGTGTGCTCATGGGCCCCAGCCTACCGGGTGGATCTACAGCAAAACTGTGCAGCTTTGCTGTATGGTTGCGGTCATGAAGCTGACCAAGCTGGGCCACGCCTGTGTCCGCCTGCGACAGGGCGACACCACGATCGTCATCGACCCGGGCATGTTCACCGAGCCGGACGCGCTCGCGGGCGCGGACGCCGTCCTGATCACGCACGAGCACTTCGACCACTTCGTCGAGTCGCAGCTGCGCGCCGCCCTCGAAGCCGACCCCGCGCTGCGGGTCTGGACCAACCGCGCGGTGGCCGAGCAGCTGGACGGCGTCCGGCAGCGGGTGACCGTGGTCGGCGAGGGCGACGCCTTCGAGGTGGGCGGTGTCGCGGTCACCGTCCACGGCGAATGGCACGCGGTGATCCACCCGGACATCCCCCGGATCACCAACATCGGGTTCACGGTGGGCGGGCGGGTCTTCCACCCGGGCGACGCGCTGACCGTTCCGTCGCACCCGGTCGACACCCTGCTGGTGCCGACCGGCACCCCCTGGAGCAAGGCCTCCGAGCTGATCGACTACGTCCGCGAGGTCAAGCCCGCGCACGCGATCGGGATCCACGAGGCGGTGCTCAGCGAGGTGGGGCAGCAGCTCTTCGGCCGGCTGCTCGGCGAGGGCGGCCCGGGGACGGGCGCACCGCTGCGGCAGCTCGCGGCGGGGGAGCAGGTCGACCTCGGCTGACCGGACCCGGGCCCCGGCGCCGCCCGCTCCCGCCGGTTTCGCCCGCCCCGGCACCACCCGGCACCACCCGTCCCCGTCCCCGTCCCCTTCCCGGCCGCCCGTCCAGTCCCGTCCCGGACCGGGCGGGCGGCTGCCCGCCCGGAGCCGGGGCGCTGCCGGTAGCCTGACGCCATGCTGAAGATCGGACTGACCGGCGGGATCGGCGCGGGCAAGAGCGAGGTGTCCCGGCTGTTCGCCTCGTACGGGGCCGTGGTGGTGGACGCCGACCTGATCGCCCGTGAGGTGGTCGCCCCGGGGACGGAGGGGCTGGCCGCCGTGCTCGCCGAGTTCGGCCCCGATGTGCTGCGCGCGGACGGCGAGCTGGACCGGCCCGCGCTGGGGGCCCTGGTCTTCGCCGACCCGGCCAGGCTGCGCGCGCTGAACGCCATCGTCCACCCCCTGGTCCGGGCCCGCTCCGCCGAACTGGAGGAGGCCGCCGCGCCGGACGCCGTCGTCGTGCACGACGTGCCACTGCTCGCCGAGAACGGGCTCGCCCCGCTCTACGACCTGGTCGTGGTGGTGGACGCCGCCGACGAGGTGCGGCTCGACCGGCTGGTCCGGCTGCGCGGCATGGCCGAGGCCGAGGCCGAGTCCCGGATGGCCGCCCAGGCCACCCGGGAGGACCGGCTCGCGGTCGCCGATCTGGTGATCGACAACAGCGGCCCGCTGGAGGCCCTGGCCCCCCGGGTCCGTCAGGTCTGGGACGAGCTGACGGCCCGCTGACTTCCCACTGACTTCCCGCCGGCCGTCCGGCCGCACCTGTCCGGCCGCACCCGGCCGGGCGCCGCGGGCCGGGCCATGGCGGGAACGGGCATCGCGGGAACGGGCATCGCGGGGACGGACGCGCCCGGCGGGCCCGTCAGGCCCGGGTGGCGGCGCCGGCCGTCACGCGGGCGGCGTGCGCCACGGCGGCCCCCGCCAGCGCACGGATCGCCGGATGCGGGCTGGTGCCGTCCCCGGCGAGTTCGGGCTGGAACAGCGTGGCCAGGAAGAACGGATGGCCGGGCAGCTCGGCGATCCGCACCTCGCCCCGCTCGTCCGCCCCGCTGAACCGCAGTCCGTACTCCCGCAGGACGTCGAGGTACTCGGCGTTCAGGCCGTACGAGCAGTGGTACCGCTCCAGCGTGCGGGTGGTGCCGAGGACCTGGGCGGCGAGCGTGCCCGGAGTGATCTCGATGACGCCCTCGTGGCCGACCAGGGAGCAGGTCAGCGGCACCACCAGCAGCTGTTCGTCCTCCCCGGCGGCCGCCGGGCGCTCCGGGGACTCGGCGTGGGCGGCGCCGCCGAGCCCGCAGACGGTCCGCGCGTACTCCAGCACGGCGTGCTGGAAGCCGCCGCAGGTGCCGAGGAACGGGATGCCCCGCTCCCGGGCCGTACGGACGGCGGCGAGCGCCCCGGCCTCGCTGCGGTACGGGCTGCCGGGCAGCAGCCAGACCGCGTCGAACCCGGCCAGTGCGCCCTCGTGCCCGGCGTCCTCGGTGGAGATCCAGTACGCGTCCAGGACCAGCTGCTCGCGCCGGGCGAGCGCGTCGAGCAGCCCCGGGACGCGGGCGTGCGAGCGGACGCCGGGGGAGCGGTCGCCGACCAGCGCGAGCCGGGCGGTGTACGGCGCGCCGGCGCCGCGCGCCGCCCCGGGATCCTCCGGCGGGAGGACGGCGGGACCGGCGGAGGGGGTGCTGGAAGTGGTCATGCGACCATCCTGGCCCGGGGGCCGAGATCGGCGCCAACGATGATTGCTGACCCTGCCATCAGCAATACTGATGGCCATGGAACCGCACCTGCTGCGCACCTTCGTCACCGTGGCCCGGCTCGGCTCCTTCTCGGCCGCCGCCCGCGAACTCGGCTACACCCAGTCGGCGGTCTCCCAGCAGATCGCCGTCCTGGAGGCCGATCTCGGCGCCGGGCTGCTGCACCGCCGGCCGGTCGAGCCGACCGAGGCCGGCGCCCGGCTGCTGGAGCACGCCGGACCGCTGCTGCTCCGGACCGCGGCGGCGCGGGCCGACATCGCCCGGCTGGCCGGCGCACCCGCGAGCCGCCTGGTACTGGCCGCCACCCCGCTCGCGGTCACCACCGGCCTCGCCGCCGCGCTCGCCGCCACCCGGCAGGCCCACCCCGGGCTGGAGCTCACCGTCCGGGTGCTCGGCCGGCCGGAGGTGCCGGCGGCCGTCGCCACCGGCGAGGCCGACCTCGGGCTGACCGACGGCATGGCCGCCCCCAGTGATCCGTTGCAGCTGCCCGACGTCGGTCCGCTCACCGCCGTCGCGGTCGCCGAGCAGCCGGTCGCCGTCGCCCTGCCCGCCGGCCACCCGCTCGCCGGCCGCCGCGGCCTGGACCTCGCCGACCTCGCGGACGCCCGCTGGCTGGACGCGCCCGGTGTCGCCGTGCCGGCCGAGCGGCTGCGCGCCGCGACCGGCGTGGCCGGGTTCCGGCCGGCCACCCGCTACCCGGGGACGGACCTCCGTGGGCTGCTGGTCCTGGTCGCGGCCGGCCACGGCCTGGCCGTCCTGCCGCAGGGTGTGCTCGACGGCGTGCCCGGAGTGCTCGGGGCGCCCGTCCGGGAGCCCCGGCTGGTGCACCGCACCGAGCTGGTGCGCGGCAGCCTCCCGGAGGGACCGGCGGCGCTGCTGGCCCGGCTGCTCGACCCCGAGCGGCCCTGACCTGCCCGGCCCTGATCCGCCCGGCCCTGACCTGACCTGAACCGCCCTGTCCTGATCTGCCCCGACCGGCCGCGAGGGCCAGGCGCCGCCGCCGCTCAGCGCGGCTGGATGAGGTCCCACTTGTTGCCGTAGAGGTCCTCGAACACCGCGACCGAGCCGTAGGCCTCGTGCCGGGGCTCCTCCAGGAAGGTCACCCCGGCGGCGGTCATCCGGCGGTGGTCGGCCTCGAAGTCGTCCGAGTTCAGGAAGAGGCCGACCCGGCCGCCGGTCTGGTCGCCGATCCTGGCCAGCTGCTCCGGCTTGGCCGGCCGGGCCAGCAGCAGCCCGGTCTCCCGCGAACCGCGCGGGGCGACCACCACCCAGCGGTTGCCGTCCCCGCGCGGCGTGTCCTCGCGCAGTTCGAATCCGACGGCGTCCACGTAGAAGGCGATTGCCTCGTCGTAGTCGCGGACGAGCAGGGTGGTGAGTCCGATGTGAGCCATCAGCCGATCGTGCCACAGCGACCGGACCGGCGGCCGGTGCGGTGGCCCGGGCGGTGGCCCGGGCCGTGGACACCGCGAGGGGCGGTCCGTCCGGCCGGCCGCCGGACCGGCTCCGCCGTCACGGCTTGCGGCCGACGCCCGCCCAGATCGCGACCTCGCCGTCGGTCGGCTCCGGTGCCCGGTCGGGCCGCCACAGCGGGGCGGTGACCAGCCCGGGCTCCACCAGCTCCAGGCCCTCGAAGAAGCCGAGCACCTCCTCGCGGGTGCGCATGGTCAGCTGGGCGCTGGCCGCCCGGTAGATCGCCGGGCCCTTCGCGGCGGCGGTGGCCGAGGTGAAGTCCCCGGTGGCGTGCGAGAGCGCCAGATGGCTGCCCGGGGGCAGGGCGTCGACGAGCCGGCGGACGATCGCGTGCGGGTCGTCCTTGTCGTCGACGAAGTGCAGGACGGCGAAGAGCAGCAGCCCCACCGGCCGGCCCGGTTCCAGCAGCCGGCGCACCTCGGGCGTGGCGAGGACGGCGTCCGGATCGCGCAGGTCGGCCTGGACGACGGTGGCGCTGCCGTGACTGGCCGCCGCGAGCAGGGCGCGGCCGTGCACCAGCACGATCGGGTCGTTGTCCAGGTAGGCGACCCGGGCGTGCGGGTGCACCTGCTGGGCGATCTGGTGGGTGTTGCCGGCGGTCGGGATGCCGGTGCCGATGTCCAGGAAGTCGGTGACGCCCTGCTCGGCGAGGTGCCGCACGGCCCGGCCCAGGAAGGCCCGGTTGGCCAGGGCACTGATCCGCACCAGCGGGCTGAGCGCCAGCACCTTCTCGGCGGCCTCGCGGTCGGCGGGGAAGTTGTCCTTGCCGCCGAGGTAGTAGTCGTACATCCGGGCCGGGTGCGGTATCTCAGGGCGCAGGTCGGCGGGCACCCGGATCGCCTCGTCCTGGTCCGTCCCCGCCGCGATGTCCTGATGGCCGGTCATGAAGCTTCCCCCGTCGGTGATCCACCCTGTCCCCGGCAGCATAGGCGGGAGTCAGGGCGGGGTGTGGGGCGTTTCGCCGAGCCGGCCGCGAACCGGCGCCGCCCGGGTGCCGGGGACGAGTGCGGGGACGGGTGCGGGGACGGGTGCGGGGACGGGTGCCGGGGCCCGGCGGACGGACGCCGGGCCGGGTGCCGGGCGTCGGGTGCGGCCGGCGGTCAGCCTTCCGTGGTGCGCGGCTCCGGGCCGGTGCCGGGGTCGCGGGTGAGCAGGTAGCGGGCGCCGGGGCCGGCCGCTCCGGCGCGGTCGCCGGCGTTGTAGAGGGCGCAGCGGGAGATGGAGAGGCAGCCGCAGCCGATGCAGCCGGTGAGCTTGGCCTTGAGGCGCTCCAGGTCGGCGATCTGCTCGTCGATCCGGGTCTGCCAGGAGCGGGCGACCCCGTTCCAGTCGGTGGTGCTGGGCGCGCGGTCCTCGGGGAGGCGGTCGAGTGCGCCGCGGGCCTCCTCCAGGGAGAGCCCGACGCGTTGGGCGGCGCGGACGAAGGCGACCCGGCGGAGGGTGGCGCGGGGGAACCGGCGCTGGCCGCCCGCGGTGCGCTCGGAGTGGATCAGGCCGAGCTTCTCGTAGTAGCGCAGCGCGGAGGTGGCGAGACCGCTGCGCTCGGCGAGCTGGCCGATGGTCAGGAGGTCGTGGCGGTTCGGGCCCATGCGGGTCACTCTAGCGCTTGACTTGAAGTCGGCTTCAAGTTGGACGATCCTTCCATGACCGCGACGAAGACCATTTCTCCGCAGCACCGCCCGCACCTGCACCAGGGGTACGGCTTCGAGGACCTGCCGGCCCTGATGGCCCTGATGACCGGCGCCGAGAAGCACGGCCCGGCCGCCACCTCCACGCTGGACGCCCTGTGGGTGCTCTACGACCGGGTGCTGGACGTGCGCCCCGCGACCTTCGGGCGCCAGGACCGCGACCGTTTCCTGCTCTCCAAGGGCCACGGCCCGATGGCCTACTACGCCGTGCTGGCCGCGAAGGGCTTCCTCTCCCCGGCGGTGCTCCCCAGCTTCGGCGCGTACGACTCGCCGCTCGGACACCACCCGGACCGGCTGCTGGTGCCCGGCGCCGAGATCGGCTCGGGATCGCTCGGCCACGGCCTGCCGCTCGCCGTCGGCACCGCACTCGGACTGCGGGCCCAGGGGCTCACCGACCCGGCGGTCTGGGTGCTGCTCGGCGACGCGGAGTTCGACGAGGGGTCCAACCACGAGGCGGTGGCCTTCGCAGGGGCGTCCGGGCTGGACCGGCTGCACGTGGTGGTGATCGACAACTCCTCGGCCACGCACGGCTGGCGGGGCGGCATCGCGGCCCGCTTCGAGGCCGAGGGCTGGTCCACGGCCACCGTCGACGGCCGTGACCACGAGGCGCTGTACGCGGCCTTCACCGCCGCCCACCCGGGCCGCCCGCACGCCGTGGTCGCCCGGGTCGAGCCCAAGGAGTCCTGAGCCCGCTCCGCTGCCCGCCGCCCCGCTCCCCGCCCACTGCCGGCCGACCACCCCGATCCCCCCACCATGCAAGGGAATTGCGATGCCCACCGAGACCGACACCATGCGCGACCGCTTCCTCGACGTGACCTCCCGCCTGCTCGACGAGGATCCACGGCTGGCCCTGGTCCTCGCCGACATCAGCGCCGCCGGCTTCGCCCGGGCCGCCGAGCGGCACCCGGACCGGGTGATCAACGTCGGCATCCGGGAGCAGTTGCTGATCGGCGCGACCGGCGGGCTGGCGCTGACCGGGCTGCGCCCGATCGCGCACACCTTCGCCAGCTTCCTGGTCGAACGCCCCTTCGAGCAGGTCAAGTTGGACCTGGTGCACCAGGGCGTCGGAGCCGTCCTGGTCAGTGCGGCCGGCTCCTACGACTGGCCGGCCGGCGGCCGCACCCACATGTCGCCGGGGGACGTCGCCCTGCTGGACACCCTGCCGGACTGGACGGTCCATGTGCCCGGCCACCCGGACGAGGCCGAGACCCTGCTGCGGCACGCCGTGAAGGACGGCGACCGCAACGTCTACCTCCGGCTCTCGGTGCACCGCAACGCGCTCGCCCGGCCGGTCGTGCCGGGGCGCTTCCTCACCGTCCGCGAGGGCCGGCGCGGTGTGGTGCTGGCGGTCGGACCGATGCTGGACGGGGTGCTGCAGGCCACCGAGGGCATGGACGTCACCGTGCTGTACGCCGCGGGGGTGCGGCCGTTCGACGCGGCCGGCCTGCGGGCCGCCACCGGCGCGGGCGCCGCCGCCGACGTGGTGATCGTCGAGCCGTACCTGGCGGGCACCTCGGACCGCGAGGCGCACGAGGCGCTGGCCGAGGTCCCGCACCGGGTGCTTGGCCTCGGGGTGCCCCGGGCGGAGCACCGGCACTACGGCTCGATCGACGAGCACCTGGCCGCCTACGGCCTGGACGCCCGCTCGCTGCGGGAGCGGATCACGCTCTTCCTGCGCTGAGCCCGTCCGGCCCGGCCCCTGCCGGCTCCCGCCGGCCCCTGCCGGCTCCCGCCGGCCCCTGCCGGCTCCCGCCGGCCCGTCCGCCCGCCGCCCGTCGGCCCGCCGACCCGTCCGCCCGCGCGTCGTCCGCCGGGCTCAGCCGGTCCGCACCACCGCCGTGCTGTTGTGGGCCAGTTCCAGCGAGTCGCCGTCAGCCTCGCACCGCCCGAAGACCGCGAGCGTCCCGGCGTGCGGGGCCCCCAGCGGCACCGAACGCGGCCCCTCCGCCCCGAGGTTGACCACGATCCGGTAGGGCCCGCGGTGCACCACCAGCCACCGCAGCTCCTCGTCGTGGTCGACCCGCACGGCCGCCAGGTCCGGGTCGCAGAGCTCCGGGTGGGAGCGCCGCAGCCGCAGCAGCAGCCGGTACCAGTCGAGGAGTTCGGCGTGCGGGTGCTGGGCCGGCTCGCTCCAGTCCAGGGTGGAGGCCAGCACCGTCCCCGGGGCCTGCGGGTCCGGCACCTCGTCCGCCTGCCAGCCGTGCTCGGCGAACTCCCGCCGCCGGCCGCGCCGGACGGCCTCGGCCAGCTCCGGGTCGGTGTGGTCGGTGAAGTACTGCCAGGGGGTGCCGGCGCCCCACTCCTCGCCCATGAAGAGCATCGGGGTGAACGGCGAGGTCAGCACCAGGGCCGCGCCGGCGGCGAGTTGGCCGGGGGTGAGGGTGGCGGAGAGCCGGTCGCCGAGCGCCCGGTTGCCGATCTGGTCGTGGGTCTGCAGGTAGCCGAGCAGCCGGTGCCCGTACGCGGGCGGGAAGGGCCGCCCGTGGTGCCGGCCGCGGAACGAGGACCAGCTGCCGTCGTGGAACCAGCCCCGGGTGAGCACCTTGGCCAGGGCGCCGAGCGGTTCGGCGGCGAAGTCGGCGTAGTAGCCCTGGGACTCACCGGTGAGGGTGGTGTGCAGGGCGTGGTGGAAGTCGTCGCTCCACTGGGCGGCCAGGCCCTGGCCGCCGGCCTGGCGGGGGCCGGTGGTGCGCGGGTCGTTGCGGTCGGACTCCGCGACCAGGAACAGCTCGCGGTTGCTGGTCACCGCCAACCGGTCGACCTCGGCGGCGAGTTGCTCCAGGAAGTGCAGGGCGCGGTCGTCCACCAGGGCGTGCACGGCGTCCAGCCGCAGCCCGTCGATCCGGTAGTCGCGCAGCCAGGCCAGCGCACTGCCGGTCAGGTAGTCCCGTACCTCGTCGGAGCCGGGGGCGTCCAGGTTGACCGCCGACCCCCAGGGGGTGTGGTGGCGGTCGGTGAAGTACGGGCCGAAGGCGGGCAGGTGGTTGCCGGACGGGCCGAGGTGGTTGTGCACCACGTCGAGCACCACGCCCAGGCCCTTGCGGTGAGCGGTGTCGACAAAGCGCTTCAGCCCCTCCGGGCCGCCGTAGGGCTCGTGCACCGCCCAGAGCGAGACCCCGTCGTAGCCCCAGCCGTACCGGCCGGGGAAGGGGCAGACCGGCATCAGCTCGACGAAGTCGACGCCCAGCTCCACCAGGTGGTCCAGCCGCTCGGCGGCCGCGTCGAAGGTCCCGGCCGGGGTGAAGGTGCCGACGTGCAGCTCGTACAGCACCGCGCCGGGCAGCGGGCGGCCGTGCCACGGGGTGTCGGACCAGCGGAAGGCGCCGTGGTCGACGGCCCGGCTCGGCCCGTCCGGGCCCTGCGGCTGGCGGCGGGAGCGCGGGTCGGGCAGCGGCGGGCCGCCGTCCAGCCGGAACGCGTAGTCCCCGGCCGGGGCGAGGCCGCGCCACCAGCCCGCGCGGGCCGGGTCCGGGGCGAGCCGGAACCGGCTGCCCTCCACCTCGACGTCGACCCGTTCGGCCTCCGGGGCCCAGACCTCGTACTCGGTCACGCGTGCTCCTGGGGGCGGGTCAGCAGGGCGGTGGGGTAGTGCTCCAGCAGGGCGGCCAGCGGGACGGGCCCGGGGTCGAAGGCGCGGCCGGTCAGCCGGTCCGTCCACGGGCCGGGCCCGGCGGGCAGGTCGAGGGTGCTGTCGCGCCAGCCGCCGGACCGCTCCAGCCCGTACGGCAGCCGGGTGACCGCGCTGATCACGTCGGCACCGCGCCGGAAGGCCAGCAGGTGGGCCGCGGCCGGGCCGTGCGCGCCGAGCGGCCGGTAGCCGCCGAGCGGGCGCTCGCGGCGCAGGTGCAGCGCGGTGGTGGTCAGGTGCAGCTTCTCCCGGGCCAGGTCGCCGGCCGGGCCGGGCGGCTCCGTGAGCCGCCCGGAGGCCGAGTCGGTCAGCCGCACGGCGAGCGCGCCGAGGTCCACCGGCGCCCGGTTGTCCGGGTCGACCAGCGTGTACAGCGGCTCCTCGCTGCCCTGGTACAGATCCGGCACCCCGGGCACGGTCAGGTGCAGCAGGGCCCCGCCGAGGGTGTTCGCCCGGGCGTACGGGGCGATGGCGCGCACCAGGCCCTCGATCCGGGGGAGCAGCCCGGGGTTGCCGTACACGGCGTGCGCGTAGTCCGTGACGGCCTGCTCGAAGGCGGCGTCGGGCGCCGTCCAGGAGGTCTGCAGCTTGGCCTCGCGGGCGGCCTTGAGCAGCGCGGCCACCAGCCGCTCCGGGCTGATCGGCCAGGCCGCGACCAGGGTCTGCCAGAGCAGCCAGGCGGTGTTGCGGTCGGGGCAGGGGCCGGCCGCGGTCGTCCAGGCCGCGGCCTCGTCGGCCCAGAGCCGGGGCCGCTCGGCGAGCACGGCGAGCCGGGCCCGGGCGTCGGCGCTGCGCTTGGTGTCGTGGGTGGAGAGCACCGTCATGGTGTGCGGCCAGTGCCGTTCGACGTACTCGCACCAGGCGTGGAAGTCGGCGGGGGCGACGCCCGGCCGGGCCGGCTCGCCGCCGACCTCGTTCAGCGCGGTGAGCGCGTTGAAGCGGTAGAAGGCGGTGTCCTCGACGCCCTTGGCGGCCACCGCCGAGGCGGTCTGCGCGAACCGGACGACGAACTCGTCCTTCTCCGCACTGCTGCCCAGCCGGCCCAGGGTCAGTGCGCCGACGAGCTCCAGGGTGTCGGCGGCCGGGCCGGCGGGCGCGTCGCCCCGCTGCTCCAGCGCCGTCCGCAGGTGTTCGGCGGCGGCCTCCGGCGCGGGCTCGCCGGGGCGCACGTACGGGCGGTAGACGGGGTACGCGGTCAGTATCCGGTGCAGCGCCCCGCGCAGCTCCCAGGGCGCGTGGTCGGCCAGCGCGGGTTCGGCGGCGCAGATCCGTCCGGCGAGGCGGACCAGCCGGTCGACCTCGGCGGCCAGCTCCCCGCGCTCGGCGGTGAGCTGCGCCCGGCCGCGCCGGCCGGCGGCCGCCGCCGGGTGCGGGTCGGCGCAGGGCGGTCCGGCGCTCGCGCCCGGGGTGTCCGAGCCGTCCAGGAACTGCTGGTAGGCGGTGGTCAGCCGGCCGGCCCCCGCGTGGTCGGTGAGCACGCCGTCGATCCGGCGCAGCGCGTCGTAGCCGGTGGTGCCCGCGCACGGCCAGTCGGCGGGCAGCTCCTCCTCACCGGTGAGGATCTTCTCGACCACGGTGTACGCGCCGCCGGTGGCCCGGGCGAGCCGCCGCAGGTAGCCGCGCGGGTCGGCCAGCCCGTCCGGGTGGTCGATCCGGAACCCGTCCAGCAGTCCTTCGGCGTGCAGCCGCAGCAGCGTGCCGTGGGTGGCCTCGAAGACCTCGGGGACCTCGACCCGGACGGCGATCAGGTCGTTCACGGTGAAGAACCTGCGGTAGTTCAGCTCGGTGCGGGCCAGGCGCCACCAGGCGAGCCGGTACCACTGGCGTTCCAGCAGCTCCGGCAGGGCGAGGCCCTCGGTGCCGGGCCGCAGCGGGAAGGCGTGGTCGTGGTAGCGCAGCACGTCCCCGTCGACGGTGAGTTCGTCGAGCACGGCGCCGAGCCGGCCGCCGAGCAGCGGGAGCAGCAGCCGGCCGCGTCCGGGGGCGTCCACCGGGCCCGGCTGGGCGGCCCAGTCGATGTCGAACCAGCGCGCGTAGGGGGAGTCCGGGCCGTCCCGCAGGACGTGCCAGAGCGGCTGGTTGAGCTGCTCGGGGACGGGGACGGCCATGTGGTTGGGCACCACGTCGGCGATCAGCCGCAGGTCGTGCCGACGGGCCTCGGCGGCCAGCTCGCGCAGGGCCTCCTCGCCGCCGAGCTGCTCGCTGACCCGGCTGTGGTCCACCGTGTCGTACCCGTGGGTGGAGCCGGCGGTGGCCTCCAGCAGCGGGGAGAGGTGCAGGTGGGAGACGCCGAGGGCGGCCAGGTAGGGCACGGCGGCGGTGGCGTCGCGCAGGGTGAAGGCGGGCTGCAGCTGGAGCCGGTAGCTGGCGGTGGGGGGCTGGACGGCCCCGGCCGGGCCGTCACCGGCCGGGCGTGGCTGCGCGGGCTCGGCGGGTGAGGTCATGAGTCCATACCTACCCGCCGTGGCCCGTGCCTATGGCCCGTTGTCGGGCGAACGGGTGAACCGTCCGCGCCGTGCCGTCCGGGTGCTCCGGCGGCTGCGCCCGCCGCCGGCCCGCCCGGTGCCGCCGGCGGCCGGCTCAGGCGCGCCGTTGGAGCACCATCAGCGAGCGGTCGGTGAGCCAGAGGGCGTCGCCGGCCTTCACCCGGGCCCCGGTGCCGGGGGCCGGCAGGACCGGCTGCGCGGTGTCGACCACCACGTGCCACTCCTTGCCGTGCCCGGCCGGGACGGTGAACTCCAGCGGCTCGAAGTGGGCGTTGAACATCAGCAGGAAGGAGTCGTCGGTGATCTTCCCGCCGCGCCGGTCCGGCTCGGAGATCGCGTCCCCGTTCAGGAACACGGTGAGCGACTTGGCGTAGCTGGCGCCCCAGTCCCGCTTGGTCATCTCCTCGCCGGCCGGGGTGAACCAGGCGATGTCGGTGAGGTCGTCGTGGGTGCCGGAGACCGGGCGGCCGTGGAAGAACCGGCGGCGGCGGAAGACCGGGTGGTCGCGGCGGAGCCAGATCATGCCCTGGGTGAACTCCAGCAGCCGGGCGTCGGAGCCGGGGCGGGCCCGCGCCGCGGCGTCGGCACCGGCCTCGGCGTCCGGTCCGGTGTCCGGGCCGTCGGGCTCGGGTCTCCCCTCGGCGGGCCAGTGCACCCAGGAGAGCTCGTTGTCCTGGCAGTAGGCGTTGTTGTTGCCGTGCTGGGTGCGGCCCAGCTCGTCGCCGTGCGAGAGCATCGGGACGCCCTGGGAGAGCATCAGGGTGGCGATGAAGTTGCGCTGCTGGCGCGCTCTCAGCTCCTCGACCGCGGGGTCGGTGCTCGGGCCCTCGGCGCCGCAGTTCCAGGAGCGGTTGAAGGACTCGCCGTCCCGGTTGTCCTCGCCGTTCGCGTCGTTGCGCTTCTCGTTGTAGGAGACCAGGTCGCGCAGGGTGAAGCCGTCGTGGCAGGTGACGAAGTTGATGGACGCGATGGGCCGGCGCCCGTCGTCCTGGTAGAGGTCGGAGGAGCCGGTCAGCCGGGAGCCGAACTCGGCCAGCGTCGCGTTCTCGCCGCGCCACAGGTCGCGGACGGTGTCGCGGTACATGCCGTTCCACTCCGTCCACAGCGGCGGGAAGTTGCCGACCTGGTAGCCGCCCTCGCCCAGGTCCCACGGCTCGGCGATCAGCTTGGCCTGGGAGACCACCGGGTCCTGCTGGACCAGGTCGAAGAACGAGGAGAGCCGGTCGACCTCGTGGAACTGCCGGGCGAGGGTGGCCGCGAGGTCGAAGCGGAACCCGTCCACGTGCATCTCGGTGACCCAGTAGCGCAGCGAGTCCATGATCATCTGCAGTACGTGCGGACTGCGCATCAGCAGGCTGTTGCCGGTGCCGGTGGTGTCCTCGTAGAAGCGCTGGTCCTGCGCCAGGCGGTAGTACGAGACGTTGTCCAGCCCGCGCAGCGAGAGGGTCGGGCCGAGGTGGTTGCCCTCCGCGGTGTGGTTGTAGACCACGTCCAGGATCACCTCGATGCCGGCCGCGTGCAGGGCCTTGACCATCGACTTGAACTCCTGCACCTGCTGGCCGCGGTCGCCGCCGGAGGAGTAGGAGGAGTGCGGGGCGAAGAACCCGATGGTGTTGTAGCCCCAGTAGTTGGCCAGCCCCAGGTCGCGCAGCCGGTGGTCGCGGACGAACTGGTGCACCGGCATCAGCTCGATGGCCGTCACCCCGAGCTTGGCCAGGTGCTCGATCACCGCCGGGTGGGCCAGGCCCGCGTAGGTGCCCCTGATCTCCTCCGGGATGCCCGGGTGGAGCTGGGTCAGCCCCTTCACGTGCGCCTCGTAGAGCACCGTGCGGTGGTAGTCGGTGCGCGGCGGCCGGTCGGTGCCCCAGTCGAAGTACGGGTTGATGACCACCGAGTGCATGGTGTGCGGCGCGGAGTCCAGGTCGTTGCGGCGCTCGGGCGCGCCGAAGTGGTACCCGTAGACCGCCTCGTCCCAGTCGATGGTGCCGCTCATCGCCTTGGCGTACGGGTCCAGCAGCAGTTTGGCGCTGTTGTGGCGCTGCCCCAGCCCCGGGTTGTAGGGGCCGTGCACCCGGAACCCGTAGCGCTGGCCCGGCTGGACACCCGGGATGTAGGCGTGCCGGACGAAGGCGTCCGTCTCGCGCAGCTCGACGGCCGTCTCCGAGCCGTCCTCCCCGAACAGGCAGAGCTCGATCCGGTCGGCGCTCTCGGAGAACACCGCGAAGTTGGTGCCGGCCCCGTCGTAGGTGGCGCCAAGGGGGTACGGCTGACCTGGCCAGACCTGCATACGTCCTCAACTTCTATGGTAATAGCGGGAACTGACGATCTCTCCGGCCTCGGTGCAGCTTTTCCCGGCTTCTGCCCGGCCGGGGGGCCGGGCATGTGCGGCTGTCGCGTACCGTGACGCACGGCACAGTCGCCATCCTCCCCGACGCCCCGTCCGACCTATGGTCCATTCGCCACTTGTTCGCCCGAACGGGTGTCCGTGGGGCGGCTGGGACGAGCGGGACGACCGGTCCCTTTCGTCTCGCGGTCGGCCATCCGGCTGCGCGGGCCGTCCGGCGGGCAGTACTCTTGATCGTCCGGCGGTGCCCGGGAATCCACGGCCCCGCGGCACCGGGCGGGGCGGGTCCGGTCACCCGTACGGACGAGGCGCGGTCGGCCGGCGGTCCGTCGGTGGACGACCCGCCCGCGGGCGGACCGGCCGGTGGCCGGGCGGTCGGTGAACGAGTAACCGGTGAACGAGCAGTCAGTGAACGACCCGTCACTCCCGGCGGCCGAGAGGTGAGGTAGCCCATGGTGTTCCCCGCCGGCGGCAGGGGCGGCGGCACCGACCGCGGCCCCGGGCGCAGCGAGGCGCCGACGGTCGTGATGCGCCCCTCGATGGCCTCCCGCGCCGCCGTTCCCGCCCAGGGCGGCCCGGTCGAGGTGCCCGCCCTGGCCTGGTCCGGCGGCGAATGGGACGAGGCCTACCAGCGGGTCCGGCTGGCCGGCCGCGCGTACGTCTGGCTCAACCTGGTCGAACAGCGGCTGCGCGCGCTGGTGGACGAGGTGCTGCGACCGGTCTACGCCCCGGCGCACGGCGAGGACTGGGTGACCGCCGCGGCCGGGCCGGCCGGCGAGGAGTGGGCGCACCGGGCCGGCGCCGTCCGGGAGGTCAGCCGTCGCAAGGGCTACCTGCTGGACCCGGCCGACGACGACCCGTTGGTCTTCCTCACCCTGCCGCAGCTGCGCGAGCTCATGGTCCAGCACTGGCCCTGCTTCGAGCCCTTCCTCGCCGACCGCCGCGAGATCGAACTGGCCCTGGACGAGCTGGAGGTCGCCCGGCACGTCGTCTCGCGCAACCGCAGCCTCTCCCAGACCGTCCTCGCCCAGACCGAGCGGGCCGCCGCCCGGCTGCTCGCCCTGCTCGACGGCGGCAGCGGCGGGGTGCCCGCCGACGTGGTCGAGGCCCTGGTGGCGGGCCGGTACGCGGACGTGGTCGCGGTGCACGCCGACCGGGTCCGGCTGCAACGGGACCTGCCGGTGGAGGACCTGCTGGACGGCGCCCGGCGGCTCGACGCGCTCGGCATCGGCCTCGGGATGCTCTGCCAGAACTACACCGGCCGGCGGCTGGTGCGGCTGGCCACCGACGGGTGCCGGGTCCGGCTGCTCTTCCTCAACCCGGCCAGCAGCGCCGTCCGGCGGCGGGAGCGCGAGCTGGGGCTGGGGCGCGGCGAACTGGCCCGCTCGATCGAGATGAACATCATGCACGTCCGGCGGGTCCGGGCCCGGCTGCGCGACCAGGGCGGATTCGAGATCCGGGTCTTCGACGAGACACCGCGCTTCACCGCCTACCTGGTGGAGGGCCCGCGCCCGACCGGCCAGGCCGGCGGGCGCCGGCAGTCCACCGACCTGGGGGTCGTCCAGCCCTACCTGCGCAAGGCGCGCGGCATGGAGTCCCCCGCGCTGGTGCTGCGCGGCGGCGCGGGCCAGCAGCCCGGCTCCACCGAACCGGGGCTGCTGGAGGTCTACCGCGAGGAGTTCGAGGGCGTCTGGGGGGACTCCCGGCCGGTGTCCTGAGGGACCGTCGGGCCGGGCCCGGCGGCCGGGGGTCCGCGCTCCCGGCCGTGCTCCGCGCTCGCCGTCGCCGCTCCGCCCTCTCGACCGCCGCCCTCTCGTCGCCGTCCGCCGTCCGTGGTGCCCGCGGTCTCGCGGCGGTAGGCCGGACGGATGGCAACCGACCGGCATTCAGCCGATGGGCGGTCAGCCGTCCGCCCGGGGCCGCGCGGTGGCGGCGGCCCCTTGCTAGCGTCGTTCCCGTGATCGAACAGGCCGGGGTCTGTCCCCGTCCCGGCCTGCCGACCGTTCACCGGCCCTACCGTTCACCGGCCCGACCCTTCACCGGCCCGTCCGTCCGCCGGCGCCCGCCCGAGCGCCGGCGTCTGTCCGGCCACCGGCCCGTCCGTCCCCGGCCCGGCCTCAGCGCCCGCCCCGGGCCGTGGCCGCGACCGGCCGTCCACCCGCCGGCCCCTGCCCGCACGCCCGATCGCGCCCCGGTGCCCGTGCCGGTGCCCGTGCCGCTGCGCACGCGGGACTGCACGCCGGTCCGGACGCGGGCCCGCGCGCCCGGCCGTCCCGCGCGCCCTCCGCCGGCGCGTCCGAACCGCCCCCCAGACCTGGAAGGCCACCATGACCAGCCAGCACACCGCCAGCGGCTCCCGCCCCGACCCGTCCGCACCGGGCGGCTGCCCGGCCGTCGGCGGCGCCTCCCGCCGTGGCTTCGTCAGAGCCGCCCTCGGGGCCGGCACCGCGGGGGCCGCGCTCGCGCTGGGGGCCGGGCCCGGCAGCGTCCGGGCCCGGGCCGAGCAACGGTCCGACGCCGGGTTCGTGCCCTTCCACGGCGTCCACCAGGCCGGTGTCACCACCCCCGCGCCGGCCTTCGCCTCCTTCGTCTCCCTCGACGTCACCGCCACCGACCGGGCCGGACTGGAGGCCCTGTTCCGCACCCTGACCACCCGGATCCGCTTCCTCGCCTCCGGCGGCACCCCGCCGGACATGGGCCCGGACGCCCCGCCGTCCGACAGCGGCCTCCTCGGGCCGGTGCTGCCGACCGACGACCTCACCGTCACGGTCGGCGTCGGGGCCTCGCTCTTCGACGACCGGTTCGGCCTGGGCGCCGCCAGACCGCTGCGGCTGGCCCCGATGCGGGCCTTCGCCGGCGACCGCCTGCAGCCGGCCGAACTGCACGGGGACCTCTCGCTCCAGGTCTGCGCCGAGAGCCGGGACACCGTCCTGCACACCCTGCGCGACCTGACCCGGCACACCCGGGGCGCGGTGCGGGCCCGCTGGCAGGTCGACGGCTTCCAGAACCGGCCCCGGCCCAGCGGCGCCCAGCGCAACCTGCTCGGCTTCAAGGACGGCATCGTCAACCCCGACACCACCTCCGCCCGGCTGATGGACCGGCTGGTCTGGGTGGCCGAGGGCGGCGGCGAACCCGGCTGGGCCACCGGCGGCAGCTACCAGGTGATCCGGGTGATCCGCACACTGGCCGACGCCTGGGACGGCCTCCGGCTCGCCGAGCAGGAGCGGATCATCGGCCGGAACAAGGCCACCGGCGCCCCGCTCGGGTACGGCTCCGAGACCGACGCCCCCAACTACGGGAAGGACCCGGAGGGCGCCGGCATCGCGCTCGACGCCCACATCCGGCTGGCCAACCCGCGGACCCAGGCGACCGCCGACAGCCGCATCCTGCGCCGCGGGTTCAACTACGACCGGGGGCTCGACCCGGCGGGCGAAGTCGACCTGGGCCTCGCCTTCTGCTGCTACCAGCAGGACGTGGTCCGTCAGTTCGAGGCCGTCCAGACCCGGCTGGCGGACGAGCCGCTGGCCCGCTTCCTGCAGCCGACCGGCGGCGGCTACTTCTTCGTCCTGCCGGGCGTCCGGGACGCCTCCGACTGGCTCGCCCGGGGGCTGCTCGCCGCCGTCTGACCGCTCCCGGCCGCCGGCCCGGCACCAAGGCCGGGCCCGGTCGCGGCGCCGCCGCCGCAAGGCCGGTCCGGGACCTCCCAGCCGCCCGGATCGCCGCCCGGGGACGGCCCCGGACCAGCCAGGGAGGGGCCGACGGGCCGGGTTGTCGGTGGTCCGGGCGATGATAGGGGACGTCAGAGCGGCCGGACGGAAGGACACACCCCTATGAGCTGGTGGCACGAGCCACTGGTCGGCTTCGACCTGGAGACCACCGGCACCGACCCGGCGGAGTCCCGGATCGTCACGGCCGCCCTCGTGGACACCGTCGGCAGCCGCCGGGAGAGCACCACCAGCTGGCTGCTCGACCCCGGCGTCCCGATCCCGGCGGAGGCCGAGGCCATCCACGGCATCGGCGACGAACTGGCCCGCGGCCGGGGGCGCCCGGCCAAGGAGGGCGTCGAGGAGATAGCCGCCGCGCTGTGCGAGCGCATCCTGGCCGGCCGCCCGGTGGTCGCCTTCAACGCCCCCTTCGACCTCTCCCTGCTCGACGCCGAGCTGCGCCGCCACGGCCTGCCCGGCCTGGCCGAGCGGCTCGGCGGGCCGGTCACGCCGGTGCTGGACGCACTGGCGATCGACCGGGCCGTCGACAAGTACCGCAAGGGCTCGCGGACCCTCCAGCGGGTCTGCGAGGTCTACGGGGTCGAGCTGACCGACGCCCACGAGGCGGGCAGCGACGCGCTGGCCGCCGTCCTGGTCGCGGTGGCCCTCGGCGAGCGCTACCCGGCGCAGGCCGGCGAGGTCGAGCTGGCCGAGCTGCACCGGCGGCAGGTCGGCTGGTACCGGGAGTGGGCCGAGGGCCTGCAGTCCTGGCTGCGCAAGGGCAAGGACCCGCAGGCCGTGATCGACCCGCGCTGGCCGATGCGCTGAGGCCGGCCCGGGGCCGGGCGGCCCCGCAGCGGAGCCGCCCGACGGCACCCCCGGCCGGCGGCCCGAAGCCGTGGCCCCGCGCCGTCCCCGGTCCTGCTCCCACCCCGGCCCGGGGGTCGCCGGGAGATCCCGCCGCAGCCGGTGATCCGTGCCGCTCCGGCCTGGCAGCCGCCGGGCCCGCCCGCCCTCGGCGGTGCCGTCGGCCCTGAACTCCCCGCCCGCGGCGACCAGCCGCAGGCCGGCCGGCGCCGGCGCGAGCCGGTCCGCCACCCGACCGGGGTGCCGGGCGGCCTCCGCCTCGGTCCGGGCCACCACCTCGGCCCGCTCCGCAGCGCCGCAGAGCGAGAGGTGGAAGAGCATCTGCCGCCAGGCGTACGCCGCGTCCTTGACGGTGTTCCACCCCTGCGGGTCCCGGTGCAGCCGGGCGGTCAGGGCGCACACCGCGGTGAAGCAGCGCCGGGCGGCCTCCGCCCAGCCGTACCCGGGCCCGATGCCGGCCAGGGCGACCAGGGCCGCCAGGTTGTGCGTGGTGAGGATCTGGGCCTGCTCGATCACCATCGCGTCCACCGACCAGCCCGCGCCGCCACCGGCCCGCGCCCGGCAGAGCCTCCCGAACTCCTCCACCGCGCGACGGTGCTCCCGGGCGGCGGCCTCCGGCTCGTACGGCAGCAACGGCCCGCCCGCGGAGGCGGCGCCCGTGACGAACCCGCCGTGCACCACCCGGGGAGTCACCCAGGAGGGGAACCCGGCCACCGGTGTCGGGAGCCGGTCGTCACCGCACCGGAGGCCGTCGCGCGGAGCACCTCGCGCCAGTGGCCGACCCGGCGTTCGGCGCGGGCCCGGGTGCCGGCGTCCTCGTGGGTCGTCGCGGTCCGCAGGGCCCGGGCCAACCGGCCGGCCGGGTAGCCGGCCCGATCCGCGGGCCGGCCGGTGCGAGCTGTTTGTCAGCGTTCGTGTCCATGGCCGGCGTGGCGGGTCCTGCCCCCGCGCCCTCCGGGATGAAGCCCGGTGCTCTCCTGCTGAGCTGCACGCCGATGCGGACACGCTACGAGGCGGGCCGGAGCAGGCACAAAGCATTTCCGGCGGGGCGCCACCGCCCGCGGCGCGCGTCGGACGGCGGCGGAGCGCCCTGGGGACGGGAGCGGTCAGACGGCCGGGAAGTCGAAGCCGTACCCCTGGGCCGTCAGCCACGGCAGCAGCTGGCGCAGGGCCGCGACGGTCTGGCTGCGGTCGCCGCCGCCGTCGTGCATCAGGACCACGCCGCCCGGGCGCAGGCCGCGCTGGACGCTCGCCACGATCGCCGGCACCCCGGGCCTGGACCAGTCCCGGGTGTCCACCGTCCAGGTCAGCGGGCGCATGCCGGCGGCCGCCGCGACCTGCTGGTTGGCGGCGGTGAAACCCCCGCCCGGGGCACGGAACCAGGGCACCTCGGTGCCCGCCCCGCCGGCCCGGACGATCATGTCCCTGGCCGGCACGATCTCCTCCACCTGCCGGTCGTGGGAGAGCGCGGCGAACGGCTGCGGGTGGTGCACGCTGTGGTCGCAGAGCCGGTGCCCGGCAGCCAGGATGCGCTTGACCATCGCCGGGTTCGCGGCGGCCTGCGGGCCGATCTGGCAGAACGTCGCCCTGGCGCCGTACTGCGCCAGCACGTCGAGCACCTGTCCGGTGGCGGGGCCCGGGCCGTCGTCGAAGGTGAGCGCGACGGTGCGGCCGCCGTGCGCGGTGCCGGCGACCAGGGCGGCCGACACCCCCGGGGCGGCCGGCGGCGGCGCGGGCTGTGCGGGCGGGGTACCGGTCGTCGGGGTACCGGCTGTCGGGGTGCCGGCCGTCGGGGCGCCCGGGGCGGGCTGCGGCGAGCCGGGCCGGGGAGCCCCGGGCGTGCGGCCGGGGGCGGTGGCGCTCGGTGCCGCAGCGGCGTCGGACCCGGCGGGCGGGCGGGTGCCCGGCGCGGTGGGCGCGGACGGCGGTTCGGACGGACCGGAGCCGCCGGGAGGTGTGACCGTCGCCCCTGACGGTGCCGCCGGGGGCGCACTCGGCGGCGTGCTCGCCTGCAGCGCGCCCTGTGCCGTGCCGCACCCCGAGACCACCGCCACCACCAGCAGGGCGGCGCAGGCCGACCGGAGGGCGCCCCGCCGCTTGCGGGCCGCCGGGGCATGACGTGAAGGGGCCGGGAACGACCGGGTGACGGGTTCGAGCGAGGACATGGCGGTGCCTCCTGACGGTCCCACCGGTCCCCCGACCGGGATGACTGTCCGACAAGACGCCCGGTCGGCTGCCATGGTTCCACGCCCCGGCCCCGGCCCGGGCGGTGGCTGTCAGCGCATCAGAAGGGGTACCAGCGGACCGTCGTGGCCGCGTCCCTGAGCGAGTCGACCCGGCGCCGGAACTCGGCGGCCGCCGCCGGGTTCCCCGGCACCTGCTGCGCCACCCAGGAGGCACTGGCCGTCTCCCGGGCGCCGCGCAGCACCGCGAAACCCGGCCAGTCCCGGACGTCCCAGCCGTACCCGTCGGTGAAGGCCCGGTAGTCCTCGGCGGACACCCCGTACCGGTCGTGGCTCAGCGCCAGCACCACCAGGTCGTGCTCGCGCAGGTCCGCCGACACCGTCTCCAGGTCCAGCAGCACCGGACCGTCCGGGCCGACGTGGACGTTGCGCGGCAGCGCGTCCCCGTGGATCACCCCCGGCGTCAGGTGCGGCGTCAGAGCGGCGACGGCCGCCGCGAAGGACGCCTCGCGGTCCCGCAGGAAGGCCACGTCCGCCGGGTCGACATGCCCCTCGGCCGAGGCCAGCCAGCGCCCCACCGGGGCCAGCAGGTCCCGCCGCCCCAGCGCGAACGGGGGCGCCTCCAGCCCGTGCAGGGCGCGCAGCAGCGGCGCCAGGTCGGCCGGGCGCGCCGGGCGCACGGCGGGCGCGAGGCGGTGCCAGAAGGTGACGGGGTGTCCGTCGGCCACCTGCGGCCCGGGCACCGCGCCGTCGAACGGACGCACCACCGGGATCCCCCGTCCGGCCAGCCAGTGCGCCACCTCGGACTCCCGCCGGGCCCGCTCGGACAGCTCCGGCCCGCGCCCGACCTTCGCCACCACGGCCGGGCCGCCGAGGTCGAACACCGCGTTCTCGCTCAGCGCCAGCAGCCGCGCGTCCGCCGGGTCCGGCAGCCCGGCCGCCGAGCAGGCCTTGGCGAGCAGCGCCCGCGCGCGGCCCTCGTCGAAGGGGATCATGGGCTGCTCCGATCTGCGGTGAAGTCCCTCATCATGACCCATGGCCAGGGCCGGACCGTGCGCATACCCCCCGGCAGGTGTGTCAGTGGCCTCCGCTTGACTGACCGCATGACCGCCTACGACGTGGCCCGCCGGCTGCCCTCCGTACCCGAGCTGCGCGACCACTGCCGTGCGCTCGCCACCCTCGACGCCATCCTGTCCCCGGACTGGGAGAGCTGGTACCACTCCTTCGACAGCGCCTGGGGCGAGGGGGAGGAGATGGCCTCGATGCGCAACGGCCAGGGCGACGAGTACTCCGTCGTCCTCACGGCCGGCGGCGCGTACATCCGGGGCTTCGCCCACGAGTCCGCGATGAGCCCGTACCGGCCCGGCCGGGACGGTGCCCCCTGGCCGGGCGTGCTCGACGACGTGCCTCCGGTGTTCCGCCCCCAGGTCGAGGAGCCCGCCTTCTCGGACGAGGACGACGTCCCGGTCGTCACCGTCTGCCTGTGGCGGGAGCACACGGACGACCACTGGCGGCACGGCACGATCCTGTTTCCGGCCGGCACCTCCGACCCCGACGGCGCGGAGGGCCTGTTCGAGCTGCTGGTCGACCGCTCGCCCGAGGCCTACCGGCGCTGGGCCGAGGACTACTACGAGGTCCCCGTGGACCTCGCGGCGGTCCGGCACGTGTACGCGCTGCGCCCGCTCACCGCCGAGGTCGTCGCCGCCCTGAACGACGAGCTGGACCTGGCCGACCTGGCCGGGGACCTCGCCGAGATCGGGTACCCGCAGGCGGACTGACCAAGGCCGACCAGGGTGCGACGAGGTCGGGGCGGCCCCGTCCCCGCGTGTGCCCTTGGCCACAGTGGGCGCGGTGCACGGGCGGGGCGGGCCCGGCGGCTGGCTAGTCTGACGTGCGGTCGGGGGCTGGAGGCCACCGGGCCGCGAGAGGGCGACGCGCCGCCGGCGCGTGCCCGGGGGACGAGAGGGAGCAGGGGCAGTGGGGGACATCGGGGGATGGTCGGGTTTCAAGGTGGACCCGGCCGAACTGCGCGGGTGCGCGGGGAGCGCCGCACAGCTGGCCGGACAGATACCGGGCGAGACCGGCAGGATCACCGGTCCGAGCGACCAGGCCTCGGGCAAGCTGCCGGGCTGGGCCGCCGCCGGCGCGCTGCACGACTGCACCAACGCCTGGAAGGCGGTGCTGGACCGGCTGTCCACGGACATGGACACCTACAGCACGAAGCTGGTCGCGGTCGCGCAGAACTACGAGGACAACGACGCGGCCACTGCCGCCCGGCTGAACGAGGCCATCCTGGGCCCGGCGGGTGCCGGCCCGGCCGCACCCGTGGTGCCCGGCCCGTACAAGCCGCAGGCCGCCCTCGGACCGGACCCGTTCGGCACCAGGATCGTGAACAGCCCCTACGCGGCGCCGGGGAGGAGCTGACCATGGAGATCGACACCGTCCTGAAGGCCGACTTCACCGGCCTCGCCGCCGCCAGGGCCGGCTACGACGCCCTGGTGACGGCGTTCAACGCACATGTCGAGGCCTGGAAGCGGACGGTCGTGGACCGGCTGCACAACTCCGGATGGACCGGCAGCGCCGCCACCCGGGCCTTCGCCGACCTGGACCTGTTCGCCAGCAAACTGCTGGCCGCCGACGACGAGTTGAAGCTCGTCAGCGGTGTGCTGGCCGACGCCCAGCAGTCGATCGCACTCGTCCAGGCGGAACTGATCCAGGCCCTCGACGACGCCAAGGCCGCAGGCATCACGGTGAAGCCGGACGGCGCGATGTCCTGGGAGAACAAGGACGACACCTTCGAGGTCAAGGCCACATCGCTCAGCCTCCGCGTCCAGGACGCCCTGCGCGACGCCCAGCACGCCGACGATGCGATCACCCGCCGGCTGCGGCACTTCGCCGAGAACGCCACCACCGGCACCGGCCTGGACGCCACGGCCGCCCTGGCCGACAAGGCGGGCGCCGGCACCCGCGAGACCCCGCCCGACGCCAAGGCCACCCCCGCCCAGGTCAAGGCCTGGTGGGACGGGCTGACCCCGGCCGAGCAGCAGCACCTCATCCACAACCGCCCGGACCAGATCGGCAACCGCGACGGCGTCCCCTGCCTGGCCCGCGACCAGGCCAACCGGATCATCCTCCGCCAGCGCCGGGCCGAACTCCAGGGCGAACTGGACCGGATCGGCAAGCCCGGGCAGCCGATGTCGGGCCCAGGAAGCACGGTGATGGAGGATCCGAAGGCGACCCGGATCAAGCAGATCCAGGACCAGCTCAAGGGCATCGACGACATCCAGCAGAAGCTGGACCATTCCAAGCCGCCCCTGTACCAGCCCACCTTCCTGCTGGGCTTCGACACCAAGGACAACGGGCATGCGCTGGTCGCGGTGAACAACCCCGACACGGCGGACAACGTCCTCACCTTCGTGCCCGGTACCACGGCACGGCTGGGCAACATCAACGGCGACATGGACAAGGCCTACGAGATGGCCAACTCCGCCCGGAGGGCGGCGGACGGCACCGGGAAGACCACCGCGACGATCGCGTGGAGCGGCTACGACGCACCGCAGGCCCTCCCGAACGCCTCGTTCGGCCAGCCGGCGCTGGACGCCCGGGACAGCATCTACAACTTCCAGACCGGCTTGCGGGCCACCCACGAGGGCCCGCCCTCGAACAACACGATCATGGGACACAGCTACGGCAGCGTCGCGGTCGGGATGGCCATGCGTGATCGGGGCCTGCCCGTCGACGGCGCGGTCTTCGTCGGCAGCCCCGGGCTGGGGGTCGACAACATCAAGGAACTGCGGATCGACCCGTCCCGGGTCTTCGTGGCCCGAGGTGATCAGGACGGCATCGCCGACTGGGCGGGCCTGGGCTACGGCGCGGATCCTGCCGACCCGGCGTTCGGTGCCACAGCCGTCCCGACCGCTCCCAACACCGATCATGGCCACTACTGGAACGATCAGACACCGTCGTGGTTCGCCTTCGGGCGCATCGCTGCGGGTGGACGGCCGTGAGGCCGCTCAGGGCCGCCGCGGCGGCGGCCACCGCACCGGTCGTCGGCCCGGGCGACTTTCAGGAGCACAGCTGCGACAGCGTCGCGGTCGGGGGGAAGCCGTGAAGAACATCCGTCCCGCAGTCCTGCGGCTGGGCGCTGTCGTGGCCGTTTTCGGCGTCCTGGTGGCCGGCTGCGGGGAGGACAGCGACCTCAGCCGGCCCACCGTCACCTTGGAGGTTTCCCGGGGGCAGGCCGACACCCTGTTGGCCGACATCGAGCAGGCGCTGCCGGCGGGGGCCCGCTTCGAGCCTCCGGCCGCGAACGAGAACGACTGCTACAAGCCCCACAGCGAGAGTGCCGACGGGAGGCGGCAGGCCGGTCGCCTGGCAACGGTCAGCGGGTTGCCGGAGGAGCGACAGGCAGAGGTCTACGCGGCTGCCAGGGCGTATTTCGGAGCGCATGATTTCAAGATCACCAAGGATGTCGACAAGGTTCTGACCGGCACGAGATCTTCCGACGGTTTTCTGGCGATGCTCTACGGCGGGCTCGCACCGGGTCAGCTCATGCAGGTGTCGGTCCGGGCCCCGTGCGTCTGGCCCGACGGGACACCTCAGCCGAAGCGATGACGGGGGCGGCGGGTGGCCTGAGCCGTCCGGCGTTCGGCAACGAAGGCTGTTGGCCGCCGGGCCCCGGCCGCCCCCGGCGTCGCCCGGTACCGTGGCCGCGTGACGAACGAAGACGAGGTGGGTGAGCGGCCCGGGGCCGGGAATCTCGATGTCCGCTGGCACGCCGGCTGGCCGTCGGCCAAGCACGATCCGGCGCCGGAGATCCAGGTGCACCGGTACGACGGGGACACGGTGATCCTGCGGCAGAACAAGTCGGTGCACTACGAGGCGCCGTTCATGTTCCTGCTGTTCGGCGCCGAGCGGGCGCTGCTGCTGGACACCGGGGCGACCGAGGAGGAGCGGTTCTTCCCGCTGCGGAGCACGGTGGACGGGCTGGTCGCCGAGTGGCTGGAGCGCCACCCGCAGGCGCCGGCGGGGTACGGGCTGCTGGTCGCCCACACCCACGGGCACGGTGACCACGTCGCGGGGGACGGCCAGTTCGCGGGGCGGCCGGGGACGACGGTGGTCGGCCGGGAGCAGGCGGAGGTCGTCGAGGCCTTCGGGCTCAAGGACTGGCCGGAGGGGCTCGGCGAGCTCGACCTCGGCGGGCGGGTGCTCGACCTGATCCCGGGGCCGGGCCACCAGGCGGCCGGGCTGGTCTTCCACGACCGCAGCACCGGGCTGCTGTTCACCGGGGACTCGTTCTACCCGGGGCTCCTCTACGTCCAGGACGCGGCGGCCTTCTCCGCCACCGTGGACCGGCTGCTGGCCTTCTGCGAGGCCAACCCCGTGACGCACATCCTGGGGTGCCACATCGAGATGACGACCACCCCGGGCGAGGAGTACCCGCGCGGGACGACGTACCAGCCGGACGAGCCGCCGCTGCAGCTGACGGTCGGCCAACTGCGCACCCTGCGGGCCGTCCTGGACGCGGCCGAGGGCCGTCCCGGGTCGTACCCGGGCGACGACTTCACCGTGCTGATCGGCGGCTGAGCGGGCCGACGCGGCGGTGCCTGGCCCCGCGACTCGCGGGGCCAGGCACCGTGGGGCGGGCAGGGATCAGACACCGACCCGGCGGTGCCGGGCGCCCTCCGTCTCGGGCTCCGGCCCGGTGGCGGCCGCGGCTGCGGCCCGGTCGGCGAGCGGGGCGGGCTCGGTGTGCGAGAAGTCGGGGAGCCAGCCGAGCCAGCGCGGCAGGTACCAGTTGCGCTCGCCGAGCAGGCTCATCACGGCGGGCAGCAGCACCCCGCGGATGATCGTCGCGTCGATCAGCACGGCGACCGCGAGGCCGACGCCCATCTGCTTCATGGACTGCATGGAGAGCGTCCCGAAGACCCCGAACACCGCGACCATGATGACCGCCGCGCTGGTGACGACCCCGGCGGTGGAGCGGATGCCGTGGGCGATGGCGGCCTGGGTGGACAGGCCCCGGTCGTGGCCCTCCTTGATCCGGGAGACCACGAAGACGTGGTAGTCCATCGAGAGCCCGAACAGGATCACGAAGAGGAACAGCGGCACCCAGCTGTCGATCGCGCCGACCCCGGCGGTGCCGAGCAGCGAGGCGCCGACACCGTGCTGGAAGACCAGCGTCAGCACCCCGTACGCGGCGCCGACCGAGAGCAGGTTGAGCGCGACGGCGGTGACGGCGACGGCCAGCGAACGGAACGAGGTGAGCATCAGCAGGAAGGCGAAGGCCACCACGAACCCGAACACCGGCACCATGCTGCCGGTCATCTGCTCGTTGAAGTCGTGCGAGCCGGCGGTCGAGCCGGTGACCGGCGCCTCGGTGCCGGGGACCTTCAGCAGGGTGGCGGGGATGATGTCCTCGCGCAGCGTGCGCAGGGCGTCGGTGCTGGCGCTGTCGTTGCCGGAGCCCCTCAGCGGGATGTCGATGGTGGCGACGTTCTGCTCGGAGTGCAGCGTCACGTCGATCGGGCCGTGCATCCGGTTGCCGGCCAGGGCCCGGGCCTTGAGGTCCTCGATCGCCGCGCTGATCGCCGGCGAGTCGATGTCGGTGGCCCTGACCACCACGGTGGCGGGGGAGGGGCTGCCCGGGAAGGCGGCCTGGATCCGCTCGGAGGTGGCCACCAGCGCGTTGCCCTTGGGCAGTTGCTGCTGGAAGGTGAGGTTGGCGGTGTGCATGGTGAGCAGCGGCGCGGCGATGCCGAGCAGCAGGCCCCCGGCCAGGACGGTGGCGGCCAGCGGGCGGCGCAGCACCGGGGTCAGGACGGCGTTCCAGATCCGGCCGCCGGTCGCGGCGGTCTCCGCCCGGCGCAGCCGGTGCAGCAGCGGGACCTTGCCCTTGTCGACCCGGTCGCCGAGCATCGAGAGCAGCGCGGGCAGGACGGTGAGCGAGCCGAGCACCGCGGTGATCACCACGACGATGGTGGCGTACGACATGGCCTGGAAGTCGGCGATGCCGGTGAGGAACATGCCGGCCATCGCGACGACCACGGTGACGCCGGAGACCAGGACGGCCCGGCCGCTGGTGGCGGCGGCGATCCGCAGGGCGGTCTCGGCGTCGTGCCCGGCGGCCCGCTCCTCGCGTTCGCGGCGCAGGTAGAAGAGGCAGTAGTCGACGCCGACGGCGAGGCCGACCAGCAGCATCACCGAGCTGGCGTCGTTGCTGGTGTGCAGCAGGCCGCTGCTGAGGGCGACCAGGCCGCCGGCCGCCACGAAGGCGGTGAGGGCGAGGACCACCGGCAGGACGGCGGCGACCAGGGCGCCGAAGGCGATCAGCAGGATGCCGAGGGCGAGCGGGACGGCCGTCCACTCGGCGCGCTGGAAGTCGTCGGCGAACTGGTCCTCGAACCACTTGCCGGAGCTGGCCTCGCCGAGTTCCTCGACGGTGAGGTCGCGGTGCTGCGCCTGCACCTTCGCCACCGCGTCCAGGACGGCCGGGATGTTCTCGGCGGCCTTCTCGCGGTCGCCGGTGACGGTGAACTGGACCAGCGCGGAGTGCCGGTCGGCGGAGAAGGCCTGGGTGTCGTACGGGGAGCGGAGGTCCCCGGTCCTCCCGGTGCCGGTGACGGCGGCCCGGACCTGGTCGACGACGGCGCGGAAGGCCGGGTCGTCGGCGGTCAGGGCCGCGCTCTGGACGAGCACGCTCTCGGAGGCCGGTGCCTTGATCCCGGCCTCGTCGAGGATCTTCGCGGCGCGGGCGACCTGGCCGGGCATGGACTCGGACTCGGTGACCTGGGTGCTGCCGTGCACCCCGCCGAGGTAGGCGGCGAGGACGACGAAGAGCAGCCAGCCGAAGACGGCGCTCTTGCGGTGCCGGGCGCTCCAGGCGCCCATGGCGGCGGCGAGTCCCTGCCGGGGCGGGCGGGGGCGGGCGGGGCGAGTGGGGTCGGGGCGGTCGGGGCCTGGTCTGGGTGTCACGGTGGTACGTCCCCCCGGGGATCGCGGCGGTGCGGGCCGCCGTTGTCAGGTGCCGGGTGCGGTCCGGCGTCGTCATCGAATCTAGAAAGCCGGGGGGCCGGCCGGTATCCGGCTGACGGGGGAGTCGCCCCGGGGGTCTGCCTCGGGGGTGGGGTGGGGTTTTCCCTACCCGCGTCCCTGATCTCCTCCTTGGGGACAGCGCCGGACTCCACCCTGAGGGGGAGACGCCTCCACCCGGAGCACGAGGTCAACGGGGGTGGGGCCGGGGGAGGATGGTGCGGGGCGGCGCAGTCGGCGTCCCTGAGGGGGCGGACCCGCGGGGGGTTGCTTGCCGGGCGGCAAGCAAGTGCTCGTAGGATGGTTCCTCACGACACTTACCTGCCGACCGGCTAAGGAGCAGATCCCTGCTCCTCGGCCGGTCCTCAGCCGTCGCCCGGCGTCCCGTTTCTCCTGGGCTGCGGTGACCATGCCCAGGAGGCACAGCGAGCATGTTCCACCGAATCGGACAATTCGTGGTCACCCGAGCGTGGTGGGTGATCGCGGCTTGGGTGGTCGCGGCCATCGCCATCATCGGCACCGCGCCGAAGTTGACCGCGCAGACCGACGAGGCCGCCTTCCTGCCGAAGCACTACGAGTCCATCCAGGCCTCGGAGCTCCAGGAGCGGGCCTTCCCCGCCAGCTTCACGCCGGGCGCGCTGCTGCTCTTCGAGCGCACCGACGGCGGCAAGCTGGACGCGGCCGACCAGGCCACCATGAACAAGGTGGTCCAGGGGCTGAGCGACAAGCGCATCGCGCTGGTCGAGCAGATCATCCCGGTGAGCGCGCAGTCCACCTCCAAGGACGGCAAGTACGCGCTGTCGATGGTCGCCATCGACAAGACGAAGATGCAGAGCGAGGAGTACGGCGAGGCCGCCAAGGCCCTGCGTGCCGACGGCGCCGAGCTGACCGCCGGCACCCCGCTGAAGTTCCAGGTCGGCGGCCAGTCCGCGATGAACCTGGACCAGAAGGACTCCTCCGCGCTGGCCAACGCTCTGATCGGCGGCGGCACCGTGGTGATCATCCTGATCACGCTCGGGATCATCTTCCGCAGCCCGATCATCGCGCTGCTGCCGATCCTGTCGATCTTCGTCTACTCGATGGTCGCCAACGGCCTGATCGCGGACGCGAGCAAGATCTTCGGACTCAAGTCCGACGCCTCCATGTCCGCGATCCTGATCGTGGTGCTGTTCGGCGTCGGCACCGACTACTTCCTCTTCCTGATGTTCCGCTACCGCGAACGGCTGCGGGCCGGCGAGGACCGCAAGACCGCCGTGGTCAACGCGGTCGGCCGGGTCGGTGAGGCGATCGCCTCCGCCGCCGGCGCCGTCGTGGTCGCCTTCGCCGTCCTGGTGCTCTCCAGCCTCGGCCTGTTCAAGGCGCTCGGCCCGTCGCTGGCCATCGCGGTCGCCGTCACCGCCCTGGCGTCGGTCACCCTGGTGCCCGCGATCCTCTCCCTCATCCCGGAGAAGGTGCTGTTCTGGCCGTCCAAGGCCTGGCAGCGCGAGCCCAAGGGCGCCCGCTTCGCCGCCATCGGCAAGGCCGTCAGCCGTCGCCCCGGCATCGCCGCGCTGGGCTCCGGCGTGGTCATGCTGGCGCTGGCGCTCTCCGTGGTCGGCTACAAGGGCACCTTCGACCTGGCCGGCAGCTCCATGCCGAAGAGCAAGGAGTCGATGGTCGTCCAGGACAAGATGATGAACGCGTTCTCGGCCGGCGCCGCGGACCCGAGCCATGTCTACCTGACCGTCACCCAGGACGGCGCCAAGCTCGACGCCGCCGCCCTGGACGCCTACGCGGCCAAGCTCGGCGGCGTGGCCGGCGTCGCGTCCGCCTCGCTGCCCCAGGACGGTCTCAGCAAGGACGGCGGCACGGCCAACTTCACCGTGCTGCTCAAGGACAGCCCGGCCAGTAACCAGGCCATCAGCACCATCGCCGGCCTGCGCGACACCGCGCACGAGGAGGCGCCGGCCGGCACCAAGGCGTACGTCGGCGGCATCACGTCCGTCTACAAGGACATCAACACCGCGATGGCGCACGACTACTCGCTGGTGTTCCCGATCGCCGCACTGCTGATCATGGTGATCCTCGGCCTGCTGCTGCGCAGCGTCGTCGCCCCCTGGTACCTGATGGCCTCGGTGGGCCTCGGGTTCGGCGCCACCCTCGGCGCGACCAAGCTGGTGTTCCAGAACTTCGCCGGCGAGCCCGGTCTGATGTTCATGCTGCCGATCTTCATCTACCTCTTCGTGGTCGCGATCGGCACCGACTACAACATCCTGATGATCGCCCGCCTGCGGGAGGAGGCCCGTGAGGGCCGCAGCCCGCGCGAGGCGGCCGGTGAGGCGATCCGGCACGGCGGCCCGACCGTCGCGGCGGCCGGCTTCATCCTGGCGGCGACCTTCGCCACCATGATGCTGGCGGGCAACACCCTCTTCAGCGAGATGGGCTTCTCGATCGCGTTCGGCATCGTGCTGGCGGCGTTCGTGATGTCGCTCTTCTTCACCCCGGCGCTGACCGCGCTGCTGGGCAAGGCGGCCTGGTGGCCCGGTCACGGCGACGTGGCGGGCCACGACGCCCCGGTGGCGCTCGACAAGGCCGCCGGCTCCCCGGAGCCGGCCGGCCGGCACTGAGGCCGCGCCGGGCCGGGGGGATCCTCTCGGCCCGGTGAGTCCCAGGTCACAGGGCACGCGGCGACCGCTCCGGCGGGCGCCGCGTGCCCTGCTGTCGGGGGCCGCAAACGTGACGTGTCCGGCAAAAATCACTCGATCATTCCGGTGTTCGCCGTGCTACAGTCGACGCAGTTGCAGTTTTGGTTCCCATGAACGTATGTGTGCGCCTGCTGGTACCAACCAACAGGCGCATTTGTTTTGTCCGGTGTTTCAGTCTCCGGATGGGGATCGCGGCTACTTTGGGGCCCACGAGGTGTGGGTCCTGATGCCCCAGTATGAGGAGACGGTTATGGCTACCGGCACCGTGAAGTGGTTCAACAGCGAAAAGGGCTTCGGCTTCATCGAGCAGGACGGTGGCGGCGCTGACGTGTTCGCCCACTACTCGAACATCCAGGCGAACGGTTTCCGTGAGCTGGTCGAGGGCCAGAAGGTCGAGTTCGACGTCACCCAGGGCCAGAAGGGCCCGCAGGCCGAGAACATCCGCGTCATCTGAGTCCAGCTTCCGAGCTGACTCACGTCGCGAAGCGAGGGCCCGTACCGCACGGTGCGGGCCCTCGTGCATGCCGCCGAACGGCCGGGGCGGCAGTGGTTCATTCCTCTCCTGACGGCCGACCTTCCCCAGCTCCCCGCTGGGGGCCCTACCCCCAGCCACCGCCGGGGGTACCCCCAAGGTCCGCCACCACGGCACAGCCGTGGCCGTCGGCCGCATCAGGACGGAAAATCACCACATGACCGATCAGTCACGCCCGCAGCGCAACCGCAGCACCGGCGGCCGCACCCAGGGCACCGGCGCCGCAGCGGGCCAGGCCGGCCGCGGCCGCCCGCGCACCGGCGGCAACGCCAGCAGCAGCGGCGGCTTCAGCGATGCCCAGCGCCGCAGCGGCAGCAGCACCGGCGGCCTGCGCAGCGCCGGCGCCACCGGTGGCCGGGGCCGCGGCCGGGGCGCCGCCCCCCGCGAGCGCGCCGTCGAGGCGCCCGCCGACTTCGCGATCCCCGAGGGCACCCCGGCCCGCCCGCCGGCCGCGACCTTCGCCGAGCTGGAGATGCCCAAGGGCCTGCTCTCGGCACTGACCCGCGAAGGCGTCACCGAGCCCTTCCCGATCCAGTCCGCCACCCTGCCCGACGCGATCGCCGGCCGTGACGTGCTCGGCCGCGGCCGCACCGGCTCCGGCAAGACGCTGGCCTTCGGCCTCTCGATCCTCGCCCGCACGGCCGGCAAGCGCGCCGACGCGCGCCGCCCGCTGGCCCTGGTGCTGGTGCCGACCCGCGAGCTCGCGCAGCAGGTCACCGACGCCCTCACCCCGTACGCGACCGCCGTGAACCTGCGGATCGCCACCGTGGTCGGCGGCATGTCGATCACCCGGCAGGCCAACGCGCTGCGCCGCGGCGCCGAGGTCCTGGTCGCCACCCCCGGCCGGCTCGACGACCTGATCAACCGGCAGGACGTCCGGCTGGACGAGGTCGCCATCACCGTCCTGGACGAGGCCGACCAGATGGCCGACATGGGCTTCCTGCCGCAGGTCACCAAGCTGCTGGAGCAGGTCGCCGAGGGCGGGCAGCGGATGCTGTTCTCCGCCACCCTCGACCGCAACGTGGACCGCCTGGTCCGCCGCTTCCTGACCGACCCGGTGACGCACTCCGTCGACCCGTCGGCCGGCGCGGTGACCACCATGGACCACCACGTCCTGCAGATCGACACCGCCGACAAGGCCTCGGCCACCGCGCACATCGCCTCCCGCGAGGGCCGGGTGATCATGTTCGTGCACACCAAGCACGGCGCCGACCGCCTCGCCAAGCAGCTGCTGGCCACCGGCGTGAAGGCCGCCGCCCTGCACGGCGGCAAGTCCCAGCCGCAGCGCAACCGCACGCTGGACCAGTTCCGCGAGGGCCACGTGTCCGCGCTGATCGCCACCAACGTCGCCGCCCGCGGCATCCACATCGACGGCCTCGACCTGGTCGTCAACGTGGACCCGCCGATCGACCACAAGGACTACCTGCACCGCGGCGGCCGGACCGCCCGGGCCGGCGAGTCCGGCACGGTCGTCACCCTGGTGCTGCCCGAGCAGCGCCGCGAGGTCACCCGGCTGATGACCACCGCCGGCATCCGCCCGACCACCACCAAGGTCCGCCCCGGCGACGCCGAGCTGGCCCGGATCACCGGCGCCCGGACGCCCTCCGGCGTCGCGGTCACGCTGGCCGTGCCGATCAGCCAGGCCCCGGCGGCCAGCACCACCAGCGCCCCGCGCCGCCGCACCTCCGGCCCGCGCTCCTCGCTGCCCACCGACGTCGACATCAACGGCAACGCCCGCCGTCGCCGCCCCAAGCAGCGGATGGGCGCCACCGGTGGCGGTGCCACCCACACCGCGGCCGGCTTCTCCGGCAAGGCGAGCAGCGGCTCCAAGCCCGGCTCGGGCTCCAAGAGCGGCGGCAACTACGGCACCGGCCGCCAGCGCCGCCAGGCCAACTGACGCGACGCCCCCGGCCCGTCCGGCGGGCCTCCGAAGCGGGCACCTCCTCCGGGGGTGCCCGCTTCGGCGTTCCGCGACCCCGGCGGGGTCGGGGCGCGCCCGGCGGTGACGGTCAGGCCTGCACCCGCTCCGGCGACGGCACGGCGCCCGGCTCCGGGTCCGTCGCCGATCCCCAGTCCGGCTGCCGCCGCCCGCCCGGCGCCAGCCGCCGCAGCCGCTCCGCCGTCTCCTCGTCCCGGGGCGCGAGCACCACCAGCTCCAGCTGCGGCTCGCCCTGCGCCCGCAGCACCAGCTGATCGATCCGCAGCAGGCCCAGCACCTCGTGTTCGAGGTCCTTCTCGGTGCCCGAGCGCTCCTGCACCTGGTGCTCGTCCAGCCAGCGGTCCGCCTCCGGGAACCCGGCCCGCAGCCGCGCGATCACCGCGGCCAGCCGCTGCGCCCCCGGCGAGCCGTCACCGCCCCGCTCGCCGTAGGCGGCCCGCAGCTGCGCCAGGGTCCGCCGGGCATGGCGCTCCCAGTCGACCGTCCGGGCCCGGTGCGCGTGGTTGGCGAACACCACCCAGCCCAGGTTGCACTCCCCGGCCGGCCACCGGGAGAACTCGAACAGTGCGTCCGCCTGCGGGTTCCAGGCCCGGACGTCCCAGCCGGCGTCGATCAGGAACGCGGGGGACGGCGCCTGCGCGTCCAGCAGGCGCAGCAGGGCCCCGGGCACCCGCTCGGGCACCGGGCCCTCGGCCGGCAGCGCGTGACTGCCCGCCAGCCGGAACAGGTACTCCGTCTCCGCCTGGTCGAGGCGCAGGGTGCGGGCCAGGCTCGCCAGCACCTCGGGGGAGGGGTTGATCGCGCGTCCCTGCTCCAGCCAGGTGTACCAGGTCACCCCGACGCCGGCGAGCACCGCCAGCTCCTCCCGCCGCAGCCCCGGCGTGCGGCGGCGCAGGCCCGGCGCCATGCCCACGTCCTCGGGCGTCAGCCGGGCCCGCCGGCTGCGCAGGAAGTTCGACAGTGCCGTCCGCCGTGCCGTCCCGGCCGTCTTCATGTCCGCCCCCGTCTTCCCGTCCTGGTAGCCGTACTACCAGTATCGCCACGCACTGCCGGGCCGCCGCGGCGCCCGCGAGGCTTGCCGGGTCAGCACGTTGATGACCCGTACCAGAGGGAGTACCCGATGAGGCGTCAGTTCCGCCGCGTCCTGGTGGCCGCCGCGACCACCGCCCTGCTCACCGCCGCCGCGATCCCGGCGGCGGACGCCGCCACCACCGCGAAGGCGGCCGGCGGCCGGCCCGCGGCGGCCCGCCACCCGGCCGTCGTCGACGGCCACGGCCCGTCCCTGCACCCCGAGGGCGCGACCTGGGACGCGGCGCACCGCCGGTTCCTGGTCGGCTCCCTGCGCCACGGTACTGTCTCCGCCGTCCGGCCGGACGGGAGCGTCCGGACCCTGGTCGACGACCCGGGGACGATCGTCTCGGTGATCGGCCTGCACGCGGACGCGGCCCGCGGCCGGGTCCTGCTGGCCAACGGTGACAACGGGGTTGGCCTGCGCAGCTCCGCCGCCACCACCGGCCGGCTGGCCGGGGTCGGCGCGTACGACCTGGAGACCGGCCGCCGGATCTTCTACGCGGACCTCGCCGCGGTGGCCGGCGACGGCGGCCCGCACTTCGCCAACGACATCGCCTTCGGCCCGGACGGCACCGCCTACGTCACCGACTCCCGCGCGCCGGTCGTGTACCGGGTCGGCGTGGACGGCCGGGCCTCCGTCCTGCTGCGGGACGAGCGGCTGCGGGCGGCGCCGGACGGGTACGGGCTGAACGGCATCGTCTACCAGGACGGCGCGCTGCTGCTCGGCAAGTACGACGACGGCACGCTGTGGCGGGTCCCGGTGGGCCGTCCGGCGGAGCTCCGGCAGGTCCGGCTGACCGGGGCGGCGGGGGTGCCCGGGGCGCTGGCCGGGCTCGACGGCCTGCTGGCCGGCCGGGACGGCGCGGTGCTGGGCGTCACCAACGGCCTGGGCGCACCGGGCCGGGACGCGCAGCTGGAGCTGCGGTCGCCGGACGGCTGGCGGACCGCCCGGACGGTCGCCGTGCACCCCTCGGCGGACCCGGCGCCGACCGCCGTGACGGCGGGCCCGGCGGGCGGCTTCTACCAGCTCTCCGGCCGGATGGACCTGCTCTTCGCCGGCACGACCACCGACAGCTTCACGCTGCGGCGGATCTGAGCACCAGGCCCGGGCCGGGCGGCCCGGTACCGCCGCGCGGGTGACAGGCGGGGGCACCGGCCCGCGCGGCGGTACCGGGGACGGGCCTGGGTGGCAGGCTGGCCGGGAGGTGCGGGAGGCCGGCGGAGCGGAGTGGGCTGTGCAGAGCGTGTGGGCCGTGGTGTTCGCCCTGCTCGCCGCCGCCAGCAGCGCGACGGCGACCGTGCTGCAGCGCAAGGCGGCCAGTACGGTGCCGCTCTCCGCCGGGTTCCGGCTGCGGCTGATCGTCGAACTGCTGCACCGGCCGGTGTGGCTGGCCGGGTTCGGGGCGATCGTGCTGGCCGCCTGCCTCCAGGCGCTGGCGCTCTCCCAGGGCGCGCTGTCCCTGGTGCAGCCCCTGTTCGTGCTGGAACTGCCGATGGCGATGCTGATCGCCGGCTTCGTGCTCGGGCGGCGGCTGACCCGGGGCAGCTGGCTGGCGGTGCTGGCGGTGGTGGGCGGCCTCGGGACGGCGCTGGCCGCCGCCGACCCGCAGGGCGGCATCACGCATCCGCCGGGCGGGCGCTGGGCGGTGGCCACCGGCTGCTGTGTGGGGGCGGTGGCGCTGCTGGTGGTGGTGGCACGGCGGCATCCGCCCGGGCGGTTGCGGGCGGCCTCGCTGGCGGCGGGCGCGGCGATCGGGAACGCGCTGACGGCGGCGCTGATGAAGGCCGCGACGCACGCCTGGCAGAGCGACGGGTTCACCGGATTCCTCACCGCCTGGCAGACCTACGGCTTCGCGCTGGCGGGCGCCGGTTCGGTGTTCCTGCTGCAGAACGCGATGCAGTCCGGCCCGCTGGTGGCCTCGCAGCCCGCGCTGACGCTCACCGACGCGCTGGTGAGCCTGGCGCTCGGGGTCGCCCTGTACGAGGAGACGGTGCGGACCGGGTGGTGGCTGCTGCCGGAGATCGCGGGTGCGCTGGCGATCCTGGCGGGCGCGCTGGTGCTGGCGCGGACGCCGCTCGCCCGGCTGCTGGCGGAGGGGTGACGGCGGAGGGGTGACGGCCGGGCGCGACGGCCGGGCAGCCGCGGTGCCGCTCAGGCTCCCCGGCGCAGGCCCTGCCCGACGGCGCCGCGGGCACCGAGCCGGGCCTCGTCGTACCGGTGCAGCAGCAGCCGGGCGATCTCCGGCGCGTCGCCGAGCACCCCGGCGACGAGATCCGCGTCGTCGTCGGCGGCGGCCGCGATGCGGTCCGGGAGCAGCCCGGGGGCGAGCAGGTACGGGGCGACGGCGACCCGCTCGGCGCCGGCCCCGCGCAGCGAGGCGACCGCCCCGGGCACCCGGTGGCCGGTGGCGGCCGTGGCCGCGTACGCGACCTCGACGCCGGCCCAGCCGCGGGCGCGCCGCCATTCGGCGGCCAGTGCCCGGGTGACCCGGCCGGCGGCCGGGTCGGAGGAGCCGGCCGCGGCCAGCACGATGCCGGTGCGGGCCCGGACGGCGTCGGAGTCCACGTCGAGCCCGGCCTCGGCGAGCCGGCGTTCCAGGGCGGCGAGGAGCAGCGGGGACGGGCCGAGCACGTCCGCGAGCGGGAGGTCCGCGCCGGAGGCCCGCAGCGCGGCCGGGATGTCCGTCTTGGCGTGATAGGCCCGGTTGAGCAGCAGCGGGACGGCGACGGCCGGGGCGCCGCCGAGCCGCTCGGTGACCTGGGGGAGGCGCGGTGCGCAGAACTCCAGGTAGGCGGTGGCGACGTCCAGCGCGGGCCGCAGGGCACGGATCCGCCCGACCAGGGCCTCCACGGTGGCCGCGTGCCGGGGGTCGCGGCTGCCGTGGGCGATCAGCAGGAGCGTGGCGGCGGACAGCTGTGAACTCACGTGCGGCCTCGGCAGGGAGGGAAATGTCGGGAAATGGAATCGTAGCAGCGGGCCGCCCGCCGCGTCCGGCCTTTCCCATATCCCGGCCGTGCGCGTGACGTTCCGTGCGAGATCCGTCACCCGGCGGCCGGGCAGTCCCGGGAGGAAACCGGAACGACCCTCGCCCGGTTCGCCTTCTCCAGCACGTACGCCGCGCCGCCGCCGGCCGGCCAGATGTCCAGAGCCGGGTTCCGGGTGGCGTGCAGGGTGCCGTCGGCCGGATTCATGAAGGTGAGCTTGCCGTCCCGGCTGAATGCCACGCAGGCACCGGTCGCCCGGAATCCGGTCGCCTGTGGCAGATATCCGGACGAGCCCATGGCTCGAAAGGTGACGGGGTCGAACACGCTGACTTTCGCCGTGTTTCCCGAAGGGCTCGGCCGGTAATCGACCACGGCGATTCCGAAAGGACCGGCCGAGCATTCACTGACGAAATCGACCGCGAGTCCGGCGGGGGCGGTGCCGGGATTGTCCCGCGCGAATGCCGAGGCGCCCTTCCCGAGCGTGACGATTCTCGTCCCGTCGTCCGTCCAGCAGCCGGCCGGCCCGGGCATCGCCGGTGTCGCGCCGCCGACCGCCGGCTCTTTCGCGTCGAGGGAGACCTGATGGCCCACCCAGACGTCCGGACCGGTTCCGGCGGGATTGGAGACGATGCCCCGGGTGCCGTCGGGAGAACCACGGAAGACGACGGTCGAGCCGTTCTCCAACGGGGTCTCGCGGCGCCGACCGCCGGATTCCACCACGATCGAGCCGGTGGTCGAACCGACCCACTCCGTGGGGGACAGCGCCCAGTGCACGGTGACGCCCGTCGGCTCCGCGGGCGGCGTCGGCCGGGCCCCGCCGAGCATCCAGAGCACCTCCCCGCCGGTGCCGCCGGGGCCCTTCGGCCGGGTGCTGACGACAGCGTCGGGGCAGGCCCGCACGCAGTGCGCCTCGTACGGGTCGATGTCGTTCCGCTGCCACTTCTGCGCCCCGTCCCGGGTGAAACCCCGCAGGACACGGGCGGTGGGGTCGTAGCTGAGGTAGCCGTGCGCGTCCCCGTCCGCGAGGTAGGGACGCCCCGCGGCCGCCTCCGGTGCCGGCCGGGCGCCGGGGGCGGCGCAGGCGGCGAGCAGGGCGGCGGCCAGGAGGGCGGCCAGGGGCAGCATCGGTGTTCGGCGCATGTACCGGGCTTTCTCGTGCGAATGCGGGGTGGGCCGGCCGGCCGGCCCACCCCGGGACGGGATCACACCGGGCTCCGCCCCGCGGTCACGGGGATTCGCCCGGGATTCTCTGCCGGGCTCAGAAGGCCCAGCTGGTGCCCTTGCAGTCGAAGGTGCCGAGGAACCAGGCGGCGACCGTGAGCTTGGTTCCACCACGCTGGGTCTGGACCCCGGTGCCCAGGGTGGGCCCCCAGATGTCGTCCAGGGTGTGGCCGCTCTTGGACTCGTACCAGCCCTTGTTGCCGCCGCCGTCCAGCAGGTAGGCCTGGAAATTGTTGTTCGTATTGTTGGAGTACTGCCCCTGGCTGGTGGTGGCCAGACTGTAGGACACATTGTTGATGGTGCTGCTGTTGACCACCAGGTACTGCGAGTAGCCGGCGAATGTGGCGTCGTTGCCGACCGATCCGAGCCCCCTGCTGCAGGAGGCCCGCGGGCTGACGTCCGCCGAAGCCATGGGCGCGGACGCCATGAGAGCCGCCGCCGCGACAACTGCGGCCGCCATTGCCTTCTTGCCTGCGGAAACCATTTGAGTTCCCTTTCTCTCGGTAATTGGAACCTATCCGCAGACGATCGATGGCTCAAGAACCATCACTTTTTTCGGTCAAGCTTTGGCCGAAACCGTGGACCTGCTTTCCCCAAGGTTTTGCACGGGGCCCTTCCGATTCGGCCGGACGTGGAGGAGATGTACGACTTGTCATTGTCCGAACCGATCCGGTACGGCACGAAAAAGGCCCCGCCGGCCGAGTTGTCTCGGCCGGCGGGGCCCCGGGGCTCCGGGAGGGAGCGGGGACTGCCCGGGTGGTGTCCGACGGTGTCTAGCGGTTGGTGGTGAGCAGGCCCCGGTTGCGCAGCACGCGGCGCTCGATCGGGGCGAAGAGCAGGAGATCGATGGCCATGCCGACGATCAGGATCAGGATGATGCCGAGCAGCACGCCGGACATGTCGGCCGACTCGCGCTGGTTCTCCAGGTAGCGGCCCAGGCCCAGGCCGAGGTCGGGCGAGGCGGCGACGAGCTCGGCGGCCATCAGCGACCGCCAGGAGAACGCCCACCCCTGCTTGAGGCCGGCCAGGTAGCCGGGCAGGGCGCCGGGCAGCAGGATGTGCCGGGCGTTGGCCAGGCCGGTGGCGCCCAGGGTGCGGCCGGCCCGCAGGAACAGCGGCGGGACCTGGTCGATGCCCGACACCAGGCCGTTGGCGACGGAGGGGACGGCGCCGAGCAGGATGACGGCGTACATCATCGAGTTGTTGATGCCGAGCCAGATCACGGCCGCCGGCACCCAGGCGACCGAGGGCAGCGACTGCAGGCCCGCGAGGATCGGTCCGACGGCCGTGCGCACGGGCTTCACCCGGGCCACCAGCAGGCCGATCGGGGTCCCGATCGCGACCGCGGCCAGGAAGCCCGCGACGCCGCGCCAGACGCTGGTCCAGACGATGCTGAAGAGCGTGCCCGCCTGCCACAGGTCGACCAGCGAGCTCCAGACCATCCCCGGGCTGGGCAGCTTGTAGGAGGAAGTGAGCTCCAGGGCGAACGCGCCCTGCCAGAGGGCGAGGACGAGCAGCAGGGCGATCAGGGGCGGCAGGGCCTTCGTGCGCAGGACCTCGCTCAGCGGAGTGCCCTGCGTCTGGACGGCCTCCAGCGCGTCCAGGCCCGCCTCGACGCTGGCGGAGTCCGGCACCTGGGCCTCGTGCACGCTGGGGGCGGTGTCAGTGCTTGCCATGGCGGCGGATCTCCCCACGCAGTTCTTCGGTGATCTCGATGGACAGGTCCGCGACGCCGGCCGACTCGATGCGGCGCGGTTGCGGCAGGTCGATCTGCCACTCGCGGGCGACCCGGCCGGGACGGGAGGAGAGCAGCACCACGCGCTGGGCGAGCCGGACGGCCTCGCGCACGTTGTGGGTGACGAACAGGACGGTGAGCTTCTGCGCGGCCCAGATCCGGGTGATCTCGTCGTGCAGGACGTCCCGGGTGATCGCGTCGAGGGCGGCGAACGGCTCGTCCATCAGCAGCACGGAACTGCCCTGGGCGAGTGCGCGGGCCATCGCGACGCGCTGGCGCATGCCGCCGGAGAGCTCGTGCACGCGCTTGCCGTACGAGCCGCCGAGACGGACCAGCTCCAGCAGGCGCTCGGCCTCGGCGCGGCGCTCGGGGCGGGGCACGCCGTTGAGCCGCAGGGCCAGCTCGATGTTCTTGCCGGCCGTGAGCCAGGGGAAGAGCGCGTGCTCCTGGAACATCAGGGAGGGGCGCCCGCCGGGGACCTCGATGGTGCCCGAGGACGGCTTGTCGAGGCCGGCGACCAGGTTGAGCAGGGTGGACTTGCCGCAGCCCGAGGCGCCGAGCAGCGTGACGAACTCGCCGGGGGCGACGTCGAGGGTGATGTCGTCCAGCACGTGGGTCGCCGCTCCGGCGCGGCCGAAGGACTTGTGGACGTGCGAGATCCGGACGGCGGGGGAGCCGGCCAGGGCCCCGTCGTCGAGGGCGTCTTCCGAGGTGGTCAGTGCCGGGCTCATCCGGGCACCTCCTGCATGAGTGGACATGGGCCCCTCCGGCCCGGTGGTGGGCGAGGAGGGTGATCCGGCGGACTGGCGAAGTGGGAGCCGGGGTCCGGCCCCGCCCGGCCCTGTGACTGGGCATCGACCGGGCGGGCGGGGTTCCGGACCGCGGAGCTTGTGCGGATCGCGCTGCGGGTGCCGCGGCGGGCGGTGGGCCTGCCGCGGCGTACCGGCTACTTGGTGCCGAGCCCGGCGTCCGCCACGGCGTTCTGGCCGGCGGCCTTGAGCACCTTGTTGAGCAGGGTCAGGTCGTAGATCCCGGTCAGGTCGGGCTTCTTGAGCAGGCCCGCGGTCACCGCGTGGTCGGCCTCCGACTGCAGGGTGCTGGCCAGCGGGTCGTCCAGGAACTCGATGTCCTGCCAGGCCGGGTCGAGGATGCTGGCGTCCAGCGCGTTGCCGGCCGCCTCCTTGATGGCCGCGTTGGCGGAGGCCTTCGCCTTGTCCGGGTTGGCCTTGATGAAGGCGTTGGTGTTCACCGAGCCGCGCAGCACGGCCTCCACCACGTCCGGGTGCTCCTTGAGGAACTTCTGGGACACGATGATGTTGGTGATCACGAACTTGTTGTCCGGCCAGAGCGACTTCTCGTTCAGCAGGACCTTCGCGCCGAGGGTGACCAGCTTGGAGGCGGTCGGCTCGGGCACCCAGGCGCCGTCGATCGCACCGGAGCTGTAGGCGTCCGGGGTGACCTTGTTGTCGGTGCGGACCACCGAGACGTCGCCCGCGCCGCTGTCGGGGTTGACCTTCAGACCCTTGCCGGCGAGGTAGTTGAGCAGGGCGACGTCCTGGGTGTTGCCGCGCTGCGGGGTGGCGATCTTCTTGCCCTTGAGGTCGTCCACCGAGCTGATCTTGTCGGGGTTGACCACCAGCTTGACGCCGCCGGAGGCCGAGCCGCCGATGATCTTCAGGGCCTCGCTGTGCGACTGCACGTAGCCGTTGATCGCGGGCGAGGGGCCGATCCAGCCGATGTCGATCGAGCCGGCGTTCAGCGCCTCGATCTCCGCCGGGCCGGCGTTGAAGATCTGCGGCTTGACCTGGGTGGTGCCCAGCTCCTTCTGGAAGATGCCTTCCTTCAGGCCGACCAGCGGGGTGCCGTGGGTCAGGTTGGCGAAGTAGCCGATCTTGACCGAGTCGGCGGAGAGCTTGACGTCGCCCGCGGGGGAGGCCACCGCCGGTGAGCCGGCCGCCTTGTCGTCGCTCTTCGAGCCGTAGCCGCAGGCGGTCAGCAGGGTGACGGCGGTGAGGCCGGCGACCGCGGCCACGGCGGAGCGTCTGATCCGGCCGGCGGCGGGGCGGGCAGCACTATGGGGGAACTGGTTCGAAGCCATTCGAAGTCGTCCTGTTCATGGACGGACCGTCACTCGGCGGTCCGGGTACGGAAGCTGGGGAATCGCTCGCGGCATCGTGATGCCGGGCAAGCCGGGCGGCGCGTGCTGTGCCAACTGTGGGATGGCACAGGGGCGGCCGGCCCGGTGACAGGGGATCAGAGCCCCTGTCCGCCCACACATCGCGTCAGTCCGCCCTGGCCGCTGCCGAGGACGCCGCTGCCGATGCGGCCGCCTTCCTTGTCCATGCCCGAGAACGCCTCGTGGGGCATCAGACCCAGTCCTCCTCGTCCGTCGCTTCCAGCGCGACCGTGTCGAAGGCCTCGCCCGCCATGCCGGCGGTGAGGGTGGTGCCGTCGGCCGGGTCGATCAGCAGGAAGGACCCGGTCCGGCGGTTGTCGGTGTAGTCGTCGAGCGACAGCGGCTCGGCGGTGCGCAGCACCACGTGGCCGATGTCGTTGACCGACAGGCCCTCGGCGCCGGAGCGCTGTTCGAGGCTGTCGATGTCGATCCGGTAGCTGATCTCCTTGACCAGCGCGCGCACCGTCCGGGTGGTGTGCTTGAGCAGCACCTTGTCCCCGGCCCGCAGCGGGCGCTCGTGCAGGTGGCAGACGGTCGCCGCGACGTCCTTGGTGGGCGTCGGGACGCGGCCGGCCGCGATCAGGTCACCGCGCGAGACGTCGATGTCCTCGGCGAGGCGGACGGTGACCGACTGGGGGGCCCAGGCGATGTCCGTCTCCTTGCCGAGCGCGTCGATGCCGGCCACCGTGGTGACGTGGCCCGACGGCAGGACGGTGACGGTGTCGCCGGTGCGCAGCACGCCGGAGGCGAGCTGGCCGGCGTACCCGCGGTAGTCGGGGAAGTCGGCGCTCTGCGGGCGGATCACGTACTGGACGGGGAACCGGACCGGCTCCTCGCTCGGGTCGCTGCCGACCGGCACGGTCTCCAGGTGCTCCAGCAGCGTCGGGCCGCCGTACCAGTCCATGTGCGCGGACGGCTCGACCACGTTGTCGCCGGCCAGGGCCGAGATCGGCACCGCCACCACGTCCTCGACGCCCAGCGAGGCGGCGTACGCGGTGAACTCCTTCGCGATGGCCGCGAAGACCGGCTCCGCGTACTCGACCAGGTCCATCTTGTTGACGGCCAGCACCACGTGCGGCACCCGCAGCAGCGCGGCCACGGCGGCGTGCCGGCGGGTCTGCTCGACCACGCCGTTGCGGGCGTCGACCAGCACGACGGCGAGTTCGGCGGTGGAGGCGCCGGTCACCATGTTGCGGGTGTACTGCACGTGGCCGGGGGTGTCGGCGAGGATGAAGCGCCGGCGCGGGGTGGCGAAGTAGCGGTACGCGACGTCGATGGTGATGCCCTGCTCGCGCTCGGCGCGCAGGCCGTCGGTGAGCAGCGCCAGGTCCGGGGCCTCCTGGCCGCGGCTGAGCGAGACCCGCTCGACCGCCTCCAGCTGGTCGGCGAGCACGGACTTGGAGTCGTGCAGCAGCCGGCCCACCAGGGTGGACTTGCCGTCGTCGACGGAGCCCGCGGTGGCGAAGCGCAGCAGCGCGGTGGCCGCCGCCTCCTCGCCGAACGGGTTCTCGGAGGGGGCCTGGTTGTTGTGCAGATCGGTCGGCATGGTTAGAAGTACCCCTCGCGCTTACGGTCTTCCATGGCGGCCTCGGACACCTTGTCGTCCGCCCGGGTCGCTCCTCGCTCGGTCAGCCGGCTGGCCGCGATCTCGGCGATCACGTCGCCGATGCCGGTCGCGTCCGAGTCGACCGCGCCGGTGCAGGACATGTCACCGACCGTCCGGTAGCGCACCAGGCGCCGCTCCACGGTCTCGGTCTCCTTGGGGCCGCCCCACTCGCCGGCGGTGAGCCACATGCCGTTGCGGGAGAAGACCTCGCGCTCGTGGGCGTAGTAGATCTCGGGGAGTTCGATCTTCTCCCGCTCGATGTACTGCCAGACGTCCAGCTCGGTCCAGTTGGAGAGCGGGAAGACGCGCACGTGCTCGCCGACCGCGTGCTTGCCGTTGTAGAGGCTCCAGAGCTCGGGGCGCTGGCGGCGCGGGTCCCAGGCGCCGAACTCGTCGCGCAGGGAGAAGACGCGCTCCTTGGCGCGGGCCTTCTCCTCGTCGCGGCGGCCGCCGCCGAAGACGGCGTCGAACTTGCCCTGCTCGATGCCGTCCAGCAGCGGGACGGTCTGCAGCGGGTTGCGCAGGCCGTCCGGGCGCTCGCGCAGCCGGCCGTCGTCGATGAAGTCCTGCACGTGCGCGACGTGCAGCCGCAGGTTGTACCGGGCCACCGCGCGGTCGCGGTAGGCCAGCACCTCGGGGAAGTTGTGGCCGGTGTCGACGTGCAGCAGGGCGAAGGGCACCGGCGCCGGCCAGAAGGCTTTCAGCGCCAGGTGCAGCATGACGATGGAGTCCTTGCCGCCGGAGAAGAGGATCACCGGGCGCTCGAACTCGCCGGCCACCTCGCGGAAGATGTGCACCGACTCCGCCTCCAGCGCGTCGAGGTGCGACAGCGCGTAGGGGTTCTCGGCGGCATCGAGCAGGGTGTGGGTCGCGGTCGTCATGCCAGTCCCCTCGTGGTCAGGAAGGTGTGCAGTTCGGCCGCGGACTCGGCGACGGCGCGGCCGTGCGTCTGCAGTCGCAGCTCCGGGCTCTCCGGTGCCTCGTACGGGTCGTCCACGCCGGTCAGGCCGGAGATCTCGCCGGCCGCCTGCTTGGCGTACAGGCCCTTGACGTCGCGCTCCGAGCAGACCTCGACCGGGGTGGCGACGTGGATCTCCAGGAACTCGGTGCCGTGCTCGCCGTGCCGCTCGCGGACGGCGGCGCGGGAGGCCGCGTACGGGGCGATGACCGGGGCCAGCACCTTGACGCCGTTCGCGGCCAGCTTCTCGGCGACGAAGCCGATCCGGGTCACGTTGGTGTGCCGGTCCTCCTGGCTGAAGCCCAGGCCCTTGGAGAGGAACTCGCGGATCTCGTCACCGTCCAGGACCTCCACCTTGTGGCCCTCGGCGCGCAGGCGCTCGGCGAGGGCGAAGGCGAGGGTGGTCTTGCCCGCGCTGGGCAGCCCGGTCAGCCACACCGTGGCGCCGCGCTCGCAGGGGGCGGCCGCGGGGGCCGCCTCTGCGGCTCCGTCGACTGCCGGTGTGTCTGTGGTCACGGTGAATTCTCCTGGTGGTACGGGTCGGTGGGGCGGGATCAGAGGTGGATGCCGCACTCGGTCTTGCCGGAGCCGGCCCAGCGCCCGGCGCGGGCCTCCTCGCCCTCGACGGGCTTGCGGGTGCACGACAGCGGCGAGCAGCCGACCGAGGTGTAGCCCTCCCACAGCAGCGGGTTGAGCAGGACGCCGTTGGCGGCGACGTAGGCGTCCACGTCCTCCTGGGTCCAGCGCGCGATCGGGGCGATCTTGACCTTGCGGCGCTTGGGGTCCCAGGACACCACCGGGGTGTCGGCGCGGGTCGGGGACTCGTCGCGGCGCAGTCCGGTGGCCCAGGCGTCGTAGCCGCCGAGGCCGCGGTTCAGCGGCTCGACCTTGCGCAGCGAGCAGCAGAGGTCCGGGTCGCGGTCGTGCAACTGCGGTCCGTACTGGGCGTCCTGCTCGGCCACGGTCTGCAGCGGCGTCAGGGTGATGACGTTGACCGGCATCACCGCCGCCACCGCGTCCCGGGTGCCGATGGTCTCGGCGAAGTGGTAGCCGGTGTCGAGGAAGACCACGTCCACGCCGGGGAAGACCGAGGAGGCGAGGTGGGCGACGACCGCGTCCTCCATGGAGGAGGTGACGCAGAAGCGCTTGCCGAAGGTCTCGGCGGCCCAGCGCAGGACGTCCTGTGCGGACGCCTCCTCCAGGTCGCGGCCGGCCGCGGTGGCTATCGCCTCGTGATCAACCGTGCTGGTCATCCTGGTTCCCCCCGTTCGCAGGTGTGCTCCGGTCCCCGGTGTTCGACGGCGACAGCAGGCCGAGGAACTTCAGCTGGAACGCCCGGCGGCAGCTCGCGCACTCCCAGGCCCCGTGCCCGCCCTCGGCGGAGGGGCGCAGGTCCTCGTCCCCGCAGTACGGGCAGTGGAAGGGTGCGGCGCGCTCACTCACGAGAGGGCCTCCTCGGACGCCCGGGCGGTCCACTGGGCGAACCGCTCGCCTTCGGCGCGCTCGGCCTGGAAGCGCGTCAGGACCCGCTCCACGTAGTCCGGCAGGCCGTCCTTGGTGACCTTCAGGCCGCGGACCTTGCGGCCGAACCCGGCCTCCAGGCCCAGCGCGCCGCCCAGGTGCACCTGGTAGCCCTCGACCTGCTCGCCGTTCTCGTCGGTGACGAGCTGGCCCTTGAGGCCGATGTCGGCGACCTGGATGCGGGCGCAGGCGTTCGGGCAGCCGTTGATGTTGATGGTCAGCGGCTCGGCGAACTCCGGCAGGCGCTTCTCCAGCTCGTCGATGAGCGTGCGGCCGCGCTCCTTGGTCTCGACGATCGCGAGCTTGCAGTACTCGATGCCGGTGCAGGCCATCGTGCCGCGGCGGAAGGGCGAGGGGGTGACCCGCAGGTCCAGCGCCTCCAGGCCGGCCACCAGCGACTCGACCCGGTCCTCGGCGACGTCGAGGACGATCATCTTCTGCTCGGCGGTGGTGCGCAGGCGGTCCGAGCCGTGGGCGGCGGCCAGGTCGGCGATCTGCCCGAGCAGCTTGCCGTCCACCCGGCCGACCCGCGGCGCGAAGCCGACGTAGAACCGGCCGTCCCGCTGGCGGTGCACGCCGACGTGGTCGCGCCAGGTGCCGCTCGGCTCCTTCGGCGCGGGGCCGTCGACCAGCTTGTACTTGAGGTACTCGTCCTCCAGCACCTGGCGGAACTTGTCCTTGCCCCAGTCGGCGACCAGGAACTTCAACCGGGCGCGGTTGCGCAGGCGGCGGTAGCCGTAGTCGCGGAAGATGCCGATGACGCCGCCGTAGACGTCCGCGACCTCCTCCAGCGGGACCCAGGCACCGAGGCGCACGCCGAGCTTGGGGTTGGTGGAGAGGCCGCCGCCGACCCAGAGGTCGAAGCCGGGGCCGTGCTCGGGGTGGACGACGCCGACGAAGGCGATGTCGTTGATCTCGTGGGCCACGTCCAGCAGCGGCGAGCCGGAGACCGCCGACTTGAACTTGCGCGGCAGGTTGGAGAACTCCGGGTTGCCGATGAAGCGGCGCTGGATCTCGTCGACGGCCGGGGTGCCGTCGATGATCTCGTCCTCGGCGATGCCGGCCACCGGGGAGCCGAGGATGACGCGCGGGGTGTCACCGCAGGCCTCGGTGGTGGAGAGGCCGACGGCCTCCAGCTTCTGCCAGATCGCCGGCATGTCCTCGATCCGGATCCAGTGGTACTGGACGTTCTGCCGGTCGGTCAGGTCGGCGGTGTTGCGGCCGTACTGCTCGGAGACCTCGGCGATCGCCTTCAGCTGGGCCACCGTGAGGCGGCCGCCGTCGATCCGGACCCGGAGCATGAAGTACTCGGCGTCCAGCTCGTGCGGGTCGAGGATCGCGGTCTTGCCGCCGTCGATGCCCTCCTTGCGCTGGGTGTACAGACCCCACCAGCGCATCCGGCCCCGCAGGTCGGCCGGGTCGATCGAGTCGAAGCCCCGCTTGGCGTAGATCGTCTCAATGCGTGTCCGCACGTTGAGACCGTCGTCGTCCTTCTTGAACTGCTCGTTGGCGTTCAGCGGGGTGAAGTGCCCCATGGCCCACTGACCCTCGCCACGGTGGCGGGTCACCTTGCGGGCGGCGGCGGGGCGGGGCGCGGGGGCGCTCGCTTCCTGGGGCTCGACCGGGTCGGGAGTGGTGGCCATGGTGAAGTCCTTACGGGCAGGTGGCTCTGACGCTGGGGGGAGGCGCTGGGCGTTGCTCCGGTGCGGCGCTGCTGTGACCTGCGGTCCTGCACGTGGTGACGTGCCGGATCAGGAACAGTGACCGAGGCCGGGGTGGGCGCCCGCGCATCCGCTTCAGCGAGGATGACGAGGAGGTGGCGCCGGGTGCGGTGGTGGCGGCGGGGTGGGCTCAGGTCACCGGACAGATGGCGCTGGACACACGAAGGAGATCGACGTGGAGTCGACCAACCAGGGTGGTTCCGGCGCTAGGCATGGCAAGAGATTCGCACGCCCGGCGGTTCTCGGTCCACTAACGTCCAAATAATGGACGTAATGGTTTCGCCATGTGAGACGCCGGGGACTTTCCCACGCTCGGAAGGTTACCGCCCTGCGAACCGCCGCGACCCTACCCGCGCTCCGAGCCGCTCGGGAGCCCCCCGTGGGCCCCCCGGAACCCGCCCGGAGGCGTCCCCCGGCTCTCCCGGACGGCCCGCGCCGGGACCACCGCCGACGGCCGGGGGCCCGTAGATCCACCCCGGGCGCCCGGCCCGATACCGTAGAGCTGTGCAACCAGCAGGCGAGATGACGAGACCGAACCCCGAGCGCCCCTCGCGGCGGCGGGGCAAGGGCTCCCGACGCGCGGTCAAGCGGGCCACCTGGCGCAGTACGGCCTGGGCGCTGATCAAGGACACCACCAACACCTGCGTCGAGTACCGGGTCACCGGCCTCGCCGCCGAGGCGGCCTTCTTCACCCTGCTGTCGATCCCGCCGCTGCTGCTCTGCCTGGCCGGCACGCTCGGCTACCTCGACGAGTTCCTCGGCGCCGGCACCATCGACAAGCTGAAACAGGACATCGTCTCAGCCGCTGGGACGGTGCTCTCGCAGTCGTCCGTCCACCAGATCGTCGAACCGCTATTGCACGGCGTCTTCGACGACAAACGGCCCGACCTGATCTCGATCGGCTTCCTGCTCTCCCTGTGGTCCGGCTCCCGGGCGCTCTACATCTTCATCGACACCATCACCGTCATGTACGGCCTCGACGGCAAGCGCGGCATCGTCAAGACCCGCCTGATGTCGCTCGGCCTCTACCTCGGCGCCCTGGTGATCGGCTCCCTGGTGCTGCCCCTGCTGGTGGCCGGCCCCGGACTGGTGGTGGCCGCGTTGCCGAACGCCGCCGGACTGGTCAGCGCGCTCTACTGGCCGGTGGCGATCCTGCTCCTGGTGGTCTTCCTCACCACGCTCTACCACCTGGCCGTGCCCGTCTCCACGCCCTGGCGCGAGGACATCCCCGGCGCCCTGGTCGCCCTGGTCGTCCTGGTGGTCTGCAGCGTGCTGCTCCGGGTCTACCTGGTCAGCTCCGTCGAGGGCCCCTCGGTGTACGGGTCGCTGGCGGCGCCGGTGGCCGTCCTGCTCTGGATCGGCGTGGTCGCGCTCGCGGTGCTGATCGGCGCCGCGATGAACGCCGCCATAGACCGGCGCTGGCCCACCCTGGAGACCGCCGACGCCCGCGCGGAGAACGAGCGTGCCAGCGAGGAGGCGGCCGCGGCCGTCGTCCGCGAGGTCGCCGCCCGGCGGGCCGTGGAGCGCGCCCGGCGGGCCCGCGAGCTGGGCCTGGCCGAGGGCGTCGAGGAGGAGTACGAGGGCGAGGAGGGCGACGACGGCGACGTGCCGTCCGAGTACCCCGAGCGCTGGGCCGACTTCCTGCCCCCGGAGAACCTCAAGGGCCGGCTGGCCGCCCGCGGCCCCCACCACCGTCCCGTCCCGCCCCCGCCGGACAGCGACCGGCCCCTCGGCCCGCCGCCCGGCGCCGAGCCGGAGCAGGAGGGCGGCCCGGACTACGGGCCCGACTTCGGCGACCACCGCTTCCCCGGGGCGCAGCTCCCCGGGCGCCCGCCCCGCCCGCCCTGGGAGCAGGGCTGACCGGACGGGCGCCCGGGCGCCGCCCGGGTCAGGCCGCGCCGCGCTCCACCGGGATCCACAGCTGCGCGTCGGCCTGCGACCCGTCCGGCGACGGCCGGACGCCGAGGATCTCCGGCCCCGGCCTGCTGCGGTAGGGGTTGGACGGGAACCACTGGGTGTAGACGTCCCGCCACAGGTACTGCAGGGCCTGCGGGAACGGCCCGCTGTTCTCGAAGACCGCCCACGTCCCGGCCGGGACGAGCAGCGCGTCCAGGTCCTCCGGCGGGTCGGCCCGGGTCAGCGCCGCGTGCCAGTAGTCGAGCCCGGTGCCCTCGGCCCGGCTCTCGTCCAGGTTGTCGGTCACCGAGACGATGCCGGCCGGCTCCTGGTCCGACAGCCGCGCGATCCGCCGGCTCGTCTCCGGCCCGACGGACCGGATGAACTCCGCGATGGCCGGATTGACCCCTTCGTGCACGAGCGGGACCCGGGCCATGCGCCCCACCACCCGGAACTCCGCCCGCTCCACGATCCGGTACCTCATGCTGCTGCTCCCTTCGACGACGAGCCGGAAGGACATCCGGGGCTGGGAGCGCAGTGCCGCGCCCGTCCGCCTGGCCTCGCCGGGCCCGACGCCGTGCATCGCGCGGAACGCGCGGGCGAACGCCTCGCCCGAGGCGTAGCCGTAGCGGACCGCGATCTCCAGCAGCGTCCCCGGGCCGGCCAGCACCTCGGCGCCCGCGACGGTCAGCCGCCGGCGCCGGACGTACTCCGACAGCGGCATCCCCGCCAGGGCCGAGAACATCCGCCGGAGGTGGTACTCCGACGTCGTCGCGATCCTGGCCAGCTCGGCCACGTCGATCTGCCCGTCCAGCCGGGACTCGATGTGGTCCATGGCCTGATTCAGCCGCTCCAGCACCCCGGTCCCCTTCCTTTTTCCTTGCCCTCACCGTAGGAAGGGGCCGGCCTGCCCCACCCGACATCCTGTGCCCGTTCCGGTCGGGTCCCGGGGACGGTGCCGCGCGGCCCGTCCGGCCCGGGCCCGGCCGCCGGGGAGCGCCGCTGACGCGCCCGCCGCTGACGCGCCCGCCGGTCAGCGCGCCCCGTCGGGCAGCACCAGACCCTCCAGCACCAGCGCGAGGAACCGCGGGCCGCCGTCGCGGCCGGGCCCGGCGTTCTCCCGCACCCAGGCGGCGCCGCTGAGCAGGTCGAACAGCTCGTCCGTGGTGAGGTCGGCGCGGACCCGTCCGGCGCGCTGGGCGGCGCCGAGCAGCTCGGCGCCGCCGCGGTGCATGGCTGCGCACATGGCGTGGGAGGGCGTCCCCTCGTCGTACATGCTCCTGGCCAGGATGCCGACCAGGCCGCGGAAGGTGCTGAAGTGTCGGACGGCCTGACCCATCCACTCCGTCAGGGTCTCCAGGGCGTCCTCGCCGTCGGCCGGCCGCTCCGCCAGGGCGACGAGTTCGGACAGTCCGTCCCTGGTGGCGGCCTCGACCAGGGCGGCCCGGGTGGGGAAGTGCCGGTAGAGCGTCCCGATGGCGACGCCGGCCCGGCCGGCGACGTCCTCCAGGGAGGCGTCGGAGCCGTCGGCCTCGAAGGCCCTGCGGGCGGCCGCCAGGATCGCGTCGTAGTTGCGCTGCCCGTCGGCCCGCTTGGGGCGCTGCGCGATGTAGGGCCCGGTGTCCGCCAATGAATCCTCCTGCTTGACTACCTGAGGCATCCTCAGGTTAACTCTGCCGCACCTAACCTGAGGCTGTCTCACCATAATACTCCGGCTGCTGCCGTGGAGGATCCCATGAGCGTTGACGCTGTTCCCGACGAAGTCCCGGCCCGGGCCGCCGGGTCGCGGGCCCGGGCCCGGGGCCTGACGCTGACGGCGATCGTCGGCGCCGAGTTCATGCTCCAGCTGGACGGCACCGTCGTGAACGTCGCCCTGCCCGCCCTGCAGTCCGACCTGGGCCTCTCGGCGGCCGCCGGGTCGTGGGTGCCGAACGCCTTCCTGCTGGCCTTCGGCGGCCTGCTCCTCCTCGCCGGCCGGCTCGGCGACGCCTTCGGCCACCGCCGGGTCTTCGTCGGCGGCCTCGGCCTGGTCGTGCTGGCCTCCCTGCTGGCCGGCCTGGCCCCCGGCGTCGAGCTGCTGCTGGCCGGCCGGCTGCTCCAGGGCGCCGGCGCCGCCCTCGCCGGACCCAACGGCCTGGCCCTGCTCGCGGTGGTCTTCGAGGGCGAGCGGCGGCAGCGGGCCTTCGGCCTCTACTCGACCGTCACCGGCCTCGGCGCCTCGGCCGGCATGGTGCTGGGCGGCGTGCTCACCTGGGCGGGGGACTGGCGGTGGAGCCTGCTGGTGAACGTCCCGGTGGGCCTGCTGATCATCGTCCTGTCGCTGACGACGCCCGGCCTCGCCGGCGCTGGCACCCGCTCCCGCCCGCTCGGCCTGCTCAGCGCGGCCCTGGTCACCGCGGCCGTCGGCACCGCCGTGTACGGGCTGGTGCACGCCGCCGAGCAGGGCTGGGGGGACGCCGGCACCCTGGTGCCGCTGGCCGGCTCGGCGGCGCTCTGGGTGCTGCTCGCGGTGGTCGACCCGCGCACCTCGGAGCCCCTGCTGCCGGCCGCCGTCCTCGCCGGCCGCGAGCGTGCCGGTGCCTTCGTCGACCTGCTGCTGCTGGCCGCCGTGCTCACCGGCTTCCTGGTCTACCTGGTGCAGTACCTGCGGGGCGTGCTGCACTTCAACGCCCTGCAGAGCGGCCTCGCCGTCCTGCCGTTCGGCCTGGCGCTGCTGCTCTCCACCCAGGTGCTCACCCCGTACGTCTCCGGTGTCGGGCTGAAGACCCGCGCCCTGCTCGGCCTGGGCGTGGTCCTGGCCGGGGTGGCCTGGCTGGCCCGGCTCGACGCGGACAGCTCGTACCTCACCGGGGTGCTCCCGCAGATCGTCCTCGTCGGCCTCGGCGTCGGGGTGGCGATCGTCCCGTTCAACATGATCATCCTCAGCGCGGCCCCGCCCGAGCACGCGGGCGTGGCCGCCGGGGTGCTGCAGACGGCGCTGACCGTGGGCGGCTCGCTCGGCCTGGCCGTCCTGCTGATCCCGTTCACCGGCGGGGACGGCGAGATCGCCGGCACCATCTCGACGGTGTTCCTCTGGGCCGCCGGGGCCACCGTCCTGGCCCTGCTGGTCTCCGTGCTGCTCTGGTACGGGCCGGGCGCCCGGAGGGCCGCCCCGCCGGAGCGGGCGGCCGAGGCCTGACCGCCGGCCCGGGCGGGCCTTCCCGCCCGGGCCGGGCGGGGCCGGGCGGGTCTTCCCGCCGGGCCGGACGGCTCAGGGGGCGGCGGCCGGCGGGCCGGGTGCTCGGACGGTCCGCGAAAAATGACTGGCCCTGCCTGCCGCCCTTGGCTACCGTGGGAGTCGTCCGGAACGGCCCGTCGTGGGCTGTAACCGTCGAAGCCGTGTTTTCTACCGGGAGGTGAGGATCGTGACGACTGTCGCCGCTGTGGGCGCCGTCCGCGTCCAGAAGGTCATCACTCACACCCCCCTGGTCTCCGGCTGACCCGACGTCACCCCTGCGGGACGTCCGTACCTTCCTGTCGCGCCGATCGCGCGCAGCCGGGGCCACCCCTTGAAGGGTCACCCCGTCTTGTCCTCCTTCTCCACCTTTCCCACCTTCTCCACCTCCGACGCCCACCCGCTGTCCGGCTACGGCTGGGACGAGGCGTGGGCCCGCTCCTTCTCCCTGCACACCGCCGTCGGCCTGCTCGCGGGCCGGGTCGTGCGGGTCGACCGGGGCCTGTGCAGCGTCGTCGTCGCCGACGGTGACGCGGTGCGGGTCCTGCGGGCCGACATGGCCGACGTGTCCACACCGGACCCGATGCGCTACGTCTGCACCGGCGACTGGGTCGCCGTCGACGAGATCCCCGGCGGGCGGCCCGCGGTACGGGCCCTGATGCCCCGCCGCACCGCGCTGGTGCGCTCGACCAACTCCAAGCGGTCCGAGGCACAGGTGCTCGCGACCAACGTCGACCAGATCGCGATCTGCGTCTCGCTCGCCTCCGAGGTCGACCTCGGCCGGATCGAGCGCTTCCTCGCCCTGGCCGCCTCCAGCGGCGAGGGCGAGGCCCTGCTGGGCGGCGCCCGGCGGGCCCCCGCCGAGCCGCTGGTCGTCCTCACCAAGGCCGACCTGGTCTCCGACGCCGAGCACATCCGTGCCGACGTCGAGGGCATCGCCCCCGGCGTCACGGTGCTGGTGGTCAGCGCCGAGACCGGCGAGGGGATGGACGTGCTGCGCGCCTGCACCCCCGGCAGCACCGCGCTGATCGGGCAGTCCGGCGCCGGCAAGTCCACCCTCACCAACATGCTGGCCGAGGCCGAGGTGATGACGGTCCAGCAGACCCGCTCGGTCGACGAGAAGGGCCGGCACACCACCACCGCGCGCGAGCTGGTGCCGATGGCGCACGGCGGCGTCCTGATCGACACGCCCGGCCTGCGCGAGGTCGGCCTCTTCGGCGGCGAGGGCCTGGCCCAGGCCTTCTCCGAGGTCGGGGAGCTCGCCGAGGAGTGCCGGTTCCACGACTGCGGCCACCACACCGAGCCCGGCTGCGCCGTCCGGGCGGCACTGGAGGACGGCAGCCTCTCGCAGCGCCGCTGGGAGAGCTACCTCAAGCTGCAGCGCGAGAACGCGTGGATCGCCTCCCGCACGGACGCCCGGCTCGCCGCCGAGCGCCTGAAGAAGTGGAAGTCGATCACCATGTCGCACCGGAACTCGGGCCTGCCGGTCAAGCGCTGACCGGCACCCGGCCGGCGCGCCGGTGAACCGTACGGCCGCCCCGGGGTGTCAGATCCCCGGGGCGGCCGCGGGCCTTTCGGCGGGCACCCGGCGTCCTCAGCGGGCGGGCAGCTGCCCGGTGCGGATCACCTCGGCGTACCAGCGGGCGCTGTCCTTCGGGGTCCGGCGCTGGCTGGCGAAGTCCACGTGCACGATGCCGAACCGCTTGCTGTAGCCGTAGGCCCACTCGAAGTTGTCCAGCAGCGACCAGAGGAAGTAGCCGCGCACCTCGGCGCCGTCGGCCACCGCCCGCCGCACCGCGTCCAGGTGGCCGTGCAGGTAGGCGACCCGCTCGGGGTCGTGCACCGCCCCGGACGGGTCGCTGTAGTCCTCGTACGCCGCGCCGTTCTCGGTGACCAGCAGCGGCACGCCCGGCAGGTCGTCGCGCAGCCGGGTCAGCAGCTCGTACAGGCCGTCGGCGTCCACCGGCCAGTCCATCGCGGTACGGCTGCCCTCGGCGGGAAGGAAGCGGACGCCCCGGTCGGCCGGCCACGGCGAGAGCGAGCTGGCGTGGCCGTCCAGGCGCGGGGCGGGCGCGGCCGGGTCGTCCGCGGCGACCACCGTCGGCGTGTAGTAGTTGATGCCCAGCGAGTCGATCGGGCGGGAGATCTCGGCCAGGTCGCCGTCCCGGACGAAGGACCAGTCGGTGACCTCCGCGGTGTCGGCCAGCACGTCCGCCGGGTAGCTGCCGTGGAACACCGGGTCGAGGAAGATCCGGTTGGCCAGGCCGTCGATCCGGCGGGCCGCGTCCAGGTCGCCGGGCGCCTCCGAGAGCGGGCGCACGGCCGCCAGGTTGAGGGTCAGCGAGACCTGCGCGGTGGCGGGCAGCTCGGCGCGCAGCGCCCCGGTGCCCAGGCCGTGGGCCAGCAGCAGGTGGTGGTGCGCGGTGAGGGCCGCCGCCGGGTCGGTCCGGCCGGGGGCGTGGATGCCGGCGCCGTAGCCGAGGAAGGCGCTGCACCACGGCTCGTTGAGGGTGGTCCAGGCGGGGATCCGGTCGCCCAGCCGGCGGGCGGCCAGCGCCGCGTACTCGGCGAAGCGGTACGCGGTGTCACGCTCGGTCCAGCCGCCCCGGTCCTCCAGGGTCTGCGGGAGGTCCCAGTGGTAGAGCGTGGCGACCGGCGTGATCCCGTGGGCGAGCAGCTCGTCCACCAGCCGGTCGTAGAAGTCCAGGCCCTCCCCGTTCGCCGGGCCCTCGCCGGCCGGCTGGATCCGCGGCCAGGCGAGGGAGAACCGGTAGGCACCCAGGCCGAGTTCGGACATCAGCGCGACGTCGTCGCGGTAGCGGTGGTAGTGGTCCGCCGCGATGTCCCCGGTGTCTCCGTTGCGGACCTTGCCGGGGGTCCGGCTGAAGGTGTCCCAGATCGACGGGCTGCGGCCGCCCTCGCTCGCGGCGCCCTCGATCTGGTAGGCGGCGGTGGCCGCGCCCCAGAGGAAGCCGGGCGGGAAGGCCGGGCCGGCCGGCTGCGCGGCGCCGGTCGCGGGCCGGGCCTGGGCGGGTGTGGGCAGGGCTTCGACGGACATGTCGCCTTCCAGAGATGAGAGTTGGGACGGGGATCGGCGCAGGGCCGCTCGGCCGCGGGGTACCGGCCGCGCGGGCACGGAGGGCCGGGAGTACCGCCTGCCGGGGCACGGACCGCCGGCGGCGGTGGCCGGCCGGGGCCGGGCGGCCCCGGCCGCGGACGCCGGAGCCGGGGCGCCCGGCCGGGGACGCTCAGCCCTTGACGGCGCCCTGCATGATGCCGCCGACGATCTGGCGGCCGAGCAGGGCGAAGACCACCAGCACCGGGAGGGTGCCGATCAGGGTGCCGGCCATCACGATCGACTGGTCCTGGACGTAGCCCTGGCCCAGCGACCGCAGCGCGACCTGCACCGTCGGGTTCTGCGAACTCAGCGCCACGATCGGCCAGAAGAAGTCGTTCCAGGTGGCCATGAAGGTCAGCATCCCGAGCACCGCCATGCCCGGGCGGGCCACCGGCAGCACGATCGACCAGAAGATCCGCAGGGACGAGGCGCCGTCCACCCGGGCGGCCTCGATGAGCTCGTCCGGCAGCGCCTGGATCAGGAACTGCCGCATGAAGAACACCCCGAAGGCGGACACCAGCGAGGGCAGGATCACCGACGGGAGCTTGTTCTGCAGGTCCATCTTCACGATCACCATGAACAGCGGGATGACCCCCAGCTGCGGCGGGATCATCATGGTGCCGACCGTCACGGCCAGCAGCAGGCTGCGGCCCCGGAAGCGCAGTTTCGCGAAGGCGAAGCCGGCCAGCGTGGAGGAGAGCACCACGCCCAGCGTCACGGTGCAGGCCACGATCAGCGAGTTCACCAGCGCGGTGCCGATGGCGGCCTGCTGCAGCGCCTCGCCGATGTTGTGGAAGAGGTTCGGGCCGGGGGTGAGCGCCGGACTGGCCGAGCTCATCTCCGCGTTGGTGCGGCTGGCGCCGACCAGGGTCCAGTAGAACGGGAAGACGAACAGCACGGTGGCGCCGATCAGGACGGCGTACGCGAGCGGGCCGCCCTCCAGCGGCGAGCGCCGGCCCGTCCCCGGGCGGCGTCGCCCCGGCCGCGGAAGCTGAATGGTCGTCATGTCGGTCACCGGTCCGTACGGTTGCGCCGGGCGGCGATCGCCGCGTTGGCCAGGGCCAGCAGCACGATCAGCAGGAACATCACCCAGGCGACCGCGGCCGCCCGGCCGAGGTGGAAGAAGCTCCAGCCCTGCTCGTACATGTAGAGGCCGAGGGTCTGGTACTGGTGCGAGATCCCGCCGCCGGCGTTGCCCTCGTAGAGCAGCGGTTCACCGAACAGCTGGGTCGCGCCGATGGTGGAGACCACCACCGTGAAGATGATGGTGGGCCGCAGGCCGGGGACGGTCACGTGCAGGAACTGCTTCCAGCGCGAGGCGCCGTCCATCGCCGCGGACTCGTACAGCTCGTGCGGGATGGCCTGCATGCCGGCCAGGTAGATCAGCGCGTTGTAGCCCGTCCAGCGCCAGGTGACGACGGCCGAGACGCCGATCTGCGAGGCCCAGGTGTCCGCCTGCCAGTCCACCGGGTTCAGCCCGACGCTGCTCAGCGCCCAGTTCAGCAGCCCGTAGTCGCGGCCGAAGAGCTGCGCGAAGACCAGGGTGGCGGCGGCCACCGAGGTCGCGTACGGCATCAGCATCGCGACCCGGAAGAAGGTGCGCCCGCGCAGCTTGTAGTTCAGCAGGTGGGCCAGGCCGAGCGCCATCACGAGCTGCGGGACGGTGGAGAGCACCCCGATGGTGAAGGTGTTGCGCAGCGCGTTCCAGAAGAACGGGTCCTCCAGCAGGCGGGTGTAGTTCTGGAAACCCACCCAGTCCATCTGCTGGGAGGTCTGCAGTTCCACCCGGTGCAGCGACACGTACGCCGTGTACAGCAGCGGGAAGAGGCCGAAGGCCGCGAACAGGACGAAGAACGGCGCCAGGTAGCCGTACGGCGCGGCGCGGGAGGCCCGGCGGGCGCGGGGCCGGCGCTCGGCCGCGGGGGCGGCCGGACGGGGGCTTCGGGTGGTGGTGGTGATGGCCATGATGGTCCTTCGGTGAGCCGGGCGGCCCGGCCGGTGGGGCCGGGCCGCCCGGTGGTCCGGCGTCAGTTCCCGCTGGCCTTCTTGATGTTGTCCATCGCGTGCTGCCAGGCGGCGTCCGGCGCGGTGCCGGTGCGCTCCACCTCGCCGAGGGCGTCGGTGAACGCCTTGCCGATCACGCCGTCCTCGGTGCCGAGCACCTGCGCGGGCATCGCGCCGGCCGACTCGCTGAAGATCTGGCCGATCGGCGCGTTGTTGAAGTACGGGTCCTGCAGGGCCTTGATCTCACCCTGCGCGGCGGTGCTGGAGGGGAACGAGCCCTGCTTGGTGAAGAGCTTGACCTGCTGCTCCTTCGCGGTCAGCCAGCTGATCAGCTCGGCGGCCTCCTTCTGGTGCTTGGAGGTCTTCGGGATCGCCAGGTAGGAGCCGCCCCAGTTGCCGGTCTTGCCGGGGCCGGCCGCGATGTCCCACTTGCCGGCGAACGCGTCGCCCGCCTGGCCCTTGATGTAGCCGATCATCCAGGCCGGGCAGCTCAGGGTGGCGAACTTGCCGGTGGTGAAGGCCTTGTTCCACTCCGGGGTCCACTGCGGCAGCTTGGCGGACAGGCCGTCGGCGACCAGCTTGGCGGAGTCGGCCCAGGCGCTCTTCACCGCCGGGTTGCTGTCGTAGACCGGCTTGCCGGACTCGTCGGCGTAGCGCACCTTCTGCTGGCCGACCTCGGCGGTGAACATGCCGGCCGCGCTGTCCGTCCAGACGTTGCCGGGCTGCGCCTTGGCGACGTACTCCTTGCCCAGCGCCAGGTAGCCCTCCCAGCTGGACCACTTGGCGGCCAGCTCGGTGCGGTCGGTGGGCAGGCCGGCGGCCTTGAAGAGGTCGGTCCGGTAGCAGATCGCCTCCGGGCCGATGTCGGTGCCGGCGGCCAGCACCTTGCCGTCGGCGCTCTTGACGGCGGCGGCCTTCCACGGCACCAGGCCGTCGTTGACGGCGCCGGCGCCGACGGTCTTGAGGTCGACGAACTTGTCGGCCTGCTTCTGCATCACGCTGGCGACCCGCCCGACCTCCAGGCCCTGGATGTCGGCGAGGCCGCCGCCGCCGGCCAGCTTGGTCTGCAGGGCCTGCCAGTACTGGCCCTCGTCCTGGGTGTCGCTCTGCTTGATCGTGACGTTGGGGTGCGTCTTGCTGTACTCGTCGTAGAGGCCGGTCTCCTTGAACCCGAAGGTGCCGAAGAGGTCCACGGTGAGCGTGACCTTGCCGTCGGCGGCGTCGGCGGAGCCGCCTGAGGAGCCCGAGCTGCAGGCGGTGAGGAGAAGCATGGCGGCGAGGGCTGCGGTGCCGAGGGAGGTGGCGGTGCGGCGGGCTCTGAAGGTGGGCATGGAAGCCTCCTGGCTTCGTCCGGTTCATCGGCGCTGGGTGGGGCATCGTGAGAGCGCTCTCGTTTGAGAGCGCTCTCACGCGCTGCTTCAGGAGATTGCCGGGCCGTGCCGCCCGCCGTCAAGGGCTCGAAATCCGACCGTGACCTTGGGCCTGTGACGGAATCGAGAAGCCTGCGCCGGATTTCCTGCGGGTTTCGGGTCGGTCGCGTCCAGGTCATTGACGGTGTCGCGGCCGCCCGCTACCTTCCGGTTTTTGAGAGCGCTCTCACGCTTGACGCTCCATCACCCCACCGTCCCGGCCTCACCCCCACCCCATGAGGTGCCTCCGAATGAAGCCGCTACGCCAGCTCCGCCGGCCCACCGCCGCGGTGGCCGCGCTCACCCTGGCCGCAGCCGCCGCGCTGACCGCCACCGTCGCCACCGGCAGCGCCTCCGCCGCGACCGTCCCGGTCGGCCTCGGCGGATACCGCGACGCCCGCCCGGCCGGCACCGTCGGCCCGAGCAACTCCGACGGCGCGCCCGTGACCCCCAAGGTCACCGCGAGAATGGCCGGAAAGGCCGCCCCCACCAACGACTGGTGGTCCTCGCTGATCTACCAGCGCTACGCCGGCAACCCGTACAGCGAGAACCTCTACGCCAACCCGTACACCTTCAAGGCGGTCGCCTCCGGGCTGGAGGTCGGCTACCCCACCAACCCGACCGTCACCTCCGACGGCCGGCAGTACGACTTCACCCACACCAAGGACCTCACCCTCGGCGTCGCCGGCCTCAACTCGCCCGACACCAAGGTCGACGGCTGGAGCGACTGGACCGTCACCCCCTACTGGGCGGACGGCGCCCACACCTTCAGCGCCACCATCGGCCACGGCCTGCCCTACGTCTACGCCCACGCCACCGGCGGCGCCGCCCAGATCACCGCGGCCTCCGCCCCCGCCGTCTGGTCCAACCAGGGCAACGTGCTCGGCATCACGGTGGCCGGCCACACCTACGCGCTGTTCGCCCCCACCGGCGTGAACTGGAGCGTCAACGGCAGCACCATCAGCGCCAACCTCGGCGCCAAGGACTACTACTCGGTCGCCGTCCTGCCCAGCCAGGCCGACCTCGCCACCTACAGGACCTACGCCTACAGCTTCGTCACCGACACCAAGGTCGGCTGGGACTACCAGCCCGCGGCCGGGACGCTGCGCACCACCTACACCGCCACCACCACCCCGCAGGAGGGCACCCAGACGGGCACCCTGCAGGCGCTCTACCGGCACCAGTGGCTGACCACCACCGACCCGCTGACCGCGCTCACCTACACCTCGCCCGAGGGCCAGATGAAGGTCCGCGAGGGCGCCTCCTTCAGCACCACGCAGACGGTCAACGGCATCCTCCCCTCACTGCCGGACGCCGGCTCCTACGACCGCGCCAAGCTGGGCGGCTACCTGCGCGACGTGGCCAACCTGCCCGACCCGTTCATGGGCTACAGCGACACCTACTGGGTCGGCAAGGCCCTCGGACAGCTCTCCCAGCTCATCCCGATCGCCGACCAGCTCGGTGACACCGCCACCCGGGACAAGCTGATCGGCCTGGTCAAGGGCAAGCTGCAGACCTGGTTCACCGGCACCAACGCCTCCTCCTTCGCGTACGACAACGTGTGGAAGACCCTGATCGGCTACCCGGCCTCCTACGGCACCGACGCCGAACTCAACGACCACCACTTCCACTACGCGTACTTCATCCAGGCCGCCGCCACCGTCGCGCGCTACGACGCCGCCTGGGCCGCCGACTCGGCCTGGGGCGGCATGGTGAAGATCCTCGCCAAGGACGCCGCCAACGCCGACCGCGCCGACGCGCGCTTCCCGCTGCTGCGCAACTTCGACCCGTACGCGGGCCACGGCTGGGCCTCCGGCCACGCCGGATTCGCGGCCGGCAACAACGAGGAGTCCTCCTCGGAGTCGATGAACTTCTCCTCCGCGCTGGTGCTCTACGGCTCGGCGACGGGGGACACCGCGATGCGCGACCTCGGCGTCTACCTCTACACCACCGAGGCCAAGACGATCGAGCAGTACTGGTTCAACGCGGACAAGCAGGTCTTCCCGGCCGCCTTCCAGCACGGCACGGCCGGCATGGTCTGGGGCAGCGGCGCCGCCTACTCCACCTGGTGGACCGCCGCGCCCGGCATGATCCACGGCATCAACGTCCTCCCGGTCACGGGCGGTTCGCTCTACCTCGGCCGCCGCCAGGACGCCGTCAAGGCCAACCTGGCCGAGCTCAAGGCCAACAACGGCGGCCAGTTCACCGACTGGCGCGACCTGCTCTGGGAGTTCGAGGCCCTCGCCGACCCGGCGGCCGCCAAGGCCGACTGGGACGCGGGCAACGCCGGATACACCCCGGAGGAGGGCGAGTCCAAGGCCCACACCTACCACTGGATCTACAACCTCGCCACGCTCGGCACCCTCGACCCGGCCACCACCGCCGACAGCCCGACGGCCGCCGTCTTCGTCAACGGCTCGACCCGGACCCACGTGGCGCACAACTACACCACCGCGGCCCGCACCGTCCGCTTCTCGGACGGCTTCACCCTGACCGTCCCGGCCAGGTCCACCGCCAGCGAGCGCGGCTCCTTCACCGACGGCGGCACCGGCGGGGTCACCCCGAGCCCGTCCGCCTCCCCGACGGCCACCGCCTCGCCGACCGCGACGGCCTCGCCGACGGCCACCGCCAGCCCGACCGCCAGCCCCACCGCCACGGTTCCGGCCACCACCGGCAGCACCTTCTACCTGCAGCCGGCCGGGTCGCTGACCACCACCACCGGCACGGCCGCGACCACCGCGACCATCGCCGCCGGGGGCGGCGCCAACCACGACGGCACGCCGTACCAGCCGCTGGTGTACCAGGTCGCCAACGTCACCGGCACCCTGAAGTCCGGCGCCGCGACCGACTTCGACCTGTTCGTCGACGCGGCCGGCAGCGTCGGCCTGGCGCAGCAGGTCCGGGTCTCCTACGACCTGACCGGCGACGGCAGCTTCGACCGGGTCGAGACCTTCCGCTACTTCGCCAGCGACCCGGTGACCGGCTGGGAGCGCTACTCGGGCGCCACCGCCGGACTCCAGTCCGCCACCGGCACCCTCGGCAACCTCGCCAAGGGCACCGTGCGGGTCGAGGTCTGGCCCGCCCTGGGCAACGCCACCGCCCAGCTCCGGGTCGGCGCGAGCCAGGCCCAGGGGAGCGTGTCGGTCCTGCGGATCCCGTTCGGCTGACGCCGCCGGCCGACTGGTCCGGCCGCAGGGTCAGGCCACCAGGTCAGGCCGTTCAGGGAGGCGGGCCCGGAGTCGACGACTCCGGGCCCGCCTCCGGCGTGTCCGGGCCGGCCGGTGGTGTCCGCGCGTGGCCCGGTCACGGTCGGTGCGGCGGACTCCCTCGGATCCGGCCGGTCCCGCGGCCTCCGGCGGGCGGCCGGCCCGGGCCGGTCAGGCCGAGGCCCGCCGGACCAGCGTGGTCGGGATGATGATCGAGGTCGGGCCGGGCCCGCCCGTGCCGGCCAGCCGGCGGAGCAGGAGGCGGGCCATCAGCCGGCCCATCTCCTCGATGTCCTGGCGGACGGTGGTGAGCGGCGGGTCGGTCCAGGCGGCGATCGACTCGACGTCGTCGAACCCGACCATCGCGACGTCCTCGGGGACCCGGCGGCCGTGCTCCCGGAGCACCCGCAGGGCGCCGGAGGCCATCGCGTCGGAGGCGGCGAAGACGGCGTCCAGGGTGGGGCGGCGGGCCAGCAGCCGGGCCATCGCGCGGCCGCCGCCGTCGGCGGTGAAGTCGCCCTCGGCGATCAGCTCGGGGTCGCCGTCCGGGAGCAGGTCCCGGTAGCCGTCGAGACGGTCGATCGAGGAGGTCTGGTCGAGCGGGCCGGTGATGGTGGCGATCCGGGCGCGGCCGAGCGAACGCAGGTGCTGGACGGCGAGCCGGGCGCCGCCCCGGTTGTCGCTGTCGACGTAGAGCAGATCGCGGTCGGCCTCGGCGCCCGGCCAGCCGGGGCGTCCGCCGATCACGGTGCGCAGGCCGACCCGGCGGGCCATCTCGGGCAGCGGATCGCTGTGGTGCAGGGAGAAGAGCAGGGCGCCGTCGACGTGGCCGCCGGCCAGGTAGCGGCCGACCCGCTCGTAGTCGTGCTGGTCCTCGACGAGCAGCAGCACCATCTGGTTGTCGGCGGCCGACAGCTCGCGGCTGATCCCGCGCAGGTGCTGGGCGAAGAAGGGGTCGGAGAAGAGCCGGCTCTCCGGCTCCGCCACGACGACCGCGACCGCGCCGTTGCGGCGGGTCACCAGGGTGCGGGCGGCGAGGTTGGGGACGTAGCCGAGTTCGTCCACGGCCTGCTGGACCTTGGCCCGCAGGGACTCGCGGACGCCCTCGCCCCCGTTCACCACGCGTGAGGCGGTGGCCCTGGAGACTCCGGCGCGCTCGGCGACGGACTCCAGGGTGGGGCGCGGCAGTGCGCCGACGGGCTGCTGCTCGGTCACCGGTGGGTCCTCTCGCGTTCCACTGTCCTGAGGATCAGGGTATCCGGTGCGGCGGGTTTTTTGAGAGCGCTCCCAATTACTGCCCCGGACCGTCCCGGCACCGGCCCGCCGGGCTGGGACGGCCACGTCCGATTTCCGCCGGTCCCGAGGCCGGCGGTGCCGCAGACTGGACTGCGTGATTGACGACGACATGCGCTACCGGGCCGTGGACAGCCGGGACTCCCGCTTCGACGGGGTCTTCTTCACGGCCGTCACCACGACCGGCATCTACTGCCGGCCGAGCTGCCCGGCCGTGACGCCGAAACGGGTCAACTGCACCTTCTACCCGACCGCCGCCGCCGCCCAGGGCGCCGGGTTCCGGGCCTGCCGGCGCTGCCGCCCGGACTCCGTGCCCGGCTCGCCGGAGTGGAACCACCGGGCCGACCTGGTCGGCCGGGCCATGCGGCTGATCGGCGACGGGGTGGTCGACCGCGACGGCGTCGCCGGCCTCGCCGGCCGGCTCGGGTACAGCTCCCGCCAGCTCCAGCGCCAGCTCACCGCCGAACTCGGCGCCGGCCCGATCGCGCTGGCCCGGGCCCGCCGCGCGCAGACCGCACGGCTGCTGCTCCAGACCACCGACCTGCCGGTGACCGAGGTCGCCTTCGCGTCCGGCTTCGCCTCCGTCCGGCAGTTCAACGACACCGTGCGCGAGGTCTACGACCGCACCCCCAGCGGACTGCGCGAGGAGGTGGCGGCCGGCCGCCGCACCACCGGACCGGCCGGCGGCCTCACCCTGCGGCTGGCCTACCGGGGCGCGCTCGACAGCGACCACCTGATCGACTTCCTGGCGCTGCGGGCCGTCCCCGGCGTGGAGGAGGTCGTCCCCGGCGGGCGCCCCGGCGTCCGCACCTACCGCCGCACGCTCGCGCTCCCGTACGGGCACGGCATCGCCGAGGTGGACGGGCTCGCCACCGCCGACCCCCGGACCAGGGGCTGGCTCGACTGCCGGCTGCGGCTCACCGACCTGCGGGACCTCACCACCGCCGTCCACCGGCTGCGCGCCCTGTTCGACCTGGACGCCGACCCCGACACGGTGGACGAGCAGCTCGGCGAGGACCCCCTGCTCGGCGCCCACGTCCGGGCCCGGCCGGGCCTGCGCTCGCCCGGCCACGTCGACCCGCACGAGCTGGCCGTCCGGGCCGTGCTCGGCCAGCAGGTCACCGCCGTCGCGGCCCGCACCCTGGCGGCCCGGCTGGCCGCGAAGTACGGCGCCGCGCTGCCCGGACCGAGCGGCGGCCTGGACCGCCTCTTCCCCACGGCCGCCGCCCTCGCGGCCGCCGACCCGGCCGACCTCGCCATGCCCGCCGCCCGCAAGCGCGCCCTCACCGGCCTCTGCGCGGCCCTGGCCGAGGGCACCGTCCGGCTGGACGGCGGCGTCGACCGCGAACAGGCCGCCGCCGAACTGCTGGCCCTGCCCGGCATCGGCCCCTGGACGGTCGGCTACCTGCGGATGCGGGCCCTCGCCGACCCCGACGTCTTCCTGCCCGGCGACGCCGGTGTCCGGCACGGCCTGCTGAGGCTCGGCGCCGCCGGCGACCCGAAGAGCGCCGCGACGATCGCCCAGGCCTGGGCCCCCTGGCGCTCCTACGCCGTGCACCGGCTGTGGGCCGCCTCCTCCGGCGAGGGCACCGCCGGTGCCCCGGACGCCGGCACCGACCCGGGGCGGACGGGCGTTACGAGTAACAGGGCCGGAACGGGCGCGCCGGGTGGCGCGGACCGACCGGCGGCCGAGAAAGCGGAGCGTGAGACGGCATGACCACGGTATTCACCATGATGGACAGCCCCCTGGGCCGGCTGCTGCTCAGCGGCGTCCGGGACGGCGACGGCCCGGCGGCCCTGGCCGCGGTGACCGCCCCCGGCCAGAAGGGCGCCCAGGCCGAGCCCGCCGACGACTGGGAGTACGACCCGGACGCGCTGGCCCCCGCCGTCGACCAGCTCACCGCCTACTTCGCGGGCGAGCGGACCACCTTCGACCTGCCGCTGGCCCCGGTCGGCACCGACTTCCGCCAACGGATCTGGAAGGCCCTCGACGACATCCCGTACGGCACCACGATCACGTACGGACAGCTGGCCGCCGCCGCGGGGGAGTCGCCGCGGGCGGTCCGCGCGGTCGGCGGCGCCGTCGGCGCCAACCCGCTGCTGATCATCCGCCCCTGCCACCGGGTGATGGGCGCGAGCGGCGCCCTGACGGGTTTCGCGGCGGGCGTGGAGCGCAAGCGGTGGCTGCTGGACCTGGAGGGCGGGGCGCTGTTCTGAGACTGCCGGGGCACGGGCCCCCACGGCAGCGCCGGGCTTCAGCCGGCTGCCGCGGAGACCCGTGCCAGGCGCGGGCCGCGTCCCGCGGTGCGGTTCGGAGCAGTTCCTTGAACGGGTGACCCGGTCCGGTCCGGGAGATCACCGCAAGCGCACAGGCCCGCGCGGCATCCTCTGCTGCGACGGCGTCCGCCGGATCGGGGTTGCGATCCTCCATCAGGGGGCGTGTCGCTCCAGCGCGGCTGTGTCGTTTCTCAGATCTCACGCGTCCTGCGCCATCACACTGACCTCAAGACCGGCACCGGCCGCCGACGACCCAGCAGCCCGATCGCGGACCTGAGCTCACCACAGGCATCGCCCCAGCGACTGGGCCAACTCGCCTGGTCAGGGTGGACCATCGAAACCGGCTCGACGTTGTCCGCGACACCACCTTCGTAGCCGAGGAAGCATCGCGAGTACCGAAAGGTCAGCGGCTGTCAAGGTCGCCTCAGTAACCCCCGAACCCAATTCTTAGATCACGGTCCGCGCGACACAGCAGCCCCCATTTCAGCAGGATTGAAATAACCCTCAGTTCGGCTTCATCCAGGCCATGGAGATCGATTCGCTCAATCTCTCTCACCATGGAATCAACCGCCTCCGACTTTAGCTTCTGGCTTCGGTAGGGTTCGAGTCCAGCCAGAGTCGGGAGGCGATGAGGTCCAACCCGCTGGATGGCAGAACTCAACTCGCCTTCATCGACATAGCGTTCAAGCATGCCCACCTTGGGCTGCGCGCCAGGAGCTCTTCCTGTACGAGCCTTGGGCTGACCTCGCCTCAATTCGATTATGAACCCCATTTTTACTCCGATCGATTGATTCGCGATGTTCGTCCGCATGTCCGGGCCGGGGCGGCTGACGCCAGTCAGCCGCCCCGGCCCGGGTCGGTAAGCCTTCCTACGGCACTACCTTGCCGGCGATGCGAATGGGATAGGCAGATACCACCCGCCGCCGATGGACTGTGACCTTCAGTGCAGTTGCCTCCTTGCCGTGCCTGTCAACCCCAATCACCCGACCAAAGTCGTGAATGTGAGTATGCCCAGGTCGGCCTTCGGTATTGGCCGCCCGCTTGCCGTTTTTGAGAGTCGTATTGATGAGCTTCCTTGCAGTGGTAACACTGCTGGTACGGAATTTGCTCACCCCGCCCCACCGCCCGATGGGGAAGTGTCGGCTAACGATGTGATGCCAATCTATTCCCGGGACGTGCCCACTGCAGTTGTGGACGACGTAATCGGTGCCCTCACTGCTTACGACACTGAATGTGTGAAGATCTCCTACATTGAGGTTGACGACCATCTGTTCCGGAACATTACCCAGATCGGTAACCGAGGACACTACAGACGTCTGGTGGGAACTGGAGAGGAGCAGGTCGCCCACCTTGATCTGGCCTGCATCCGTCCAACCCTTGCCCACAACCCAGAACGGGTGGTTGAAGGTCGCTGCCACAGCAGTCGCAGACGGGTTGGAACCGACGCCGACCTCAACGAGGTGCCGAGTGCCGTAGCCGGTGATGACGTCAAGAACCGGCTCCAACGCGGTCTCGCCCGTCCCGGGATCGGTGGCCAGCACCTGGTCACCCACCTGCACGGTGCCAATCGAGGCGTATGTCCCGTCTGCCATCAGCACCTGCGTATCGGGGGTGAAGGAGTTCCCAATCGTGCAGGCGGCTGGTGCCGCTGCTCGGAAGACGCTCTTGCCGACCGAGGCGACCTTGCCGACGCGCGATGACGCGCGGACCGTTTTGACGACCGCAGCTGCGGCCTTGACGACTGGTCCGGCGCCTACCAGGGCGGCGGCGACGGTGATGGTCATTTCTGCGGCTTTGGCCCAGTTGCCGGTGGCGGCGTAGGAGACGGCGGAGACGCCGGCTGCGATGGATCCGATCGGTCCGGGGATGTTGGAGGCGATTTCTGCGACGACCGCGACGACGTTGAGGATCTTCTTGAAGGAGAAGCCCCAGTTGCCGTCGAGGTCGGTGCAGTTGACGGGGTCGCCGGTGCAGTAGTCGTAGGGGCTGGCGTTGCCGCCGGGGACGGGGTCGATCTGGAGGAAGCGGCCGAGGGCGGGGCTGTAGAGGCGGGCACCCATGAGGATGTCGCCGTCCTGGGCCTCGGCGGAGCGTTGCTTGCCGCCGAGCCAGCCGTAGCGGACCTGGGCCTGGCCGTCCTGGGGGATGCCGAACTCGTCGAAGTCGAGGACGACGGGGGTGGTGAGGGCGGTGTCGGTGGTGATGACGACCGACCCGAAGAGGTTGGTGAGCTGGAGCTGGATGTCTCCCGTTTTGCTGGTGGTGGCGGCGAGGTCGGCGTCGGGGCCCGAGACGTTGCGGGTCAGGGTGCCCTGGGTGGTGTCCTCGACGGTCCAGCGGACCTCGTCGGAGTCGTCGCCGTAGTGGTTGAGCTTGGAGGTGGCGTTCGCCCAGGTGCCGTCGGCCTGCTTCTTGGCGGTGGTGAACGCGGTCAGGCGGTGGGCGGCGTCGACGGCCCACTGCTGCTGGGTGTCGCCCTTCTCCTGGGCGGCGACGCGGTCGTTGGCCCAGTAGGTGTTGGTGGCGCCGGTCGCGGTCCTGGTGGTGCGCCCGAAGGCGTCGTAGGTGTAGCCGGTGTCGGTGAGCCGGTCGGCGCTGTCGTAGGTGTGGGACTCGGTGACGGGCGCGTCGGTGCTGCAGGTGCCGCCGGCGCCCTGCTGGGAGGTGGACTTGGCGGTGCGGTTGGAGTGGGCGTCGTAGGTGTACTGGCGGGTGACGCAGCCGGCGGCGACGGTCGTCTGCTCGGCCTTGGTGAGGTGTCCGAGGCGGTCGTAGGTGTAGGAGCGGGTGGCCGTGGAGCTGGTGTCCTTGGCGACCGCGCCCTGGGTGGAGACGTCGACCGTCTGCGCCCATACGACCTTGTTGTCGGAGGTGCGGGTGTAGGTGCGGCCGGTGGCTTCGCCGACGGCGTTGGTGGTGTCCTTGCGGACGATGCCGCCGGGGTAGGTCTGTTCGGTGAGCTGGCCGTCCGGGCCGTACTTGGCGGTGAACTCGCCCGCCAGGCTGTCGTTGACGGAGGTGACCATGCCGCGGGGTTCCTTGGCGCGGTCGTAGCCGTAGGTGGTGGACCCGGTGGGGTCGCTGACCTTGACCGGCTTGCCGTAGCTGTCGAACTCCGAGGTGGTGGTGCCGCCGTCGGCGTCGGTGTAGGAGATCAGCCGGCCCAGGGCGTCGATCACGCGGGTGAGGGACTTGCCGCCCGCGGTGGTCTTCACGATGTCGCCGGTGGCGGTGTCGTACTCGGTGGTGACCTTCGGCAGTGCCTGGCCCTCGTCCGAGGTGATCTCGGTGGACAGGATCCGGTCGGCGCCGTCGTAGGTGGTGACGGTCTTGCGGGACTTGCCCGCGTTGGTCTCCGTGGTCTCCTCCGGCTCGCCGAACGGCGAGTAGCGGGTGATCCGCTTGACCGGCAGGGTGGCGGGCATCCGCGACGTGTCCGCGTTCGGGACTCCGCCGCCGAAGGACGTGACACAGGGAAGACCGGCCCACTCCGGGCGGTTGCCGCAGGCGGCGTCGTCGGAGTTGGGCCCGGCGAGGTAGAACACCGACTTGACGGTGGTCGCGTCGGTGCCGGAGGAGCCCGGCCTGCGGGACTCCAGTGCGTGCCCGGAGGCGTCGTAGCGGACGGTGGCCGTCAGGTTGGCGCCGCCCGGGACGGCGTCGGTGGTCACCGAGGTCGCCGTCTTCAGCGTCCACCCCAAGGTGCCGCCGATCGGGGCGTCGTAGCCGGTCCTGGTGACGCGCTGCTCGACGTCGGCGGCGTAGCCGTCGATGCGGGCGCCGTCGGTGCTGGTGGTGACCAGGTGGTAGGCCAGGCCGTTCGGCTTGCCCTCGTCGTAGGTGTTGGTGTTGTGGTCACGGGCGAGCACCGGGGTGCCGGCCGCGAGGGACGGGTTGAGGGTGTTCTTCGTCAGCGTGACGGTGTCGAGCCCGGCGTGGTACCGCTGGCCGCCGGTGGCGGCGTTGGTGTCGGTGACGGTGACCCTGAGCTCGTGGTCGCCGCGGGCGAGGTGGATCGCCTGCCCCACGCTGAACGGCGCCACGGCGCCGGCGGCGTCGTAGGTGTCCATCGGCGAGCCGAGGTTCTGGCCGTCGACGGCCCACTGGATGACGCCGTGGTCGCTGTACTTGGTCAGCTGGCCGCTGAGGACGTAGTCGCCGTCCTCGGGCACGGTGACCCGCATCGAGTCGAAGGCGCCCGCCTGGGTGCCCCGGATGCTCAGCTGGGCGCCGCCCGACCAGGTGAGGCCGCAGCAGTTGTTGTCGATCTGGATCGGCGCGGACGCACCGAGCTGCGGCAGCTTCTCGGCCTCCGTGGTCACGGTGACCGGGGTGCTCTGCCCGGCGACCGGCTCGGAGAGCGTGGCGCGGTAGAGCGGGCCGAGGGTCTCGGTGATGTCGAGGCCGTCGGGGGTGTAGGTGGTGCGGGAGTCGAGCAGCCGGGCCCGGGCGGCGGATTCCGCCGGCAGGTTCAGCTCCGAGGCGAAGCGGGCCGCGTCGGGGTGGGTGCCCAGGGCGATGGAGCGGTTGGTGGCCTGCAGGGTTCGCACGGCGTGGCCGTAGCGGTCGTACTCGGTGGTGTCGATGTCACCCTGGTCGGTCACCGACGGGGTGGCGGTGTTGACCTCGTTGCCGGAGGCGTTGAGGTAGTGGACGGTGGCGGGCTTGAAGCCGTCCTTGCCCGGGGTGGCCGCGCCGGCGGTGTTGGTGCCGGGTTCGTCCTCGGGGCCGAAGACGGCGGTGGCGTCGGTGGGGGCGTCGGTCTGCGCCCACCTGCCCACCTCCGCACCGGACATCTCGTAGGGGCCGCCGGCGCCGCGGGTCAGCGGGACGCTGTAGACGACCTTGGTGCCGATCTCGCCGTTGACCTGGTTCTTGCTGCCCGCGGCGAGGGTCGCGCGGCGGACCTTCAGCAGCCGGCCCGGGTCCAGGTCGGAGCCTGCCGGACCGAAGTCGAAGTCCCAGGGGAGCTCGCCCGCGGCCGCGATCCGGGTGACCCGGCCCGTGCTGTCGTAGGTGTAGGAGGTCTTCAGCGGGGTGGCCAGGCGCGGGTCCCAGACCTGGACGAGCCGCCCGAGGCTGTCGTACGCGTAGTGCGTGACCTCGACGGCCTCCTCCTTGGAGGTGGCCGGGTTCCAGGACCAGACCTTCACCGAGCGGACCCGGTCCAGGAAGTCGCCCGGCACCGTCGCCGTGGCCGTGGTGGCCTTGGCGTAGTCGTACTCCGACACCTCGCAGCCGCGCGGCAGCGGACTGACCGTGCAGTGGTTGACGTCGTCCACGCCCGGCTCGACGGCGGGGATGACCCGCTTGACCAGCGAGCGGCCCTCGGTGGTGTCGTACTGGTAGCGGGTGGTCGAGGCGTCCTCGGGGCCGGTCTCGCTGACCACCTGGTAGATCGACGAGCCGGCCTGGCGGGTGAACAGCGTCGAGCTGCCGTCCAGGCCGGACAGGGTGTAGGTGGTGCCGGCGGTCTGCACGTCCCAGACCTGGTTCGCGCCGCCCCAGCAGGTCCAGATCTTCGCCCCGCCGTAGGCGTCCAGGCACTTGCCCGACTGGCGGTTCATCACCGAACCGTCGGTGCGGATCTCCCACTGCTGGTTCGGGCTGCCCGAACCGCAGCTCCACAGCGTCATGTCCGAGCCGTCGGCCGTGACGCCCCAGGGGTTGTCCAGGCACATGCCCAGGACCTTCAGCGACAGGTCCTCACCACGGCTCCACTGCTGGTTCGCCGCGCCGCTGCACGCCGCACCCTGGAGGTGGGCGCCGTTGAAGGCACTGCCGCCGGGGACCTCCAGGCACTGGCCCGAGGCGTTGACCAGCGCGCCCGAGGTGCCGGGAGCGGCCTTCAGGGTCAGCGACTCTGCGCCGGGCTCGGGGAAGAACGTCCCGTCGGCGCCCTTGGCGAAGGTCAGCACCGAGTCGTCGTTGCCCTTGATCTCGACCAGGTCGGACTGCGGGAACGACAGCGAGCGGTAGTCGGAGCCGGTGCCCGCGTCGGGGCCGCCGGCCCACTGCGGACCGAACGGCGCGACGATCTCCTTCAACGACAGGTCGTCGAAGAACACCTCCTTGCCCGAACCCGCCGCGAAGCCGTTGTAGAGCCGGAACCAGGCCTCGGTGGCGTCCTTCGGCACGGTCAGGTCCAGCGTCAGCTGCTGCCAGCCGTCGGTGAATCCGGCCTTCGCCGAGGGCACCTCGCCGTAGCCGGCCGGGGTCCGGTAGACGCCGACCATCCGCAGGCCGCGGTTGGGCAGGGCGGAGGTGTCCAGTCCCGAGGCGCCCGGTACGTAGATCCAGCCGGTGAGGCGGTAGGTCTTGCCCGCCTGCATGCCCTGGGCGAGGGCGTACTCCGGGCCGAGCGCGGCGTAGGAGTCCCAGCCGCTCGCCGCCGGCTTGACCAGGATCGAGTCGGTGGAGCTGTCGTGCCCGCGCACGGTGGAGCGGGAGATGTCGGCCTGCCCCGCGCCGAAGCCGGTCAGGTCGGTGCCGACCTGGCGCTGGTTGAGCGTCAGACGCTCGCCCTGCGGCTGCCAGCCACGGTCCGTGCCCCGCGAGGAGGACGTCCGGGCCACCGACATGCCGAACTCGTCGGCGTCCGTGACGTCCGTGGAGTAGTCACCGGTGAGCAGGTTCACCGAACCCGGGCCCACCGAGGTGCCCGCCGCGCCGTCGGCGTTGCGGTCCACCGTCATGGTGTTCCACACCGTCGCGTAGCCGGCGCCGGACCCGTCCTCGGGGAACAGCAGCGCGCGCACCTGCACCACGCCGCCGATCTGGCCCAGCGTGTCCAGCACGTTCCAGTTGGCGTGCGGTCCGAGGTCCGCGAGGCGCGGCTTGTCCTCGCCCACCGCCGTGTTGTCGGCCTTGGTCAGGTTGGCACGCGGCACGTTGTACTCGGTCGCGCCCGGACCACGCCGGTACTGGTAGACCACCCGCTTGTACTGCGCCTGCGCGTCCACGGCCAGCTTCACGCGCTTGGCGGCCTGCGTGCCGTTCACCGGCGAGCTGATGCCCGCCTGTCCCACCGAGAACGCGTAGGTCACCGGGTCGGAGAGGTTGCCCGCGCGGTCCTTGGCCTGCACCTTCAGCACCCGGTGACCATCGGTCGCCGGGGTGACGGTGGTGGTCACGGCGGCGGTCGCGGCGACGTCGACGTTGGTGCCGCCGTCCAGCGAGTAGCTGTAGCCGACGAGGTCGTCGGTGCCGGCGGGCGGGGTGAAGGTGAACGCGCCGCCCTGGTTCGCGGCCCCGTGCCACAGGCCGTCCGACGGGTAGTCCGCCGAGGTCACGAACGGTGCACCGGGTTTCACGGTGTCGGCCACCACGTTGGTGCCGGTCCAGCCGGAGCGGGACTTCCCGTCGTCCGTCATCGCCCAGATCGAGTACTGCACGCCCTCGTCGAGCCTGGCGAGACCGTAGTCCGTCGGACGGACCTGCGCCACCATGCCGTTGGGGACGTCCCGCACCACGGTCTTGATGAACGTGCCGCCACGCCACAGGTCCAGGTAGACCTTGAGCTGGTCACCGTCGGGGTCGACCGCCGGGGCGCTGAAGACCGGGTTGCCGTCCCGGGTGTAGCGCGGGTTGCCCTGCTGGGCCGAACTCACCTCCACCGAGGCGGGAGTGGGCGGCACGGTGTTGTACGTGACGGACAGGTACGGCGGCGCGGCACCCTCGGAGGAGTAGAAGCGCTTCCAGCCGTTGCTGTTCGACTCGTTGTCGGCCTTGATGCCCAGGGCGTTGACGGCCCTGCCGCTGCCGGCCCACTCGCCGACCAGCCCGGTGATGTCGGCCGAGACCCACCCGCTGCCGTCACTGTTGGTGCACTGGTGGTTGTCCGCGTCGGTGTCACGGGTGTCCGTGGTCCAGGCCCGCTCGTTGCCCCAGTACGGCTGGGAGCCCCAGCGCGTTCCGGTGCCCGCGTAGTCGGTGTCGTGCACCTCCCACTCCGTGGCCGTGCAGGAGAAGGAGTGGTAGTTGTACAGGTTCAGGCTCGCACCCAGGATCTGCTTCCCGGCGTACGGGCCGGTCGGGAAGTGCAGGAACGAGCGGGCCACCGTGGTGCCACCGTCGTAGGTGCCGAGCTTGAGGTCGGTCGACGACGACTGGTCGGTGGTCACGCCCTTCTGCACGAAGGTGTCGAACGACGCGCCCAGCTCCACCGTCGGGTCGACGGTCACCGGGAACTGCGTGCCCGCGTCCGCCAGGAACGCCGCGTCCGGGGTGAACACCAGCTCGGTGTCCGCTCCCTGGCCGCGCAGCTCCATCGTCACCGGCGCCCGGTGCAGGTGCTCCTGGGAGGCCTCGTCGAGCGCGGCGTCCCACATCACCGGGGCGGGGATGTTGACGGCCGCCTTGCCCGCGGCGTCCAGCAGCTGGATCGAACCGTCCGGCTGTGGTGCGACGGTCATCCCGGTGGTGTCGAGCGGCAGCGTCAGCGTCCCGGCCTGGGAGACCGCGGAGCGGTCCTTGACGACCAGGAACTGCTCGAAACCGGTACGGGTGGCCTGCAGGACCAGGTCCACGCCCGGGCGGGCGTCGACATAGGTGGCCTTGCTCCCCTCCAGCTTCGGCCTGGGCAGCTTGCCCAGCCAGCCGAACTTCACCTCCTGCCCGGCCGATCCGACCTTCACCAGCTCACGCTCCACCGGAGCGGCCGGCTCGGCGGCGGGAGAGGAAGGAGCCGCGGCCCGGGCGGCGCCGCGCGAGGCGCGGGAGGCCTCCGCAGGGGCGGCCGGGCTCGTGGCGCTCGGCGCGCCCGAGGAGCCGGCGGCCGAGGGGCTCGCGGACGTGGGGGTGGCGGACGTGGGCGCGGAGGCCGGCGTGCCGCTCGGCGTCGCGCCGGGTACGGCGGCCGGCGCGGAGGTGCCTGCGGTGGGCGAGGACGGTACCGGGCTCGCGGTGGCCGGTACCGGGATGGGGACGGCCGCGGTGCCGGGAAGCTTGTCGCCGACCGTGACCCCGGCGTCCCCGCCGCCGAAGACCAGACCCTCCGGGTGCGCCTTCGGGGCGACGTTCCCGTCCGGGGTCTGCACGAGCGTGGTGTCCACCGGGACCCACGCCTCGCCGACCTTCATCCGCACCGGGCCGGTCGCCTGGATCTGGGTCAGGGTCCCGTCCGGGTTCGCCCACAGGGTGAGGGTGGGTGTGCGGGCACCGGTCACCTCGACCTTGTGCCCCTGCAGTCGCGCCGACAGCAGCGCGGACGCCTCGTCCGGCGCCTCCACCGAGGAGGCCGGTGCAGCGGCCGGCGCGGCGGCGGCGGTGGGCGCGGTCAGTGCGTCCACCACCACGCCGGCCTGAACCAGTAGACCCAGTGTCAGGAGTGCGGACAGTGGCCGCACCCTGGGTATGGAGAAAGCCCCACCCGCGAACGCGGACGAGGCCGAAGACCGTCTGGACATCGAGCTTCTTTCAAGAGGCCAAAAAATAAGGGCCCGTGCAGGCCCGAGTGACAATCTTTCATCCCAGGTCTCTCACAGGGTTGTCACAGGATCGCAAATCAATAACAAAGCATGTGCTTTTCTGTCACATTGCTGACGGATCATCAATATGGGTGTAGATGTGATGAAAGGGGCGTAGATGATCTTCCGGGGCGTTGCGGCCCGAGGTGTGCGAGGTCGTCATGGGCGACGCGCCGGATCCTTGAGTGTCGCCCCGGCCCGATTCCGGGGCCCCGGTACGCGACGGACGCCGGCCGTCCGGTGGAAGCGTTCCGGCTAGGTGGATTCCGGGGAATCCACAAGCTCTCTGTTGGGCCTGTTCGTCCGGAATCGTGCTGGCGGCCTTTGCCGAGGGCGGTGCCGAGGATTCCCGCCGTACCGACGCCTGCCGGCGGGCGGCGCCACGTCGGGGGGCTTTCCGGCCGGCCCTATCGGCCGGTGAGGACCTCCGCCAGGTGGTCCGCGAACGCGGTGAGCCGGTCGCGTCGAGGGCCGCTGCGGGCGATCCGGAATCCGCGCCGGCGGCCGGAGAACGCGGCCTGGACGGCGTGCAGTTGGGCCCAGCGGCGGACGCGTTCGCGGTCGAGTCCGGCGGCTTCGGAGAAGACGTCCAGGATGCGGTGGGCGGCGGTGCGCAGGTCGTCCGCGTCGAGGAGGGCGGGTGCGCTCGACCTGAGCGGGACGCCCCCGTCGTAGGCCGGGTCCCCCGCGTACCCCTGGGGGTCGACGGCCGGCCAGGGCTCGCGGTCGGCCCGCAGGATGTTCCGGGCGTGCAGGTCGCCGTGGACGAGCAGGTCCGGCTGCCGGTGGCCCGGTTCGCGGACGGTGGCCACGGCGGCGTCCACCACCTGCTGCGGCAGGGTGTGCGCCAAGTCCATGGAATCCCTGCGGAGTTGATCATCCCAGGCGCCGGTCTGCTCCTGCAGCCGGGGCAGCCCGGGCGGTGCGGGGACGGCCAGCCGGCGGCAGACGCGCCCCGCCACGCTCGCCACCTGATCGTGCTCCTCGACCGCCGCCAGGGTCGAGGTCCGCACCCGTTCGAGCAGCATCGCGAAGCGTGGGTCGTCGCGCTCGTGCAGCAGGACGGCGCCGCGTCCGCCCCAGGCGGCCAGCGCGTCCGGTTCGTGGACGTTGCCGGGATGCGGGAAGGACACCTTCAGCACGGCGTCCCCTGCGGAGCGTCGTCGGACCGGGACGACCAGCCCGACGCCCCCGTGACCGGCCTCGCCGTCCGGCACGCACTCCCAGTGCTCCGTCGGTTCGGCCACGATCCCGGGCGGTCCGGCGAGCCAGGCCGCTCCGGGGGCTCCCTCGCGTTCGACGGTGCCGCGCGCGAAGGCCGCCGGGATCCCGTTCAGCCGGGCAACCCGTCCGTCGGCCCGGCGCGGCCGCGGGGTCGGGCCGGCGCCGGGCGGGTCGTCAGCGGTCGCCCGTGGCCGGCCGGGCCGGGCGCTCCTCCGGGGCGGGGCCGGCCAGGGCCCTGGCGAGGGACTCCAGGCCGGGGAGCGCGGCCATCACCGCGGTGCGGTCCGCCGGGGTGAGGCTGCCCAGGGCGTCGGCGATGCGGCGCTCGTGGGCGTACTGCCAGTCCGCCAGCTGCCGGTGGCCGGCATCGGTGAGGGCGATCCGGGCCGTGCGGCGGTCGCCGGGATCGGGCTGGCGGTCGACGAATCCGGCGTCCAGCAGTTTGCTGACCAGCCCGCTGACGGTGTTCGGGGCCAGCCGCTGGCGGGCCGCCAGCTCGCCGACCCGCAGCGGGGCGGCGGCCAGCGTCTGCAGGAGTTCGATCTGCGCCATCGGCAGCGACTCCCAGGGGTAGTCGGTGCGGATGCTGCTGCGCAGGGCGCGGCGCAGCCGGGTCACGACATCGGTCAGCAGTCGGGCGTGCTCGACGGCCGGCGGGCTCTGCTGCTGGTGGCCGGGAGCGGCGTCGGGGCCGTCGTCCGGGGCCTCGTCCCCCGCCTCGTCCCGTTCTCCGGCCGGTGCCTTGCCCGTCGTCCCGCCCGTCGTCCCGGCCTGGGTCCCGCCGGGCGCCCCGGCCTGCGCCCCGGTCCGTGGGTCCGTCCCGGTCCGGGCGGCGGGCGCGGCGGCGGGGGCACGGCCGGACGCTCGGGGGCCGGTCGGGTCGGGGGTGGGCTGTGACGGCATGGCGGACAGCGTATCTCCTCCCCGGTGGGGGCTCGGGGGCCGAGCAGATCCGGAGCGGAACGGCTCGGTCGCAGAGAGTCTCCCTCAGGAACAAGCTCGTTGGCCGAATACATCTGCATCCGATATATATTCGACTCATGACCACCGAACACCCGGCAGTCCGGCCGCCCTCGCTCGGGGGCAGGCTGCTCGGCAGCCGGCTGTTCGCCGAACACCCCAGGCCACGCGGGGTGGCCGGCTGGCGGTACGCGCACTGGCTCGCCGTCGGCACGGTCTGTCTCGGCGCCTTCCTCGGGCAGCTGACCGCCAGCATCACCGCGCTGGTGTTCCCGGCCCTGGAGCGGCACTTCGACGCCGGGCCCGCCACCGTCGAGTGGGTGGCGCTGGCGTACCTGCTCGTCCTGGTGGCGCTGCTGGCGCCGGTAGGCCGGCTGTCCGACCTGGTCGGCCGCAAGACCATGTACCTCTGGGGGTTCGCGGTGTTCGCCGCCGCCTCGCTCGGCGCGGGGCTGGCCGGAGGCCTGTGGGTCCTGGTCGGGTGCCGGGCGGTCCAGGCGCTCGGCGGCGCGTTGATGCAGGCCAACAGCGTGGCGTTGGTGGCCCGCGGTGTCCCGGAGCGGGCGATGCGCGGCGCGCTGGGCGTCCAGGCGGCCGCCCAGGGGCTGGGACTCGCGCTCGGGCCGACCCTCGGCGGACTGCTGGTGCAGCACGCCTCCTGGCGCTGGGCGTTCTGGATCAACGTACCGATCGGCCTGCTCGGCATCGTGGCCGGCTGGTTCCTGCTGCCCCGGACCCACCCCGACGGGCGCCCCGCGGCGGCCGGACCGCTGCCGGACCGGACCCCGCGCCCGGCCGTCGGCGGGCGGTGGGCCGCCCTCGGGCGGGTCCGCGAGGGCGGGTTCGACCTGGCCGGGCTGCTGCTCCTGGCCGGCGCCTCGGGCGCGCTGCTGCTCGCCCTGTCCAGCGCCTCGGGGCTCCCGTTGCCGGGCTGGGCGCCGCCGGTCCTGCTGCTCACGGCGGCGGGCCTGGCCGTGGCGCTGGCCCGGCAGGAGCAGCGGGCCGAGCGGCCGATCATCGCCCCCGGGCTGGTCAACACCCCGGGCGTGCGGCCCGGACTCGCGGTCGCCCTGCTCGGCTACCTGCTGCTGTTCTGCCCACTGGTGCTGGGCCCGATGATGCTGACGGCGGCGGGTGTGCCGATCGCGCGGGCCGGACTGGTGATCACCCTGCTGCCCGCCGCCTTCGCCCTCGCCGCGGCGGCCGGCGGCCGGCTGCTGCCGGCGTCCTGGCCGGACGGCGCGCGCTGCCGCTGGGGCGCCGGTACGGCGGGCGGTGGGCTGGCACTGCTGGCCGTGCTGCCGGCCGGGGCGGGCGCTGCGGCGGTGGCGCTGCCGGTGGTGGGGTTCGGGCTGGGCCTGCTGCTGCCGGCCAACAACGCGCTGGTGATGCGGGCCGTCCCGGCCGAGTGCTCGGCGGTGGGCGGCGGCATGGTCAACATGGTCCGCAGCCTGGGGACGGCCTTCGGCACCGCGCTGCCCGTGCTCGGGGTGCACCTGGCGGGGCCGGCGACCGGCGGCCGGGCGGTGCTGGTCACCCTGGTGGCCCTGGCCGGCCTGGCGGTGCTCCTCGGCGGACACGACGCCGGGGTGCGGAGGACGTGACGCCGGGGTGCGGCGGGCACGACACCGGCATGGGGAGGACGTGACGCCGGGGTGCGGCGGACGCAGGGCCGTCGGGCCCGGTCCGTCGCACCCCGGCGGTCAGCGGTCGAGCGGGGTCGAGGAGGGAGAGGCGGGGATCAGGAGGCAGGCTTGGCGCCGCGCTCCGCGAGCATGTCCGTGATCAGCTGGATCTCGGAGGTCTGCCCGACCACCATCGACTGCGCGAGCCGCTTCTCGGACTCGTTCACCGCCACGTCGACGTACCCCTGCGCCATCGCCACGCCGCCCTTGTGGTGCTCCAGCATCAGCTGCAGGTACCAGATCTCGGCGTCCCGCCCGCTGAGCCCGCGCAGCTTGTCGAGATCGGCCTTGGTGGCCATGCCCGGCATCAGCGAGCCGTCGTGCGGCTGGTAGGCGTGGTCCATCTTCATCCAGGCCATCGGCTTCGCCTGCGAGGACTGCGTGAGCCCCCACTGGTCCAGCCAGCCCATCATCATGCCCCGCTGGTTGGCCTGGGTGTTGATGATGTCGAACGCCAGGTTGCGCACCGGGACGTCGGCGGTGCGGTCGCGGACGATGAAGGACAGGTCGACCGCCTGCTGGTGGTGGACGGCCATGTCCCGGGCGAAGCCGGCCTCCGGCGAGTCCGTGGCCGGGGTCGCCGAGACGGTGCCGGAGGCGCTGGTCCCGCTCGCCACCAGGGCCGGCACGCCCAGGCAGAGCGCCAGGGAGGCGGCCAGCGCGGCCGGCCACCACAGCTTGCGGCGCCCGGTGGAGCGGCCCGGCGCCGCGGACTCCTCGGACAGGCCGTTCTCGACGCCGTCCTCCTCGGGGCTCGTCGCGTCCTGCGCGCCCACCGCGCGGTCGCCGCTCACTGCGGGCCCGTGCAGGAGGCGCCGGGCTCCTGGGTCTGCTTGCCCTGGACGTACTTGTCGAAGAAGGTGCCGACCCGCGGGTCGGTGGCGCTGTCCACCACCAGCTGGGTGCCCCAGGCGTTCAGGGTGATGGTGCCCTCCTCGTCCGGGTACGGGCTCATCAGCGTGTACGGGGTGGCCGTCACCTTGGCGGACAGCGCCTTGATGTCGTCGGTGGTGGCCTTGGCGTTGTAGGTGACCCAGACGGCGCCGTGCTCCAGCGAGTGGACGGCGCGCTCGTTCTCGACCGGCTGGTCGTAGACGTGGCCCATGCAGTCCAGCCAGACCGGGTTGTGGTCGCCGCCGACCGGCGGGGTCTGCGCGTAGGTGACCTTCGTCTGGACGTGGTTGCGGGTCAGGTTGTCGAAGGTCTTCACGCCGTCGATGGTGGCGTTGGCGGCGGCCTCCGCGGCGGCCCGCTTGGCGTTCTTCTTGTTGTTGGCGTCGACCACGATCCAGGTGCCGGTGGCTATCGCGCCGATCACCAGCGCCCCCGCCACGCCGCCGGCGATCAGCTTGTTGCGGCGGTCACGGCGCTGCTCCTCGGCGCGGAGCTCGGCGATCCGGGCGCGGCGGTCGAGACCGGCCTGCTTGCCGGACGGCTTGTTCGACTTGCTGGACTGCTTGGAGGCGGAACCCATCGGAGATGTCCTTGTCCCCGCCGTGCGCTTCGGGCACGGCGGCATGAGAGATGGCAGAAGGCGCGGAGCCGTCGGGCCCTCCCGTCAGTGCGGGCGGGGCCGGCGGTGGGTTCCGCTCAGGACCGCTGGATCTGCAGTTCGTGCAGGTCGGGGGCGAGGTGGTGCGCCGCCGGGGCGCTCACCGGCAGGCTCGGCGGCAGGGCGCCGAGGGTGACCAGCCTGGGCAGTGCGGCCGGTACGGGCTGCGGGGGAGCGTTCGGCAGTTGGGAGTCCTGCGCGCAGAACGGGTGCCGGGAGCAGCCGTTGCCGCCGTGCGGGAGGCCGTCGACGGCCGAGCAGAGGGCGTGGTCCGGTCCGTCCGCGCCGGGTCGGCCGGCGTCGTGCCGCGTCGGAGCCTGGCCGGTACTGCCGTGACCGCCGTGACCGCCGTACGAGGCGCGGAGCGCCGGCCGGCGGGTCGGGTCCGGTGCGGCGTCCCGCGAGGTGACGGGTGCGGTGTCCGGCGTGGTGTCCAAGGCCGGGGCAGCGGTACCGGTGCCGGTGCGGGCCGGGTCGCCGGATGCGTCCGCCCCGCCGTGCCCGGGACCGGTCGGCCCGGCGAGCGGGGCGAGCAGGGAGCCGGCCTCGGCGGTCACGGCCCGGGCGTTGCCCGCGCACGGAAGCATGGTCAGCAGCCCCACCAGCAGCAGCGACCACAGAGCGCCCACCGGGCGGCCCGCCGCAGCGACCCTCCCCGGTCGAGCTGCTCTGGGCGCCGACGCGGTCATGCGCACATATTAATCAGCCGAACGAGTGAAGCGATGCCCCTCCGGGGTCCCCACTTTCGGGCTCACCCCGTCCGACCAGCCCCGGAATCGGTACCGCCCGGGCAACTCCGGCACAGCGGGACGCATCGGATACCGCACGGTCCGCCCGCCCCGCCGGCCCGCTTCGTCCGGACCGTCGCCGGCCTGCCCTGTCCGGACCGTCGCGAGCCCGTCCCACCCGGACCGTCGCCGGCCCGCTGCGCCCACTCGTCCTGACATCCCCCGATCGGTGCGGAGTTGTCCCCGAAACCCGGACACCGTCCGTTCGCACGGGGAGAATGACGTTGAGTCCGGGACGCCTCCGGGCCTCGGCCGGGGGACCTCGCAGCCTTCGGCCCGGGCCGGGGCGACCCGCTCGGCAGAGCCCCCGCGCCCCGCCGGGGGACGGCAACAGGACCAGGAGCCGCCAGATGACCAACCAGGGCGCAACCGCGCGGCACCGGCCGGAGGACGGCTGGTGGGACGCGGTGTACGAGGGGCCGGCGGGCACCCTCCCGGACACCCCGGGCGCCGTGGCGGGGGAGGGCAGCGTGGACGACTGGTTCGCCACGGCCGCCGGGATGATCGGCCCCCAGCGCACCGGGTCGGAGCCGGGGCAGGCGACTCCCGGGCGTGCAGCGGGGACGGCGGACGGGCCGGCCGGCTCGGGCGATGCTGCCCCCGAGGTGCTGTCGGGGCCCCCGGCCGGCGAGGGCCCCGGCGCGGCGGCGCTGCGCCGGGCGGCGAAGGCGACGGACAATCCGACGGACGGGCCGGGGGACGGGCCGGCAGACGATCCGGCGGACAGGCCTACGGCCGGGCCGACGGGGAGACCGGCGGAGCAGCCGGCGGGGACGGGAGAGGTGGCGAAGCCGGGCCGGCCGGAGGACCACAGCCTCGACGACTGGTTCGACACCGCCGTCGGCGTGATCGGCGCCCAGCGGGAGTCCGACATCGCCCCTGGGCCTGCCCCGATCCCGGTTCCAGCTCCAGCTCCGGCTCCGATCCCGACGCCTGCCCCGGTCCGGCGGCCCGAGCCTGCTCCCGTGGTACCCGAGCCCGTCCGTGCGGAGCCCGCTCCCGTCGTATCCGGGCCCGTCCATGGGGAACCTGCTCCCGCGGCACCCGGGCCCGTTCCTGCCGAGGCCGACGCGACGCACCGGTTCCCTGCCCCTCGGTGGGCGGCCGACGTCGCGTCGGCCCGGGCAACCGGACCAGCCGCCGGCTCCACCGCTCCGGCCGAGGACCGCTCGACCGGCACCCCGGCGGGACCCGTCCGGCCCGAACCCGCGCCCGCGCCCCAGCCCGAGCCGGAGCCGGAGCCCGCAGCCGTCCCCGTGGCCGGGGCGCTCCCTGATCCCGTGCCTGATCCCGAGCCCGCACCCGGGCCGGGGCCTGTGCCCGCGCCCGACGCAGCTCCCGTTCCGGAGCCCGTCCTCGTCCCCGAGCCCGCTCCCGTTCCGGAGCCCGTCCCCGTTCCGGAGCCCGTTCCCGTCCCCGAGCCCGACGCCGCACCGCCCCTCGTCGGCCGTTCGTCGGCTCGCGCCGCGTTCGCCGAGCCGGACCCGCCCGTGCCGCACGTCGGCGAGCGCCCGCCGACGTACGGTCCCGAGCCCACCGCCGTCCCGCCGGCCGATCCGCAGGAGCTGGGACCGATCGTCCCTGACACGGCGTTGGAGGGCGCCCAGTACGGGGCGTCGACGCTGCGGGCGGTGTCCGTCCGGGGCGACTCGGCCCGGTACCGGGGCGAGCCGCGCCGGGACTCGCTGCTGGTGACCCGGTTCGGGGACGGTCCGGACGGGCTGCTGCTGGCCGCGCTCGGCGGGTTCGGCCGGGTCGACGGGCACCCGGCGCCGCCGGCGCGGGAGATCACCGCCGCCACCGCCGAGGCCTGCCGCCACCTGGCCGCCGCGATCGGCCGCAGCCGCGCCGAACTCGCCGCCGACCTCCGGGACGGTGCCCGGGACCGGCTCCGCTACGGCCTCCAGCGCCTGGCCACCAGCGCGTCCGCGCCGCTGCGCGCCGTCGCCGGCCCGGCGGCCGCGCCCCTCCCGGAGCGGGAGGACCCGGCAGCCTCCGCCCCGGACGGCGAGGCCCCCGACCCGGCCCAGCCCGGCTCGCTGCACTGCCTGCTGATCTCGCTCGACCCGGAGGCCTCGTACCGGGCGGCGTTCGGGATCGGCCCGGGCGGGCTCTACCTGCTGCGCTCCGGCCACTGGATCGACGCGTACGCGGCCCGGCTGCTGCACCACCCGGACGGGCGGCCCTCCGTCCCTGAGGCGCCGGTGCCCGACCCGCGTCCGTTCCGGTTCCGCCTGGTCCCGGCGACCCCCGGCGACATCCTGCTGCTCTGCACCCCGGGGCTGGCCGGGCCGATCGCGGAGGAGCCGGCCGTCGCGCACTTCCTCGCCTCGCACTGGGCCCACCCGCACCCGCCCGGCACGGTGGACTTCCTGCGGCAGGTGCAGGTCCGGGCGAAGGGCTACGCGGACGATCGCACGGCGGCGGCCGTCTGGACGGAGTAGGCGGTGCAACGGGCGGCTCGACGGTCGGCAGCTGACGGCTGACGACCGGCTTCCGAGGGCTTGACGGCGAGGGCGGCCGCCGGCACCGGCGGCCGCCCTCGCTCAGCGCCTGCCCAGCAGGGCGGCCGCGCCCGCCGACGTCTGGGCCAGGGCCTCGGCCCGCCGGACGCCCGGCAGCCCGATCGCCAGCGGTACGGCGAAGCCGTCCAGCAGCGCGCGGAGCTGCACGGCCCGGTCGTTCGCCGGCCCGGGGGCGAACACGCCGGAGGCCGCGCCCTCCTCGATCAGGGCGACCAGGTCGGCCTGCCAGGGGGCCTCGATCTCCAACTGGCCCTGGCGGATCTCCGCGCTGGCCGGGGAGCGCCCCCAGACCTCCACCCAGAGCACCCAGCGCGGGTCACCGGGGCCTTCCGGCAGGTAGAGCCCGGTGTACGCCGTGAGGCGGTCCCAGACGTCGTCCTCGGTACGGGCCAGCGCGGCGCGGCGCCGGCTGCCGAGCTGCTCCTCGCTCCAGCGCAGGGTCTCCAGCAGCAGCTGGTCCTTGCTGCCGAAGTAGTAGAGCAGGTGCCCCGCGCTCATCTGGAGCTGCTTGCCGAGCCCCGCCATGGTGAGCCGGGCGAGCCCGTGCTCCGCGATCGCGGCCCGGGCGACGGCGAACACCTCCTCACGGGGGCGTGCCGGGCGGCGCGGCCGGGGGTCCGCCATCTGCTGCTCTCCTCCTGAGGGGCCGGGTCGGTCCCTCACGATACGTGGCCGCCGGACCGGGTCGGGCGGGTGCCGGCGCGGGGCGGTGGTCGTGCCGCCCGGTTCGGCGGGCCGGTGCGGCGGGTACTCAACGGGTGACGGACAACCCGAGGGGGACGCCGTGCTCACTGTGATCATTTTCCTTGCGGCCCTGGGCGCCCTGACCGCCGGGCTGGCCGGCTACCTGGCCGCCCGCCGGACCGGCAGCACCGAGAACGTCGACGGCCTGCTTGCCGAACAGGAGCGAAGCGCCCAGGCCCGTGCCGCCCGCGCCTCGTTCAGCTCGATCGCGATGCACAGTACGCACGGGCTGACGACCGATCTGCTGGGCAAGTACGACAAGTAGGCACGGAGAGTGCGTTCACGACCCAAGTACGCCGGTCGTGAGCCCCCGGCGCGGCCGGGACGGTTCACCCGGCTCCGGCTCGCCTCCCCCCGAGGATGCGCCGATACCTGCCACGGAACCCGCACTCGTCCCCGAGAGGCCAACCGTGACCTGGCTCCGCATCCTCACCGCCGCCGCCATCCTCCTGGGCGCCGCCAGCGTGGTGGCGGTCTTCGCACTCTGCACGTCCGCCGCCAGGGGTGACCGCAGCGCCCTGCCCGAGCCCGACACCGAGACCGCCGCGCGGGAGAGCGGCCTGTTCGCCGGCCCCGAGGACCAGCACCCCTGACCCGGGCCCCCTCCGGACCACGCCCCGCCCGTCCCGACCCGCCCTTCCGTGCCTTCCCCGCCGTCCCTTTCGGTGCCCGGCGCTGTTCCCCCGTCCCCGCCGTCCCTTTCGGTGCCCGGCGCTGTTCCCCCGTCCGCGCCGGCCGGTCAGCCGTTTCCCCGCCGGCCCGGCGCCACGGCGCGCTCCACGGCGGCGAGGGCCGCCGCCCACGGGAAGCCGGCGTTCCCCGCCCCGGACGGCGCCGGAGCGAGGCCGTCCACCGGGAGCCCGTCCGCCGGGAGCCCGTCCGCCGGTAGTCCGTCCGCCGGGAGTCCGTCCGCGTTGGTGAGTACGTCGACCCCGGCCGCCCGCAGGGTCGCCAGGCTCCGGCCGAACTGCGGATGTGCGGCCAGCGCGCTGTTCACGCGCGGCACCGCGACCAGCGGCACACCCGTGCCGATCGCCTCCGCCGCGTGGCCGACCACCCAGTTGTCGGTGATCCCCAGGGCCCAGCGGTTCAGGGTGTTGAAGGTCGCCGGGGCGACCAGCACGGCATCGGCGGCCGGCCAGGTCTCAGGGTCCCCCGGGCGCCGGAAGCGGCTCTTCACCGGGTGACCGGTCAGCTCCGCCAGCCCGTCGAGATCGTCGCGCAGCCAGTCGGCGGCGGTCGGGGTGAGACCCAGGCAGACGTCCCAGCCCCGCGCCCGGGCCTGCCCGACCGCCACCCGGACGCCCAGCACCGGCTCCGCGGCGGAACCCAGCAGATGGAGCACGCGATCACTCGGCATGGGCCCATGCAACAGCCCCCGCGCCCGCCCGCGCAAGGCATCACCCGGGACGGGTCGGCCGGCGCGGGGCCTCCACGACCGGTGCCCGCCCTCCCACGATCGGGACCGGGCGTCCCGTCCCGGCCCGGCCCGGCCTCCGCGCCGGGACGGGCCGGCAAGGGCCGGTCCGCTCCTGGTGACCTCATCGCTGAAGCGGAGAAAGCGGCTTGACGGCCGTTCACCGACGCTGCGATCTTGTCGCGAGCCGAGTGGCAGCCACGCCACGAGGCCGCACGGCAACGGGAGGAACAGCAGTGATCACATCGGGGACCTCGGGGGACAGCACACGGCGGCGGGCCCTGCTCGCCGGCGCCGTCGCGGGGCTGACAGGCGTCGCGATGGCAGCGGGGACGCAGCCGGCCTCGGCGGCCACCGGCTCGCCGGACTGGTTCGACGTGAAGCAGTACGGCGCGGTCGGCAACGGCTCGACCGACGACACGGCCGCGGTCCAGGCGGCTATAACCGCCGCCGCGACGGCCGGTGGCGGCACGGTCTACTTCCCCGGCGGGAAGTACCTGGTGACGCCGTCCGGCGGCAGTCCGGCGCTGACCGTCGGCGGCAACGGGGTCCGGCTGGTCGGCGCGAGCAGCAAGGCCGCGACGCTGGTCAAGGGCGGCAACGGCATCCTGCTGCGGATGTCCGGGACGGGCCCCGACCCGAGCGGGGCCTCGCACCGGCGCTACTGCGCGATCGAGGACCTCGGCTTCAACGGCAACCACCGCACCGGCCTGCTGCTGGAGCTCTACTACAACGACAACTGCTACTTCCGCGACCTCTACATGTCGAGCAACGACGACCTGTGCATCGACGGCGTGGAGTTCTGGGACTCCCGCTTCTACAACCTGGTCGTCGAGTCCTGCACCGGCCCGGCCGGCAGCACCACCCAGCCCAACGTCTGGCTGCGCAACAACTCGGCCGCCGGCGGCTGGGGTTCCAGCACCGACAACGTCAACCAGATCCACTTCGTCGGCTGCCGCTTCGAGGCCTTCGGCACCGGCGCGCTCTGGGTCACCCAGGGGCCGGTGGCGGGCAACAACCCCAACGGCATCTACATCACCGACTGCAAGTTCGAGACCTCCCAGATGCAGGGCGGCCCGCACCTGAAGACCGACGCCTCCTGCAAGCACGTCTACGCCACCAACGTCTACGCCTTCGCGGGCGGTTTCGCGGCCGGCTGGACCACCCCGCAGAACATCATCGCCTGGGCCGCCATGAGCAGCGCCCTGGAGAACGTCCTGATCGCCAACCGCACGACGGCGACGATCAATTCAGGTGTCGACCTGTATGCGGGGCCCGGCACGACCGCCGTCCTGCGCAATGTGGTCGGCGCCTACATGACCAACCCCACCGGCAGCCACATCTACTACGAGAGCTCCAGCGCCGGCGATTTCCGGGTGGAGAACAGCTACGGCAACAGCGGCAGCCAGCAGGGCGGCACCATTCCCACCAAGCACCAGCCGAACCCGCCGCTGCGCCTGGTCGCCGGCCCCGTCACCGACGCGTCCTTCACCCGTCCGCCGGCCGACGGGACCCTCGCGGTGGACAGTGTCAACAAGCGCCTGTACGTCCGGGTCGGCGGCGCCTGGACCTGGACGGCGCTCAACCCCTGACCCTCCCGGCCGGGTTGTGCGCAGGGCCGCGATGCCCCTTGCCCTGCGCACGACCGGCTCAGGCGATCGCGCGCCCGTACGCGGACGCCTGCTCGGTCGTCAGGAGGTGCGACACCCGCACCACCACCGTCCCGTTGCGGAAGATGTAGTCGGGTGTCAGCAGTGAGCCCATCGCCTGCTGCCCCTGGTCGATGTAGTCGGCCCAGGCCCGCGCGTCCTCGGGCGTGGCGAAGATCTCGACGGTGCCGCCGTAGGAGATGGAGTCGCGGCGACCACGCGACTCGTCCTCCTTGGCCTTCGGGAGGCCACTGACCCGGGTGTCGTCGAACGCGCTCTTGCTGACGTACTGGTGGGGCCGTCCGAGCTTGCCGTTGGGGTCGGTGGTGCCGTCGTAGGTGACGGTCAGCTTCACGCTGGGGATCACCCTGATCAGTTGCTGGGTCACGGCGGCGGCGTCCAGTGCCGCCAAGGGTCTACTGGTGCCGGAGGCGGAGCCGGCCAGGCTGTTCACGGCCACCGGCGCGGGCGGCGCCGCGGCGGGCGGGGCCGACGAGCAGGCCGCCGCCGCCACCGACAGCAGGACGGTGACCGTCGGGAGGGTGAGAGCGCGGAGGGTGAGCGTACGGAGGGTGAGCGTACGGAGGGTGCCGGGCCGGGTGGTGCTGGCGTGGGTGGCGCTGGCCTGGATGGGCATGAGGGTCCCCTGGTGTGGTCGTCGGGGTGCGGAGGGCTGTCCTGGCGGCGTTCTGCGGGTGCGGGTGCGGGTGCGGGTGCGGGTGCGGGTGCGCCGGGTGCGGTCCCGGACGCGGGCTGGGGGGCGGGGTGGGCTCGGGGCGGGGACACATATGTAGACCGATCGGTCTATTCATGCGCGAGCTGGCTGAATATGACGACCGGTCGGTCCACATGGGCCGGGGTCGGCCGAATATGACGACCAGTCGGTCTGTTCATGCCCCGGGCCGGACGGAGCAATATGAAGACTGATCGGTCCATTCGTGCTCGGGTCAACCGAATATGACGACTGGTCGGTCCAAGAATTCTTGGCCGCCGAAGAGACTCGCCGGCCGTTGTCCGGCCGTCTGCGGGTTTCCCTCGGCCGGACCGGAGGCGCTGCGCCCCGGTCCGGCCGAGGGGCGCGGTGCCGTGGCGAGGTCAGTACGTCGGGCAGAGGCTGGCGTGGACGACGTCCAGGATGCGCGACGTCTTGGCGGCCCCGAAACCGTCCGGGTGCTTCGAGGAGGTGAAGCGCTGCTCGGTGAGGTCGAGCAGCCGCTGGCGGTCGTTGGGCCAGGTGCCGATCGAGGTGCACTGGTCACGGCCGCGACTGACGGCGCGGTCCGGTTTGTTGTCGACGATCTCAGGGTCGATCGCGGTCAGTGCGGCGATGTACTTCGCGGTGGTGGCCGCGTCCGGAGTGGGCGGGATGCCGCCGGGAACGGGCGCGGGTGCGCCGGGGGTCTGCGGCGCTGCCGCCGATGGTGCCGCTGCGGGCGTTCTGGTGACCGCCGGTGTGACGGGCGCGGGCTCGGCCACGGGGGCCGCCGGTGCACCGCTCGCACAAGCGGTCGCGCCCAGGGCGAGTACGGCGGTGATGGTGAGGCTGGTGAGGGTGGTGGTGCGGGTCTGCATGATCCCCCTTGAGGCGGGTGGTGGGCGAGGGGGACGGTATCGCCCGACCGGCCGCCCGGACGGGCGAGTTGCCGAGCCGTGACCGAGCCTTGCTGAAACCGACCTCTGACCCGGGCCTCCGCCGCCGACCTGCCACGCCGCCCCGAGTGCCCTTCGCCCCGCTTCGGTTCGGTCGGCAGGCCCTGTGCCGCGCTGCCTGCGGACGGGCGGTTCCGCCTGCTGACGGGGACCTCGCAGCGGGGCGTCCCCCCGGGTGCGCAAGGGAGTTCACCACACGTCGAAGCCCGTCCGGCCGCCGTGGAGGCGTTGCGGCCGCCGTGGATGCGATGCGCGCCCGAGGTGGCAGGACAGCGCGGCACGTGACGGCCGGTCGGGAATCTCGCCGGTGGTGAGTGGTGGGGAGCCTCACCAGGGCCCCTCGAACGCGAACGGCCGGAGCCGAGCCGTACCCGGGCACTTCAGGGAAGTGCCCGGCGGCTCGGCTCCGGCTCGATTCAAGATCAAATGGGAGCGGAACGGGAGACGATCTTCGACAGCACCTGCTGGGTCGCTTCGGCTGTCACGTTCTCACGGGTCGCAAGGCGGCGAACTCCCACGTCGGCCAACCGGCCTGAGGAGGCATCAGGCCTTGGGCTGCTGCTGCGTGATGCAGTGGATGCCGCCGCCGTTGGCGAAGATCTCGCGGGCGTCGACGAGTTCCACGGTGCGGCCGGGGTAGGCCTCGGCCAGGATGTCGGCGGCCTCCTGGTCGCGGGGGTCGCCGAAGGCGCAGAGCACGACGGCGCCGTTGGCGACGTAGTGGTTGATGTAGGAGTAGTCGACCGGCTCGCCGTCCTCGTCCAGCAGGACGGTGGGGGCGGGAAGTTCGATGACCTTGAGCGGGCGGCCGGCGGCGTCGGTGGAGGTGCGCAGGATCGTCACCAGCTCCTTGCAGACCTCGTGGTCCGGGTGGGCGGGGTCGGGCTGCACGTGGGCCACCACGACGCCGGGGCGGACGAACGAGGCCACGATGTCGATGTGGCCGCGGGTGCCGAACTCGTCGTAGTCGCGGGTGAGTCCGCGCGGCAGCCAGACGGCCTTGGTGGTGCCCAGCTGCGCGTGCAGCTCGGCCTCCACCTCCTCCTTGGTCCAGTCGGAGTTGCGGCCCTCGCCGAGCTGCACGGTCTCGGTGACCAGGACGGTGCCCTCGCCGTCGACGTGGATGCCGCCGCCCTCGTTGATCAGGCGGGAGGCGAAGCGCTGCACGCCGGTCAGGCCGGTGATGGCCTCGGCGATGTGCTGGTCCTTGTCCCAGCTGGCCCAGGACTGCGCGCCCCAGCCGTTGAACACCCAGTCGGTGGCGGCGATCCCGCCCTTGCCGTCGGTGAGGAAGGTGGGGCCGATGTCGCGCATCCAGGCGTCGTCCAGCGGACGTTCGACCAGCTCGACCTGCTCGGAGACGTACTTCCGCGCGTCCTCGCTCTCGCCGGTGTTGACGATCAGCGTCACCGGCTCGTAGCGGACGATGGTGTTGGCGACCTCGGCCCAGGCGAGGCGGGCGGCGTGCAGGTGCTCGGCGCTGTCGAAGGTCTGGTTGGCGGTGGGGAAGGCCATCCAGGTGCGGTCGTGCGGGGCCCATTCCGCGGGCATCCGGTAGCCGAGCGAGGCGGGAGTGGTCATGAGGGTGAAGTCCTAAGCGGTGGGGGAGGGTCGCGGCGGCCCGGGGACGGGCCGCCGGGGTCGGCGGTGCCGGCTCGGAGCCGGCTTGCGGGAGGCCGGGGTCTGCAGGAGAACCGGGAGGCCGGGGTCCGCAGGAGATCCGGGAGACAGGGGTCTACAGGAAGTACAGGCGGCTGAGCGAGACGCTGTCGGCGGGTTCGGAGCGGATGGGGGAGCCGTCCAGCGAGACCAGGCCGGTCTCGGCGACCTGGACGTTGCCGAGGCGGGCGTTGCGCACCATGTCGCGCGGCCCGATGCCGCGGGTGCCGCGGACGCCGACGCGGCGGCGCCGGGTGGGCATGGCGTCGGCGGCCTTGCCGAGGTAGGCGCCGTCGGCCGCGGCCTGGGCGACGAAGGCGACCGAGAGGTCGGCGGCGGTCGCGCCGTGGGCGCCGAACTGCGGTCCCAGGACGAGGGGTTCGCAGCGGTCGGTGGAGGCGTTGGGATCGCCGGTGACGCCGTAGGCGGGGAACCCGGACTTGAGGACGAGCTGGGGCTTGGCGCCGAAGTGGTCGGGGCGCCAGAGGACGATGTCGGCGAGCTTGCCGACCTCGATCGAGCCGACCTCGTGGGCGAGGCCGTGGGCGATGGCGGGGTTGATGGTGAGCTTGGCGATGTAGCGCAGGACCCGCTCGTTGTCGTCCCCGCCCTCGGCGGTGCCGTAGGAGCCGGCACCGTCCAGGGGGCCGAGTTCGGCCTTCATCTTGCCGGCCATGGCGAAGGTGCGGCGTACGGTCTCGCCGGCGCGGCCCATGCCCTGGGCGTCGGAGGAGGTGATGCCGATGACGCCGAGGTCGTGCAGGACGTCCTCGGCGCCCATCGTGCCCGCGCGGATCCGGTCGCGGGCCATCGCGGCGTCGCCGGGCAGGTCGACCTTGAGGTCGTGGGCGGAGACGATCATCCCGAAGTGCTCGCCCAGCGCGTCCCGGCCGAAGGGCAGGGTGGGGTTGGTGGAGGAGCCGATGACGTTGGGGACGCCGGCCATCTTCAGCACGTTGGGCACGTGCCCGCCGCCGCAGCCCTCGATGTGGAAGGCGTGGATGGTGCGGCCCTCCAGCACGGCGAGGGTGTCCTCGACCGAGAGGCACTCGTTGAGGCCGTCGGTGTGCAGGGCGACCTGGACGTCGTACTCCTCGGCGACCCGCAGCGCGGTGTCCAGGGCCCGGGTGTGGGCGCCCATGTCCTCGTGCACCTTGAAGCCGGACGCCCCGCCCTCGGCGAGCGCCTCGACCAGCGGCGCCGGGTCGGAGGAGGAGCCCCGGCCGAGGAAGCCGATGTTGACCGGCCAGGCGTCGAAGGCGTTGAAGGCGTGCCGCAGCGCCCAGGGGGAGTTCACCCCGACGCCCCAGACCGGGCCGAACTCCTGGCCGATGATGGTGGTGACGCCGGAGGCCAGCGAGGCCTCCATGATCCGCGGCGACAGCAGGTGGACGTGGGTGTCGATGGCGCCGGCGGTGGCGATCATGCCCTCGCCGGAGACGATGGTGGTGCCGGTGCCGACGACCACGTCGACACCGTCCAGGGTGTCGGGGTTGCCGGCCCGGCCGATCGAGGCGATCCGGCCGTCGATCAGGCCGATCGAGGTCTTCCGGATGCCCTGGACGGCGTCGATCACCAGGACGTTGCTGATCACCACGTCGCAGGTGTCGCGGACGGCGGCGGCCTTGAGGTGCAGGCCGTCGCGCGCGGTCTTGCCGAAGCCGGCCAGGAACTCCTCGCCGGGCTCCTGCGAGTCGGACTCCACCCGGACGATCAGGCCGCTGTCGCCGAGCCTGATCCGGTCGCCGGCCCGCGGGCCGTGCACCGCGATGTAGTCGTGCGGGGTGATGGCGGTCACGACTCGACCTCCGTGTCGTCGAAGTTGGTCAGGTACCCGGTCGCGCGGGCCTTGGCCAGGGCGGCCTCCTTGGCGCCGGGCGCGTCCAGCGGACCGTCGACCAGGCCGGCGAAGCCGATCGCGACCCGCGCGCCGCCGACCGGCACCAGGCCGACCTCGACGGTGGCGCCCGGGTCGAAGCGCACCGAGGAGCCGGCCGGGACGGCCAGGTGGGTGCCGTAGGCGGCGGCCCGGTCGAAGGCGAGGCGGGGGTTGGCCTCGAAGAAGTGGAAGTGCGAGGTGACCGAGATCGGTACGGCGGAGGTGTTGTGGACGGGCAGCACGACCGTCTCCTCGACCGGGTCGTAGCCCTCGCCGGACCCGATCAGCGCGCCGCCGGGGGCGTCGTCGCCGAGCGAGCCGCCGCCCTTGAAGGGGTCGTTGACGACGGCGAGGCGGGTGCCGTCCTCGAAGACCGCCTCCACCTGGATCACGGTGACCACGTCGGGGACGCCGGGCAGCACGTCGTCGGCGGTGAGGACGCTGCGGCCGGCCTCGATCGCCTCGGCGAGCCGGCGGCCGTCCCGGGCGGCCTCGCAGACGGTGTCCGCGATCAGGGCGTGCGCCTCGGGGACGTTGAGGCGTACACCCCTGGCGCGGCGGGCGCGGGCCAGTTCGGCCGCTGTGAAGATCAGCAGCCGGTCCCGCTCGGTGGGGGTCAGTCGCACGGTTCCTCGCTCGCGGTCGCCGGCGTGCCGGGGTGGTGGTCGGTGTCTCTGGGTGGGGCGGGTGGTCGGGCGGGTGGTCGGGCGGGTGGCCGGTCCGCTGCCCGGCCGGTCCGCCGGGCGGTGCCGGGCCGGGGGTGGCCGGGCACCGGTGGCGGTGCCAGGTCCCGTCCGGCGAAGTTAGAACGACGTTCAAACTTCTCCCTGTCATTGAACCCGGCCGGGGCCGCCCTGTCCAGCCTCGCCCGGAGCGGGCGCCGGCCCGGGCCCGGCCGGTCCGCCCCGTGGGCGGTTCGCCCGGTGTCGATGTCCGCCCGGCATCGCGTTCCGGTCCGCCCGGCGTCGCGGTCCGGTCCGCCCGGCGTCGCGGTCCGCCCGGCGTTCCGGTCCGTCCGTCCGGCGGCGCCCGGGCCGCCGGCCCGGCCGGGCCTTGCGCTACCAGCGTTGCCCGCCCGGCGCCCGGGGGCACCGGCGCCGCGCCGAAGGGGTCCGCCCGGTCCGCCCTGGACGGGCCCGGCCGGCACTCGTTTGCCGTAGTGGGCGCCTGCCCGGCCAAGGGTGCCGACGGTCGTCCGCAGCCGCCGGGCAGCGCCTGCGAGGGGGCTCCGGGGGCTCGTCCGCGTCGCAAACCTGTCCGAGGCCGGTGGTTGGATCACGGCAACCCGTTCGAGCCCCTTTCACCCCATGTGATCGGACGCACACTGTTGCAAAGCGCCTCAGCTGGGCATGAGGATGAGTGTCGGCAACCAGGGCGGCCCGCCCGGCGGGGGATCCGGTGCGGGCGTTCGACGAAGGCGGGGGCGTGTGGTGATGGACGGTCAGGCGCGATTTCCGCGACAGCGGACCGGTTCGGGGTCGTGGCAGGGCCCCGGTGAAGCCCTCGGGTACGTGGCCCCCGGCGGCGGACCGGGCGGGCGCGCGCAGCCGGCCAGGCCGGCCGAGCAGGGGGTGCCGGCGCCCGGCTGCGCCCTGCACCGCCGGCTGCACCTGGCGCTGGACGCGGCCGACCTGGTCGCGGTGGGCGCCGTGCGCCGCCGGCTGCGGGCCGCGCTCGACCAGTGGGGCGTTCCCGAGCTCGCGGACACCGCCGAACTGCTGACCTCGGAGCTGGTCACCAACGCGCTGCTGCACACGGGGCAGGGCGCGGTGTTCGACGCCGTGCTCACCGCGGACCTGCGGCTGCGGATCGAGGTCCAGGACGGCACCGCCCGGCTGCCCCGCCGCCGGGAGCCGGTCGCCGAGTACGCCACCTCCGGCCGCGGGCTGCTGCTCGTCGAGGCGCTCGCCGACGACTGGGGCGTGCAGCTGCGCGGCGACGGCAAGGTCACCTGGTTCGAGTTGGCATATTCCTGAGCGGTTCGGGCGCGCCCAGGGGCGGGCGGCCGTTTCGGCTGTTCGGGCAGTTCCGGGAGCCTCCGTACACCCCCGGCCATTCGATGCCGTTCGCTGTCGAACGAAATATTCCCGGGCCGTCGGCATTGCCGCTCTGCCGAACATTAGACAGGATAGTGGGAACGTGTGCCCGGGTACGGCACCCGGCGGGGAGATCGAACCTCGACCGTCCGCCGTCCGCCCGGGCCACCTCCTTCAGTACGACCACCACCACACGGTCATGCGGCCCGTCCGGACGGGACGGCATGGCAGCGGCAGGAGCAGCATGGCCACAGAGCCCGAGCCACAGGGGCCGGGGCTTCCCCCCGCTCCGTCCGCGGCCGGGTCCGGTCGCGGACGCCCGCCCGCCCAGGCGGTCCGCAGGCATGCCCTGCGCAGCGCGCCGGGCCGGCTCGCGCCGATGGTGTCCGCCGGCCTGCCCAGCGCCTCCGGGGACTCCACCCCGGACTGGCTGGAGCCGGCGATGGCGGCCAACGGCATCGGCTCCTTCGACTGGGACATCCGCCGGGACGTCCTGGAGGGCGACCACCGGGCCTGCGCGATCATCGGCGTGGAGAAGGGCCGGTTCGACAGCACCTCGGCCTCCTTTCTGAGCCTGCTGCACCCCGAGGACGCGCCCGTGGTGCGCCGCCGGGTCGAGCGGGCCGTCGCCGAGCTGGGCCAGTGCGGCGCCTACTACCGCACGGTCGGCCCGAACGGCAGCATGCGCGCCGTCCGGTTCCGCGGCCGGGTGCTGGCCGACGCCTTCGGCCGGGCCTCGCGGATGGTCGGCTTCGTCTGGGACGCCACCGTCGAGCTGCACAAGCGCGACCGGGCCGACCGGATGGCGCTGCTGCGCGAGGAGCGCTCGCGGTTCATCAAGGAGGCCGCCCGGGCGCTGTCCGAGGCGGTCACCGTCCGGGACGTCGCCCGGGTCTTCACCGAACTGCCGCTGCCGGGCCTGCCGCCGGACGGCCTGGTGCTGGCCGCCCAGGAGGCCGGCCGGGTGCAGATCCTCGGCGCCAGCGGCTACCGCCCCGACGAGATGGCCGTCTACGACCGCTCGCTGCTGCCCGCCGGGCACCCCGCCGCCGAGGCGATCCGGCTGCGCGCGCCGGTCTTCATCGCCAGCCGCGAGGAGTACCGCGAGCGCTACCCCGAGACCTGGGGCCCGGTCAGCGGCAGCAGCCGCTGCGCCTGGGCGTTCCTGCCGCTGGTGGCCAGCGGCCGCGCGATCGGTGTTTGCCTGGTCAGCTTCGACGACGACCGGGAGCTGGACGCGGACGAGCGCACCCTGCTCTCGACCCTGGGCGGTCTGGTCGCCCAGTCGCTGGCCAGGGCCCGTCTGCACGACGCCGAGCACGAGCTGGCGGCGGGCCTGCAGCGGGTGATGCTGCCGCGGACCGTCCCGTCGATCCCCGGGGTCTCCACCGCGGTGCGCTACCTGGCGGCCGGTTCGGGCCTGCAGATCGGCGGCGACTGGTACGACGTGGTGCCGCTGCCCGGCGGGCACGTCGGCCTGGTGATCGGCGACGTCCAGGGCCACGACGTGCACGCCGCCGGGATCATGGGGCAGCTGCGGATCGCGCTGCGGGCCTACGCGGCCGAGGGCCACCCGCCGGCCGCCGTGATGGCCCGGGCCTCACGCTTCCTCGCGGACCTGGACACCGACCACTTCGCGACCTGCACCTATGCCGAGGTGAACGTCGACTACGGCGTGGTCTACGCGGTGCGGGCCGGCCACCTGGACCCGGTGGTCCGGCGGGCCGACGGCTCGACCGCCGTCCAGCCGGTCGCGGGCGGGCTGCCGCTCGGGATCGCGCCGGACGAGGAGTACCGGGTCACCCGCTTCAGCCTCGACCCGGGCGAGACGGTGCTGCTCTGCACGGACGGCCTGGTGGAGTCCCGCACGATGGACCTGGACACCGGGTTCGCCCGGCTCTGCCACGTGCTGTCGGGCGAGGTCCCGGCCCGTGGCGAGTCGGCCCGGGACCCGCTGGAGGACCTCGCCGACCGGGTCGCCTCGCAGTCCGCCGACTCCAGCGAGCGCGAGGACGACATAGCGCTGCTGCTGCTGCGCTGGGACGGCCCGGAGGGCGGGCTGGCGGCCCAGCAGCTGCGCCGCCGGATCGGCCAGGCGGACCTGGCCCGGATCGCCGAGGTGCGCGCCGAACTGCGCGACGCCCTGCGGCGCTGGGGCGTCGCCGACCTGGTGGACACCGCCGAGCTGCTCGCCTCCGAGCTGGTCACCAACGCCATCCGGCACACCGACCGGGACGCGATGTTCACCGCCCGGCTCTACCGGGAGTCGGACACCGACCGGGCCCGGCTGCGGGTCGAGGTGGAGGACGAGTCGGACCTCTGGCCGACCCGCCGCACGCCGGGGGAGCAGGCCTCCTCCGGCCGCGGTCTGATGCTGGTCGAGGCCCTGTCGGACGCCTGGGGCGTGGAGCCCCGGGGCACCGGCAAGCGGATGTGGTTCGAGCTCTGCGCGGCGGGCCCGGACGCGGCCTGATCCGCCGTCGGCCGGTCGGTCGGCCTCGCCGGCCCGGACGCGCCTCGATCCGCGCCCGGCCGGCCAGGCCGCCGTACCCGGCCGGCCGACGGCGGCGACGTGGCCGGCCCCGGCCAGGTGGCACCGTCAGCCGAACTGCTGCTCAAGGTCCTTGAGCTTCTGCTCCAGCGAGTCGAGCCGGGGCAGGGTCACGGTGTCCTCGTCGGCGGTGAGGTCGATGGTCCGCCGGCCGGGCCGCACCGGCAGGCCCGGCTGGAGCACGGTGCCGTCCGCCGCCGGGCCGGGCCGTCCGTCCGCCGGCCCGTCCGGCAGCGCCGGCGGGCCCGGCACCGCCTCCGGCCCCGCTATCGCGGACTCCGATCCGGACCCGGACTCCAACTGCCGGGCCGCGCCGCGCGGGCGCCAGACGCTGTGCGTCCGGTTGATGGCCCTGATCTCGGCGCGCTCGCGCCGGCTGGCCAGTCGCTGCCGCTCCCGGTTGGCGGCCGCCTCCCGCTTGTCGTCCCGGACTTCCTCGACCGCCTCGTCCAGGCTGCGCACCCCCTCCAGCAGCATCAGCGACCAGGCCGCGTACGTCTCGCGCGGGGCCCGCAGCCAGCGGACGATCCGGATCTGCGGCAGCGGACGGGGCACCAGGCCCTGCTCGCGCAGGGCTGCCACCCGGGTCTGCTTCAGGGCCCGGTCGAAGAGCACGGCCGCCGAGAGCGACATCCCCGCGAAGAACTGCGGGGCGCCGGCGTGCCCGAAGCCGCGCGGGGCGTGCACCCAGTTGAACCAGGCGGACGCGCCCGCGAACAGCCAGACCAGCAGTCGCGAGCCGAGTGCGGCGTCGCCGTGGCTGGCCTCGCGCACCGCCAGCACCGAGCAGAACATCGCCGCGCCGTCCAGGCCGAACGGCACCAGGTACTCCCAGCCCCCGGAGAGGTTGAGGTTCTGCACGCCGAAGCCGACCAGGCCGTGGAAGGAGAGCGCCGCCGCGACGGCGGCGCAGCAGAACAGCAGGGTGTAGGAGGCGGCGCCGTAGAGCGATTCCTTGCGTCGCCGCCGCTCCTCGGAACGCTCCCAGGAATCGCCGCCGACCGTGCCGGCGGAGCCCCTGCTGCGAGCGAAAGCCACCAGCACAGCGCTGATCACGAGCGCTGCCACGCCGCTGACGGCCCAGCCCAGTGGTATGTCGGACAGTTTCATCGCCTGAACCAGCCTCGCTTTCCTGCGTAGTGACGGCGGGGACCATCATCGCGGATTGCGGGGTGCGGTACGGCTGATTTGCTGTCAATGCGCTGAGGAGGGGGATTTCTGACGGGAAATAAACAGCATCGTATTATTAATGAAGTGCGGTATTTCCCGGAATTCCGCCCCTCGGGCCGGTTCCGGACGTCAACCTCGTGCGACCCGGGGGCAGCCCGTGCACGAATCCGCCGGGCGGACGGTGTAGAGCAGGCAGCAGCCGGCCCGGGTCCGGGTCCGGACCGGGGCCGACCCGTCGCGCTCCTCGAACCCGAAGCCCGTCCCCGCGAGCAGGGGCGCCGTCCGCGCTCCGGCGTGCTCCGGCAGCAGCGCGCGGAGCGCGCCCACCGCGCGCTCCTCCTCGCCGAGCAGCGCGGACACCTGCCACAGGCCCTCCACCACGGCGTCCGTCACGCAGGCCCAGAGCGTGCGCGGGCCCCGCCGCACCTCCGGGCGGAACACCGCCAGGACGGGGGTGAAGTGCTCGGTCAGCGCCGCCAGCAGGCGCTCCCGCAGCGCCGCCTCGTCCGGGACCACCAGCGCGCCGGGCAGGCCTGCCGCCGGATCCTGCGGCAGGCAGAAGAACGCGCCCGGCTCCGCGGTCAGCTCCCCGGTGGCGCGCCGCAGCGAGAGTGCCTCGGCCGGCAGCAGCGGCACCCGGCGCTCCAGCAGCCAGGGCAGGGTGAACAGCAGTCCGACCGGCCAGCTGTAGCGGTGCAGGCAGAACCCCGCCGCGACGTCCGGGCGCAGGGCGGTGCCGTAGCGGTCCAGGCCGTCGCGCGCGTCGAAGTCGATCAGCTCGCGCAGCCCCTGCGGGTCGTGCAGCAGCTGCGCGCCGCTCACCCAGCCGTCGCCGGTCCGGGGCGGCCCGTGGTGCACCCGCAGGGCCGGGAACGCCTGGCCCAGCCTGGCGTGGGCGACCGTGCACGGCGCGGCGGCGTGGTCCGGTACGGCCCGGTCGGGTCCGGCGGGCGGTGACGGGCACGGCTCGATGCTGCTCACGGTCATGGGCGGGCCCTATCGGGTCGACCGGAGCTCGGGGGAGCCCGGGAACGGCAAGGCTGACCCGGCCGGGGCGCTGCTCCCCCCGGCCAGGTTAGGCTCACCTTAGCTGATGGCATCCCCCGCTTCCTGCCCGATACGGCCGTCCGGGGGAGCACCCGGCGCGGGCACCGCGCTCAGCTGGCGCGCGAGCCACACCGGTACGCCCCCGAGCGCCTGGACCAGGCGTGCCGCCTCCGCCCGCAGCCGGGCCGCCTCGGCGGGCTCCGACACCTCGGCCAGCGCGGCCAGCGCCGGCGCCACCCCGACCGTGAAGCCGAGCTGCTCGCGCAGCTCCAGCGAGGCGGCGAACCCCTCCCGGGCGCGCGAGGTGTCCCCGCCCGCCAGGGCCAGCGCGGCCAGGTGCCGCCAGGTGTACGAGGTCAGCAGCTCGTCACCGTGGGCCCGCGCGCCGTCGTGCGCCCGGCGGTAGGCGATCCAGGCCGCCGTCGGGTCGCGCAGCAGGTTCTCCGCCACCAGCCCCCGGCGGAAGTCCAGTAACGGACGCCCGGGGGCGTCCGGCGGCAGCAGGGCGGACGTCCGGCCCAACGCGGCCTGCGCCTCGTCCAGCCGGTCCCGCGGGCCCAGCACACTGGCCACGTACGCGAGGAACCCCCGCGCGCAGGAGGCCGCCGCGCGCTGCTCCGCGGTGGCCACACCCGCCTCGGCCAGCCGCAGGGCCTGCTCGGCCTGCTGCCAGTGCGCGGCGGTGAACATGCACTGCTCGATGAGGAGTTCGGCCATTTCGAGGGCCACGGTGGGATCGTGCTCGGCGGCCGGGCGCAACAGTTCCGCGGCCTCCTGCCAGCAGGCCCTTGAGCGCAGCCGCCACACGGTGCCCCCCGGCTCCTGCGGAGCCCGTCCCCCTCTGTCCCAGCCCCCCAGGGCCCTTCCGTGCTCCGACAACGCCACCTCCTTGTGTGCGCCATCCAGACAAGCCGGACTGTCAGCAGCCGGGGCTGCTGTGGCGGCAATTCAACACGGGGGTGAGCTTGTGCACCAGATCACGAGCGTCATTGATTTGGACCGGCCTGCCGCGCCCGGCCGTACGCCGGTGCACCGCCGGGGGCGCGCAGGGTGCCGGGCCGCGCCCGGGTCAGGACGTCCAGCCGGTCTCCATCAGCGACTCCGCCGCGCCGTTCGCGGGCTGGGGGACACCCGCCGGGTCCAGGCTGAACAGGGCCACCAGCAACTGCTCGCCGCGGACCGTCGCCTGGTGGGAGTACCCGGCCATGGTGAACATCGCCGCCGCCATCTCCTCCGCGTGCAGGGTCTGCAGCCAGAGGCACTCGACGCACTTCACGTCGGCCGGCTCCGTCCAGACGTCCACCTGGGCGACCATCCGCCGGCCCAGCAGGGTCACGCCGTCGCGCTCCTGGGCCTCCGTCAGCTCCAGATCGTCGAAGCCCAGCCACTCCAGGTACCGCGCCGCGGTGAAGACGGCGTCCTGCGACGTGTGCACCGGCTGCGGGTGGAAGGGCGCCCGCTGCTGCCAGTGCCCCTGCGGCGGGACCTGCGGCGCGGTGGGCGGCACGGGCACGGGGGCGCTGTACGGGCGGGCCGACTGCGGGCGGGTGCCCTGCGGGCCGGTGCCGGCGGCGCCCGGCAGACGGGTCGCCCGGTCGACCGGGAGCCGCACGGTGGCGCCGCAGTTGCAGGTGAACTCGGGCTGGGGCCACTGGTCGGAGCGGCCGCAGTGCGGGCAGCGCATGCTCAGCCAGGAGTCCTCCCAGGACCGGAACCGGACCTGCACCGGCACCCCGCCGCGCAGCAGCGGCACCTTCAGCGTCGCCCCGCACGGGCAGGGCAGCGACGGGGGCTCGTACAGGTGCTCGCGGCGGCAGGCCGGGCAGCGGATCGCCTGCGCGCCGCCGCCACCGCCGCCGTGGCCGTGCGGCGCCGGGTCGCGGCCGGTGAAGTCGTCGGGCAGTGACAGTCCGGACATGGCGGGCACCGTCCGTTCGGTTCGGCATGGAAGTCCCCCCGGCCGGAGACCGGGGGAAGGTCGCCTCCCATGCTCCCCGATCCACCCCGGTCCTGGCACGGAATGACGCAATCCTCAGGGAGAGATCAGGGGTACACGCTCGGTGACGTACGCGGCTGGGACGACGCCGGGCGGGAGCGGCTCCGTCCGTGGAGGGACGACCCCGGCCCGGCCCGGCCCCACCCGTTCCGCCGCGGCCGTGGGGGACCCCCGCGGCGGGTCCGCGCACGGCTGTGCGGTTTCCTGTTATCCGACCGGGTGGCCGGGGTCTCCGAGGGGTGCGGGGGTGTCAGGGTTCGGAGAGCTGAGGACGGTGCTGATGCAGGCGCGAACGGGGACACGGGCGCAGCAGGGCGGCGACGCGGTCGGGACGGCGGTGGTCGTCGCGGCGCAGGCCGGTGACGAGCGCGCCAGGGAGCGGCTGGTCGCCGCCTACCTGCCGCTGGTCTACAACGTGGTGGGCCGGGCGCTGGACGGCCACGCGGACGTGGACGACGTGGTGCAGGAGACCATGGTCCGGGTGATCGGCCGGCTCGACGGGCTGCGCGACCCGGCCGCCTTCCGGTCCTGGCTGGTGGCCGTCGCGATGAACGAGGTCCGCCGGCGCTGGTCGGCCCGCCAGCAGGCCGGCCTGACCGGGCTGGACGCCGCCGAGGAGGTGCCGGACCCGGGCGCGGACTTCGTGGACCTCACCATCCTGCGGCTCGGCCTGTCCGGCCAGCGCCGCGAGGTCGCCGAGGCGACCCGGTGGCTGGACGACCGCGACCGCGACCTGCTCGCCCTGTGGTGGCTGGAGACGGCCGGTGAACTCACCCGCGCCGAGCTGGCCGAGGCCCTGGAACTCTCCCCCCAGCACGCGGCCGTCCGGGTCCAGCGGATGCGCGAGCAGCTGGAGGCCGCCCGGGTGGTGGTGCGGGCCCTCGCCGCCGAACCGCGCTGCGCGGAGCTCGACGCGCTCACCGAGGCCTGGGACGGGAACCCCGCCGCCCTGTGGCGCAAGCGGATCGCCCGGCACGCCCGCGCCTGCGCCGCCTGCGCGGGGCACCGGCGCGGCCTGATGCCCGCCGAAGGCCTGCTGGCCGGCCTCGGCCTGCTGCCGCTGCCGCACCACCCGGCCGGGTACCTGCCGACGGCCGCGCAGTCCGGCGCGCCGGGCGGGGACGGCTCCGGCGGGGACGCCGGAGGGAGCGGCGGGGACGCGGGCCCGGGTGGCACGGGCGACGGCGGCCCTGGAACCGGTACGGGCGACGGCACGGGTGGTTCTCCCTCGGGCGGTCACGACGCGCAGGGCGGCCACGGCGGCCACGGGCCCGCCCGGCGGCGGCGCCGGACCGGCCGCGCGGTCGGCTCGGCGGTCGTGGTGCTCGCCCTCGGCGCCGCCGTCCTGGGCGCCCTGCGCGCGGCCCCCGAGCCGGACGCCGCACCGCCGCCGGTGGCCGCCGCGCCGCCCTCGCCCTCGTCCGCACCGGTGACCGAGACCGCCTCCCCGCAGCCCGTCGAACCCGTCCCGGTGGTCGTGCCCCCGGTCACGGCGACGCCGAGCCCCACCCCGAGCCCCACCGCGAGGACCGCCGAGCAGCAGATGGCGGACCGGATCAACGCCACCCGCGCCAAGCGCGGCTGCCCCGCCCTGAAGATCGACCCGCGGCTGCACAGCGCGGCGCAGAAGCACTCCGAGGACATGGCGGCCCGCAACTACTACGACCACGTCGACCCGGACGGCGGCCGGGCCGACAGCCGGATCACCGCCAGCGGCTACCGGTGGAGCCTCTGGGGCGAGAACATCGACCGCGGCCGCAAGGGCCCGGACGCGGTGGTGGACGACTGGATGGACGGTGCCATCCACCAGGACAACATGCTCGACTGCCGGTACACCGCGATGGGGCTGGGCACGGCGCCGAGCCCGGCCGGCACCCTGTGGACGCTGGACCTCGGCGCCTCCCGCTGATCCGGCGGGCCGTTCGTCCTTCGTCCGTCCCGTCCCGCTCCGCCGTTCACCGCCGTACCGCCCGCGCCTCCCGGCCGGGCGGTACCGGGGAGAAGGCGCGGGCGGCACGGCGGCGGGGCCCGATCAGCCGGCGGTGGCGAACACCTGGGTCCACCACGGGCCGCCGGAGCCCAGGGTGACCCCGACGCCGATCTCCTTGAAGTCGCAGTTGAGGATGTTGGCCCGGTGGCCGGGGCTGTTCATCCAGGCCTCCATCACGGCGGCGGCGTCCTGCTGGCCACGGGCGATGTTCTCGCCCCAGCGGCTCCACTTGTAGCCGGTCGCGTTGATCCGGGTGTCCGCGTGGTGGCCCTCGGGGTCGGCGTGGTCGAAGTAGTCGCGGGCGGCCATGTCGTCCGAGTGCACCTGCGCCGCGGACTGCAGCTTGGCGTTGACGGCCACCGGCGCGCAGCCGTGGTTGGCCCGTTCGGTGTTGACCAGCGCGGCGACCTGGTCGATGAACTGCGCGGCCTTGCCACCGGCCGGCGCGCCCGCGGCGGGGGAGGACTTGGCGGGGACCGGCGTCGCGGAGGCGGTGGCGGTCGGCCGGGCGGCCGCGCCGGTCGCCGGCGCGGCCTGCGGGGTCCCGGCCGTGGCGGTGGGCGAGGGGGCGGGCGCGGCCGTGCTCGGTGCGGCGCTGGGGGACGGCGCGGCGGACGGCTGTCCGGCGGCCGGGGCCGGTGAGCCGCCCGGTGAGCCGGTCGGGGCGGCAGGCGCCTGCGGTTCGGCGAGCTGGGCGGCCAGCAGCTTGTCGGGGGCGCTGGCGGCGGTCGGCCGTGCGCCCGAGCCGGCCGGTGGCGCCACCGTCGCGTACCAGCTCGCCACGCCGCCCAGGGCCACCGACCCGGCCAGCACCGCGAACAGCCTCGGCGCGGCGGAAGGTTTCTTCCGCCGGCCGCGCCGGCGTCCGTGCCGACTGACGGCGGTGCGGTCCTCGGCCCGGGCGTGACCGGTCACGGGGTGATCGCTGTTCATTCGGGTCCACGTCCTCTGCCTCAGGTGTTCTTGCGACACCTGGGAGACCCGGGGACGGCGGTCCGACAACGGAAATCCGCGGGAAAGATCCGGACGCCCGCGATTGCCGTCCGGCCGGGGCCGCAGCAGGCGGGCGGGACGACGTCTGCCGCCCGGTGCCGCCGCCGGCGCGAGCGCCTCGCCCCGAGGTCCTGCTCCTTCTCAGGGCAGTCGGCCCGAGGAATGAAGCATGTCGAACACCAGCTGGTCCACCGGGGAGACCCGGGCCCGATCGCCGTAGCCGAACCAGTCCGCCTCCGCGATCTCCCCCGAGGCCGCCAACGGACCGGTGTGCTCGGCGGTGTAACAGATCATCCGGAACTCGGCGCGTCCGTCGGAACTCCTCCGCGTCTCGAAGGTGCCGACGTGCACCATCGTGGCCGGGTCGACCCGGGACCGGAGCTCCTCGGTGATCTCGCGTGCCAGGGTCTCGGCGTCGGACTCACCCGGCTCCCTCATTCCGCCGGGGAGGTAGAAGACCTCCACGCCGCGGTCGCGCGTCACCAGCACCCGCCCGTCGCGCACCAGGACCCAGGCCACCTTCTCCGGAACGACCTCGATGTTCCCCATGCCCGGACCCTACCCACCCGCACCGGCCCGACAGCCTCGGCCGGTTGGTCCCCTGCCACCGCACCGCACCGCGGGGTACGGGGCTCACCACCGGTTCCTGTGCTCCGGGCGGTGCGGCGGCGCGGCCCGCCGCACTCTCCCGACTCGCCTCCTGGCGTGGCGGAGTGGGCGGTGCGGCCGCTGAACTCCCGGGCCGGGAGTGGGCCGGAGGACCGCTGCAGGGGAGCCGAAGGGAACGACGCCGGACGCACCCAGGACGAGCCGCCCGACGGGAGGTAACCCGCAGCAGCTCACGCAGCCACGCAGCCGACGCAGCCGACGCGGCCCACTCGGCCCACGCGGCGCCGGGCGCGGCGGCTCCGGACGGGTGTCAGCGGGCGGACGTCCAGCGGGCGAGGTCCGCCGGGGTGTCGAGGTCGTCGGGGACGGCGACGTCGGCGCACTCGACCAGGGTGACGGCGGCCGCGTGCGCGGCCAGCAGCGCCCGGGCGCCGGCGTCACCGGTGGCGCCGGCGGCTGCCTCGGCGAAGTGCCGGGCGCCGATCAGCACCGGGTGCCCGCGGCGGCCCTGGTACCCGGCGGCCGCGAGTTCGGCGCCGGCGCGGTGGGCGGCGAGCAGCCGGGCCACGGCGGCCGGGGTGACGCCGGGGGTGTCCACCAGCATCACCAGGACGGCGGAGGTGCCCGGGTCCAGCGCGGCCAGTCCGGCCCGCAGTGAGGAGCCCATGCCGCTCTCCCAGTCCGGATTGTCGACAAGGCGGCAGTCCGGCAGCCGGGCCTCGGCCCTGACCTGCTCGCGCGCCGCCCCCAGCACCACCGTCACCGGGCCGCAGCCGCCCGCCCGGACCACCCCGACCGCGTGCTCGACCAGCGGCCGGTCCCGGTGGCGGAGCAGTGCCTTCGGCCGGCCGCCGAGCCGGCGGCCGCCCCCGGCGGCCAGCACCAGGGCGGCGACGGCCCGCTGCGGCTGATCTTCCATGCGCCCAGCTTGCCCGCCCGGCCGGGCCGGTGCAGTTGTACGAATGCACAACACGATCCCGCAGGTCGCGGCGGCACCCAGGGTCTTCCGCCGCTGGATCTTCCGGGGTGCTGCGCCTGTACTGGGTCGATGGACACCGCACCTCCCCCGCTGGTCGACCGCTTCGGCCGGGTCCACACCGACCTGCGGGTATCCCTCACCGACCGCTGCAACCTGCGCTGCACGTACTGCATGCCGGCCGAGGGCCTCAACTGGCTTCCCAAGGCCGAGGTGCTCAGCGACGACGAGGTCGTCCGGCTGGTGCGGATCGCGGTGCGGCGCCTCGGCATCACCTCCGTCCGGCTGACCGGCGGCGAGCCGCTGCTGCGGCGCGGGCTGCCCGCCCTGGTGGCCCGGCTGACCGAACTGGGCCCCGAGGTCTCGCTCACCACCAACGGGATCGGCCTGGCCCGGACGGCGGCCGCGCTCCAGCAGGCCGGCCTGCACCGGGTGAACGTCAGCCTCGACACCCTGCGGGCCGACCGGTACGCCGAGATCACCCGCCGGGACCGGATCGCCGACGTGCTGGCCGGCCTGGCCGCCGCGCAGGCCGCCGGACTGGCCCCGGTCAAGGTGAACGCCGTTCCGGTGCGCGGGGTCAACGACGACGAGATCGTCGGCCTGGTCGAGTTCGCCGCCCGCCACGGCTACCGGATGCGCTTCATCGAGTCGATGCCGCTGGACGCCCAGGGCGCCTGGGACCGCGACAAGATGATCACCGCGGACGAACTGCTGGAGATCCTCGGCGCCCGTTGGGACCTCGTCCCGGTCGGCCGGCACGGCAACGCCCCGGCCGAGGAGTGGCGGATCGCCGGCACCGACACGGTGATCGGCGTGATCGCCTCGGTCACCCGGCCGTTCTGCGGCGGCTGCGACCGGGTCCGCCTCACCGCCGACGGCCAACTGCGCAACTGCCTGTTCGCGACCACCGAGTCCGACCTGCGGGCGCTGCTGCGCGGCGCGGCCGAGGACTCCGCGATCGAGGCGGCCTGGCGCCGCACCATCGCCCGCAAGGGCCCCGGACACGACATCAACTCCGCGGACTTCGTCCAGCCGGACCGCCCGATGTCGGCCATCGGCGGCTGACCGCGGGCCGGCTGCCCGGGGCCGGCCGGCCACGGGCAGGCTGCGCCGCCGGCCGACCGGCCGGCGGCCGCGCGGTGCTTCGCCGACGGCCGGCAGGCCGGTCCGCCTCAGCTGCGGCGGCTGCAACTCCCGTCCGCCTCAGGGGCGTCGGCCGGGCCTGGCGAACTTGGCCCGGTAGGCGCGCGGCGTCAGCCCGACCCGTTGCACCAGGTGCCGCCGCAGCGAGTCCGCCCCGCCCAGGCCGCTCCGCCCGGCGACCTGTTCCACCGACAGGTCCGTCGACTCCAGCAGCTCCCTGGCCCGCTCGATCCGCTGGGTCAGCAGCCACTGCAGCGGACTGACGCCCGCCTCGGCCAGGAACCGCCGGTGCAGGGTGCGGACGCTGACCCCGGCGTGCGCGGCCAGCTCCGCCGAGGACAGCGGCCGGTCCAGGCGGTCCAGCGCCCAGCCCCTGGTCGCCGCCAGCGAACGGCCGTCGGCCGCCGCCACCGGCCGGCCCACCGACTGCTCCTGCCCGCCGTGCCGCACCGCCGAGACGACCGTCAGCCGGGCCACCGCGTTGGCCACCGAGGCGCCGTGGTCCGCGCGGACCATGTGCAGGCAGAGGTCGATCCCCGCGGTCAGCCCGGCGGAGGTCAGCACCGGGCCGTCCTCGACGAACAGGACGTCCGGCAGGACGCGCACCGACGGGAACCGGTGGCCGAGGGCCCCCGCCTGCACCCAGTACGTGGTGGCGCTGCGCCCGTCCAGCAGCCCCGCCTGGGCGAGGACGAAAGCACCGGTGCAGATCGAGGCGATCCGGGCGCCCCGCCCGGCCGCCGCCCGGAGGGCGGCCAGCACCCGGGGGTCGGCCTCGGCCCGCGAGCCCGATCCGGTCACCATCACGGTGTCCGCGCCGGCCAGCACCTCCAGCCCGTGCGGGACGACCACCCGCAGGCTTCCCGTGGTCTCCACCGGCCCGGGCTCCGGGGCGCACACCAGTACCTCGTACGCCGGGCCGCCCGCCACCTCGGCCGCGCCGAAGACGAGTTCGGGGATGGACAGGTCGAAGGCGGTGACCGGGGCGACGGCCACCACGGCGATCCGATGCATGGCCAGAACCTCCGGATCCGTGGCAGCCCGGCCACTGTTTCACACCGGCGCGCGGGCACAGAGTGGAGCTGTTCCCGAGCGCCCGGCGCACGGCCGCGCTCCCCGCCACGGCCGGGGCCGGAAGTCCGCGCGGGACCCCGACCCGGGCCCGTCCCGCGCACAACTCCGCCGCCGTACCACCCTCTTGGAGAGAGCCATGTCCCGCTACGTCGTCCTCGGCGCCGGATCGACCGGCACCGCCACCGCCCGCCTGCTCGCCGACGAGGGGGAGAGCGTCCGGCTGATCACCCGGGGCGGTTCGGGGCCGGTCCACCCCGGGATCGAGCGGGTCGCCGCCGACGCCACCGACCCGGACCGCCTCACCGCGCTGGTCGAGGGCGCCACCGCCCTGGTCAACTGCGCGGCGCCGCCGTACGACCGCTGGAAGCAGGAGTTCCCGCCGCTGGCCGCGTCGCTGCTCACCGCCGCCACGCGGACCGGGGCCGGGTACGTGATGCTCGGCAACGTCTACGCCTACGGGCCGGTGGACGGGCCGGTCACCGAGTCGCGGCCGCCGGCGCCGGCCGGCGTCAAGGGCGAGCTGCGGGCCGCGATGTGGGCGGACGCGCTGGCCGCGCACCGGGCCGGCCGGGTGCGGGCGACCGAGGTCCGGGCGGGCAGTTACTTCGGGCCCGGCGCCCAGTCGCTGTTCCTGCTGATGGCCGGCCGGCAGCTGGCCGCCGGCGAGCCCGCCGCCTACTACGCGGACCTGGACGCGCCGCACAGCTGGGCCGCCCCGGTGGACGTGGCCCGCACCCTGGTCGCGGTGGCCCGGGCCGGCACCGGCTGGGGCGAGGTCTGGCACGTGCCCAGCTTCGCCACGCTCTCCGCCCGCGAGCTGGCCGCCCGGCTGGCCGCCGCGGCCGGCGCCCCGGCGCCCCGGCTGACCGCGACCAGTGACCGGGAGCTGGCCGAACTCGCCCTGGACGCACCCGTCCTGGGCGAGGTCGCCGAGATGCGGTACCTCACCCACCGGCCGTTCGTGCTGGACTCCACCCGGACCGAGCGGGTGTTCGGCGTCCGGGCCACGCCGGCGGCGGAGGTGGTGGCCGCGGTCGCCGCCGAACTCACCGCCGAACCCGCCGCCTGACTCGCCGGGGGCCTCGCCGCGGACCTCGCGGGGGCCGGCGGCGGGCCGCGGCGGCCGGACCGGGGCAGCCGGGCCGGCGGATCGTGGGGCGGTCCGCCCGGCGAACCGGAATGTGAGGTTCGACATGACCGCGGCGCGCCTCGTCCCGAACGCTTGACCGGGCGTGGGGCGGCTGGTCTGCTGGTGCGCCGTCACCCGCCGACCCGACCCGGGAGTCCACCGTGCCCGCCCGCCGCCGCGCCCTGTCCACGACCGCCGCCCTGCTGCTCTCCGCCCTGGCGCTGGCGGGGTGCACCGGCGACCCGGTGACCTCCGGCGACAGCGCCCCGTCCGGCGGTCGCGGCACCAGCCCGCTGCAGAACCCGGACGGCACCAAGCCCGGTCTGGCGCCGATCACTTCGGCGGCGGACCTGAGTGCGGCCCGCGACCTGATAGCCAAGGTCCGGACGGCGGCGGCCGGTCCCAAGGACGGCTACGACCGCGACCAGTTCGGGCCCGCCTGGACGGACAACGTCGACGGGGTCGCCCTCGGGCACAACAAGTGCGACACCCGCAACGACCTGCTGGCCCGGGACGGCCGGTCGGTCGAGCGCAAGGACGGGTCGGACTGCACGGTGACCGCGATGACCATCTACGACCCGTACACCGGCAAGACCGTGAAGTGGTCCAAGACGCAGGCGTCGAGGATCCAGATAGACCATGTGATGCCGCTGTCCTACGACTGGCAGATGGGCGCCGCCAAGTGGGACAAGGCGAAGCGGGTGCAGATAGCCAACGACCCGCTCAACCTCGTCCCGGCCGACGGGCAGCAGAACGCGTCGAAGGGCGACTCGGGGCCGTCCGTCTGGCTGCCCGCCGCCACGGCCGTCCGGTGCTCGTACGTCGTCCGCTTCGCGCAGGTCTCGCTGAAGTACGCCCTGCCCGTCACCGAGGCGGACAAGAAGGCGATGCTCCAGCAGTGCGGGGGCTGACGGCCCCCGGCGTCGGACCGGGCGCCGGACCGGCCGTCGTTGTCAGGACCAGTGCGCCGGGCGGGTCAGCGCGGCCGGCAGCCGGGTGGCGGCGTCGCCCTTCGCGGCGTTCAGCTGGGCCTGGGTCAGGAAGATGCTGCCGGTGAGGTCGGCGCCGCCGATCCTGGCGTCCCGGAAGTCGGCACCGATCAGGTCGGCGCCGCGCAGGTCGGCGCCGGTGAGGTCGGCGGCGATCAGGTAGGCGCCGCGCAGGTTGGCGCCCCGCAGGTCGGCCTTGCGGAGCCGGGCGCCGATCAGGTCGGCGCCGCGGTGGTCCTTGGCCTTGCGTCCGGCGGTGGCGCGGTGGAGTTCGCTGGTGCGCAGCAGCAGTTCGTTGACGCGCCCGCGGTGGGCGGCGACGTCCAGCCCGGCGAGGTCGTCGGCGCTCTGCCGGGTGAGCCGCTCGGTGTCGTCGAGCGCGCCGCGCAGGTCGGCGTGCACCGGACGGGCGGCCGGCAGGGTGAGCGCCTCGGTCAGGTACCAGAGCAGTTCGTGGAGCTGCCGGACGACCGGGAACACCTCGAACATCTGCCGCGAGGTCTCCGGGGCCTGCCGCCAGTCGCGCCCGCCGAAGGTCACCTGGGAGACCTGCTGCCCGGCGCCGAAGCAGTCGTACACCGTGCAGCCCTGGAAGCCCTCCTGGCGCAGCCGGGTGTGGATGCCGCAGCGGAAGTCGGCCTGGAGGTTCTTGCAGGGCTTGCCCGCCTCCTTGCCGACGGCGAAGTCCGCCGAGGCGGCGAAGGGCAGGGCCACGCAGCAGAGCCCGAAGCAGTTCGAGCAGTCGGCCCGCAGGTCGGGGCGGCTCTCGGCGGGTGGTGCGGCGGTGCGGTCCTCGGACACTGCGTGGGGGTCCCTCGTGCGTGGATCGGTGGTGCTGTCTGGTCCGGATCGTACCGCGCACGAGGGTGGGGCGGTCCGCTGTCGCGGTCCGCCCCACCTTCGTCCCGTCCCGCCGTTCCCGGCCGGCCGTCCCGTCGCGCGGGGCCGGTCAGCCGGTGGGGGCCGTCAGGTCGTAGATCGTCGCGTTGCCGACGGTCTTGGCGGTGAAGTGCGACGCCACCCAGGTGGCGATCTCCGAGGACTCGGACGAACCGCCCATGCCGCCGCCCGTGCCGCCCGGCATCCCGCCGCCGGTGGTACCTGCCGCGCCGGTGGTACCTGCCGCGCCGGTGGCACCCGCCGTGCCGGCGGCCCCGTTCTCGGCGCCGGCCGCGGCGGTGGTGCGGCCGCCCGTCCCGCCGCCCATGCCGCCGCCGATGAAGTAGTGGATCTTCCCCTCGTTCACGTACTGCTGGAAGGCGCTCAGGGTCAGCGAGGGGTCGGTGCCGTTGAAGCCGCCGAGCGCCATCACGGGCTCGCCGGTGGCCAGCTGGTAGCTGGCCTGGTTCTGCGAGCCGACCGCCGCCGCGACCCAGGTGTACCGGCCGGCGTCCTGCTTCAGCAGGTTCGCGAGTTCACTGCCGACCTGGGCACCGTTGAGCAGGCCGCCCATGCCGCCGCCCGTGCCGCCGCCCCGGCCGCCGAAGCCGCCCTGCGGCATCCCCGGGAAGCCGTTCTGACCGCCCGGCAGCGTCTGGCCGTTCTGACCCTGGCCGTTCTGGCCCTGGCCGTTCTGGCCCTGGCCGGGCAGGCCCTGGGCGTTCTGCCCCTGCGGCATCCCGGGGAAGCCGTTCTGGCCCTGGCCGAGCTGCCCCTGGCGCTGGCCCGTGCCCGGGAACTCCATGGCGCCCCCGCGCCCGCCGAAGCCGCCGCGCCCGCCGCCGGGGCCGAAGCCCCCGCCCTGCACCTGCGGTCCGGCCGTCACGATCGACCCCGAGTGCCCGGTGGACACCGTGTCCACGGCGTACGCCGCCGGGCCGCCCAGCGCCGCCGCCAGGCCGACCAGCCCGGTCACCGCGGCCAGCCGGGCCGTCAGCCGGCCCGCCAGCAGCAGGGCCGCGGCCGCGGCGAGTCCGCCGGTCAGCACCGCCCAGCGCAGCCAGGGCAGGAAGTCCGCGCTGCGCCCGAGCAGGACGTACGACCAGACCGCGGTGACGGCGAGGGTCGCGCTCAGCACCGCCGCGTACGGCAGCCGGTGCCGGACCCGCCAGAGGCCGTCCACGCCCATGCCCACCAGCGCGGCGACCGCGGGGACGAGGGCCACCGTGTAGTACTGGTGGAAGATCCCCGACATGAAGCTGAAGGTCAGCGCGGTGCAGACCAGCCAGCCGCCCCAGACCAGGAAGGCCGCCCGGGCGCTGTCGGTCCGCGGGAAGCGCCGGGTCGCCCAGAGGCCGAGGACCAGCAGGATCAGCGCGGCCGGCATCAGCCAGGCGATCTGGCCGCCGATGTCGCCGTCGAAGAGCCGGGTGATGCCGGTGCTGCCCCACATGCCGCCACCGCCGCCCGCACCGCCGCCGCCACCGCCGACGCTGCCGGTCTCGTTGCCGGTGATCCGGCCGAAGCCGTTGTAGCCGAAGGTCACCGACAGGAAGCTGTTGTCCTGCGAGCCGCCGATGTACGGCCGGTCGGCCGCCGGGACGAGCTGCACGACCGCCACCCACCAGCCGGCCGAGACGACCGTCGCCAGCGCGCCGAGGAGCAGCTGCCGCACCCGCCGGCCGAGGCCGGCCGGCGCCACCACCAGGTAGATCAGGGCGAAGGCCGGCAGCACCAGGAAGGCCTGGAGGGTCTTGGTGAGGAAGCCGAAGCCGAACATCACGCCGGTGAAGAGCATCCAGCGGGTGCTCGCCGTCTCGGTGGCCCGCAGCACGCCGTAGGCGGCCAGGGTGAGCAGCAGCACCAGCAGCGCGTCCGGGTTGTTGAACCGGAACATCAGCGCCGCGACCGGGGTGAGGGCCAGCGCGCCGCCGGCCACCAGGCCGCCCAGCGGCGAGAAGCGCCGGCGCACCGCCGCGTACACGGTGCCGACGGTGGCGACCGCCATCAGGACCTGCGGGGCCAGGATCGCCCACGAGCTCAGGCCGAAGATCCGCACCGAGAGGGCCATCGGCCAGAGCGACATCGGCGGCTTGTCGACGGTGATGAAGTTCGCCGCGTCCGAGGAGCCGTAGAAGAAGGCCTTCCAGCTCTGGCTGCCGGCCTGGACGGCGGCGGAGTAGAAGGAGTTCGCCCAGCCGGAGGCGCTCAGGTTCCAGAAGTAGAGGACGGCCGTCGCCGCCAGCAGGCCGAGGAAGGCCGGCCGGGCCCACCGCGGGTCGTCCGCGCGGCCGCGCCAGGTGCGGGCCGGCAGGGTGCGCAGGCGCCCGCCCCAGGACGCCGGACCCTTCGGGCCGCGCGGCGGCAGGGCGGCGGGCGGGAAGATCGGGTCGACCGTGGCGCGCGCCGGGGCCTGCGGCGGCGGGTAGTTCGCAGCCTCGGGCCACGGGTCGCTGGTCGGAGGGAAGGAACTGGTCGTGGTCATGGGAATACGCTCGGCCGGGTGGCTGAGAGCATCATGAGACCCGGCTATGAGTGGCCTGTGATCTTGCCAGGATCATCCGGCGGGGGTGACCTGAGCCCGCCGGGAGCCCGCCGGGAGCCCGCCGGGCCTTCGCCGGACCGGCCGGCCGGGGCGCGTCCCGGCCCACCGCCCGGCCTGCGCCCGGGGCCGGTCCGCCGGTCAGGCCGGGGCCCCCTGGGGGACCGTCAGGTGCTTGCCGAGCCACTCCAGGGCGGGCGGGATCTCCCGGGTCCAGGTGTGGAAGTTGTGGCCGCCGGTGTCCAGGGTGATGGTGGACAGCACGGTGGGGGCCTTGAAGGCGCCCACCATGGCCTGGGTCTCCTGGTAGTTGTTCTCGTCGTAGCTGGTGGCCAGCAGCAGGGCGACCGGGGCGGCCGGCTTGTTCCGGAGCCGCCAGACCAGGTCGTTCTCCTGCTTGAGCCGGTCGTCCCCCGCGAACAGGTCGCCGGTGGTCTGGTCGATCGGCGCCGTGTAGTAGCCGGACAGCGAGATCGCCGAGCGGTACGCGTCGGGCTTGCGCAGGGCGAACTTCAACGCGCAGTACCCGCCGGTGGAGTTGCCGATCACGGCCCGCGCGCCGGGGTCGTCGGCGATCCGGTAGGTGGTGGCGAGCGCCTTCGGCAGGTCGGCGGTGAAGAAGGTCTCGACCTGCGGGCCGCCGGGCACGTCCATGCACTCGGTGTCCCGGTTTCCGGCGATCGTCGGGCGCATCAGCACCAGGACGGTCGGCGGGAGCTTCTTCTGCTCGATGGCCTGCAGCGTGGACGCCGGGTAGTGCATCAGCGAGATGAGCTTCTCGGCCGAACCGGGGTAGCCGGCCAGCACCAGGGCCATCGGGAAGGCGTGCTTGGCGTACTGGGGCTGGAAGTACTGCGGCGGCAGGTAGACGTACGCCTCGCTGCGCAGGCCGCTGGCGGCCCCGTTCACGTCGATCCTCTGGATCAGGCCCGAGCGTTCCCGCACCGATCCCTGGGCGGAGTAGACCCGCTGTTCACCCATCACGGCCACCGCGGCGTTGGGCCGGTGGTCGACCACGGTGCCGGGCCCGCCGTCGGAGCCGAGCAGGTCGCTCCAGGAGCTGTAGAAGCCGAAGTAGCCGTTGGCGATGAGGCCCATCGCGACCAGGACGGCCAGCTGGGTGGCGAGGAAGGCCCCGATCCGGCCGAGCCAGTCCTTCCAGGTCCGGCCGCCGAATCTCGGCCAGAGCCACATGGTGGCGGCGAACACGGCGATCGCCACGAGGACGGCGATGATCTGCAACGGGAGTCCGGTGAGCCTGAACACTCCCTGATCGTAGTGGACCGGCAGGTGCGCCCCTGTGCGCGCCCCTTGCGCGCCCTGTGCTGCTCCCGGCCGCCCCGCGGGCCCGCCCGAATCGAGTTGACCGGTTCCGCGCGGCCCGGGACCATCATGACGGGGACCAGCACCAACAAGGCAACGGGGGGCCTGTCTTGGCCGAAGCACGCGGGACGTCGGACAGCACGTCGGACACCGTCACGAGGACCGCACGGGGCACGGCCGCGGACGGCGGCCCTGGCACCATCACGACCGCCGCGCCGGTCCGTACCCGGAGCACCCGGCGCGCGCTGGCCGCCGCGTCCCTGCTGGCCGCCGGCGCCCTGGTGCTGGCCGGGTGCAGCGGTGGTTCGACGGGGTCCGGCCCCGGTGCCGGGCGGACGGCCGCCGCGCCGCCCGTCTCCACCCCGCCGCCCGTCCCGACGCCGACCCCGACCCCGTACGGGCCGGTGCTGGCCAAGTGGATCGGGCCGCTGGACGCCGAGCTCGCGAAACTGCCGCAGGCCGCCGACCTGATCGCGCTGGGGGCCGCGCTGAAGGAGGTCGGCTCCAAGGCCGTGCTGGCGGGCGCCGGTCTGAAGCTGGCCACCGAGCCGGCGGCCGCCTCCGCCGCGCACCGGCAACTGCTGGTCGCGCTGGACGCGCTCAGCGACCACATCGACACCGTCCAGGACGAGATCCACAGCGGCAAGTACTGTGCGACCGGCTCCGCCCTGGCGCGCTTCGGCCAGGCCGAGGCGCTGACGACCATTCCGGCCGCGCTGGCGGCCCTCGCCGCGGCCGGCTACCCGGCGACCCTGACCGTGCCGGCGACCGGCCAGCTCCAGCAGCGGGCGCTCGACAACGGCACCATGGTGCGCGAGGGCAGTCTCGACGGCCGGGGTGAGCTGAGCATCGAGAACGGCGGCAGCGGCGACGCGGTGCTCTCGCTCGCGAAGGACGGCAAGTCGGTCCACTCGGTCTACGTCGGCAAGGGCCAGACCGCCAAGTTCAAGGGCATCGAGGACGGCACCTACGAGGTCTTCTTCGCGGGCGGCTCCGACTGGGACCCGGCCACCAAGGCGTTCACCCAGGGTTGCGACTTCAGCAAGTTCGACGAGCCGTTGGAGTTCAAGACCACCCGGACGTCCTCCGAGATCCGCTGGAGCACCTGGACGCTCAGCCTGCAGGCGGTGGTCGGCGGCAACGCCAGGACCACTGACGTACCGGCAGGCTCCTACCCGCAGCCGTGACGGCGGGGCGGGCCGGCCCGTACGCGCCGGCCCGCCCGTCCGCCGGCGATCCGTCCGTCCGCCGCGGGTGCCGGACCGTCAGCCCCGGCGGCCCCCACACAGGTCGGCCGCCGTCAGGGCGTCTCGCGCGGGATCCGGCGTTCCCAGGCGCGGCTGAACACCACCGAGCCGGCCTCCAGCGCGCTCACCCGGCTGCGGGCGGTGATGTGGGTGGCGTCGCAGTCGAGCTCCGAGCGGGTCCGGACGGTGACGTCCCAGCCGATGTCCGGGCGCTCCAGGCGGACGGTCCGGTCGGTGCGGGCGGAGGCGCTCAGCGGGTCGCCGGAGAGGATCCGGTACGCCTCGACGGTCCGTTCCTCGTGGACGAGTCCGTCGGGAAGGATCCACGGGCCGCCGGATCCCGGGTCCACCTCCAGGCGCCACTCGCCGGCGGCGACGTCCCTGATCACCACGCGTCCGGGCCGGCCGGTCAGCGGTTCGGGGCGGCGGACGTCCAGCGGCGCGGCCTGCTCCGGCGGGCCGAAGCCGATCGGCGCGCTGCCCGCGTCGGCGGCCAGGTGGCGGACGGGGAGGGTCAGGGTGCTGCGGGACGGGTCCAGGTCGAAGCCCTCGTCCTGCGGCTGCGGCCAGACCCACGGCCAGTACGCGGAGGACAGCGCCAGCCGGAGCCGGTGGCCGGGCGGCAGGGCGTACCCGGTGCCGGCCAGCTCGACGGTGACGTCCACCGTGGCGTCCTGGGCGCCGCCGGCCGGCCCCCCGGTCGCCGGCCCGTCCTGCGGGCGGGTGACGAGTGCGAGCACGCCGCGGGTGATCAGGGCGGAGGAGCCGTCGGGCGCGACGTCGCAGAGCCGGGCGGCCACCTGTCCGCGGGGGCCCCGGCCGCGCAGCCGCAGCCGCAGCGCGGGCCGGCCGAGGATCTCCACCGGCTCGGGGAGCGGCGTGGAGTCGAAGCAGACCGAGCGGCCGTCCTCCTCCCGCTGGTCGGGCGGCAGGTCGGCGGCGCGGCCGGCCGGGTGCGGGCTGCCGGCGTCCACCCCGGTGTGCTGCGGCGAGCGGACATGGACGAAGCGGTCGTCGGAGGGGGTGCCGGCGGTGCGCAGCGCGGTGTCCAGGCCGTAGTGGATCTCGCGGACGTCGGGGGAGGGCCAGGACTCCTCGCCGCACCAGCGGCCCGGCCGGTCCCCGTCCTCGCCGGCCGGCCCGGACCCGTCGATCCAGCTGCGCAGCGCCGGCTCGGCGAGTACCCCGGTGTCGGCGCCCTTGAGCCAGTGGTCCCACCAGCGCAGGCTCTCCTGGAGGAATCCGACCGCTGGGCCGGGCGGCAGGCCCTGGTCGGGGTACTGCTGCGACCAGGGGCCGAGCAGGCCGCGGACGGGCGCGGTCAGGTGCTCGACCAGCCGGAGCACGGTGTCCCGGCCGGGGGCCGCCCAGCCGCCGACGGCCAGTACGGCGGCCCTGATCGCGCGGTACTCCTCGGCCTCCCGGCCTGAGCGCCCTTCCCCGGCCCCGGCCCGGTGGGTGAGCCAGGGGTGGACGGGCGGTTCGAGGGCGGCCAGCCGGTCCAGCCAGATCCGGCGCCAGTCGTCGCCGACGTACCGCGGGTCGGGCGGGCAGGCGGCGAGGGACAGCAGGCCGGCGGACCGGGCGTGGGTGCCGGCGGCGAGCAGCGCGCCGCCCAGGTGGTGGGCGTCGCCGTCGCGGTGGTCGTCGTCGGCGCAGACGGCGACCACCGCCTTGAGCGCGGGGGGTGCGAGCGCGGCGATCCGCAGGGCGGTGGTGCCGCCCCGGGCCAGCCCGAACATCCCGACGTTCCCGCTGCACCAGGGCCGGGCGGCCAGCCACCCGACGACGGCGACGCCGTCCGCGAGCTCCTGCGCCGAGTACTCCTCGCCGGGCAGCCCGCCCGAGTTGCCGTGGCCCCGGACGTCCACCCGGACGGAGGCGTAGCCGTGCCCGGCGTACCAGGGGTGGCGCTCGGTGTCGCGGGCCGCCGTCCCGTCGGCGAGCCGGCCGGGCAGGTACTCCAGCAGGGCGGGCACGGCCTCCTCGGTCACCGGGCGCCAGATCCTGGCGTGCAGTTCGACCCCGTCCGCCAGCGGGACGCGCACGTCCTCCCGGACGGTCCGGTACGCGTAGGACGCCGGGTGCTGCGCGGTCTGCGGCATGGCCCCTCCTCGGTGTCACGGCCCAGATCACCGTGCGGGCGGGCCGGCCCGGGGCCGCCCGCCCACCGGGTGGTCAATCAGAATCAGACAATAGTGGAGGGTATGTCCGATTTCCTGATGGCCCGTGGCGCCGGGGGCGGGGCTGCGGCCCTCCGGTGGCCAGTGCCCTGTCCCGGGCCGGTCCCCGCGGGGCCGGGGCTGCGCGGCGCGCGCCCGCGCGCCTGCGCACCCGCCCGGCGCTCAGCCGGCCGGGGCGCCGAACCACTTCGGCAGCCGGTCCAGCAGCTCCTGCTGGTCGTCGCCGGCCCAGGCCACGTGGCCGTCCGGCCGCAGCAGCACCGCGGGCACGTCCAGCTCCTCGCTGACGTCCACGACGTGGTCGACCCGGTCCGCCCAGCCCTCGACCGACAGCCGGCCGGTCTGGTCGAGCAGCAGCCCGCGGCCGGCGTGCATCTGCCCGTAGAGACGCCCCCGCTTCAGGCCGATGTCCCGCATCCGGCGGCCGAGCAGCTCGTGCCCCTCGCCGAGGTCGTAGCGGACCGCGATCGCGGTGATCTTCTCGATCAGGTGGTGGTTGACCTCCTCGATGTCCATCAGCTCGGCCAGCAGCCGGCGTACCGCCCGGGGGCCCGGCTCGGTCGACATCAGCTGGATCTGCGCGCGGGTGTTGTCCAGCACCTCGGCGGCCACCGGGTGCCGTTCGGCGTGGTAGCTGTCCAGCAGCCCCTCCGGCGCCCAGCCGTTGATCTCGGCGGCCAGCTTCCAGCCGAGGTTGAAGGCGTCCTGCACCCCCAGGTTGAGCCCCTGCCCGCCGGTCGGCGGGTGGATGTGCGCCGCGTCGCCGGCCAGCAGCACCCGGTCGACCCGGTAGCGCTCGGCCAGCCGGGTGGCGTCGCCGAAGCGGGAGAGCCAGCGCGGTGAGTGCACCCCGAAGTCGGTGCCCGCGTGGGCCCGCAGCTGCTGCCGGAACTCCTCCAGGTCCGGCGCGACGGTACGGTCCTCGGCCACTCCCTCGGCGGGCACCACCACCCGGTACAGCCCGTCGCCCATCGGCATGGCGCCGAACCGCAGCTGGGTCTTGCGGACCTCGGCCACGGTGGCGGCCACCGCCTCCGGCGACGCGGCCGCCTCCATCACGCCCAGCAGCGTCTCGACCCTGGAGGGCTCACCGGGGAAGCCGACGCCGAGCAGTTTGCGCACCGTGCTCCGGCCGCCGTCGCAGCCGACCACGTAGCGCGCCCGCAACCGGGTGCGTCCCCCGCCGGCGGCGCCCGTGCCGGCGCCGGTGCCCGCGTCGGCGAGCTCGACGGTCACCCCGTCCTCGTCCTGGCTCAGCCCGACCAGTTCGCAGCCGCGCCGGATCTCCACGCCCACCTCGGTGGCGTGCTCGGCCAGCAGCCGCTCGGTGATCTCCTGCGGGATGGCCAGGACGTACGAGTGCGCGGTGTCCAGCCGCTCGGGCCAGGCGGTGCCGAGGCCGGCGAAGAAGCCGCCGACCGTGAACTTCCTGCCCAGCGGGAGGAAACTCTCCAGCAGGCCGCGCTGGTCCATCACCTCGACGCTGCGCGCGTGCAGCCCCTGCGCCCGGGACTGCTTGGTCGGCTCGGCCTCCTTGTCGACCACGAGCACCCGCACGCCGTGCAGCCGCAGCTCGCCGGCCAGCATCAGGCCGGTCGGTCCACTGCCGACCACGATCACGTCCATCATCACAACCGCCCCGTTTCCCACATCGTCCGTCCGCCGCTCGCACCGCCCGGCGCGGTGGCGGGCACGGCCCGCGCCGGCCCGGGGCCGCGCGTCGTGCCCGCCGTCGCGCCGAAGGGACCCGTACCCGGGCAAAAGCACCCGAACGTGGCGAATCCCTGATTTCGGTGATTTCTGGCTTCGATCGGAGATTGTGCAGCACGACGGGGGCCTTGCCGCAAGGCCCCCGGTGGGATATATGTTGAGAGTGGCAAGGAGTGCGAGTGCTCCTTGCCTTCGTCGTTCCCCGCTCAGCTCGCCCGGCTCAGCCAGGCGGTGGCGTTGAGGGCGAGCGCGGCGTTGGTGCCGGCCGGGTCGTTCCAGCCGTCGTAGAGGGTGTTCCCGGACTGGCCGGTGCCGTCGTCGGCGGGGGAGCTGTCGCCCCAGACCGCCACCCGGCCGCTGCCGAAGGTGCTGGTGACGAAGAAGGCGCCGGTGGTGCCGCTGTACCCCGTCCGGTAGAGCAGGCCCTTGACCGACGGGTTGTCGGCGGGCTTGAGGGTGAAGGTGGTGCCCGAGCGCAGGATCGAGCCGGTGACGGTGCCGAAGGCGCCGTGCAGCACCGGGTCGGCGGCGTCGGTGACGGCGCGCGGGTTGTCGGTGGAGATGTTCAGGACGTCCACCGAGAAGCCGAACGGGTCGGTCGGGTCGACGCTGTTGGTGGTCAGCAGGTCGTTGATGACCCGGGGGGAGTCCCAGCCGTCGTTGTTGCGGTCGCTGGCGTTGTGGTCGGAGATCAGGAAGAGACCGCCGCCGTTCTGCACGAACGTCATGATCGCGGTCTTCTCCGCGGTGCTGAATCTCGTGTTGGGCTCGTCGATCACGAACGTGTCGAAGTTGGCGAGGTCGAGCGCGGCCCCGGTGCCGTAGCCGATGGTGCTGCCCGCCGGCAGGGTCTTCAGGCTGTAGGCGCCGGTCCGTTGCAGGGCCACGCCCCAGGCGGAGAGGGCGCCCGTCCAGCTCTTCTCGGTGGTGGGGTTCGCGTTCTGGGCGAGCGGGTCCGGGATCGCGCTGCTGATGATCCAGTCGGCGTTGCCGGCCGTCTCGGCCTTGCTGTTGTCGAAGAGCACCCGGTGCTGGACGGCGGCTCCGGCGGGGGCGGCCGGGGTGGCGGCGCCGGCGGCGGTGGTGCCGGCGGCGGTGGAGGCGGGCGCGGCCAGGCCGGTGAGGGCGGCGGCGAGCAGGGCGGCGGCGGCCAGGGCCACCTTCGGGCGGGTGTGCTGACGAGAGGTCATCTGCCGTTTCTCCGTGGGGAGTCGGGAATTCGGCGGCGAGGGTATCCGCGCGTAGAACCCGAGTATCCGCCGGTGGCGGAGGCTTCGAAAGCCTCCGGAGGTTACGGGGATTTGTACGGTGCATGACCAGTCCTGGACATTCTCCGGAGTGGATGCCCGGTCCGATTAATTGCACATGACTTGCAAGTACTTCCCTTGAGAGGGAAAACTGGTCCAGCTCTTCCCTGCCCTCACCCGTTCCCCCGAGAGGACGCCGCCATGACCAGCGCGCCCCCAGTCACCCAGGTGGCCCCCGCGACCAGATGGCGCGACCGGCTCACCCGCGACGAGTGGATACGCCTGGCGGGGATGGGCGGCTTCGTCCTCGCCCTGCACGTGATCGGCTGGTTCACCCTGCTCGCCGTCATCGCGCCCAAGCACTACGACGTCGGCGGCCAGGTCTTCGGCGTCGGGATGGGCCTCACCGCCTACACCCTCGGGATGCGGCACGCCTTCGACGCCGACCACATCGCCGCCATCGACAACACCACCCGCAAGCTGATGGGCCAGGGCAAGCGCCCGCTCTCGGTGGGCTTCTGGTTCTCGCTTGGCCACTCGTCGATCGTCTTCGGGCTCTGCGCGCTGCTCGCCTTCGGCATCCAGTCCCTGGCCGGCCAGGTCGAGTCCGACGACTCCGCCCTGCACACCGCCACCGGCCTGATCGGCGTCACCGTCTCCGGTGTTTTCCTGGTGCTGATCGGCCTGATCAACCTCGGCGCCTTCAACGGCATCCTCAAGGTCTTCCGCAAGATGCGCCAGGGCGAGTTCGACGAGGCGGAGCTGGAGCGCCAGCTCGACAAGCGCGGCTTCATGAACCGCATCCTCGGCCGCGTCACCAGGGCCGTCACCAAGCCCTGGCACATGTACCCCGTCGGCCTGCTCTTCGGCCTCGGCTTCGACACCGCCACCGAGGTCTCGCTGCTGGTGCTGGCCGGCGGCGCCGCGGCCTTCTCGCTGCCCTGGTACGCGCTGCTGGTGCTGCCCGTCCTGTTCGCCGCCGGGATGAGCCTGCTGGACACCATCGACGGCTCGTTCATGAACTTCGCGTACGAGTGGGCCTTCTCCAAGCCCGTCCGCAAGATCTACTACAACCTCACCGTCACCGGCCTGTCCGTGATCGTCGCCCTGGTCATCGGCGTGATCGAGCTGGTCGGGCTGCTCGGCGAGAAGCTCGACATCACCAGCGGCCCGGTCGCCTGGATCGGCGAGCTGGACCTCAACCTGGTGGGCTACGCCATCGTCGGCCTGTTCGTCCTCACCTGGGCCGGGGCGCTGGCGTTCTGGAAGTTCGGCAAGGTCGAGGAGAAGTGGTCGGCCGGCCTGGACAAGGCGGCGGCCGCCGCCACCGACTGACGCCCGTACGCTCCGCCGCCGGCCCCCGCCGTCCCTCGTGACGGCGGGGGCCGCGGCGTTCGGCATGCCGGCCCGATGCCCCAGGACGAACCCGCCGCCGCCCTCGACCGGATCAGCGGATCGATCCGCTCGCGCGGTGATCCGGCGGCCGTGGCCCGGCTGGTCCGGGAGCTGCTGCCGGGGCTGTCCCCGGCCGAGGCGGCCCGGCTGGAGCCGGCCGCCGGCTCGCGGTGGCGGGCGCGCTCTTCGGCACCGTCGGGGAGGCGGCCGCGGCCGGCTCGCCCGAGCGGCTCGCGCGGGCCGTCCGGCTCGGCGGGCGGGAGACCGGGGGCCGGGCCGGTGCGGCGGACTTCCGCGACGGGCGGCTGAACCGGGCGGCCCGGGCGGCGGCGGGGCTCGGGGAGTGGTGTGGCTGGACGTGATCGAGCCGGCGTCCTGGCGGGAGTGGGTGGGCGGCCGGAGGCTCCGCGAGATCGAGGTGTGGGCCGGGCTGCCGCTGCCCTGGCGGGTGCTGGCCGGCGCCGAGGACTGCCCGGCGGAGCTGGTGGAGCGGGTGTGCCGGCGGTACGGGGTGGATCCGGTGAGGACCGGCTGGACGACGGGGCGGGCGCGGTGGGCCGCCCCCGCCGGCCCGCTGACGGCCGCGTTCGTGGACGGCGTGGCCGAAGCAAATCCGGTGCTGGCGCGTGCCCTGCGCGCGCGGGCTTGACCGGTGCCGCCGTCCGGCGGCAGGCTGCCGGGTACTCCCCGGGTGTAGCTCAGCGGCAGAGCGCCTGTCAGCAAAGCGGGTGGCCGTAGGTTCGAGCCCTGCCTCCTGGGGGCGAGGGGCCCGCCGGTCCGGATCCGTCCGGGCGGCGGGCCCCTCGGCGCGTCGGTCCGGCCGGTGAGGGTGGATCAGGCGCCTTGGCGGACCGGTACCAAGAGTTAACCGCAGAGGGCTTGTCGCGTCATTTTCTACGCGCGTATCTTGAGCGCTGCGGCGTCGCTCCACGGCGTCGCGTCTACGCGGGTAGTGCGCCGAGCGCACCACCTGAACCACCCTCACGTCCCGGCGCCCCCACGGCAGCCGGGGCATCGTGCTGCACCCGGACGCCGCGTCATGGCAATGACCCGGCAGCTTAAGGAGTCCTGCCCCGGTGACCACGCCCACCGCTCCCCGCCCCCGCTCCCGCAGGGCGCTGCTGCGCGCGACCCTCCTCCCGGCCGGCCTGGCCGCCTCGCTCGTGCTCGTCCCGCTGCCGTCCGCCTTCGCCGCGCCGTCCGCCGACGCGGTGATCGCCGAGGTCTACGGCGGTGGCGGCAACTCCGGCGCCACGCTGAAGAACGACTTCATCGAGCTGGCCAACAAGGGCGGCGCGGCCTTCGGCCTCACCGGCTGGAGCGTCCAGTACATCTCGGCCTCGCCGGGCGCGAACTCGCAGTGGTCCGTGACCCCGCTGACCGGCTCGATAGCCCCCGGCGGGCGCTACCTGGTCGCCGAGGCGGCCGGCGCGGGCGGCACCGTCGCCCTGCCGACGCCGGACGCCACCGGCAGCCTGGCGCTCTCCGGCACCGCGGGCACCGTCGCCCTCGTCCAGGGCACCGACCCGCTGACCTGCAAGACCGCCGCCGACTGCGCCGCCGACCCGCGGGTGCGCGACCTGGTCGGCTTCGGCACCGCCGTCGTCCGCGAGGGCGCCCCGGTGACCGGCGCGAGCAACACCGCCTCGGTCGCCCGCCGCGCGAACCTCGCCGACACCGACGACAACTCCGCCGACCTGGCGGCCGGCGACCCGACCCCGGTCAACAGCTACGGCGAGTCCGCCGAGGGCACCACGCCCGGCGGCCCGGCCGGCCCGACCGAGCCCGGCCCGCTGCGCATCCACGACATCCAGGGCACCACCCGCGTCTCGCCGCAGCTCGGCAACACCGTCCCGGGCGTGCCCGGCATCGTCACCGGCGTGCGCGGCTACGGCTCCAAGGGCTTCTGGATCCAGGACCCGAACCCCGACGCCGACCCGGCGACCAGCGAGGGCCTGTTCGTCTACACCGGCAGCAAGGTCCCGACCGTGAAGGCCGGCGACTCGGTGCTGGTGACCGGCAAGGTCGCCGAGTACTACCCCAACTACGCCGGCGGCTCGCAGTCGCTGACCCAGCTGACCGCCCCGCTGATCACGGTGCTCTCCTCCGACAACGCCGTCCCGGCGCCGGTCGTGGTCAGCACCCGCAACATCCCCGGCACCTACACCCAGGACGCGGCCGGCGGCTCCGTCGAGGGCCTGCCGCTGCTGCCGGAGAAGTACACCCTGGACTTCTACGAGTCCCTGGAGGGCATGAACGTCCAGGTCAAGGACGTCCGGGTGATCCAGGCGACCGACAAGTACAACGAGCTCTGGGTCGCCGCCGACGCGCAGGACCAGAAGAGCAAGCGCGGCGGCGTGCTGTACGAGTCGTACCGCGAGCCCAACGTCGGCCGCCTGATGGTCCAGCAGCTGGCGCCGGTGGCCCAGCAGCCGTTCCCGGTCGCCAACGTGGGCGACCTGCTCACCGGCACCACCACCGGTCCGCTGGACTACAACTCCTTCGGCGGCTACACGCTGGCCGCCACCTCGGTCGGCGCCGTCCAGGACAACCACCTGGAGCGCGAGGTGACCGCCCCGGCCGCCGACCGCGAGGCCACCGTCGCCACGTACAACGTGGAGAACCTGGCCCCCGGCAACCCGGACAGCAAGTTCGCCGAGCTGGCCCAGGCGGTCGTCACCAACCTGCGCTCGCCCGACGTCATCGCCCTGGAGGAGATCCAGGACAACAACGGCGCCACCAGCAACGGCACGGTCGACGCGAGCGTCACCGTCGCCAAGTTCATCGCCGCCATCCAGGCGGCCGGCGGCCCGGCCTACGACTGGCGCTCCGTCAACCCGGTGGACGGCAAGGACGGCGGCGAGCCCGGCGGCAACATCCGCCAGGTGTTCCTGTTCAACCCGCAGCGGATCTCCTTCACGGACGTCCCCGCCGCCGACCCCACCAACACCCCGGTGGACGTGACGGGCACCGGCGCCGCCGCCTCGCTGACCGCCTCGCCCGGCCGGATCGACCCGGCCAACGAGGCGTGGGCCAACAGCCGCAAGCCGCTGATCGGCCAGTTCAGCTTCCGCGGCAAGAAGCTCTTCGTGATCGCCAACCACTTCAACAGCAAGGGCGGCGACCAGGGCATCGACAGCCGCTTCCAGGCTCCGGCCCGCAGCTCCGAGGTGCAGCGGGTCAAGCAGGCCGTCGTCGAGCAGGCCTTCGTGGCCAAGCTGCTCGCCGCCGACCCCACCGCGAAGATCGTCTCGGTCGGCGACTTCAACGACTACCAGTTCTCCCCGGCGCTGGCCGCGCTCACCCAGGGCGGCGTGCTGCGCGACCTGGTGAACGAGCTGCCCGAGAAGGAGCAGTACTCGTACGTCTACCAGGGCAACTCGCAGGTGCTGGACCACATCCTGGTCAGCCCCGAGGTCGGCTACGCCAAGTACGACGTGGTGCACATCAACAGTGAGTTCGCCCAGCAGGCGAGCGACCACGACCCGCAGATCGTGCGCGTCAAGCCCTGACCCGGGGCAGGGCGGCGGGGCGTGACCGGGATCCCGGTCACGCCCCGCCGGCGTTCCGCGCCGGGGCGCGGCCTACTTCAGCGCGGCCAGCACGGCCTGCGCCATCACCTGCTCGCCCTTGGCGTTCGGGTGGAACGGGACGGCCGGGGAGCCCGGCAGCGCCCCCTCGATCCAGGGGGAGGAGGAGCAGGCGTCGTGGCCGCGGGTCGGGCCCGCGGTGTCCACGTAGCGGGCTCCGTTCGCGGCGGCCGTGGCGGCGAGCATCGAGTTCAGCCGGCCGAGCACGCCGTGCAGGTACGTGACGTCGCCGGTGGTGACGGGCTGGCGGCCCAGGCAGTCGGAGGAGTTCTCCGGCAGCACCGACGGGTAGCCGACCACCAGCACCCTGGCGCCGGGGGACTTGGCGTGGATCCGCGCCAGCACGTCGGCCAGCTGCGGGGCGGCGCCGGCGATCCGGTCGGCCAGGTCGTCGTTGCCGTACTCCCAGGACCAGCTGCTCCAGCTCCAGTGGCCGTGGTTGTAGACGTCCCGGCAGGGGGTGCCGAAGGGGTTCACCACGGCGCCCGCGATGCAGGTGGCGATGATCTCGCCGACGCCGAGGTCGCCGACGCCCAGGTCGTTGCCGCCGATGCCGATGGTCACCAGGTCGGTGTCGGCGCGCAGCGCGTCCAGCTGCGGGTCGTTGACCCGGATGAAGGCGTCGTACTGGGCCGAGGTCATGGCCTTCACCTTGGCGGCCGAACAGGTGACGTCCGTGTACGAGGTGGAATGCAGCGCGGCGGCCACCAGCCGGCCGTAATTGCGGTCGGAGCGCAGGCACAGGCCGGCCGACTGGCCGGGGACTCCGGCGCCCGCGGCGTAGGAGTCGCCGAGCGCGACGTAGTGCGAGCCGGTGGCGGCGCTCGCGCCGGAGGCGGTCAGGGCGAGCGCGAGCACCAGGGTGAGGCTGGTGACCAGCAGGGACACGAGTTTCCGGGCAGGGCTGAGCACGGTTCCTCCTGGGGGAGAGAAACGAGGGTGGGTGGGGGTGTACGGATGCCGGGCCACAGCTTCTACTGCTCGGTAAGTTACTGCCAGGTTTCGTACCCGTCCACAGTATTGGCGCGGATTTCTGAAAAAGAGTCAGAAGGAATTCCCGGAATTACGCTCCGACGCGTAGCGCTTTACCGGCGGGCCGCCCGTTCCCGGAATTCTGCTCCACGGTGGAGCGAAATTCGGGGCGGGCTTGTTACCGACCGGTTGACTGGGTGATCGCCAACCCGCAGTATCGGAGCCACCCACCGGCGGGCCCCCGTCCGCCGGGCGCTCCACGGGCACCGCCCGCCCCGGCGCCCCCACCCGGCCCAGCCGCTCTCGGAGGACCCCCGCATGGCATTCGACGCCGACGTCATCGTCATCGGAGCCGGCCTGGCCGGCCTGGTCGCCACCGCGGAACTGGCGGACGCCGGACGCAAGGTCATCCTGCTCGACCAGGAGCCGGCCGCCTCCCTCGGCGGCCAGGCGCACTGGTCCTTCGGCGGGCTCTTCCTGGTCGACTCGCCCGAGCAGCGCCGGCTGCGCATCCGCGACTCGCACGACCTCGCCTGGCAGGACTGGCAGGGCACGGCCGGCTTCGACCGCCCGGAGGACCACTGGCCGCGCCGCTGGGCCGAGGCCTACGTGGACTTCGCGGCCGGCGAGAAGTGCTCCTGGCTGCACGCCCAGGGCGTCCGCTTCTTCCCCGTGGTGGGCTGGGCCGAGCGCGGCGGACTCCTCGCCACCGGCCCCGGCAACTCCGTCCCGCGGTTCCACATCACCTGGGGCACCGGCCCCGGCATCGTCGAACCCTTCGCCCGCCGGGTGGCGGCCGCCGCCGCGCGCGGCCTGGTCGACCTGCGCTTCCGGCACCGGGTCACCGGCCTGGCCGCCACCGGCGGCGTCACCGACACCGTGACCGGTGAGATCCTGGTGCCCAGCGACGTCGAGCGGGGCGTCGCCACCTCGCGGGAGGCCGCCGGCGCCTTCGAACTGCGGGCGCAGGCCGTGATCGTCACCTCCGGCGGCATCGGCGGCAACCACGAGCTGGTCCGCAAGGCCTGGCCCGCCCGGCTCGGCACCCCGCCGGCCCGGATGCTCTCCGGCGTCCCCGCCCATGTCGACGGCCTGATGCTCGGCATCGCGGAGCGGGCCGGCGGCAACCTGATCAACGGCGACCGGATGTGGCACTACACCGAGGGCATCGAGAACTGGGACCCGATCTGGGCCCGGCACGGCATCCGGATCCTGCCCGGCCCGTCCTCGCTCTGGCTGGACGCCCTCGGCAACCGGCTGCCGGTGCCGCTCTTCCCCGGCTTCGACACCCTCGGCACGCTCGAACACATCATGACCACCGGCCACGACCACACCTGGTTCGTCCTCACTCAGAAGATCATCGAGAAGGAGTTCGCCCTCTCCGGCTCCGAGCAGAACCCCGACCTGACCGGTCGCAGCATCCGCCAGGTCCTCGGCCGCGCGCTGCCCGGCGCCACCGCGCCCGTCGAGGCGTTCAAGCGGCACGGCGCCGACTTCGTGGTGGCGGGCAACCTCGCCGACCTGGTCCAGGGCATGAACGCCAAGACCCCGCAGGCCCTGATCGACCGGGACGCGCTGCGCCGCGAGATCGAGGCCCGCGACCGCGAGCTCGCCAACCCGTTCAGCAAGGACCTCCAGGTCACCGCCATCCACGGGGCCCGCCGCTACCTCGGTGACAAGCTGATCCGCACCGCCACGCCGCACCGCATCCTCGACCCCGCGGCCGCGCCGCTGATCGCGGTCAAGCTCAACATCCTCACCCGCAAGTCCCTCGGCGGACTGCAGACCGACCTCTCGTCCCGGGTGCTGCGGGCCGACGGCAGCGTCCTGGACGGCCTGTACGCGGCGGGCGAGGCGGCCGGGTTCGGCGGCGGCGGGGTGCACGGCTACCGCTCGCTGGAGGGCACCTTCCTCGGGGGCTGCATCTTCTCCGGCCGGGCCGCCGGCCGCGCGGCGGCGGCCGCCACGGCCTGACGCCGACCGGGCCCGGGACGCGCCCGGACGCTCCCGGACCGCGCGGGCGGACGGGAATCGATCCCCGCCGGAACCCGGAGCCCCGGAACGGTCGTCCCTCACCGTGGGACGACCGTCCCGCACATGGGGGTGTGGAAGTGAGCGGATACATCTCGGAGCCCGAACGGTTCCCGGTGGCTGCCAACAAGCTGGACGAGGGCGCGGGCAGGCTCGCCCGCGCCGACGGCGGGTTCGGCGAGTCGGACGCCGCCGCCCGCCGGCACGGGTCCTGGGCCGTCGGCGAGGCGCTCGGGGCCTGCGCCGGCCGCTGGGAGGGCGAGACCAGGCGGACCGTCGACGCCATGAAGCAGCTCGCCGAGGGCCTGCGTGCCACCGCGGCCAACTACGGCCGCCAGGAGGACGCGGTGGCCGATCAACTGCGGCGCGCCGCCACGCTGCTGGAGGGGAACGGCTGATGCCCACGGACAACGGACCCGACCCGGACGGCCGGTTCCGGCCGGGCACCGAGGACCACGAACGGCGCTTCGACGCGCCCGTGACGGTGCCCCAGCTGCGCGAGGCCGACCCGGCCGCCCTGCGCCGGGCCGCCGAGGAGTGGGCGAAGATCTCCACGGCCGCGGCCGAGGCCCGCTTCGACGCCACCGACGTGCTCTCCACCCTCCAGGAGGGCTGGAGCGGCGAGGCCGCGCAGCTGGGCCGCCGCACGCTGGCCGACCTGATCGACGAACTGTCCGTCGCGGAGCAGGAGACGGAGGCCGCGAAGCTCACCCTCGACAGTGCCGCCGACGGCCTGACCCTGGCCCGGCGCTGGTTGGCCGAGGCGGACGACCTGGCGAAGGCCAACGGCCTCACCGTCCAGGACGACGGCGGCGTGCGGTTCCCGTCCGTACCCGGGCAGCACAACGATCCGGACGCCCAGGCCGAGTCGCGCCGGCTGGCGGGCGTCGCGGGGGACGTCCGGAACCTGGTCACGGCCGCGCTCACGTACGCCGCCGACGTCAGCGACACCGCCGGCAACGAACTCGACCGGATCAAGGCGTCCGTCGACTACGACCGGCTCGACGCCTGGACCGAGCGGGTGGTCGGCGAGGACCTCTCCGGCGCCCGCGACCTGGGCAAGGTGTTCGGCGGCTCGGGCGGTGTGCTGCTGCCCCCGGACCCCTACGACCGAGGCGCCGGCACGTTCGACTCGGAGGAACCGAACGACCGCGACCGCAAGCTCGCCAACACCCTGGGCGCCGGCATCGTCGGCATGCCGTTCAAGGCCGGTGACGTCAACGCCAGCGCCAACATGGCGCACTACCTCTCCGGCAGCGGGGAGCCGCTCGGCCTCGACGTCGAGGACATGCTGAAGGACATCCCCGACTTCCAGGAGAGCGTCAACACGACCCTGGACGGCAACCTGCCCGGCTGGCAGGCCCAGGCCCTGGCCGAGTACAACCGGACCGGCAAGCCGGTGGCGCTGGTCAAGGACACCGGCTGGCAGCCGATGTCCGCCACCGACGGGAGCAGCTCGGACTGGTACTACGCGGTCGGCTCGTTCCACTACAACACCCAGGCGAAGATCGAGGTCAAGCCCGCCGCGCCCGGAGCGCCGCCGGAGGTCACGGTCACCTACCAGACCCACGTCCGGGACCGGTACAACTGGGACCACGGCAAGCAGACCTACGTGCCGGGGATGGGCATCGTGACCGACCAGGACATCCAGCGCCTGCACCGGACGGGGCTGGCCCAGGAGTTCGACATGGGCGGCAACAGCGACATGCGGACGAGGAAGGTCTGACGCCGTGGCATCCCGCGTGACGGGCGGCAGCACCCCGGGCAGCGGCACCCCGGATGGGGGGCGGGCCGGCTCCGGCGGCGCGCTCGCCGACGCCTGGCCCTCGCTGCGCGGGCGGCCGGTGCTGAGGCGCTCGGTCGGGGCCGTCCTGGCGCTCTGCGCGGTGTTCACCATGGCGGTGGCCGGGTGGGGGGTGTTCGCGCTGACCCGGGACCACACCCCGCCCGAGACCGACCTGACCCGCGCCGAGCGGCTGGCCGGTCTGCACCCCTCCCAGCACCCGGGCAAGGGCCGCTACTACGTCCCGGACGACGCGGTGCTCGGCCGGGCCGCCGACGGCACGCCGACCGGCTACCTGCACTACCGGCTGGACGGCGGACCGGACGTCAACCTGGACGACTTCCTGCGCACCTACGGCCTGCCCGCGCCGGAAGCCCCGGCCCCGCTGCCGTCCGACCTGGTGACGGCCCTGCCGGGGGAGGAGCCGGCCACGGCGCCCGCACTGCCGGCCACCGCGGGCGCCGACGGTCGCAGGCAGGTGTTCGTGGCCCCGGCCGGCGGCCTGGCCGGAGCGGCGGACGTCTACGTACGGGCCATCGGCTGACCGGCCCCGGCCTGGCCCGGCCCCGGCGTGCCCGGTCCCGGGCCGCCGGGGCCGGGGCGGCTCAGGCCAGCCGCAGGTCGACGTAGGGCACGGTGTCGCCCGGCAGCAGGTACGTCTCCACCTCGACGAAGCCGTGGGCCAGCGCGAACCGCAGCCCGTCCGGGTTGGAGGCCAGCACGACCGTCTCGATCACCTCGGCGCCGAGCCCGCGCGCGGTCGCCAGTCCGTGCTCGTAGAGGGCGCCGCCGATCCCCTGCCCGCGGTGGGCGGCCAGCACGCGGGCGATGACGGTCGCCGCCGCCCTCCCACCGGCGGGCGGGTGCGCCGCGGGCGGACGCACCGTGGAACAGCCGACCAGGACGTCGCCCAGGTACGCCACCACCAGGCGGTTGCGCCCGGCGCGCTCGCGGACCTCGTCCGGCGAGAGCGGGTCGGTCGGGATGATCACGTTGTGGACGTGCCGCCAGTCCCGGAGCAGGGCCTCGCCGCCGACCGGCTCGAACCGCAGCACGGCCGGGGCGCCGGCCCGGGGCCCGGCGGGGGTCGCGGCTCGCGGACCGGTCTCCGGTGCGGCGGCCGGCCGGCGGTGGGGGTCGGCCGGGGAGTCGGCCGGGGGATCGGTCGGGGGATGGGTCACCCGTGCAGGAAACCGTCCGGGTCGCGGGGCGTCAACCGGGTTTGGGTCCGCCGGCCGCCGCGGCCCGTCCGCCGCCGCTGCCCGCCCGCCGTCCGAAGGGCGCCGGCCGCGCGTCGCCGTGAGGAATCCGGACCGTGACGGCAGGCTGGGTCGTACGGCACCACCCCCGGGAAGGCGGACCCATGACCGAGCTGCGCGACATCCTGGCCAGGCACGTCGGTCGCGGACCGCTCCCGGGGGCGGTCGGCCTGCTCGCCGTCCGTGACCGGGTCGAGGTGGCCGCCGTCGGGTCGGCGGACATCGGGGGCACCGTCCCGATGGCCCGGGACTCGATCTTCCGGATCGCCTCGCTCACCAAGCCGGTCGTCGCCGCGGCCGTGATGATACTGGTCGACGACGGCCGGATCGCGCTGGCCGACCCGGTCGCCCACTGGCTGCCGGAGCTGGCCTCGCCGTCCGTCGTCCGGACCCCGGCCGGGCCGGTCGCCGACGTGGTGCCGGCCGCCCGGCCGATCACCGTGTTCGACCTGCTCACCTCGCGCGCCGGGGTCGGCTTCCCGGCCGACTTCTCGCTGCCCGCGGTCGGGCTGCTGTTCAGCGAGCTGCGGCAGGGGCCGCCGCAGCCGCAGCTGGTCGCGCCGCCCGACGAGTGGATGGCCGCGCTGGCCGGCATCCCGCTGCTGCACCAGCCCGGCGAGGCCTGGCTCTACAACACCTGCTCCGACATCCAGGGCGTGCTGGTCGCGAGGGCCTCGGGCCGTCCGCTGCCGGAGTTCCTGGCGGAGCGGCTGTTCGAGCCGCTCGGCATGGCCGACACCGGGTTCGAGGTGCCGGCCGGCAAGCTCGGCCGGTTCACCGGCTACTACCGGACCGGTCCGGCCGGCGGCGCGGAGCTGGTCGACACCCCCGACGGGCAGTGGAGCAGCCGGCCGGCCTTCCCCTCCGGCGCCGGCGGGCTGGTCTCCACCGTGGACGACTGGCTGGCCTTCGCCCGGCTGCTGCTCGCCGACGGTGTGGTGCCGAGCGCGTCCGGTCCGGCGCCCGGAGGTGCGGCGGGCGGGCGCCGGCTGCTGTCGGAGGAGTCCGTCCGGCAGATGACCACCGATCACCTGACCGAGCGGCAGCGGGCCGCCGGGGAGCTGTTCCTGGAGGGGCAGGGCTGGGGGTTCGGCGGCTCGGTCGACGTGGAGGCGATCGATCCCTGGAACGTGCCGGGACGGTACGGGTGGGTCGGCGGCACCGGGACGGCGGCGCACCTGACACCGTCCACCGGCGTGGTCAGCATCCTGCTCACCCAGCTGGAGATGGCCGGCCCGACCCCGCCCGCGCTGATGCGCGACGTCTGGCGGTACGCGGCCGGCGCCTGAGGACGGGCCGCCGGCGCCGCGCGGGGCGGTGGTCGCCGCCTTCCGCCCGCCGCGTCCGCCCGCCGCGTCCGCTACGGGACCGGCGGCCCGTCCGGGTCCGCATTCCCGTCCGGGCCTGCGTCCCCGTCCAGGCCCGCGCCCCCGCCCAGCGTGCGGCGCGCCCGCCGGACCAGGGCGCGCCCGGCCGGGCCGGAGGGGCCTCCGGCGCGCCAGGCCAGGACCAGGCGGCCGCGCAGGGCCGGCCGGTCGACGGTGATCACGTGCAACTGCTCCGCGCGGGCGGCCGCGAACGCGCCGGGCAGGATCGCCGCGCCCAGGCCGCGGGCGGCCAGCTGGGCCAGCAGCCCGGGGTCGCTCGCCTCGAAGGCGATCCGGGGCGTGAAGCCGGCCGCCGCGCAGGCCTCGTCGAGCCGGGCCCGCAGGCCGGTGCCGCGCGGCAGGCTGATCAGCGGCCGGCCGCGCAGGGTGTCGATCGCGACGACCCGGTGGACGGCGAGTTCGTGGTCGTGGCCGACGGCCGCCACGATCGGCTGGTCCTCCAGGACCAGCACCCCGAGACCCTCCGGGTCGCCGCTGCCGACGCTGACGATCGCCGCGTCCAGCCGTCCGGTCCGCAGATCGTCGAGGAGCCGGTCGGAGGTGGCCTCGGAGAGGGTGATCTCCACCGCCGGGTGCTCGTCGTGGAAGTCCGCCAGCAGCCCGGGCAGGTCGACGTTGTGCGAGGTCACCGTCCCGACCGAGACGTGCCCCCGGAGCAGCCCGGTCAGTTCGTCGACGGCGAGCCGGACGCCCCGTACCGCCGCGAGCGCCGCCCGGGCGTACGGGAGGACGGCCGCGCCGACCTCGGTCGGGCGCACCGAGCGGCCGGAGCGGTCCAGCAGCTGCTGGCCCAGTTCGCGCTCCAGGCGCCTGATCTGGGCGCTCACCCCGGGCTGGGCGACGTGCAGCTTCTCGGCGGCGCGGGTGAAGTTGCGTTCCTCGGCCACCGTCACGAGGTATTCGAGCTGCCGCAGTTCCATAACCGATCATGCTAGCTCTCAGACTTTCCAGCTCTTGGACTTCTGGCCGGCCGGGCGCCAGCCTGGTGGTGAGCGAAAGGAAGCGACCATGACCGAGAACCGCACCCGAGCCACCACCCCCGAGGACCTGGCCCGCCTCTTCGTGGAGCGGGCCAACGCCCGCGACGCCGAGGGGCTGGCGGAGCTCTACGCCCCCGACGCCGTGCTCGCCTACCCGGCGGGGGCCTCGACGGTCGGCCGCGAGGCGATCCGCGCCGTCTGCGAGCGGATGCTGGAGCACGCGCCGCTGCCCTTCCCGGTGGAGGAGCCGCTGCCGACGGTCCGTTACGGCGACCTCGCCCTCACCTCCACCCGTGACGCGGACGGCACCGGCGGCCGGGTCCAGGTCGCGCGCCGGCAGCCGGACGGGAGCTGGCTGCGGATCATCGACCGTCCCGAGGTGCCCGCCGCCACCGGGTGACCTGCCGTCGCCCGCCCGGCTTCGTTCGTCCGGCGAGGTTCGTCCGGCGAGGTCCGTCCGCCGAAGTTCGCCCGGCGCCGCCGGTGGCCGACGAGCCGTCAGGCCGGGGGCAGGCGCCGGGTGCCGTCCGGGGTGTGCGGCGGACGGCGGGATCAGGACGATTCGCGGGCCGGCCCGGCCGGGAGTCGCCGGGCGGCCCCGGCGGCCGGGCGGTCAGGCCCGGTCGGGCTGGTCCGGGTCGTCGGTGAGACCGAGCCGGAGGTGGTCCACGTGGTAGACGGCCTGGTCGAGCAGGGCCGCGACGTGCGCGTCGTAGAGCGAGTAGACCACCGAGCGGCCCCGGCGCTCGCCCACCACCAGGCCCAGGTTGCGCAGCAGCCGCAGCTGGTGCGAGCAGGCGGACTGCTCCATGCCGACGGCGTGGGCGAGTTCGGTCGCGGCCCGCGGCCCTTCGCGGAGCTGGGCGAGTATCAGCAGGCGGGAGGGGGTGGCGAGGGCCTGCAGGGTGGTGGCCACCTTGGCCGCGTTGGATGCGTCCAGCCGCATCTGCGGCACCGGGCTGTCGGTGGCTGCGTGTCCCATGAGGGCATCCTATGGCCGTGGCCATAAATGAATACCTCTTCATGTGTTCCTGTATGGTGAGCCCGCCAGGCCTGCCCGGCCCCGCCGTGCCCGAAGGAATCCGTGATGCCCGACACCCTGCTCGCCGGCCCCGCCCAGGACCTCGGCCGGCCGTCCGCCCCGACCGGCCCGCCCCGGCGCCGGACCGCGGCGCTCGCCCTGCCCGAGGCCCGCTGGGCGGCCCTCTCGACGCTGGCCTTCCTCGCCGCCCTCGCCGTCCAGCTGCCCGGCGGCCCGGGCTGGGCGTACGGCCCGCTCTACGCGCTCGCCTACCTGAGCGGCGGCTGGGAGCCGGCCAGGGACGCCCTGCTGCTGCTGCGGGAGCGCACCCTCGACGTCGACCTGCTGATGGTGGTCGCGGCACTCGGCGCCGCCGCCGTCGGCCAGGTGCTGGACGGCGCCCTGCTGATCGTGATCTTCGCGACCTCCGGCGCCCTGGAGGCGCTCGCCACCGCCCGCACCGCCGATTCCGTCCGCGGACTGCTCGACCTCGCGCCCGCCACCGCCTGCCGGCTGGCCGCCGACGGCCGGGAGGAGACCGTCCCGACCGCCGAACTCGCGGTCGGCGACACGGTGCTGGTCCGGCCGGGCGAGCGGATCGGCGCGGACGGCCTGGTGCTCGACGGGCTGAGCGAGGCCGACCAGTCCTCCGTCACCGGCGAGCCGCTGCCCGCCGCCAAACGGCCCGGCGACGAGGTCTTCGCCGGCACCCTCAACGGCGCTGGGGCCCTGCGGGTCCGGGTCGGGCGCGACGCCGCCGACAGCGTGATCGCCCGGATCGTGGCGATGGTCGAGGAGGCCGCCGCCACCAAGGCACCCACCCAGCTGTTCATCGAGAAGGTCGAACAGCGCTACGCCGCAGGGCTGGTGGCCGCCACCCTGGTCCTGCTGGCCGTCCCGCTCGCGCTCGGCTCCGGTCTCACCCCGGCGCTGCTCCGGGCGATGACCTTCATGATCGTCGCCTCGCCGTGCGCGGTCGTGCTGGCCACCATGCCCCCGCTGCTCAGCGCCGTCGCCAACGCCGGACGGCACGGCGTCCTGGTCAAGTCGGCGGTCGTGATGGAGCGGCTGGGCCAGGTGGACGCCGTCGCGCTGGACAAGACCGGCACCCTCACCGAGGGCACCCCCCGCCTCACCGACATCCGCCCGCTCCCGGCCGGCCCCTCCGGGGCCGTGCTCTCCCCGGACGCCCTGCTCGCCCTGGCGGCCGCCGCCGAGCACCCCAGCGAGCATCCGCTGGCCCGCGCGGTGGTCGACGCGGCCCGCGCCCGCGGCCTGGCCCTCGCCCCCGCGAGCGGCTTCGCCTCCACCCCGGGCGTCGGCGTGCGGGCGGTGGTCGACGGCGTGGTGACGGAGGTCGGCGCCCCGGCCCGGGCCGGGGCGGCCGCGTCCGGTACCGGCCCGGACAGTGCGTCCACCGGCCCGGCCAGCGCGTCCATCGGCCCGGCCACCGTCCCGGCGGAGCCGGCCGGCGCCGTCGCGGAGCTGGAGGCGGCCGGCCGCACCGTCGTGGTGGTCCGGCGCGGCGGTGTGGTGGTCGGCGTGCTCGGCCTCGCCGACCGTCCGCGCGGGCAGGCGGCGGCCGTCGTCGCGGCCCTGGCCGCGCTGACCGCCCGCCCGCCCGTGCTGCTCAGCGGCGACAACCCGAGGGCCACCGCCCGACTGGCCGCCGAGGTCGGGCTCACCGACGCCCGGGGCGGGCTGCTGCCGCAGGAGAAGGCGGCCGCCGTCCGCGACCTCGCCTCGGCCGGACACCGGGTGCTGTTCGTCGGGGACGGCGTCAACGACGCGCCCGCGCTCGCCGCCGCGCACACCGGCGTCGCGATGGGCCGGGCCGGCTCCGACCTCGCCCTGGAGACCGCCGACGCGGTGGTCGTCCGGGACGAACTGGCGGCCGTGCCCGCCGTGGTGGCCCTCTCCCGGCGGGCCCGGCGGCTGGTGGTGCAGAATCTTGTGATCGCGGGGGTGTTCATCACCGTGCTCGTGACCTGGGACTTGGCCGGCGACCTGCCGTTGCCGCTCGGGGTCGCCGGGCACGAGGGCTCCACCGTGATCGTCGGCCTGAACGGCCTGCGGCTGCTGCGCGAAAGGGCGTGGCAGCGGGCCGAGCGGAGCGGCCGGGGCCGGGCGGACGGTCACCCGGCGGTGTCCCGCCGGCCTCCGCGGACCGGCCCCGGACACCGACCGGACCACAACGAGCAGGGAGCCCCATGAGTCGTCGAAACCGCACGGAGAAGGCGGCGCCGCCGTCCCCGGTGACCGTCACCGTCTGCCGGGGCTGCTGCTGCGGCACCGAGACCAAGCACCCGGGCGTCGACCACGCGGCGCAGCTGGAGCGGCTGCGCGAGGGCGTCGGCGGCAGCGGGCAGGTCCGGGCGGTGAAGTGCCTGGACGCCTGCGCGCACTCCAACGTGGTGGTGGTGAGCCCCTCCGCCGAGGGCCGGCGGGCCGGCGGCCGTCCGGTCTGGCTCGGCTGGGTGCTGGCGGACGACATGCTGGACGAGATAACCGACTGGGTCCGGGCCGGCGGCCCCGGTCTCGCGGACCCGCCGGGGACGCTTGACCTCCAGGAGTTCGCGGTCTCCCGCCGGCTCCGGGAGGGCCTGCCCGGCTGAAGCAGCCGGGACCGCCCGGGCGGTGCGGGCCCGCCCGCGGCGCGCCCCCGGTCCGCCGCCCGGTCCGCCGACTTCGGTGCGGGGCCGGGCGTCGCGGGACTACGCTGGCCGGTGGTGCCGGACGACGGAGGGATCACCATGGCCACGACCACGCGGGACGCCGCCCACCCCGCCGGGGTGCCGCAGTGACCACGGTCTGCCGGATCTGCGCCGGCACCGGACGGACGGCCGGCCTCAGCTGCCGCACCTGCCAGGGCACCGGCACCACCGAGGTCGGCGGCGGTGGCGGCAACTGCTTCCTCTGCGACGGCACCGGTATCTACGTCCGCTACCGCGTCGACGCCAGCGGCGCCAAGCACGCCTACCGCGAAGAGGTCTGCCGCACCTGCGACGGCACCGGCAACCGCGCGCCCAGCAGTTGGGACGAGACGATCTCGACCTAGGGCCTGCCCGGCGGATCCTGCCGGGACCCGCCGGGCGGCCCCGGGCGGATCAGGGGCCGGCGCGCCGCGTGCCTGCGGCCGGCCGTCGGCCGGTGTCAGGCGGCGCCGGCCACGACCGCCGCCAGCTCCTCGGCCGACCCGGAGGTCAGCCGGTAGAAGCCCTGGAGGCTGACCGAGTGCTCCAGGCGGCCGTCCACCACGTACTTCAGGCCGCGGGTCCGGCCCCGGCGGTTCTGCCAGGTCAGCCGTCCCAGCAGATCGCCGGGGACGGGCCGGTCGAGGCGGACGGGCGTCGCGTCCACGTGCACGGCCACGGCGCCGCAGCCGCCGGAGCCCAGCATCGACCAGTCCTCGTGCCCGGGGAACGCCGGGTCCTGCCAGGTCGCGGGGGCGGTGCCGCAGCAGTCCCGCCGGTCGGTGCCGACCACCCGCATCCGGCTCACCACGTACACGGCGCACCGGTTGACGTGCAGGGCGTACACCTCGTCACCGGCGCCGGCACCGGACCAGGCGGGCAGGGAGCCGTGGACCCCGCTGAAGGCGACCGGGGGCCGTTCGCCCACCCGGCCGGCCTTGCGCAGCGCACGGCAGGTGTCTTGGGTCCACAGGACGGTGAAGGCATCGGGCATGCCGTGATCCTAGGAAGGAGCACTGACGGTCCAGCCTCCGCGCGGGCCGCCCGCAGGTGGCCGGGCCGGGCCGGGGGAGGTGCCGGGTGCGCCGGGCGGGGCGCCGCCACGGGTGGCCGGCGCAGCGGGTGTGCGGCCGACGGCCGGTCAGACCTGGGCCATGCCGCCGTCCACGAAGAGTTCGACGCCGGTGACGAAGGCGGCGGCGTCGCTGGACAGGAAGACCGCGGCGGTGCCCATCTCGCGGGGGTCCGCGATCCGGCCGGTCGGATTGCCCTCGCCCATCGTCCGGACGGCGGCCGGGACGGCGTCGGCACCCTGCGCCATGGCGAGGGCGCTCCGCAGGGACTCGGTGTCCACCGCTCCCGGGCTCAGGACGTTGATCCGCACCCCCGAGCCCTTGATGTCCTGGATCCAGCCGCGGACGCAGGCGCGGACGGCGGCCTTGGACGCGCCGTACAGACTCATCCCGGCCGGGGGCCGGATCGAGGCGGTGGAGCCGATGACCACGACGGTGCCGCCGGGCCCCAGCAGCGGCAGCGCCGGTTGCACGGTGAACAGGACGCCCTTCACGTTGACGGCGAAGGTCCGGTCGAACTCCTCCTCGGTGATCCGGTGCAGCGGGGCGTGGGCGCCGATGCCGGCGTTGGCCACGACCGCGTCCAGGCGTCCGTGCCGCGCGATCACCTCGGCGTAGGCGGCCTCCATGTCGGCGAGCTTCGTGACGTCCGCGACGACGCCCGAGCACCGCGGCCCGATCGCGGCGACCGCCTCGTCCAGTCGCGTCCGGCCGAGGTCGGTGATGACGACGTGGGCGCCGTTCGCCACGAACTCCTTGGCGACGGCCAGTCCGACGCCGGACGCTCCGCCGGTGACGACGGCGGTCTTTCCTTCGAGCAGGCGGCTCATGTGGTTCTCCTGTGACGGTTCGTCGGTGCCCGTCGGCCGGTGGGCCGGGGTCGTGGGGGAGTGGCGGCGGCCGTGCCGGCGGCGCTGCTCCGGGCAGGCCGCGGGCGCCCCTCGGCCGAGGGGCGGGGCATGGCCTAGAGTGAATACGGAGGCGCCTCCGCTTCGCCCTCACGGTAAGCGGAGGCGCCTCCGGTAAGCAAGCGCGGACGACAGGAGACCCGGCCATGGCCACCGACGCAGGGCGCCCGCTGCGGGCGGACGCGCAGCGCAACCGCGACAAGATCCTCGCCGCCGCGGCGCGCGTCTTCGCCGAGCAGGGCCTGGACGCGCACCTCGAACGCATCGCCAAGGAGGCGGGCGTGGGCACCGGCACCCTCTACCGGAACTTCCCCACCCGGGAACTCCTGATCGAGGCTGCCTACCGCAACGAGTTGAGCCGGCTGTGCGACGCCGTCCCCGGGCTGCTGGCGACCCTGCCGCCGCAGGACGCCCTGCGGGACTGGGCGGGGCGCTTCCTCGACTACGCGAGTGCCAAGCTCGGCATGGCCGAGGCACTGCGCGCCGTCGTCGCGTCCGGTGTCGATCCCTACGACCACAGCCGCCGGATGATGCTCGAAGCACTCACCTCGCTGATGGACGCCGCGCTGGCGGCCGGCGTCGTCCGGCCGGACATCGACGCGTCCGACATGTTCGCGGCCCTCAGCGGCATCGCCCTCGCCGCCGGCCGGCCGGAGCAGCGCGCGCAGGCCGAACGCCTCCTCGGCCTCACCCTGGACGGACTGAGCGCACACCGGGCCTGACGGCTGTCGCGGGCCGCCGCATCCGCCCGGTGGGGGCGGCTGGCCGTCCGGGCGCCGCTGTTGTTGGCTGTCCGGCATGAGACCCAGGCTTCAACTGACCGTCGACTGCGCGGATCCCGAGCGGCTCGCCGCCTTCTGGGCCGCCGCCCTCGGGTACCGGGTCGAGCCCGCGCCCGAGCCCTTCCCGACCTGGCGGGCCTACTGGCTCGACCAGGGCGTCCCCGAGGAGGAGCTCGGGACGGGGGACTGCAGCGACTCGATCGTCGACCCGGACGGCGCCGGCCCGCGGATCTGGTTCCAGCAGGTGCCCGAGCCCAAGGCCGTCAAGAACCGCCTGCACCCCGACCTCGGGGTCGGCGGCGGCCGCGGCGTGCCGTTCGAGACCCGCCGGGAGCGGGTCCGGGCCGAGGCGGCCCGGCTGGAGCGGCTCGGTGCGACGCGGCTGCGGACCGAGGACTCGCCCGGCACGGGTTCCTGCAGCGTCGTCATGCGGGACCCGGAGGGCAACGAGTTCTGCGTGCACTGAGCCGGGCCGTGCGCCGCGACCCGCCGGCCGATGCCCGTCACCGGACGAGCGGTGAGCCGCCGTCCGGTGCGCGGGCTGAGCCGGCGTGAGAACCCCTCCGCCGGCGCCCGGTCGGGCCCGGTGACCTGGTACGCCGTGCGGCGGGAGCATTTTGCCAGGGCATGGTCGAACATTGGAGTTCGAATGGGCGGCGCGCCGGTGCCCGTTCACCGGATGTCCGCGTCCGGGCAATCCGCCACTGCCAGAGTCCGGGCCATGGATATCCCACGCATGGGCGTGCCCGAGAAGCTCGCCGACCGCATGAGCATGGCGGAGCAGCACGAGTACCTCCGCAGCCGCTTCTCCCGCCGCCGGATGCTGCGCACCGGCGCCATCACCGTCGGCGCGCTCGCGGTCGGCGGCTCGCTCGGCACCGGCAGCGCCTCGGCCGCCCCGCAGCCGGCGCCGGTCTCCACCACGGACGGCATCGACGGCTCGCTGGTCGCCCCGATCGGCCGTCACCTCTCCTTCGGGCCCGAGCCGGACACCCAGTTCCGGATCTCCTGGCAGGTGCCCGCGCCGGTCAAGAAGCCCTTCCTGCGCTTCGGCAAGCAGCCGTGGGACCTCAGCCACAAGGTCGCCGCCGAGGTGCGCGCCCTGCACACGCCGGCCCTCGTGCAGACCGGTGCGCCGGTCGACCAGTACTACCTGCACGTCGCGCTGGAGGACCTGCAGCCCGACACCACGTACTACTACGGCGTCGGCCACCAGGGCTTCGACCCCGCCTCGCAGCAGGCCGTCTCGACCCTGAGCACCTTCCGCACCGCGCCGGCCCGCGAGCACATGTGGGGCAAGGTCTACGAGCCGTTCACCTTCACCGCCTTCGGCGACCAGGGCGTCAGCGCCCACGCGGCCGGCAACGACCACATCATCCTGGCCCAGAACCCGGCCTTCCACCTGCACGCCGGCGACATCTGCTACGCCGACGCGGCCGGCGCGGGCCAGGACTCGGACAAGGCCGCGTTCAACGCCACCACCTGGGACGCCTTCCTCGCGCAGACCGAGACGGTCGCCTCGAAGGTCCCGTGGATGGTCTCCTACGGCAACCACGACATGGAGGCCTGGTACTCGGCCAACGGCTACGGCGGCGAGAACCACCGCTTCTTCCTGCCGGACAACGGGCCCGACCCGCGGACCGTCCCCGGGGTCTACAGCTTCCGCTACAAGAACGTCGGCGTCATCTCGCTGGACGCCAACGACGTCTCCTACGAGATCCCGGCCAACCTCGGCATCTCGGCGGGCAAGCAGACCAAGTGGCTGGAGCGCCGGCTCAAGGACCTGCGCAGCGACGAGACGATCGACTTCATCGTCATCTTCTTCCACCACTGCGCCTTCTCCACCACCCACCAGCACGCCTCCGAGGGCGGGGTCCGCGAGGCCTGGGTGCCGCTGTTCGAGAAGTACCGGGTGGACCTGGTGATCAACGGTCACAACCACGTCTACGAGCGGACCGACGCGATCCTCGGCAACAAGGTCTCCAAGGCGGTGCCGAGCGGCGCCACCGTCGAGCCCGCCAAGGACGGCGTGGTGTACGTGACGGCGGGGGCGGCCGGCCGCAGCCTGTACAGCTTCGACGCCCCCGACACCTACGAGGGCCACGAGAACCACCAGGACTCGGTGAACACCTACCACTTCGCCCAGGGCGGCGTGAAGGTCACCGAGACCGTCGAGTGGTCGCGGGTGCGCTACACGGGCTACTCCTTCATCAAGGTCGACGTCACCCCGGCGCACCTGGGCCGGAAGTCCGAGATGAAGGTCACCGCGCTGGCCGAGAACGGCACCCAGGTCGACCACTACACCATCCTCCGCAAGGTGGGCGAGGGCTGGGACAGCAAGACCGACGACGACGGCGAGGGCGGCGGCTGGGGCTGGTAGCCCTGCCGTCCGGGAGGCCGGACGGCGCCGGGCCCGGGGGAGCGGCTCCCCCGGG
>NZ_BNBO01000003.1:0-191225 GCF_014655955.1 Kitasatospora indigofera
CGCCAATCGGGACAAAGACACGCCACCAGCGAGTACACCTGACCAAGCCCTACTACCAGTGCGCTCACAACGTCAGGCGAAGCCTCGGGCCGGAGTTGCCGGATCAGAGCTCGTGCGTAGTCCGCCGTCTGGAGAAGCCCCGGGATCAGTGAAGCCTCGAAGTTCCGGACCGACACCGCCTCCGCCTCGAAGCTGATGAAGGAGGCGTAACGCTGGGAGATCACGTCGGAGTACGGCTGCCACCACACCCGTCGCTTGTCCTCCCGAGCGAGTGTCGAAAGGGCTTCGCGAGTCTCCGGGTCAGCGACCTCGTAGACGTCCAGGAGCTTCCCGACTTCGGTCCCACGCACGCCGTATCGACCGGTCTCCAGACGACTGACCTTCGACGGGTGCCAACCCAACCGGGACGCGACCTCATCGGCTTTCAGATTGAGCCCTTCCCTGATCCTCCGGAGCTCTGAACCGAGCATCCGGCGGCGCACCGTGGGTGCTGCAGGCATGACCCGCCTCCCCTCATCGCACTGATCCGTCGCAGCACAGTCTGTCGCGCGGCAGAGGCTTCGTCATCCATTTCAAAGTGCACGTGCACTTTGAATGACTCACTTGCGCCCGCCGAGCAACAAGCGCCATGCTACTCAAGGTGGCGATCTCGTCGACACAGCGTGACCATCAATCGCCGCTGCCGGGCATCCCTATGCCTGAACTGCCCTCCGTGGCTCAATCCCTCCGGCCATTCGCCGAGTACACCCGAAAGGGGCTCCGCCATGCCCGAAACCCTCCGGCCCACCCCGTCCGCCGTCACCGAACAGACCTGCTGGCTGCCGCGCCGCCGCAGATCCGCCGGAGCGGCCCGCCGGCTGCTGCGGGCGTTCCTCTCCGGGCACGAGGGCGGCGAACACTACGTCGAGGTGGCCGAGTTGCTGCTCAGCGAGCTGGTCACGAACGCGATCGAGCACGCCCATGTACCGGCCGACCGCCTGATCATGGTCCACTTCGCGCTCGCCGAGGGACGACTGCGGATCGAGGTCCACGACCCCGGCGACCATCACCTCGACACCGGTGCGGCCGTCGCCCTGCCCGCACCGGACGAGGAATCCGGACGCGGACTGTGGCTGGTGCGCCACCTGTCGGACCAGTGGGGCTGCCAGGCCCGTACGAGCGGCATCGGCAAGGCCGTCTGGTGCACGGTCGCCCCAGCCCCCTCCAGCACCCCGACCGCCCGCAGGAGCGCCGCATGACCTCCTGCCCCGGCCCCAGCACCGACGGAGCGGTCTACGTCGAGATCGAGGACGTGGCTGCCCCCGCCCGGTTCGAGCACCTCCCGGACGCCCTCGCCGCGCTCTGGCGCTCGCTGCGCGAACTCCCGCTCGGGGCCGACCAGTCCGACGCCTTCGAGTACTTCCTCACCCGGCGCGAGGCCGCCGCCCGGGTCCGCGAGTTCCTCGTCCGGGACGGGTCGCTCACCCTCACCCTGCGGATGGACGGCCGCCTGCACTCCGTCCTGATCCGCCCGGACGGGGAGGACCGGGCCCGCCCCCGCCCGACGACGCACCCCATGCTGTGACCGGCCCACCGGGCCGCCGCCACGGATCACGCCGCAGGGCCGGGGAAGAGCAGCCGCCAACCAGCGGCCGAGCCACCCCGCCGAAGGTGAACAATCAAAGGCCTGCATGCGAGTTCATGCGCGCAGCAAAGGTGAACTAGGTTACAAACCTTCCAATCCAAGCTGTCCGGTTTGCTCACATCCTGAGACGCATGCGATAGTCGAAGCAGTCCGGGGCGTGACGACGCCCCGGGCGCGAACCACGGCCGTCCCCGACCTGGCGCGGCCGTCCCCATTGCGCGGTACGCACCCCCTTGACCGGCGCGATGACCTGCACGGGCCTCCACGCCGCACCACGGCGACGGGGGCCCTGCGTGTTTTCCGGGGCGGGACGAACGCTTGCGCCGACGGCGTCAGCCGCGCTCGCGGATCTTCAGCTCGAACCAGACGGCCTTGCCGCGCGGCAGCAGGTCGGCGCCCCAGCGGTCCGCCAGGTCGTCCACCAGTTGCAGGCCGTAGCCGGCCTCGCCGCCCGGCTCGGCGACGATCCGGCAGGGCAGGGCCCGCGAGGAGTCCCGGACCTCCACCCGCAGCCAGCCGGCCCGGCGCTGCACCTGGAGGCCGACGGTCCGGCCGGCGGCGTGGCGGACGGCGTTCGCGATCAGCTCGCCGGCCAACAGCTCGCCGGCCTCCAGCAGTTGGTGCAGGCCCCAGGACTGCAGGACGGACAGGACCAACCGCCTGGCCACCGAGGCCGACTGGGGCCGGGAGGGCAGCACCACCTCGTCGGACCCGTCCTGCTCGCACATCCGGCCGAAGTAGACCTGCTCCAGCTCGGTCGGGCTGAGCCGCTCCAGGGCCGCCAGCGCCAGGGGCCGGTGCTCCGACGAGGCGTCACCCAGCAGACCGGACCCAGGATGTGATGACTGTTCCGCTTCGCCCCATCCCGCCATGCGCCCATCATTGCGGAACGCATGCGGCCGCGTACGGACAATGAGCAAACAATCACTATTCGAGGGGCATATGCCGACAGCAAGCGTCCGAAACGGCACTGCCGGGCACCCCGCGAGGGGTACCCGGCAGTCGTGCGCGCCGTCCGCTACCAGGAACCCCAGGGCAGGTTCCAGCCGCTGAGGCCGTTGTCCGGCTCCACCTGGCCGCGCTTGGAGTTCTGCACCGTGACCACGTCGCCGACCAGCGAGGAATCGTAGAACTTCCCCGCCACGGTGCCGGCGCCGCCGCCCTTCACGTCCTGGAGGCCGACGCAGCCGTGGCTGGTGTTGTCCTCGCCGAAGGAGTGGCCCCAGTAGTTGCCGTGCACGTAGGTGCCGGTGTCGGTGAGCCGCATCGAGTGCGGCACCATCAGGTCGTACGGCTCGCCGGTCATCCCCGGGAGGGTGCTGGAGCGCATGTTCACCACGCCCTCCTTCGCGGAGATCACCATCGTCCCGTTCCAGGTCGGGTGCTCGGGCGAGCCCGAGGTGATCGGCATGACGGAGGTCTGGCCGTCCCGCACCACGGTCATCAGGTGGGTGTTCGCGTCCACCGTGGAGACCTGCGAGCGGCCGATGGTGAACGGCTCGTCGCGGTCCACCCCGCCGTACACGCCGGGCGCGATCTCCACGCTCTTCAGCCGGTAGTGCACGGTGACCTTGGTGCCGGGCTTCCAGTACGCCTCGGGGCGCAGGTCCAGCCGGCGGTCGCCGAACCAGTGGCCCTTGACCACGGTGCCGTTGTCGGTCTCGAAGGTGATGCCCTTCGCCACCTCGGCCTTGTTCTTCACGTCCTTGTCGAAGGCCACCGACAGGATCATGCCGACCCCGTAGGTCTCGCCGTCGGAGATGTTGTCGGTGGGCGAGGCCTCGCTCTGCGGCGTCAGGGTGGTGAATCCGCTCTCCGCCGTGGCCGGCACCCCGGCCGCGTCGGAGGCCTGCGCGCTGACCCGGTACGCCGTGCCGACGGCCAGCGGCGCGGCCGGCGTCCAGGCGGCGCCGTCGGCGGTGGCGGCCCCCGGTATCTCCCGGCCGTCCTTGTCGGTGACCTTGACGGCGGTGAGCTTGCCGCCCGCCACCGAGACCCGCAGCGCGCCCGGGGCCACGCCCTCGGCGCCGTTCTTCGGGGTGATGTCCAGCACCGCCGCCGAGACCTTCGGCTGTGGCTGCTCCGACCGCGCGCCGGCCGGCGCCGAGGCGCCACCGCCCGCTCCGCCGGCCCCGCCCAGTGCCGCCCCCGCGGGGGGCTGCGAGCCGCCCCCGCCGCCCCCGCCGCACGCGGTGGCCAGCACCAGCACCCCGCCCAGCACCACGGCGGCCGCTGCCCTGCGTATCGGCCCGACGGGCCTGCGTATCGACTCCACGGCCGACTCCCTCCCTTGATCCCCAGCTGACTACACGCCGCGTGTCCGGGAAAAGTTGCGCCCGTCTCCCGACCGTTACCGCGGGGGTGGAGAACCGTTGCCGCAGCGGTGGGGAACCGTTTCCGCGGACCGGTTGCCGGACCGCCCGGCGGCGCCGGCCGCCGCCCCTGACCGGCCCGGAACGCGAACGACCGGGCCGGTCCCCCTCGGCGGGGGGCCGGCCCGGTCGCGGTACCGGGGTCACGCTCGCGAACAGGGGTTACCAGTTCTTGAAGTCCATCGTCCAGCCGCTGAGGCCGTTGTCCGGCTTCACGGTGGCGCTGGTGGAGTTCTTGATCGTGACCGGGTCGCCGATCATCGAGTCGTTGAAGAACTTGCCCGCCACCGAGGTGTCGCTGCCGCCCTGGACGTCCTGCATGGAGACGCAGCCGTGGCTGGCGTTGCTCTTGCCGAACGGGTTGGCCCAGTAGTTGCCGTGCACGAAGGTGCCGGAGTCGGTCAGCCGCATGGCGTGCGGGACGTCCTGGATGTCGTACTCCGCGCCCAGGCCGACGGTCTGGGAGTTCATCCGGGTGACCTTCTCCTTGCTGGAGATCACCATGGTGCCGTTCCAGGACGGGTTCTTGGCGTCGCCCAGCGTGACCGGCAGGACGGTCGACTTGCCGTCGCGCACCACGGTCATCTGGTGCGTGGCGGAGTCCGCGGTGGAGACCTGCGAGCGGCCGATCACGAACGGCTCGTCCTTGTCCACGTCACCGTAGATGCCGGGCGCCACCTCGACGTTCTTGAGGCGGTACTTGATCGTCACCTTGGTGCCGGGGTTCCAGTACTTCTCCGGCCGGAAGTCCAGCCGCTGGCTGCCGAACCAGTGGCCCTTGACGGTGGTGCCGTCGCTGGCCACGAAGGTGATGCCGTTCAGCACCGCGTCCTGGTTCTTGATCGCCTTGTTGAACTTCACCGAGACGATCATGCCGACGCCGTACGTGGCGTTGTCGGCGATGTTGTCGTTGGTGGAGACGGTCTTCGCCGGCGTCAGCGTGGTGAACGTGGTGGTCGACGCGGACACCAGCCCGGCCGGGTCGGTCGCCTGGACGTTCACCTTGTACGCCATGCCCACGGTCAGCGCGCCCGAGGGCGCCCAGCCGAGGCCGTCCGCGGTGATCGCGCCGGCCACCGCCTTGCCGTCCTTGTCGGTCACCTCGACCGTGGTCAGCTTGCCGCCGGTGACGCCCACCTTGACGCCGTTGGTCGGGTTGACGTCGACGGCGCCGTCCTTGGGCTCGACGTTCAGCACCGCGGTGGAGGCCTTGGGGGTCTCCTGCGAGGGCGTGGCCGCCCCGCCCGTGGCACCGCCGGTCGCGGCCGTGTCGTTGCTCCCCCCGCCGGCGGCGGTGCCGCCGCCGCCGTTCGACGAACAGGCGGCCCCCAGCAGCAGCACACCGCCCATCATCACCGCCACGGCGCCACGGCGCCCTCGGTGGTTGGTCCTACGTATAGCGGCGTTGCCCGCCTGAACCGGCTTCACTCGGTCTCTCCCCTCCCGGTATCCACCCTGAATACACGCGCTGGTGCCCGGAAGGGTTGCACCGGGAGCAGATCTTCTCCATACCGGGCCCCGGGGGCGAGGAGCAGGATAGCCGGGGACGATGAGTGAATCTTCGGCGGGAGCCGGGTGCCTGCCGGGTGCCTGCTCAGTGAAGCGCAGGCGAGCCGCTGGACACTCCGGACGCCGGTGCCGTACCGGTCGTACCGGAGGTACCGGGCGTACCGGGCACGCCGGGCGACGGCCTCCTCCCGGCAGCCGCGGGCGAGGCCGGGGGCGATGCGGGCGAGGCGGGTGCGGGCGAGGGCGACGCGGGCGACGGCGACGCGGCGGGCACCGGCGTGGCCGGGCCGCCCGGGCGGAGCGCGCTGCCCGTCAGCCACTGGTCCCAGGGCATGTTCCAGCCGTTCAGCCCGTTGTGCGGCGGCACCGCCTCGCCCGCCGAGCCGCGGACCTCGATCACGTCCCCGGTGAGGGTGTGCTCGAACAGCCAGCCCGCCGGGGTCTCGCCCGTCCCGCCGCCCTTGGCGTCGGCCAGGCCGATGCAGCCGTGACTGGTGTTGTCGTTGCCGAAGACCTCCGGGTCGGCCCAGTAGTTGCCGTGGACGAAGGTGCCGGAGGTGGTCAGCCGCATCGCGTGCGGGACGTCCTTGATGTCGTACTCGTCGCCGAGGCCCACCGTCTGCGAGTTCATCCGGGTGACCTTGAACTTCTCCGAGACCACCATCGCGCCGAGGTAGGTGCTGTGCTCGGGCGCGCCGCCGGAGATCTTCAGCTGCCGCACCACCTTGCCGCCCTGGCGGACGGTGAGCGTGTGCGCGTCCAGGTCGACCACGCTGACCTGGGAGCGGCCGACGGTGAAGCGGACGTCCTTGGTCTGCGTCCCCAGCTCGCCGGGCGCGCCCTGCACGCCCTTGAAGCGCAGCGCCACGCCGACCTTCGTCCCCGGCGCCCAGTACCGCTCCGGGCGGAAGTCCAGCCGCTGGTCGCCGAACCAGTGCGCGGCCACCGGCACGGCCGGCTCGGCGGTGACCCGGACCGCCCGCTCCACCGCCGCGCGGTCCGCGATCGGACGGCTGAAGCGCAGCGAGACGGGCATCCCCACGCCGACCGTGCTGCCGTCCTCCGGGGTGAAGAAGGCCACGAAGGTGCGGGCCTTGGCGATCGTGCTGAACTTGGTGTGCCGGGTGGCGCGGGCGCCGTCGTGGTCCACCGCGGAGGCGTCCAGCGAGAAGGTGCCGCCCAGCGGCAGCAGGCCGTCCGGCCTCCAGGAGGCGCCGTCCTCGGCGAGCGTGCCGGGCAGCTCGGCGCCCTTGTTGTCCCGGAACCGGACGGACTCCAGCCGCCCGCCGGGGGCGACGGTCACCTTCACCGGCCCCTCCGGGGCGACCTCCCGGCTGCCGTCGCCGGGGGTCACCAGGATCACCGGCCGGGAGGACGGCGGCGGCGGGGCCGGGTCGCCCCCGCCGCCGCCCGGTGCCCCGCTCCCGGCGCAGCCGGTGAGCAGGCAGAGCCCGAAGGCGGCCGCCCGCCGTGCCCAAACCCGCAGTCCGGGGCGCATCCGGCCTCCCGCTGTGTCCGTCGTCCGCCTGCTCGCCGCCGTCCGGCAGGCGGTCCGACGACGGACCCTCACCAACCGCCCGTTCGCCAGCGTAAGGGTCCAACCGCTCGATACCGGGCATAACGACCGCGACCCCGGCAGGACACGAACCGGGCCCCGCGGACGGCCTACGCCGTCCGGGCGCGTCCGGGGGCAGAATCGTTCACGGTCCGTCACAAGATGATCCGCCACGTGACAGCGGCATCCGATCAGGGAACAAGTGTGGGACGGGGTACGGGACACCCCGTACTGGGAGGGTGCGGCCATGACGGCAGGGCAGGAGCTGGGACCAGGCGCGCGACCGGAGGACGCGGCCGACCGGGGCCGGGCCGGGCCGCGCGCCGCACCACCCGCGGGCGCCGGCCCCGCGACCCCCTGGCCGGGCAGCTGGCAGCCGCTCGGCGCCCGCTTCCGCACCGGGCCCGACGGCGCCCGGGGCACGAACTTCGCGCTCTGGGCGGCCGGCGCCGAGGCCGTCGACGTCTGCCTGTTCGACGAGGACGGGCAGGAGAGCCGGCACCGGCTGACCGAGCAGAACTTCCAGACCTGGCACGGCTACCTGCCCGACGTGCTGCCCGGCACCCGTTACGGCTTCCGGGTGCACGGCCGCTGGGACCCGTGGACCGGCGCCCGCTGGAACCCGGCGAAGCTGCTGCTCGACCCGTACGCCCGGGCCGTCGACGGCGACTACACCGCCCACGACGCCACCTGCGGCTCGGTCCGCGACTGGCCCGAGCGCGAGGTCGCCGACACCGTCCGGGACAACCGCGACTCCGCCGCGTACGTGCCCAAGGCCGTGGTGGTGCACGACGACGACGACTGGTACGACGACCAGCGCCCGAAGACCCCCTGGGCCGAGACGGTGCTCTACGAGGTGCACGTCCGCGGCTTCACCATGCGCCACCCCGGCGTGCCGCCCGAGCTGCGCGGCACCTACGCCGGGCTCGGCCACCCCGCCGCGATCGAGCACCTGACCGGCCTCGGCGTCACCGCCGTCGAACTGCTGCCCGTCCACCAGTACGCCAGCGAGGACCACCTCCAGGCCCGCGGGCTCACCAACTACTGGGGCTACAACAGCATCGGCTACTTCGCGCCGCACGCCGGCTACTCGTCCTCCGGCAGCCGCGGGCAGCAGGTCGGCGAGTTCAAGCGGATGGTCCGGGCCCTGCACGCGGCCGGCATCGAGGTCATCCTCGACGTGGTCTACAACCACACCGCCGAGGCCGGCGAGCTGGGGCCCACCCTCTCGCTGCGCGGCATCGACAACGCCGGGTACTACCGCCTCCCGCCGAACCGCCGGCGCGGCTACGCGGACTACACCGGCTGCGGCAACACCCTGGACACCCGTCAGCCGCAGACCGTCCGGCTGATCACCGACTCGCTGCGCTACTGGGTCACCGAGATGGGCGTGGACGGGTTCCGCTTCGACCTCGCCGCCGCCCTCGCCCGGGGCAGCGACGGCGTCGAGATGCACCACCCCTTCCTCGCCGCCGTCTCCCAGGACCCGGTGCTGAGCCGGGTCAAGCTGATCGCCGAGCCCTGGGACGTCGGCGCCGGCGGCTACCAGGTCGGCGGGTTCCCGCCGCTCTGGGCCGAGTGGAACGACAAGTACCGCGACACCGTCCGCGACTTCTGGCGCGGCGCCCGCCCGGACGTCCGCGAGCTCGGCTACCGGCTCTCCGGCTCCTCCGACCTCTACCAGCGCGGCGGCCGGCGCCCCTACGCCTCCGTCAACTTCGTCACCGCCCACGACGGCTTCACCCTGCGCGACCTGGTCAGCTACCACCAGAAGCACAACGAGGCCAACGGCGAGGACAACCGGGACGGCACCAACGACAACCGGTCCTGGAACTGCGGCGCCGAGGGCGAGAGCGACGATCCGGCCGTCCGGGAGCTGCGCCGGCGCCAGCTGCGCAACCTGCTCGCCACCCTGCTGCTCTCCACCGGCGTCCCGATGCTCACCGCCGGCGACGAGCTGGGCCGCACCCAGGGCGGCAACAACAACGCCTACTGCCAGGACAACGAGGTCAGCTGGCTGGACTGGTCGCTGCTGGACGACCCCGGCTGGCGCTCCCTGCGCGACCTCACCGCCCGGCTGGTCCGGCTCCGCCGCGACCACCCCGTGCTGCGCCAGCGGGCCTTCTTCTCCGGCCGGGCCGCCGCACCGGACGGCCGGCCCGACCTGGCCTGGTTCGGGCCCAAGGGCCGGGAGATGACCGAGGCGGACTGGTTCGCCCCCACCACCGGCCTCGGCATGCTGCTCTCCGGGGCCGCGATGTCGGAGCGCGACCAGCGCGGCCGGCCGCTGCGCGACGACAGCTTCCTGCTGCTGCTCAACGCCGGCGACCGCGAGCTGCCGTTCACCCTGCCCGGCGGCGCCCGGACCACCGGCTACGAGAGCGTCCTCGACACCTCGCTGCCGGACCAGTCCGCGCCGCCCGCCGCCCACCACCCCGCGGCGGCCGCGCTGCCGCTGCCGGCCCGCTCGCTGCACCTGCTGCGACTGCTCCCGGCCTCCGCCAACGGCGACCACCCGCGCTGACCGGCCGCGACGGCCGGCCGCACTGACCGGCCGCGGTGACCGGTCAGCACGGGTGGTCGCCGGCGGCACGAGGGCAGGGCGGGACGGGGGCCGGGCGGGGGCGGGCCGCCGGGGTGGCCGGTTCCCGCCGCCGCCGGACCCCCGCCGGGTGGCCGGTTCTCGCCGACAGGGGCAAAAAACCTGGTGAGAAATGACCGTGCACCGACTTACCCTCACCACGATGGCCGAGAACCAAGAGTCCACGCTGCCGCAGTCGCCACCCCGACCGGAGCAGGAGGACCCGGACCCACCCACCCCGCGGTCCGGGCAACCTCCCCGCAGCAGCCCCGCGACCGCGCCCGAGCACCGGTCGACGGTCCGGTCCCTGCTGCGCCTGTGGCCCTACGCCCGGGTGATCCGCTGGCGGCTGGCCGCCTCGATCTCCGCGGCGCTCGTCGCCATGCTCAGCGTGCTGGTCGTGCCGCTGGTGCTCGGCCGGATCGTGGACGGCCCGATCGCCCATCACGACCTGTCCGCGCTCTGGCCGCTCGCCGGCGCGCTGCTGCTGCTCGGCCTGGTCGAGGCCGGCCTCTTCTACACCAGGCGGGTGGTCCTGGCCGGCCCGCTGGCCGGGCTGGAGACCGCCATGCGCGGCGACCTCTACGCCAAGCTCCAGCGGCTCCCGGTCTCCTTCCACGACCGCTGGGCATCCGGCCAGCTGCTCTCCCGGGCCACCTCCGACATGTTCACCATGCGGCTGTTCCTGGCCTTCCCGTTGGTCTTCCTGGTCGTCAACTCGCTGATGTTCGCCGCCGGCACGGCCGTGATGTTCGTCCTGGACTGGCGGCTGGCCCTGATCACCCTGCTGCCCGCGGTGCCGCTGATCGTGCTGACCCGGCACTTCGAGTCCGGCTACTCGCTGGCCGCCCGCCGCGCCCAGGACCAGACCGGCGACCTCGCCACCGTGATCGAGGAGTCCGTCCTCGGCATCCGGATCCTCAAGGCCTTCGGCCGGCACCGGACGATGGCCGAGCGGTTCCGCAGCCAGACCCACGAGCTGCGCGAGACCGAGCTGCACAAGGCCGGCCTGCTGGCCAACCTGTGGGCCGTCATCGTCGGCCTGCCGGAGCTGGCGCTCGGCTGCGCGCTGGCCGTCGGCGCCTACCTGGTCGCCCAGGACGAGCTGACCACCGGCACCCTGGTGGCCTTCCTCTCCACCGCGCTCGCCCTGCGCTGGCCGGTCGAGTCGCTCGGCTGGCTGCTCGCCTACGCGAACGAGGCGGCGACCGCCACCGACCGATACTTCGAGGTGCTGGACGAGCCGGAGGACGGCGGCGCCCCGGCCCCGGCCGCCAAGGCCGACGCCACCGCTGCCACCGCCACCGCCACCGCCACCGCAGGCACGGACGAGGGCATCCGGCTCACCGGCGTCCGGTTCCGTTACCCCGACGCCCCCGACGACACCCCCGACCTGCTGTGCGGGATCGACCTGCACGTCCGCCGCGGCGAGACGATGGCCCTGGTCGGCGCGACCGGCAGCGGCAAGACCACGCTGACGGCGCTGCTGCCCCGTCTCTACGAGGCGACCGGCGGCACCATCACCCTGGACGGCCGGGACATCCGCGAGATCCCCCGGGCCCGGCTGCGCGAGCTGGTCTCGGTGGCCTTCGAGGAGCCCACCCTGTTCTCCGCCTCGGTCGGGGAGAACGTCCTGATGGGCGCCCCCGACGCCTCCCCCGAGCAGCTGCGCCGGGCGCTCGACACGGCCCAGGCCGACTTCGTCGAGCGGCTCCCGGCCGGCACCGAGACCCAGGTCGGCGAGCAGGGCCTGAGCCTGTCGGGCGGTCAGCGGCAGCGGCTCGCCCTGGCCCGGGCCGTGGTCGGCGACCCGGCCTTCCTGGTCCTGGACGACCCGCTGTCCGCCCTGGACGTGCACACCGAGGCGCTGGTCGAGCAGGCCCTGCGCGAGGTGCTCGGCTCCACCACCGCGCTGGTGGTGGCACACCGCCCGAGCACCGTCCTGCTGGCCGACCGGGTGGCCGTGCTGGCCGACGGCCGGATCGCCGCCGTCGGCACCCACCAGGAGCTGCTGCGGTCCTGCGCCGTCTACCGCGAACTCATGTCGGGCGAGGCCGCCCCCGTGCTGGAAGGAAGCCCCGCCCGATGAGCACCACCACCGTCCGGCCGGCGAAGGGGTCCCGGGAGCCCGGGGAGCAGCCGGACCCGCCCGAGGCCGAGCTGCTCCCGCCGCCCTCCGACGACGAGGACATCCCCGTCCCGCCCGGCGCGGCCCGCACGCTGCTGGCCGCACTGCTCGGCCCGCACCGGGGCAGGATCACCCTGGCCATGCTGGTCATCCTGGTCCAGCAGGCCGCCCTGCAGGCCGGCCCGCTGCTGGTGGCCATCACCATGGACCGGGCCGTCCCGGCGCTGCGCGACCACGACAGCGGCCCGCTGATCGCCGTGATCGGCGCGTACCTGGGCTGCGCCGCGCTGAGCACCGTGCTGCAGCGCGCCTTCATCCGGATGAGCGCCCGGATCAACCAGGACATCCTGCTGGAGCTGCGCGGCCGGATCTTCCGGCACGCCCAGCGGCTCAGCCTGGACTTCCACGAGCGCTACACCTCGGGCCGGATCACCTCCCGGGCCACCAGTGACGTGGACGCCCTGCGCGAGCTGCTCTCGGAGGGCCTGCAGGAGCTGCTGACGGTCTTCCTGTCGGTGTTCTACATCTCGGTGCTGCTGCTGGTGATGGACTGGCGCCTCGGCCTGGTCTCGCTGGTCTCCTTCCTGCCGCTGTACCTGATCACCCGGTCCTTCCGGCGGCGCTCGCTGCGGGTCTACCGGCGTTCGCGCACCGCGACGGCCACCCTGATCGTGAAGTTCACCGAGACCATGAACGGCATCCGCCCGGTCCAGGCCTTCCGCCGGGAGGCCGCCAACGAGGCGGCCTTCGGTGTGCTCAACCGCCGGTCGGCGACCGCCCAGGCGGAGGGGTTCCGCGAGCTGGCCCGCTTCGTCGGGCTCTCCAGGACCACCGCCAACGTCTGGGTCACCGGCGTCGTGGTGCTGGGCGCCTTCCTGGTCACCGACGGCAGCCTGGAGCTCGGCGTGCTCACCGGCTTCGTGCTCTACCTGCGCCGGCTGTACGACCCGATCGACCAGCTGGCGATGTTCCTGAACAGCTACCAGTCGGCGGCCGCCGCCCTGGAGAAGATCGCCGGCCTGCTCGCCCACGAGCCGACCGTCGCCGAGCCGGCCGCGCCGGTGACCTTGCCGGCCGGCACCGGCACCGGGCGGGAGGTCGCCTTCCGGGGCACCCGGTTCGCCTACCGGACCGGCAAGGAGGTGCTGCCGGCCTTCGACCTGGTGCTGCCGGCCGGGCGGACCACCGCCGTGGTCGGCGCCACCGGCGCGGGCAAGTCGACGCTGGCCAAGCTGCTCGCCCGGTTCTACGACCCGACCGAGGGCCGGATCACCCTGGACGGCGTGGACCTGCGCGACCTGTCCACCGCCGACCTGCGGCGCGGGGTGGTGATGGTGACCCAGGAGTCCTTCCTGTTCTCCGGGACGGTCGCCGAGAACATCGCCATCGGCCGGCCCGGCGCCACCCGCGAGGAGGTCGAGCAGGCGGCCCGGGCGATCGGCGCGTACGACTTCGTGGCCGCCCTGCCGGAGGGCTTCGACACCGACGTCCGCAAGCGCGGCGGGCGGATCTCGGCCGGCCAGCGGCAGCTGGTCGCCTTCGCCCGGGCGCTGCTGGCCGACCCGGCGGTGCTGATCCTGGACGAGGCGACCTCCTCGCTGGACGTCCCGGGCGAGCAGGCCGTGCAACGCGCCATGCGGACGGTGCTGGCCGGCCGGACGGCCGTGATCATCGCCCACCGGCTCTCCACCGTGGAGATCGCCGACCGGGTGCTGGTGATGGAGCAGGGCCGGATCGTCGAGGACGGCACCCCCGCCGAGCTGATCGGCGGTACGGGCCGGTTCGCCGACCTGCACCAGGCCTGGCGGGCCAGCCTGGTCTGATCCGGGCCCGCCGCGGGCCCGGCCGGGCGGGGGCTCCCCCCGGGCCGGCCGCCCCGGCCGGCCCCGGACATGCCGGAGGGCGCCGGGCCCCTGTGCGGGCCCGGCGCCCTCCGGTCGTTCCGTTCCGCGGTGCGGTCAGCGCAGCAGGCCGGTGTCCATCCCGGCCGACTCCGCCGGCAGCGCCACCAGGCCCAGCTCGGCCGGGGAGGCCAGCAGCGGGTGGGCCGGCAGCACCCGGACGGTGTAGCCGAAGGGACCGGTCCGGCTGAGCTCCAGCTGGCCCTCGTAGCGCGTCCGGCCGTCGAGGTCGGGGCCGCCGGCCGGCTTGAGCGCCAGCAGGGCGGCGTCCGAGATGCCGTCCCGCTCGTCCACCCGGCCGGAGACCACCTGGACCTCCACGTCGGCCGGCTCCAGCGGGCCGAGCGAGACCTGCACCCGGAGCGACAGCGCGCTGCCCAGCTCCTGCGCCTCGTCCGGGCACTCGGCCTCGACGTGCTCCACCCGGACGGCCGGCCAGGCCTGGCGGACCTTGGCCTTCCACTCGGCGAGGGCCCGGGCCCCGGCGTAACCGGCGCCGCCCGCCACGGGGGCGGCCAGCTCGCGCTGGGCCAGCGCGGCCGGCGTGTAGAGCCGCTCCACGTACTCCCGGACCATCCGGCCCGCCAGCACCTTGGGCCCGAGGGTGACCAGGGTGTGCCGGACCATCGCGATCCAGCGGTGCGGCAGGCCGTCCGCGCCCCGGTCGTAGAAGCGCGCCGCCACCTGGTGCTCGATCAGGTCGTACAGGGCGGCGGACTCGATGTCGTCGCGGCGCTCGGCCTCCGCGCTCTCCGGGTCCAGCACGCTGCCGACGCCGTCGGCGGTGGGGATCGCCCAGCCGTTCTGGCCGTCGTACCACTCGTCCCACCAGCCGTCCAGGACGGACAGGTTCAGGCAGCCGTTCAGGGCGGCCTTCATCCCGGACGTCCCGCAGGCCTCCAGCGGCCGCAGCGGGTTGTTCAGCCAGACGTCGCAGCCGGGGTAGAGCCGCTGGGCCATCGCCATGTCGTAGTCGGGCAGGAAGACGATCCGGTGGCGGACCGCCGGGTCGTCGGCGAAGGCGACCATCTGCTGGATCAGCCGCTTGCCGCCGTCGTCGGCCGGGTGCGCCTTGCCGGCCACTACGATCTGCACCGGCCGGGTCGGGTGCAGCAGCAGGGCGCGCAGCCGCTCCTGGTCGCGCAGCATCAGGGTGAGCCGCTTGTACGAGGGCACCCGGCGGGCGAAGCCGATGGTGAGCACGTCCGGGTCGAGCACCGAGCCGACCCAGCCCAGCTCGGCGTCGCCGGCGCCGCGCTGGCGCCAGGAGGTGCGCACCCGGGACCTGGCCTCGTCCACCAGCTGGGCCCGCAGGGCGCGCCGCAGCTCCCAGATCTCGCTGTTGCCGATCCGCTCCAGGCCCGTCCAGCGCTTGGTCTCGCCGGTGGTCATGGCGTCCTCGGCGCGCTCGGTGCCGATCTCGGCCGCGCCGAGCCGCACCACCGCCGGGTCGATCCAGGTCGGCGCGTGCACGCCGTTGGTGACCGAGGCGATCGGCACCTCGGCCGCGTCGAAGCCCGGCCAGAGGCCGTTGAACATCGACCGGCTGACCTCACCGTGCAGGGTGGAGACGCCGTTGGCGCGCTGCGCCAGCCGCAGGCCCATGGCCGCCATGTTGAACAGCTTGGGGTCGCCGCCGCGCCAGCTCTCGGCGCCGAGCGCCAGCACCTGCTCGACCGGGACGCCGGCCAGCGCCGCGTCACCCGTGAAGTGGCGGGCCACCAGGTCGCGGTCGAAGCGGTCGATGCCGGCCGGGACGGGCGTGTGGGTGGTGAACAGCGTCCCGGCCCGGACGGCCTCCAGCGCGGCGGCGAAGTCCAGGCCCTCCGCGCCCTCGGCGCCCTTCTCGACTGCGGTGACCAGCTCCCGGATCCGCTCCACCCCGAGGAAGCCGGCGTGGCCCTCGTTGGTGTGGAAGACCTCGGGCGCGGCGTGGCCGGTGAGGCGGCACCAGGTGCGGACGGCGCGGACGCCGCCGATGCCCAGCAGCATCTCCTGGAGCAGCCGGTGCTCGCTGCCGCCGCCGTACAGGCGGTCCGTCACATCGCGCTCGGCGGGCGAGTTGGCCTCGATGTCGGAGTCGAGCAGCAGCAGCGGGACCCGCCCGACCTGGGCCTTCCAGATGTGCGCGGCCAGGGTGCGGCCGGCGGGCAGGGCGAGGTCGATCCGCACCGGGCTGCCGTCCGCCTCGCGGAGCAGACTGACGGCGAGTTCGTCGGGGTCGAGCAGGGGGTAGCGCTCCTGCTGCCAGCCGTCGCGGCTGAGCGACTGGCGGAAGTAGCCGTGCCGGTAGAAGAGGCCGACGCCGATCAGCGGCACGCCGAGGTCGCTGGCGGACTTGAGGTGGTCGCCGGCCAGGATGCCGAGGCCGCCGGAGTACTGCGGGAGCGCGGCGGCGATGCCGTACTCCGGGGAGAAGTAGGCGACCGCGGCGGGCAGCGCGGAACCGTCCTCGGCGGTCTGGTACCAGCGCGGTCCTGACAGGTATTCGCGCAGGTCGTCGGCCTGGTCGCCGAGCCTGCGGAGGAAGCGCCGGTCCGCGGCGAGGGCGGCGAGCCGGGCGGCCGGCACCTCGCCGAGCAGGCGCACCGGGTCCTCCCCGGTGGCGGCCCAGACCTCGGGGTCGACGGAACGGAAGAGGTCTCTGGTCTCCGAGTGCCATGACCAGCGCAGGTTGAGCGCGAGCTCGTGCAACGGCTGGAGTTGTTCGGGCAGGACGGTGCGGACGGTGAATCTGCGGATTGCCTTCACGGCGTGAAGCGTAGACCCGTCATTGGCCCTGATGGTGTGTCACCTGACGTATTGGTGATCCGTTCGGCCTATTGATGAGATCGCATTCAGCGCATTGGGCTGCGCGGGGGGCGCGCGGGGCGCACTTTTCCAAGTCCCGCACCACCAATGCGTGAACACTGTGGAACAGCCTGATTTCCGCTGGCCGATATGCCCCTCGGGTAGTCCGAAAGTGTCTCACTACCGCTGCGTAGGTCTTGTCGGCGGTGTCACTATGAACAAAGGTCGTTGATGCTGCGGGGTGTGCGGCGACGGGTGGCGCCCCCCGACTGCCGCACGCCCGAATCCTTCCGCTTCGACAAACCCTCACCTTCCTTAGCCCATTCGGCCCTAGCCGCGTTTCCGTTGCGTGTCCTCGTGTTGCCTCCGCTCGTTCACGGGTGGGTTGGGTCGCACTGGGGCGCGCCCGGAGAGGCGCGCGCCGGGACGCGCGCGGGCTCTCGGACTCGCGGCCACAGGCACGACGGAGTCGGGCAGGTTGCCGGGTGCGGCGACATGGGCAGGCTCCGGGCGCGGCACGACCTCCCCCCACCCAGCAGTTCTCCCGGTACTCCCCTGGCCCCGGACCGGCCGGCGGGAGCTGCCGCCGATCTCGGGCAGGAGTTTGGCATGCACGGCGACACGCGGGACCAGTCCACACCGGTGGCCGACACACTCGACGCGGCGCTCGCGGAATCCGCCGAACGGGTGGAATCCGACGGCCAGTCGGACGCGGCGATGCCCAAACCCCGGGCCGCCGCGGCGCCCCGGCCCCAGCGGGCGGCCACCGGCCGAGAACCCGCGGCCGACGAGGCCCGGCCCGCGACCCCGCGCAAACGCGCCACCCGTTCGGCGGACGGCCCGGCCGGCCCGGCCCGGGCGGCGGCGCGGACCACCACCGGGGCGGCCGCCCGGAGCGCCGCGCCGAGCGCGAGCACGCCCCGGAAGACCACCACCCGGAAGACCTCCGCCCGTAAGACGACAGAGAGCGACACCGTGATCGGCCGCATCCCCGTCCTGGACGTCAGCCCCCTCGTCGACGCCGGCCGCCGGCCCGCCAAGGCGGTGGTCGGCGAGGCCTTCGAGGTCACCGCGACCGTGTTCCGCGAGGGCCACGACGCGGTCAACGCCAACGTGGTGCTGCGCGACCCGCGCGGCCGCAGCGGACCCTGGACACCGATGCGGGAGCTGGCCCCCGGCACCGACCGCTGGGGCGCCGTCGTGACGCCGACCGCCACGGGCCGCTGGTCCTTCCTGGTCGAGGCCTGGAGCGACCCGGTGGCCACCTGGCGCAAGGCCGCCGCGGTGAAGCTGCCGGCCGGCATCGACACCGCGCTGGTCCTGGAGGAGGGCGCGCAGCTGCTGGAGCGCGCCGCCGCGGGCGTCCCGAAGAAGGACGGCCGCGCGCACGTCCTGGCGGCCGTGGACGCGCTCCGCGACCCCGGCCTGCCGCCGCTGTCCCGGCTGGCCGCCGCGCTGGTCCCCGAGGTGACCGAGCTGCTGGCCCGTCACCCGCTGCGGGAGCTGGTCAGCTCGACCCGCCCGATGCCGCTGCAGGTCGACCGCGAGCGGGCCCTGTTCGGCTCCTGGTACGAGTTCTTCCCCCGCTCCGAGGGCGCGGTGGTGGACCCGTCCGGTGTCGAGCCGCCGCGCTCCGGCACCCTGCGCACCGCCGCCGAGCGCCTGCCGGCGGTGGCCGCGATGGGCTTCGACGTGGTGTACCTGCCCCCCGTGCACCCGATCGGCCGGGCCTTCCGCAAGGGCCCGGACAACACCCTGACGGCGGGCCGGCACGACGTCGGCTCCCCCTGGGCGATCGGCTCGCCGGAGGGCGGCCACGACGCGATCCACCCGGACCTCGGCACCATCGAGGACTTCGACCACTTCGTCGCCGAGGCCACCGCCCTGCACCTGGAGGTGGCCCTGGACTTCGCCCTCCAGTGCTCCCCCGACCACCCCTGGGTGAACAAGCACCCGGAATGGTTCAGCCACCGCGTCGACGGCACCATCGCGTACGCCGAGAACCCCCCGAAGAAGTACCAGGACATCTACCCCGTCAACTTCGACCAGGACTTCGACGGCATCGTCAAGGAGACCCTGCGCCTGCTGCGGTTCTGGATGGGCCACGGGGTGCGGATCTTCCGGGTCGACAACCCGCACACCAAACCGGTGGTGTTCTGGGAGAAGGTGCTGGGCGAGATCGCCCGCACCGACCCCGACGTGGTCTTCCTCGCCGAGGCGTTCACCCGGCCGGCCATGATGCACACCCTGGGGAAGATCGGGTTCCACCAGTCGTACACCTACTTCACCTGGCGCACCACCAAGCAGGAACTGACCGAGTACCTCACCGAGCTGTCCGGGGAGCCGGCCGCCTACATGCGGCCCAACTTCTTCGCGAACACCCCGGACATCCTGCCCGAGCACCTGCAGACCGGCGGCCGGGCCGGCTTCGCCGTCCGGGCGGTCCTGGCCGCCACGCTGTCCCCCAGCTACGGCGTGTACGCCGGCTTCGAGCTGTTCGAGAACGAGCCGGCCGAACCGGACTCCGAGGAGTACCTGCACTCGGAGAAGTACGAGCTGCGCCCGCGGGACTGGAACCGCGCCGACTCCCTCGCCCCGCTGCTGACCGTGCTGAACCGGCTCCGCCGGCGGCACCCGGCCCTCCAGCAGCTGCGCGACCTGCGGTTCCACCCCACGGACAACGAGCAGGTGCTGGCCTTCTCCAAGAGCGCGAGCACCGAGGACGGCCTCACCGACCGCGTGATCGTCGTGGTCAACCTGGACCCGCACCACGTCCAGGAGGCCACCGTCACCCTCGACGGCGACGGCCCGTACACCGTGCACGACGAGCTCACCGGCGCCGCCTTCAGCTGGGGCCGGCACAACTACGTCCGGCTCGACCCCTCCGCGGAGCCGGCCCACCTCCTCACGGTTCGGAGGAACCCAGCGTGACAGTGAACGAGCCCGTCCCCGACACCTTCGCCGAGACCTCGAAGAAGGACCTGGACCCGGAGTGGTTCAAACGTGCGGTTTTCTACGAGGTCCTGGTGCGGTCCTTCCAGGACAGCAACGGAGACGGCGTCGGCGACCTCCAGGGGCTCACGTCCAAACTCGACTACCTGCAGTGGCTCGGCGTGGACTGCCTCTGGCTGCCGCCGTTCTTCGCCTCCCCGCTGCGCGACGGCGGCTACGACGTGGCCGACTACAAGTCGGTGCTCCCGGAGTTCGGCGACCTGGCCGACTTCATGGAGTTCGTGGACGCCGCGCACGCCCGCGGCATGCGCGTGATCATCGACTTCGTGATGAACCACACCAGCGACCAGCACCCGTGGTTCCAGGCCTCCCGGGAGGACCCGGACGGCCCGTACGGCGACTTCTACATGTGGGCCGACGACGACAAGCAGTACCCGGACGCCCGGATCATCTTCGTCGACACCGAGACCTCCAACTGGACGTACGACCCGGTGCGCAAGCAGTACTTCTGGCACCGGTTCTTCTCCCACCAGCCGGACCTCAACTACGACAACCCCCGGGTCCAGGAGGAGATGATCGCCGGGCTCCGGTTCTGGCTGGACCTCGGGATCGACGGGTTCCGGCTGGACGCGGTGCCGTACCTGTTCGCCCGGGAGGGCACCAACTGCGAGAACCTCCCGGAGACCCACGAGTTCCTCGCCCGGGTCCGCAAGGAGATCGACGCGGACTACCCGGACACGGTGCTGCTGGCCGAGGCCAACCAGTGGCCGGAGGACGTGGTCGACTACTTCGGCGACTTCGGCTCCGGCGGCGACGAGTGCCACATGGCGTTCCACTTCCCGGTGATGCCGCGGATCTTCATGGCGGTGCGCCGGGAGTCCCGCTACCCGGTCTCGGAGATCCTCGCCAAGACGCCGACCATCCCCGGCGGCTGCCAGTGGGGCATCTTCCTGCGCAACCACGACGAGCTGACCCTGGAGATGGTCACCGACGAGGAGCGCGACTACATGTACGCGGAGTACGCCAAGGACCCGCGGATGCGCGCCAACGTGGGCATCCGCCGGCGCCTGGCGCCGCTGCTGGAGAACGACCGCAACCAGATCGAGCTGTTCACGGCCCTGCTGCTCTCGCTGCCCGGCTCCCCGGTGCTGTACTACGGGGACGAGATCGGCATGGGCGACAACATCTGGCTGGGCGACCGGGACGGCGTGCGCACCCCGATGCAATGGACGCCCGACCGCAACGCGGGTTTCTCCTCCGCCGACCCGGGCAGGCTCAGTCTGCCGCCCATCATGGACCCGGTGTACGGCTATCAGGTGACCAACGTCGAAGCGCAGCAGAGCAGTTCGAGTTCGCTGCTGCACTGGACGCGTCGCATGATCGAGATCCGCAAGCTCAACCCGGCGTTCGGCCTCGGCACCTACACCGAGCTCCCGTCCAGCAACCCCGCGGTCCTGGCCTTCGTGCGCGAGTACGAGGGTGACCTGGTCATGTGCGTGAACAACTTCTCGCGGTTCGCGCAGCCGACCGAACTGGACCTGCGGCGGTACGGAGGCCGGTTCCCGGTCGAGCTGATCGGCGGGGTGCGCTTCCCCTCGATCGGCGAGTGGCCGTACCTGCTCACCCTCGCGGGGCACGGCTTCTACTGGTTCCAGCTCCGCAAGCCGCCCCGCCCCGACGGGGCCCGCCCCACGGGTCTGCAGTAACGGTCCCTCTGGGCCCCAGGGCCCAAGCACTTCGGGGCGCGCGGGAGTTCGCGCCCGCGCCCCCGGAGGTGCCTGCACCACCGCGTACGGAGAACAGCCCAACGGCCCACCACACTATGGCGTGACACCCGAGCCCCGCTCGCGTGCCGTCGCCGCCGCGCAGCCGAAATCCGGAAGACTGACGGGCCCGGCCAGACCCGTCGGGCAGTCGGCCCGCTTCCGGGGAAAGGGAGTCATGTCCGAAACCTCCCGGTCTCAAGCCCATGTGCACCGCGACACCCCTACCGGCACGGCCGTGCCGGCCGGACCGCGGAGCCCCGGGGTACGCAGAACCGCCTTGGGAGTCAGCGAGCTGATCCAGGCAGCGCTGCCGCTGATCACCGATTGGCTCCCCACCCAACGCTGGTACGCCGGCAAGGGGCGCGCCATCACCGGCCTCACGCCGGTGGTCGGCACCCCGCTGCAGGTCGGCGACCCCTCACTGCTGCACCTGCTGCTGCGGGTCGAGCACGGGGCCACCGGCGGCACCCCGCAGGGGGACATCTACCAACTGCTGCTCGGCACCCGCACGGAGGAACCCGCCGGGATCGGCCCGGGCGCCGTGCTCGGCCGGCTCACCCAGGGGCCGTACGACGGCGCCGTGCTCTACGACGCGGTGCACGACCCGGAGCTGACCGGCCGACTGCTGGAGCACCTGGCGACCGGCGACCGGTTCGGCTCGCTGTCCTTCCGCCGCACCCCGGGCCCCGGCCTGCCCGCCAACCTGCCGGGCCGGGCCAGCACCGCCGAGCAGAGCAACAGCTCGGTGATCTACGGGACCTCGCTGATCCTCAAGCTGTTCCGCCGGATCAGCCCCGGCACCAACCCGGACCTCGAACTCTCGCTCGCCCTCTCGCGGGCCGGCTCCACCCGCATCCCGCGGGTCGCCGCCTGGTTCGAGAGCCGGCTGGAGCGCGCCGAGCCGGCCACCCTCGGCCTGCTCCAGCGCTACCTGCCGGACGCCGAGGACGGCTGGGAGCTGGCCCTGGACCAGGTCGGCCGGCTCAAGGGCGACCCGTCCCCCGGCAACTTCGCCATCGAGGCGCACCGGCTCGGCCGGGCCACCGCCGAGGTGCACCGGGTGCTCGCCCGCTCGATGCCGGTGGCCCGCCTGGACCGCACCCAGACCAGACAGCTCGCCACCGCGATGGCCGACCGGCTCGACAGCGCCGTCGCCGCCGTCCCCGGCCTGCTGCGCTACCGCTCCGCACTGCGCAGCGCCTTCCAGCAGCTCGCGGACGCCCACCCGGACGGCATGCCCGTCCAGCGGATCCACGGCGACCTGCACCTGGGCCAGGCGATGCGCACCCCGCAGGGCTGGGTGCTGCTGGACTTCGAGGGCGAGCCCGCGAAGACGGTGGCCGAGCGCCGGGAGCCGCAGACCGCCCTGCGGGACGTCGCCGCGATGCTGCGGTCCTTCGACTACGCCGCCGCGCACCTGCTGGCCGGCGGCCCGGTCGACCCGGAGCTGGCGCACCTGGCGGCGGCCTGGGCCGCCCGCAACCGCACCGCGTACTGCGCGGGGTACACGGCCGGCGGGGGCACCGACCCGGCGGCCTCGCCGGAGCTGATGCGCGCGCTGGAGATCGACAAGGCGGTGTACGAGGTGGTGTACGAGGCCAGGCACCGGCCCAGCTGGCTGCCCATCCCGCTCGCCGCCATCAACCGGCTGGCCCTGACCGTCTGACCCGGCAGCCCGGCCGTCCGTCCCCGGCCGGGCCTCCCACCGCCCCTCCGATCCGTCCCCGCCCGACCGACCGCCCGACCGCCCGACCGCCCGACCGCCCGAATCCTCCGACCGGCCCTGTCCGTCGGCGCCGCTCGTCCGCCCCATCCGTCCGCAGGATCCGCCCCCCGCCGTACCGACCCCGCAGGAGGACCCCGTCGTGACTCCGCTCGACCTGCCAGGCCGCACCACCACCCCCGCCGTACCCGCGACCTTCCTCGCGGGCAAGGACTCACCGAGGCGAGAGCCCGTGGTGCCCCAGCGGGCCGAGCCGGAGCAGACCGCCCCGGCCCCGAGCGCCGGACGCCCGGACGCCGCACCCGCCGGCCGCGGTCCGGCCGGCGCCGGCCGGACGGGTGCCGCCGCACCCGGGAGCACCGCGCCCGCCGCCGCCGAACCCGTCAGCCCGGAAGCGGTGGCCACGGCCGCGCCCGGCATCGCCGCGGACGCCGCCCAGGCGGGCGCCCTGCGGCTGCCGGAGGCCCCGCTGCCGCCCTCCGAGGTCGACCGGCTGGTCTCCGGCGCGCACCACGACCCGCACGCCCTGCTCGGCGCCCACCCGACCAACGGCGGCACCGCGATCCGGGTGCTGCGCCCGTTCGCCGAGCGGGTGGTGGTGGAGACCGGCCAGGGCCCGGCCGAACTCACCCACCAGCAGAACGGCCTGTTCACCGGACTGCTGCCGGGCAGCGGCCTGCAGCGCGCCACCCTCGCCGAGCACCGGCTGCTGGTCACCTACCCCGGTGGCGGCCCGCTGCCGCAGTACGACGGCTACCGGGCCCGCCCGACCCTCGGCGAGCTCGACCTGCACCTGATCTCCGAGGGCCGCCACGAGCAGCTCTGGCGGGCCCTCGGCTCGCACCTGCGCACCGTGGACGGTGTCGACGGCACCGCCTTCGCCGTCTGGGCCCCGAACGCGGCCGGCGTCCGGCTGATCGGCGACTTCAACCACTGGGACGGCACCGGCCACCCGATGCGCTCGCTGGGCTCCTCCGGCATCTGGGAGCTCTTCGTGCCCGGCCTGGCCGAGGGCACCCAGTACAAGTACGAGATCCGCACCCGGGACGGCCGCACCCTCGACAAGGCCGACCCGCTGGCCCGGGCCACCCAGTGCCCGCCCGGCACCGCCTCCGTCGTCACCTCCTCCTCGTACACCTGGCAGGACGCCGACTGGATGGCCCGCCGCGCCCGGGTGGTCCACCACCGCGCGCCGATGTCGGTCTACGAGCTGCACCTCGCCTCCTGGCGGCCCGACCTCACCAGCTACCGCGAGATCGCCGAGGTGCTCCCCGGCTACCTGGAGGAGCTGAACTTCACCCACGTGGAGTTCATGCCGGTGATGGAGCACCCCTTCGGCGGTTCCTGGGGCTACCAGGTCTCCGGCTTCTACGCGCCGACCGCCCGGCTGGGCGGCCCGGACGACTTCCGCCACCTGGTCGACACCCTGCACCGGCACGGCATCGGCGTGATCGTCGACTGGGTGCCGGCGCACTTCCCCAAGGACGACTTCGCGCTCGCCCGCTTCGACGGCGAGCCGCTCTACGAGCCCGCCGACCCGCTGCGGGCCGAGCACCCCGACTGGGGCACCCTGGAGTTCGACTACGGCCGCACCGAGGTCCGCAACTTCCTGGTCGCCAACGCGGTGTACTGGTGCGAGGAGTTCCACATCGACGGCCTGCGGGTGGACGCCGTCGCCTCGATGCTCTACCTCGACTACTCCCGCGAGGGCGGCGCCTGGACCCCGAACCAGTTCGGCGGCCGGGAGAACCTGGACGCCGCGGCCTTCCTCCAGGAGATGAACGCCACCGTCTACCGGCGCTGCCCCGGCGTGATCACCATCGCCGAGGAGTCCACCGCCTGGGACGGCGTCACCCGCCCCACCGACAGCGGGGGCCTCGGCTTCGGCCTGAAGTGGAACATGGGCTGGATGCACGACTCGCTGGTCTACATCTCCAAGGAGCCGGTGCACCGCAAGTACCACCACAACGAGATCACCTTCTCGATGGTGTACGCGTACTCGGAGAACTACGTCCTGCCGATCTCGCACGACGAGGTGGTGCACGGCAAGCAGTCGCTGGTGTCCAAGATGCCCGGCGACTGGTGGCAGCAGCGTGCCAACCACCGCGCCTACCTGGGCTTCATGTGGGCCCACCCCGGCAAGCAACTGCTGTTCATGGGACAGGAGTTCGCCCAGGGCGCCGAGTGGGACCACGAGCACGGGCCGCAGTGGTGGGTGCTGGCCGACGACTGGCCGGGTGCCGCCGACCACCGGGGGGTGCGCGAGCTGGTCCGCGACCTCAACGGGGCCTACCTGGAGGCGCCCGCCCTGTGGGAGCAGGACACCACCCCCGACGGCTTCCGCTGGCTGGACGGCGGCGCCGCCGAGGACAACCTGCTCTCCTTCGTCCGGTACGCCGCCGACGGCACCCCGCTGGTGGCCGTCTGCAACTTCTCCCCCGTGGTGCGGCACGGCTACCGGGTCGGCCTGCCCACCCTGGCCGGCTCCGAGCAGCTGTGGGAGGAGGCCCTGAACACCGATGCCGAGGCGTACGGCGGCAGCGGGATCGCCAACTCCAGCCCGGTGAAGGCCGAGAAGGTCTCCTGGAACGGGCAGGACCGCAGCGCCGAGCTCGTCCTCCCGCCGCTGGCGACGGTCTGGCTGCGCCCGGCCTGACCGCACCCGCACCGCCGCGCACCACAGGCAGCACACCCGCCCGGGCCCGCCGCCGCGGGACCGGGACGCAGCACCGGGACGCCGGACGTCCCGGTGCTGCCGTGCGTCCGGCCCCGGGCCACCGCCGCCGGGCCCGCCGGCGGACGGCAGCGGTCAGCCCCGGCCGTTGTGGGCGGACCGGCCCGGCCCTAAGGTTGCGAGACTGATCGTCAACAGTGCGGGGGGCGCTGTCGTGTTCGTGCTGCTGCTCTGGCTGTTCGCCCTGACGCCCGTGCTCTGCTGGGCGCGGCTGGCCCGCACCCGCCTCGTCGGGGCGGCCACCGGGGTCGTGCTGGCCGGCCTCGCGGCCGCCCTGCTGGCCCTGGACCACGGCCTGCTCTTCAGCCGGGCCGCGGTCGAGGCGCACGCCGGCTACCCGGTCGCGGCCGCCGCGGTGATCACGGCGGGCGCCCTGGCCGAGCGCCGGCTGCGCGGACCGCGGCCGGGATCCGCGCCCGGCCGCCGGGCCGCAGCGGTGGCGGCGGCACTGGCCGCCCACACACTGGCGGCCGCCGTCGGCGTGACGGCCTGGACGATGTTCCTCGGCGATCCGTACTACCCGGGCCTCGCCGAACTGCCGCTGCCGCCCGGCCTGCGGATCGCCTCGGACAGCGGCACCTCCCCCGGCTGCGCGCTCGGCGGCTGCAGCCGGACGCTGGCCCTCGCCGCACCCGCCGGCCAGTCACCCGCCGAGGCCGCCGAGCGGCTGCGGGCCGGGCTCGCCGACGAAGGCTGGACCCCGGGCCCCGGCGGATGCCTCCAGCACCCGCACGGCTGGCTGCTGGACGACCGGAGGGTGCAGGTCTGGATCTCGCCCGGCGAGACCGTCGTCCAGGTCGAACTGGTCGGCGCCGACCTCTACCACTGAGCCGCCAGGCCCGGCCCGGGCCCCGGGAATTCACCCGAGTGCAAACGCCCGTCCTAAATGCGAAGGTAGGGTCAATATGACCATCTGAGGCAGCAGGAAGCGGAGGCATCCACGTGGCGCGCAGCGTGTACGTGACCGGGATCGACCGGGGTGACGGCCGGCAGGCCGTCGAACTGGGGGTCATGGAACTGCTCACCCGCCAGGTGGACCGCGTCGGCGTCTTCCGCCCGCTGGTGCACGCGCACGCGCCCGGCGGCGACCACGTGGTCGAACTGCTCCGCGACCGCTACCGGCTGGACCTGCCCACCACCGAGATGTACGGCCTCACCTACGAGGCGGCGGCCGCCCTGCAGGCGGCGCAGGGCCAGGACGAGCTGGTCGGCGCCCTGGTGGAGCGGTTCCGCGCGCTGGAGCGCGACTGCCAGGCCGTCCTGATCCTCGGCACCGACTTCGCCGGCACCAACATCCCCGACGAACTGGCCTTCAACGCCCGCCTGGCCAACGAGTTCGGCGCCGCCGTCCTGCCGGTGGTGGGCGGCCACGCCGAGGACGCGCAGGCGGTGGTCGCCGAGGTGCGCAACGCCTACCGGGCCTACCGGGACCTGGGCTGCGCCACCCTGGCGATGATCGCCAACCGGGTCGCCCCCGACGCCGCGCCGGAGGTCCTGCGGGCTCTGGCCGAGAAACTGCCGATCCCGGCGTACGTGATCCCCGAGGAGCCGGCCCTCGCCGCCCCGACGGTCGCGCAGCTGGTCGAGGCGACCGGCGCGGAGCTGCTGCTCGGGGACGCCGCGGGCCTGGCCCGGGACGTCCGCGGCTTCGTCTTCGGCGGCGCCATGCTGCCGACCTTCCTCACCGCGCTGACCGAGGGCGCCCTGGTGGTCACCCCCGGGGACCGCGCCGACCTGGTGATCGGCTCGCTGGCCGCGCACGCGGCCGGCGCCCCGCCGATCGCCGGCGTCCTGCTGACGCTCGGCCAGCACCCCGGCCCCAACGTGATGGCGCTGGCCGCCCGGCTCGCCCCCGGCACCCCGGTCGCGGTCGTCCCGGAGGGCAGCTGGATCACCGCCGCCGCGCTGACCCACCTGGAGGGCCGGCTCGACGCGGCCGGCCCGCGGAAGGCCGAGATCGCCCTGGGCCTCTTCGAACTGCACGTGGACACCGCGGAGTTGACCAAGCGGATCGAGCTGAGCCGGTCCGAGCGGGTCACCCCGATGATGTTCGAGCACGAGTTGCTGGAGCGGGCCCGCGCCGTCCGCCGGCACGTCGTCCTGCCGGAGGGCACCGAGGAGCGGGTGCTGCGCGCCGCCGAGGTGCTGCTGCGCCGCAACATCTGCGACCTCACCCTGCTCGGCGACCCGGAGGAGGTCCGCCGCAAGGCCTCCTCGCTCGGCCTGGACCTGCCGGCCGAGTCCGCGGGGGACCGCGCCCGGCTGCGGATCGTCGACCCGGCCACCAGCCCGCTGCGCCAGCAGTTCGCCGAGCTGTACACCCGGCTCCGCGCCCACAAGGGCATGACGGTGGAGCTCGCGCTGGACGTGGTCACCGACGTCTCGTACTTCGGCACCCTGATGGTCCAGGAGGGCATCGCCGACGGCATGGTCTCCGGCGCCGTGCACTCCACCGCCGCGACCATCCGGCCCGCCTTCGAGGTGATCAAGACCTCGCCGGGCGCCGCCATCGTCTCCTCGGTCTTCTTCATGTGCCTCGCCGACAAGGTGCTGGTCTACGGCGACTGCGCGGTCAACCCCGACCCGGACGCCCAGCAGCTCGCCGACATCGCCGTCCAGTCCGCCGAGACGGCCGCCCAGTTCGGCGTCGAGCCGCGGGTCGCGATGCTCTCCTACTCCACCGGCACCTCCGGCTCGGGCGCGGACGTGGACAAGGTCCGCAAGGCCACCGAGCTGGTCCGGCAGCTGCGCCCGGACCTCCTGGTCGAGGGGCCGATCCAGTACGACGCGGCGGTGGACGCCCACGTCGCGGCCACCAAGCTGCCGGGCTCGGCGGTGGCCGGGCGGGCGACGGTGCTGGTCTTCCCCGACCTGAACACCGGCAACAACACCTACAAGGCCGTCCAGCGGTCGGCCGGCGCGGTGGCGGTCGGCCCGGTGCTGCAGGGCCTGCGCAAGCCGGTCAACGACCTCTCGCGCGGCGCGCTGGTCGAGGACATCGTCAACACCGTGGCCATCACCGCGATCCAGTCGCAGACCGGCCGTCCCGCCGACGGCGCCGGCACCGACCCCGGCACGGACAACCCCGAAGGAGCGCAGCAGAGTTGAGCGAAGGCACCCGGGTCCTCGTGCTGAACGCGGGATCGTCCTCGGTGAAGTACCAGCTGATCGACATGCTGGACGGCTCCCGGCAGGCCTCCGGCCTGGTGGAGCGGATCGGCGAGCCGGCCGGCCGGCTGGTGCACACCCCGCCCGGCGGGCAGCGGCGCGAGTCGCTGCAGGCCTTCCCCGACCACGGCGCGGCGCTGAAGGCCGTCGCCGGGGAGCTGGCCGCCGACGGCCTCGACCTGGACTCCCCGGAACTCGCCGCGATCGGCCACCGGGTGGTGCACGGCGGGCTCCGGTTCACCGAGCCGACCCTGGTCACCGACGAGGTGCTGGCCGAGATCCGCCGGCTGATCCCGGTCGCGCCGCTGCACAACCCGGCCAACATCACCGGCATCGAGGTGGCCCGGGCGCTGCGGCCGGACCTGCCGCAGGTGGCCGTCTTCGACACCGCCTTCCACACCGGCATGCCCGAGCACGCGGCCCGGTACGCGATCGACCGGCAGGTCGCGGACGAGCACCGGGTGCGCCGCTACGGCTTCCACGGCACCTCCCACCAGTACGTCTCGCGGGCCACCGCCCGGCTGCTGGGCAAGGACCCGGCCGAGGTCAACGTGATCGTGCTGCACCTGGGCAACGGCGGCTCCGCCTCGGCGGTGGCGGGCGGGCGCTGCGTGGAGACCTCGATGGGGCTCACCCCGCTGGAGGGGCTGGTGATGGGCACCCGGTCCGGCGACGTCGACGCCGGCGTGGTGTTCCACCTGCACCGGGTCGGCGGGCTGTCGGTCGACGAGATCGACGACCTGCTGAACCGCCGCAGCGGCCTGCTCGGCCTGTGCGGGGACAACGACATGCGGGAGATCCTGCGCCGCTCCGAGGAGGGCGACGCGGACGCCCGGCTGGCGTTCGAGGTGTACGTCCACCGGCTGCGCAAGTACATCGGCGCCTACTACGCGGTGCTCGGCCGGGTGGACGCGATCGCGTTCACGGCGGGCGTCGGCGAGAACGCGGCGCCGGTGCGGGCCGCGGCGACGGCCGGCCTGGAGGCGCTGGGCATCGCGGTGGACCCGGCGCTGAACTCGATCCGCTCCGACCGGGCCCGGGTGATCTCCCCGGAATTCCTCCGCACCGGGGGGGCTCCGCGGGTGACCGTCGCCGTGGTGCCCACCGACGAGGAGCTGGAGATCGCCCGCCAGGCCTTCGCGCTGGTCCGCACGGGGGCCTGAGAAGACCGCTGGTCCACGCGTCGTCCCACCCTTCGGAATGCTTCGTCGGCGATCCCTGGTGATTCGCGCCGAATGCCCCCATAACACGAACGGATAGACTGACCCATATGCGCCGAGCGAAAATTGTCTGCACCCTGGGTCCGGCGACGGACTCCTACGAACAGCTGAAGGCCATCGTCGAGGCGGGCATGAACGTCGCCCGACTCAACATGAGCCACGGCTCCCACCCGGAGCACGAGGAGCGGTACCGCAAGGTCCGCCAGGTGTCCGAGGACACCGGACGCCCGATCGGCATCCTCGCCGACCTGCAGGGTCCGAAGATCCGCCTGGCGACCTTCGCCAACGGACCGGTGACCGTCGACAACGGCGACGAGTTCACCATCACCACCGAGGACGTCCCCGGTGACCAGCACATCTGCGGTACCACCTACAAGGGCCTGCCCGGCGACGTGAAGCCCGGCGACCCGGTTCTGATCAACGACGGCGTCATCGCGCTGGAGGTCGTCAGCGTCGACGGCCCCCGCGTGAAGACCGTCGTCGTCGAGGGCGGCGTGCTCTCGAACAACAAGGGCATCAACCTCCCCGGTGCCGCCGTCAACGTCCCCGCCCTGTCCGAGAAGGACAAGGACGACCTGCGCTTCGCGCTGGAGCTGGGCGTCGACATGGTCGCGCTGTCCTTCGTCCGAAACGCCGCGGACATCGACGACGTGCACAAGGTGATGGACGAGGTCGGCATCCGCGTGCCGGTCATCGCCAAGATCGAGAAGCCGCAGGCCGTCGAGGCGATGGAGGAGATCGTCCTCGCCTTCGACGCCATCATGGTCGCCCGTGGCGACCTCGCCGTCGAGTACCCGCTGGAGCGGGTGCCGCTGGTCCAGAAGCAGCTGATCACCCTGGCCCGCCGCAACGCGAAGCCGGTCATCGTCGCCACCCAGATGATGGAGTCGATGATCCACGCCTCGCGCCCGACCCGCGCCGAGGCCTCCGACGTCGCCAACGCCATCCTGGACGGTGCCGACGCGGTCATGCTGTCCGCCGAGTCGAGCGTCGGCAAGTTCCCGGTCGAGACCGTGCGCACCATGAGCCGGATCGCCGAGACCGCCGAGGAGCAGCTGCTGGAGCAGGGCCTGCAGCCGCTGAACCCGGGCCGCAAGCCGCGCACCCAGGGCGGCTCGATCGCCCGCGCCGCGTGCGAGCTGGGCGACTTCCTCAACGCCAAGTCGCTGGTCGCCTTCACCAAGTCCGGTGACACGGCCCGCCGGCTGTCGCGCTACCGCTCGCCGATCCCGGTGGTCGCGTTCACCCCGGACGCCGCCACCCGCAACCAGCTCACCCTGAGCTGGGGCGTCGAGTCGCACGTGACCGAGCAGGTCGGCTCGACCGACGAGATGGTGCTCCAGGTCGACCGCGAGCTGCTGCGCATGGGCGACCTCACCGAGGGCGACACCGTGATCGTCACCGCCGGTTCGCCCCCCGGCGTCCCCGGCAACACCAACATGGTCCAGGTGCACCACCTGGGCACGCGCGCCGACGTCTGAGCCGGCGCCCGACGCCCGCAGGGCGGCCCCTCCGATGCCGGAGGGGCCGCCCTGCGGCGTTCCCGGGGCCGGACCGGGCGGGCCGTTCCCGGCCCCGGGCAGGGCCGGGCGGGGGCAGCACGCCCCAGGCCCGGCCGGGTGGGCCGGCCGGGCCTGGGGAGGGTGACGAACGAGGCTGGACGGCCCGTCAGTTGGTGTAGGGCTCGTCGTCCTTGTAGAGGTGCATGCCGGGGATCTTGAGCGTGCCGCGGAACTGGCCGGCCTGGACCGCCTCGACCTTGGTGAGCTCGATGTCGAGCGGGATCGGGACGGCGCCGATCAGGTCCCAGAGCCAGCGCGGCAGGGTGTCCGGGGTGAGGGTGATCTCGCCCAGGTCGATCGGGATCGGCAGGCCGAGCAGCTTCGACAGGTGGCCGGAGAGCCGCTCCACGTACATGGTGACCGGACCGTTGCGCATCGTCGAGGTGGTCCCGGGACCGCCCTTGACGTGGAAGGTCTTGCCGTTGCCCTGCAAGGTCGACATGTCGAGGTTCTCGATGTCGACGCTGGAGACGGTGAACTTCAGCACCCGCTTGGTGCCCGCCACCGTCCGGACGTCGTACACGCCGTTGAACACCGCGCCGTGCAGGCCCAGCCGGCTGCTGCGCAGCGTCCAGTTCTGCTCCGGGACGACGTCGCCGCCGGCCGCCGCGCGGGCGGCCACCGAGCTGGTGTCCACCGCGCAGTTCGGGTTCGCGGTCGGCGAGGCCGTCGGCTTCGGCGAGCCGCTCGGGGCGGCCGCCGGGGAGCTCGCCGCCGGCTTGGCGCCGGTGGTGGCCTTGGGACCGGTGGTCGCCTTCGGGGTGGCCTTGGCGGTGGCGTCCGGGGACGGCGCCGCAGTGGCCGGGGCCGTGCCGGCGGCGGGCTGCGCGGGGGCCGCCGCCGCCCTGGCGCCGAGCGGTGCGGCCGCGGAGGGCGAGGGCGAGGCGGACGGCGAGGGGCTCGCCTTGTCGCCGGGGGTCAGCAGATCGCCGATGCCGCCGATGATGTCGCCGATCAGGCCGGCCTGCGCCACGGCCGGGGCGCCGGCGGTGCCCGCGGCGGGCACCACGTACGCCGCACCGACCACCTGGCCGCCGGTGGCGGTGCCGCTCCTGGCGGCCGGGGCCTGCGCGGCGGGGCTCTGCGCGGCGGACGTGGAGGGCGCCGGGGCGGTGGTCGGGGCGGGGCTCCCGCCGGTGGCCGTGCCGGGCGCCTCGGACCCCGGCAGGGACGGGCCGGGCAGCGGCGTGAGTTCGTTCTTGGGCACCGGCGTCTCCGACAGGACGGTGTCCTGGGCGGGCTCCGGCGCCTGGCTGGACGGGGCGAGGTCCGGCGCGCTGGCGCAGGCCTTGCCGACCGGGGTGTCGGCCGAGGCGATCGAGGGCGTGTAGACGGCCCCCATCAGCAGCGCGGTCGGCACCGCGGCCATCGCGAGCGCCCGCCCGCGCAGCCGGCTGCGGGCCGAGACCCGCGGGGCCGCGTGCCGGGCACCGGAACGTCCGCCCGGGGTCTCGGGCTCGGTGCGGTCCTCCGTGGTCACCGCGCCTCCTCCGGTTCCCCGGCCTGGGCGGGGATGTCGGCACGGGCGGCCGGGGCGGCGTGCTTGGGGCCCTGGGCGGGCCCGGCGTCGGCCTGCTCGGCGACGGCCGGCACGACCTCGGTCGCGGCCTCCTCGGCGGCGTACCCGGCGGCCTCGTCGCCGTCGGCGTCGGTGCCCTCGGCGGCCGGCAGGTCGGTGGCGGCCCGCTCCTTGAGCGGCGCCCAGGAGACCATCAGCCCGCCGCCGACCAGGCCCGGGATCAGCGCCAGGCCGAAGCCGGCCAGGTTGGAGACCGGGATGGAGACCAGGGTGAGCAGGGTGGTGGCCACACCGGCGAAGACCCGGACGGCCGGCTGGTACCAGGCGGTGAGGCCGAGCACGATCAGCAGGATGCCGATGATCAGCGAGCCCGCGCCGGCCGTGGTGGACATCGCCACCGTCATGCCGCCGAGGGAGAGGTGGGCGTAGGGGAGGTACATGATCGGAACGCCGGCGATCATGGCCAGTAGCCCGGCCCAGAACGGCCGGGTGCGGCGCCAGCTACGGAACCGCAGCCGCAACCGGGTGAAGAGGTTCTCGCCTTGGGACCACGCGTCGGCCGTTGCGCTGGACATGGTGCAGCTCCTCGATGATGTGAACGAGGTAGGAAAAAAATGGGTGATGCGGCCGGGAGCGGCGTCTGTACGCCGCTCCCGGCCGCCGGGCCTGCTACCCGGCCGCGCCCTCAGGCGCGCCCGCGGTCATCGGCTCAGTAGCACTCGTGGCCGCTGTCGGTGTAGAGCTTGAGGCTCAGGCCGTTCAGCTTGAAGTTGCCGGCCGAGGTGGCCCAGGCACGCTGCTTCACGTTGTACAGGTCGGCCTTGTCGGCGGCCTGGGCGAAGCCGACGCCACCGGTGGGCTTGGTGCCGCCCAGGGCGGACTTCCAGTCCTTGGTGGCGGTGCCCGTGAGGGTGGACGCGTCCTGGCCGATGTTGATGTTGGTGAACTCGGCGTCCGCGTACAGCTCGTCCAGGTCGATCAGCAGGTTGGTCGCGACGACCTGCTTCTTCGGGTCCGGGTTGTCACCGGCCTCCAGGCGCAGGGTGATCACCGGGAGCTTGAACGGCAGCGGGATGATGTTCGGGTCGGTGACGACCGACTGGCACATCTTCTTGATGGTCGCGGTGTCGAACGCGGAGACCGCGACCGGCACCGTGGTGTTGTTCTTCTGCACGTCGATCGTGCCGAACTGGGCGAACTTCTCGCCGTGCAGCTCCTCGGCGGTGACCTTGAAGCTCTGGCCGGAGATGCTGAACGAGGCGGCCAGGGCGCTGTTGGCCAGGCCGACACCGATGGCACCGGTGGCCGCCAGGCTCGGGAGCATCACCAGGGCGAAGCGCTTCCAGCGGGTCTTGCCATAAGTCTGGGACATGCGAGTCCTCCTTCTAGGACGTACATCTCCGGCACCTCCCGGTGCTTGCCGCACCGGCGGTGGCCTGGGATGGGAGAGAGCTACGTCCTCGGTAGCGGAGAGCGCCATGAGTGCCGTCGGAGTCGGGCGCGGCCGTCCGTGACGGCACTCCCGGTCCTGCACCGGCCACCTGTGGGATGGCGGGTACGGCCGACGACATCGGCGATCACCCCCGAGCGACAACCAGCGACCGCGCGGGCTGCGCGGCCGTTCGAAGGACAGGAACCGCCGTGGGACCGCGGATACCCCCCTGCCCTCCCCGCCGGCGGCCGGAGCCGTCGGCTTGCCCGGTGGGGATCCCGTGCTCCGCTTCTCCGGCCGGCTGCCGGGAGGTGAAGTGTGGGGACCAGGCGTCGCCGATCGTGCTTGAATCCCGGGCGAAGCACAAGAGGTTCGTTACTGACGGGTAATCCAACAACAGGAGACGTTGATCATGGTTTTGACCCGCCGTGCACCCAGTGTGACGAAATGAAGGATTCGCGCCGGGGAAATCCCCCAGAAACACCGAGGAAACACCCCTGGACGGTCACCATCGGTGACCGTCCAGGGGTGTTGTCAAGATTTGGTAAACCTCGGCGGGGATGACCGGAATGTCGCCAAATCGCCAGCGACACCGCAGGTCATCCGCCGTGCCAGCCCGCTCGGCGACCGGCCGGGCCGGCCGGGCCCGGACGAGCCCCGAAGAGCCGTCCGGCAGGGGTCAGAAGAGCACCCGGGCCAGCGCGCCGCGGGCCGCGGTGACCCGCGAGTCATCGGTGCCGATCACCTCGAAGAGCTCCAGCAACCGCAGCCGGGCCTTGTCGCGGTCGTCCCCGAAGGTCCGGCCGACGGTGCTCACCAGGCGCCCGAAGGCGTCCTCGACGTGCCCGCCCACCAGGTCCAGGTCCGCCGCGTCCAGCTGGGCCGCGACATCCTTGGGGTCGGCGGCCGCCGCCGCCCGGACGGCCTGCGGGTCGAAGGCCTCCACCCGGCGCAGCAGCTGCGCCTGGGCCAGGCCGAGCTTGGCCTCGGTGTTGCCGGGCTGGTCCAGCAGCACGTTCTGGTAGGCCTGGATCGCGCCGCCCAGGTCGCCGCGGTCCAGCGCGTCGTGCGCGGCGGCCAGCGCCGGGTCCTCGGGCACCTGCGGGAGCTGCTCGCCACCGGCCGGCGCGCCCGCGCCCGCGCCGCCGACCACGCCGAACCGCTGCTCGGCCACCATGATCAGCTGGTCCAGCACCTGGCGGATGTTGGACTCGCTCTCGGCGCCCTGGAACAGGGGCACCAGCTGCCCGGCCACCACGGCCATCACGGTGGGGACGGCCTGCAGCCCGAACTGCTGGGCGATCACCGGGCTGGCGTCCACGTCGATCCGGGCCAGCACGATCCGGCCGGCGTACTCCTCGGCCAGGCTCTCCAGGAGCGGGCTGAGCTGCGCGCTGAGCGCGCTGCGGCCGGACCGGAAGTCGATGACGACCGGGACCTCGCCCGAGAGCTGGACGACCTCGGCCTCGAAGGTGTCCTCGGTGACGTCGATGACGAGCGGGTAGGCCGGGCCGGCCGGGGCGATCCCGGCCTCCTCGGCGGCCGCCGCCTGGCGGGCCCGCTCGGCCCTGGCCTGCTCGGCCTTCTGGGCAGCCTCGCCGGCTGCCTTCACTGCGGCGAGGTCGACCGCGCCGCGCAGGGCGGAGCTGTTCAGATGCGAATTCCGTGGCTGCATGGCACTATCCTCCCCCGTCCGTGCTGGTGGCGGGCGCCATCCGCCGGGAAAGTCGCGCCGCGCTGGTCTGCGTGGCCCGAACCGCCCCGGGCGGGAACACTCGCCCCCGGTGAAACTGAACCCTCCGGTGCGGATCCCCACCCGCACCGCGCGCCGTCTCGTCCCACGAGGCTCCCCGGCAGAGGAGCAATGGCGCTCGGTCGTCACTCTTTCGCTACGAGTCGTAGCGTAACTGCACCGAGGCCCCCCGCCGCAAGCCCATCCCGTCAACGCGGGACGTGAGCTGCCCCACTTTCGCGGCCCGTCCGGCTGCCATCGGGCACGATCAGTCGCTACCGTTACGTCCCCCACCCAAGTTACTTACTGGTAGAACGCAAGGAGGCCCGGTGTCCGCCGCCCAGCTCCCCGTGGCCCGGGACACCGCCGGCCCGCGGCCGACGGACCGGCCGGCCACGGCCGGGGAGAGCCCCGCGGGCGCCGCCGGCACCACGGCGGAGGACACCGGCGCGGGGAGCCCGGGCCCGGAGGGCGCCGCCCGGGCCAAGGGCCGGCCGCGCAGCGCCGCCGCCGACCGCGCGATCCTGGACGCCACCCGGGAGACCCTCGCCGAACTCGGCTGGGGCGGGCTCACCATGGGGCACGTCGCCACCCGCGCCGGGGTCGCCAAGACCACCCTGTACCGCCGCTGGCCGTCCAAGAACGAGCTGGTGGTCGACGCCGTCGCCACCCTCTTCGACGAACTGGTGCTGGCCGACCTGGGCAGCCTGCGGGCCGACATCGAGGCCGTGGTGCGGGAGTTCGCCGAGCTGCTGGCCCGGCCGGAGACCCAGGCCGCCCTGCTGGCACTGTTCGCCGAGGGCACCCGTGACCCGCAGCTGCGCCGCCGGATCCGGGAGGCCATCGTCGACCCGCAGAAGCAGCTGGTGCGCCAGGGCCGGGCCTACGCCCAGGCCCGCGGCGAACTGGACCCGGACCTCGACGAGGAGGCGGCGGCCGAGGAGATCGACATCATCTTCGACACCGTCGCGGGCACCGTCGAACACCGGATCCTGGTCAGCGGCGAGCCGGTGACGCCGGAGTGGATCCGCCGCTTCACCACCCTGCTGCTCGGCCCCTTCCCGCACCTCGTCGGCGGTGGCCCGGCCTGACCGCCGCCGCGGCGGCCCGGCCCGCCGGGCCCTGGTGCCCGGCCGCTCGCCACCGGGCCCCGGCCGCGGCACCGCCCGCGTCCGGGCACGCCGGAACCCGGGACGGCCGCAGGGCCGTCCCGGGTCGGTCCGGGGCGAGGTGCCGGACGGCGTCCGGTCAGGTGTCGGCCGCCCGGCCGCCGGGCGTCAGAACCTGGCGGTCTCCCGGTAGATGCCCCACTCCTCGCGGAGCAGGTTGCAGATCTCGCCCAGGGTCGCCTCGGCCCGCACGGCGTCCAGCATCGGCGGGATCATCGACTCGCCGGAGCGGGCCGCGGCGAGCATCGCGTCCAGCCCCGCCTTGACGGCCGCCTCGTCGCGCGCGGCCCGGCGGGCGGCCAGCACCCGCACCTGCTCGCGCTCGACCTCATGGCTGACCCGGAGGATCTCCAGCTCGGGGGTGACGCTCCGGGGGTGGCAGTTGACGCCGACGACGCGCTTGTCGCCCTTCTCCACCGCCTGCTGGTAGGCGAAGGCGGCCTCGGCGATCTCGCCGGTGAACCAGCCGTCCTCGATCCCGCGCAGGATGCCGGTGGTGACCGGGCCGATCTCGTGCTCGTCGGCGCCCTTCGCCCGGCCCCCGTGCGCCTGCTCGGACTTGCGCAGGATCTGGGCGAAGATCTCCTCCGCCTGCGCCTCGATCCGGTCGGTCAGCGCCTCGACGTACCAGGAGCCGCCCAGCGGGTCGGCCACGTTGGCGACGCCGGTCTCCTCCATCAGCACCTGCTGGGTGCGCAGGGCGATCTCGGCGGCCTGCTCGGAGGGCAGCGCCAGGGTCTCGTCCAGGGCGTTGGTGTGCAGCGAGTTGGTGCCGCCGAGGACGGCGGAGAGCGCCTCGACCGCGGTGCGGACCACGTTGTTGTACGGCTGCTGCGCGGTCAGCGAGACGCCGGCCGTCTGGGTGTGGAAGCGCAGCCACTGCGCCTTGTCGGTCTTGGCGCCGAAGCGGTCGCGCATCCAGCGGGCCCAGATCCGGCGGGCGGCGCGGAACTTGGCGATCTCCTCGAAGAAGTCCAGGTGCGCGTCGAAGAAGAAGGACAGGCCGGGCGCGAAGACGTCCACGTCCAGCCCGCGCGACAGGCCCAGCTCGACGTAGGCGAAGCCGTCCGCCAGCGTGTAGGCGAGCTCCTGCGCGGCCGTCGCCCCGGCCTCGCGGATGTGGTACCCGGAGACGGACAGCGGCTTGTACGCGGGGATGCCCTCGGCGCAGTACGCCATCAGGTCGCCGATCAGGCGCAGGTGCGGCTCGGGGGCGAAGAGCCACTCCTTCTGCGCGATGTACTCCTTGAAGATGTCGGTCTGCAGGGTGCCGTTGAGCACCGCGGGGTCGACGCCCTGGCGTTCGGCCGCGACCAGGTACATGCAGAAGATCGGCACGGCCGGGCCGCTGATCGTCATCGAGGTGGTGACCTCGCCGAGCGGGATGCCCTTGAAGAGCACCTCCATGTCGGCGGCCGAGTCGATGGCGACGCCGCAGTGGCCCACCTCGCCGAGCGACTTGGCGTCGTCGGAGTCGTAGCCCATCAGGGTCGGCATGTCGAAGGCGACCGAGAGGCCGCCGCCGCCCGCCTCCAGGATCATCCGGTAGCGCTCGTTGGTCTGCTCGGCGTTGCCGAAGCCGGCGAACTGGCGGATGGTCCAGGTCCGGCCGCGGTAGCCGGTGGCGTGCAGGCCCCGGGTGTAGGGGTACTCGCCGGGCCAGCCGATCCGCTCGAAGCCCTCGACGGGCTGGCCGGGCGGCGGGCCGTACATCGGCGCGACCTCGTCGCCGGAGAGCGTGCTGAAGTCCGCGTCGCGCTTGCGCGCGTTGTCGTAGCGCTGCTGCCAGCGCTGTCTGCCGCGCTCGATCTCTTCGGCGTCCATTGAGCCGAACTCCGCTCCGTACGGCCGCCACTGCGTCGGGGCGGCAAAGCTGGTAGGACGTCCTGCCAATTTACTAGGATGTCCTAGTAATTGTCGATGGCACCACGCCAGGCAGCGCCGGCAGCGCCCGGCGGCACCCCGGCCGGCGCCCGCACCGGCCCCGCGCGGGCATGCGGCGGGCACGCGAAAGCGCCCCTCCCCCGGGCTGGGGGGAGGGGCGCCCTCGACGCGTACGGCCCGGCGGTCCGGTCAGACGCCGGCGGTCTGCTGCACGGCCCCGGCCGGGGCCTGCTCGGCGGCCTCGCGCACCACGCGGCGCTCGGCCACGAAGGAGGCGAACGGGATGCAGCCCGCGGCCAGCGTGAAGACCAGGCGGCCCAGCGGCCACTTGAGCTTCTGGCCGAGCAGGAACGTGACCACGAAGTACCCGATGTAGAGGTAGCCGTGGAGCATCGCCACGTAGGTGGTGATCTCTTCGGCCGCGCCGAAGCCGTACTTCGCCACCATGAAGCCGCAGAAGACCAGCAGCGCACAGCCGGTCGCCACGGCCAGGGCCCGGTACCAGCCCAGCAGGGGGGTCGCCTTCATTCCTACATCGCCTCGCTCGGCAAGATCGGTTGGTACGTCCGGATCTGCGCACCGCTCCCCCGAGGGTAGCCGCCGCCCGGTACCGCCCCGCGCCCGCCCCCGCCGTGGCGCGGCCGGCGGCCGGACCCCCGGCCGGGCCCCCGGCCGGGCCCCCGGAGCGCGGGGCGGGCGGGGCCGGTCAGCGGTCGGCCTGCTCCTCGGCCGGGACGAAGTCGCCCGCCGACACCCGCAGCGGCCTGAGCAGGTCGAACACCTGCCGGCACTGGTCGGCGTCGTAGTCCTCCATGCCGAACTCCATCGCGACCAGCTCCCTGGTCGCCTCCTCGACGACCTGGCGGCCGCGGTCGGTGATCGAGGCGAGCACGCCGCGGCCGTCCAGCGGGTTGGGCCGGCGGGCCACCAGGCCGGCCCGCTCCAGCCGGTCGACGGTGTTGGTGACGCTGGTGGGGTGCACCATCAGCCGCTCGCCGATCTTGGAGAGCGAGAGTTCGCCGGTCCGGCTGAAGGTGAGCAGCACCAGGGCCTCGTAGCGGGCGAAGGTCAGCCCGTACGGCTTGAGCACGGCGTCGACCCTGGCGAGCAGGATCTGGTGGGCGCGCATGACCGAGGTGATCGCCGCCATCGAGGGGACGCCGCCCCAGCGGCGGGTCCAGAGTTCGTCGGCGCGGGCGATCGGGTCGAAGTCGAGTGCGAGGGGCTTGGCCACGTCCTTACCGTACCGGCGGGCACGGGGGCGGGTACCAGGCGTCCCTGATGGTGGACAAGCCCGGGGCGCTGGCGGGATCTCGCCAAGCACTCACGCAGGTACATACCAGGACATTACAAGGGTGTGAACCGGCGTCAACCGTCCGGCGAAGCGGGGGCGTTCACCGGTTCGCCGCCGACCCGGCCGTCAGCAGGGACGAAACCTCCGGCCGGGGACGCGTCGAGGCCCGTCCACCGGTCGGACGCCGGCGCCGGATTTGGCGAGCTGTGGCCAATCGATGAGCAAGACCTGTCATTTCACTTCATGGATTGTCATGCTTCTGGCCAGCCCCGTACGGCAGTCGCCGCCCACCCCAGCGGCCGCTGCCGCGTGACCGCACGGAGCAGCACGTCAGCGCCCGTTCCGCCCCAAGGCACTAACCCCGGTGCCCCGGAGCGCGGCGCGCGACCGCGCACAAGCGGTTGTCCCGGAAGGAATCCGTACGTGAAGCGAAAGCTCGCAGCCGGCGCCGTACTCTCCGCCACCGCCCTGCTCACCGGCGTCATCCAGGTGAGCGCCACGGCCCAGGCCGGCCCCGTGCCCGCCCCGCAGGCCCAGGCCGCCCAGCAGCGCGCCACCCTGATCGCCCTCGCGAACGGCCAGTCCGTGCAGCTGGCCAAGGCCCTGACGCTCGGCGGCCAGGAGCAGCTCGTCGCCAAGGACGCCGTGGTGGACGCCGACGGAGCCCGCCACCTGCGCTACGAGCGCACCCTCGGCGGGCTGCCGGTGCTCGGCGGCGACCTGATCGTGCACCAGCGCGCCGACGGCTCGGTGACCTCGGTCGACAAGGCCGTCGAGGGGCAGCTGTCGCTGCCGAGCCTCACCCCCGCCCTGTCCGCGGACAAGGCCACCGCGCAGGCCGCCGGAGCCGTGGCAGCCACCGTCGGCGTCGCCGCCGACAAGGACGAGCAGCCGCTGAAGGAGGTCGGCCGGGCCGGCTCCGCGAAGCTGGTCGTCTGGGCCGCGTCCGGCAGCCCGCGGCTCGCCTACCAGACCGTGGTCGAGGGCCTGCGGGCCGACGGCACCCCGAGCCGGCAGACCCTGGTCACCGACGCGGCCAGCGGCGAGGTGCTCGCCACCCACGAGGACATCCAGACCGCGAGCGGCACCGGCAAGGGCGTCTTCGTCGGCTCCGTCCCGTTGACCACCACGCTGAGCGGCTCGACGTACCAGCTGAAGGACGCCACCCGCGGCGGCCAGTACACCACCGACCTCAAGCACAAGACGTCCGGCACCGGGACCCTCTACACCGACGCCGACAACGCCTGGGGCGACGGCACCGTCTCCAACGGCCAGTCGGCCGCCGTGGACGCCCAGTACGGCGTGGCCGCGACCTGGGACTACTACAAGAACACCTTCGGCCGCAACGGCATCAAGAACAACGGCGTCGGCGCGTACAGCCGGGTCCACTACGGCAACAACTACGTGAACGCCTTCTGGGACGACTCCTGCTTCTGCATGACCTACGGCGACGGCGCCAGCAACACCCACCCGCTGACCGCGCTGGACGTGGCCGGGCACGAGATGAGCCACGGCGTCACCGCCGCCACCGCCGGCCTGAACTACTCGGGCGAGTCCGGCGGCCTCAACGAGGCCACCTCGGACATCTTCGGCACCATGGTCGAGTGGTACGCCAACCTGCCCTCGGACGTGCCGGACTACCTCATCGGCGAGAAGATCAACATCAACGGGAACGGCACCCCGCTGCGCTACATGGACAAGCCCTCCAAGGACGGCGGGTCCGCGGACTACTGGTCCTCCACGGTCGGCAACAAGGACGTCCACTACTCGTCCGGTGTCGCCAACCACTTCTTCTACCTGCTGTCCGAGGGCAGCGGCGCGAAGACCATCAACGGCGTCAGCTACAACAGCCCGACGTCCAACGGCTCGACCCTGACCGGCATCGGCCGCACCAAGGCCGCGGCGATCTGGTACCGGGCGCTGACCGTCTACATGACCTCCACCACCAACTACAAGGCCGCCCGCACGGCGACCCTGAAGGCGGCGACCGACCTGTACGGCGCCTCCTCCACCGAGTACAACGCGGTGGCGGCGGCCTGGAGCGGCGTCAACGTCAGCTGACGCTCCCCCGGACGGACGGTGCCGGGCGCCTGCGGAAGGCGCCCGGCACCGTCATGTCGTCCGCGGGTCCCAGACGGCGGGGCTCAGACGGCGGGGCTCAGGCGGCGGGGCTCAGGCGGCGGCGGGCTCGCGCTCCGCGGCGGGGGCGGGCGGGTACTCGCCGCGCTCCTCCTTGGCGAGCATCCGCTCGGCGAAGAAGCCACCGGTCGGCAGGACGGAGAGGACGAACAGCAGGGCGCCCCGCTTGAGGTCCCACTTCTGCTGCTGCCAGGCCAGGATCAGGAAGACCACGTACAGGATGAAGAGGATCCCGTGGATCATCCCCATCACCGGCACGCCGTTGAAGCTGGTGGTGCGCTTCAGCAGCGAGCAGACCATCAGCAGGATGAAGGAGAGGCCTTCGGGGCCGGAGACAAGGCGCAGGCGGTGGACGGCGCTGCTGGTCTTCACGTTCGGTACCTCATTGCGACGGGGGCGACGGGGGCGCGAGGGTAGGGGCCGGCGGGCCGATCCCGGTGAGCCGGCCACTGCGGACCGGCTCTTGTGAATCGACTCACAAGCCCGTCGTCCATTATCACCGAGCCTTACGCCCGCCCCGGGCCCGGACCCCCCGTCGTGCCCGACGTCACAGCCGCGCCACAGAACCGGACGCCCGGACCGGGCCGGCCCCGGCCGGCTCTATCCTGCTGCCGCACGGCCCGTGAACAGGGCGGGCCGCGACGGATACGGGGGACCACCAGATGTTCAAGCCGGACTGGGACCGACGGACGTGCTCGCGGCGCGGGCACATCACCTACGCGCCGACCGAACCCGAGCTGCGCCGGCGCCTGCACACCGCCACCGCCGTCGGCGACGCCTGGCGCTGCCTGCGCTGCGGCGACTTCGCGCTCGGCGAGCCGCACGGCTCCGGGCCGGCCGACGAGGCCCCGCTCGTCCCCCGCGGCAAGGCGCTGCGCGACCTCTTCATCCTGCGCTTCCTCGCCGTCGAGCGGTTCCTGCGCGGACTGCTGATCGTCCTCGCCGCCTGGGCGGTGTGGAAGTTCTCGAACAGCCAGGACTCGGTGCGCCGGCTGTTCGACGAGAACCTGACCGTCTTCCGGCCGGTCACCGACCACTTCCACTGGGACCTCGAACACTCCCCGGTGGTCGACACCATCCGCAAGACCTTCGACTACGAGCACAAGACCCTGCTGGTGGTGGCGCTGGCACTGGTCGTCTACGCCCTGGTGGAGATCGTCGAGGCGGTCGGGCTCTGGCTGGGCCGGCGCTGGGCGGAGTACCTCACCGTGGTGGCCACCGCCGCCTTCCTCCCGCTGGAGGTGTACGAGCTCACCGAGCACGTCTCCGCGCTGAAGGTCTGCACGCTGCTGCTGAACGTCCTGGCGGTGCTCTGGATCCTGCTCTCCAAGCGGCTGTTCGGGCTGCGCGGCGGCGTGGTGGCGTTCGAGGCGGAGCGGCACTCGGCCTCGCTGCTGGAGGTCGAGCAGGCGGCCGGGACGGTACCCGACGGGGCGACCGCCGCCGTCTGAGCCCGGGCCACCGGGGCGCGGACTTTGTCGCAGCTGGGTACCAGAACGCCCCGCCCACTCCCACCGGGGCGCCCCCGCCCGCTACATTCAGCCGGTGGCACAGTTTCGACTCCAAGGATCCAAGGTGCTCGCCGTCGACATGACGGGCGACGCCGTCAAGGCCAAGAACGGCTCGATGGTCGCTTACACCGGCCAGATCGCCTTCAAAAAACTGTCCGGTGGCGGTGACGGCCTGCGTGGCATGGTCACCCGCAGGCTGACCGGTGAGCAGATGGTGGTCATGGAGGCGAAGGGGCAGGGCACCTGCTACTTCGCCGACGCGGCCACCGAGATCAACCTGGTGCGGTTGAACGGCGAGACGCTCTACGTCGAGTCGGACAACCTGCTGTGCACCGAGGCGACCCTGCACACCGGCACCAGCTTCACCGGCCTCAACGGAATCTCGTCCGGCAACGGCCTGTTCACCACCAAGGTCGAGGGGCACGGCTGGGCTGCCGTCACCTCCAAGGGTCCGGCGATCATCCTGCGGGTCTCCCAGGGCATGCCGCTGCGGGTCGACCCGGGTGCGTACGTCGCGCACACCGGCAATCTCAACCGGAGCCTGAAGTCCGGCGCGGGCTGGACCACGCTGATGGGCGAGGGCGGCGGCGAGGCCGTGCAGGTGGAGTTCGCCGGCGACGGCCTGGTCTACGTCCAGCCGTCCGAGAAGCTGACCGTCGGGGGTGACGTCTGATGCCGTTCACGAAGATCAACAACAAGATGGTCGAGGCACAGATGGTGCCCGGCCAGCGGGTCTTCAGCCAGCGCGGCGCGATGCTCGCCTACCGGGGCGAGGTCACCTTCACCCCGAACCTCACCGGCGGCCAGGGCGGCGTCATGTCGATGATCGGGCGCCGGGTGGCCAACGAGGACACCCCGCTGATGACGGTCGAGGGCCACGGCACCGTGATGTTCGGCCACGGCGGCCACAACATCCACGTGATCGACCTGACCGGCGACACCCTCTACGTGGAGGCGGACCGCCTGCTGGCCTTCGAGGGCTCGCTCCAGCAGTCCACCATGTTCATGGGCCAGCAGGGCGGCGTGATGGGCATGGTCCGCGGCCAGGTCACCGGCCAGGGGCTGTTCACCACCAAGCTGGACGGCCGCGGCGCGGTCGCCGTGATGGCGCACGGCGGCGTCATCGAGCTGCCGATCACCCCCAACCAGCCCGTCCACGTCGACCCGCAGGCGTACGTCGCGCACCGCGGCGACGTCCGCAACAAGCTGTCCACCGCGCTGGGCTGGCGCGACATGGTCGGACGCGGCTCGGGCGAGGCGTTCCAGCTGGAGCTGTCCGGCCACGGCATGGTGTACGTGCAGGCGAGCGAGGAGAAGCTCTGATGTCCTACCCTCCCCAGCAGCCGCCGTACGGCCAGCCCGACCCGTACGGGCAGTCGCCCTACGGACAGCCGACCCAGCCCGGGTACAACGCGCCGCCACCGCAGGGCTACCCCCAGCAGGGCTACCCGCCGCCGCCCCCGCAGGGGTACCCCCCGCCGCCGCCCCAGGGCTACCCGCAGCAGGGCTACCCGCCCCAGCACCCGCAGCAGCCCCAGCAGAACTACGCGCAGGAGCAGTTCGGCGGGGCGCAGGCGCCGCTGCCCAAGGCGCAGGACGGCTCCGGCCCGGTGGTGCACGACGCGCACAGCCTGCCGGCCAACGACAACGTCAACCCGTACGCCTTCTCGGTCGACCTGAACGGGTCGTACTTCCTGCAGAAGGGCAAGATGATCGCCTACTACGGCGACATCAGCTTCAAGGGCGTCGGCGCGGGCGCGGTCGACCGGATGCTCGGGCGGCACTTCAACTCGCCGCTGCACGCCTCCGACTGGGTGGTCGCCGAGGGCCGCGGCAAGATGCTGCTGGCCGACCGGGCCTTCGACCTCAACTCGTACGACCTGGAGAACGGCAACCTCACCGTCCGCTCCGGCAACCTGCTGGCCTTCGAGCCGACGCTGCAGCTGAAGCAGTCGATCATCCCGGGGTTCCTGACCCTGATCGGAACCGGCAAGTTCGTGGCGGCCTCCAACGGTCCGGTGCACTTCGTCGAGCCGCCGATCCGGGTCGACCCGCAGGCCCTGGTGGGCTGGGCGGACTGCCCCGCGCCGTGCCACCACTACGACGAGGCCTACATGCACGGGCTGATCGGCGGCCTGCGCCGGCTGACCGGCCTGGGCGGGGCGTCCGGCGAGGAGCACCAGTTCGAGTTCATCGGGGCCGGCCAGGTGCTGCTGCAGTCCTCCGAGACGCTGATGGCCGACCGCTCGGTGGGCCAGGTGCACGCGGAGGCGGGTGTCCCGATGGGCGGGGTGCCGCAGCAGCCGGGCGGTCACGCCGGCGGCCAGCAGCTGCCGAACGTGAACATCCCGGGGCTCGGTAACCTGGGTGACCTCGGACGACGGTTCGGTCTTTAATTTTGTACAACATTTAACCAATCGGGCTATGCTGTCCGTATGGACACGCACACCCCTCACACCGCCGTCGTCTCCTCCTCCCCGTCGACCGACACCGAGGAGGAGACGACACCCTGGCTCACCGCCCGGGAGCAGCGGCTCTGGCGTGCCCACCTCGAGGTCAGCAAGCTGCTCGACTACCAGCTCGGCCGCGAGCTCCAGCCGCACGGCCTGGCGATCAACGACTACGAGATCCTGGTCGTGCTCTCCGAGGCCCCCGAGCGGCGGATGCGGATGACCGACCTCGCCACCGCCACCCTGCAGTCCAAGAGCCGCCTATCGCACCAGATCACCCGGATGGAGACGGCCGGCCTGGTGCTGCGCCAGGAGTGTCCCGGCGACCGCCGCGGCCTCTACGCCCACCTCACCGAGCTGGGCTGGGAGACCATGCAGCGGGTCGCCCCCGACCACGTCCGCAGCGTCCGCCAGCACTTCATCGACCGCTTCACGCCCGAGCAGCTCGACGCCATGTACGCGGCCCTGGGCCCGGTCGCCGAGCACCTGCGCGACCTGCGCGGACGGGCCTGAGACCGGCCCGGCGCGCGCGGGGCGCGTCACCCGGGCGCCGCGGCGGGCGCGGGTGCGGGCACGTCACGCAAGCCGGGTGACGTCAGGCCGGCGGGTCGCGGATGTCGCGCTCGCGAAGGTCGGTGACCATCCGGGCGAGCGCGGCGACATCCCGGTCGACGTGCAGGGCCGTCATGTCGTCGTGCACGGCGGTGGCGGCGACCAGCAGGTCCACGACACCTGCGGAGCGGTGCTGCCCCTTGTGCGTGAGCCGGTACCGGGCATTTGCGCGAGCCGGTACCGCCCGACCGGCCCGGTCCGTCGCATCCTCGGAAAGGCCCAGGTCCCGGACACGGCGGACCGGCCGGGAAGCCCTCCCGATCCCCGGCCGCACGGGCCTCCGGCGGCCGCTCAGGCCCCGGTGAGCCCCGCGACCAGCTGGTCGGCGGCGCCGTACGGGTCCAGCTCGCCGGCCGCCACCCGCTCCGCCAGCGCGTCCAGGTGGCGGTCCCCGTGCAGGTCCCCGATCCGGGCCCGCAGGGCGGTCAGGGCGATCGCCTCGATCTCGTCCGAGGCCCGGCGGCGCCGGCGGGCGGCCAGTTCGCCGTGCTCCCCCAGCCAGGCGCGGTGCTTCTCCAGCGCCTCGACCACCTCGTCCACGCCCTCGCCGCGGGCCGCCACCGTCTTGAGGATCGGCGGCCGCCAGGCGCCCGGCTCGCGGGCCTCGCCCAGGCCGAGCATGTGGTTGAGCTCGCGGGCGGTGGCGTCCGCGCCGTCCCGGTCGGCCTTGTTGACCACGAAGAGGTCGCCGATCTCCAGGATCCCGGCCTTGGCCGCCTGGATGCCGTCGCCCATGCCCGGGGCCAGCAGCACGACGGTGGTGTCCGCCTGGGCGGCGATCTCCACCTCGGACTGGCCGACGCCGACGGTCTCGACCAGGATCACCTCGCAGCCGGCCGCGTCCAGCACCCGCAGGGCCTGCGGGGCCGTCCAGGAGAGCCCGCCGAGGTGGCCGCGGGTGGCCATCGAGCGGATGAAGACCTCCGGGTCGGTGGCGTGGTCCTGCATCCGGACCCGGTCCCCGAGCAGCGCGCCGCCGGAGAACGGCGAGGACGGGTCGACGGCCAGCACCCCGACCCGCTTGCCGAGCCGGCGGTAGGCCGAGACCAGGGCCGAGGTCGAGGTGGACTTGCCGACGCCCGGCGAGCCGGTCAGTCCGACCGTGAAGGCCTGCCCGGTGTACGGCGCCAGGGCGGCCATCACCTCGCGCAGCTCCGGGGCGCCGTTCTCGACCAGCGAGATCAGCCGGGCCACCGCGCGCGGGCGGCCCGCCCGGGCCTGCTCGACCAGTGTCGGCACATCGACCATCAGGGCACTCCTCGATCGGGCTGCGGATCTCGCGGCCGAAAACGGGTGGGCTGCGAACCGCTCCCGCCCGGCGCCGGTGGGCGCCCGTGGCGGGGAGGCGGTTCGCAGCCCAGAGGCTACGTCAGGTGATCCCGGCCCGTCAGGCCCTGGGGACCCGCACGATCAGCGCGTCGCCCTGGCCGCCGCCGCCGCAGAGCGCGGCCGCGCCGGTGCCGCCGCCGCGCCGCTGGAGCTCCAGCGCGAGGTGCAGCACCACCCGGGCGCCGGACATGCCGATCGGGTGGCCGAGCGCGATGGCGCCACCGTTGACGTTGACCTTCTCCTCGGTGACGCCGAGGTCCTTCATCGACTGGTGCGCGACGGCGGCGAAGGCCTCGTTGATCTCGATCAGGTCGAGGTCGGCGACCTCGATGCCCTCCTTGGCGACCGCGTGCAGGATCGCGTTGGACGGCTGCGACTGGAGCGAGTTGTCCGGGCCGGCCACGTTGCCGTGGGCGCCGATCTCGGCGATCCAGCTCAGGCCCAGCTCCTCGGCCTTGGCCTTGCTCATCACGACCACGGCGGCGGCGCCGTCGGAGATCTGCGAGGAGGTGCCGGCGGTGATGGTGCCGTCCTTGACGAAGGCCGGGCGCAGCTTGGCCAGGCTCTCGACGGTGGTCTCGGCGCGGATGCCCTCGTCCTGGCTGAACAGGACCGGCTCGCCCTTGCGCTGCGGGATCTCCACCGGGACGATCTCGGCGTCGAAGACGCCGTTCTTCTGGGCGGCCGCGGCGCGCTGGTGGGACCGGGCGGCGATCTCGTCCTGGACGTCGCGCGGGATGCCGAGGCGGGTGTTGTGCTTCTCGGTCGACTCGCCCATCGGGATGTTCTCGAAGGCGTCGGTCAGACCGTCGTACGCCATCGCGTCGAGCATCTCGATCGCGCCGTACTTGTAGCCCTCACGGGACTTCGGCAGCACGTGCGGGGCGTTGGTCATGGATTCCTGGCCGCCGGCCACCACGATGTCGAACTCGCCGGCGCGGATCAGCTGGTCGGCGAGCGCGATGGCGTCCAGGCCGGAGAGACAGACCTTGTTGATGGTCAGCGCCGGGACGTTCATCGGGATGCCGGCCTTGACGGCGGCCTGGCGGGCGGGGATCTGGCCGGCGCCGGCCTGCAGCACCTGGCCCATGATCACGTACTGGACCTGCTCACCGGTGATGCCGGCCCGCTCGACGGCGGCCTTGATCGCGAAACCGCCGAGGTCGGCGCCCGAGAAGCCCTTGAGCGAGCCGAGCAGCCGGCCCATCGGGGTGCGTGCGCCTGCGACGATCACAGAGGTGGTGTTGGTCATGGGACGGGCCCCTTCGCACGTCGTGGCCAGGTGTGAGGATGCGCTCAATGTACTGACACGTAACCCGTCCGTCACCGGAGCGGCGGTGTGATCAGGCGCACTGGCACTGTCCAGTCAACACCGTGTCAGGGAGGTCCGGGTGAATCGCCGCGGCCGGCCCGCCCCGGACGCCCCGCCGGGGCCGGCGGCGGGGGCCGGCGCGGATTGTGAGCAGGCTCGCACCGGCCGCCCTGGCGTGCGCCGGTCGGATGCGCTGCACTGAGGGCATCCTGTCCGGCGGCCCCGTCCGCCCCAGCCCTGGAGGCCCGAAGTGCTGACCCGCATCGACCACATCGGCATCGCCTGCTTCGATCTCGACAAGACGGTCGAGTTCTACCGCTCCACGTACGGCTTCGAGGTGTTCCACAGCGAGGTCAACGAGGAGCAGGGGGTGCGCGAGGCGATGCTGAAGATCAACGACACCGGTGACGGCGGCGCCTCCTACCTGCAGCTGCTGGAGCCCACCCGGGAGGACTCCACGGTCGCCAAGTGGCTGGCCAAGAACGGCGAGGGCGTGCACCACATCGCCTTCGGCACCGCCGACGTGGACGGCGACGCGGCCGAGATCCGCGGCAAGGGCGTGCGGGTGCTCTACGACGAGCCGCGGATCGGCTCGATGGGCTCGCGGATCACGTTCCTGCACCCGAAGGACTGCGGCGGGGTGCTCACCGAGCTGGTCACCTCGGCCGGCACGGAGCACTGACCGGCTCGACCGGGACGGAGCACTGACCGGGGCACCTGGCGGGCCGTGGGAACAAAACGCGTCGGGCGGGGCTCCCCGGGGCTCCGCCGCGGCCCCCGGCAGGTGCCCGCCGGCCTCCCGCCGGCCTCCCGGGGCCCGTCCCCGGGGGCCGTCCCGGCACGATCCGTCCGGGTCGCCCCGGACCCGCCGGCCGGCCCGAACCGGAGGTGACCGGCCGGTAACGTCCGGAAGGACCCCGAAAACCCCTACGTGGCCATTCCCCCGAGGTGCGCGACCACTACAATGCCCAGGTGCGCGAAGACCTCGGGGAGGAAGAGGTCGGACGGGCACGGCCGAAGGCGGGTCAGGCCGGTCGAACGCCGGTCTTTCGCGCCGCCAGGGGAGTCCACAACGCGGGCACGGCTCAACAGTCGCAGTCCGGATCTGTCACCATTCTCCACAAGGCAAGAGTTCGCCCAGGAGTCCACCCGGACGGGGGAGCGCGGAAACACCGCGTACCACCGGCCAGGACCCCGACCGTGGCGGGCGGCCCCAGCAGGTCAGGGGGCGTCCACCGGCCGCGGATGCAAGGACCAGCCGCACCGGCTCCCGGACAGTACGGGGACGTCGGACGGCCGGGTCGAGGACGCGACCAGGAGATGGATGGGACCGCGGAGTGCGGGGCTACGACCGCTACGAGGCTGACGATCACCTCTCCCAGTTCGAGGCCGACATGGATCGGACTCGCAAGGAGCGGGACAAGGCCGTCGAGCATGCCGAGGACCTCGCCTACCAGGTGGAGGTGCTTCGGGCCAAGCTGCACGAATCCCGTCGGCAGCTCGCTCAGCCGCGCGCTTTCGACTCCGTCTCCGGCCAGGCCGAGCAGCTCCTGCGCAACGCCGAGATGCAGGCCCAGCAACTGCGCGCGGACGCCGAACGGCAGCTGCGCGAGTCCCAGGCGGCCACCCAGCGGCTGATGGCCGAGGCCGCCGACCGCACCGCCCGGCTGGAGGCCGAGCTCGCCGACCGCCGCCGCCAGCTCGACGCCGAACTGGCCGAGCTGCGCCGCAGCGCCGAGCGCCACGTCAACGAGAACGTCTCCTGGGCCGAGCAGACCCGGGCCGGCACCGAGCAGGAGGCCCAGCGCCTGCTCCAGGAGTCCCGCGCCGAGGCCGACCGGCTGGTCGCCGCCGCCCGCGCCGAGGCCGCCGCCCTCGCCGACCAGGCCCGCGCGCAGACCGCCGCCGACGTGGACGCCGCCCGCGGCGAGGCCCAGGCCGCCGCCGAGGCCGCCCTGCACCGCGCCCAGACCGACGCCGAGCGCCTGCTGCGGGCCGCCTCCGAGCAGGCCCAGCAGGCCAGCGCCCAGGCCGAGGAGATGCGCGGCACCGCCGCCAACCAGGCCCAGCAGCAGCTGGCCGGCGCCCAGGCCGCGGCCGAGCACCAGCTCGCCGCCGCCCAGGCCGAGATCGGCCGGCTCAAGGAGCAGGCCGTCGCCGACCAGGCCCGCGCCGAGGAGACCCTCGCCCGCGCCCAGGCCGAGATAGAGCGACTGCGCGCCGAGGCCCTGGCCGAGGCCGAGCGGGCCCGCCAGGAGGCCGCCGAACTGCGCGCCCGGGCCGAGGAGGCCGCCGAGCAGCTGCAGGCCGACGCCGAGGCCGCCGTCGAGCGGCTGGTGGCCGGCGGCGAGGCCGCCAGCGAGCAGCGCTCGCAGACCGCCCGGGCCGAGATCGCCCGGATGGTCGCCAACGCCACCAAGGAGACCGAGCGGATCAAGGCCGAGGCGGCCAACGCCAAGGCCGAGGCCGACGCCGCCAAGGCCGCCGCCGCCGAGGAGAGCGAGCGGCTGCGGGCCACCGCCGAGAGCGTCGCGGGCCAGCTGCGCGCCGAGGCCGAGGCCGCCATCGCCGACCTGCGCGCCGACGCCGAGCGGGACGCCGCCGACCTGCGCGCCCAGGCCGAGGCCTCCGCCGAGCAGCTGCGCAACGAGGCCCAGGAGCAGGGCCGGGCGGCGGGCGCCAAGGACGCCACCGTGCACCTCGCCAAGGCCGCCAAGACCGCCGAGGAGGTGCTCGGCCGGGCCGACCGGGACGCCGAGACGGCGCGCGGCGAGGCCGCCGCCGAGGCCGAGCGGATCCTGGCCGCGGCCGCCGCCGAGGCCGAGCGGCTGCGCGAGCAGGCCCAGGCCGCCGTCGAGCAGGCGCAGAACGCCGCGCTGGACGACGCGGCCGGTATCCGCGAGCGGATGCAGCAGATGCAGGACGAGGCAGCCGCGCTGCGCGCCGAGGCGGAGGAGCTGCGCTCGCAGGCCGCCGCCGAGGCGGAGCGGGTGCGCGGCGAGGCCCGCCGGCAGGCCGTGGTGCAGATCGAGGAGTCGGCGAAGAACGCCGAGGAGCTGCTCACCCGCGCCAAGACCGACGCCGACGACCTGCGGGCCGGCGCGGCCGACGAGGTCGAGCGGCTGCGCGGCCAGGCCAAGGAGCGGGCCACCGAGATGCAGGGCCGGGCCGAGCAGACGCTCACCCGGGCCCGCGCCGAGGCCGAGAAGCTGGCCACCGCCGCCGAGCAGCAGCACCGGGACGCGATCGCCGCGGCCAAGGCCGCCGCCGCCGAGAACCGCGCCGCCGCCGAGCGGGAGACCGCCGAACTGCGTCGTGAGGCGACGGAGTTCGACGAGCGGGTGCGCAGCGGCGCGCAGGCCGACGCCGAGGCCCTGCGGGCCGAGGCCGAGACCGCCGCGCAGGCCCTCGCCGCCGAGGCCGAGGCCGAGGCCGAGCGGCTGCGGACGGAGACCGGCGCCGAGCTGGCCCGGGCGCGGGCCGAGGCCGAGGCCGCCGCCGAGGCCCTGCGCGAGGAGAGCCGCCAGGCGTACGAGGACGCCGCCGCCGGGCTGCTGCGGGAGCGCGAGCTGACCGCCGAGCAGCTGGCCGCCGCCCAGGCCGCGCACGAGCGGGCCGAGACGGTCGCCGCCGAGCTGGCCGAACGCACGGAGGCCGAGGCCACCGCCGTCCGGGAGGCCGCCGAGAACGAGGCCGCCCGGCTGCGGGCCGAGGCCGCACAGGCTCTGGAGGCCGCCCGCGCCGCCGCCGTCGCCCAGCTCACCAAGGCCGAGGACGCCTCCGGCAAGCTGCGCGAGCAGGCCGAGCAGGCGCTCGTCCGGGCGAAGGAGCAGGCCGAGGCGCTGACCACCGCGGCGACCGCCGCCGCGGACACCGCCCGCGCCGAGGCCGAGCAGGCGCTCGCCGAGGCCCGGGAGCGGGCCGCCGGGCTGGCCGCCGAGGCGGAGGCCGCCGCCGAGGCGCTGCGGGCCGAGGCCGGCGGCGAGCTGGAGCGGGCCCGGACCGAGGCCGGGGAGCTCACCGCCGCGGCCGCGCGCACCGCCGCCGAGCTGGTCGCCGCCGCCGAGGACGAGGCCGCCGAGGTCCGCCAGTCGGTCGCCGGGATGCACGAGGCCGCCTCGCAGCAGGTCGCCGAGGTACGGGCGACCGCCGAGCGGGAGGCCGCCGAGACCAGGGAACTGGCCGCGCTGGAGAGCGCCGAGCTGCGGGAGAGCGCGGAGCGCGACAGCGCCGGGCTGCGCGGGACCGCCGAACGGGAGACGGCCGCGCTGCGCGAGCGCGCGGAGCGTGAGACCACCGGGCTGCGGACCGCGGCCGCCACCGAGACCGCGGAGCTGCGCGAGCGGACCGCCCGCGAGCTCATGGCCGACCGCGAGGCCGCCGAGGCGGAGCTCGGCCGGCTGCGGGCCGAGGCGCAGGCCTACGACGAGCGGCTGCGGGCCGAGGCGCAGGCCGAGCTGCGCGGCGCCCAGGAGCTCGCCGAGCGGCAGCGCGCCGAGTCCGAGGAGCTCGCCCGCCGGACGGTCGCGGAGGCCGAGCAGCGGGCCGACGCCACCGTCGCCGAGGCCGAGGAGCTCGCGGCCGGCCTGCGGGCCGAGGCCGAGGAGTACGCGCTGGCCACCCGCTCGCTGGCGGACGACTACGACAGCTCGACCCGGGCCCGCGCCGAGGTGTTCGACACCGAGACCCGGGACCAGGCCGAGCAGTTCGACCGGTCCACCCGCGAGCAGGCGAAGTCCGTGCTGGAGAAGGCCTTCGCGGACGCCGAGTCGCTCGGCGAGGACGCCCGGACGACCGCGCTGGCCACCACCGCCGCCGCCGAGGAGCAGGCCGACGCCATGGTGGCGGCGGCCCGCAAGGAGTCCGACCGCCTGGTGGCGGTCGGCGAGGCGGCCGGCCAGGCCGAGGTCGAGCGGGCCCGCGCCGACGCGGACGCCCTGCTCTCCGAGGCCCGCCGGGACGCCACCGCGATCCGCGAGCGGGCCGAGGAGCTGCGCGAGCGGACCGACTCCGAGGTGGAGGCGCTGCACGAGCGTGCCCGCAAGGAGAACGCCCAGGCGATGAAGTCGGCCGGCGAACGGGTGGACGCGCTGGTGACGGCGGCCCAGGAGCAGCTGACCGAGGCCGAGGAGCTGGCCGTCGCGGCCGTCGCCGAGGCCGAGGAGCGCGCGGCGGCCCTGGTCGCCGCCGCCGAGGAGCGGGCGGCCGAGCTGGCGTCCGAGGCCTCGGCGGAGGCGAGCAAGGTCCGGATCTCCGCCGTCCGCAAGGCGGAGGGCCTGCTGAAGGGCGCCGAGCAGAAGCTCGCCGACTCCACCGACCGGGCCGAGGCCCTGATCGCGAAGGCCCAGACCAGGCTGAAGGAAGCCCAGGACGAGGCCGAGGAGCGGATCGAGGCGGCCTCCGCCGAGGCCGAGAAGCGGCTCCGGGCGGCGGACGAGACCGCGGACGAGCAGATCGCGCTGGCCGCCGAGGAGGCCGAGCGGCTGCGGTCCGAGGCCCGGGCCGAGGCCGACCGGGTCACCGACGAGGGCCGGCGCGAGCTGGACGAGCTGGTCCGGCGGCGCAAGGACATCAACACCGAGATCTCCAGGGTCCAGGACGTGCTGTCCGCCCTGGAGGCCTTTGAGGCACCGTCACCGGTCGCGCAGGCGGCCGGCGGCGGATCTGCCGGCGGGGGATCGGCCAACGGGGGATCGAACAGCAAGAACAGCGGCTCCGGAGGCCGCGAGGCGGCGCCCAAGGCCGGCGCCGGGGTGGGCGCTCCCCGTTCGGGTGGCAATCGCTCCGGTGGCGCGCCACCCGATTGAGCGGTCATTGTCCGCGAAGCATCGGCATTTCGCCGATGACACTCCGGTAACGTGTCAGGATTCCCTCAACCACCTCAGCGGTTTGACGACAGGAAGCCCAAAATCCCATGAGCGACAGTCACTCCCCTCACGGCTTCGACCTGGTGCGCCGTGGGTACGAGCGTGCCCAGGTCGACGAGCGGATCACCAAGCTGGTGGCCGACCGTGACAGCGCCCTGACCCGCATCGGGGCCCTGGAGAAGCGCATCGAGGAGCTCCACCTGGAGACCCAGAGCGCCCAGGCCGCGGTCACCGAGTCCGAGCCCTCGTACGCCGGTCTCGGCGCCCGGGTCGAGAAGATCCTCCGTCTCGCCGAGGAGGAGGCCGCCGACCTGCGCAACGAGGCGCACCGCGCGGCCGAGCAGCACCGCGAGCTGGCCGAGGCGGCCTCGCAGCAGGTGCGCACCGAGGCGGAGAACTACGCCAAGGACCGCAAGGCCAAGGCCGAGGACGAGGGTCTGCGGATCGTCGACAAGGCCAAGAGCGACAGCGCCCAGCTGCGCAACGAGGCCAACAAGGACGCGGCGACCAAGCGCGAGGAGGCGGACGCCCTCTTCGAGGACACCCGCACCAAGGCCGCCCAGGCCGCGCTGGAGTTCGAGACCAACCTGGCCAAGCGCCGCGAGCAGTCCGAGCGTGACCTGGCGGCCCGCCAGGCCAAGGCCGAGAAGCGCCTCGCCGAGATCGAGCACCGGGCGGAGCAGCTGCGCCTGGAGGCCGAGAAGCTCCGCACCGACGCCGAGCGCCGCGCCCGCCAGACGGTGGAGACGGCCCAGCGCCAGTCCGAGGACATCGTGGCCGACGCCAACGCCAAGGCCGACCGGATCCGCAGCGAGTCCGAGCGCGAGCTGGCGGCGCTCACCAACCGCCGCGACAGCATCAACGCGCAGCTGACCAACGTGCGCGAGATGCTCGCCACGCTGACCGGCGCGGCCGTGGCCGCCGCCACGCTGCCGGCCGACGACACCCTGGGCGTGCCCGCCCAGCAGTCGCGCTGACGCACCGGCTGACGTGACCGTCCGCGGGCCCGCACCCTCCGGGGTGCGGGCCCGCGGTGTTCTCCCGGCGCGATTCCCGGCGGGCCGGGCCGGGCGCGCGGCCCGGCCGCTCAGATCGGGTAGGCGCCGTCCGGGCGCTGGTGGCCGCAGCTGAGCTGGTTGCCGTCGTCGTCCGAGACCGTCCCGAACCACGAGGTGCACCAGACCGAGATGGAGTCGGGCCAGTACTGCACCTCGAACGGGTGGCCGAGCCCGTGGTCGCCGTACGAGGTGACGATGAAGGTCTCACCGGGCTTCAGCCAGTAGTCCTCGCCGAGCGGTTCGAGGGTCAGCTCGGTGAGTTTGTCGCCGCAGTTGGTGACGGGCATCCGCCCGGACACCTCCAGTGCGGAGAAGTCCCAGGCGGCGGCCTCGTCCCCGGGGGCTCCTGGCCGGTCCGGCCCGTGGGATCCCGCCCGGCCGTCCGCTCTGCCGTCCGGTCTGCCGTCCGTACCGCCGCTGTCGCCGTCCCGCATGCCGCCGCTCCTCCCCTGCCCGCTGCTCCCCCGGCCGCCCGTCCCCGGTCCGCCGTTCCCCTGACCGCCGTTCCCCGGCCCGCTGCCGCCCCGGCCGCCCGCGCCCTCGCCGCCGGCCGGCTGCCCGCCCCGGCCGGCGCCGGTCATCGGGCCACCCGGGCGAGCAGGGCGCGGACCGCCGCGTTGAAGGCCTCGGGCGCCTCGATCGCGCTGAGGTGGCCCGCGTCGGGGATGACGGTCAGTTCGGCGTCCGGGAGCGCGTCGGCCATCAGCCGGGCCTCGGCGAGCGGGGTCACGGTGTCCGCCGCGCCGACCACGACGGCCGCCGGGACGTCCAGGCCGGGCAGCACGTCCAGGGTGGCGGGCCGGGCCGCCATCGCGCGCTGGGCCCAGGCGACGGCCTGCGGGGAGGCCTCGGCGATCATGCCGCGGACCCGCTCGGCGAGGTGGCCGGAGGCCGGCCCGAGCAGGCTGTCCTCCATCCGTTCCTCGGCCAGCAGCCGGACGCTGTCCCGGGCCAGCACGGCGGCCGCGATCCGCTCCCGGTTGGCGCGGGCGGCGTCGGTGTCGGCGGTGGCCTTGGTGTCGGCCAGCAGCAGCCCGGCGAGCCGGCCGGGATGGCGGCGGGCGAAGGCCAGCGCCACGTAACCGCCCATCGAGAGCCCGCCGAGCACGGCGCGCCCGATCCCGGCCGCGTCCAGCAGCAGGGCGACGTCGTCCGCGACGAGGTCCAGCGAGGGCGCGTCGGTGCCCAGTTCGGTACGGCCGAAGCCGCGCTGGTCGGGGGCCAGTACGCGGGCCTCGTCGCCGGTCAGGCCGGGCAGCCCGTCCAGTTGCGCACTCCACATCGAGGCGCCCAGCGGGAAGGCGTGCAGCAGGACGAGCGGGGTGCCGGTGCCGCTCTCACGGACGGCCAGTGCGGTGGGGAGCCGGTTCATGACGCCCACCGTAGCGGCACACCGGGCGGGCGCGGCCGATGAGCCCTTATGTCCGGATTGTCGTAATCTGACGGAGAGTGAGGGAGAACCGATGATCGAGTTGCACGAGCTGACGAAACGGTACGGCGACACGCTCGCCGTCGACCGGCTGAGCTTCCAGGTGCCGCAGGGCGTGGTGACCGGGTTCCTCGGCCCCAACGGCGCCGGCAAGTCCACCACCATGCGGATGATCCTCGACCTGGACCGGCCCACCAGCGGCTCGGTCACCATCGACGGCAAGCGCTACGGCCGGCTCAGCGAGCCGCTGAAGTACATCGGCGCGCTGCTGGAGGCCAAGGCCGTCCACCCCGGCCGGACCGCCTACGACCACCTGCTCTGGCTCGCCCAGAGCAACCGCATCCCCAGGTCCCGGGTCGACGAGCTGCTGGACCTCGTCGGCCTCACCTCCGTCGCCCGCAAGCGCTCCCGGGGCTTCTCGCTCGGGATGGGCCAGCGCCTGGGCATCGCCTCCGCGCTGCTGGGCGACCCCGAGATCGTGATGTTCGACGAGCCCGTCAACGGCCTCGACCCCGAGGGCATCCTCTGGATCCGCAACCTGATGAAGCGGCTCGCCGCCGAGGGCCGGACGGTCTTCGTCTCCTCGCACCTGATGAGCGAGATGGCACTGACCGCCGACCACCTGGTGGTGATCGGCCGGGGCCGGCTGCTCGCCGACCTCTCGATGCCCGAGTTCATCCGGCAGAACTCCCGGACCGCCGTCCGGCTGCGCACCCCGCAGCCCGAGCGGCTGCTGGACGCCCTCGACAGCGCGGGCATCCGGGTCGAGGGCGGGCCCGAGGGCTCGTACGAGGTGGTCGACGGCGACCTCGCCAAGCTCGGCGAGCTGGCCGCCGCCAACGGCGTCGTGCTACACGAGCTGAGCCCCCAGCAGGCCTCGCTGGAGGAGGCCTTCATGCAGATGACCGCCGACTCGGTCCAGTACCACGCCGGCGGCGGCACGCCCCTCCCGCCGGGCGCGGCCCCCGGCAACCCGCCCGGCACCGCGCCCGGTGCGCCGGGCGCCTGGGGCGCCGGCTGGCAGGCCGGCAAGGCGGGGCCCGGCGGACCGCCCCGCACCGGAACCGGGGCCCCGAACGCGAAGCCCGAGGAGGAGAACTGAGATGGCGTCCTTCCCCGCGGTCCTGCAGTCCGAGTGGACGAAGGTCCGCAGTGTCCGCTCGACGATCTGGACCCTGGCGCTGACCTTCGTGGTCACGGTCGGCCTGGGCGCGCTGCTGTCCCTGCTGACCAACAACAACTTCGAGGAGTTCACCCGGGGCGACAACGGGCCCTTCGACGCCACCGGCACCGCCTTCTCCGGCATCATGCTCGGCGAACTCGCCATCATCGTGTTCGGCGTGCTGGCGGTCGGCAACGAGTACAGCACCGGGATGATCCGGGTGACCCTGGCCGCCGTCCCGCAGCGCGGCACGCTGCTCACCGGCAAGGCCGTGGTGCTCGGCGCGCTGGCCTTCCTGGTGGCGCTGGTCACCGCCTTCGTGACGTTCTTCCTCGGCCAGGCCCTGCTCGGCAGCCACTCCACCGGCCTGGGCGAACCGCACGTGCTGCGCGCGGTGTTCGGCGCGGCGTTCTACCTGACGATGCTCTGCCTGTTCTCGGCCGGCGTCACCGCGATGCTGCACAACCAGACCCTGGCGCTCGGGGTGCTGGTGCCGTTCTTCTTCCTGCTCTCGCCGATCCTCTCGGCCGTGCCGAAGGTGAAGACGCTGGCGCACTACTTCCCCGACTACGCCGGCTCCCGGATGCTCCTGGTGTACGAGCAGAGCGGCCAGCCGTACGGGCCGTGGGCGGGCTTCCTGATCTGCCTCGCCTGGACGCTGGCCGCCCTGGTGGGGGGCGCCCTGGTGCTCAAGAGCCGGGACGCCTGACCCACGGCGGCCGCCGGCCGCGCCACCGGGCCGCGGGCGCGGCGCCCCTCAGTAGCGCGGGGCGCCGCGCCCGCGCTGGATGTTGGAGCCGCGCCGCTCGCGCGCCCCCCAGCAGGCCCGGTGCCAGTGCCGGCGGTCGTCCACCCCGGCCCCGAACTCCGGCCAGGCCACCACGTGCCCGACCCCCGGCGGGATCTCCTGGTCGCAGCCCGGGCAGCGGTAGTGGCGCCCGGCGGTGCCGGCCACCGTCTGCACCACCCACTCCTCGCCCTGGTAGCTCTCGGTCCGCCGCAGGGAGCCGCCGAGCGGCCCGGGGCCGGGCTCCTCGCGGTCGGCGTTGCTGATCCGGTTGCGGCGGGGAGACACGTGGGCGACCTCTCTGCAGGGGCTCGGAAACCCTTCCAGGGTACGGGCCGCGGCCGGTCCTCCGTGGCCCTACCACGGCTTCGCCCGGCGCCCCGGTGTTTCCGGTGAGATCCACCCGATCTTCCGCGAAATAGGTGAATCCGCGTGCCATTGGCACATGACATGGGTTACTCACGAGGTGACGAGGCGGGGCTCGCAGACCCTGCGCGACCCCCAGGAGGCTGTCCATGACCAAGACCAGCGCCCGCGCCGAGGCACACCCGACCGTCGGCGTGCGACCGCCCGCCGCGCCCGCCGGGGCCCAGCCGCTGACCGGCCGTCCGGGAGCGCCGCTGCCCGCCGGCCCGGTCCCGCTGGCCGAGAGCGCCGGCGGCCGGCCGGCGGCCACCGACTCCCTGCGGGTGGGCGCCTTCCTGCTGTCGGCGCAGTTCCCCGGCCAGACCCACACCGAGGTGCTGGAGCGCACCGTCGGCGCCACCGTCACGGCCGAGCGCGCGGGCCTGGACGCCGTCTGGCTGGCCGAGCACCACTTCGTCCCGTACGGGGTCTGCCCGGACGCGGCCACCCTCGCCGCGATGCTGCTCGGCCGCACCCGGCGGATCGGCGTCGGGACGGCGGTGAGCGTGCTCTCCACCCGGCACCCGGTGGCCCTCGGGGAGCAGGCCGCGCTGCTGCACCTCACCTCGGGCGGGCGCTTCACGCTCGGGGTGGGCCGCGGCGGGCCCTGGATCGACCTGGACGTCTTCGGCACCGGGCTGGACGCGTACGAGCGGGGGTTCCCCGAGCGGCTGGACCTGCTGCTGCGCTGGCTGCGCGAGGCCAGGGTCGGCGCGGACGGCCCGCAGTTCAGCTTCCCCGAGGTGGCCGTGGTGCCGCGGGCCGGCGAGCCGCTGCGACGGCCGGGGCTCTCCTCCTGGCTGGGGCTGGAGCCGGGCCAGGCCGTCCTGCCGGGCCTGGCCGGGCGGCTCCCCCGGCAGCGGGTGGACGGGCTCCGGCCCGAGCCGGCCGAGCAGCGCCAGGCCGCCGAGGCGGCCGGCGAGCGGCCCCAGGCCGGCCCGCCGCTCGTGGTGGCCTGCACCTCCCCCGGCGGCGTCCGGCTGGCGGCCGAGCGCGGCCTGCCGATGCTGCTCGGCATGCACTCGGGGGACGAGGACAAGCAGGAGATGCTCGCGCTGTACAGCGCCGCCTGGCGGGCCTGCGGCCGCTCCGAGGAGCAGCTCGCCCGGATCCGCGGCGAGCACGTCGCGGCCGGCGTGGGGCAGGTCGAGGACGGCCCGTCGGCGGCCCGGGCTACCCTGCTGCGCTCGATGCCCGGCTGGTTCGAGCACGGGCTCGGCGCGCACCGCACGGTGGACGGGCGCGAGCGCAAGATGCGCGACCCGCACGAGTACACCGCGCTGCTCTGCGACCTGCACGCGGTCGGCACGCCCAAGCAGTGCGCGGACCGGCTGCTGGCCACCGCGGAGCGGACCGGCATCCGGCGCTTCGCGCTGCTCGCCGAGGGCAGCGGCGACCACGAGGCCACCCTGCACAACATCGCCCGGCTGGGCTCCGAGGTGCTCCCCCAGCTGTCCTGAGCGCGCGGACGCCCGGGCCACCCTGCCCCGCCTCCGGTGACGCGCTCGGCGCGCCCGGAGCAGGAGCGGGGTGACCCGGGTGGTTCGGCCCGCTCGGAGACGGGTCAGCAGTCCCGCAGTTCCTCGGACTGGTTGAGCAGCTGCTCCCGGACGGACGTGAAGCGCTGGTAGCGCGCCACGTTGTTCTCCGACGGCGCGAAGACCGCGACCCGGTGGCAGTTCTGGAAGGCCAGCTGGACGCCGAAGTGCCGTTGCAGGGCCCCTCGGATCGCGTCGCTGGCGAGGGCGCGCAGCAGCTGGCCGCGGGCCTGCTCGCTGGGCGGCGGAACGTGGTTGTCGGCGAAGTCGGTGCCGTCGACCTTCAGCTGGGCGACCAGCGAACTGATCAGCTCCCAGGCGTACGGCAGGGAGACGCGGACGCAGTCGACGAATTCCCGCTCGTCGACCTCGCCCCGCTCGGCCTTCTCCAGGAGGGCCGGTGAGACGTCGAGCGACATGGGTTCTCCTCTCGCGGTCCACCCGTGCGCGGCGCCCGGGTGGTGGTGCGTGTGTTCGGATGGTGCCGTGCCTTGCTCAGGTTGGTGCTTCGAGGCGGCGCCTCGGGCCGGTACCACTTGGTGCTACTGGTGGTGCTGGTGTTCCCGCTGTTCCCGATCGCCGATTCGTGCACGATCGTGGTCCTTGGAAGATCGCCGGTCGTGCGCGATCACCGGGCCCTTTTCGACCGCCGGTCGTGCGCGATCACCGGGCCTGGGGCTGGTGGGGTTCATGCGACGGGGGTGTGCCGTGAATGCCGGTGGTGCGGAAATGCACCGGGGGAATGCGCCGAGGGCCTGCGATGACGTGGGGCGGACACCGGCCGGTCGGCCCGGCGCACCGGCGAACCGGCGATCGGGCGATGCCCGGCCACCCGGGCCACCCCTGGTCGGCTCCGCCGGGTGGGGGCGGCAGCCGCTCGGAACAGCGTGTCAGCCATTGGCCCGCAGAACAGGCGAATCCGTTGATTTCCTATGAATTCGCGCGCCGCCGGAGCAGGTTTGGCCGGATTCGGCCGGATCTCGCATCCCGTGTCCCCATCCCCGTGTCTCCGTCCCCGTCGACGACTCGCCCCGCAAGCACTCAGTCACACACCGTAGCCGCCAGTGGGTAAGCGCGCCAGAGTGCGGCGGGCAACCGGTCGAACCGCCGAACCTCCATGTTCGCCGTCCCCCCGGTTTCTTCACCCCGCCGTACCGGAATCGCATCAACTGGCCCCGGTGGGCTAGCGTGGTCGACCGTGCGTCTCGTAATTGCCCGTTGCTCAGTCGACTATGCCGGTCGGCTCTCCGCCCATCTGCCGTCCGCCACCAGGCTCATCCTGGTCAAGGCCGACGGCAGCGTCAGCATTCATGCCGACGACCGCGCCTACAAGCCGCTCAACTGGATGTCGCCACCGTGCTCCCTGAAGGAGGCGGAAGGCACCTGGACGGTCGTGAACAAGGCCGGCGAGAAGCTGATCATCACGCTGGAGGAGGTGCTGCACGACTCCTCGCACGAACTCGGGGTGGACCCGGGACTCGTCAAGGACGGCGTCGAGGCCCACCTCCAGGAGCTGCTCGCCGACCGGATGGAGGTGCTCGGCAGCGGCTGGGCGCTGATCCGCCGCGAGTACCCGACCGCGATCGGCCCCGTCGACATCCTCTGCCGCGACTCCGACGGCGCCACCGTCGCCGTCGAGATCAAGCGGCGCGGCGAGATCGACGGTGTCGAGCAGCTCACCCGGTACCTGGAGCTGCTCAACCGCGACCCGCTGCTCGCCCCGGTGAAGGGCGTCTTCGCCGCGCAGGAGATCAAGCCGCAGGCCCGCGTCCTGGCCACCGACCGGGGCATCGGCTGCGTGGTGCTGGACTACGACGAGCTGCGCGGCATCGAGGACGACAAGCTCAAGCTGTTCTGACCCGCCGGCCCTACGGGGTCGGCGAGGCCGGCGTCGTGCTCGGGCTCGGGCTGGTCGGCGTGGCGGTGGGCGTCTGCGACGGGGTCGTCTGCGACGGGGTCGGCACCGTTGGGGGCGTCGTCGTCACCGGCGGGACCACCACCGGCGGCTGGGTCGCCCCCGGAGGCTGCGGGCCGCTCGGGCTCGGGCTCGCCGGCTTCGTCGTCGTCTTCTTCGGCGAGGGCGAGGCCGACGCCGAACCCGAGGGCGAGGGGCTGCCGCTGGTCGCCGAGGCCTCCGGCGAGGGCGAGTCGGTACCAGTGGGGGTGGCGCTGTCCGAGGCCGAGTCGCTCGGGGCGGGGATCGTGTAGTTGCCGGTCAGACTGCCCGGCTGGTCCGGCGCACCGTTGTGCGGGGTGGCGCCGCCCTTGGGGGTGTCCTGGCCGGCCACGCTCAGGCCGACCGCCGTCCCGAGCACACCGAGCGCCAGCACGGCCGCCGAGGCGGCGATGACCGTCCGGCCCCGGCCGCCGGCCTTCGGGATCATGCCGAAGCGCCAAGGCACCTGCGCGATGGCCCGGATGACGGGCCGTCGGGTGACGGCGGGGAGGTCCCCCTCCCCCGCCGTAAGGGCCTGGGTGTCCTCCCGCAGCAGGTCCAGCATCCGGCGTCCCGCGGCGACGCCGCGCTGCTCGCCGAGCGCGCCCCGCAGGGCCACCGCGGCCTCCAGCTCCGCCACCGCGCGCTCAGGGGTCCGGCGGCAGAGCGCGTACACCCCCAGCTCGTGGTGGAACCAGGCCTCGTCGGGGCCGGAACCGACCGCGCGGGCGGCCTCCAGGCCCAGTTGCAGGGCCCGCTCCCAGGCCCCCCAGCGCAGCGCCAGGGCGAGCGCCGGGGCGGCCGCGCGGGCCAGCCGCAGCACGGCGGCGGGACGGCCGGCGGCGCGGTCGGCGAGCATCGCACCGATCACCACCTCGGCCTCGGCGGCGACCTGCTCGATGCTGACCGAACTGTGGCCCACCCACCAGGCGAAGTGGGTGGCGGCGCCGTTGGTGCTGCCGGCCGACGGCCAGTGCGGCTCCAGCAGCTCCAACGCGCCCGCGGTCAGCCGGTGGTGGCCCCCGATGGAGACCGCCAGGCCGCAGTCGGTGAGCTCGTGCAGGGCGCTCTCGCCGAGGCCGACGTCGATCAGCGCGGGCAGGTGCGGCGCGGTCGGACACTCGCCGCCGAGCGCCACCGCGAGCCGCAGCACGGCCTGGGCGGGCTCGCTGAGCCCCTCCGCCAGCCGCAGGGCCGGGGCCGCGCTCTCGGCGACCGTCGGGAGCGCCACGGTGCGCCGCAGCTCGGCCTCCCGGACGGCCGGGTCCTCGTCCACCTCCGGGTGCTCGACCGCGCCGAACACCCCGCGGCGGTCCTCCTCCGCGGCCACCAGGGCGTCCACCGCGACGTCCCGCTGGCGCAGCAGGGCGGCCGCCTGGACGAAGCGCAGGGGCAGGCCCTCGGACTCGAACCACAGGTCGACGGCCCAGGCCCGCTCGGCCTCGTCCAGGGCGCGGCCGGCCAACCGGGCCGTCAGGGCCAGGCAGGCGGCCCGGGACAGCCCCGCGACCAGGTGGTCCTCCAGCCGGGAGTCCAGGGCCAGCGCCGGGCTGTCGGGGGCGACCGAGATCAGGAAGGCGCAGTCGGGAGCGGCCGCGAGCAGCGCCTCCAGCTCCTCGCCGGTCGACTCGACCTCGTCCACCACGACGACGGCGCCGACGGTCGCGAGATGGCGGGCCAGCTGCTGCGGGTCCGGGCGGAAGCCGGGGGCGTGGTGGGTGGCGGAGAAGAGGGCCTGGAGGAGGTCGGCGGCGCTGCGGCGGTGACCGCAGAGCTGGACGACGCCGTCGGGGGCCAGCTCGCCGGCCGCCGCGGCGACGGCGGACAGCAGGGCGCTGCGCCCGGAGCCGGCCTGGCCGACCAGGCGTATCGAGCGGCCCTCGGTCAGCTTGCCGAGCAGTTGGGCGATGTCCGCCTCACGGTCCAGCAGCGGCAGGTCGGCGGGGCCGGCGCCGAGGGCCAGCGGGCCGACGGCGGGGCTGGGGCCGAGCGTGCCGCGGCTCGGGCCGCCGCGCTCCAGCCGGCGGGGGCGGGGGCGCCACTCGTCGGGGCAGGGCCGGGCCTCGGAGCCGTCGGTCGAGCCGACGGTCACCAACAGGTCGCCGGTGACGAGTTCGCCGGTCCGCGGGCGCACGCCCTCCTGCCGAAAGTCACCGGTTGGCTGTCCCACGTATCGCTCCGCCCATGCTCGGCCGCCCGGCCCGGGGCCGGGGCGTTGACGACGTTCGAGCGGCCTTGCGCGGGCAGGCTGTTGGGTGCCGGCGGCCGTCTCCTGACCGCAGACTCTCGCACATTCGTGCCCTCCCGTGCAGCGCGGGCCCCTCGTGGAGGTGCCGGGGCCCTCTGTGAGCTGCCCGTTCGCACCCGACATGTACGCGACGGCAGGGCCACGGGAGCCTGCCCGGCCGTACCACGGGCACCGGAGCGGCCCGGGGCGCCCGGGGCTCGGGTGGGGACGCGGCCCGCTCCCGTGCCGCCCCGCACGGTGTCGTGCGGGGACCGGCCGGTCAGAGCAGCGGGGCCACGACCGGCTGGCCGGTCACCGGGCCGAGCCCGGGCAGGGTCGCGCCGCGGACGTCGGACACGGTGCCCTCGACGGCCAGGATGCGGTGCAGCCGGGTGGCCACCAGCAGGCGCTGCAACTGCGCCGGGACGGCCCGCAGGACGAGCCGGCGGCCGAGCCGGCCGGCCCGGCGGTGGGTGCCCATGATGACGCCGAGGCCGGTGGCGTCCCAGGACTCCAGCCGGCCGAGGTCCAGCACGAGGTCGCCCTGCCCGCCGTCCACGGCCTGGTGCAGCAGGACCCTGGCGTCGGCGGCGCTGCGCACGTCGAGGTGGCCTTCGAGGGCCAGGGCGGTGTGGTCACCGATGATGCGCATGCTCTCCTCCTCCGCTCGTAGGCCTGCCCGAGGGCCTCGGCCTGCCGTCGGCCGCCCGCCACGGGCTGCCGGCCGCAGGTTGCCTTGTCGTGCCGGTCGGTCCGCGCCGGCCCGGGTACGGCCGGTCCGGACCCGACGGGTTTCCGTTCCACGGGGTTCCGTGCCGCGGGGATTCCCTCGGGCCGGCCGGGCCGGCGCCTGCCCGGGGCCCGGACCCCGGCGCTCGCACCGGGGCTCTCCCTCATCTGACGGTGAACCAGCTCCGCAGGTTGCTGCCGCGGCCCAGACCTGAACCAACTTCACTCGTCCGAGGGAATATACGCAGTAAGTCCCCATACCTACGCTCGATTACCGCCCAAATCACCCGTCTGCGGCACCTGCGTGAGGAAACTCACCCGCCGCCCGGCGGGCGGGCCGTACGATGTCCGATCCGCACGGCCCGCCGGTCACCGGCGCCCTGTTCCGGGCGCCCGCGTCACTTGCTCCCGTACGGGTAGAAACCGCGGCCGCTCTTGCGGCCGAGGTCGCCCGCCGTGACCATCCGCGCCATGATCTCCGGCGCGGCGAACTTCTCGTCCTGGGTCTCCTCGTAGATGTTGCGCGCCGCGTGCAGCAGGATGTCGACGCCGGTGAGGTCGGCGGTCTGCAGCGGGCCCATCGGGTGGCCGAAGCCGAGCCGGCAGGCGGTGTCGATGTCCTCGGCGGAGGCGACGCCCGACTCGTAGAGCTTGGCGGCCTCGACGACCAGCGCGGTGATCAGGCGGGTGGTGACGAAGCCGGCCACGTCGCGGTTGACCACCACCACCTCCTTGCCCACCCCCTCGGCGAACTCGCGGACCACGGCCAGCGTCTCGTCACTGGTCTTGTAGCCGCGCACCAGCTCGACCAGCTTCATCAGCGGCACCGGCGAGAAGAAGTGCACGCCGACCACGGACTCCGGGCGGGCGGTCGCGGCGGCGATCCGGGTGATCGGGATGGCAGAGGTGTTGGAGGCCAGCACCGCGCCCTCCTTCACGATCTTGTCGAGCTCCCGGAAGACGCCCTCCTTGACGTCCAGGCGCTCGAAGACCGCCTCCACCACGATGTCGGCGTCGGCGACCGCGCCCAGGTCGGTGGTGGTGGTGATCCGGCCGAGCGCCGCCTCGGCGTCCGCCGCGTCCAGCCTGCCCTTGGAGACGAACTTGTCGTACGAGGCGCGGATCCCGTCCAGGCCCCGCCGCAGCGCCTCCTCGGTGACGTCCCGCAGCACGACCGGGTGGCCGGCCTGGGCGGCGACCTGGGCGATGCCGGCGCCCATCAGTCCGGCGCCGATCACGGCAATCTGCTTGCTGGGTACGTTGCTCATGGCTGGTCTCCCGGGGTGCCGTTTGACCGCCCCCGGCCGCCGGGCCCGATGCTCGGGCGGTCGGCTCAGGGCGGTGCCTGAAGGCGGCCCTGGGCAGGGGTCACCCCCAGGAGCCGCGCCGCTCACCGCCGGACTCTAACGCCCCGGCAGGCTCCGTGGTGAGATTGGCCGGTGTGATCTGCGTCCGGCGGGGCGCACCGGCGGAAGGACCGATCGTGCGGAGCCTGGCGTTCCTGCTGCTGACCGCCGCCGTGATGGCGGTGCTGATCCTGCTGCTGCGCTGGACGTACGGCGGCGGGGCCTCGCTGGTCGAGCGCCGCCCCCGGACGGGCCGCCCGGACGAGTACGGACTGCTGGTGGCCGTCGCCGCGCCGCCCGACGCCGAGCAGGCCCGGCGGCTCGCCGCCCGGCTCGACGCGGCCGGGCTGCGGCACACCCTGGTGCGGACCGCCGAGGGGCCGCGGCTGATGGTCTGGCCGGCCGACGCGGAGGCCGCCAGGGCCCTGCTGCGGCGCGGCTGAGCGGCCGCCGGCGCGGGCCGGCCGCCGCCGCCCCGCGGCCGCGGGTGCTCAGCCCGTGATCAGGCCCAAGTCCTGCGCCAGGATGGCCGCCTGGACCCGGCTGCGCAGCTCCAGCTTGGCCAGGATCCGGCTGACGTGGGTCTTGGTGGTCGCCTCCGCCATCGCCAGCCGCTCCGCGATCTCGCCGTTCGAGAGGCCCGCGCCGATGCAGGAGAGCACCTCCCGCTCGCGCGGCGTCAGGGCCTCCACGGCCGCCCTCGCCCCGGCCCCGACCGTCCGTCCCGGGCGGGCGAAGGTGCCGATCAGCCGCCTGGTCACGGAGGGCGCCAGCATGCCGTCGCCGCGCGCCACCGTGCGGATCCCCTCGATCAGCGCGTCCGCCTCCAGGTCCTTCAGCAGGAAGCCCGCGGCGCCGGCCCGCAACGCCCCGTAGACGTACTCGTCGTGGTCGAAGGTGGTCAGCACCAGCACCTGCGCGGCGCCCGCGGCCACCACCTGGCGGGTCGCCGAGACACCGTCCAGCCGGGGCATCTGGATGTCCATCAGCACCACGTCCGGCCGCAGTTCCAGCGCGAGGCGCACCGCCTGCTCGCCGTCGGCGGCCTCGCCGACCACCTCCAGCCCGGGCTCCGCGCCCAGGATCATCACCAGCGCGGCCCGCACCGCCGCCTGGTCCTCCGCCACCACCACCCGGATCGTCATGCCCGGCCCTTCCCTTCCGCCGTCGCCAGACCACGCGGCAGCACCGCCCGGACCAGCCACCGGCCGCCCCGCGCGCCCGCCTCGAAACTCCCGCCGAGCAGTGCCGCCCGCTCCCGCATGCCGACCAGCCCGGCCCGGGCCCCGGGCAGCACCCGGCCCTCCCCCGCCCGGTACGGGCTGTCCACCACGATCTCCAGGTCCTCCGGCCCGTAGGTCAGCCGCAGCCGGACCGTCCCGGGCGCGGCGTGCTTGAGCGCGTTGGTCAGCGACTCCTGGGCGATCCGGTACGCGGCCAGCCCGACCGGCACCGCGAGGAGCCCGCGCTCGCCCTCCTCGGACGCCTCGAAGGCCAGCCCGGCGTCCTGGCCGGCCGCCCGCGCGTTCTCCAGCAGGGAGTCCACGGCGTCGAGTTCGGGCGCCGCGTAGGACTCCTCCTCGCCCTCGCCGCCGCCGCTGGAGCGGAGCAGGCCGATCATCCGGCGCATCTCGGTCAGCCCCTGCACGCTGTTCTCCCGGATCACCGCGAGCACCTCCACCAGCGGGTCGTCGTCCGGCCGGCGCTGACGGCGGGCCAGGGACTGCGCGCCGGTCGCGTGGATCGCGATGGCGGAGAGGTGGTTGGCGATGACGTCGTGCAGCTCGCGTGCCATCCGGGCCCGTTCGGCGACCACCGCGCCACGCCGGTCCATCTCGGAGAGCAGCGCGGTCTGCTGGGCGCGCAGCCGCTCCGCGACGGCCTCGTCCCGGTGCCGGCGCAGCAGGTCCGCCGTCCAGACCGGGGCGATGAACACCAGCCCGCCGAGGACGACGACCAGCAGCGCGGCCGAGACCGTACCGTAGAGCAGGGTCAGGCCGCTCAGCACCAGGGTCGAACCGGCGCCGGTGAGGTGCAGGATCGCCGACATCCGCTTGGAGCCGTAGAGCACCGCCGCGTAGAGCAGGTCGGTGTACATGATGACCGTGGCCAGCACCGAGCCGGCGAAGATGTTCCCGGCGAAGACCAGCCCGCCCAGGCAGACCGTCCACACCGGGTGGGTCCGGCGGAACAGCTCCAGTCCGGCCATCGCGCAGAGCGGCAGCACCGCGAGCCAGGGCGAGACCGAACCGGAGTTGTCGTAGGCGCCGGTGGCGATCAGCACCAGGCCGCCGAGCAGCCCGGCCAGGGCGATCGCGCGGTCCTCCTGGCGCGGGGTGAGGCTGAGTCCGGTCACAGGGTCCACCCAATCATCCGGCGGGCCCGGGCGCGCGGACCGCCAGGACGATCCGCCGTACATCGAAGGATGCAGGGCCCGCTCGGCACCGGTGACGACGACCGGGCGGGCCGGGGCGGCCAGGCTGGAGGGCGGAGCGGCGAGGAGAGGAGCCCACCATGATCGTGACCGTCGTGCCGGCCGGCGAGGCCGGCTTCTGGGTCGTCCTCGCCCTGGGCCTGGCGGCCCGCTACCTGCTCCGGTGGCGCCGGACCGGGGCCGCCCTGCTGCTCTGCCTGCCGCTGGTGGACCTGCTCGTCCTCGGCGCCACCGTGCTGGACCTGCGCCAGGGCGCCGCCGCCCGTGCCTCGCACGGGCTGGCGGCCGCCTACGTGGGCTTCACGGCCGCCTACGGGCACTCCCTGGTGGTCTGGGCCGACGCCCGGTTCGCGCACCGGTTCGCGGGCGGCCCGAAGCCGCCCGCCGCGCCGAAGTACGGCCGGGCCCGGGCCGCCCACGAGTGGCGGATCTTCCGCCGCACCCTGCTGGCGGCCGGCCTCACCGTCGCCCTGGTCAGCCTGATGATCCTGCTGGTGGACGATCCGGCCCGGACGGGCGCGCTCACCGCCTGGTACCCCCGGACGGCCTGGGTGACGGGGATCAGCCTGGTGGTCGCGGCCAGTTACACGGTCTTCCCGAAGCGGCCCCGGTAGCTCGGCCGGCGGTTCCAGCGGTTCCAGCGGTTCCAGCGGTTCCAGCGGTTCCGGCGGTTCCGGCGGTTCCGGCGGTTCTAGCGGTTCTAGCGGTTCTCGCCGGGCACCCAGAGCACGTCACCGCGCTCCTTGTTGGCGGACCTGGCCAGGATGAACAGCAGGTCGGAGAGCCGGTTGAGGTACTTCGCGGTGAGCGGGTTGACGCTGTCGCCGTGCACCTCGATCGCCGCCCAGGTGGACCGCTCGGCCCGGCGCACCACGGTGCAGGCCAGGTGCAGGTACGCGGCGCCGGCCGTACCGCCGGGGAGGATGAAGCTGCGGAGCTTCTCCAGCGACTCCAGGTGGAGGTCGCAGTCCGCCTCCAGCCGGTCGATGTAGCTCTGCAGCACCCGCAGCGGCGGGTACTTCGGGTCCTCGACCACCGGGGTGGCGAGGTCCGCGCCCACGTCGAAGAGGTCGTTCTGGACCCGGGTCAGCACCGCCGACACGTCCTCCGGCAGCCCGCCGGCCGCGATGGCCACCCCGATCGCGGCGTTCGCCTCGTTGGCGTCGGCGTAGGCGATCAGCCGGGGGTCGGTCTTGGTGGTGCGGCTCATGTCGCCGAGCGCCGTGGTGCCGTCGTCGCCGGTGCGGGTGTAGATACGCGTCAGGTTGACCATGGACAGCAGACTACTCAGCCCCGGCGGGGCTCACCCGTGATTGCGACACCGATCACAAAGCCCTTGGCCGGGCCCTCGGGGACGGTCACCTCGGTGCCGTAGGGGACGCGGATCTCGGCCTCGTACGTCGCCCGGTCGGGACGCGGGTCGGTCAGGACGGTGACGTGCCCGTCGCCGTCGAGATCGTCGAGATCGTCGATGACGACGTAGACCGGGATGCCGGCGCGCGCGTGGGCACGCCGCTTGCGGATGAGGTCCCGTTTGCGAGCACGAGTGATCCAATCGCGCGACGCTGACCTCCCCCAGCCTCCGGCCGGGAGGTACCCCCACCCCAGCCTCCGGCCGGGAGGTACCCCCGGCCCGAGAGTCCCGTCGCTACGCGACGTTGACTCTCTGCCCGGGCGGGGCGGCCTCCAGCCAGGCGAGGAAGCCGGTGAGGGCGTCGTCGCTCATGGCGAGCTCCAGGGGGGCGCCGTTGTGCAGGCAGCGCAGGACGACGGAGCCGGAGAGCAGGGCGAGCTCCTCCTGGCCCTCCGGGTAGCGGCGGCCGAGCACCTCGATCTCGCGGCGCGGCAGGACCCGGCGGGGGCGCGGGGCGTAGGAGAACACCCGGAACCACTCGATGGAGTCGCCGCTGTACCGGCCGATACCAAAAACCCACCCCTTGCCGTCGGTCTGCGGAACCGGGGCTGAGGTGGGTTTGCCGTTCTCGTCGAGGTCGGGCTGCGTGGAGGCGTCGGCCGGCATTTTGAGCCGGTAGCTGCAGTCGAACGTTCCGCCGACCCGCTGGATCACCCGCCGGCGTACGGCGAAGGCCACCAGGCCTGCCACCCCGAACGCCACGACCGCCGCGCACACCACAAGGGCGAGGACCATGCTCACCGACCTCCTCGCTACCCGCGTACCCCGGATCGGCCGTGACGAGCGGCCGCGCTGTCCTACCAACTGATACGACAGTCCCGGGGTCACGCTCGCGCGTCCCCGGGACCGTCGGTCTGACTACGTTCAGGCGGCCTTGCGGCGGCCTGCCGCGACGAGGCGGACCTCGGCGCGTCGCTCGGCGTGCGCGTCGCTCTCGCCCTGGGCGAGTTCGAGCGCGCGCTCCGCGCGGGTGACATCGATCTCGTCCGCCAGCTCGGCGATCTCCGCGAGCAGAGAAAGCTTGTTGTCGGCGAAGGAGATGAAACCGCCGTGGACGGCGGCCACGACGACGTTGCCGTCGGTGGTCCGGATCGTCACCGGGCCGGACTCCAGCACGCTCAGCACCGGGGTGTGGCCCGGCATGATGCCGGTGTCACCGGAGGCCGTACGGGCGACAACGATGGTGGCCGCACCGGACCACACCTTGCGGTCGGCTGCGACCAGCTCGACGTGCAGCTCAGCCAACGTGGGCTCCTAGGCTCTTGCAACGCCCGATTACTCGGGAGTTTCGGTAAGAATAACGGGCCCGCGCCCCGGAGATGAAACCGGCGGCGCGGAGATGACCGGAATCACAGTGAGTGCGCCGTGAGGGGTGGTCCCCAGGGCTCGGGGCCACCCCTCACGGTCACTCAGCTGCTACCGGCCGGTCGCGACTACTTCTTCGCGAGCTCGGCGGCGTTCTTCTCGAGGTCCTCGATGCCACCGCACATGAAGAAGGCCTGCTCGGGGACGGAGTCGTACTTGCCGTCCGCGATCGCGTTGAAGGCCTCGATGGTCTCCGACAGCGGCACGGTCGAACCCTCGACACCGGTGAACTGCTTCGCCACGTAGGTGTTCTGCGAGAGGAAGCGCTCGATCCGGCGGGCACGGTGGACGGTGAGCTTGTCCTCCTCGCCCAGCTCGTCGATGCCGAGGATCGCGATGATGTCCTGGAGGTCCTTGTACTTCTGCAGGATCCCCTTGATGCGGAGCGCCGTGTCGTAGTGGTCCTGCGCGATGTAGCGCGGGTCCAGGATGCGGGACGTGGAGTCCAGCGGGTCGACGGCCGGGTAGATGCCCTTCTCGGAGATCGGACGGGAGAGAACCGTCGTCGCGTCGAGGTGGGCGAAGGTGGTGGCCGGCGCCGGGTCGGTCAGGTCGTCCGCGGGGACGTAGATCGCCTGCATCGAGGTGATCGAGTGACCGCGGGTCGAGGTGATGCGCTCCTGGAGGAGGCCCATCTCGTCGGCCAGGTTCGGCTGGTAGCCCACCGCGGAGGGCATGCGGCCGAGCAGGGTCGACACCTCGGAACCGGCCTGGGTGAACCGGAAGATGTTGTCGATGAAGAGCAGGACGTCCTGCTGCTCGACGTCGCGGAAGTACTCCGCCATCGTCAGCGCGGACAGGGCGACGCGCAGGCGGGTGCCCGGCGGCTCGTCCATCTGGCCGAAGACCAGCGCGGTCTTGTCCAGAACGCCCGAGTCGACCATCTCGTGGATGAGGTCGTTGCCCTCACGGGTGCGCTCGCCGACACCGGCGAACACCGACACACCACCGAAGTTCTCGGCGACGCGGTAGATCATCTCCTGGATCAGAACGGTCTTGCCGACACCGGCACCACCGAACAGACCGATCTTGCCACCCTGGACGTACGGGGTGAGCAGGTCGATGACCTTGATACCGGTCTCGAACATCTCGGTCTTGGACTCGAGGTCCTTGAAGGCCGGGGCCTTGCGGTGGATCGGCCAGCGGACCTCGACCTGGGACTCGAACTCGTCCTTGTCGACGTTCAGGACCTCACCGAGGGCGTTGAAGACCTTGCCCTTGGTGACCTGGCCGACCGGGACCTCGATGGCCCTGCCGGTGTCACGCACGACCGTGCCGCGCACGACGCCGTCGGTCTGCTGCATCGAGATGCCGCGGACCAGGCCGTCGCCGAGGTGCTGGGCGACCTCGAGCGTCAGGGTCTTCGTGCCGCCGTCCGACGTCTCGACGTCGAGCTTCAGCGCGTTGTACATGTTGGGAATCGCGTCGACGGGGAACTCCACGTCGACGACCGGGCCGATGACCCGCGCGACGCGGCCCGTCGCCGTGGTCGGCTCAACAGTGGTGGTCATGTCTTATTCACTCCCCGCGTTAGCGTCGGCGAGGGCGTTGGCGCCGCCGATGATCTCGCTGATTTCCTGGGTGATCTCGGCCTGTCGGGCCGAGTTGGCAAGCCGCGTGAGCGCCTTGATGAGCTCTTCCGCGTTGTCGGTCGCCGACTTCATCGCACGACGCCGGGCGGCGTGCTCCGAGGCGGCCGACTGCAGCAGCGCGTTGTAGATCCGGCTCTCGACGTACCGCGGCAGCAGCGCGTCGAGGACGCCCTCGGCCGACGGCTCGAAGTCGTACAGCGGGAAGATCTCCGCCTTGGCCTGCTTCTCGTCGCTGAGCTGGACCTCGTCCAGCTTCAGCGGCAGCAGCCGGGCCTCGACGGCGGTCTGGGTGAGCATCGACTCGAACTTGGTGGAGACCAGGTGGAGCTCGTCCACCCCGCCGTTCTCCGCCGTGAACGCCTCGATCAGCTCGCCGGCCACCGTCTTCGCGTCACCGTAGGTCGGCTTGTCGGAGAATCCCGTCCACGCTGCCGCGACCTCACGGTGGCGGAAGTTGTAGTACGAGACGCCCTTGCGGCCGACGATGTACGTCACCACGTCCTTGCCCTCGGCCTGCAGCCGCTCGGTGAGAGCGGTCGCCTGCTTGATGGCGTTGGTCGAGTAGCCGCCGGCCAGGCCGCGGTCCGCCGTGATCAGCAGGACCGCGGCGCGGGACGCCGCCGGGTTCTCGGTGGTGAGCGGGTGCTTGGCGTTGGACCGGGTGGCCACCGCCGTCACCGCCCGGGTCAGCTCATCGGCGTACGGAGTGGAGGCGGCCACCGCGCGCTGCGCCTTGACGATGCGCGACGCGGAGATCATCTCCATCGCCTTGGTGATCTTCTTCGTCGCGGTGACAGAGCGGATCCGGCGCTTGTAGACCCGAAGCTGTGCTCCCATGGGTCGTTACGTCCTTTCCCTCGCTACCGGACTCAGGCCTGCTCGCCGAGGAGCTTGCCGTCGGCGGTGGTGAAGCCCAGCTTGAAGGCCTTGATCGCCTCGGTCAGCGCGTCGATCGTGCCGTCCTCCAGCTTGGAGGTCTCGACGATGCCGGCCAGCAGGTCCTTCTTCGAGGTCCGCAGGTGGTCCAGGAACTCGCGCTCGAAGCGGCGGATGTCCGCCACCGGTACGTCGTCCAGCTTGCCGGTGGTGCCGGCCCAGATGGAGACGACCTGCTCCTCGACCGGGAACGGCTGGTACTGGCCCTGCTTGAGCAGCTCGACCATGCGCGCACCGCGCTCCAGCTGGGCCTTGGAGGCCGGGTCCAGGTCGGAACCGAAGGCGGCGAACGCCTCCAGCTCGCGGTACTGGGCCAGGTCCAGGCGCAGGCGGCCGGCGACCGACTTCATGGCCTTGATCTGGGCCGAGCCACCGACGCGGGAGACCGAGATACCGACGTTCACGGCCGGGCGGATGCCGGCGTTGAACAGGTCGGACTCCAGGAAGCACTGGCCGTCGGTGATCGAGATGACGTTGGTCGGGATGTACGCCGACACGTCGTTGGCCTTGGTCTCGATGATCGGCAGACCGGTCATCGAGCCCGCGCCCAGCTCGTCGGAGAGCTTCGCGCAGCGCTCCAGCAGGCGGGAGTGCAGGTAGAAGACGTCACCCGGGTAGGCCTCGCGGCCCGGCGGACGACGGAGCAGCAGCGACACGGAGCGGTACGCCTCGGCCTGCTTCGACAGGTCGTCGAAGATGATGAGGACGTGCTTGCCGTCGTACATCCACTCCTGGCCGATGGCCGAGCCGGTGTACGGGGCGAGGTACTTGAAGCCCGCGGGGTCCGAGGCGGGAGCGGCCACGATCGTGGTGTACTCCAGCGCGCCGGCCTCCTCCAGGGCGCCGCGGACCGACGCGATGGTCGAGCCCTTCTGGCCGACGGCGACGTAGATGCAGCGGACCTGCTTCTTCGGGTCGCCCGAACGCCAGTTGTCGCGCTGGTTGATGATCGTGTCGATCGCCACCGCGGTCTTGCCGGTCTGGCGGTCGCCGATGATCAGCTGGCGCTGGCCGCGGCCGATCGGGGTCATCGCGTCGATGGCCTTGATGCCGGTCTGCATCGGCTCGTGGACCGACTTGCGGACCATGACGCCGGGGGCCTGCAGCTCCAGGGCGCGGCGGCCGCTGGAGGCGATGTCGCCCAGGCCGTCGATCGGGTTGCCCAGCGGGTCCACGACGCGGCCGAGGTAGCCCTCGCCGACCGGGACGGAGAGGACCTCGCCGGTGCGGTGCACCGTCTGGCCCTCCTCGATCCCCGAGAACTCACCGAGGATGACGACACCGATCTCGCGGGTGTCGAGGTTCAGCGCGAGGCCCAGCGTGCCGTCCTCGAACCTGAGCAGCTCGTTGGCCATGACCGAGGGCAGGCCCTCGACATGGGCGATACCGTCCGCTGCGTCAGTAACCGTGCCGACCTCTTCACGCGAGGCCGCGTCCGGCTGGTACGACTGGACAAAGTCGGCCAGCGCGTCCCGGATTTCCTCCGGACGGATCGTAAGCTCCGCCATCAGGCTTCCCTGCTCTCCTAGTTTGCGATCCTCGGCCCGCCATTGAGGGCCGCAAGTATTCGACTCTCGGCCGGGTCGTTGCGAACCGGCCGTACGATTTACCGGCTCCCGCCATGCGGGGCCGGCGCCCGACCGAGGGTCGGATGTTGCTCGGTGCTCAGCCTTCGAGTGCCTGGCGAGCGCCTTCGAGGCGGCTCGACACGGTCCCGTCGATGATCTCGTCGCCGATCTGCACCCGGACACCGCCGCGGACCGCGGGGTCGACGTCGATGTTCAGGTGGACCTGGCGGCCGTACAGCCGGCCGAGGGCGCCCGACAGGCGCTCCTTCTGGCTGTCCGACAGCGGCACCGCGCTGGTGACCACGGCCACCACGCGACCGCGCCGGGTGGCGGCGAGCTTCGAGTAGGACTCGAGTCCCTGCTCAAGGCTACGTCCACGCGGGTTCGCGACCAGGCCGGTGACCAGCCGGACGGTGCCCGGGTTGGCCCGGCCGCCGAGCAGCTTCACGACCAGCGCGCCCTTGGCGGCGGCACCGGCCTTCGGCTCGGTGAGCGCACTGCGCAGCTCGTGCGAGCCGCTGACGATCCGGCCGAAGCGGAACAGCTCGTCCTCGACGTCGTCCAGGGCACCGGCCTTGTCGGCGGCGATGACCTCGGCGTACGCGGCGAGCTCCTCGGTGGCGTCCACCAGGTCACGCCCGCTCGACCAGCGGGAGCGGGCGAGGCCCGACACCAGGTCGATCGTCACGCCCGAGACCTGGCCGGCGAACAGCGAGCCGACCAGCGCGGCCTTGTCCTGACCGGACCGCGAGGGGTCGGTCAGGACACGGCGCAGCGACACCTCGCGGTCCAGCAGGACCGTGACGGCGGCGAGCTCCTCGGCCAGCGCGGCCGCATCCACCGAGGTGGAGTCGGTCAGGCTGTCGAGGTTCTTCCGCCCGGCGGCGAGGGCCTCACGGCTTGCGCCGATCACTTGGCAGCCGCCGTGGACGCGGCGGCCTTGGCCTCCAGGTCCTCAAGGAAACGGTCGATCACGCCACTCTGCCGGGCCGAGTCCTCCAGGGACTCGCCGACGATGCGGGAGGCGAGCTGCGAGGCCAGCGAACCCACGTCGTGACGCAGAGCCGCAGTCGCCTGCTTCTTGTCCGCCTCGATCTGGGCGTGGCCCGCGGCGACGATGGACTCGCGCTGACGCTGGCCCTCCTCGCGCATCTCGGCGACCAGAGCGGCACCCTGCTCACGCGCCTGCTCGGTGATCCGAGCGGCCTCGTGACGCGCCTCGGCGAGCTCGGCACGGTACTGCTCCAGCAGGGCCTGGGCCTCGCGCTGAGCGATCTCGGCCCGCTCCATACCGCCCTCGATGGCGTCCCGGCGGTCCGCCAGCACCTTCTCGATGCTGGGCAGGAGCTTCTTGCCGAGGAGGCCGAAGACGATGAAGAAGCAGAGCAGGCCGATGATGACCTCGGGCCATGCGGGGAGGAGAGGATTCATCTTCTCCTCTGCCGCGAAGGCGACCACGGGGTTCATATCAGAACCTTTCGTCGAAAAGGCGTGCGACAGGAATTAGGCGCCGGTGCCGTAGACAAACGGCATGACGATGCCGATGAGGGCGAGCGCCTCGGTCAGCGCGAAGCCGATGAACATGTTGGAGCGGATGAGACCGGCAGCCTCGGGCTGGCGGGCCATGGCCTGCACACCGTTACCGAAGATCAGACCGACACCGATGCCGGGGCCGATCGCAGCAAGGCCGTAGCCGATGGACGCGACGGAACCGGTGACCTCAGCGAGAGCGGACATCTCTGCTAATCCTTTGCGGGGTGGAGAACCGGTGGTGGTTGGCCACCGGGAGTTCAGGGGGGTTGCGGCCGGGACCGCAGTGCTCAGTGCGCCTCTTCGAGGGCACCGGCGATGTAGCTGCTGGCCAGCATCACGAAGATGTAGGCCTGCAGGAACTGGACCAGCAGCTCGAAGCCGGTGAGGCCGACGGTCACCCCGAAGGAGACCGTGCCGTAGAGCGCACCGAGAGTCGGGCTGAGCAGGTACCAGGAGGCTACGGAGAAGACCACGATCAGCAGGTGGCCGGCGAACATGTTCGCGAAGGCACGGACCGCGAGCGTGAAGGGGCGCACGATGATGTTCGAGAAGAACTCGATCGGCACCAGGATGAACATGACCCAGCCGGGGATGCCGGAAGGCCAGCAGAGGTTCTTCATTCCGCCCACGAAGCCGTGCTTCTTGAACGTGAGCGACATGTACGTGATCCACACGACCGACGCGAGTCCGACCGGGAACGCGATGCGCGACATCACCGGGAACTGCGCGAAGGGAATGATGGACATGATGTTCATGATCCAGATGAAGAAGAACATCGAGACCATCATCGGGACGTACTTCTCGCCCTTTTTGCCGATGGTCTCCAGCACGATGCTTCGCTTGACGAAGTCGTAGCCGATCTCGCCAACCAGCTGGAGCTTCCCGGGGAGGAGCTTCGGCTTGGCAAACGCCGCCCAGAAGAACACGACGACCAGCAGAGCGCAGATCATCGCCAGCAGCATGGGCTTGGTGAAGTCCACGCTGCCGACCGTGAAGATCGGCTTGAAGTCGAACTCGTTCAGGCCGGGCGCCGGGAAGCCGCAGCCGTTGTCCCCGCCGAAGTGGCAGCTGCCCTCAGAGGCGAGGGACGTGAGTACAGCACTCACCACGGACTCCTTCGTCGTGACGCATGATTACGGCAACCTCGGTGTGTCGGCGTGGCCTGCGGCCACAGTGCGGCACTGGAACTTGATGGGTTTCTCGCCGACCCTGCGCGTCGGTGCGCTGCACCGACGCGGGATCATCGAAGACTGCGCGGATCCGGGGGGCGATCCGTCCGCCGAGCGGATGGACCAGGCCTCTTCCCGTACTCCGTTGTTGCGACGGACGATAGCAGCCCGTCAGTACCGCATAAACACCGCCCCCCTCGTTGGGGGGACAGCTCGGCCTCGTCACTGTTGACGCCCCGAGTCCGAAGGCTTGTCGGCCTTGTTTTCGGAGGCGTCGGACTGGACGTAGTAGATCTTCGCCTTCATCGCGCCGCGCACCTGGAAGCCCGTCCAGATCAGAGCGCAGCCGAGCAGCGTGAAGCCGAAGACCTTGGTGTCGAAGAGCGTCGTGCTCTTGAACAGCGCGAGAACGATGCCGACCAGCAGGATCTGCGTGGTGTAGACCAACAGGGCCGCAGCCATCATCATCTGCGGGTTGTTCCTGGTCAGCCGATCGAGGGCGACCTGGCCGGAGCTGAAGAAGGCCATCACGAGCAGCGTTGCGAAGAGCGCGCCGAGCAGTCCCTTGCCACCGACTACGGCGGTCGAGATCACCATGGCGATGACTCCGGCGACCGCAGTGGGGATTGCGGCGCCGCGAAGGATCCGGGCGTCGGGGGACGGCATGTCGGCAACTCCGGCGGCATGTCGGGGAAACGGGGGACGGGCGCACAGTGCGGTGGGTGGCACCTACCGGGAGGGATCGCCGCAGGCCGGCCGCTTGGCGGCGAGCCCGTCGAGGGAGACCCGACCAGGGACGGAAGTCCTCCACCTGTCAGGTCTTTCGGCGCGTTTCTCGGTACTCGTGAACGGTATCACAAACTATTTGATGAGAGCTTTACCATGAATGTGTGGTACCTGTCACACCGACGGCCCAAGGGTGCCGCCGTACGGGTGAAGCAGATTGACACACCATCACACGCGCCGGTCACCCCTCGCGCGAGCCCCGTCCGCGCCCGTGGCCGCCGACCGCCGAAGCGCCGGTGCCGAGCCGTCCGAGCAGCTCCTTGTCCTTGGCCGAGAGTTCCGCCATGGCCGGCGCCGCGGCGGGCGCCTCCTCGTCCGTGGCCTGCTCCGCGGCCGGGCCCCGGGTGCGGCCCGCGGTCGCCGGCGTCTTCTTCCCGGCCTTGTCGGCGGCCCGGCCGGCGCCCTTCGCCGGGACCGGTCCGCCCGCCTCGTCCGGGGCCCGGTCCGCGCTCCCGGCCTGCGTCCGCGCGGCCGTCCCGGCGGTGGCCGGCTCCTGCTCGGCGTCCGCGCCGGCCCGGCGGTAGCGCGGCGGCACGAAGGCCTGCACCGCCTGCGGGGCGTGCGGGCGGAACCGCGGGATCAGCAGCACGACGATGCCCAGCAGGCAGAAGCCGGCGATGGTGAGCACCACGGTCCGGCCGGTGTCGGTGACCGAGAAGGCCACCGTGCCGAAGGCGATCAGCGCGGCCCAGAAGTACATGATCAGCACGGCCCGGCTGTGCGAGTGCCCGACCTCCAGCAGCCGGTGGTGCAGGTGCTGCTTGTCGGCGGCGAACGGCGACTTCCCGGCCCAGGTGCGGCGGACCACCGCGAGCAGCAGGTCGGCCAGCGGCAGCGCGATGACGGTCAACGGCAGCAGCAGCGGGATGTAGACGGGCACCAGGGTGTGCACGGTGACGGCCAGCGACTCGGTGCGGTCGGTCAGCAGGTCGGGGTCGACCCGGCCGGTGATGGAGATCGCCGAGACGGCCAGCATCAGGCCGAGCATCATCGAACCGGAGTCGCCCATGAAGATCCGGGCCGGGTGCAGGTTGTGCGGCAGGAAGCCCAGGCACATGCCGATCAGCAGCGCGCTGAACAGGACGGCGGGGGCGGCGGCGGTGATCGTGTAGCCGTACCAGAGCCGGTAGGAGTACAGGAAGAAGGCGCCGGCGGCGATGCAGACCATGCCGGCCGCCAGGCCGTCCAGGCCGTCGATGAAGTTCACCGCGTTGACCATGATCACCACCAGGGCGACCGAGATGACCATGCCCTGGGTCGGGCCGACCGCCACCGCGCCGTAGCCGGGCAGCGGCAGCGAGATGACCGTCACGCCCTGCCAGACCATCACGCCCGCGGCGATCATCTGGCCGCCCAGCTTGACCAGGGCGTCGACGCCCCACTTGTCGTCCAGCACGCCGAGGATCCACATGATCCCGGCGCCGGAGAGCAGCGCCCTGATGTCCGAGCCCTCGACGAACGCCTTGCTCAGGTTGTCGAGCTGGGAGGCGACCAGGACGCCCGCGCAGAGTCCGCCGAACATCGCGATTCCGCCGAGCCTGGGGGTCGGCTCGCGGTGCACGTCGCGGGCCCGGACCGGCGGCATGGCGCCGGCCAGGATGGCGAACTTACGGACGGGGCCGGTCAGCAGATAGGTGACGGCCGCGGTGCAGAACAGCACCAGCAGATACTCACGCACCACGCGCCTCCAGCGTCACAGTCCGACGGGTGAATACCGAAGGTACTCCCGTGCTCTTCCGGGGTTCGAGGTGCGTCGCCACGGCACATACCTTATTGAGTTGGACGCGGTCCGTGTGCACCGCGGTTCGCCCCGACGGGTACCGGACCCCGTCCGGGCCCCGCCACGACGGGTGCGGAGCGGGCTCCGGCCCTCAGCCCCGGCCGGCGAACTGCCACGCCAGTTCCCGGACCCGGGCCCCGATCCGGGCCTGCGGACCCCCTTCGAGCACCTGTCCGACCAGGGCCGCGATCTCGGTGAGCTCCGTCTCACCCATCCCCTGCGCGGTGACCGCGCCCGTCCCGAGCCGGATCCCGGAGCTCTCGGCGGCCGGCGCCGGATCGTACGGGAGCGCGCACTTGCCCAGCATCAGTCCCACCGCGGCGCACCTGCGCTCGGCCTCCGCGCCGCTGACCCCGAGCGGGGAGACGTCCGCCGTCACCAGGTGGGTGTCGGTGCCGCCGGTGGTCGGGCGCAGCCCCGCCCCGGCCAGCCCGGCCGCCAGGGCGCGGGCCCCGGCGACCGTGCGGCGGGCGTAGTCGCGGTACTCGGGGGTGGCGGCCTCGGCGAAGGCCACCGCCTTGCCGGCCACCTCGTTCATCGCCGCGCCGCCCTGGGTGAACGGGAAGACCGCCCGGTCCACCCGGTCGGCCAGCTCGGAGGTGCAGAGCAGCAGGCCGCCGCGCGGGCCGCGCAGCAGCTTGTGGGTGGCGGCGACGGTGATGTCGGCGTACGGGACGGGCGACGGGGCCACTCCCCCGGCGACCAGGCCGACGGTCTGCGAGGCGGAGGCGATCAGGTAGGCGTCGACCTCGTCGGCGATCTCCCGGAAGGCGGCCCAGTCCAGGTGGCGGGGGTACGAGATGCCGCCCGCGACGATCGCCTTCGGCCGGTGCCGGCGGGCCAGCTCGCGGACCTGGTCCAGGTCGACCAGCCCGTCGTCCTCGCGGACCCCGTAGCCGACGAACTCGAACCACCGGCCGGAGAAGTTGGCGCGCGAGCCGCAGCTGAGGTGGCCGCCGTGCTCCAGGGACATCGACAGCACCACGTCGCCGGGCCGCAGCAGCGCCGCGTAGGCCGCCAGCATCGCCGAAGTCGCGGACCGGGGCTGGACGTTGGCGTGCGGGGCGGCGAACAGCGCGCGGGCCCGGTCGACGGCCAGCAGTTCGGCCGCGTCGGCGAGGGTGCAGCCGGTGTGGTGGCGCCGGCCCGGGTAGCCCTCGGCGTACTTGTCGATCAGCGGGCCGCCGAGCGCGGCCAGCACCGCCGGGCTGGTGAGGTTCTCCCCGGCCAGCAGCTGCACGCTCTCGGCCCGTCGTTCGGCCTCCGCGGCCAGCAGGTCGGCCAGCTGCGGATCGGCCTGCCGCAGGGCCTGCGAGGGCTGCCATCCCCCGGTGGCGCCCGCTCCCCCGCCGGCGTGCGGGCCGCCGGTGTCCGCGGCGCCGGGATGCGTGGTGTCGCGGTTCTCGCTCCGCGGGTGTGTGCTGTCAGGGTGCGCGGTGTCGGAATGCCCGCTGTCGGATCGACCGGCGGGGGCATCGGTGACGGTCATGGCGGGACTCCCGGGCTGCGCGTGCGGGCACCTCCCGGCCGAAGGCGGGGGGAGAGGTCCCTCCAGCGTAGGACCGGCCCGCGCGGCCGTCCTGCCGACGCGAGGCGGGTGCACCCGTCAGGGCGCAGGACCCCCGCGGCGGGTGGCGGCCGGGGGCGTCAGCGCGGTGCCTGGACGCCGGTCAGCGCTGTGACGACCGGGTCCACGGCGTGGAATATCTCCTCGCCGCAGTTGCGGAACATCCCGATCGGCGCGCCGTAGGGATCGTCCACCTCGTCCGACTCGGGGGTCGCCGCGAGCAGCCAGCCGCGCAGCGCGGCGGCCGCCCGCACCAGCGCCCGGGCCCGCTCGGTGACGTCGGCGCCGCGCCGGGGGTCGGGCAGCGTGCCCGGGTCGATCCGGCGCACCAGGCGGGTGAACTCCTTCAGCGTGAAGGTGCGCAGCCCGGCCGCGTGGCCCATCGAGATCACCTGGGCCCGGTGGTCCAGCGTCGCGGTGAGCACCAGGTCGGCCTCGACCACGTGCTCGTCCAGCAGCTCGCGGCCGGTGAAGCCGCCGCTGTCCGCCCCGTACTCGTCCAGCACGGTGGCGGCGTGCGCCTCCATCGGGGCACCCTCGTGGCCCCAGGTGCCGGCGCTCTCCACCAGGATCCGGCCGGCCACCCGGGGGCTCAGCCGGGTGTCCAGCTCACGCCGGGTGAGCCGCTCGGCGATCGGCGAGCGGCAGATGTTCCCGGTGCAGACGAACAGGATCCGGAAGTGGTCGAGCGGCCGGGGCGCCACGCTGAGGTACGGCGATATGCCGGGCCCCGCGTGCAGGGAGGTCGCCGTCAACTGCCGGCCTCCAGGTCGGGGACGACCTCCCTCAGCTGCTCGGCGCTGATCGCGCCGGCCCGCAGCAGGACCGGGACCTTGCCCGTGACGTCGACGATGGAGGAGGCGGTCGCGTGGTCGGCCCGGCCGCCGTCCAGGTACACCGAGATGGCGTCGCCGAGCTGCTCCTGGGCCTCGTCGCAGGTGGCCGGCGACGGGCCGCCGGTGCGGTTGGCGCTGGAGACGGCGAGCGGGCCGGTGGTGTTCAGCAGCTCGATCGCGACCGGGTGCAGCGGCATCCGGACGGCGACGGTGCCCCGGGTCTCGCCGAGGTCCCAGCGCAGCGAGGGCTGGTGCTTGGCGACCAGGGTCAGACCGCCCGGCCAGAAGGCGTCGACCAGCTCCCAGGCCTGCTCGGAGAAGTCGGTGACCAGGCCGTGCAGGGTGGTGGGCGAGCCGACCAGGACGGGGGACGGCATGTTGCGTCCACGGCCCTTGGCGGCCAGCAGCGCGGCGACGGCCTCCGGGGAGAAGGCGTCCGCGCCGACCCCGTAGAGGGTGTCGGTCGGCAGCACGACGATCTCACCGCGGCGGATCGCCGAGGCGGCCTCGCGCAGTCCGGTGGCGCGGTCCCCTGCGTCGGCACAGTCGTAGCGGCGGCTCATCGGTGCGGTCCCCTTCCGAGATGGCTCATGGCCTGGTGGCCCGGCTGCCCGGCGGCGCCCGGGGCGCGGTGCCGTGCAGCGCGGTCGTGGTGGTGCGGCCGGTCGCCGGGCCGGCGCCGGCCGCGGTGCCCGAGGGTCACAGCGACGCCTTCCGGGCCGTGGTGAAGCGCGGGCGGTTGTTGAGGTCGCGGTGGTCGGCGGCGTCCGTCCAGCCGCCTTCCTCGTTGAAGATCCACGGCACCTGGCCGCCCTGGGTGTCGGCGTGCTCGATCACGACGGCGCCGCCGGGGCGCAGCAGCCGGGCGGCGACCCGCTCGATGCCGCGGATGGTGTCCAGGCCGTCCTCGCCGGAGAACAGCGACATCTGCGGGTCGTGGTCGCGGGCCTCGGGCGCGACGTACTCCCACTCGGTGAGCGGGATGTACGGCGGGTTGCTGATCACCAGGTCGAAGCGGCCGTCCCAGGAGCGGTCGTCCTCGAAGGCGCGGGTGGCGTCCCCCGCGTGCAGGGTGACCCGGGCGCGGTCGGAGCTGGCGGCGATGTTGCGCCGGGTGTAGCGCATGGCGCCCTCGTCCAGCTCGAAGGCGTGCACCTGGGAGCGGGGCAGTTCCTGGGCCAGGGCCAGCGCGATCGCGCCGGAGCCGGTGCACAGGTCGACCACCAGCGGCTCGGCGACGTCCATGTCCCGGACGGCGTCTATGGCCCACTCGACGACCGTCTCGGTCTCGGGGCGGGGCACGAAGACGCCGGGGCCCACCTCCAGCTCCAGGTACCGGAAGAAGGCGCGGCCGGTGATGTGCTGGAGCGGCTCGCGCGCCTCGCGGCGGGAGATGGCCTCCCAGTAGCGGGCGTCGAAGTCGGCGTCCGGCACGGTGTGCAGCTGGCTGCGCTTGACGTTGTGGATGTGTGCGGCGAGTTCCTCCGCGTCGAAGCGCGGCGACGGCACGCCGGCCGCGGCCAACCGCTGGGTGGCCTGGGCCACCTCGGCGAGCAGCAGGTTCATCCGTACGTACCCCTTCCGGCGCAGCCCGGTGGTCGCCTCCGGGCCGGATTGCTCAGTTCTGTTGTGCCGAGGCGAGCTTGGCAGCCGCGTCGGCGTCCACGCACGACTGGATCACCGGGTTCAGCTCGCCGTCCAGGACCTGGTCCAGGTTGTACGACTTGAAGCCCGTGCGGTGGTCCGAGATGCGGTTCTCCGGGTAGTTGTACGTCCGGATGCGCTCGGAGCGGTCCACGGTGCGGACCTGGCTACGACGCGCGTCCGAGGCCTCCTGCTCGGCGGCCTCCTGCGCGGCGGCCAGCAGCCGTGAGCGCAGGATACGCATGGCCGACTCCTTGTTCTGGAGCTGGCTCTTCTCGTTCTGGCAGGAGGCCACGATACCGGTCGGCAGGTGGGTGATCCGGACCGCCGAGTCGGTGGTGTTGACGGACTGGCCGCCGGGGCCCGACGAGCGGTACACGTCGATCCGCAGGTCGTTGGCGTGGACCTCGACCTCGACCTCCTCGGCCTCGGGGGTGACCAGCACGCCCGCCGCCGAGGTGTGGATGCGGCCCTGGGACTCGGTGGCCGGCACGCGCTGCACGCGGTGCACGCCGCCCTCGTACTTCAGGCGGGCCCAGACGCCCTGGCCGGGCTCGACGGTGCCCTTGGTCTTCACGGCCACCGAGACGTCCTTGTAGCCGCCGAGGTCGGACTCGTTGGAGTCGATGATCTCGGTCTTCCAGCCCGTCCGCTCCGCGAAGCGCAGGTACATCCGCAGCAGGTCGCCGGCGAACAGCGCGGACTCCTCGCCGCCCTCGCCCGCCTTGATCTCCAGGATCACGTCCTTCTCGTCGCTCGGGTCCCGGGGGACGAGCAACAGGCGCAGGTCCTCGGTCAGCTCCGCCTGGCGGGCCTCGGCGGACTTGATCTCGGCGATGAAGTCCGGGTCCTCGGCGGCGAACTCGCGGGCCGCCTCGATGTCCTCGCCGGCCTGGCGCCAGGCGCGGTAGGTGGCGGTGATCGGGGTGAGCTCGGCGTAGCGCTTGGCGAGCTTGCGGGCGTTCGCCTGGTCCGCGTGGACGGACGGGTCCGCCAGCCGCTCTTCGAGGGCGGCGTGCTCGACGAGGAGCTCTTCGACTGCCTCGAACATGGGATGGCCTACTTCCGGATCGGTCTGCGGTGGCGTCGGTGCTGGAGGGGGTGCGGCATTGCGGCGGTGGGACGCGAACGGCGCCGGTCCCGGTGCCCCCGTACTGGACGGGGACACCGGAGACCGGCGCCGTGGGAGCGCTAGGCCTGCTTGCCGCTGTGGCCCTTGCCGAAGCGGGCCTCGAAGCGGGCGACGCGGCCACCGGTGTCCATGATCTTCTGCTTGCCGGTGTAGAACGGGTGGCACTGCGAGCAGACCTCGGCGCGAATGACGCCGCTGGGCTCGGTCGAGCGGGTGGTGAACTCGTTGCCACAGGTGCAGGTCACGGAGGTGACCACGTACGTGGGGTGAACGTTGGGCTTCAAGGGGTTCTCCTAGGTTCGGGAGGGCACCGGGTCGGCGTCTGATCAGCCGCACGTGAACCGGGACCGACGGACCAGTCTGCCAGGACTGCCCGCTTCTTCCCAAACCGGGAACCCCGGGGGGATATTCCGGGCGCCCGCGACCGGCTCCTAACGCCCTTCCGCGACGGGCGAAGGACCGGTCGCGGGGCCGCTCAAGGAGCCGGTCACCGGGCCGATCGCCGGGCCGGTCGCCGGGCCGGTGACGGAGCCGCCGGGGCGGCCGCTCAGGAAGCTGCTCAGGGTACTGCTCGGCGAGGCGGCCGGGACGGTGGCGGGAGCGGTGCCGGAGGAGCCTCCCGGGGGCCGTGTGGCGGCCCCGGAGGGCGAGGTGGCGGGATTGCCCGGCTGCACCGCCAGGACGGCCTGCGGGACGGCCTGGTCGGTCTTCAGGGCCGCCCACAGCTGGCCGGCCTGCGGCTGCTGGGAGACCACCCGGTTGGGGTCGGAGGGGGCCGTCACGACCGGCAGGGTGACCATGGCGAGCTGCTCGGGGCCGATGCCCCGGAGCGACTGCGCGAGGCCGACCAGCGAGTTCACCGAGGCGAGGTCCGAGTCGGTGGTGATGCTGCTGGTCAGGGTGTCCCCGACGGACCAGAGCTTCACCGGGTTGGAGAAGAGCCCGATGCCGGCGACCTGCTGCAGCACGGACTTCATCATCTGCTTCTGGAGCTCGATCCGGCCGAGGTCGCTGCCGTTGCCGATGCCGTGCCTGGTGCGCACGAAGGCCAGCGCCTGGGTGCCGTCCAGGTGGTGGGTGCCGGCCGCGAGGTCCAGGCCGCTGTCCTTGTCGTGGATGGCCACCGTGGTCGTCACGGTGACCCCGCCTATGGAGTCGATGACGTGCGCGAAACCGGCGAAGTCGATCTCGATGTAGTGGTTCATCCGCAGCCCGGTGAGCTGCTCGGCGGTCTTCACGGCGCAGGCGGCGCCACCGGTCTCGTAGGCGCTGTTGAACATCGCCCGCTGCACGGCGGGGACGGTCTTGCCGGTCTTGTCGGTGCAGGCGGGCCGGGCGACCAGGGTGTCGCGCGGGATGGACACCACCTGGGCCCCGGAGTGGTCCTGGTTGACGTGCACCACCATGGCGGTGTCGGAGCGCGCGGTGTCGGCGGTGTCGCCGCCGGCCAGGGCGCCGTTGCCGCCCGCCCGCGAGTCCGAGCCGAGCACCAGCAGGTTGAACGAGCCGTCGGTGGCAGCGGGCGGCCTGGCGGTGCCCAGGCTGGCGTCGATGTCGACGCTCTTGATGTTGCCGTTGAACTTCCAGTACGCGTAACCGGCCACTCCCGCGCCGATCACCACGACGGCGACCATGGCGCAGACGGCGATCCGCAGGGCGCGGCGGCGGGGGCTGCGGCCCTTCTCGTGATCGGCCATCCGGTTCCGTCCTAGGCTAGGCGGCTTTTCCGTTTTCTCCCTCTTATGGCCGATATGGCCATCCGTTCGAGCATAGGCGAAGCCGGGCGAACCGGCGGCCGGTGGGCCCGGTGGGCCCGGGCCGGGCCGGGGGCCGGGACCGCCGGACGCAGGCCCGGCCGTCCCGCGGACCCGAACCGGCGTCCGGGACCGCGCGGCCCCGACGGATCCCGGCGCCCCGGCCCCGGGAACGCCCGAGCCCCGGACCGCGTGCGCGGCCCGGGGCTCGGGGTGGTGCTCACCGGTGTTCCCGACCGGGTGTCAGTCGCCGGACCCGGGGGTCGTCTTGGCGATCTGCATCAGGAACTCGGCGTTGCTCTTGGTCTGCTTCATCTTGTCCAGCAGCAGCTCGATCGCCTGCTGCGAGTCGAGCGCGTGCAGCACCCGGCGGAGCTTCCAGGTGACGGCCAGCTCCTCCTTGCCCAGCAGGATCTCCTCCTTGCGGGTGCTGGAGGCGTCGACGTCGACGGCCGGGAAGATGCGCTTGTCGGAGAGCTTGCGGTCGAGCTTGAGCTCCATGTTGCCGGTGCCCTTGAACTCCTCGAAGACGACCTCGTCGGCCCGGGAGCCGGTCTCCACCAGCGCGGTGGCGAGGATGGTCAGCGAGCCGCCGTTCTCGATGTTGCGCGCGGCGCCGAAGAACTTCTTCGGCGGGTAGAGCGCGGTCGAGTCGACACCACCGGACAGGATGCGGCCGGAGGCCGGCGCCGCCAGGTTGTAGGCGCGGCCCAGACGGGTGATCGAGTCCAGCAGGATCACCACGTCGTGGCCCAGCTCCACCAGGCGCTTGGCGCGCTCGATGGCCAGCTCGGCAACCACGGTGTGGTCCTCGGCCGGGCGGTCGAAGGTCGAGGAGATGACCTCGCCCTTCACCGACCGCTGCATGTCGGTGACCTCTTCCGGACGCTCGTCGACCAGGACGACCATCAGGTGGCACTCGGGGTTGTTGTGGGTGATCGCGTTGGCGATCGCCTGCATGATCATCGTCTTGCCGGTCTTCGGCGGGGCGACGATCAGGCCGCGCTGGCCCTTGCCGATCGGCGACACCAGGTCGATGATGCGGGTGGTCAGCACGCCCGGGTCGGTCTCCAGGCGCAGGCGCTCCTGCGGGTACAGCGGGGTCAGCTTGCCGAACTCGGGACGGCCGCGGCCGCTCTCCGGGTCCATGCCGTTGACGGAGTCCAGCCGCACCATGGCGTTGAACTTCTCGCGGCGCTCGCCGTCCTTGGGCTGGCGCACGGCGCCGGTGATCGCGTCACCCTTGCGCAGGCCGTTCTTGCGGACCTGGGCCAGCGAGACGTAGACGTCGTTGCTGCCCGGCAGGTAGCCGGAGGTCCGCACGAACGCGTAGTTGTCGAGGATGTCCAGGATGCCCGCGACGGGGATCAGCACGTCGTCGTCGCCGACCTGCGGCTCCGGCTGGCCCACGTCGAAGCCGTCACGGCGGGTGCCGCGGCCCCGGCGGTCGCGGTAGCGGCCGCGCCGGCCGCGCCGTCCGTCGCCGAACTCGTCGTCGTCGTAGCCGCCCTGCTGGGCCTGCGGCTGGCCGCCGCCCTGCTGGGTCTGCCGGCCCGGCTGGCCGTCGCCCTGGGCGCCGGACTGCTGGCCGGACTGGGGCTGGGCCTGGCCGCCCTGGCGCTCGGCGCGGTCCCGGCGGTTGCGGCGGTCACGGCGCGACTCGCGGCCGTCGCCCTCCTGGCCGGCCTGCGACTCGGCGCCGTCCTGGCGCTCACCGCCCTCGCGGCGGTCACGGCGGTCACGGCGGTCGCGGCGGCTCTCGCTGCGACCGTCGTCCTGGCGGCCGTCGAACGCACGGGTCTCGCCCTGCTTGACGTCCGCCTGGCGGGTCTCGGCCTGCTTGGCCTCCGCCTGCTTGGCCTCCGCCTGCTTGGCCTCGGTGGCGACCGACGCGGCGGCGGCCTCCTCGGCGGTCGGGGCGCCGGCGGCCGAGGTGGCGCGGCGGCGGGTGCGCTCGGCACGGGCCGGCGCGGTGGTCTCGGCGGCGGCCTGGACCGGGATGTCGATCTGGGTCTGGGGCTCGGCGGCCGGGGCCTCGGCCGGGGCGGCGGCGGCGCGGGTGCGGCGGGCGGGCTTCTCGGCCGGCTCGGCGGCCGGGGCCTCGGCCGGGGCGGCCTTGGCGGCGCGCTTGGCGGCCGGGGCGGCGGGCGCGGAGCCGGCGAGCAGCGGGTCGCCGCCGCTCTTCTCCTTGATGGCCTCGATCAACTGGCTCTTGCGCAGGCGCCCGGTGCCACTGATGCCCAGCGTCGAGGCGAGCTTCTGCAGCTCGGCCAGGACGAGACCGTCAAGGCCCGCGGCGGCGGTGCGACGGCGTCGTGCCGGAGCCGCGGGGGCCGCGGCTGCGTCCGGCGCCTCGGCGTCGGGGCGCGCGCCCATCAGATCGGTGGTGTCGCTCACTAAGGGTCCTTCCCTGGAGCGGACGTCGGCCTGTCTGGCTCGGCGACCGGTTGTGCTGTCCTGACCGACGCTCGTCTGCGTCGGCCCGAGGCTGTGGTCCCCCGAATGAAGGTGCCAGTCGGGAGAGAGCTGCGAGGTGCGGTGCGTGAAGCACGGGTGGTGCTCGGTCTGCGCGGTGGACCGGTCTCGTGCCGGCCCGCGCCCTCCTTGCCCGCGAGGGAGCAGGAGGAGCCCACTGCCTGCGAATCCCGGGCCCCCGTTGCGAGACGGTCGCCCGTGTTCCGCCCGGCCGGGCCTCAGGTTGGAGGCCGCGGGTGGGAGTCAGGTGCCGTCACGGCTTCGGGATGCGGCCGCAATCGCGCAGGCAGGCTGCGTACGCGCTGTGGCGGGCTCCCGGAGAATCGCGGTCCCGTGCATCGCCCTGATTCCGCGGAAGCGGAACGCTGGGATCGGGACGCGGCGCACCGAGCCCCGGAGGGCACCTGGTGCAGCAATGAGGTTAACACTACCGACCCCCTCAGACATTCCCCAGCCTTGCGCTTGCCAATCGTGTCCGTACCGCCGGGCCGCGGCGCGGCCCGGCCCGCCCGCGGCGGCGGCCCGTTCAGACGTCGAGCGGGAGTACCGAGGCACCCGTGCGGTCGAGTTCGAGCCGGTGCGCGGCGAAGCCCGGGCCGGCGAAGCCGATCAGCTTGTCGGCGCCCTCGGCGTCGGTGAACGCGAGCACGGTCGGACCGGCCCCGGAGATCACGGCCGGGATGCCCTCCGCCCGCAGGGCGCCCACCAGACCGGCGCTGTCGGGCATCGCCGAGGCCCGGTAGTCCTGGTGCAGGCGGTCCTCGGTGGCGGCCAGCAGCAGGCCGGGCTGCCTGGTCAGGGCCTCGACGAGGAGCGCGGCACGGCCCGCGTTGGCGGCCGCGTCGGCGAGCGGCACGGTCTTCGGCAGCAGGCCGCGGGCCGTCTCGGTGAGCACCTCGGTGGACGGGACGAAGACCACCGGCACCACCTGGGCGGCGGGCTCCAGCTTCACGGCCTTGGCGCTGTCCTCGTCCGTCCAGGCGATGGTGAACCCGCCGCGCAGACAGGCTGCGACGTTGTCGGGGTGGCCCTCCAGCTCGGAGGCGAGGGCCAGCAGCGCCTCGTCGTCCAGGGCGGACGGGCCGCCGATGGTGACGGCGCGGGCGGCGACGATGCCCGCGCAGATCGCGGCGGAGGAGGAGCCGAGGCCACGGCCGTGCGGTATCCGGTTGGCGCAGACCACTTCGAGGCCGCGCGGCTGGCCGCCGAGGCGCTCGAAGGCGGCGCGCATCGAGCGGACCACCAGGTGGCGCTCGTCCCGGGCGAGGGTGTCGGCACCCTCGCCGGCGATGTCCACGGAGAGACCGGAGTCGGCGACCCGGACGACCACGTCGTCGTAGAGGCCCAGGGCGAGTCCGAAGGCGTCGAAGCCGGGGCCCAGGTTGGCGCTGGTGGCGGGCACCCGGACCCGGACGGCGGCGGCACGGAACGCAGGACCGGCCATCGGCTGGACCCTCCTGAAGACTTTGGCGCTGTCGCGCGACGGGGGGCGCTCCCGGACGGGGCCCGGGAGAGCGTCGGTGCAGAATGTCGGTGGGGGCGGCAGGCAGCCCGGGCGGACGCGGGCGGCGGGTGGGACGACGCGGGCTCTGCACGCAGGGCCCCGGCGGGGGCGGGCGGTCACAGTCGATGCCGCGGCCCTGGGGGCGGACCGGGCCCGGGGCATGTGCCACACGGCCGGACCCAGAGTATCGAAGAGAAGTTCCACAGCGGTACACCCCACGGCCCACCGATCCGGTGTGTTGCCGGTTCTGGCCGGAATGCGTGCCGGAACGACGAGGAATCGGAGCCGGAAATTGACACAAAAGTGTCACCCGGGAACGCCGGTGGGCCAACCCCCTAAAGAGTCGGCCCACCGGTTCGGGTCGGTCAGTCGAGCAGGCCGAGCCGGCGGGCGGCGGCCTCCGCCTCGATCGGGACGACCGGCGGCTGCGGCGCGCCGGCCACGGCCCAGTCCGGGTCCTTCAGGCCGTTGCCGGTGACGGTGCAGACGATCCGCTGGCCCGGGTCGACCAGTCCGGCCTCCGCCTTCGCCAGCAGGCCGGCCACGCTGGCCGCCGAGGCGGGCTCCACGAAGACGCCCTCCTGCGAGGCCAGGAGCCGGTAGGCCGACAGGATCTGACGGTCCGTCACCTTGTCGATGAGGCCGCCCGAGTCGTCCCGCGCGGCGATCGCGTAGTCCCAGGAGGCCGGGTTGCCGATCCGGATCGCGGTCGCGATGGTCTGCGGCTTGAGCACCGGGTGACCGTCCACGATCGGGGCCGAACCGGAGGCCTGGAAGCCCCACATGCGCGGCAGCCGGGAGGACAGCCCGTCCGCGGCGTACTCGCGGTAGCCCTTCCAGTACGCGGTGATGTTGCCCGCGTTGCCGACCGGCAGGACGTGGATGTCCGGGGCGTCGCCCAGCATGTCCACGATCTCGAAGGCCGCCGTCTTCTGGCCCTCGATCCGCACCGGGTTCACCGAGTTGACCAGCGCCACCGGGTACTTCTCGGACAGTTCACGCGCAAGGGTGAGGCAGTCGTCGAAGTTCCCGTCCACCTGAAGGATCTTCGCGCCGTGCACCAGCGCCTGGCCCATCTTGCCGAGCGCGATCTTGCCCTGCGGCACCAGCACCGCGGACACCATGCCGGCCCGCACCGCGTACGCCGCGGCCGAGGCCGAGGTGTTGCCGGTGGAGGCGCAGATGACGGCCTGCGCGCCGTCCTCCTTGGCCTTGGAGATCGCCATCGTCATGCCGCGGTCCTTGAAGGACCCGGTCGGGTTGGCGCCCTCGACCTTGAGGTACACCTCACAGCCCGTGCGCTCGGAGAGCACCTGCGCGGGGACGAGCGGCGTGCCGCCCTCCAGCAGGGTGACCACCGGAGTGGAGTCGCTCACCGGCAGCCGGTCGCGGTACTCCTCGATGAGGCCGCGCCACTGGTGGGTGTGCGCAGCTCTGTCGATCACTGCGTTCATGGTGCTTCCTACTCCCCTTCAACCCGCATGATGCTGGCCACGCCCCGCACGCTGTCGAGCGCGCGGAGCTTGTCGACCGTCGCCGAGAGCGCGGCGTCGGTGGCGCGGTGGGTGACCACGACGAGCGAGGCGTCGCCGTCGCGTCCCTGCTGGCGCACGGTGTCGATGGAGACGCCGTGCTCGGCGAAGGTGGACGCCACCTGGGCGAGCACCCCCGCGCGGTCGTCCACGTCCAGGCTGACGTGGTAGCGGGTGACGACCTCGTCCATCGGCTTGGCCGGCAGGCGGGTGTACACCGAGTCGCCGGGGCCGGTGGAGCCGGCGACCTTGTTGCGACAGACCGCCACCAGGTCGCCGAGCACCGCGGAGGCGGTCGGCGCGCCGCCGGCGCCCGGGCCGTAGAACATCAGCCGGCCGGCCGCCTGGGCCTCCACGAACACCGCGTTGTAGGCCTCGCGGACGGAGGCGAGCGGGTGCGACAGCGGGATCATCGCCGGGTGCACCCGGGCGGTGACCGACTCGCCGTCGGCCGAGCGCTCGCAGATCGCGAGCAGCTTGACCACGCAGCCCATCTCCTTGGCGGAGGCGATGTCGGCGGCGGTGACCTCGGTGAGGCCCTCGCGGTAGACGTCGGCCGCGGTGACCTTGGTGTGGAAGGCGATGCCCGCCAGGATGGCGGCCTTGGCGGCGGCGTCGAAGCCCTCGACGTCGGCCGTCGGGTCGGCCTCGGCGTAGCCGAGCGCGGTGGCCTCCTCCAGCGCCTCCGAGTAGCCGGCGCCGGTGGAGTCCATCTTGTCGAGGATGAAGTTGGTGGTGCCGTTGACGATGCCGAGCACCCGGTTGACGCGGTCCCCCGCGAGGGACTCGCGCAGCGGGCGGATCAGCGGGATCGCCCCGGCCACCGCGGCCTCGTAGTACAGGTCGACACCGGCGTCGGCGGCCGCGCGGTGCAGCTCGGCGCCGTCCCGGGCGAGCAGCGCCTTGTTGGCGCTGACCACCGAGGCGCCCTGCTCGAACGCCTTCAGGATGAGGTGTTTGGACGGCTCGATGCCGCCCACGACCTCGATCACCACGTCGATGTCGCCGCGGCCGACCAGGGCCTCGGCGTCGGTGGTGAGCAGGTGCTCGGGCACCCCGGGCCTGGCCCGGCCGGCCCGGCGGACGGCGATGCCGGCGAGCTCGACCGGCGCGCCGATACGCGCGGCGAGGTCGGCGGCGTCCGTCGTCATGATGCGCGCCACCTCGGAGCCCACCACACCACAGCCCAGCAACGCCACCTTCAGCGGGCGCGTACGCATCATCCGACTCCGCTCTGCATTCTTCGTGTATTCCGGCGCCCATTTCGGACGGTCGCCGAACCTTCGGTCCGTACCAGTCTCCGGGACTTTCCGCGGGGATCTACGGTCGTTCCATGATCTGAGACAAGAATTTCGTCATCCGATATCGAGACGCAGGAGATCCTCCTCCGTCTCGCGCCGGACGATCACCCGGGCGGCGCCGTCCCGGACGGCGACCACGGGGGGCTTGAGGGCGTGGTTGTAGTTGCTGGCCATCGAGCGGCAGTACGCGCCGGTGGCCGGCACCGCGATCAGGTCGCCCGGCGCCAGGTCGGCGGGCAGGAACGCGTCCCGGACGACGATGTCGCCGGACTCGCAGTGCTTGCCCACCACCCGGACCAGCATGGGCTCGGCGTCGCTGGCCCGCGACACCAGGGCGACCGAGTACTCGGCGTCGTACAGCGCGGTGCGGATGTTGTCCGACATGCCGCCGTCCACGCTGACGTACGTCCGCAGGCCCTCCAGCGGCTTGACGGTGCCCACCTCGTACAGCGTGAAGGCGGTCGGGCCGACGATCGCCCGGCCCGGCTCGACGCTCAGCCGCGGCGCCCGCAGCTCGGCCGCGGCGCACTCGCGGCGGACGATCTCGGCCAGCGCGGCCGCGATCTCGGCGGGCTCGCGCGGGTCGTCCTCGCTGGTGTAGGCGATGCCGAGGCCGCCGCCGAGGTCGATCTCCGGCAGCTCCACCCCGTGCTCGTCGCGGACCTCGGAGAGCAGCCCCACCACCCGGCGGGCGGCGACCTCGAAGCCCGCCATGTCGAAGATCTGCGAGCCGATGTGCGAGTGGATGCCGCGCAGCTCCAGGCTCGGCCGCGCGAGCACCTGGCGGACCGCCTCGGCGGCCGCGCCGCCGGACAGCGAGAGGCCGAACTTCTGGTCCTCGTGCGCGGTCGCGATGAACTCGTGGGTGTGCGCCTCGACGCCCACCGTGATCCGGATCAGCACCGGCTGGCGAACGCCCTGGCCGGCGGCGATCGCGGCCAGCCGGTCGATCTCCTGGTAGGAGTCCACCACGATGTGGCCGACGCCGACCTTGACCGCGTGCTCCAGCTCGTCCGAGGACTTGTTGTTGCCGTGCAGCGCGATCCGCTCGGCCGGCATCCCGGCGGCCAGCGCGACCGCCAGCTCGCCCTGGCTGCACACGTCGAGGTTGAGCCCCTCCTCGTGCAGCCAGCGCACGACCGCCTTGGAGAGGAAGGCCTTGCCCGCGTAGTACACGTCGGCGTCCGTGCCGAAGGCGTCCCGCCAGGCCCGGGCCCGGGTGCGGAAGTCGTCCTCGTCCAGCAGGTACGCCGGGGTGCCGTGGTCGGCGGCCAGCGTCCGCACGTCCAGCCCGCCGACGGTCACCACGCCGTCCGCGCCGCGCGCGACCGTCCGGGACCACACCTTGGGGTCGAGGGCGTTCAGGTCGCTCGGCGGGGCCTGGTAGTGGCCCTCGGGCAGCACGTCGCCGTGGCGCGGGCCTGCGGGGTGGGCGGAGCGGCTCATGTCCTCTTCCTCTGACGTTCTCGGCTGGAGCGCGGGCGGATCGTGGAGCTGGTCTTCGAGCGGATCTCGGAGCTGTTCTCGGAGCTGGTCCTGACGCCGGTCCCGGCGCGGGCCGATCTATGGAAAGGGGCGGCGACGGCCCGGATGGACCGTCACCGCCCCGTCCGCACGTGGGGCGGTTACATCCGCTCGGGGGCTGTGACGCCGAGCAGCGTGAGGCCGTTGGCGACGACCGTCCGCGCGGCCTCCACCAGCCAGAGCCGGGCACGGTGCGTGTCCGTCATCTCCTCGTCGCCCTTGGGCAGGAACATGCAGTTGTCGTACAGGCGGTGGTAGACGCCCGCCAGGTCCTCCAGGTAGCGCGCCACGTGGTGCGGCTCACGGGTCTGGCCGGCCTTGGCCAGGATCCGCGGGAACTCGCCGAGCTCGCCCAGCATGTCGCTCTCCCACTGGGTGGCGAGCAGCTCGGGTTTGAAGTCCTCGGCCGAACCCTTGTCGACGCCCAGCTCCTTGGCCTTGCGCGCCACGCCGCACATCCGGGTGTGCGCGTACTGGACGTAGAAGACCGGGTTCTCGTTCGACTGGCTGGTCAGCACGTTGATGTCGAGCGTGATCGTCGAGTCGGTGGAGGAGCGCGCCAGGGTGTAGCGGGCCGCGTCCACGCCGATCCAGTCGACCACGTCGTCGATGGTGATGATGTTGCCGGCCCGCTTGGACATGCGGACCTCCTCACCGTCACGCAGCATCTTGACGAACTGGCCGATCTTGACCTCGATGTTGCGGTCCATGTCGTCGCCCGCGCAGGCCACGATGGCCTTGAGGCGGTTGACGTAGCCGTGGTGGTCCGCCCCCAGCATGTAGACCGAGACCTCGCTGCCGCGGTCCCGCTTGCTCAGGTAGTACGCCGCGTCGGCCGCGAAGTAGGTGGTCTCGCCGTCGGCCTTGATCAGGACGCGGTCCTTGTCGTCGCCGAAGTCGGTGGTGCGCAGCCAGATCGCGCCGTCCTCGTCGAAGACGTGGCCCTGCGCGCGCAGCCGCTCGATCGCCTTCTCCACCGCGCCGGAGTCGTGCAGCGACTTCTCCGAGAACCAGGTGTCGAAGTGCGTGCCGAACTCGGTCATCGACCGCTGGATCTCGGCGACCATCAGCTTGAGGCCCTCGACCCGGAAGGTCTCCAGCTGCTCGTCGACCGGCAGGTCGAGCACCCCGGGGATGCCCTCCACCAGTGCCTTGGCGATGTCGACGATGTACTCGCCGACGTAGCCGTCCTCGGGCGCGGGCCGGCCGTTGGCGGCGGCCTGCAGGGAGGCGGCGAACTTGGAGATCTGCACGCCGGCGTCGTTGAGGTAGTACTCGGTGGTGACGTCGGCGCCGGTGGCCTTGAGCACCCGGGCGAGCGAGTCGCCGACGGCCGCCCAGCGGACGCCGCCGATGTGGATCGGGCCGGTCGGGTTGGCCGACACGAACTCCAGGTTGATCTTCAGGCCCTTGAGCGCGTCGTTGCGGCCGTACGCGGCGCCCGCCTCGACGATGGTGCGGGCCAGCTCGCCCTGGGTGGCGGCGTCGAAGGTGATGTTCAGGAAGCCCGGTCCGGCGATGTCGACCTTGGCGACCCCGGGCAGCTCTCGCAGGCGTGCGGCGACCAGTTCGGCGACGGCTCGCGGCGGCTTGCCGGCCGGCTTCGCGAGCTGGAGGGCCACGTTGGTGGCGTAGTCGCCGTGGTCCCTGTTCTTGGGCCGCTCGACGGTCACGTGCTCGGGCACGGTGACGGTCAGCTCGCCCGCCTCGACGGCGGTGCGCACTGCGGCCTGGACTGCCTGGGAAAGCTCTGCGGGTGTCACGACGCCAAGCGTAGGCGAGAGAGGGTGCCCGCCCGCCACCCGGTTTACCCGTTGAGACGCCGGGCCCGTCCGGGCCTCACCCGCCCCAGCGGCACCCGACCGGCAGGCCGTTGCGGTTCGTGGCGTCGACGGCCGCGGCCGTCAACCCCGCCCTGTTCGCTGAGAGCGGAATTCGCCGGGCTCCCCGGCCGGGCGGCCGGTGTCACCCGGGGTGGCCGATGTCACCCGGGGTGGCCGGAGCGCCCAGCACCGGACCGGCGCCGAACCCGTACGCGAAGCCGGACGCCCGCCCGCCCCCCGCGCGCAGCGCCATCAGCCGGTGCACCAGGGCCACCAGGTCCGCCGGGTCGAAGGGCTTGCCCAGATAGCCGTCCACCCCCACCGACTCGCCCCGGTCCAGATCCGCCGGCGTGCAGGCGCTGACTATCGCGATCGGCAGATGACTCGTGCGCGGCGCCGCGCGCAGCCGCGCCGCCGTCTTCAGCCCGTCCAGCCGCGGCATCATCACGTCGAGCGTCACCACGTCCGGGTCCACTCGGCGGACCACCTCAAGGCACTCGGCGCCGTCGGCGGCAGTCACCACCTCGAAGCCCTCAAGCTCCAGGTTGACTCTGATCAGCTGGCGGATCACCTCGCTGTCGTCCACCACGAGGACCCGCCCGGACACTCCAGACACCTCACCGAGGGTAGCCGCGCGCCCACCGCCCCGTCCGGGCTTTCCGCACTTCCGTCACCCCCGCCGGGAGCCACTCCGACGCGTCCGTCAAAACCCGTGCACGGACAGAGCCGACAGCCTGGTAATGTTCTCCACGTCGCAGCAAGGTCGCGACGAAGAGCAGGCCCCCGTAGCTCAGGGGATAGAGCACCGCCCTCCGGAGGCGGGTGCGTAGGTTCGAATCCTACCGGGGGCACTTCGCGAGAAGTGCTGAAGAGGCCCAGCCAAGCGGTGAGTTACCGCGAAGCTGGGCCTTCGTCATGTTCGGGGGCAGTGCCGAAGGCCCGGGGCCACGGCTGTCCGGTGCGGTCGCCGTCGCTCCGAAGTGACCCGTCCGGCGCGCCTGTTCGCGCGGGCCATCGGCTCCCCCGGGCGGCGGGGCGGCGACGGCTGCATGGACAATGATCTTGAAGCGGGGCGGCGAGGCGCCGGCTCGCCCGAACGTATGTGGGGGGAAGCAGCGATGAAGGCAGCACCGGGAAGAACGTCCGGGCGGGCCGGGCGGATGATCGGCCTGGGTCTCGTGGTGGCACTGGTCGGGGCGGGCGCGGTGGGTTGTTCCAGCGGTGCCGCCGCGGGCCCCGCCGCGGCGGGTACCCCGGGGCAGTCGAAGGCCGGCAAGGCGCCGGAGGTGTTCGGCGTCGCCGGGTACCGCGGGCTGGCCCCCGGCACGGCCAAGGAGGCGGCGCTGGCCGGTGGCGCGCTGGAGGCCGCGCCGGTGTCCACGCTGGACGGGTGCGCGGACTTCTCCTACCGGGGCGGGCCGGCGCCCGACCCGGTCCGGATGGCCGCCGAGACCGCGGCCGAGGCCAGGCTCAAGGAACTGGACGCGAAGGCCGACGCCGCCGGCGCGAAGGCGGACAGCGGCAGGGCCGGGCCCGGGGCGTCGGCCAAGGAGTTCGCCGACGACGCCGCACGCCAGGCCGAGGCCGCCAGGGCGGTGGCCGAGGCGACCCAGGCCGTGGTCGGGGTGGCGACGCTGCGCGAGGCACGGGACAAGGCCTTCGCGGCCGCCGGCGGCGCCTCGTTCGGCAAGGGCGGACTGCACGAGCTGGTCGCGCCGGCGGACGCCCGGACGGCCGAGGGGATCGGGGCCGGCTCCACCGTCGACGAGCTCAAGCAGGCCTACGCGGCCCGGGGCCTGGAGCTCACCGGTGACGGGCGCTACCGGATGCCGGCCGGCGGGCCGCAGGGCTGGGTGTACGAGTTCACCGTGGCGGCCGACAAGGTCGGCGCGGTGGTGCTGGCCGACCGCGGGACGAAGTGCGTCTGACGGCACGCCGGCTGCCGTGGGTGCCGGGGCGCGGCCGCCCCGGCACCGATCGGGCCCGGCTCAGGCCGTGGCGCTGCCGAGGACGCGCGTCGGCGTGATCCGGATGACCAGCCGGACCTGCTCCGCCGGCAGGTCGAGGTACTCCTGGCCGGCGCCCGGGCCCTCGTACTGCTCGGCCAGGGCCACGGCGAGCCGGCGCCCGGTGTCCTCGGCGACGGTCGCCGTCCCGCGCACCTCGGCGTAGACGTCCGGGTTGTCCCGGTCGTAGACGGTGAGGCTGACCCGCGGGTCGCGGCGCACGTTCTTCTCCTTGCGGCGCCCGGCGGCGGTGGAGACGACCGCCTCGTCGCCCTCCCGTCCGACCCAGACGACCGAGGTCTGCGGGGCGCCGTCCGGGTTGAGGGTGGCGAGCACGGCCGAGTGCGGTGCGTCGAGGAGCTTGCGCACGGCGTCGTTGAACAGGGATGTCATGACCACGACCCTAGATCACGGCGCACCGGCCCGTCGGCCGGTTCGGCACAGCGGGCCGGGCTGCCCGGGCTCCGGGCCGGGTCAGCCCGCGGCCGCGACCGCCGTCGCGTAGAGGGCCGTGATGGTGTGGTCGAACAGGGCGCTGTACGAGGTGTCCGGGGTGTCCCCGCCCTCCTGGTAGCCGCCGATCAGCCCGATGACGGCGCCGGTGGCGGTGCTGATCCAGGGGCCGCCGCTGGTGCCGCCGGTGTACGCGGGGCAGTCGATGGCGCGCTGGTAGGTGTCCTCCTTGCTGGTGGCGTTGACGCAGGTGAGCGGGGTCTCGCCGGCGTTGGGGTAGCCGAAGAGGCTGACCTGGGCGGTGAAGCTCTCGCCGGTGCCGAGCGGGTGGGCGCCGACCACGTCCTCGATCTGCCGGCCCTGGTCGGCGGCGACCTCCAGGATCGCGAAGTCCTCGTCCTCGTCGCGGTGCTGGTCCCAGCCGGTGGTGGTGTGGACGGCGGTCACCTGCCAGCTCCCGTACGGCGCCGTGCCGTCCCGGTAGCCGGGGGCGAAGGTCACGTTGCCGGAGCTGCTGAGGCAGTGGGCCGCGGTGAGCAGCAGGTTCTTGGTGGGGCTGTGGACGACGCTGGCGGTGCAGAAGTGCCGCCCGGCCGCGACCGGGCCGTTGAAGAGGGCACCGACCTTGGCGGATTCGGCGTCGGCCGGAGCATCCGTGGTGCTGCCCCGCTTGACGGCCGCGGTCGGCGTGGCCGCCGGGGCGGCCGCCGTGCTCGCGGTGCCGGCCGGAGCGGTCGCCTCGACGGCGGCCGGGTCCGGGTCCGGGGTGGCGGGCGCGGCCGCCGGGGCGAGGGCCGTCGACGGGTCGGCGGAGGCGGTGAGCGCACTGTCCGCCGGGGCGTCGGCGGTGGCGCGCGAGGTCAGGGTGTGGGCGCCGGCCAGGACGGCGGCCACCGCCAGCGCGGCGCAGGCGGTGGCCAGAGCCGGCCGCAGGATGCGCCGGCGCGGCGTTCGGCGGGCGTGCTGCCCGGCCCGGTGCTGTCCCATCCGGTGCCCCACTCCTGCCCCTGGTCCTGCGTCGGTTCGCTTACCGTCCGACTGTGCAGGGCCGAGCTGGGAGGGCCGTGATGCTGTGCTGGGAGTCCGATGAGAATCTCCCGGTGGCCGGGCCACCCGCGGCGGAGCCGCCGGTCAGCGGCCCTTCAGGGCGCCGGCGAGGCCCTCCGCGAGGTCGGACGCGGAGATGAAGTCGGTGTGGGTCCCGGCGCTCGTGCAGGCGTACGCGCCGGCGACGGTACCGCTCACCACCGCCTCCTCGGCGGGCCGGCCGGCGAACCAGGCGTGCAGGAAACCGGTCACGAAGGCGTCCCCGGCGCCGTTGGTGTCGACCACCGGCGCGGCCGGCGGGAGGGCGGGGAAGTGACGGACCGGGGCGGGCTCGTCCCGCGTCAGCAGGTGGCAGCCGTCGGCGCCGTCGGTGGCGACGACCAGCCGGGCCCGGCCCTCGGCGAGGATCCGCCGCATGACCTCCTCGTGGCGGCCCCGGCAGCCCGCCACGGACAGGAAGACCAGGTCGGAGTTGACCGCGTAGTGCAGGTGGTGCGGGTTGTGGCCGTCCCAGTCGTGCAGGTCGGTGGAGCTGGTGAGGCCCAGCCGGCGGATGTCCTCGTACATGTCGCGGTTCGGGCCGGTGATGGAGAGGTGCACGTGCCGGGCCTGCCGGAGGTGCGGCAGGTAGAAGTCGGCGGGCAGGCGCAGGTCGGCGGGGTGGCGGCCGTCGTAGAAGGAGAAGCGCCGGCCGGCGGCGTCCACCAGGTTGACCGCGCGCGGCGTGCCGTACGGGGTGTGGAGGTGGCTGAACGGCAGGCCGCGGCGGGCGTACTCGGCCAGGATCAGCTCGGCCTGCGGGTCGTCGCCGAGGAAGTCGACGAAGGCGGTGCGCAGTCCGAGGTGGTGGGCGCCGAGGGCCACGCCGTTGCCGGTGTGGGCGACGTAGTCGCGGATCGGCGGGGCGTACACCGAATCGCCGTCCGGGACCTCCAGCCGGTCGACCCTGACGATGGTGTCCACGCCGGTTCCGCCGACGACGAGCAGGTCGAACTCAGGCACGGTGGTGGCCCTTTCGGCTGTTGGCTGGGTGCTCCGCCGGAGCACGCGGCAGATCCGCAGCAGGAGTCAAGCAGCCGGGCGAGGCGCATGCAATATCTTTCTGCAACTTTCAAGCGGTGTCCTGCGGGCGGCCCGGGCCGGCGCCCGCGGGCACCGAACGGGCCCGGGGCTCGCGCCCCGGGCCCGCAGGCCTCGGCCGGTCGGTCCGGATCTCAGGATTCCGATCTGAGCGGGTCGGGGTTCAGGGTGTCGGGCCGTCGGGAGCCCGCCGCCGGGGAGTCGGCCGCCGGCGCGTCCGCGCGCGACCGGGCCGCCTCCGGGTTCGCCGCCCGGGCGACGTGCGGGTCCGGCTGCGACTGCCGGCCGGCCGCCGCGGCGGCGTCCGCCTCGGCAGGAGGCCCGGCGGGGGCGCCGCCGGTGGCCTCGCCCGGCGCCGGCCGGTGGTTGATCATCAGGAACGCGATCAGGGCGGCCGCCAGCAGGATGACCATCGCGACCGTGGTGGCCACCGCGTAGCCGTGCACCGCGCCCTGGGCCTGGACCAGCGGGTCGCCGGCGGCGCGGGAGGCGAGGTAGGTCGCCGTGACGCTCGCCGCGATGGTGTTCAGCAGCGCCGTGCCGAAGGAGCCGCCCACCTGCTGGGCGGAGTTGATGGTCGCCGCCGCCGCGCCCGTCTCGCGGGGTGCGACGTTCAGGGTGGCCAGGCTCATCGAGGGCATGAACACCATGCCCATGCCGAAGCCGAGCAACAGCTCGCCCGGCAGCACGGTGGCCACGTAGGCGCTGGTGACGGTGATCTGGGTCAGCACGGCCAGGCCGCCGGCGGCCAGCAGCAGGCCGGTGGCGATCAGGTTGCGCGACGGCACCCTGGTCATCAGCCGCGCGGCGATGCCGGTCGAGCTGAGCACGATCGCCCCGGTCATCGGCAGGAACGCGACGCCGGTCATCACCGGCGAGTACCCCTTGATGACCTGGAGGTAGTAGGTGAGGAACAGGAACACGCCGAACATGCCGATCATGGCCAGGCCCACCGACAGGGCCCCGCCGCCACGGTTGCGCTCGGCGACGATGTGCAGCGGCAGCAGTGCGTGCGGGTTGCGCTTCTCCACCAGCACGAAGACCAGCAGCATCAGGACGCCCAGGCACAGCGAGCCGAGCACCAGCCAGTCGCCCCAGCCGCGGTTCACGGCCTCGGAGGTGCCGTACACGATGGCGAGCAGACCGCCGCAGCCCAGGAAGGCGCCCGGCAGGTCCAGCTTCACCCGGCGGCCCTTGGCGATGTGGTCGGGGACGAGGAGGTAGAACGCGGCGATCGCGGTGACGATGGCGATCGGGGTGTTGACGAACAGGCACCAGCGCCAGTTCAGGTACTCGGTCAGCAGACCGCCGGAGATCAGGCCGATCGCCGCGCCGCCGCCGGCGATGGCACCGAAGATGCCGAAGGCCGTGCTGCGTTCCTTGGGATCGGAGAAGGTGGTCGAGAGCAGGCCCAGCGCGGACGGCGCGAGCAGTGCTCCGAAGGCGCCCTGGAGGGCGCGGGCCGCGAACAGCATGGTGGGTCCGGTGGCGCCGCCGCCGAGCGCGGAGGCCGCCGCGAAGCCCAGCAGGCCGATCACGAAGACCCGTTTTCGGCCGAAGAGGTCGCCGAGCCGGCCGCCGAGCAGCAGGAGCCCGCCGAAGGCCAGGGTGTAGGCCGTGATGACCCACTGGCGGTCCGCGTCGCTGATGCCGAGGTCGGCCTGGGCCGACGGGAGCGCGATGTTCACGATGGTGATGTCGAGGACGATCATCAGCTGGGCGACGGCTATCACGGCCAGCGCCCACCAGCGGCGGGAGTCCGCCGTACGACCGCCGGGGGGAGGTTGCGAAGACACTGGGAGAGCCTTCCGGAGGGTTCGGAGAGGACACGCAGTCGTCTTCCAGGCAAACTCTCGGACGGCCGATTGGCAAGGAAAAATGTGACCAAATGTTCCGAAATGGGACTTAAGGCCCAGCTCGGCTAAACCACCTCCGTCTCCGGGACCGGTCACCGGCCCGGTCCCGGGACCGGCCCCGGGACCAGGGACGTACGACCAGCGGCCTGCCCGGCCCCCGGCAGGAGCCCTGCCCGGCCCCGGTGGGAGCCCGGCCCGGGCTCCCACCGGCCGCGCGGCCCCGCCTACAGGGCGGTGAGTTCGGCCACCAGGTCGTCCAGGCCGAGCGAGCCCTGCGAGAGCGCCGCCATGTGCCAGGCCTTGAGGTCGAAGGCCTCGCCGCGGGCCTCGTGCGCCGCCTTGGCCGCCTCCCGCCCGCGCAGCCAGGCCCGCTCGCCGAGCTTGTAGCCGATCGCCTGGCCGGGCAGGCCCAGGTAACGGACCAGCTCGCTGTCCAGGAACTCCGCCGGCAGCCCGCAGTACTGCCCGAAGAACTCCCGGGCGTCGTCCGGCAGCACCGGCTCGCCCGGCTTGTACGGCGAGTCGGCGGGGAAGTCGAGGCCGACGTGCATGCCGATGTCGACGATCACCCGCAGCGCCCGCATCATCTGGGCGTTGAGGTAGCCCAGCCGGTGGCCCGGGTCGGTCAGGTAGCCGAGCTCGTCCATCAGGCGCTCGGCGTACAGCGCCCAGCCCTCCAGGTTGGCGCTCACCCCGCCCAGGCTGACCTGGTAGGTCGAGAGCCGGTCGGCGACGTAGTTCCACTGCGCGAGCTGCAGGTGGTGGCCCGGCACGCCCTCGTGGTACCAGGTGGAGACCAGGTCCCAGACCGGGAAGGCCTCCCGGCCCAGCGTCGGCAGCCAGGTCCGGCCCGGCCGGGTGAAGTCCAGCGACGGCGCGGTGTAGTACGGCGCGGCGGCGCTGCCGGCCGGGGCCAGCCGGGACTCGACCCGGGTGACCGGCTCGGCCAGGTCGAAGTGGGTGCCCTGGAGGTCGGCGATCGCCTGGTCCATCAGCCCCTGGAGGTACTCGCGGGCCGCCTCCTCGCCCTTGATCGACGGGCCGTCGGTCTCCAGCCACTTCATCGCCTGCATCGGCGTCGAACCGGGCCGCACCTTCTCCGCCTCGGCCCGCATCTGGGCCGCCAGCTCGTGGAACTGCTGCCACGCCCAGCCGTACGCCTCGTCCAGGTCGAGGTCGGAGCCGGTCCAGTAGCGGACCCAGCGGGCGTACCGCTCCCGGCCGACGGTGTCCGGCGCCGCGGCCGCGGCCGGGCCGTAGACGTCGCGCAGCCAGTCGCGCAGCGTGGCCAGCGCGTCGGCCGCCGCCACCGCGATCCCGGTCAGGGTGGCCCGCTGCTCCTCCGGGGCCGCCTGCACGAACTCGCCGAACCAGCCGCCGGGGGTCGCCGGGTCCAGCCACTCGCCGAACTGGCCGACCACCGTGGTGACCTGGCGCGGGCCCGAGAGGAGACCGCGCGCGACGCCCTCCTCCAGGGTCTCCCGGTACTGGGCGAGCGCCACCGGCACCCGGGCCAGCCGGCGGCCGACCAGCTCCCAGTCCTCCGCGGTGGCGGTGGCCATCAGCGTGAAGACCTCCCGCACGTTGTGCACGGGCGAGCCGAGGTTGCGCACCGCCCGCAGGTTCTCGCCCGCCTCGTGGACGGCCAGTTCGGCCGTCAGCCGCTCGCGCAGCAGCCGGGCGCAGCGGCGCTCGGCCTCGTCCTGGGAGGCGCCGGCGGCCTCCGCGGCGTCGAGCCGGGCGAGGGTGCGGCGGCCGAGTTCGGCGATCTCGCGGTCGCCGGCCGGGGAGAGGTCCGGCAGCCTGTCGTCGTCGGGGTTGAGGCCGAGATAGACCGCGGTCAGCGGGTCGAGCTCGGCGAGGGCCTGGACATAGGAGTCCGCGATGCGGCGGGGGGTGGTGCCGCCTTCGTGAGAGTTGATCAGTTCTTCAACCATCTGGACATCCTGTCGCAGCCGGGGCCGAATGCAACCCTCTTCGGGCATCGTCCGGCGCCCCGGGGCCCAACTCGGCACGGGCAGCGGCCGTGCGTGCCGGATGCCGGAACCGGGCCCTCCGCACCGGGTCGGATCGGACGGTCCGCCACTACGCTGGCGGCCATGGAAGCCAGCTCAGCGCCCGACCCGTCCTCCGCCGAGGCCCGCCCCCGGCGCGCCGGCTACCGGCGGCTGCCGGTGCAGCAGCGCCGCGAGCAACTCATCGCCGTCGCCCTGGAGCTGTTCGCCTCCCGGCCGCCCGAGGAGGTCACCCTCGACGACGTCGCCGAGGCCGCCGGCGCCTCGCGCCCGCTGGTGTACCGCTACTTCGCGGGCGGCAAGCAGCAGTTGTACGAGGCGGCGCTGCGCAGTGCGGCGGAGGAGCTGAGCAGCCGGTTCAAGGTGCCGAAGGAGGGCACCCCGACCGAGCAGCTGGCCACCGTGCTGGACCACTACTTCGACTTCGTCGCCGAGCACCACGCCGGCTACGGGGCGCTGCTGCGCGGCGGGTCGGTGGTGGAGACGGCGCGGACCTCGGCGATCGTGGACGAAGTCCGGCGGACGGCGCTGCGCCGGACGCTGCGGCATCTCGGCGTGCGCCAGGCCGGCCCGCGGGTGACGATGCTGGTCCGGTCCTGGATCTCGGTGGTCGAGGGTGCTTCGCTGACCTGGCTGGACGAGGGGCGGCAGATCCCGCCGGCGGAACTGCGCGACTGGCTGGTGGACCAGTTCGTCGCGATGAGCGCGGCCTCGGCGCTGCACGACCCGCAGACCGCGCAGGTGCTGGACGGGCTGCTGGCGCTGGAGCGGCCGGACGGGCCGGCGGCGGCGCTGGCGGGGCATCTGGGGGCCCTGCTGACGGCGCGGAGCGGGGTGGCGGAGCAGGCCGGGACGGCGTCGGGCTGAGGCCTCGGGCCGAGCCGGCGGGCGGCGGTCCGGCGCAACGGCGCAACGGCGCAACGGCGAGGATGGTGGACCCGCATGAGGCGGCCGGCGGAGGGTGGCCCCGACCCCCGTGCCCGGGGTCGGGGTCGCGGTCACGGGCCCGGCGGTCAGGCCTTGCCGAGCACCTGCCGCTGGCGGCCCAGGCCGTCGATCTCGATCTCGACCACGTCGCCGGGCTGCAGGAACGGCGTCCCCGGGTGCCCGAGCGTGACGCCGGCCGGGGTGCCGGTGACGATCACGTCGCCGGGCTCCAGCACCATGAAGTGGGTGAGGTAGCGGACGATCTCCAGCACCGGGAAGATCATCTCGGCGGTGGAGCCGTTCTGCCGCAGGTCGCCGTTGACCCAGGTCCGCACCGGCAGCCGCTGCGGGTCCTCCACCTCGTCGGCGGTCACCAGCCAGGGCCCGAGCGGCGTGAAGGTCTCCGCCGACTTGCCCTTGTCCCACTGCCCGCCGCGCTCGAACTGGAAGGCCCGCTCGGTGACGTCGTTGGCCACCGTGTAGCCGGCGATGACCGCCGCCGCGTCCCGGTGGGTCTCCAGGTAGCGACCGGTCCGGCCGATCACGATGGCCAGTTCGGCCTCGTAGTCGGTCTTCTCGCTGCCACGCGGCACCAGCACCTCGTCGTAGGCGCCGACCACGGTGTTGGCCGGCTTGAGGAACACCACCGGCTCGGTGGGGATCTGCGCCCCCGCCTCGGCGGCGTGGTCGCGGTAGTTCAGGCCGATGCCGACGACCTTGCCCGGGCGCGCCAGCGGCGCCCCGACCCGCTGGCCGGCGATGTCGGTCACCGGCAGCGCGCCGCCGGCCACCGCCCGGGCCAGCTCGGCCGGGTCCAGCCCGGCGAGGAAGGCGCCGTCGATGTCGGGCGTCCGGCCCGAGAGGTCGTACGCGGTGCCGTCCTGGCCCAGTACGACCGGGCGCTCAGCGCCGGGGAGGCCGACACGGAGGAGCTTCATATGACCGTCACCACCTGGTTCGTCGCATCTCACCGGGCAGGCCGCACAGCTCACCCGGTCTATGCATCCGAGGTATATCAACCGCTGCCACCTGCGAACCAGACTGCCGGGGTCGGCGAATTCCTATCAATTCCTCCAAGTGCCCGGACCCTCGAATAGGTCGCCCGTACGGTTGACAAGGCTGCCCGGGCCTCGCGCGGCCGGGCCTCGCGGTGTTCGGGGCGGCCGTGGCGGCCGGGCAGCGACCTCCCCCGGGCGGCCCCGCGGCGGGCTCAGGTCTCCCGCTCGGGGCGGTAGTCCTGCTCGGCGACGCCGAAGGTCCAGGCCACCCCGGCCCGCGCCGTCCGGGTGGCCGGCGGCACCCGGAGCCAGTACGTCCGGAAGGTGCCGTCCGGCTCGGCCGTCGAGTTGACCACCTCGACCATCACCACCGGCTCGTCGTCCGGCAGCTGGATCCGCCAGAGCACGCCGGCCTCGTCGCGGTGCAGCGGCTCGGCGCCGGAGTCGGCGAGGTAGCGGTCGTAGCCGTAGTGCTCCAGCATGACGCGGCGCAGCTCGGCGTTCTCCTCCTCGCGGATCCGCTCGGGGGTCAGGCCGCCCAGCCCGGCCAGGAAGTCCTCGGGCACCGGCATGCCGCGCCAGGCGTGCAGGGCGAACCCGTCGGGGTAGGCGAGCGCCGGGCCGTCCGCGCGGTCGAGCCGGCCAGCCTCGTCCCGGTGCAGCGTGGTCGGGCGGGCGGCGACCAGCGCGACCCGTTCGTACGGCCACCACCAGCCGGCGTGCCGGGCGGCCGCGGCGAGGCCCGCCAGCTCGGCGAGGTCACCGTCGAAGCCTGGGCCGGCCGCGTCGAAGGCCGACAGCCAGGGCGCGTCGTGCTGCCCGAGCACGGCGTCCAGCAGGGCCGACCGGACGGTGCGGACGGCCGCGGTGGCCCGCCTGCGCGCGGCGCCGTCGGCGCCGTCCCCGGCCTCGGGGGCCAGCCGGTCGGTGAGCACGCCCTCGATCCGCCCGGTCAGGGCCTGGGTCTGCGGCCACAGCTCGCCGCCGGTCAGCGCCCAGAGCCGGGCCCAGCCGGCCCCGCCGAGCCGCTCGTGCACCAGCCGGCGGGCCCGCTCCCAGGGCGCCGTGCGGACCAGCTCGCGGACGCTCGGCCCGGCCGCGCCCGCCGCCGGCACCACCCCGGCGGCGGCCAGCCGCGCACGGGCGGCCTCGAACACCGGGGCGGCCGGCGCGGCGCCCGGCCCCGCCAGCACGGCCTGCTCGCCGCCGCCGAGGACCAGCGCGGCGGCGAGCGCCTGCAACGGCGAGTCCAGCCGGACCACGGCCGCCGGTCCGGCGAGCCCGGCGGCCCGGTAGGCGGCCCGGACCGCCTGCTCGGCCGCCGCCCGCTCGCGCGGGGCGTCGGCGGCGGGCGCGGTGGCGACGGCGGCCCGGCGCCAGTCGGCGGCCACCCGGGCGGGGTCGGCCGGCAAGGTGGCGGGGGCCCGGCCGGGCCGGTCGGTCTGCTGGGTCATCGTCCTGCTCCTGATTCCTGCGTACGGGGGGGGTGGGCCGGCGGTGCGCGGCCGGTCTCAGTCGGCCACGACGCGGACGGCGCCCGGCAGGTACTCGCGCTGGCGGACCACCCGGTACCAGCCCTTGGGCAGCGGGATCACGGCGTGCTCCTCGTGCACCACCCGGCCGCCCTCCGGCAGGTGCAGCCAGGCGGCGGCGAACGGGCCGGGCTCCCGGCGGAGTTCACCGGGGCCGACCACCGCGTGCGCGTGGCCGGTCACCTCGCCCAGCGCCAGCACCAGCCGGCCGCGCGCGTCCCGCGGCTGCCCGGACAGTCCGGCCACCCGCTGCGGGAGCGCCTCCTCCTCCACCGGAACGATCAGCACATCACCCTGCCGGTACACGGCGCCTCCCCGTACTCGCTGCCCTCTTGACGACACGGCAGACGCTACGGGCGGGGTACGACAACGGGCCCCGGGCGCCGCCCGGGCGGACCACCCGGAAGGGCTGTCGGCGGCACCTGGTAGACAGGGGTCAGCCCCCTTCCAGCCCGAGGAGACGCGCCATGGCGATCGGCCGGCACATCGAGGAATTCCACGGCCTGCCCGTGTTCAACGTGGAGGCCGCGCTGGCCGACGGCAAGCCGCTGCCCCCCGCCGGCGAGGTCGCCTGGCGCCTCCACCTGGACTACGACGCGGACGGGAGCTTCGAAGAGCTCTGGGAGTCCTTCCTCGCCGCCGTCGACGGCACCGAGGTCCGGGCCCTGGTGATCGGCTCCTGGTGGGGCGACGACGGCATGGACCCGCTCACCGAGACGCTGGCGCTGATCGTGCGCAGCGCCGGGCGGCTGCCCGCACTGCGGGGCCTGTTCCTCGGCGAGGTGACGTACGAGGAGAACGAGATCTCCTGGATCCAGCCGGCCGACCTCACCCCGCTGCTGGAGGCCTACCCGCGGCTGGAGGAGCTGGTCGCCCGCGGTGCGTACTCGACGTACGGCGAAGTCCCGCCGCCGTACCTGCGGCCGCTGCGGCACGAGCACCTGCGGACCCTGCGCTTCGAGTCCGGCGGCCTCTCCGGCACGGTCGCGCAGGCGATCGGCGCCTGCGAGCTGCCCGCCCTGGAGCGGCTCGAACTCTGGCTCGGCACCGAGTGGTACGGCGCGGACAGCACCGTCGAGGACCTCGCACCGCTGCTCGACGGCTCCCGGCTGCCCGCCCTGCGCCACCTCGGGCTGGAGAACAGCGACCTCAGCGACCAGCTGGCCGCCGCCCTGGCCGGCGCCCCGGTGGTGGCCCAGCTGTCGACGCTCAGCCTGGCCCTCGGCACGCTGGGCGACCAGGGCGCGGCCGCCCTGCTGGCCGGCCAGCCGCTCACCCACCTCACCGCCCTCGACCTGCACCACCACTACCTCTCCGAGGAGATGCGGCAGCGCCTGGAGGACACCCTGGGCGCGGCCGGCACGGCGCTGGACCTCTCCCAGACCCAGAACCTCGACGACGACCGGCCGTACGTCGCCAACGGCGAGTGACCCGTCAGCCCACCGGAGGACCGACGGACGACGCCCGCCCATGACACCGGCCCCGGCCACCGACCCGACCGCCCCGCGGCTCACCGTGCTGGGCAACCCCGGCCACCGGCGGGTGACGCTGTTCGCCGCCGCCGTCCGGGCCGCCGGGCTGCCCGAACCCGCCGTGCTGCCCTGGTCGGACGTGCTGCGCGGCGGGTACGCGATCGAGCCGGGCACGCTGCTGCGGGTGGACTCCCCCGGCGAGGACGAGGCGGTGGACCGGCTGCTGCGCGGCGCCGCGCTCGGCCCGGGGTACGCGCCGACCCGGGTGGAGGGCACGGCCGCCTGGTACGCCGGGTTCACCGCCGCGCTGACGGGGGTCGGCCGGGCGGTCCGGGCCGCCCCCGGGGCGCGGCTGCTGGCCGACCCGGCCGAGATCGCGGTGATGTTCGACAAGCGCCGCACCCACCGGCTGCTGGCGGGCGCGGGCGTGCCCGTCCCGCCGGCGCTCGACCAGTCGGCGGGGCCGGTCGCCGGCTGGGCGGACCTCAAGGGGCGGCTGGCGGCGGCGGGCCTGCGCCGGGTCTTCGTCAAACCCGCCCACGGCTCCTCCGCGTCCGGGGTGCTGGCCCTGGAGTTCGGCCCGCGCGGCCGGGTCTCGGCCACCACCTCGGTGTCCTGGCGGGACGGCGAGCTGCACAACTCCCTGCGGGTGCGCAGCTACCGGCAGGAGGACGAGATCGCGGCGATCGTGGACCGGCTGGCGCCCGACGGCCTGCACGTGGAGCGCTGGATCCCGAAGTCCGCCCAGCGCGGCCGGGCGGCCGACCTGCGGGTGGTGGTGATCGCCGGCCGGGCCACCCACCTGGTGGTGCGCACCAGCACCGGCCCGATGACCAACCTCCATCTCGGCGGCGCCCGGGGCGACACCGGGCTGGTCCGCGAGGCGGCCGGCCCGCACTGGGCCGCCCTGCTGGAGACCGCCGAGCGGGCGGCCGCGTGCTTCCCCGGCTCCCCGGCCGCCGGCGTGGACGTGCTGCCCGGTGCCGACTGGCGGCGCTACCTGGTCGGCGAGGTGAACGCCTTCGGCGACCTGCTGCCCGGTCTCACCGGCCTGCCCGGCGGGCCCGCCGAAGGGCTCGACACCTACGCGGCCCAGCTCGCCGCGGTGCTCGCGGGAGGCGCCGGCCTCCCGATCACTGGCCTCCCGGGCGCCGACCTCCAGGCCACTGACCTCCCGGGCGCCGGCCTCCCGGGCCCGGCCGCAGGCGCCGGGCCGTCCCCCGACACCGCCCCGCCCCGTACCGCCGTCCCGGCCGCAGGCCATGGAGCCACCCCGTGAACCACCCCGTCCCGTCCCCGGCCCCGGCCGTGCCCCCGGCACCCGAGATGAACGCCGTGCCCCCGGCACCCGACATGAACGAGGTCGTCGGCAGTCACGACCTGCTGCTGGTCACCCTCGACACGCTCCGCTTCGACGTCGCCCGGGAGCTCGCCGAGGCCGGCCGCATCCCGCACCTGGCGGCCGTCCTGCCCGGCGGGCGCTGGGAGCGCCGGCACTCCCCCGGCAGCTTCACCTACGCCGCCCACCAGGCCATCCTGGCGGGATTCCTGCCGACCCCGGCGAGCCCGGACGGCCCGCACCCACGGCTGTTCGCCGCCCGCTTCGCGGGCTCCGAGACCACCGAGCCGCGCACCTGGGTCTTCGACACCCCGGACCTCCCCTCCGCACTCGCCGCGGCCGGGTACCGGACGGTCTGCATCGGCGGCGTGGGCTTCTTCAACAAGCAGGGCCCGCTCGGCTCGGTGCTGCCGGGGATGTTCCAGGAGAGCCACTGGGAGCCCGAGTTCGGCGTCCCCTCGCCGGTCTCCTTCGAGGCGCAGGTGGCCCGCGCCGAGGAGGTCGCGGCCGGGCAGCCCGCCGGGCAGCCGCTCTTCCTCTTCGTCAACGTGGCCGCCCTGCACCAGCCGAACTGGTTCCACCTGCCCGGCGCCACCCGGGAGCACGGCGACAGCCGGGCCAGCCACGCCGCCGCCCTGGAGTACGTCGACCGGCACATCGGGCGGCTGTTCGCCGCGATGAGCCGGCGCCGGCCGTGCTTCGCCGTCGTCTGCTCCGACCACGGCACGGCGTACGGCGAGGACGGCTACACCGGCCACCGGATCGGCCACGAGGTGGTCTGGACCGTCCCGTACGCGCACTTCACCCTGCCCCGCACCGCCCAGGAGCCGCCCGCCCCCGGCCGGCACCTGCCCAGCACCGCCCAGGAGACGCAGCCCCGATGACCACCGCCCTGCCGCTGCTGACCGGCGTCCCCTCGGCGGACTCCCCCTACCGCAGCTACGTCTACGCCTACCCGCACAAGACGGCCTACCGCCGGCTGCCGGACCGGCCCGCGCTGCGCGACCTGTGGGCCGGCGAGCCGCAGCACGCGCTCTCGCTCTACCTGCACATACCGTTCTGCGAGGTGCGCTGCGGCTTCTGCAACCTGTTCACCCGGATCGGCAGCCCCGAGGGCCTGACCACCGCCTACCTGGACGCGCTGGAGCGACAGGCCGACGCGGTGCGCGGAGCCCTGGACGAGGACGCCCGGTTCGCCCTCGCGGCCTTCGGCGGCGGCACCCCGACGTACCTGAGCGCCGCCGAGCTGGAGCGCCTGTGCGACATCGCCGAGCAGCGGATGGGCGCCGACCTGAGGGCGGTCCCGCTCTCGGTGGAGGCCTCGCCGGACACCGCCACCGCCGACCGCCTGGAGGTGCTCGCCGCCCGCGGCACCACCCGGCTCAGCCTGGGCGTGCAGTCCTTCCTGGACGAGGAGGCGAAGTCGGCCGTCCGCCCGCAGAAGCGCGCCGCGGTCGAGGCGGCGCTCGGCCGGATCCGCGCCGCCGGCTTCCCCGTCCTCAACATCGACCTGATTTACGGCATCGAGGGCCAGACCCCCGCGAGCTGGCTGCGCTCGCTGGACGCCGCCCTCGCCTGGCAGCCCGAGGAGCTGTACCTCTACCCGCTGTACGTGCGCCCGCTGACCGGCCTCGGCCGGCGGGCCGGCGAGCACGGCTCGCGGGCCTGGGACGAGCAGCGCCTCACGCTCTACCGCACGGGCCGGGACCACCTGCTCGGGCAGGGCTACCAGCAGGTCTCGATGCGGATGTTCCGCCGGGCCGGCTCGCCCCAGGCCGGCACCGACGAGTACAGCTGCCAGAGCGACGGCATGGTGGGCCTGGGCTGCGGCTCCCGCTCCTACACCGCGGGCCTGCACTACTCCTTCGACTACGCGGTGGACGCCACCCAGGTCCGCTCGATCATCGACGACTACGTCTCCACCACCGACTTCGGGCATGCCGAGTACGGCCACCGGATGGACGGCGGGGAGGCCCGCCGGCGCCACCTGGTGCAGTCCCTGCTGCAGGCCGAGGGGCTGGACCTCACCGACTACCGGCGGCGGTTCGGCACCGCCGTGACGGACGACTTCGCCGCCGAGCTGGCCGCGCTGCGGGCGGCCGGCCGGCTCGCCGACGCCCCCGGCCGGCTCCGGCTCACCCCCGAGGGCCTGGCCCACTCGGACGCCGTCGGCCCGGACCTCTTCTCCCCCGCCGTGCGCGACCTGATGGCCGCCTACGAGGCGAAGTGAGCGGGCACCCGCCGGCCGGCCCGGGCATGCCCCGGTCCCGTCCGCCGGCCGACCTCGGCATGCCGGCCTTCCGGCCGCCGGCCGACCGGGGCGCCCCCGCACCCGGCCCGCCCGCCTCCGCGCCCCTGGACCTGACGATCCTGTACCGGGGCCCGCTGGCCTCCTGCGACTACGACTGCCCCTACTGCCCCTTCGGCAAGCGGCGGGACACCCCCGACCAGCTGCGCGCCGACCGGGCCGCGCTGGAGCGGTTCGCCGGCTGGGCCACCGGTCAGCGCGGCGACACCCTCTCGCTGCTGTTCACCCCGTGGGGCGAGGGGCTGGTCCGCTCCTGGTACCGCGAGACGCTGGCCCGGCTGAGCCGGCTGCCGCACGTGCGGCGGGTGGCGATCCAGACCAACCTCAGCTTCCGCACCGACTGGCTGGCCGACGCCGACCTCGGCACCCTCGCGCTCTGGGCGACGTACCACCCGGGCGAGGTCACCCACGAGCGGTTCCTGGCGAAGTGCCGGGAGCTCACCGCGCTGGGCGTGCGCTACAGCGTGGGCGTGGTCGGCGAGCCCGAGCACCTGGAGCCGGCCCGCCGGCTGCGCGCGGAGCTGCCGCCCGAGGTCTACCTGTGGGTCAACGCGGCCGAGGGGCGCACCTACACCGACCCGGAGGCGGCCCGCTGGACCGCCCTCGACCCGCTCTTCGCGTACAGCCGCACCCCGCACCCGAGCGGCGGGCGGCCCTGCCGGACGGGCCGCACGGTGATCTCGGTGGACGGCGCGGGCACCGTCCGGCGCTGCCACTTCGTCCGCACCGAACTGGGCAACCTGTACGACGGCTCCTACCGCGCCGCGCTCGGCCCGCGGCCTTGCGAACTGGCCGTCTGCGACTGCCACATCGGGTACGTCCACCTGGAGACGCTGCCGCTGTACGAAGTCTTCGGCGAGGGTGTGCTGGAGCGGATCCCGCAGGACTGGTGAGGCGGCGGGACGGCGCCGCCGGCGGGTCAGCCGTGCCGCGGGCCGCGGGGCGGCGCGGCACCGAGCAGGACGGTACCGAGGGCGGACGTGCCGCCGCCGGCTCCCCGGCCGGACTCCGCCGCTCCACCGGCCGCCGCACCGCCGACCGGGCCGCGGCGGGCGAGTTCGCGCTCCCAGCGGGCCAGGTCGCGGGCGGCGTCGGCCCGCGCGTCCGGACCGGTCGGGCCGGCCCCCGGCGCTCCGGCCGGCGGCGCCGCCAGCTCGCGCAACAGGTCGACGGCGAGCAGCAGTTCACCGGAGCGGGCGAGCCAGAGCGCGAGGTCGTGGCAGGTCCGCAGGGTGCGCGGATCGGCCGGGCCGCAGACCCTGGCGAACTCGGGCAGCACCTGCCGCAGCAGCTGGACGGCCTCGCCGGCGTTCCCGTCGGCGCCGCGCGCCCAGGCCTGGTCGGCCCGCTCCCGCAGCTCCTCCGGGCTCGGACCGGCCGGCGCCGGCCCGGCCTCGACCGCCACCAGCCGGCGGCGGACCTCGGCCGCGTCGGCGGGCCGGCCGGCCGGATCCTTGGCGAGCAACTGGAGGATCAGCGCCGCGAGTTCGGGGCCCGCACCGGGCGGAGCCGCGGGCGTCTCGTTGAGGTGCTGGTACATCAGGGTGACGGCGTTGTCGGCCCGGAACGGCTTCTGGCCGGAGCAGAGCTGGTAGAGCACGCAGCCGAGCGCGTAGAGGTCGGCGCGGCCGTCCACCGCCCCGCCCGACCAGCGCTCGGGCGACAGGTAGTGCGGGCTGCCGATCACACTGCCGGTGCTGGTGAGACCGGCCGCCTGGGTCTCCAGGCGGGCGATGCCGAAGTCCAGGACCTTGGCCTCGTCGTCCACGGTGATCATGATGTTCTCGGGCTTGATGTCGCGGTGCACCACGCCCGCGCGGTGGGCCGCGTCCAGCGCGCCGCAGACCTGCCCGGCCCAGCGCAGGGCGAGCCCCCGCTCCGGCACGCCGTCCTTGAGGACCTCCGCCAGCGAACGGCCCCGCACCAGCTCCATCACCAGGTAGTGGGTGGCGAAGCCGCCGTCCCGGACCTCCCCCAGGTCGTAGAGGGTCACGATGTGCGGGTGCGGGAGATTGCCGACGGTACGGGCCTCGGCGACGAAGCGCCGCACCTCCCGCTCGTCGGCGGCGTTCTCCTCGGAGATCACCTTGACCGCGACCGGGCGTCCGACCTTGGCGTCGAAGGCCTCCCAGACCACCCCGAAGCCGCCGCGGCCGATCCTGCGCACCATTCGGTAGCGACTGTCCAGTACGTCCCCGACCTGCATGACCGCCCCCAACTCCGCCCGATTCGAACGAGTTTCACGATAGCGGTGGGGGCGGCCCGGCGGGCGGCGGACGGGTCGCGACCCGCCGCCCGGCCGGATGCGCCCGGCCGGCCGCACCGGCCCCGCGCACCCGTCCGTCGCCCCCGTCCGCCGGGCCTCGCGCCCGGGCCTCGCACCCGCCCTAGGGGGCGACCTTGGGCAGCCCGGGCGGGTTGATCTCGGAGGCCTTCACGCCCTCGTTGTCCAGGCCCCAGCGCTTCAGCGCCTGCCCGTAGGTACCGTTCTTGATGATCTCGTCCAGGGCCTGGTTGAGGGCCTTCACCAGCCCGTTGTCCTTCTTGGTGGTCGCCGCGATCTTGCCGAGGACGTCGGCGCCGCCACCCGAGTAGGTGCCGATCACCTCGGTCTCGCCGGTCTGGACGGCGTGGAAGGCCGCGGTCGGGTTGGGGCCGAGGTAGGCGTCGATCCGGCCGGAGGACAGCGCCAGGTAGTAGTCGGTGGAGTTCTGGTAGTACTTGATGTCCACCGGCTTGAGACCGGCCTTGACGTTCTCCTCGTTCCAGGAGACCAGCAGCTTCTCCTGGTTGGTGCCGGAGGTGACGGCGATGGTGTGGCCGGCCACGTCCTTGGGCCCGGTGACCTTCCAGCTGCCGCCCTTCTTGGCCTCGAAGCCGAGGATGTCCAGCCGGTAGGTGGCGAAGTCGTACTTCTCCTTGCGCGCCTCGGTGACGGTGATGTTGCTGAACCCGACGTCGTACTTGCCGCTGTCCAGGCCGACGAAGATGTTCTCCCAGGAGACGGGGCTGAACTCGACCTTCAGGCCGAGCACGTTGCCGACCAGGGAGGCGACGTCCGGCTCGACGCCGATGACGGTCTTGTCGTCGTTGGCGTAGAAGGCCAGCGGCGGCACGGTGACCAGCGATTCGACGACCGACAGGGTGCCCTTCTTTCTGATCTCCTCCGGGACGAGCGCCGCGATGGCGTCCACCTTCGGCGTGGTGACCCGGTTCTGCTCCGGCGTGAGGTTCACCGAGACGCCGTTCGGGGCGGCCGTCCCCTTGGGCGCGGCGAGGTCGGCGGCCGCGCCCGGGGAACTGCCGCAGGCGGACAGGGTGAGGAGGGCGGCGAGCGGGGCGGCGGCCAACAGGGCGCGGCGGGGCAGGGACATGGCGGAACTCCTTACGAGGGCAGGGTTTTCGGGGCCCGGGGCGGGCCGGGTCCTGGCGGCGCGGTCGGGGGAGGTCCGGGGCCGGTCCGGCCGGCCCCGGGCAGGGCCGGCCGGACGAAGGGCCGACGGACCGGGATCCAGCGGGCCAGGACCTGCGGGAGCAGGGCCGGAGGGAGCAGGGCCGGAGGGGCCGGGGCCTACAGGACCTTGGAGAGGAAGGCGCGGGTGCGCTCGTGCTGCGGGTCGTCCAGCACCGCGGCGGGCGGGCCCTGCTCGACGACCAGCCCGCCGTCCATGAAGACCACCGTGTCGGCCACCTCGCGGGCGAAGCCGATCTCGTGCGTCACCACGATCATGGTGGTGCCGGTGCGCGCCAGGTCCTTGATCACGTCGAGCACCTCGCCGACCAGCTCCGGGTCGAGCGCCGAGGTCGGCTCGTCGAACAGCAGCACCTTGGGCTCCAGCGCGAGCGCCCGGGCGATCGCCACCCGCTGCTGCTGCCCCCCGGACAGCTGGCGCGGGTAGGCGTCCGCCTTGTCCGACAGGCCCACCCGGGCGAGCAGCGCCAGCGCGGCCCGGCGGGCCTCGGCCTTCGGCTGCCGCAGCGCGCTCACCGGCGCCTCGACGATGTTCTCCAGCACCGTCAGGTGCGGGAAGAGGTTGAAGTTCTGGAACACGAAGCCGATGCCGGTGCGCTGGCGCAGCACCTCGCGTTCCTTCAACTCGTGCAGCTTGCCGCCCGAGCGCCGGTAGCCGATCAGCTCCCCGTCGATCGCCACGAAGCCGCGGTCGACCTTCTCCAGGTGGTTGATGGCGCGCAGCAGGGTGGACTTGCCCGAGCCGGACGGCCCGAGCACCACCGTCACCGAGCCGGCCGGGACGACCAGGTCGACGCCGCGCAGCACCTCCAGGGCGCCGAAGCGCTTGTGCACGCCCCGGACCTGCACCATGGCGTCGCTGGTGGTCGTGGTCATGAGCGGCCTCCGAGGGACGGCGCGGGGCGGCCGGCCGGCGGGGTGCGCCGGGTGGCCTGGATGTTCCGGACGAAGCCGCGGGCCCGCTGCAGCGGGGTGGGCGGCGGGGTGCGCTGCGCGCCCCGGGCGAAGTAGCGCTCGACGTAGTACTGGCCGATCGAGAGCAGCGTGGTCAGCAGGATGTACCAGACGGTGGCGACCATCAGCAGCGGCACCACCCGGCCGGTGCGGCCGTAGATCACCTGGACCTGGTAGAAGAGTTCGCCGATCGCCATCACGTAGACGATCGAGGTGCCCTTGAACAGCGAGATGACCTCGTTGGCGGCGGCCGGCAGGATCCCCCGCATGGCCTGCGGCAGGACGATCCGCCAGGCCTGCCGGAACCGGGGGATGCCCAGCGCGGAGGCGGCCTCCAGCTGGCCCCCGTCGACGGCGATGATGCCGCCGCGGATGATCTCGGCGGCGTACGCGGCCTGGTGCAGGGCGAGGCCGAGCACGGCGGCGCCCATCGCGCCGAGAACGCCGATGGTGTCGAAGGACCACACGGTCGGCCCGAACGGGATGCCCACCCCGAGGCGCTTGTAGAGGTAGGAGAGGTTGAACCAGAACACCAGCTGGACGATCAGCGGGATGGACCGGAAGGCCCAGATGTACGCCCAGCCGATGGTCTGCAGGATCGGGCTGCGGGAGAGCCGCAGGGCGGCCACCCCCGCACCCAGCAGGAAGCCCAGGGCCGTTCCGTAGAAGGTCAGTTGGAGGGTGATCCAGACGGAGCGCAGGATCGTGGTGGTGCTGAAGAAGGCCCGGAAGGTGGGCCAGTCCCAGCCGGGGTTGGTGGCCAGGCCGTGGACGAACTGGGCCAGCACGACGAGGGCGAGGACGCCGGCCGCCCAGCGCCAGGGGTGGCGGGCCGGGACGATCCGCAGGTTCTCCGGGTCGTCCGGCGACCCGGCGGGCTTCTCCTCGCGTTCGAGGACGGCCGTTGCGGGCGGCTCCTTGCGGACGAGGACGGGCGCGGCGCCGGCCCCGGCGGCGTCGATGTGCTCCGCGGCGGGCCCGGGGCCGGCCGCGGTGACGGGTTCTGCGGGCGTGCCGGGCTCCGCGGGCGTACCCGGGTCCCCGGTTCTCCCGGTGCCGGACGCGGTGCCGGTGGTGGCGGTCATGGGGGGATTCCTCCGAAGCGCTGACACGGGATCACGGGTGCTCGGGCGGGCTGATCAGGGATTCCTTGATCGCGGAGTCGGCGACCCCCCACTTCTTCAGGATCCGGTCGTAGGTGCCGTCCTTGATCAGCTGGTTGACCGCGCCCTGGAAGGCGGGCGTCAGCGCGGAGCCCTTCTTGAAGGCGAACCCGACGTCCAGCCGGTGGAACTCGCCGAGGAACTTCGTCCCGGCGCTCTCCTGGGCGGCCTGGTACCGCAGGCCGTTGATGGTCGACATCACGATGTCGATCCGGCCCTGCTGCAGGCCGGTGAGGATGGCGCCGTTGTCGGAGAAGGCCTTCACCTCGTACGGCTTCTTGCCCGCGTCGGCGCAGACGTTCTTCTTGCTGTTGAGCGTGGTCTCGAAGGTGGTGCCGGCCCCGACCCCGACGGTCAGCCCGCAGAGCTGGCCGACCTCGGTCACCGCCTGGACGGTGGTGTTGTCCTTCTTGACCGCGAAGCCCTGGCCGTCGTCGATGTAGGTGACGAAGTCGATGGTCTTCAGCCGGGCCGTGGTGACGCCGAAGTTGCCGGTGCCGAAGTCGTACTTGCCGCTGTCCAGGGCGGGCAGGATGGTCTCGAACTTCGCGTCCTCGCGCTCGACCGCGACCCCGAGCACCTTGCCGACGGCGTCGGTGAAGTCGATGTCGATGCCGGCCGGCTTCTTGGTCGCCTGGTCCGGGTAGTACGCGGTCGGCGGGGTGCCGATCGCGCTGCCGACCTTGACGGTGCCCGCCTTGCGGATCTCCTCCGGCAGCAGCGCGGCGATGCTGTCGACCTTGGCCACCGCGGACACGACGTCCTGGTCGGGCGCGATCCCGGCGGCGGCGGCGGCCGGCTTCGCCGGGGCGGCCGGGTCGGAGCCGCAGGCGCTCAGGGCCAGCACCGGGAGCAGGGCGGTGGCGGCGAGCAGGCCGCGTCGGCGGTTGGTGGCTCTCACAGGGATGGCGCCTTTCGGTGAAGTCCGGAGATCAGGAGGTCAGTCGGGCGGTAAGTCGGGCGGGCGGTCGGGCTGGTGTCCGGGCAGCGGGAGTCCGGGCAGGGGGCCGGGGAGGTACGGCGGAGCGGGTGCGCGGGTTCCCGGGCCGGCGGTCGGGGCCGGCGGCGGCCCGGGCCGCCGGCCGCGGCTCTCATGCCTGGACCGCGATCAGCTGGTGCCGGTCCCGCTCGGCCCGCTCCAGCCGGGCGGCCTTCTCCGCATCGCGCTTGGCCACCTCCTCGCGGACGATCGGGATGACGTACCGGCCGAAGTCGACGGCGTCGTCGAGCAGGGCGTAGCCGCGCGCGGAGAGGATGTCCACGCCCAGGTCGTAGTAGTCGAGCAGGGCCTGCGCGACCGTCTCCGGGGTGCCGACCAGCGCGTTGGAGTTGCCCGCCCCGCCGGTAGCGGCGGCGGTCGGCGTCCACAGGGCGCGGTCGTAGCGCTCGCCGGCCTCGGCGATCGCGAGCAGCCGCTGGGAGCCGGTGTTCTCCGGTGCCGGGGCGCTGCCGGGGGCGCCGGCCGGCTGCCGGCGGGCGAACGCGCCGGAGCGCCGGCGCTCCTGGATGGCGTCGACCGTCCGGTAGGCCTTCTCCCAGGCCAGCTCCTCGGTCGGCGCGATGATCGGCCGGAAGGCGACCTGGATCCGCGGCAGGTCGGTGCGCCCGGCGGCGCGGGCGGCGGCCCGCACCGTCTCGATCTGCTCGGCGGTCTGCGCCAGCGGCTCGCCCCAGAGGCAGTAGATGTCCGCCTCGGCCCCGCCGGCCGCGTAGGCGGCGGGCGAGCTGCCGCCGAAGGAGACGCCCGGGCGCGGCGACTGGACGGGGAAGACGTCGGAGACGAAGTCGTTGAAGCGGTAGTACTCGCCCTCGTGGTCGAAGGCCTCCTGGCTGGTCCAGGCCTGCTTGACGATCCGGATGTACTCGCGGGTCCGGTCGTAGCGCTGGTCCTTGGTCAGGAAGTCGCCCTCGCGCTGCTGCTCGTGGTCGTTGCCGCCGGTGATGAAGTGCACGGTGAGCCGGCCGTCGCTGATCCGGTCGAGGGTGGCGAAGGTCTTGGCGGCGAAGGTCGGGTAGGAGACGTTCGGCCGGTGGGCGAGCAGGATCTGCAGCCGGTCGAGCCTCGCGGCGATGTACGCGGCGGCCGGCGCCGGGTCCGGGGCACCGGCGGCGTAGGCGAACAGGACGCGGTCCCAGCCGTTGTCCTCGTGGGCCCGGGCCAGGCGCAGGGTGTAGTCGCGGTCGAAGGCGGCGGTGGTCCGGGGCGTGGTCTCCGAACCGTCTCCGGTGGCGGCGATACCGAGGAATTCGACGGGCATGGTGCTGACCTTTCGTTCTCTGCGGGGGTGGCCGCGGTGGGGCGGTGCGAACCCCAGCACCCATGGCGCGCAAGGAGGTTCGCGGACTGTGCGGACGGGTCCGGGGGCGGATCCGGGTACGACGGGGCACCGCGTGGCCGGGGCCGGCGACGCGTTGGGGCAGGCGGGAGCGGTCTGGCGGGAGCGGCGGGAGGACGGGAGCGGCCCAGGGCGCGGGCCCGGCTGGCGGGATGGCGGCTGTCGTGGGTGCGGCGGGGAGCGGGCGGGACGGCCTGCGGAAACGGCGGCAACGCGTGACGGGGGTGGGACTGGAGTGAGGAGGCGGCAGCGTGCGCCTTGTGAACCGTCGGCTACGGACGGCTTCCCGGCCCGCGTCGGGGCACCGAGGGAGGGGTCTCCGAAGAGAGAGAAGGGCCGGTCAGAGGGCCCGCTGCCGGGTCAGCCGCAACACGCCGCGGACCACACCCGACCGAAGTCGATGTGGTCGCGGGTGACCAGGGGCTGCTCGGCGTACATGGGGCAAGTTGAGCAGTGAATGGTGGAGTTCGTCAACCACCGTCCATTCCCCGCCTCCCGGCCGATCCGGGTCGCGCCGACGGCGGGACCCGGGCGGACCTCGGCCGGGGTCGCACTCGGAACGATCGCGATTCCTCCACAATCCGGCTTCCGGGTAAAGGTTCTGACGATGTGCCACGACATTGCCCTTGACAGCGACCGATCGTGCACACGTACGATCCATCCGGAGTGAGTGCACGCCGGCCGCGTTGAGGGACGCGGTACGCGCGACGGCAAGACGTGACGACGCCCGCCTGCCCGCACCTCCCCGCCTGGAGCCCGCCTCATGGCCACGCCGCAGGACGTCCTGCCCCCGTCCGGACCGCCCCCGCTCAGCAAGACCCCGGCCGCACCGCCGGCCCCGGACACCCGTCCCGCCGCCGCACCGGAGACGCCCGCCGGGGCTCCCGACGCCACGGCCGGCACCCCGGGCACCCCCGGCACGGCCGTCCTCACCGACCCGCCGGCCGACGCCCCGGTGGTCGCCCGCCGGCGCCCCTGGCAGTGGGTGTCCGCGGCGGCCGCGCTGCTGCTGCTCGCCATGGCCGTGAACTCGGTGATCCGCAACAAGGCGTTCCAATGGGACGTGGTGGCCGCGTACTTCACCTCCACCTCGGTCCTGGACGGGCTCGTCCTCACCCTCTGGCTGACCGCCGCCACCCTCTCCCTCGGGTTCGTGCTCGGCACCGTGCTGGCCACCATGCGGCTCTCCGCCAACCCGGTGCTCCGCACCCTCAGCTGGGGCTACATCTGGCTCTTCCGCTCCACCCCGCCCCTGGTCCAGCTGCTGTTCTTCTTCAACATCGGCGCGCTCTACCCGACCCTGGGCCTGGGCATCCCGTTCGGCCCGGAGTTCATCACCTTCCGGACGGTCAACCTGCTCGGCCCGACCCTCACCGCGGTGATCGGCCTGACCCTGCTGGAGGCCGCCTACGCCGCCGAGGTGGTGCGCGGGGGCATCCTCTCCGTCGACCGGGGGCAGCTGGAGGCCGCGCAGGCGCTCGGGCTCGGCCGGGGCCGGGTGCTGCGCCGGATCGTCATCCCGCAGGCCATGCGCTCGATCGTGCCGACCGCCGGCAACATGCTGATCAGCGCCCTGAAGGGCACCAGCATCGTGAGCGTGCTGGCCGTCTCCGACCTGCTCTACTCCGTCCAGCTGGTCTACAACCAGACGTACCAGGTGATCCCGATGCTGGTGGTCGCCACCATCTGGTACCTGGTGGTCACCACCGTGCTGTCGGCCGGGCAGTACTACGTCGAGCGCCACTACGCCCGCGGCTCGACCCGCGAGGGCCTGCCGCCGACCCCGCTGCAGCGGGCCCGGGCCGGCCTGCGCCGGCTGCAGGGACGCGTGGACGCCCCCGGGGAGGTCCGGTGAGCACCCTGGTGATCGTCGGCGCCGGGCCGCGGGGCACCGGCCTGCTGGAGCGGATAGCCGCCAACGCGGCCGAACTCCTGCCCGCCGAAAGGCCGTTGCACATCCACCTGGTGGACCCCTACCCGCCGGGCGCCGGGCGGATCTGGCGGTACGAGCAGTCGCCGCTGCTGCGGATGAACTCGATGGCCGAGGACGTCACGATGTTCACCGACGAGCGCTCGACCATCGAGGGGCCGGTCCGGCCGGGGCCGTCGCTGGCCGAATGGGCCGCCCGCAGCGAGGAGTTCGCGCCCTACCGGGAGCCGGACGACCCGGACGTCCGGGCGGAGCTGCGCTCCCTGGCGCCGACCGACTTCCCCACCCGCCGGGCCCAGAGCGCCTACCTGGACTGGGTGTTGCGCCGTGCGGTGGCCGACCTGCCGCCGCACGTCACGGTGAGCCTGCACCGCGACACCGCCCAGGAGCTGACCGGCCCGGCCGACGGGCCGCAGCTGGTCCGGCTCACCGGCCGCACCCTGAGCGCCGACCACGTCGCCCTCACCATCGGCCACCTGGACTCCGCCCCCGACCCGCGCCACGCGCCGATGGCCCGGTTCGCCGCCCGGCACGGCCGGTTCCACCTGGCCCCGGCCTACTCCGCCGACGCCGACCTGTCGCCGGTGGCCCCCGGCGAACACCTGATCCTGCGCGGGTTCGGCCTCGCCTTCGTCGACCTGACGTCGATGCTCACCGAGGGCCGCGGCGGGCGCTTCGAGGAGACCGGCGCCGGCCTGGTCTACCACCCGTCCGGCCGGGAGCCGGTGATCCACGTCGGCTCGCGGCGCGGCGTGCCGTACCACTCCAAGACCGACTACCGGCTGCAGGGCCCGCCCGCCCCGCTCCCCCGGTTCTTCGACCGGGCCGCGGTGGACGACGTCCTGGCCCGGCCGGGACCACTCGAACTCCGCCGGGACTTCTGGCCGTTGATGGCCAAGGAGATCGGCTTCGGGCACTACCACGAGCTGTTCCACGCCCACCCCGAGCGCACCACGGTGAGCTGGGCGGACTTCCTCGCCGCCTACGAGCGGCTCGACTGGTACTCGCCCACCCTGGCCCGGCTGACCGCGGCCGCCGTCCCCGACCCCGCCGACCGGCTGGACTTCGAACGCCTGGACCACCCGCTGGCCGGGCTGGAGCTCGACTCCCCCGAGGCCCTCCAGCGGCACCTGCGCGCCTACATCACCGAGGACGCCGACCGCCGCGCCGATCCGGCGCACAGCGCCGACCTCGGCGCCTTCCTCGCCCTGCTGTCGCTCTTCGGCCAGCTGCCCCGGGTGATGGCCTCCGGACGGCTCACCGCACGGGCGGTGGGCGAGGAGCTGGACGAGTGGTGGTTCGGCTTCTTCAGCTACCTCGCCTCCGGCCCGCCGGGGTTCCGGCTGCGCCAGCTGCTCGCCCTCTCGGAGGCCGGGGTGGTGCGCTTCCTGGGGGCCGGCATCCGGGTCGAGGCGGACGAGGCCACCGGCACCTTCCGCGCGAGCAGCCCGACCGTGCCCGGGCACACCGTCACCGCCACCGCCCTGGTGGAGGGCTACCTCCCCAAGCACGACCTGGGCCGCACCCGGGACCCGGTGCTGCGGCAGCTGCACCGGGACGGCCGGATCGCCGAGGAGGTGGTCGACGACGCGGAGCACACCCACCGATCGGGCCTGCTGACCATCTCGCCCGCGGACAGCCGCATCCTGGACCCGTCGCTCGGCGGCGCCCCGCACCCGCGGCGCACCGCGCTCGGCCCGCACACCAGCCTGCGGGCGGCCGCCGCCTTCGCCCGGCCGCGCACCGACTCGCCCGGCTTCCGCCAGAACGACGCGGCCGCCCGGGCCATCCTGCGCGACCTGGCCGGCGCCGACCCCGGACCGCCGCCGGGCCCCGCAATCCGGCAGGGCGCGGGCGACCTGGCGGCCGCGGCCGCCTCGGGCCGTCAGTAGGCGGCGAGCGGGGGCGGCGTCATCGGCGGGGCTCCTCCCGGCACGCCGAAGGCCGCGGCGGCCACCTGCTCGGCCGTGAGGTGCTCCGGAGCGAGGAAGATCCGGTCCATCAAGTCCTTGGTCCCGGTGCGTCGTTCGAGTTCGCGCAGGCTGGCGTCGGCCTCCTGGTCGGTCTCGAAGTCCCAGACCAGCAGCCGGTGGACCATCGCCACCGCCTCGACCCAGCCCAGCCCGGTGGCCCGGCCGGCCGGGGTCAGGCCCCAGAGCTCGGCGTAGCGGCCGAGGTCCAGCCGGACCTCACCGAGCAGCGGATGCCCCTCGCCCAGCATCTGCTGCACCAGCGGCACCAGCAGCCTCAGCTGGTGCAGGGCCCCGGGCACGTCCCCGGTGTCGGCGACCTGCAGGGCCAGGTCGTGCTGCGCCTTCAGCACCCGCTCGTCGTAGGGGCCGAGCGTGGCGGCCAGCTGGGGGATCAGGGCGTGCAGCTGCTGGGCGGCGGCCTGCGGGTGGCCCGCGGTGCCGGTGAGCACGGCCAGCTCGAAGCGGGCCTGGAGGGTGTCGGGGTCGGCCGGCCCGAGCGCCTGCATCAGGTCGGGGACGACCAGCCCCAGGAGGTGCAGCGCGCCGGCCGGGTCGCCCGCCGCGTCCCGGTACCAGGCCAGCTCGCGCCAGGTGGTCAGGGTGTCCCGGTCGTACCGGCCGAGCCGGGCGACCATCTCCCGGGCCGTCCCCTCCAGCATCCCCGCGGCCACGGCCGGCTCGGCCCGCCGGGCCTCCTCCCGCTGCCGCAGCAGCTCCGCCCGGGCACCGTCGACGGACACCGGCGCGACGAGCGCGGGCCCGGGCACGGGGCCAGGCCCGGGCACGGGGCCAGGCCCGGGCACGGGCGGAACCGGCGGTACGGCCGGCGGCACCGGGGGCACGGCCGGCGGCACCGGCGGTACGGCCGGCGGCGGCCCGTAGGCGCCCGGCGGTTCCGGTGCGGGTCCGCTCAGCGGCATGGTCCACGGCTCCTCTGCGTCGGTCGGCACCGCACATTCTGTCCCGCCGCGCCGGGCCCGCTCCAGCCGCCCGCCCCGGGGAGGCCGCCCCACACCCCCGGCCGGACAGCCGTTCGACCTTGGCGGGCAGTCGTTCGACCATGGCGGGGCGAGTGGAAGGATGGGAGGACGGGCAGGCGACGAGGCGGCCCGCACGATCCGGAGGTGCCAGTCATGGCGAAGCAGGCCCCGCAGGACGACCCGGCCCAGGACGCCCCGCAGGTGTCGGCCCCGCAGCACGCGGCGGCGGGGCTGCCGGCCGTGGGCCACAGCCTGCGGATGGCCACCGAGCAGATGGGCGCCCGCCGCACCCTGGCCACCCTCGGCAAGGTCAACCAGCCGGACGGCTTCGACTGCCCCGGCTGCGCCTGGCCCGAGCCGGGGAAGACGCACGCCGCCGAGTTCTGCGAGAACGGCGCCAAGGCGGTCGCCGAGGAGGCCACCGAACGGCGGATCACCGCCGGGTTCTTCGCCGCGCACCCGGTCGCGGAGCTGGCGGAGCGCTCCGGCTACTGGCTCGGCCAGCAGGGCCGGCTCACCGAGCCGATGCTGCTGGACGAGGGCGGCACGCACTACACGCCGGTCTCCTGGGAGCGCGCGTTCGCGATCGTCGCCGAGGAGCTGAAGGCGCTGGACACCCCGGACGGCGCGGCCTTCTACACCTCCGGCCGGACCAGCAACGAGGCCGCCTTCGCCTACCAGCTGTTCGCCCGCCGCCTCGGCACCAACAACCTGCCGGACTGCTCCAACATGTGCCACGAGTCCTCCGGCTCGGCACTGGTGGAGACGCTGGGCGTGGGCAAGGGCAGCGTCAGCCTGAAGGACCTCCACCAGGCCGACCTGATCATCGTGGCGGGCCAGAACCCGGGCACCAACCACCCCCGGATGCTCTCCGCCCTGGAGCGGGCCAAGCGGGCCGGCGCGAAGATCGTCAGCGTGAACCCGCTGCCCGAGGCCGGCCTGGAGCGGTTCAAGAACCCGCAGAACGCCCGCGGGCTGGCCGGCCACGGCACCAAGCTCACCGACCTGTTCCTGCAGATCCGGCTCGGCGGCGACCTGGCCCTGTTCCGGGCGGTCAACCAGCTGCTGCTGGCCGCCGAGGAGAAGCACGGCAACGTGCTGGACCACGAATTCCTCCAGCAGCACTGCCTGGGCTTCGAGGAGTGGGCGGCCGACGCCCGCACCACCGACCGCGAGGCGGTGCTCGCCGCCACCGGCCTGCCGTACGGGCAGATCGAGGAACTCGCCTCGATGGTGCTCTCCTCCCGCCGGGTCATCGTCTGCTGGGCGATGGGCCTGACCCAGCACAAGCACGCCGTGCCGACCATCCGCGAGGTGGTCAACTTCCTGCTGCTGCGCGGCAACATCGGCCGCCCCGGCGCCGGGGTCTGCCCCGTGCGCGGGCACAGCAACGTCCAGGGCGACCGGACGATGGGCATCTTCGAGCGCCCGTCCGGGGCCTTCCTGGACGCGCTGGGCAAGGAGTTCGCCTTCGAGCCGCCGCGCGAGCACGGGTTCGACGCGGTGGACACCATCCGGGCGATGCGGGACGGCCGGGTGCGGGTGTTCTTCGCGATGGGCGGCAACTTCGTCGCGGCCACGCCGGACACCGACGTCACCGAGGCCGCGATGCGCCGCTGCCGGCTCACCGTGCACGTCTCGACCAAGCTGAACCGCTCGCACGTGGTCACCGGCGCCCGCGCCCTGATCCTGCCCACCCTCGGCCGCACCGACCGGGACGTCACCGCCAAGGGTGCGCAGTTCGTCAGCGTCGAGGACTCGATGGGCATGGTGCACTCCTCGCGCGGCGGGCTGCGGCCGCCGGCCCGCGGGCTGCTCTCCGAGGTGGCGATCGTCTGCCGGCTGGCCCGGGCCACGCTCGGCCCGCAGGACAGCACGCCCTGGGAGGACTTCGCGGACGACTACGACAGCGTCCGGGACCGGATCGCCCGGGTCGTGCCCGGCTTCGAGGACTTCAACGAGAAGGTCCGCCGCCCCGGCGGCTTCGCCCTGCCGCACGGCCCGCGCGACAGCCGTTCCTTCCCCACCACCACCGGGAAGGCCAACTTCAGCGTCAACCCGCTGACCGCGCCCGAGGTGCCGGCGGGCCGGCTGCTGCTGCAGACGCTGCGCTCGCACGACCAGTACAACACCACGATCTACGGCCTGGACGACCGCTACCGCGGCATCACCGGCGGGCGCCGGGTGGTGCTGGTGAACCCGGCCGACGCCGCCGCGCTGGGCCTGGCCGAGGGCGGCTACGTCGACCTGGTGAGCGAGTGGCGGGACGGCGTGGAGCGCCGGGCCCCGCACTTCATGGTGGTGCACTACCCGGTGGCCCTGGGCGGCGCGGCGGCCTACTACCCGGAGACCAACGTCCTGGTGCCGCTGGACTCGACCGCCGACATCAGCAACACCCCCACCTCGAAGGCGGTCGTGGTGCGCTTCGAGCCCGACAGCGGCCTGCCCGGCGCCTGACCCGCGGGGCCCGGCCGCACCCCTCGTGGGGTGCGGCCGAGGGGTGCGGCCAGGAGTCGCGGTGCCGGCTCAGCGCACGCCGGAGGCGGAGGCCGAGGCGCTCTCCGGCTGCGCCGGGGCCGAGGTCGGCGCGGCGGAGGATGCGGTGGTGCCCGGGGCGGACGGCGCGGTCGCGGACGGGTCCGGCGTGGCGGTGGACGGCGTACCCGTCCCGGACGGGCTGCCGGTGCCGGACGGGGTGCCCGTCCCGGACGGGGTCCCGGTGCCCGAGGGCGTCCCCGGGTCCGTCGGGGTGCCGGAGCCGGACGGCGTACCGCTCGGGGTCCCGGTGGCGGGGTCGGTCGGCGAGGTCGTCGGGCCGGCGGTGCCCGGGGGCGTGGTGGGCGGCGTGGTGGTGCCCGGCGCGGGCACCACGGGCGGCAGGGTGGCCGGCGGGGACGGCGCGATCGGGGTGGCGGTGTCCCAGCCCGCGGGGAGGTCCGGCACCTTCCAGACGCCGCCCTGGTCGTCGGCCGCGGTCTCCGGGTCGGGGCGGACGGCGCCGAGGATCGGCATCGACCCGATCGGCGACACCTTGATGACGGCGCCGGGGCGCGGTGCCTGCACGACCAGGCCGCCGCCGATGTACAGGGCGATGTGGGTGGCACCCGCGTAGTAGACGACCAGGTCGCCCGGGCGCAGCTGGTTCAGCGCCACGTGCTGGAGCTGGGCCCACTGCTCCTGGCTGGTGCGCGGCACCGGCCGGCCGGCGTGCAGCCAGGCCTGCGAGGTCAGCCCCGAGCAGTCGAAGACGTCCGGCCCGGCGCCGCCCCAGACGTAGGGCTTGCCGAGCTGCGCCAGCGCGTACGCCACCGCCGCGCGGCCGGCCTGCGAGGGGGTGCGCTCGCCCTTGCCGAGCGCTCCGGAGGCGAGGAAGGCCAGCTGGGACTGGTCGGCCTGGGCCTTCTCCAGTGCGGCCAGCTCGGTGCGCTGGGCCCCGGTCAGCGAGGTGACCAGCTTCTCGACCTCGGCGAGCTGGTTGGCGACGGTGGCCTTGGCGGCGTCCTGCTGGACGGCCAGCGCCTGCGAGTCCTGGAGCGCCTTCTCGGCCTGCTTCTGCAGATCGGCCAGCGTGGCGCGGTCCGCCTTGAGGTGGTCCAGGAAGGCCGACTGCGAGCGGCTGGCCTCGGCGAGCAGCTCGGCGATGGTCACCGCCTCGTACGGGTCCTCGGCGAGCAGCAGTTCGGCGTAGGCCGAGGCGCTGCCGTTGCGGTACTGGGCGGCGGCGAGCTGGGCGGCGACGTCGGTGCCGGCGTCCACCGCCTTCTGCTGGCGCTCCACCCGGCCGCGCAGGTCGGTCACGGTGGCCTGCTGCTCGGCGAGCCGGGCGACGGTGCCGTTGTACTGCTCGGTGGCCGCCTCGGCGTTGCCGTAGAGCAGGTGCAGCTGGTCGAGCAGCGGACCGAGGGTGGCCTTGGCGTCGGCGAGCGGGTCGGCGCCGGGCGACACGGTGATGGTGTTGGCCGAGGGGCTCGCGGAGGGCTCGGGCGCGGCGAACGCGGCCTGGGTCGCGAAGGGCAGGGACAGGGCGGCCACCGCCAGCACGGCTCCGCAGCGGAGCGCGGCCCGCACCCACGGCCGCATCGCACTCGACTCGGTGCGCCACAAAGCCCCGCCCATCGGCCCGCCCTCCCCCTCCGGCAGCTCTTCGGTTCGGCCTCCGGATCTCAGCCGAATCCTGTCACGGCGGCCCCGGCCGAGACAGACGGTGCCCGTACATATTGATGAATTCTTCAGAGACTGTGACCCAGATCTCAGCAAACCACCACGAAGTGGAGCGATCCGCTCAAAATGGGGGGTCGCTGACACTCCCTCCACACTTTCACGGGATCTCCGCAACCTCCCGGACATCCCAGGAACCACGATGCCCGACCCTGTTCACCTTCCGTTCATCCACCATCCCTACGGTCGCCCGTGACACCAACGTCAGTGCGACAACTACGACGATTGTTTGGGTATGGAACACATCTCGTTCCTGGTAGCCGTCGTGATCATCACGGCGCTCGCCTTCGACTTCACCAACGGGTTCCACGACACCGCCAACGCGATGGCCACCTCCATCGCCACCGGTGCCCTGCGGCCCAAGATCGCGGTCACCATCGCGGCGGTCCTCAACTTCGCGGGCGCGTTCCTGTCCGTGAAGGTGGCCACCACCATCTCGGGTGGCATCGTCAACGAGAAGGCGGGCATCCACCCGTCGATCATCTTCGCCGCCCTCGTGGGCGCGATCCTGTGGAACCTGCTGACCTGGCTCAGAGGCCTCCCGTCGAGCTCCTCGCACGCCCTGTACGGCGGGCTGATCGGCGCCACCATCGTCGGTGTCGGCTTCAACGGCGTGAACTTCAACACCGTCGTGACCAAGATCCTCATCCCGGCCGTGGCCTCCCCGATCGTGGCCGGCCTGGCCGCCTGGGGCGCCACCAAGCTGGCGTACGCGATCACCCGCCGCGGCAACGAGAAGACCACCACCAAGGCCTTCAAGACCGGCCAGATCGCCTCCTCCTCGCTGATCTCGCTGGCGCACGGCACCAACGACGCGCAGAAGACCATGGGCATCATCACCCTGACGCTGGTCTCGGTCGGCGCCCTGCCCAAGGGCGCGCTGCCCCCCACCTGGGTGATCGTCGGCGCCGGCGCGGCCATCGCGCTCGGCACCTACATGGGCGGCTGGCGGATCATCCGCTCGATGGGCAAGGGCCTGGCCGACATCCAGCCGCCGCAGGGCTTCTCCTCCGAGACGGCGGCCGCGGCGGTCATCCTGACCTCCTCGCACATGGGCTACGGCCTCTCCACCACCCAGGTCTGCTCCGGCGGCATCATGGGCGCCGGCCTCGGCGGCCCGAAGCGCGAGCTCAACTGGAGCATGGCCCGCCGGATGGTCTACACCTGGGGCCTGACCCTGCCCGCCGCCGCCACGGTGGCCGGCCTGGCCGCCTTCGTCGCCGACCAGGGCACCTGGGGCGTCGTCGTGGTCGGTGCGGCCCTGGTGGCCGGCTCGGGCGCGATGTACCTGGTCTCCCGCCGCCAGCCGGTGCACGCCGGCAACGTCCACGACACCGCGGCGGTCGAGGTCACCCCCGTGCCCACCCCGCCGGCCACGGCCCCCGTCACGGCCCCCGCCGACGCCACCATCGCGGCCTGAGGAGCAACGCCATGAACATCAAGTGGAACGCGCTGGCCCAGACCGCCGGCATCAGTTTCGGCATCACCGTCGCCGTGGTGACGGTCTTCGCCCTCGGCATCCTCGCCCTGTCGCGCCGGGAGGCCGTGCTGGAGGCGGCCGGCGGCACCGGCTCCGGCGGCACGGGCCGGGCCAACGCGGCGCTGGCCGGTGCCACGGTCTGCTTCGCCGCCTGCGCGGCGGTGGTGGTCTACGGACTGTCGCTGATCGCGGGGTAGTCGCACCCGTACGACGAACGGCCAGGGCGGTCATCCGCCCTGGCCGTTCGGCATCTCCCGGGGTGGCCGCGCCGCCCGCGAGGGCCGGGAGCCCCCACGGCCGGGGCCGGCGCCCACCGGGCCGCCGGTGCTGCCGGTCCGCCCACGGCCCGCCGTCGTTGCCCGTCACTCACGCTCCCGCCGCCGGGGCCGAGGGCCCGTACGGCGAAGGCCCCGACGACACCGGGACCGAACGGCACAGGGCCCGGACGGCGCAGGGTCCCGACACCGCAGGGACCGGACGACGTTGGCCCCGACGACGCCGGGACCGGACGGCGAAGGGCCGGCCGTGGATCGCTCCACGACCGGCCCCGGGGGCGCGGGTTCAGCCCTGCGGGCCGCTGCGCAGCGGAATCTCCCGGATCATGAGCACCACCAGGAAGGCCAGCAGCGCGAACGGCGCCGCCGTCAGGAACACCACCCCGACGCCGTGCCCGAAGGCGTCGGTCACCAGCGGGACGACCGGCGCGGGCAGCGTGTGCAGGTCGGGGATCTCGCCGCCGCCGGCCGCGCCGGCGTGCCCGGCCGGGACGCCCGCCGCGGCCAGGTTCTCGGTCAGGTAGTGCCCGACCCGGTTGGTCATCAGCGCGCCGAGGGCCGAGACGCCCATCGCACCGCCCATGGTGCGGAAGAAGGTGACCACCGAGCTGGCGGCGCCGAGCTCCTCCCTGGGCACGGTGTTCTGCACCGCGAGGACGAGGTTCTGCATGGTGAGGCCGAGGCCGATGCCGGCCAGCGCCATGTAGAGGGAGAGCGCGCCGTAGCCGGTGTCGTCCCGGACGGTGCCGAGCAGGCCGAAGCCGATCGCCAGCAGGAACGTTCCGGCGACCAGGTAGGCCTTCCACTTCCCGTACCGGGTGATCAGCTTGCCGGCGACGGTGGAGGAGACGGCCAGGCCGAGGATCATCGGCAGCGTCATCAGGCCGGCCGCGGTCGGGGACTTCTCCCGGGCGAGCTGGAAGTACTGGCTGAGGAAGGTCGTCGCGCCGTACATCCCGACGCCGACCAGCACGCTGGCGATCGCGGCCAGGGTGACGGTGCGGTGCCGGAAGAGCGAGAGCGGGATGATCGGCTCGGCGGCGCGGCTCTCGACCAGGACGGCGAGCGCGCCGAGCAGCAGGCCGCCGCCGACCATCGCCAGGGTCTGCCAGGAGAACCAGGCGTAGTTCTTGCCGGCCAGCGTGATCCAGATCATCAGCAGGCTGACGGCGCCGGTGATGACGGTGGCGCCGAGGTAGTCGATCTTCGCCTTGCGGCGGACCACCGGCAGCTTCAGGGTCCGCTGCAGGACGAGGATGGCGACCAGCGAGAACGGGATGCCGACGTAGAAGCACCAGCGCCAGCCGAGCCAGTCGGTGTCGACGATGACGCCCCCGATCAGCGGGCCGCCGATGGTGGCGAGGGCGAAGACGGCCCCGAAGTAGCCGCTGTAGCGTCCCCGCTGACGCGGCGGGACCATCGCGGCCAGGCAGATCTGGGCCAGCGCGGTGACGCCGCCGGCGCCTATCCCCTGGAGGACCCGGCAGGCGATCAGTTCGGCGGTGTTCTGGGAGAGCCCGGCGAGCGCCGAGGAGACGATGTAGATCACCAGGGCGATCTGGACCAGCAGCTTCTTGCTGACCAGGTCGGAGAGCTTGCCCCAGATCGGGGTGGAGGCGGTCAGCGAGAGCAGGGCCGCGGTGATCACCCAGGTGTAGGCGGACTCGCCGCCGTGCAGGTCGGTGAGGATCCGCGGCAGGGCGTTGGAGACGACCGTCGAGGAGAGCACCGCGACGAAGAGTCCGAGCAGCAGCCCGGAGAGGGCTTCGAGGACCTGACGGTGGGTCATCGGGACGTCGTCGCCGGTGGCGGCTCCGGTCGGGGCGGGCGAGGTGACGGTCATCGGGGTCCTTCGGCTTTGACGCGAATTCGTTGCCTTGAGCAACCATAGGGTGAATGGTTGACTCGGGCAACTTTATTCAAGCCTAAGTAAAATCCTCGGCGGCCATGGCCCGTACCGATGGTTCGTCCCCGGCTGAGCCCCGACGGCACGGCGGCCTGCGGCGCCACCGCGGCGGCACCATGGCGGCGGGCAGCCGCGACGGCGCAGCACCGCGCCCCGGCGCCGGACACCGCCCGTCGTCGCACTCCGACCCGACCGGGCCCGGGGGAGCCGCCGGCTCAGCCCTCCAGCGACTCGCCGGTGAGCTCGTTGAACCGCTCCAGCAGGTCGGCGAAGCGCACCACGTCGTCCTGCGGCCAGGTCGCCAGCAGCTCGCGGAACCGTCCCGTCCGGGAGTCGCGGACCCGCAGATAGCGCCGCGCACCGTCTTCGGTGAGCGAGACCAGCGACGCCCGGCGGTCCAGCGGGTCGGCCTCCCGGGCGACCAGGCCCATCTCCTCCAGGGCCTTGATCTGCCGGCTGACCGTGGCCTTGCCGACCGAGAAGTGCGCGCCGATGTCGGTCAGCCGCACCCGGCCGGCCTGCTCGACGAAGCCGAGCATGCTGTACGCCATGCCCTCCAGCTCCGGGTGCACCTGCCGGGACAGCTCCGCCACCTTGGCCCGGCCGCGCCGGAACAGCAGCGCAATCTCCCGCTCCACCGCCAGCAGAGCCTGCTCGTCACTCACCGGGCCAGTATCCCGCAGGCATCGGCGCGGGATTGGCGGGCAGGCAAGTGGTTGATGGTACGAAGTATCCGATTGGTACCTGAAAGTGAGGAGATGTCGATGGCCGCCTCCGGGCAGGGGTTCGTCGCGGAGTTCAAGGACGCGGTGACCCCTCGCGCAGCACTGCTGGTGATCGCCGTCCTCCTGCTCCAACTGGGCTTCATCGTGTCGTACGTCGGCGCCCTGCATCACCCGAGCCCGCATCAGCTCTCGATCTCGGTGGTCGCCCCGCCCGAGGTGCAGCCGAAGCTGGTCGCGGCCCTGGAGGCGGTGCCGGACGACGCGGTGAAGGCGGGGACGGCGGCCGACCCCGCCGACGCGATCGCCCTGATCGAGGACCAGAGGATCTACGCGGCCCTGGTCTTCGACCCCACGGGCACCCAGGACACCCTGCTGGTCGCCGACGCCCGCGGCCCGGCCGCGGCCCGGGCCGCCGAGGAGATCGCCACCGGCATCGCGAAGGGCCAGGGCCGCACGGTCGTCGTCCAGGACGTGGTGCCGCTCGCGCCGGGGGACGCCGAGGGCCTCTCCTCCTTCTACCTGGTGATCGGCTGGTGCGTCGGCGGCTACCTGGTCGCCTCGATCCTCGGCATCAGCGCCGGCTCCCGGCCGGCCGGCACCAGCCGTGCGGTGATCCGGCTGGGCACCCTGGCGCTCTACTCGGTCGCGGCCGGCATCGGCGGCGCCCTGATCGTCGGCCCGGTGCTGGACGCGCTGCCCGGCTCCACCTGGGGGCTGCTGGGGCTCGGCAGCCTGGTGGTCTTCGCGGTCGGCGCGTTCACCATGGCCCTGCAGTGCCTGTTCGGCATCGTCGGCATCGGGCTGGCGGTGCTGGTCTTCGTGGTGCTCGGCAACCCGAGCGCGGGCGGGGTCTTCCCGCCGCCGCTGATGCCGGCCTTCTGGCGGGCCATCGGGGCCTGGATCCCGAACGGCGCGGGCACCGACGTGGCCCGCTCGATCGCCTACTTCGACGCGACCGGGATCGCCGTGCCGCTGATGGTGCTGGTGGCCTGGGCGGTGGTCGGGGTCGCCGTCACGCTGCTCGCGGTGTCCTTCCGGCCGGGACGCGAGAAGGAGGAGGAGCGGCCGCCGGGCCACGCACCGGAGCCGGCCGGAGCCTGAGGCGCCGGCCGGGGTCGGAGCGGCGTGCACCGCGCCGGACGCCCGGGCCCGCCGCCGGTTCCGTCGGGGGCGTTCGGTAGGAGCCGTTCGATCGGAGCCGTTCAGTCGGAGCCGTTCAGTCGGAGTCGCTCCCGCGGCCCGCGAACCGCCCCGGGTCCGCGACGATCGCCCGGACGACCCCGACCGCCGCGCCCAGCAGCGGGCCCCGGCGGCCGAGCCCGGAGACCGTCAGCCAGTCGTCCGACCAGGGCCGCACCGTCACCCGGGCCGCCAGCTCGGCCCGCATCGCGGGCAGCAGCCAGGGCGCCAGCTCCGTGTAGCCGCCGCCGAGCACCAGCTCCGCCGGGTCCAGCAGGTTCACCGCGCCGGTGGCCGCGATGCCGAGCGCGGCGCCGGCCCCGGCCAGCGCCGCCAGCACGGCCTCGTCCCCGGCGGCCGCCCGGTCGGCCAGCAGCGCGACCCAGTCGCCCCGGACGTCCGCCAGGCCGGCCGCCCGCAGCACCGCCGCCTCGCCCGCGTACTGCTCCAGGCAGCCGCGCGCGCCGCAGGCGCACGGCGGCCCGTCCGGGCGCACGGGTACGTGGCCCAGCTCGCCCGCGAAGCCGCGCGCCCCGCGCAACAGCCGCCCGCCGACCACGATCGCCGAGCCGATGCCGGCCTCGGCCGACAGGTGGACGAAGTCGCCGGGCCGCCCGCCGAGCCAGAGTTCGGCCAGCCCGCCGAGGTTGGCCTCGTTGTCGACCTCGATCGGCAGGGCGGACAGTTCGGCCGCGCCGCAGGCGCGCAGGGCGAGGCGCAGCTCGGCGGCGGCCGGCAGGCCGGCCCAGCCGAGGTTCGGCGCCCGCTCGACCATCCCCTCGGCCGCGCCGACCAGCCCGGGTACGGCGAGGGTGAGCCCGGCGGGCCGGAGCCCGGACTCCTCGGCCGCGCGGCGGAGCAGTCCGGCGAGGTCGGCGAAGACCAGGGCGGGCAGCCGGCCCTGGTTGCGGATCTCCATCCGGTGCCAGCTGCGGACCTCGCCGCGCAGGTCCACCACGCAGGCGGCCAGGTGCTGGACGCCGATCTCGGCCCCGAGCCCGCCGGGCCCGTCCGGGGCCAGGCCCAGCGCGGTGCCGGGCCGGCCCACCTTGCCGCTGGGCGTGGCGGGGCCGGCCTCGCTGAGCAGCCCGGCGGTGAGCAGTTCCTCGGCCAGCGAGGAGACCGCGGCCCGGGTCAGCCCGGTGGCCGCGGCGACCTCGGCCCGGGAGCGCGGTCCCTGGGCGATCTGGCCGAGGACGAGGGCCAGGTTGGCCCGTCGCATGCCCTGCTGGCTGGCCGGCCCCGACTGTCTGGAGTCCGTCTCGCGCATCGCTCTCGCCCCTCTCAGGCCTGCGGGACCCGCGTCGGCTGTTCCTGCGCCGCCGCCGGGGGTTCGGCCAGGTTCACGAAGACCCAGCGCTGCATCGCCCAGTAGCGGAACACCATGGCCAGCAGGGTGCCGACGACCATGCCGCTGAGGAAGTCGGCGGCCTCCTGGGTGAAGGCGCTGACGTCCGGTTCGCGCAGGTCGAGCACGTAGCGGGAGACGATCAGCGGCACGTCGTTGACCAGCACGGCCAGCGCGCTCACGACGAAGAACAGGACGGCCTCGCGCTGCTTGCCGTTCGCCCGGAAGGACCACTGCCGGTTCAGCACGTAGGACACGACGGTGGCGATCACGGTGGCGACGGTCAGCGCCACGACCGGCTTGTGCTGGAGCACGGTGAGCTTCAGGGAGAGGTTCACCACCACGGTCAGGACGAAGCAGGTGCTTCCGACCAGGAGGAACTTCACCAGCTTGCGGTGCTTCACCAGGAGCGGACGGAGCCGGGCCGGGACTCGGGCCAGGGCGCGCTGGGTGGGGGACGGCATCCTCGCAGTGTCCCACGGTGCCCGGCCCGGGCCGACATCCGAGGGCCCGGCCCGGCTCACGGCCGGGTCCGGTGATCATTCCGCCGTGATCCGCAGCACGCCGGTGGTGGTGCCCTGGTAGACGACCCCGCCGGGGGCGATCGAGCCGGCCATCTGCAGGGTGTCGAAGAGGAAACCGGCGCCGGTGTACTTGGTGCGCACCACGGCGCCGGTCGCCGGGTCGACCTCGGCGTAGTAGTAGGGGTCGAGCGCCGAGGTCGCGTCGGTGCCGGGGATCACCGGGTTGCGCAGCACGGTGTGGATCAGCCCGTCGGCGGTGGACAGCCGGGGCACCGCGGCGGAGCGCACCTTGGTGTCCCAGACCGGGTCGCAGCCCGAGCCGTCCGCCCGGACGTCGACCCGGCTCAGCCCGCCGCGGAACGTGCCGGAGGCGGGCACGCCGGGGCCGGCGTCCTCCGGCAGCTTGGGGTACGGGTAGCCGTAGGTGCCGGCGACGAAGACGGCGTTGCCGACGGCCACCGGGGAGTTCTCGCTGCCGCTGCCGCCGGCCCTGAGCACGGGCACGGAGCAGACCTGGGCGCCGGTGTCGGTACGGTAGACCAGCAGGTTCACGGTCGGCGCGGCGTTGTCGACGATGGTGACGTAGTCGGTGCCGGTGCGCGGCCCGAAGAAGGTGGGGGTGGAGCCGGTGCCCCAGCTGAGCTGGCCGGGCTTGCGGCCCGGGCCGCGGTCGTAGGCCCGGCGCCAGGTGATCACGGGGGTGCCGTCGGCCCCGGCGGTGAGCAGGTAGGTGGCGTGCGTGGTGGCGACGGCGGTGCCCTCGGGGGCGGTGGAGATGCTGTTGGCGACCTTCTCGCCGGCCGGGAGCGCCAGGGTGCGGACGGTGCCGGTCCGGTCGTCGGCGGTGCCGACCACTCCCCCGCCGGTGGCGAACCAGACCCGCCCCTGCCAGTCGGGCGAGACCCCGGTGACGGCGTCCCCGGCCGGCACGGCGGCGCCGAGCGGGAGCCGGCTGTCGACGGACAGCTCCCAGCGGCCGGCGGCGTCGCGGTGGTGGGCGATCCGCAGCAGGTCCCCGTTGCCGTCGACGGCGACCAGCCGGTCGAGGTGGTCCAGGTAGGCGTAGACGCCGCCCAGCAGGGAGCCCTTGGCGAGCGGCAGCTCGGCGAGCGAACCGCCGTCGGCCGGGTCGAGCAGGTGGACGGTCGGGGTGAGCCCGAAGATCGTGGTGCAGAGGGCGACGGGGAAGCCGTCGGAGCCGACCAGGACGGTCGGGCAGGCGGACTGCAGGGCGATCCGGTCGGAGGAGAGCGGGCCGGCCTTCGGGCCGGGCAGCGGGGTCGCGTCGGAGGAGCCGGTGTCGCCGTGCATGGTGGCGGTGCCCGCCGGGCCGGCGTAGGGGTTGTGCGGCGGCAGCGGGCCGAAGGCGCCGGCCGCCGCGGCGGGCGTGGTCCCGCCGAGGGCGAGCAGCAGCGCGGCGGCGGGGAGTACGGCGGCGCGAAGGGGAGGCGCGAGGCGCATGGGTGTCCCGTCCAAGGTCGTGGTGAGCCCCGCCGGGACGCGCCCGGGGGGCGGAGGACAGCGGTGCACGCCGCCCGGACGCTCACCCGGAACCAGGGGAGCCTCGGACAGGGAAGGACCCGGGCACGGCCGGGCGGGGTCACCGCGCTGTCAGACGGCGCGGCGACAGATCGCGGAACACGCGTGAGCCAGGTCGACGTCGAGTCGGCGGCTCAGGTGGGCGTGGCGATCCATGGGCCCCATGCTGGAGTACTGACGAGGCGTCTCACAAGGGCGTCCCAGCACGCGGACGCGCCCGACGGGACGTCATGTCCCGTCGGGCGCACCCGGACCCGCCCCGCCGGCTACGCGGCGACCAGCACCTCGGCCGGCTCCAGGGCCAGCGCCAGCACCTCGCGGACGTCCGCCACCGGGTGAACGGTCAGCCGCTCCAGCACCTCGGCCGGGACGTCGTCGAGGTCCGGCTCGTTGCGCTTGGGAATGATCACCGTGGTGACCCCGGCCCGGTCGGCGGCGAGCAGCTTCTGCTTCACCCCGCCGATCGGCAGCACCCGCCCGGTGAGCGAGACCTCACCGGTCATCGCCACGTCGCCTCGGACCTTGCGGCCGGAGAGCAGCGAGGCCAGCGCGGTGGTCATGGTGATCCCCGCGCTCGGCCCGTCCTTGGGCACGGCCCCGGCCGGCACGTGCAGGTGCACGCCCCGGTCGCGCAGCGAGGTGACCGGCAGCTCCAGCTCGGCGCCGCGCGAGCGCAGGTAGGAGAGGGCGATGTGCGCCGACTCCTTCATCACGTCGCCCAGCTGCCCGGTGAGGGTCAGGCCGGTGCCACCGGTCTCGGCGTCGGCCAGCGAGGCCTCGATGTAGAGGACGTCGCCGCCCGCGCCGGTGACGGCGAGCCCGGTCGCCACCCCGGGAACGGCCGTCCGCCGCTCGGCCGGCTCCTGGGCCGCCTCCGGCGTGTGGTGCGGGCGCCCGATCAGGGCCCGCAGGTCGTCGCCGCCGATCGCGACCGGCAGCTCACGCTCGCCGAGCTCGCTCTGCGCGGCCACCTTCCGCAGCACCCGGGCGATCGCGCGCTCCAGGTTCCGCACGCCGGCCTCCCTGGTGTACTCGCCCGCGAGCAGGCGCAGCGCCTCGTCGGTCAGCGCGGCCTCGTCCGGGCTGAGCCCGGCCTTCTCCAGCTGGCGCGGGAGCAGGTGGTCCCGGGCGATGACGACCTTCTCGTCCTCGGTGTAGCCGTCCAGGCGGACCAGCTCCATCCGGTCGAGCAGGGCCTCGGGGATGGCCTCGACCACGTTGGCGGTGGCGAGGAAGACCACGTCGGAGAGGTCGAGCTCGACCTCCAGGTAGTGGTCGCGGAAGGTGTGGTTCTGGGCCGGGTCGAGCACTTCGAGCAGGGCGGCGGCCGGGTCGCCCCGGTAGTCGGAGCCGACCTTGTCGATCTCGTCGAGCAGCACGACCGGGTTCATCGAGCCAGCCTCCTTGATCGCCCGGACGATCCGGCCGGGCAGCGCGCCGACGTAGGTGCGGCGGTGGCCGCGGATCTCGGCCTCGTCCCGGACGCCGCCGAGCGCGACCCGGACGAAGGAGCGGCCCATCGCGCGGGCCACCGACTCGCCCAGCGAGGTCTTGCCGACCCCGGGCGGGCCGGTGAGCGCCAGCACGGCGCCCCCTCGGCGGCCGCCGATCAGGCCCAGGCCCTGGTCGGCCCGGCGCTTGCGGACGGCCAGGTACTCGACGATGCGGTCCTTCACGTCGGCGAGCCCGGCGTGGTCGGCGTCGAGCACGGCGCGGGCGCCGGCGATGTCGTAGGCGTCCTCGGAGCGCTCGTTCCAGGGCAGCTCCAGCACGGTGTCCAGCCAGGTGCGGATCCAGCTGCCCTCGGGCGACTGGTCGGAGGCGCGCTCCAGCTTGTCGACCTCCTTGAGGGCCGCCTCGCGGACCTTCTCCGGCAGGTCGGCGGCCTCGACCCGGGCGCGGTAGTCGCCCTCCTCGTCGGCCGGGTCGCCGTTCAGCTCGGCCAGCTCCTTGCGGACGGCCTCCAGCTGGCGCCGGAGCAGGAACTCCTTCTGCTGCTTGGCGACGCCCTCCTCGACGTCCTTGCGGATGGTGTCGTTGACCTCCTCCTCCGCGAGGTGCTCGCGGAGCAGGGTGAGCGCGTACTCCAGGCGGGCCACCTGGTCGGCCTCCAGCAGCACCTTGAGCTTCTGCTCGGCGGTGGCGAACGGCGCGTAGCCGATGTTGTCGGCCAGCTCGCCGACACCCTCGATCTGGGCCACCCGGTCGACGATCTGCCAGGCGCCGCGCTTGCGCAGCCACTGGGTGGAGACCGCCTTGTACTCCTTGACCAGCTCGGCGGCCCGGCCGGTCAGCGGCGTCTGCACGGCGGACTCGCGGAACGGGGTGGTCTCCACCCAGAGCGCGGCGCCGGGGCCGGTGGTGCCGACGCCGATCCGGACCCGGCGGACGGCCCGGACCAGGGCCGCCGGGTCACCGTCGGCGAGCCGGCCGACCTGCTCGACGGTGGCGAGGGTGCCGGCGGCCGCGTACGAGCCGTCCACCCGCGGGACCAGCAGGACCTGGGGCTTCTGGGTGCCGACGGCCGCCGACCTGGCGGCCTCGACGGCGGCGCGCACCTCGGTGTCCGACAGGTCCAGCGGGACGACCATGCCCGGCAGCACGACGTCGTCGTCGAGCGGCAGGACGGGCAGGGTGAGCGGTGTGGACGTCGATGCCATGATCTCTCCCCAGTCAGTGAAGTTGAGCTGACCTGACTAAGGTTTGGCGGGCGCCAGTTGTTCCCCGCCCCTTGTTCGCCAGCAGCGAAAGGGGAAGGGGCCCTCGTCGGGGGCGCGTCAAACGAGCCGCCGGGGCCGCCCGGACCGAGCGCGGGGACGGGACGGGTGCACGGCGGAAAGACCGGTGCCGGACCGGTGACACCGGAGGGAGTGCGGACGAGCGGGCCCGGCGCGGGAGTGCGGACGAGCGGGAGTGCGGACGGGCGGGCGGGCCGCGGCCCTACGCCCGGTCGAGCACGGCCCGGCCGCGCGAGGCCTCCGCGCGGGACCGCTCCCCGGCCGGCCGCGGGCCGCGCACCCGGCGGGGCGGCCGGGGCCGGCGCCGCAGCCGGGACCCGAACAGCACGCCGAGCAGCAGCGCGGCCGGGTGGCCCACCCCGGTGACGAGGTCCTGGTCGGTGACGACCTGGTCGGCGACCAGCAGCCCCGCCCCGGCCAGCACCAGCAGCCGCCCGGGCCGCGGCAGCAGGGCGGCGAGCGCCCCGAGGCTGGCCAGCACCCCGTAGCTGACGCCGATGTCGAGGGTGTCCAGCGCGTCGGGACCGAGCCGCCCGGTCCGGACGGCGGCCGCCACCACGCCCTGGGACAGCAGGGTCGCCAGCACGTGCCCGGCGGCGAACACCCCGGCGGCCCTGGCCGGTCCGACCCGGCGCTCCAGCGGGGCCACGGTGAAGGCGAAGGCCCAGAGGTACGGCATCCAGACCGGCCCGGCCACCCAGAACCCGCTGAGCAGCAGCGCCCGCAGCGGGTGCCGCAGCAGGTTGTGGCCGTCCGTGCTTGACAGCTCCTGGAGATGGCGCACCAGCTCCGGATCGGCCAGCCGGGAAAAGACCGTGGTGGTGCCGAGCGTGACGAGAAAGGCCAGCGTGAAGGGCGTGCGCCGGGGCGTGGGGATCCGCCGGAGCACCCAGAGCGCCGGGCCCGCGCGCAGCCCGAGCCGCAGTCCGCCGTAGGGCGGTCCGGGCGGGACGGACTCCCGTCGTACGCCTGTCACTGCACCTCCCTTCCGGGCCGGCCGGCATCCCTGCCACACTTGTCGTGCTCACGTTACGTCGAGGATCTGAGTGTTCGCTGGGAACAGGATGTGAAGATCGAACCCGCACGGTGGCACGTCTGCCCGAGATGGTCCGGACCAACCCTCTGTTTACGCACGAGTAGCCACTCCCGAAGGGGAGTCTGTCATCACCTTGGGTGCATACGCACCGTTACGGGGGAAATTCTGGGCGGGTAAGGTATCGGCCCGTGCCAACTCCGGACCAGGCCGGATCCCGCTCTGCGGGCCGAAAATGCCTGGTCCATCTGCCGGGATGCGCCCGCTGTCCGTACGCTGCGGTGTGCGGAAAGGGTGAGCGGTCCACACCTGCGAACCCGTCCGCACCTGCGGGGACGGCGGACCCGGCACAGTCCACGACGGAACAAGACTACGAGCGGAGCCCGCCGTCCCACCGACGGCCGGCCCGCAGCCCTGGGGGCGGTGGCGTGACCGTGACAGAAATTCAGCAGGACAACAACACCAGCAACGCGGTGAGCAGCCAGCGCAGAGTGCTGGTGGTGGAGGACGAGCCGACGATCGCCGAGTCGATCGCGGCCCGGCTGGGCGCGGAGGGCTTCAAGGTCGCCGTGGCCCACGACGGCCCGGGCGCCGTCGACGGCTTCCACACCTGGCAGCCGGACCTCGTCGTGCTCGACATCATGCTGCCCGGCTTCGACGGCCTGGAGGTGTGCCGCCGGATCCAGGCACAGCGCCCGGTCCCGGTGCTGATGCTGACCGCCCGCGACGACGAGACCGACCTGCTGGTCGGCCTCGGGGTCGGCGCGGACGACTACATGACCAAGCCCTTCTCGATGCGCGAGCTGGCGGCCCGGGTCAACGTGCTGCTGCGCCGCGTGGAGCGCGCCCAGCAGGCGGCCAGGACGCCGACGCTCGGCAGCCTGCGCTTCGGCGAGCTGGAGATCGACCACGTCCAGCGGCGGGTCCGGCTGGCCTCGGGCGACGTCCACCTGACGCCGACCGAGTTCGACCTGCTCGCCTGCCTGGCGGCCCAGCCGCGCGCGGTGCTCACCCGCGAACAGCTGCTCGCCGAGGTCTGGGACTGGACGGACGCCTCCGGCACCCGCACCGTCGACAGCCACGTGAAGGCCCTGCGCCGCAAGATCGGCGCGAGCTGGATCCGCACCGTCCACGGCGTGGGGTACGCGCTGGAGGCACCGGCCGCCTGACGGGCCGGACGAACAACCTGCGGCTGGGCCTCCGGGGGGCCCACGCCGTGCACGCACACGGGGGGCTCGCGGGGATCAGTCAGGGGACTCATGACCTTTCCACAGCAACGCAACGGGGACACCGACACCACCCGGCCGCCGACTCTGGCCGCCCGGGCGGCACGCCGCGTCTGGGCCGACATCCGCCCGCTGGACCCGGTGCGCTCGATCAAGGGCAAGCTCGCCCTGCTCGTCATCGTCTCGGTCTTCCTGGCCAGCGGCATGGTCGTGGTCGCGATCCGGTCGGAGACCCAGATCCGGATCATCATGATCTTCTCGATGATCGCCTCCCTGCTCTTCATGCAGTTCCTCGCGCACGGGCTGACCGCCCCGCTGCGCGACATGACGCTCGCCGCCCGCGAGATGGCCGGCGGCGACTACAGCCGCCGGGTCGAGGTGTCCTCCCGCGACGAGATCGGCGAGCTGGCCGCGACCTTCAACCAGATGGCCGCCGACCTGGAGGCCGCCGACCGGCACCGCCGCGAGCTGGTCGCCAACGTCTCGCACGAGCTGCGCACGCCGATCGCCGCGCTGCGCGCCGTCCTGGAGAACGTGGTCGACGGCGTGGTGCAGCCGAACCCGGCCACCCTGGGCGCGGCCCTGGAGCAGACCGAACGCCTCGGCCGGCTGGTCACCCACCTGCTGGACCTCTCCAAGCTGGACGGCGGCGTGGTGCCGCTGGACGCCCGCCCGTTCGAGGTGCGGACCTTCCTGGACGGGGTGCTGCGCGGGGTCACGGTGGACGGCGCGACGGCCGGCGGGGCGTTCTCCCGCCGCGGCGACGTCCGGCTGGCGCTGGAGGTGCGGCCGTCCGGACTGACCGGCGTGGCGGACCCGGAGCGGCTCCACCAGGTGGTCGCCAACCTGGTCGACAACGCCTGCAAGCACTCCCCGCCCGGCGGCACCGTGACGGTCCGGGCCCGGCCGTCGGCGGACCCGGGCGGCCTGCTGCTGGAGGTCGAGGACGAGGGGCCGGGGATCCCGCTGCAGGACCGCAGCCGGGTCTTCGAGCGGTTCAGCCGCAGCGGCGCCGCCACGGCGCAGGGGCCGGGCAGCGACGGCGGCACCGGCCTGGGCCTGGCGATCGCCCGCTGGGCGGTGGACCTGCACGGCGGGCAGATCGAGGTGGCGGAGGCGGCCCGCGGCTGCCGGATCGAGGTCCGGCTGCCCGGGCAGCGCTAGGCGGGACCGCTCCGCTCCCCCGCGGGGAGCAAGCGGGCAACTGTCACACAATCGGGACAGAGCCTCCGGGCTCGTGCGGCTGTCCGCCATACGGACAGCCGCACTCCCGGTTTTGTCCGGTTTTACTGGGGTAAGACCACTGATCGGAACCGATCGCTTCCCCTGACCATGGAACTTCTAACGCACTTTTTCGGCCAAATTGCAGGTCATGACTGTGATCTGGGTGACGCCTGGGCTGTTGGGACTACGCGATCACTGGTCAGGGGCGTAGCCTTAATCCCCGCTGTCCAACCATCCCAAAAGGAAGCGGAAGAGGGCGGTTGCCGCCGTGTCGCCACAGTCCCCTGAAACCCCCAACAGCTCGGCCCCACGCACTACGACGGAGCCCTCGGGCTTCGGCCCCAATGAGTGGCTCGTCGACGAGATCTACCAGCAGTACCTCCAGGATCCCAACTCGGTCGACCGAGCCTGGTGGGACTTTTTCGCCGACTACAAGCCCGGTACCGAGGTGACTCCAGTGACCCAGGCCGCGACCCAGGTCGGCCCCACGCCGACCCCCGTTGCCGCCCCTGCCCCTGCTGCCGTTCCGGCGGCGCCCGCGCCCGCTGCCCCGGCCGCTCAGGCGCCCGCGCCCGCTGCCCCGGCCGCTCAGGCGCCCGCGCAGCAGGCTCCCGCGCCGCTGGCCGCAGCACCGGCCGCTCCGCCGGCCCCCAAGGCCGCCGCCCCGGCCGCGGCCCCGGCCGCCACCACGGGTCCCGAGCTGATCCCGCTGCGCGGCCCGGCGAAGGCCGTCGCCACGAACATGGACGCCTCGCTGGAGGTGCCGACCGCGACCTCCGTGCGCGCCGTGCCCGCCAAGCTGCTGATCGACAACCGGATTGTCATCAACAACCACCTGCAGCGCGCCCGCGGTGGCAAGGTCTCCTTCACGCACCTGATCGGTTACGCCCTGGTGCAGGCCGTCAAGGCCAGCCCGGGCATGAACCACAGCTACCAGGTCAAGGACGGCAAGCCGTTCCTGGTGAAGCCGGACCACGTGAACCTGGGCCTGGCGATCGACCTGGTGAAGCCCAACGGCGACCGCCAGCTCGTGGTCGCGGCCATCAAGAAGGCCGAGACCCTCGACTTCTTCGGCTTCTGGCAGGCCTACGAGGACATCGTCCGCCGGGCCCGCGCCAACAAGCTCACGATGGACGACTTCACCGGCGTCACGGTCTCGCTGACCAACCCGGGCGGCATCGGCACCGTGCACTCCGTGCCGCGCCTGATGCAGAACCAGGGCACCATCGTCGGCGTCGGCGCGATGGAGTACCCGGCCGAGTTCCAGGGCTCGTCCCCGGACACCCTGGCCAAGCTGGGCATCTCCAAGATCATGACGCTCACCTCGACCTACGACCACCGGGTCATCCAGGGTGCGGCGTCCGGCGAGTTCCTGCGCACCATCCACCAGCTCCTGCTGGGTGAGCACGGCTTCTACGACGAGATCTTCGAGTCGCTGCGGATCCCGTACGAGCCGGTCCGCTGGGCGACCGACGTCGCCGCCACCCACGACGACGAGGTCAACAAGACCGCGCGCGTCATGGAGCTGATCCACTCCTACCGGGTCCGCGGCCACCTGATGGCCGACACCGACCCGCTGGAGTACAAGCAGCGCAAGCACCCCGACCTGGACGTCGTGGAGCACGGGCTGACCCTGTGGGACCTGGAGCGCGAGTTCGCCGTCGGCGGCTTCGGCGGCCAGAAGATGATGAAGCTCCGCGACATCCTCGGCCTGCTGCGCGCCTCGTACTGCCGCACCGTCGGCATCGAGTACATGCACATCCAGGACCCGAAGCAGCGCAAGTGGCTGCAGCAGCGCCTGGAGAAGCCGTACACCAAGCCGGAGCGCGAGGAGCAGCTGCGCATCCTGCGCCGGCTGAACTCGGCCGAGGCCTTCGAGACCTTCCTGCAGACGAAGTACGTCGGCCAGAAGCGCTTCTCGCTGGAGGGCGGCGAGTCGCTCATCCCGCTGCTGGACGCCACCATCGACGCCGCCGCCGAGCACCGCCTCGACGAGGCCGTGATCGGCATGGCCCACCGCGGCCGCCTCAACGTGCTGGCCAACATCGTCGGCAAGCCGTACGGCAAGATCTTCGGCGAGTTCGAGGGCAACCTCGACCCCAAGTCGATGCACGGCTCCGGCGACGTCAAGTACCACCTGGGCTCCGAGGGCACCTTCACCGGCCTCGACGGGGAGACCATCAAGGTCTCGCTGGCCGCGAACCCCTCCCACCTGGAGACGGTCGACCCGGTCGTCGAGGGCATCGCCCGCGCCAAGCAGGACGTCCTGGACCTGGCCGGCACCTCCTTCCCGGTGCTGCCGATCCAGATCCACGGCGACGCGGCCTTCGCGGGCCAGGGCGTGGTCGCGGAGACCCTGAACATGTCGCAGCTGCGCGGCTACCGCACCGGCGGCACCGTGCACGTCGTGGTGAACAACCAGGTCGGCTTCACCGCCGCCCCGGCGTCCTCGCGCTCCTCGATGTACTGCACCGACGTGGCCCGCATGATCGAGGCCCCGATCTTCCACGTGAACGGCGACGACCCGGAGGCCGTGGTCCGCGTCGCGCGCCTGGCCTTCGAGTTCCGCCAGGAGTTCCACAAGGACGTCGTGATCGACCTCATCTGCTACCGCCGCCGCGGTCACAACGAGGCCGACAACCCGTCGTTCACCCAGCCGCTGATGTACGACCTGATCGACAAGAAGCGCTCGGTGCGCAAGCTCTACACCGAGGGCCTGATCGGCCGTGGCGACATCACCATGGAAGAGGCGGAGCAGGCGCTCCAGGACTTCCAGGGCCAGCTGGAGAAGGTCTTCTCCGAGGTCCGCGACGCCGCGCAGACGCCGGTCTCGGCGGCCGGCGGCAAGCCGCAGGCCGACTTCCCGGTCAACATCCAGACCGGCATCTCCCAGGAGATGGTCAAGCGGATCGCCGCCTCGCAGGTCAACCTGCCGGACTGGCTGACCGTCCACCCGCGCCTGCTGCCGCAGCTGCAGCGCCGCGCGGCCTCGGTCGAGGACAACACCATCGACTGGGCCATGGGCGAGACGCTCGCCATCGGCTCGCTGCTGATGGAGGGCCACCCCGTCCGCCTCGCCGGCCAGGACAGCCGCCGCGGCACCTTCGGCCAGCGCCACGCGGTGCTGATCGACCGGGTCACCGGCGAGGACTACACCCCGCTGCTGTACCTGACCGAGGACCAGGCCCGCTACACCGTCTACGACAGCCTGCTGTCGGAGTACGCGGCGATGGGCTTCGAGTACGGCTACTCGCTGACCCGGCCGAACGCGCTGGTCATGTGGGAGGCCCAGTTCGGTGACTTCGTCAACGGCGCGCAGACCGTCGTCGACGAGTACATCGCCTCCGCCGAGCAGAAGTGGGGCCAGCACTCCGGCGTCACCCTGCTGCTGCCGCACGGCTACGAGGGCCAGGGACCGGACCACTCGTCCGCCCGTCCCGAGCGCTTCCTGCAGCTGTGCGCGCAGAACAACATGACGGTCGCGATGCCGACCCTGCCGTCGAACTACTTCCACCTGCTGCGCTGGCAGGCGCACAACCCGCACCACAAGCCGCTGATCGTCTTCACCCCGAAGTCGATGCTGCGTCTGAAGGCCGCGGCGAGTGCCACCGAGGAGTTCACCTCCGGCTCGTTCCGCCCGGTCATCGGTGACACCACCGTCGACCCGGCGAACGTCCGCAAGGTGGTCATCACGGCGGGCAAGTTCTACTACGACGTGGCGGCGGCCCGTGCCGAGCGCGGGGTCACCGACACCGCGATCGTCCGGGTCGAGCGGCTCTACCCGCTGCCGGTGGCCGAGCTCCAGGAGGAGCTGGGCCGGTACGGCGACGACGTCCAGTTCATCTGGGCGCAGGAGGAGCCGGCCAACCAGGGTGCCTGGCCGTTCATCGCGATGAACCTGGTCGACCACCTGCAGGTCGTCGTCGGCCGCAGCGCGGGCGGCGCCCGCCTGCGCCGCGTTGCCCGCACCGCCTCGTCCGCCCCGGCGGTCGGCTCGGCCAAGCGGCACGCCGCCGAGCAGCAGGCGCTGCTGGAGGAGATCTTCACCCTCTGACCCCGGTCGGCACGAAGGCCCGGCACCCGCACTCCCGTGCGGCTGCCGGGCCTTCGGCGTTTCCCCGACGTCTCGTCAAAGTCGCAGCTGTGCAACCAAATGGCCGACGGCTTGGGGTGCGGCCTGACGGGTCGATAGGTTATGGCCGTCACACCGCCGTCCGCGTGCCCGTCACACGCCAGGAGGCGGCCGAAGCTCAACGCTCGTACCAGGGGGACACCCGAATGACCGCCGACACTCCCCGGGACGCCGCCGTCCCGCCGCTCCCACCGATCTTCCAGCCGCTGCTGCCCGAGGACCCGCGCGAGGTCGGCGGCTACCGCCTGTTCGCCCGGCTGGGCGCCGGCGGCATGGGCCGGGTCTACCTGTCCTACACGCCCGGCGGCCGGCCGGTCGCACTGAAGGTGGTCCGCCCGGAGTTCGCCGAGGACGTGGAGTTCCGGCGCCGCTTCGCCCAGGAGGTCACCAACGCCCAGCGCATCCACGGGCTGTACACCGCCCAGGTGATCGACTCCGGGGTGGACGCCGACGCCCCCTGGCTGGTCACCGCGTACGTGCCGGGCCCCTCGCTGCAGCAGGTGATCCGCGAGCACGGCGCGCTGCCGGTGCGGACCGTCCTGCTGCTGATGGGCGGCATCGCCGAGGCGCTGCAGGCGATCCACAGCGTGGAGGTGGTGCACCGCGACCTCAAGCCCGCCAACGTGCTGGTGGCCGGCGACGGACCGCGAGTGATCGACTTCGGCATCGCCCGCGCCGCCGACGCGACCGCGCTGACCGGCACCGGGTTCCGGATCGGCTCCCCCGCCTTCATGGCGCCCGAGCAGGCCCAGGGGCGGGCGGTCACCCCGGCCACCGACATCTTCGCGCTCGGCGCGCTGGCCGCGTACGTGGCGGGCGGCATCCCGCCGTTCGGCGAGGGCCCGGAGACGGCGGTGCTGTACCGGGTGGTGCACGAGCCGCCGGAGCTGGACGCCGTCCCGGCCGACCTGCGCGAGCTGCTGATGCGCTGCCTGGCCAAGAACCCGGAGGACCGCCCGAGGCCCGCCGAAATCATCGAGATCGCCCGCAACCACCCGACGGTCGGCGGCCAGCTGCGGTTCGCCGACGACTGGCTGCCGAAGCAGATCAACACCGAGATCACCCGCCGCTCGGACCTGCCGAAGACCCCGCCGACCCCGCTGCCCGTGCCGCCGGCCACCGCCCCCTCCTTCGGGCCGCCGGCCACCGCGCCGTCCTTCCCCCCGCCGCCGGCGGGCGCCCCGGGCTTCGGGCCGCCCCCGGCGACGGCGCCGCAGCACCACCAGCAGACGCAGCCTCCGCAGCAGGGTTTCGTGCCGCCGCCGCTCGGCTCGTACGGCGTCCCGCAGCCGGCCAACGAGGCGCCGACCGGGCCGGTGCTGTCCTCGCCGCCCACCATGCAGCTGCACCAGCAGCCCTCGTTCGACACCCCGCCGCCCGGCCCGGTCGTCACGGACAGCGGGCCCGCCGCGCCGGAGCCGCGCCGCAAGGGCGTCTCGTGGAAGGCCCTGCTCGCCGTCGCCCTGGTGATGGCGGTCGGCGGGACGGCCGGCGGGGTGGTGCTGATGAAGAAGCTCGACGACGGCAAGAGCAAGAACAACACCGTCGCGAGCGGCGCCACGAACTCGCCGGCCGCCGACCCGAGCACCCCGCAGGCCGCCCCCACGCAGTCCGCCTCCGCCGCCCCGGCGGCCGGCGACAGCCCCTCGCCGTCGAAGGGCACCACGGCCGGCGCATCCAAGTCGCCGTCCGCCACCGCGAGCACCCCCCGCGGCGCGGCCGTCTACACCGCCGTCTACCAGGACCGCGAGCTCGGCACCCCGGACTACAACTACGGCTACGACCTGGCCGAGGGCAAGGTGGTGAACTCCTCCGCCAACCCGTCCTGGGAGCTGGAGACCGGCTACTCCTCCTTCTCGTGGAACGGCACCGACGCGTACATCACCCTGGACGCGCAGCTGACGCCGGAGCAGTGCTCGGCCGCCATCGACCGGCAGCCGACCGGGGCGCTGCGCTACGACGCGCTGCCGCCCGGCCGGATCTTCTGCCTGCGCCACCGCGCCAGCGGCAGCATCGTGATCGCCAAGGTGCTGACCCAGGGCAACTCCAACGGCGCCACCAAGCTCGCGATCACCTACTACCGCAACGACGGCTGACCGGCGGGACCGGGCCGGCGGCAGGCCGGCCCGGTCTATCCTGACCTGGTCGAAAATCCCACCGGACCGGAGCGCACCGTGTACTTCACCGACCGTGGCATCGAGGAGCTGGCGAGCCGGCGTGGCGACGAGGAGGTCACCTTCGAGTGGCTGGCCGAGCGCCTGCGCGAGTTCGTGGACCTCAACCCCGACTTCGAGATCCCGGTCGAGCGGCTGGCCACCTGGCTGGCCCGGCTCGACGACGAGGACGACGAGTAGGCACCACCGCACCGGCCACGGCTGGGACGAGAGGCCCGGGAGGCGACCGCCTCCCGGGCCTCCCGCATGTCGCGGGGGATCCCCGGACGGTTCCCGGGCCCGCCCCCGACCTGTCCCCGAGACCGTCCCCGAGGCCGTCCCTGAGGCCGTCCCTGGGTCCACCCCGGCTTCCCCGGGGCATGCTTGACTTCCCCGGCACGCGATATATCGTGTTCGACAAGGGAACGCGATACATCGCGAATCGCAACGGGAGGCGGCACACCATGAGCCAGTGGACGGTCAGCGAACCTGACAGGATCACCATCGACGAGCCGGTCGGCACCCTGCACGTGCGGATCATCGACGGCGCCGTGAACGTCGTCGCCGCCGAGGGCCCCGCCCGGCTGGAGGTCACCGAGCTGGAGGGCGAGCCGCTGCACGTCACCCTGGAGAACGGGGTGCTCACGGTGACCTACAAGAACCTCAACTGGGGCGAGCTCGGCGAGGCCGTGAAGTCCGTCCAGTCCGTCAAGGAGCTCTTCAGCTCGCTGCGCAGGAAGCGCCGGGCCGTGGTCTCGCTGGCCGTCCCGGCCGGCTCCGAGGTGAAGATCGGCACCGTCTCCGCGGACAGCACCGTCTCCGGCGTGGCCGGCCACGTCGCCGTGCACGGCGCCAGCGGCGCCACCACCCTGGTAGGCCTCTCCGGCCGTACCGAGGCCAACTCCGTCTCCGGGGACGTCGACGCCCAGTCCGTCTCCGGCGAGCTCAAGGTGAAGACCGTCTCCGGCGGGATCACCGTGGTGGCCGGCACCGCCGACCGGCTCTCCGCCAACTCGGTCAGCGGCGCCGTCACCCTCGACCTGGACGTGGAGACCCCGTCCGACATCAAGGTCAACACGGTCAGCGGCGCGGTCGGCGTCCGGCTGCCCTCGCTCGCCGACGCGAAGGTCGAGGCCGGCACCAACAGCGGCGACGTGTCCAGCACCTTCGAGCAGCTCAAGGTCAACGGCACCTGGGGGGCCAAGAAGCTCTCCGGCCAGCTCGGCGACGGCAAGGGCAGCCTTCAGGTGACCACGGTCTCCGGCGCCGTCACCGTGCTGCACCGTCCGGACACCGAGGACGAGGGCCCGGTCGTCGTCAAGGAGCTCCCGGCCGGCCCCGACCTCACCAAGGAGGCCTGAGATGACCCCCGTCTTCGGCCACGGCCGCCTGCGCCTGTACCTGCTCAAGCTGCTGGACGAGGCGCCCCGGCACGGCTACGAGGTGATCCGCCTGCTGGAGGAGCGCTTCGAGGGCTTGTACGCGCCCTCCGCCGGCACGGTGTACCCCCGGCTGGCGAAGCTGGAGCAGGAGGGCCTGGTCACCCACAGCACCGAGGGCGGCCGCAAGGTCTACCGGCTGACCGAGGCGGGCCGGGCCGAGCTGGCCTCCCGCCAGGGCGAGATCGCCGAGCTGGAGGTCGAGATCCGGGACTCGGTGGCGCAGCTGGCCGGCGCGATCCGCGAGGACGTCCGGGACAGCGCCAAGGACCTGCGCGAGGAGCTGTGGGGCGCGGCCAAGCAGGCCCCCCGGGCCGAGTCGTCCGCGGGCGGCGACCCGTGGGCCGGTCCGTGGGGCGACAAGGAGAGCTGGCAGCGGGCCAAGGAGGAGTTCGCCCAGTTCAAGGCGCAGGCCAAGGAGCAGGCCAAGCGCGCCAAGGAGCAGGAGAAGGCCGCCAAGGCGAAGGCGAAGGCCGCCGAGGAGGAGGCCCGCCGGTTGCGCGAGCAGTCCCGGGCCGCCCGCACCGCCGCCCAGCAGGAGGCGCTGCGGATCAAGCGCCGGGTCGAGCAGCAGGTCCGCGAGCACGCCGCGCGCGGGGACTGGCCGACCGGCCTGGCCGAGGGCATCTCGGAGCTGACGAAGGGCCTGGCCGGCCTGGCGGACGCCGCCAAGTGGGGCCACCCGGCCGCCGACGCCCCGGCGGGCGGCCCGGCCGCGGGCGAGGAGATCCGGGTCACCCGGATCGACCTCGACAAGGAGGACGCCGACGGCGGGTCCGCGACGGCTCCGGCCGACCTGCCCGGCTGGACGGCGACCGACCCGGCCGGTGATCCGGCGCGCGAGTTGGAGCGGCTGCTCGACCGGTTCCGCGACCAGGTCAGGGACGCCGCCCGGGACAGCGGTGTGACGGCGGGCCAGCTGGAGGGCGCCCGCGGCGCGCTGGCGGCGGCCGCCGAGCGGCTGCGCAGGCTGCTGGGCTGACCGTCCGTCGGCACCGGGCCCGGCACTCCCCTCGGGGTGCCGGGCCCGCCGCCGTCCACCGCGTCAGGGCCGGGGGACGCCGGCGCCCCGGCGCTTCACGGCGTCAGGACGATCTTGCCGAAGACGTCGCCCTTGGCCAGCCGGGCGAAGCCCTCCCGGGCGTCGGCCAGCGGGAGCACCGAGTCGATCACCGGCCGGACGCCGGAGTTGGCGCAGAGCGCCAGCAGCCCGGCCAGCTCCTCCTTGCTGCCCATGGTGGAGCCGACCACCTTGAGCTCCAGGAAGAAGATCCGGTTGAGTTCGGTGGCCTTGGGGTCGGCCCCCGAGGTGGCACCCGAGATGACGATCGTCCCGCCGGGGCGCAGCGACCTGACGGAGTGCGACCAGGTGGCCGCGCCGACCGTCTCCATCACGGCGTCCACCCGCTCGGGCAGCCGGGCGCCGCTCCCGAACGCCGCGTCGGCGCCCAGTTCGACCGCCCGGGCGCGCTTGGCCTCGTCCCGGCCGGTGACCCAGACCCGCAGCCCGGCGGCCTTGCCGAGCACCACCAGGGCGGTCGAGACGCCGCCGCCGGCCCCCTGCACCAGCACGGTGTCGCCGGGGCGCACCCCCGCGTTGGTGAAGAGCATCCGGTACGCCGTCAGCCAGGCGGTGGGCAGGCAGGCCGCCTCCGCGAAGGAGAGGGCGGCGGGCTTGGGCAGCAGGTTCCAGGTGGGGACGGCCACCTTCTGCGCGAAGGTGCCCTGGTAGCGCTCGGTCAGGATGGAGCGGGGTTCGGCCGGTCCGACGCCGTGGCCGCTCTGGCCGATCACGGAGTGGATGACCACCTCGTTGCCGTCCTCGTCGACACCCGCGGCGTCGCAGCCGAGGATCATCGGCAGCCGCTCGGCGGGCAGTCCGACCCCGCGCAGCGACCACAGGTCGTGGTGGTTGAGGGTGGCGGCACGGACCGTCACCACGCTCCAGCCGGGCCGGGCCTGCGGCTCGGGGAGGTCGCCGACCTCCAGTCCGCTCAGCGGGTCGTCGGCGTCGATACGTGCGGCGTAGGCAGCGAGCATGCCACGGACGATAGTCCTGGACGGCCGAGGCCCGGAACCACGCGACGGTGTGACCTCCACCGCGTGTCCCGGGCCCTCGAAAGCTGCTATCGGCGCGCCGCCGGCCGGACCGGCCGGACGGCTCCTAGCGGCGGGCGACGCCCTCGCGCCGGGCGGCCTCGGCCACCGCCTTGGTGACGGCCGGGGCGACCCGCTCGTCGAACGGCGACGGGATGACCTTCTGCGCCGTCAGCTCGTCGGCGACGACACCGGCCAGGGCCTGGGCGGCGGCCAGCTTCATGCCCTCGGTGATCCGGGTGGCCCGCACCTGGAGCGCACCGGCGAAGATGCCGGGGAAGGCCAGCACGTTGTTGATCTGGTTCGGGAAGTCGCTGCGGCCGGTGGCGACCACGGCGGCGTACTTGTGCGCGACCTCCGGGTGGATCTCCGGGGTGGGGTTGGCCATCGCGAAGATGAAGCAGCCCTCCGCCATGGTGGCGACGGCCTCCTCCGGCACGGTGCCGCCGGAGACGCCGATGAAGACGTCGGCGCCGTTCAGGGCGTCGGCGAGGGAGCCCTTGAGGCCGGCCTTGTTGGTGACGGCGGCGATCTCGGCCTTGACGTCGGTCAGGTCGCCCCGGCCGTCGTACACCACGCCGCGGCGGTCGCAGACGGAGACGTCGCCGATGCCGGCCGCCACCAGCATCTTGGCGATGGCGATGCCGGCCGCGCCGGCGCCGGAGATGACGGCCCGCAGGTCGCCGATCTCACGGCCGGTCACCTTGGCGGCGTTCCACAGGGCGGCGGTGGAGACGATCGCGGTGCCGTGCTGGTCGTCGTGGAAGATCGGGATGTCCAGGGCGTCCTGGAGCCGGCGCTCGATCTCGAAGCAGCGGGGGGCCGAGATGTCCTCCAGGTTGACGCCGCCGAAGGACGGCGCCATCCGGACCACGGTCTCGACGATCTCGTCCACGTCGGTGCAGGCCAGCGCGATCGGCACGGCGTCGACGCCGCCGAACTGCTTGAACAGGATGGCCTTGCCCTCCATCACGGGGAGCGAGGCCTCGGGGCCGATGTCGCCGAGCCCGAGCACCGCGGTGCCGTCGGTGACGACCGCGACCACGTTGGACTTCCAGGTGTAGTCGTTGACCAGCTCGGGCTGCTCCGCGATGGCGGTGCAGACCCGGGCGACACCCGGGGTGTAGGCGAGGGACAGATCGTCCGCGTCGCGCACCGGCACCGTTGCCCGGACCTCCATCTTGCCGCCGCGGTGGAGCGCGAAAACGGCGTCGACGGGGTCGACGGTGTCCTGGGTGTTGGGGTGGATGATCTCCGCTGCCACGATGACCTCTTCGTCATTGATCAGCGAGAGCACGGTCCGACGGGCGGTCGACCCCGTCCAGGGAAACTGGAAACCGGGTACGCCGAAGCGGACCCGGATCGGGGTCGGGGCGCTGCCGTCGGGCGGCGCCCTCGGGGTGAGGGTTTTTGGGTCTGGTTGTCTGCGCTGTGCTTCCGGGCCGAGCGTAGGTCGGACGAAGGCATCGCACCTATGCCTTTTTGTCCTCGTCACGTGCTCTTCATCCCATTGCCGGTCACTTGACAGGCCAGGTTTCGGAAGTACCGGGCCCGGCGGCGGCAAGGAGGAAGGAACACGCACACCCGTGGGAGTGAACGCAGACACGGAGGGGAGCCGGTGTTCGGGATACGGAGCCGGCGTTCCCGGCTTCCGTTCCTTCGCACCCCGGGCCTGTCGCGGCCCGGCGGCCTGTGTTCGGGGTCGGGGGTCACCCGATAGCAGATTCTGACACACCCGCCGCCCGGCTCGTCGGGCCGGGATGGGAGGATCCCCCTTTCTGGTCACTTCCGCGCCCTCGCGGACGCCGGTCGCACCACCTCGCCCCACAGAGGAGCACCACCTTGCACCACCTCCCTTGCCTGCTCCCCGGCCGCCGGGCCCTGCCGGCCGCCGCCGCCCTCACCACCGCCTCGGCCCTGCTGCTCACCGGCTGCGGCGGCTCGGAGGCCTCGAAGGACCCCGCCGACGTGGTCAAGGCGGCCGTCCCCAAGGCGCAGCGCACCGCCGGGGTGCTGCGGATCGGCTCCGACCTGAACTACGCGCCGGTGGAGTTCCGCGGTGCGGACGGCAAGCCGGACGGCCTGGACCCGGACCTGGCCAACGCCCTGGGGAAGGTCCTCGACCTGCGGGTCGAGATCGTCGACACGCCGTTCGACAAGCTGATACCGGGCCTCAACGGCCGGCAGTTCGACGTGGCGATGTCCGCGATCAGCGACACGCCCCAGCGCCGTGACGCGCTCGGCGAGGACGGCAAGCCGACCGGTCAGCCGGGCGTGGACTTCGTGGACTACTTCATCGCCGGCACCTCGATCATCGTGCAGAAGGGCAACCCGAAGGGGATCCGGACGCTCGACGACATCTGCGGCCGCACCGTCGCGCTGCAGCGGGGCACCACCCAGGACGAGATCATCGGCCGCCAGGTCGCCGCCTGCAGCCGGCAGGGCAAGCCGCTCCAGGTGCACCGCTTCGACAGCGACGCGCAGGCCCTCGCCGAGGTGGCGGCCGGCACGGCGGTGGCCGGTTTCAACGACTTCCCGGTGGCGGCGTACGCGGCCAAGACCACGGACGGCGGGAACCGCTTCGAGGTCACGGGCTCGCAGTCGCAGTCCAGCCCGTACGGCATCGCGGTGAACAAGAGCGACACGGCGCTGCGCGACGCCGTGGCCAAGGGGCTGGACCAGCTGATCCGCAGCGGCGAGTACGACAAGATCCTCGCGAAGTGGAACGTGAGCGCGGGTGCCGCCCAGGCGGCGGCGATCAACGGGGGGCTGTGACCTCCGGTCACGCGGAGTGAGCGGGGGGCGCCGGCGATCCGGCCGCGCGGGGGGCCGTGCAGCGGGCACGGGCGGGTCGCCGGGCCGGGCGCGAACAGATCTGCATACTTATACACAGGGTGACAGGGACGCGATATTCGTCCGAATAGCGGACACCGAGACCCCTCGTTATCCGATTTTGATCTGGAACAGGGCATTCTGACGGTCATCTGATGACAGGATTCCCATCAACTCGGATCGAGCCGGCCACTGGTCGAGGCGGTTCGGTCGACGTCCACCTCGGCGGAGGGTGGCGGATCAGTACCCGGCACCACCTGCAGACCTCTCGCACCACCGGCTCGGCCCGTACGACGAGCGCAGCCCGTACAGCGCAGTACGGACAGCCGGCCCACGGTGTGCCGTACCCCCGACGGCGCACTCCGCCCGACCTCTCCATCAGGAGGAGACCCCCCTCATGACCGCTCGTACCCCGCGCACCCGCCTTCTCGCGGCCTGCGCCGTCCTCGCCTCCGCCACCCTCGCCCTGACCGCCTGCGGCAGCAGCGGCTCCAGCTCGGGCTCCGGCTCCACCGGTGCGAGTGCGGGCGCCACGGTCAAGGCCGTCACGGCCGACCCCGCCCTGGCGGCGCTCGTCCCGGCCGACATCAAGTCGGGCGGCAAGCTGGTCGTCGGCTCCGACGCGTCCTACGCCCCGAACGAGTTCCAGGACGACAAGGGCACCATCGTCGGCATGGACGTCGACCTGGCCAACGCCATCGCCGCGAAGCTCGGCCTCAAGGCCGAGGTCCAGAACGCCGGCTTCACCGCGATCATCCCGGGCATCGGCGCGAACAAGTACCAGCTCGGCATGAGCTCCTTCACGGACACCAAGGAGCGCGAGCAGACCGTCGACATGGTCACCTACTTCACCGCGGGCACCTCCTCCGCGGTCAAGAAGGGCAACCCGGACAAGATCTCCGCCGACGACCTCTGCGGCAAGAAGATCGCCGTCCAGACCGGTACCACCCAGGCCGACGCGATCGTCGACGTCATCAACCCGGCGTGCGTGAAGGCCGGCAAGCCGACCGTCCCGAACGACGGCGACAAGTTCGACCTGCAGACGGACGTCACCAACGCCGTGGTCTCCGGCCGCGACCAGGTGATGATGGCGGACTCCCCGGTCATCGACTACGCCCTCAAGCAGACCGGCGGCCAGCTGGAGAAGCTCGGTGCCACCACCGACTCCGCGCCGTACGGCATCGCGCTCGCCAAGGGTTCCGCGCTCACCCCGGCCGTCCAGCAGGCCGTCCAGGCGCTGATGGACGACGGCACGTACAAGGAGATCCTGCAGAAGTGGGGTGTCGAGGCCGGTGCGATCGACAAGGCTCAGCTCAACGGTGCCACCAGCTGACCCTCGTCGTCCCCGTTCCACAGCGACCCTTTTCTGAGGCCACAACGTGAACTCTCTCCACAAGGGGCCGGCAGCCCCGGGACGGCCTGATGTCATCAAGGCCGTCCCGGTCCGCCACCCCGGACGCTGGGTCGGAGCCGCAGTCATCCTGCTGCTCACGGCCATGCTGATCCACGCCATCGTGACCGTCCCCGCCTTCAAGTGGGATCTCGTCGGGCACTACCTCTTCGACGACCGCATCCTGCACGGCCTCGTGGTCACCCTGGAGCTGACCGCGCTCGCCATGGTCATGGGCGTGGTCGGCGGCATCCTGCTCGCGGTCATGCGGCTCTCGCCGAACCCCCTGCTCTCCGGCACCGCCTGGGTCTACATCTGGGTGTTCCGCGGGACCCCCGTGCTGGTCCAGCTGGTGTTCTGGAACTTCCTCGGCGTGCTCTGGGCCAAGCTCTCGATCGGCATCCCGTTCGGCCCGGCGTTCTGGTCGGAGCAGACCAACGTCCTGATCCCGACCTTCGTCGCGGCGCTGCTGGGCCTCGGCCTGAACGAGGCCGCGTACATGGCGGAGATCGTCCGCGGCGGCATCCAGTCGGTGGACGAGGGCCAGCTGGAGGCGTCCCAGGCCCTGGGCATGAACCGCTTCGACGCGATGCGCCGGATCATCCTGCCGCAGGCCATGCGCGTGATCATCCCGCCGACCGGCAACGAGACCATCTCGATGCTGAAGACCACCTCGCTGGTCAGCGTCATCGCCCTGGAGGAGCTGTTCCGGGCCGGGCAGAACATCTACTCGCGCAACTTCCAGAGCATCCCGCTGCTGATCGTGGTCAGCCTCTGGTACCTGTTCCTCACGTCGATCCTCACCGTCGGCCAGTACTACATCGAGCGGCACTACGCCCGCGGTTCCAACCGCTCGCTGCCGCCGACACCGCTGCAGCGACTGGGCGGACTGTTCCGGGGTATCAAGTCGGCACCGGCGGCGAAGCCTGCGAACGCGGGCGGCCACGGCGGCGGCGGCGAAGGCGGAGGTGCGGCATGACCGATCTGACGAAGTCCCCCGCGGACACCGTGCCCGCCGGCCCGATGGTGAAGGCCGAGGCCGTGCACAAGTCGTACGGCCTGGTCGAGGTGCTCAAGGGCATCGACCTGGAGGTCAAGCAGGGCGAGGTGTTCTGCCTGGTCGGCCCGTCCGGCTCGGGCAAGTCGACCTTCCTGCGGTGCATCAACCACCTGGAGAAGGTCAACGCCGGACGCCTCTGGGTGGACGGCGAGCTGGTGGGCTACCGCCAGAAGGGCGACAAGCTCTACGAGCTCAGGGACCGCGAGGTCGCGATGAAGCGCCGGGACATCGGCATGGTCTTCCAGCGCTTCAACCTCTTCCCGCACATGACCGCGATCGAGAACGTCATCGAGGCGCCGGTCCAGGTCAAGGGCGAGAGCAAGGGCGACGCCCGGGAGCGGGCGATGGCCTTGCTGGAGCGGGTCGGACTGGCCGACAAGGCCAAGAACTACCCGTCCCAGCTCTCCGGCGGCCAGCAGCAGCGCGTCGCGATCGCCCGCGCGCTGGCGATGAAGCCGAAGCTGATGCTCTTCGACGAGCCCACCTCGGCGCTCGACCCCGAGCTGGTCGGCGACGTCCTGGACGTCATGCGCGGCCTGGCCGAGGAGGGCATGACGATGATCGTCGTCACCCACGAGATGGGCTTCGCCCGCGAGGTCGGCGACGCGCTGGTGTTCATGGACGGCGGCGTGGTCGTCGAGTCCGGCAACCCGCGCGAGGTGCTCACCAACCCGCAGCACGAGCGGACCAGGGCGTTCCTCTCCAAGGTGCTCTGACCCCCCTCCGGGGCCGTGCCCCGGTCCGGGACGGTCCGGCGCCCGGCAGGTGCCAACCTGCCGGGCGCCGCCGCGTTTCCCCCCAAAAGTAATAGGCTGGAGCCAGCTCACCCGTTACCGGCCCTGGAAGGACCACCGTGGAGCTCGCCTCGTACGCCGACTTCGCCGTCCGGCTCGTCAACAGCGAGCAGCCCTGGCGCGGCACCGACCAGCTGACGTCGGTGGACGCCGTACGGAGCCTGTTCGGCAGCCCGTCCCGCGCCGCCTCGCTCGCCGACGAGTCCGACCTGCCCCGCCTGCGGGCCGCCCGGACCAGGCTGCGCGGGGTCTTCGAGGCCGCCGCCGAGGGGGACGAGGTGCGGGGCGTCGACCTGCTCAACAGCCTGATGATCGAGTACCCGGTCAGCCCGCTGGTCTCCGGGCACGACTACCTGGACGAGAACGGCCGCCCGCGCTGGCACCTGCACCTCGCCGACAACGCGCCCACCGCCGCCGCCAACTACACCGCGGTGGCCTGCATGGGCCTGGCCATCCACCTCACCGAGCTCGGCGCCGACCGGCTCGGCATCTGCCAGGCCGCCCCCTGCCGCAACGCCTACCTGGACACCTCCACCAACCGCTCGCGCCGCTACTGCTCCGACCGCTGCGCCACCCGCGCCAACGTCGCCGCGTACCGGGCCCGCAAGCGCCAGGAGGCCCTGGAGGCGACCGCCGCCCAGGCCTGAGCCGTCCGGCCCCGCGCCCGCCCGGACCGGCCGCCGCACGGCGGTCACAGCTCCGGGCTGAGCCAGACCCCCAGCCGCCGGGCCAGCCCCGGCACCCGGGCCAGCGGGCCGGCCAGCACCGCCCGCTCCAGCCACCGCGACGGCGCCAGCCAGGCCGGCCCGGGGCGCACCCTCAGCAGCACCCGGCCGAGCACCAACTCGTCCGGAACCGCCCCGAACTGACGGCTGTCGCTGTCCACCGGCCGGTTGTCCGAGAGCAGCCACCAGCCGCCGCCGCGCCGCCCGTCCGCCCGCTTCACCAGGCGCAGGTCCTGCTGCAGCGGGTGCCGGAACAGCACCACCGCGCCCGGCCTGATCCGTGCCCCGTAGCGGACCACCACCAGGTCGCCGTCGTGGAGCGTCGGCACCATCGACGGCCCCGCCACGTCGACCACGCCGAACGGCAGCAGACCGCCGCCGGGCACGCCGCCCGCCGGCTCCTCCATCGGCCCCACGCCTACCTCCTCCGGTTGACCGCGTCCAGTGTCCCGCACCGGACCTCGCCCGCCCGTGTCCGAAATCAACCGGTTCAGGCTCCGCCTTTGGCCCTAGGCCCCCGGGGCCACCGCGAAAGCCGCCGTCCGGCGGGGTAATCTCAGCCGCGGGAAGACGATCTAAGGAAGGACTCCCATGTTCTCTCGTCTGTTTGCACCTCGCGCCACCGCCCAGGCCCACTGCGACCTGCCCTGCGGCGTTTACGACCCGGCCCAGGCCCGGATCGAGGCCGAGTCCGTGAAGGCCACGCAGGAGAAGTACCAGGCCAACGAGGACGCGCACTTCCGCGCTCGCGCCATCATCATCAAGGAGCAGCGCGCCGAGGCCGTCAAGCACCACATCTCGGTGCTCTGGAGCGACTACTTCAAGGCCCCGCACTTCGAGAAGTACCCGCAGCTGCACCAGCTCATCAACGACACCCTGAAGGCCGCCTCGGCCACCAAGGCGTCGACGGACCCGGCCACCGGCCAGGCCCTGCTGGACCTCATCGCCGAGGTCGACAAGATCTTCTGGGAGACCAAGCAGGCCTGACGCCTGGTCGGACCCCGCACCACGACGCCCCCCGCTCGCCCGACGAGCGGGGGGCGTCGCGCTGCCCGGGGCCGGGCGCCCGTACCCGGCGGCACCGGGGGCGGCGGGCAACGCGGCCGACACGGCGGGCGGTTCGCCGGGGGCGGAGACCACCGGCGGGCGCCGCGGCCGGGTCGCCCGGGGGCCGTCGCGTCGATCCGCGGGGCGGGCCGCACCCTGGCTGCCTCCGGCGCCCGGAGGTCCTACGGGGCCGCCGGCGCCGCCGGACGGGACCTGAGCGGGCCGCAGATGACGTCCGGTCAGTCCCCCTGCCGTGCCCCCGCCCTGCCCGCCCCTGGCGGCCCCGGCGGGCGACCCGCTCCCCCGCCGGGGGAAGGCGCGGAGCAGCCGGGGGACCGGCGGGCCGGGCCGTCCGGCGGAGACCGTCGCGGGCCGGACGGTGCCGCGGGCCCGGCGCCGCCGTGGGCCCGCGCGGCCGGCGGGGGTGTCCGGCCGGGGCCGGACCCGGGCGGCGGGCCGGCCGGGCACCCGGGACCCCCGCACACCCCGCCACCGTCGCGGCGCCGGCCGCCGGCCGCCGGTCCGCGCACGGTGGAGCCCGGCCGAGCTCCCGGGCGTAGGCTCGTTGGTACCACTGGTACCAACCGGAGGAGAGCCATCATGGGCACCACGGCGGCACCGACCGCCTTCGACACCAGAGCACTTCGCGAAGGCATCGAGCACCGGGACGCCGACACCCTGCTCGCGCTCTACGCGGACGACGCCGAGCTCCGCATGGTCGACCACAAGACCCAGCCGAGCCACCCCCTGGTCATGCACGGCCGCTCGGAGATCAGCGCCATGCTGGCCGACGTCTACGGCCGGGAGATGACCCACAAGCTGGAGCAGGTCGTCGTCCAGGGCGACCACGTGGCCTTCATGGAGTCCTGCCTGTACCCGGACGGGGTCAGGGTGCTCTGCACCTCGGTCGCCGACCTCAGGGACGGCCGGATCGTCGACCAGACGTCCATCCAGGCCTGGGACGAGCAGGAGTGAGCCGCCCGCCGGCCCCGCCGGATCGGTACATCCCGCCCGGCCGGCGCTTTGAGTACCCTCGACAACATGATCCGTACCGCCGCCATAACCGATGTCCCGGTCATCCACGCCATGATCCGCGAGCTCGCGGACTACGAGAAGGCCCTGCACGAGGCGCAGGCGACCGAGGAACAGCTGCGTGAGGCGCTGTTCGGTGCGAACCCGGCACTGTTCGGCCTGATCGCGGAGGACGACAGCACCGGCGAGCCGGTCGGCTTCGCCCTGTGGTTCCTCAACTTCTCGACCTGGCGCGGCACCCACGGCATCTACCTGGAGGACCTGTACGTCAGCCCGGCCTCCCGGGGCGGCGGGCACGGCAAGGCCCTGCTGCTGGAGCTGGCCCGGATCGCGGTGGAGCGCGGCTACTCGCGGGTGGAGTGGTCGGTGCTCGACTGGAACGAGCCGTCGATCAACTTCTACAAGTCGCTCGGCGCGGTGCCGATGGACGGCTGGACCGTCTACCGGCTGACCGACGAGGCGCTGGCGGAGGCCGGCCGCCGCTGACCGGCCGCCGCCGCCGTCCCGGGAGCCGCCCGGAAAGCCGGTGGGGTCAACCCCTGCCACCCTGCGTCGCGAGGGCTTACCATGAGTGACCCTTGCTTCCGGAGTCGCTCGTTCCCGTGACGACGGTCAAGGATCGCGACATCCGCCCACTGATCGCGGTAACGTCTCGGGCGGATGCGCGGCGTCCGGCCACCCCTACCGGGGTATGAACCGGTACGTACCGCACCACCCCTCTGGACAGTTGGGGCGAAGCAGTTGAGCCAAGCAACAGACAGTGCCGCGGCCTCGGGGCCGGAAGCACAGCGCGTCACCCAGGAGGTGAGGGTGTCCCAGATCGACGGCGAGCCCGGAGTGAAGGACTTCGTGGAAGTCCGGCTGCCCGCGGCGGGGGCCTACCTCTCGGTGCTGCGAACAGCAACGGCGGGCCTCGCGGCCCGGCTGGACTTCACCCTGGACGAGATCGAGGATCTCCGGATCGCGGTGGACGAGGCCTGCGCCATCCTGCTCCAGCAGGCGGTGCCGGGTTCGGTCCTCTCCTGCGAGTTCCGGCTGGTCGGCGACTCGCTCAGGGTCACGGTCTCGGCGCCGACCACCGACGGCCGGGCACCGGAGCGGGACACCTTCGCCTGGACGGTGCTCTCCGCGCTGGCCGGCGAGGTGGACTCCTCGGTCGCCGACGACCGGACAGTGTCGATCAGCCTGCACAAGAAGCGCGGTGGATCCCCGGCCCAGCCGTAGCGGCGCCGCGCGGGAGCGCGGCGCACGACGCACCACCGAGCAAGGGCCGTACGCCCGGCGCCGCACCGGGCCGCGCGTACGGCTCCCGGTACCGCCCCACCGCGGTACGACCAACGAGATGACTCCGGGGCCGCGACCGCGGCTCCGGCGCTCCCGGAACGGAACGGGGGAATGGCCGTGAGTGATCTGGACCGTACGGGTACCGACCGGCGAACGGCCGGCTCCGCCGAAGCGGCTGCCGACGCCGTCGCGCAGGCCCGCGCCCTCGCGACGGCCGGACGGGCCGTACCGCCCCAGGCGAGCGTTCCCGGCCTCGCCGCCCACGACGACGCGCACCCGAAGGACGCCCACCGGATGAGCCAGCCGACCGAGCCGACGTCCGATCCGTCGACGCCGCCGCCGTCGACCGAGCCCGCGGCCGAGCCGTCGGCCGAACCGGCGGCCGCGCTGCCGGACGAGGACACCACGGCCGTCCCGGACGCCGAGGCGGCCGGGGCGGCCGGCGCCGCGGTGCGCGCCGCCGTGCCGGCGCAGCCGACCCCGCACCGCTCCGGGGCCCCGGACCGGGAGGCCGCCCGGGCGCTGTTCGTGCGGCTCTCCGCGCTGCCCGAGGGCTCGGCCGAGCGGGTGGAGCTGCGCAACCAGCTGGTCCGGATGCACATCCCGCTGGTGGAGCACCTGGCCCGGCGCTTCCGCAACCGCGGCGAGCCGCTGGACGACCTCACCCAGGTCGCCACCATCGGCCTGATCAAGTCGGTGGACCGCTTCGACCACGAGCGCGGGGTGGAGTTCTCCACCTACGCGACGCCGACCATCGTGGGCGAGATCAAGCGGCACTTCCGCGACAAGGGCTGGGCCGTCCGGGTCCCGCGCCGGCTGCAGGAGCTGCGGCTGTCGCTGACCACGGCGACCAGCGAGCTCTCCCAGCGGCACGGGCGCTCCCCCACGGTGCACGAGCTGGCGGAGCACCTGGGGATCTCCGAGGAGGACGTGCTGGAGGGCCTGGAGTCCGCCAACGCGTACAGCACGCTCTCGCTGGACGTCCCGGACAGCGACGACGAGTCGCCGGCCGTGGCGGACACCCTGGGGACGACCGACGAGGCGCTGGAGGGCGTCGAGTACCGGGAGTCGCTCAAGCCCCTGCTGGCCCAACTCCCGCCCCGCGAGCAGAAGATCCTCGTCCTGCGGTTCTTCCGGAACATGACGCAGTCGCAGATCGCCACCGAGGTCGGCATCTCCCAGATGCACGTCTCCCGGCTGCTCGCCCGGACCTTGGCACAGCTGCGGGAGAAGCTCCTCGTCGAGGAGTAGCGGCCCGCGGACGCCGAACGCCGGCACACCCTCGGGTGTGCCGGCGTTCGGCGTCCGCTGCCCCGCTGCCGGCCCTCGGCGGGCCGCTCAGCCCTCGCGCGGCGGGTACAGCACGGCGGTCACCGTCGGGTTCAGCAGCGAGCCGATGCCGACGACGCCGAGCAGCGCCACGAACACCGCCAGCACCGGCATCACGCCGCCGCTCTGCCACATGTAGTACGCCACCGGCAGGCAGATCGAACTGGTCAGCACCGCCGGGCTCCGGCCCCAGCTGCGGAGCTTCAGCAGCCCCCGGGCGGCGAGCAGCGGCATCAGGCCGAGCAGCAGGATGACGAAGCCGCCGAAGACGCTCAGCCCCCGGTCGATCGGGTCGCCCACCAGCGCGGCGATCATGTCGTAGCCGCCCCAGACGACCAGGGCCGCGCCCTGGAGCGCGGCGATCGCCGCGCCGACGAGCAGCGAGGTGGGGCGGGTGGCGGTGGCGGGCGTCCGGCCGGCGGTTTCTGCGGTCACCCAAGCAGGGTAGCCGCCGCCCTCCGGGCACCGACCCGTAGGCTGGGCCCATGCGCGCTCTCCTGGTCGTGAATCCGAAGGCGACCACCACCAGTGCCCGCACCAGGGACGTCCTCACCCATGCGCTGCGCAGCGACCTCAAGCTGGAGGTCGCCCACACCCAGTACCGCGGGCACGCCCGCGACCTGGCCCGGCAGGCGGCCGACGACGGCGCGGTGGACCTCGTGGTGGCCCTGGGCGGCGACGGCACCGTCAACGAGGTCGTGAACGGCCTCCTGGCGCACGGCCCGGGCGAGCGGGTGCCGCGGCTCGCGGTGGTGCCGGGCGGCAGCACCAACGTGTTCGCCCGCGCGCTCGGGCTGCCCAACCACCCCGTGGAGGCCACCGGGGTGCTGCTGGACGCCCTGGACCAGCGCCGGGAGCGCCCGGTCGGACTGGGCAAGGCGATGACCGAGGGCCTGCCGGACCGCTGGTTCACCTTCACCGCGGGCCTGGGCTTCGACGCCGGCGTGGTGGGCCGGGTGGAGGAGCAGCGCAGGGCGGGGCGCAAGTCCACCCACGCGCTCTACGTCGGACAGGCACTGCGGCACTACGTCACCGAGCGTGAACACCGCCGGGCGGGCCCGGTGACCCTTGAGATTCCGGGCCGGGCACCGACCCCCGGCCTGGTGCTGACCATAGTCAGCAACACCTCGCCGTGGACCTTCCTCGGGAACCGTCCGGTGTATCCCTCCCCGCTCGCTTCCTTCGACACGGACTTGGACGTTTTCGGCATCACCCGGATGACGGCGTTCGGAACCGCTCGAACGGTCCGTCAGATCCTGCGGTCACACACGCCTTCGAAGGACGACGCGCAGGCGGCGGGGCCGCTGGGCAAGCACGCCATCTCCTATCACGACGTCCGGCACTTCACCTTGGTTTCACAGGAACCGGCCCCGTTTCAGGTCGACGGGGACCACCTTGGAGACAGGAGTCGCGTCAGTTTCACAGGCGTTCGGCGGGCACTGCGTGTGATTGTGTGACCAGAAGAGGGTTTCGCCCTTCTTCTCGAACGCACAAGCCCCCTTCACTCCATAGAAGTACGGGCTGTGAGCTAGGCGACACCGAAGAATCAAAAATTCCTACTCGAAGGGGGTTGTATCCGGGCCCGAGGTTTGCGAACCTCTACATGGCGATCGGGACGCATCGCACCGGCAACAACGTCAGAGCCTGACGGACGCGGCCGGGGCGCTTCCCCTGAATCACCCGAACCCCACCCCAGCACAGACCACCCGGGCCCGATGGGCCTTTGGTCCCTTTTGCTGTTGAGGGATTCGTGAAAGCGTTCACATTCACAAGCCCATCGATTGCGCCGGCCGGGCCACCGCCTGCCGGCAGGAGGAGTTGGACGACCATGGACTGGCGCCACCGCGCTGTCTGCCGCGAAGAGGACCCGGAGCTTTTCTTCCCGATCGGGAACACCGGTCCTGCTCTGCTGCAGATCGAGGAAGCCAAGGCCGTGTGCCGCCGCTGTCCCGTAATGGAGCAGTGCCTGCAGTGGGCTCTTGAGACCGGCCAGGACGCCGGCGTCTGGGGCGGTATGAGCGAGGACGAGCGTCGCGCGATGAAGCGCCGTGCTGCCCGCAACCGCGCCCGCACCGCCTGATCGAAGCACCATCAGCCGTCGGGCCACCCGGCGGCCGCACGACCCGATCAACCCATGATCAAGGGCTTCCCTGCCTCTTCTGGCGAAGCCTTCCGTATGAGGGGCCGCACTCCGGTGAGGTTCCGCGACGCCGAGCGGCCCAGGTACTTGATACTGCTCACTGAGAGCAATATTGTGGGCCTAGGGCGCTCACCGTGCGCAACGCGTCGGTGATCGTCGCATCACCCAGAGCCCCCGTTCCGGCCGACTCCCCCCGACGGCCGGAACGGGTTGAGAGGCCCTGTCGACCCACCCCCCCCGGTCGACAGGGCCTCGTTTTTGTGTCCGCGCTTCCCCGGCCACAGGCGCCCGCCGGTGCCGAGGGGCGCCCGCGACAGCCGCGCACGCCCCCAACTTCCCTGCCCCGGGCCGCCGTTCGGCCGACCGCCGGGGCAGCCGCCGAGGCCGCCCCGGGCCGGTCAGCGGACGGGGATCTCCAGCACCACCTTCGTGCCGCCGTCCGGCGCCGCCACCATGTCGAAGGTGCCGCCCAGCTCGCCGGTCGCCAGCGTCCGGACGATCTGCAGGCCCAGATTGCCCGCCTGCTGCGGGTCGAACCCCTCGGGCATCCCCCGGCCGTCGTCCTGCACGGTGATCAGCAGGTACTCCTCCGGCTTCGCCCCGCCGTTCCAGCTGTCCGACCAGCCCATCCCGGTGGCCGGCGCCCGCCCGCGCAGGGCGCTCACCTCCAGGTTCCCGGCGTCCTTGCCGCCGAAGGCGTGCTCCAGGGCGTTCTGCAGCAGCTCGGTCAGCACCATCGCCAGCGGCGTCGCCACCTCGGCGGACAGGATGCCGAAGCTGCCGCTGCGGCGGGTCGCCACCCGGCCGTCCTGGGACAGCTCCATGACCATCGCCAGCACCCGGTCGGCGATCTCGTCGAAGGCGACCTGCTCGTCCAGCGTCTGCGACAGGGTCTCGTGCACGATCGCGATCGAACCGACCCGGCGCACCGCCTCGTCCAGCGCGGCCCGCCCGGCGTCCGAGTCCATCCGGCGGGACTGCAGCCGCAGCAGCGCCGCGACCGTCTGCAGGTTGTTCTTCACCCGGTGGTGGATCTCCCGGATGGTGGCGTCCTTGGTCATCAGCTCCCGGTCGCGCCGGCGCAGCTCGGTGACGTCCCGGGCCAGCACCAGCGAGCCGGTGAGCACCCCCTTGGGCTTGAGCGGGATGGCCCGCAGGGTCACCACGCCCCCCTGCGCCTCCACCTCGGTCTGCCGGGGCGCCCACCCGCTGGCCAGCTTCACCAGTGCCTCGTGCACGGCGCCGCGCGAGGGCGGCGCCAGCTCGGCGGTACTGCGACCCAGGTGACTGCCCACCAGGTCGGTGGTCAGTCCGAGCCGGTGGTACGCCGAGAGCGCGTTCGGGCTGGCGTAGGTGACGATGCCGTCCGCGTCCAGCCTGATCAGGCCGTCGCCGACCCGGGGCGCCGCGTCCATGTCGGTCTGCTCGACGCCCGGGTAGGGGAACGAGCCGGCCGCGATCATCTGGGCCAGGTCCGAGGCGCTCTGCAGGTAGGTGAGCTCCAGCCGGCTGGGCGTGCGGACGGTCAGCAGGTTGGTGTTGCGGGCGATCACCCCCAGCACCTTGCCCTCGCGCCGGACGGGGATCGACTCGACCCGCACCGGCACCTCCTCGCGCCACTCCGGGTCGCCCTCGCGGACGATCCGGCCCTCGTCGAAGGCGGCGTCCAGCAGCGGGCGCCGGCCACGCGGCACGAGGTGGCCGACCATGTCGTCCTGGTACGAGGTCGGACCGGTGTTCGGCCGCATCTGGGCCACCGAGACGTACCGGATGCCGTCCCAGGTGGGGATCCAGAGCACCAGGTCGGCGAAGGAGAGGTCGGAGAGCAGCTGCCACTCCGAGACCAGCATGTGGAGCCACTCCACATCGGCACCGGTCAGGGTGGTGTGGCGGCGGACGAGTTCATTCAGCGAGGGCACAGGGCCGAGCGTAGTCGCAGCACCGCCGCCGGGCCCTGCCGGAGGCCCCCGCCAGGTTGTCCAGACCAATTCCGGCCCGGCCCTGGACAAGCCAGATTGGTCTAGTCCACAATGAAGAAGCACCAAGGAGAGGCCCCCGCGCAAACTGCCCTGACCGCGCGCGGCCGCTCCTCGGTCGGACACCGCCGAGCGAGGACCCCGCACAGTTCTCGGTCGGAAGCGGCGTCCGACGACAGCTCCGGGCTGCGGTGCCGCATGGGTTGAGGGTCCCGTGTCGGCGCCGTGGCCCGTAGTGCTTTCCGGGCCCGGGCGGCCCCTCCCCCGTCATGCCGAAGCGCCCGTCCACAGGCTGTGGACGGGCGCTTCGTCGTGCTGCCGGGCGTCAGTGGGTCTCGGTGACCTTCGCCAGGGCGCGCGGGGCGTCCGGGTCCTGGCCGCGGGCGATGGTGACCTCGTAGGCCAGCAGCTGGAGCGGCAGGATCTCCAGGATCGTCTGGACCTCCTCGGGCACGCCGGCGGGCAGCGCGAAGCCCGCGGAGGCGGCGTCCACCTGGCTCTGCTGGCCGATCACCACCAGGTCCGCACCGCGGCCGCGCAGGCGGTCCAGGACGGGCTGCAGGGCCTCCCCGCCCTTGCCGTCCGGCACGATGGCGATGACCGGGGAGACGTTGTCCACCATCGCCAGCGGGCCGTGCAGGAGGTCCGCGCCGGAGAACGGCGAGGCCGGGATGTAGGTGGTCTCCATCAGCTTGAGGGCCGCCTCGCGGGCCGTCGGGTAGCCGTAGCCCCGCGAGGTGATGACCAGGCGCTGGGCGAACCGGTAGCGCTCGGCCAGCGCCTTGATCTCGGCCTGCCGGGCCAGGATGCCGGCGGCCAGCCCCGGCAGCGCCTTGGCGGCCGAGCCGTCCCCGCCGCGCAGGCCCTCGACCAGCAGGTACAGCGCGAGCAGCTCGGCGGTGTAGGTCTTGGTGGCCGGCAGCGCCTTCTCCGGCCCGGCCAGCACGTCGATGTGGAACTCGGAGACCTCGGCGAGCGGCGACGCCGCGTTGTTGGTCACGGCCAGCGTGATGGCGCCGGCCTCGCGGGCCGCCTTGGTGGAGGCGACCAGGTCCGGCGAGCCGCCGGACTGGCTGACGGTGACGACCAGGACGTCGGTGAGGTCCGGCTTGGCACCGTAGGCGGTGGTGGTGGACATCGAGGTGAGGCCGGCGGGCTTGCCCAGCAGGATCTCGATCAGGTACTTCGCGTACAGCGCCGCGTTGTCGGACGTGCCGCGGGCGGTCAGCAGGACGAAGCGGGGGTTGCGGGACGCGATCTCGGCGGCGATCTCCCGGATCTTCGGGGCGCCCTCGTCGAGGATGCGTTGCAGGACGGCCGGCTGCTCGGCCATCTCCGCCGCCATGATCCGGCCGGGGACGGCTGAGAGGGTCTGCGGGTCGGACATCTGGATGCCTCCGATGAGATGGTTCAACCCCTACGGGCGGCTGCCCGGCGGGGACCTCTACGGCGGCGAGTCCGCACACTCGCTCCGGTGATTGCGCTGCAATCCTACGGGGGCACCCCCGGCGGGCACAGCCGGGAGCGCCGTCCGGGGGCCCGGACGGCGCTCGCGACGGGTCAGGCCGGGTTGTTGATCAGCTGGTTGATCAGGGCGTCGGCCTCCTTGGTGGCCTGGTCCACCGACTTGCCCTTGAAGATCGAGTTCAGCATGTTGACCAGCACGTTCTGCTTCTCGATGGCCCCCCAGCCCGGCGCCAGCGGGGTGAACCAGGCGTCCGGCACCGCGTTGGCCGCGGCCGCCGTGGCCGGCTTGCTCTTCAGCGCCTCCAGCTGGCTCAGGTTGTTCGGCAGGATGTCCTTGTCCGCGAGGAACTGCTCGGACTTCGTGCTGGTGAACATCCGGATCCAGTCGGCGGCGAGGTCCCGGACGGGCGACTTCGCGGTGACGGCCAGGTCGGAGCCGCCGATGAAGGAGGGCAGCGGCTTGCCGCCCGGGCCGGGCATGGTCGCCACCTTGACCGCGTCCTTGAGGGTCGGGTCGCCGGTGACCGGGGCGACGGCGCTGCCGGCCTCCCAGCCGTTGCCGTAGAGCACGGCGGCACGCTTGCGGGCGAGCACGGTGGCCTGCCCGCTCTCGTTGACCGTCAGGTCGTTGTGGTTGTACTTCTGCACCAGGTCGACGAAGTGCTGGACACCCTGCTGCGACTTGGGGTCGTTGAGCGTCCCGTGCCAGTTGCCGGCGCTGTCGAAGCGGGCGATGGCACCGCCGTAGGCGGCGACGTAGCTCATGGCCGCGTACCAGTAGGGGCCGGGCAGGTAGAGCGCGGAGAAGGTCTTGTCGGCCTTGTTCCTGTCCGCGACCTTGTCGAGCGCGGCGCGCATCTCGTCCTCGTTCTGCGGCAGGTCCGCGACGCCGGTGGCCTGCTGGAACATCGCCGAGTTGTAGATGCCGACGCGGGCGCCGGCGTAGTACGGGACGCAGAACAGCTTGTCCTGGTAGGTACAGGTGTTGACCAGGCCGCGGATCCAGTTGTCGGCGTTGTCGAAGCTGGCCTTGTCGACCGGCGCGAGCGAGCCGTTGAGGATGTACTTCATGGTCTCGGTGTTGCCGAGCTCGACCACGTCGGGCGCGGCGCCCTGCTCCAGCGCGCCGTCCAGCTTGGCGACCTTCTGGGTCCACTCCTGGTAGGCCAGCTTCAGGGTGACCTTCGGGTACTTGGCGGCGAAGTCGTCGTTGACCCGCTGCACCAGCTCCGGCCAGCTGGTCTGGGCGTCGTTCATCAGCCAGACCGTGACGGTGCCCGTCATCTCCTTGGGGTCCGCCGCCTTGGTGGCCCCGTCCTGCGCGGAGCGGGCTCCCGACCCGCATCCCGCGACCGAGGCGGCGAGCGCCGCGATCCCGAACATCGCCATGAGCTGACGCTTCACGTCATCCTCCCGAGGGTGCAAAAAAATGTGCCCACCGACGGCGTGTTCGAGCCACCTGGATCACCGAGGTGGGCAGCGCGGAGCCTGGGAGGGTCAATACCACATCCGGTCAGGATTGGTTCAGACCAGATTCCTGGAGCTTGGCCTAGACCACTCCGGGTGTCAACGCTCAAATGGCCTACTGGGAGCTGCCGTTGCAGACCTGTTGTGAGCCGTTGCCCTCCGTCGCCGCCTCATCACCATAAGTAGGAATTAAGGCAGCCTTAAGGCCTACTTGAGGGAACACCGTCATGCCGGCCTGGGAGGAACGTCACAGAGCTCCGAAAACGGACCAGGGGCCGTCGGAGGAATCCTCCGACGGCCCCTGGCCTGAATGAGACGTTTCGTCAGCTCGCGATCTGCGGCTGCCCGGTGAGCACCTCCACCGCCGCGAGTCCGCAGACCCGCGCGGCGCCGTGGGTGGCGATGTGCAGCGCGCCGACCGGAGCGGCCTGCGGCACCCCCATCTCCACCACCAGCGCGTCCGGACGGGCCGTCACCAGCCGGTGCAGCGCGGCCGCCATCCAGTCGTGCCGGTGGGTGTCACGGACCATCAGCACCAGCCGGCGGTCCTGGGCGCCCGCGAGCACCCTGGCGACCAGCGCGTCCAACTGCTCGGGCGTCGCGTCCGCCGGGCCGAAGTTCTCCGTCCGGGTGCCGGGGAGGCGCGCGGCGAGCATGCCCGCGACGCCCCACGGGGTCTCGTCGCCGACCGCCACGTTCGCCTGCGGGGAGAACGAGGCGACGTACGGACGGTCCGTCACCGGGGCGACCGGGCGGCCGGGCGCCCGGACCACCCGCAGGGCCCGCCGGGCGGCCTGCAGGCCGATCGACAGGTCCGGCTCGCGGCGCTCGCCCTGGGCCTCGATCCGGGCCCAGCTGCCGAGCCTGCGGACCCGGTCCGCGGCGTCGGCCAGCCGCTCCTCGGAGAGCCGGCCGGAGCGCACCGCCGCCACGATGGCGTCGTGCAGCTGCAGGACGGTCTCCTCGTCGGCGTGCTCGCCGCCGACGCAGATCGCGTCCGCGCCGGCCTCCAGGGCCAGCAGGGTGCCCTCGGAGGTGCCGTAGGTGTCCGCGATGGCACCCATCTCGATCGCGTCGGTGACGATCAGGCCGTCGTAGCCGAGGCCGCCGTCCTCCGGCCGGGCCCGCAGCAGGCCGCTGAGCACGGCCTTGCTCAGGGTGGCCGGCAGGCTCGGGTCGAGCACCGGGACCATGATGTGGGCCGTCATCACGGCCTTGGCGCCGGCCGCGATCGCCGCCTTGAACGGGACGAGGTCGCGCGAGCGCAGCAGGTCGACGTCCACGTCGACCACGGGCAGGCCGTGGTGCGAGTCGACGGCGGTGTCGCCGTGGCCGGGGAAGTGCTTGGCGCAGGCCGCCACCCCCACCGACTGCAGGCCCTCGACCCAGGCGGCGGTGTGCCGCGCGCAGAGCTCGGGGTCGGCGCCGAAGGAACGGACCCCGATGACCGGGTTGCCCGGGTTGGAGTTCACGTCCGCGGACGGCGCCCAGTTGTAGTTCACGCCGCAGGCGGCCAGTGCCCGGCCGAGCTCGCGGGCGACGTCGCGGGTCAGCGCCGGGTCGTCGACCGCGCCGAGCGCGAGGTTGCCCGGCCAGGACGAGCCGGAGCCCGTCTCCAGGCGGGTGACGTCGCCGCCCTCCTCGTCGATGGCGACCAGGATGTCCGGGTTCTCCGCGCGCAGGGCCGCGGTGAGCTCGGCCAGCTGGGCGGTGTCCGTGACGTTGCGCCCGAACAGCGCGACCGAGCCGAGGCCCGCCGCCAGGTGCCGGCGGATCCAGTCGGGCGGCGTGGTGCCCACGAAGCCGGGCTGGAGCACGGCGAGGGCGTCGCGGTGCAGCTGGTCGTTGACCGTGCCGCTGGGGATCAGGATGCTCACGGTCGTCAGCCCTTCACGGCGCCGGCGGTCATCCCGCCGACGGCCTTGCGCTGCAGGAAGACGAACAGGACCAGGACCGGGACGGCGAACAGCGAGGAGGCCGCCATGGTCGCGCCCCAGTCGTCGCCGAACGCGCTGCGGAATCCGGTCAGCCAGAGCGGCAGGGTCTGGCCGCCCTGCTTGTTCAGGATGAGGACGAGCGGGTACTCGTTCCAGGCGGTGATGAAGCCGAACAGCGAGGTCGACATCAGGCCGGGGGCGAGCAGCGGGAAGACCACCTTGACGAAGGCCTGGACCCGGGTGCAGCCGTCCACCATCGCGGACTCCTCCAGCTCCTTCGGCACGGCGGCGATGAAGCCGCGCAGCGTCCAGATCGTGAAGGGCAGCACCATCATCATGTAGAAGATGGTCAGCGGGAGCAGGCTGTTGAGCATGTCGTTGTCGCGGGCGATCAGGTAGACGGAGATCGTCATGACCTCCCAGGGCGCCATCTGGGCCGCCATGATCACCAGCACGAAGGTCTTGCGGCCGCGGAACTTCATCCGGGCGACGGCGAAGGACGCCAGGGTGGCGATCACCAGCGAGGCGAGCACCGCGCCGACCGTCACGACGAAGCTGTTGCCGACCATCGTCCAGAAGCCGTCGGCGTGCACGGCCCGGTCGAAGTGCTCCAGGGTGCCGTTCAGCGGCACGAACACCGGGGTCTTGCTGATGATGTCCGTGTTCTGCTTGAAGGCCGTGGAGACCATCCAGTAGACCGGGAAGATGAAGAAGACGAAGAGGACGACGGCGATGGCGTTGGGCCAGCTGCGTCCGATGATCGAGCGCCTCACAGCTCGTCCTCCTGCTTCAGAATGATCCGGAAGTAGTACGCCATGAGCGCGCCGAGCATCAGGATCGTGAGCACGGCGATCGCGGATCCGGTGCCGTAGTGGTTGTTGCTGACGCCTTCGATGAAGGCGTAGACGGGGAGGGTCTCGGTGAGCCGCTGGGGCCCGCCCATGTTCATGGCGAACACCTGGGTGAAGGCCTTGAAGACCCAGATGACCTCAAGGAAGGTCGTGGCCAGGAAGAACGGCTTCAGGCTGGGGAAGATCACCGAGCTGAAGATCTTCAGCGAGCCGGCGCCGTCCATCCGGGCCGCCTCGTAGAGCTCGGTCGGGATGGTGGTCAGGCCCGCGTACATGTTGAAGGCCACGAACGGGATCGAGCCCCACACGATCAGCAGGATGATCACGAAGAAGGTCGAGTACTGGTCGCTGAACCAGTTGTAGTCGAGCATCCCGTGGAAGCCGAGCTTGTCCAGGAGCCAGTTGACCACGCCGTACTTCTGGTCGAAGAGCCAGGTGTAGACGGTGGTGCTGGCGACGATCGGCATCGCCCAGGCCAGGATCAGCGAGGCGGACAGGAAGAGCCGCATCCACTTGCCGAGGCGGTTGAGCAGCAGCCCGACCAGCGTCCCGCCGACCATGATCAGGACGACGTTCACGACGGTGAAGGCGACCGAACGGCCGGTGGTGTGCCAGAACTCGCCGTTGGAGAGCTGGTCGGTGTAGTTCTCGAAGCCGTTCCACTCCGTCAGGTGCTGCACGAGCTGGCGGCTGTTGAGGTTCTGGAACGAGACCAGGACCGTCTTGAGCAGCGGATAGCCGAGCAGGAACAGGGTGGCCAGGACGGCCGGCAGCAGCAGCAGGTACGGCGCGATGCGGGTCAGCAGGCGCGGACCGGCCGTGGGTCTGCCGTTCGTGGGGGTGCCGCCCGCGGTGGGCGGGGCGATCTGCTCAGTGGCGGCCATGTCAGCCTTCCCTGATTCCGGGGACCGTGTCTGCACCCGCTCCGAATGCACAGCCATCGTTCTCTCTTCCTAACCAACCTGGCCACGACGGGTAGGCGGCGTCGCCCACCGGCCCGTGGGGGGCCGGTGAGCGACGCCGCTCAGTGTTACTGCTTCGCCGCGAGGCGCTTGGTGATCTCCTCGTCGTACTTCTTGGCCGTGGCGTCGTAGTCGCCACCCTGGAGCACGGCGGTCATGAACTCCTTGATCGGGTTCGGGTTGTTCTCGACCCCGGCCCAGGCCGCGATGTTCGGCGTGGTGGCACCGTTGACGGAGGCCGCCAGGGCCGCCTTCGCGAAGTCGCCGACGACCTGGCTGTTCAGCGAGGCCTTGTTCGGAATGAGGCCGGAGGCGGCCACCTGCCCCTCGAACTTGTCCGAGAGGGCGATCTTCAGGAAGCCCTTGGCCAGGTCCTGGTTCTTGCTCGCCTGGGCCACGGCCAGGTTGGAGCCACCGAGGAAGACGCCGGACGGCTTGTCGGCGGTCTTGCCGGGGAGCGGGAAGACGCCCCACTTGTCGGCGGTCATGTCCTTGGCCGCCGGGGCCTCCCAGCCGAGGCCGATCATGGAGGCGATGTCACCCTTGGGGAAGAGCGTCATCTGCTGCGGGTTGGCCTCGTCCTTGTCCTTCGGGGCGCTGGAGAAGCTGGCGAGCTTCTGGTAGGTCGCGAACGCGGCCTTCGCCTCGGGGGAGGACAGGTTGCCGACGTACTTGTCGCCGTCCTTCTTGACGAGCTTGCCACCCTCGCTGGTGATCAGGCCGAAGTAGGTGTACCACTCCTGGCCCGGCAGGTAGATGGCCTGCGAGACACCCGGGGTCGCCTTGAGCTTCTCAAGGTCGGCGTAGTACTCGTCCAGGGTCTTCGGCGGGGCGGCGATGCCGGCCTTGGTCCACAGCTCCTTGTTGTAGATCACGGAGCGGTTGGTGAAGTACCACGGGGCGGCGTACTGCTTGCCGTCCAGCACGGAGGACTCGTTCAGGTTGGCGGCCCAGTCGCTGCCGCCGAGGTTCGCCTTGTCCTTGGTGAGGTCGGCGAGGCCACCGGTGGCGGCGTAACCGGCCGTCTGGGTGTTGCCGAGCTCCAGGACGTCGACCGAGCCCTCGGAGAGCGCGGTGGTGACCTTGGGGCCGATGCCGTCCCACTTCTGGATCTGGATGTTGAGCTTGGCGCCGGGGAACTCCTTCTCGAAGTCCGCCTTGACACCGTCCTGCCACGCCTGCGACGCGGAACCGTCCATGAACCACGCGGTCAGAGTCTTGCCGTTGTAGTCCTTCGGCTTGGCCGCGTCATCGGCCTTCTTGCCGTCGGAGCCACAGGCCGCCAGGCCGACGACCATTGCTGCGACGCCGACCGCCGCGATGAGCTGACGCTTCACGCCATCCTCCTGAGGGATGCCAGGGTTTCCCCCCATCGGTGGCAACGGCAGACCCACGCAAATCGGTAGGAATGGTGCCGCGTACCCATGGGACGGGTTGGGATTCATAGCTGCTGGCCTGCAGTGGTGTAGACCAACTGCCTGGAGCTTGGCCTAGACCAATGGGCGTGTCAACGGTCCTCGGACCAATCCGGACCACCTGTTATCAAGCCGACACCGCTCATCGTTCATCGTGTGATGAGGTATTCGTTCCCCGGGCATACATGCAACGATGTGTGCCGTTGAACAAGGTGGCGGGGCCGGCGCGGCTCCGCGAGGAGCAGGAGATACGGCCGATGACCAGCGACGGGGGCAGCACAGCCCAGGTGAACGACCCCCAGGCGAAGGGCCTCGCGGTGCAGCCCTCCCCCGCGGGCGCCCGGGTTCCCAAGTACTACGGCCTCAAGCGGCACCTGCTCCAGCTCACCGAGACCCAGCCGGCCGGCACCCCGGTGCCCCCCGAGCGGGCCCTCGCGGCACAGTTCGACACCTCCCGGACCACCGTCCGGCAGGCCCTCCAGGAGCTGGTGGTCGAGGGGCGGCTGGAGCGCATCCAGGGCAAGGGGACCTTCGTCGCCAAGCCCAAGGTCGCCCAGGCGCTGCAGCTCACCTCGTACACCGAGGACATGCGCGCGCAGGGCCTGGAGCCCACCTCCCGGCTGATCGAGGTCGGCTACATCACCGCGGACGACCGGCTCGCCCCGCTGCTGGACATCAAGCCCGGCGGCCGGGTGCTGCGGATCGAGCGGCTGCGGCTGGCCAACGGCGACCCGATGGCGATCGAGGTCGCCCACCTGTCCGCCAAGCGCTTCCCGGCCCTGCGCCGGAACCTGGTCAAGCACAACTCGCTCTACACCGCGCTGCGCGAGGTGTACGGGGTCACCGTGGCCGAGGCCGAGGAGACCATCGAGACCACGCTGGCCAACCCGCGCGAGGCCGGCCTGCTCGGCTCCGACCTGGGCCTGCCGATGCTGCAGCTCTCCCGGCACTCCTTCGACGGCGAGGGCGCCCCGGTGGAGTGGGTCCGGTCGATCTACCGCGGCGACCGGTACAAGTTCATCACCCGCCTGCAGCGGCCGGAGTAGCCTCCGGCGCCGCCACCGGGGCTCCGGCCCGGCGGGCACTCCCCCGGACAGGCACCTCCCGGCGCGCGGACCGTCCCACGGTCCGCGCGCCGGCGTTCCGGCGCCTCCCACTTTCCGGCACCTCCCACTTCCGGCGCCTCCCCCTTCGGCGCCTCCTCCTACGGCGCTCCCCGCTTCGGCGCTCCGACGGCCCGGCGTCCGGGCGGCCCGGCCCGCGGCGCCGCGGAGCCCCGGCGATCGGCACTTCGGCGGCCCACGAACCACGCTTACCGGGCCCGGGCTCACCCGTACGGACAGCGATCTTGGGTGAGTTCCGTGAATCGGGTGACACACGTCACTCCGTGCTCTACATTCCGCAGCTGTAGTGACTGCCGATCACCAGTGGTGCTGCTCGGCGGGTTCGGGGTGCCCAGGTGCCCCGGACTGCGGCGCCGACGAGGTGACACCTCTTCAGCGGGAGCCGCAGATGTCCTCAGATCTCGAAGTTCCGGAACCACTGCCCGGGCCGCCACCCGCGCCACTGCCCGCCGTGACCCCCGAGCGGGTCCTGGCCGGGCTCAGCCTCACCGTGCCGGTGGTGGCCATGCTCTGGGTGGCCTCGTACACCAAGGCCGACCCGGAGGCCGGCGGCGTGCCGTTCTTCTACTGGTACCAGCTGCTCTGGGTGCCGGTCTCGGCGGTCTTCACAACCGCCGCCTACCTGCTCGTCAACCGTGACGAGAAGGCCCGCAAGGCCGCCCGGGCGGGTGGGAAGCGATGAACAACGGCGTCAACGTCACCGCCCTGGCGGTCTTCGTCCTGTTCTTCCTGCTGGTCACCGTGATGGGCTTCATGGCCTCGCGCTGGCGCAAGGCGGACAACGCCCTGCACCTGGACGAATGGGGGCTCGGCGGCCGCAGCTTCGGCACCTGGGTGACCTGGTTCCTGCTCGGCGGGGACCTCTACACCGCGTACACCTTCGTCGCCGTCCCCGCGGCGGTGTACGCCACCGGCGCGGCCGGCTTCTTCGCGGTGCCGTACACGATCATCGCGTACCCGCTGGTCTTCCTCTTCCTGCCGCGGCTCTGGTCGGTCTCCCGGGTGCACGGGTACGTCACCCCGGCGGACTTCGTCCGCGGCCGGTACGGCTCCAAGGCGCTCTCCCTGGTGGTGGCGCTGACCGGCATCCTGGCCACCATGCCGTACATCGCGCTCCAGCTGGTCGGCATCCAGGCGGTGCTGGACGTGCTGGGCGTCGGCGGCGGGGCGGGCAGCAACTGGTTCGTGAAGGACCTGCCGCTGTTCATCGCCTTCGGCGTGCTGGCCGCCTACACCTACTCCTCCGGCCTCCGGGCCCCGGCGCTGATCGCCTTCGTCAAGGACGCCCTGATCTACATCGTGATCATCGTCGCGGTGATCTACATCCCGATGCGGCTCGGCGGCTACGGCCACATCTTCGACACCGCCGCGCAGAAGTTCAGCACCCCCAAGTCGCCCGGGTCGCTGATCCTCGCCGAGAACAAGCAGTGGACGTACGCCACGCTGGCCCTGGGCTCGGCGCTGGCCCTGTTCATGTACCCGCACTCGGTGACCGGCGTGCTGGCCTCCAAGTCGCGCAACACCGTGCGCCGGAACATGGCGATCATGCCGGCCTACTCGCTGATGCTGGGCCTGCTGGCCCTGCTCGGCTTCATGGCCATCGCGGCCGGGGTGGGCAGCGGGGTCAAGGGCTTCAACGCGCAGCTCTCGGTGCCCCAGCTGTTCGAGAACATGTTCCCGGACTGGTTCACCGGGGTGGCCTTCGCGGCGATCGGGATCGGCGCCCTGGTGCCGGCCGCGATCATGTCGATCGCGGCGGCCAACCTGTTCACCCGCAACGTCTACAAGGAGTTCATCCGGCCGGACGCCACGGCGGCGGACGAGACCCGGGTGGCCAAGCTCGCCTCGCTGCTGGTGAAGGTCGGGGCGCTGGCCTTCGTCCTCACCATGGACAAGCAGGCGGCGATCAACCTGCAGCTGCTCGGCGGCCTGTGGATCCTGCAGACCTTCGTCTCGATCGTCGGCGGCCTGTTCACCCGCTGGTTCCACCACTGGGCGCTGTTCGCCGGCTGGGCGGCCGGCATGGTCTACGGCACCTACCAGGCGTACGGCATCGCCAGCCCCGCCACCAAGCACTTCGGCGGCAGCGCGGCGAACATCCCGGTGATCGGCGAGATCGGCTACATCGGCCTCACCGCGTTCGTGCTGAACCTGGCGGTGGCGGTGGTGCTGACCCTGGTGCTGCGGGCCCTGAAGGCCCCGGTGGGCACCGACGAGACCGACCCGGACGACTACGGCGCCGAGGCCGGCGATCCGAAGACGCAGAACGCGCCGGTGCCCGCGGCGGCGCATTGACACGTCCTGCGCGCGCCCTGTGATCGCGCCGTCACCTCCGTGAACACTGGAGGCGACGGCGCGATCATATGTATGAACGGCTGTCGGAGGAATCGACGACAACGGGGAGAACCGGACATGGCAGAACTCGGCACCACCCTCAACGGCCAGCACCGGAGCACGCCCGCGCTGCGGCTGCCGTCCGTGCTGATCGCCACCCGGCACGGGGAGTCCACCGCGAACGTGGAGTTCGCGCTCGCCGAGGCGGCGGGCGCGCTGAGCGTGCCGATCAACTGCCGGGACGCCGACATCCCGCTCTCCATGCAGGGCCAGCAGCAGGCCCACGCGCTGGGGCGCTGGTGGGCCGCCCTGCCCGCCGGCGACCGCCCGCGCAGCGTCTGGTGCTCGCCGTACGTCCGCACCGCCGAGACCGCCAGAATCGCGCTCGCCCAGGCCGCCGGGCTGGGCGCGGTGCCGATCTCGCTGACCGTCCGCTACGACGAGCGGCTCCGGGACCGCGAGCTGGGCGTCCTGGAGATGCTCACCGCGGCGGCCATCGAGGCCAAGCACCCGGAGGAGGCGGCCCGGCGGCGGAAGATGGGCGAGCTGTACTACCGGCCGCCCGGCGGGGAGTCCTGGTCCGACGTCGCCCTGCGGGTCCGCAGCTGCCTGCGCGACCTCTGCGAGCAGGAGGACGGCAACCCCGTCCTGGTGGTCGCGCACGACTGCACCGTACTGATGCTGCGGCACGTGCTGGACCGGCTGACCGAGCCGCAGCTGCTGGCGGTGGAGCAGGTCGCCAACTGCTCCACCAGTGTCTGGCGCACCGAGGACGGCCGGCTGCGGCCCGAGCGGTGGAACACCACCGGGCACCTGGAGCCGGACGCCTGAACCGGGCCGCCCGGACCGCCGGGCGCGGGCGGGACGGCGCGGGCGGGGCAGACGTACGTGGACAGGGCCGGTACGGGCGGGCGGAGCAGGCCGGCAGCGGCCGGGCCGGTCAGATCCGCAGTTCCGGCTCCCCCTGCCAGCCGCCGGCGAAGGTCCGGCGGTAGGCCAGCGGGGTGGTGCCCAGCCGGCGGCCGAAGTGGTGGCGCAGGGTCGCGCCGTTGCCGAAACCGCAGCGGGCCGCGATCGAGTCCACCGGCTCGTCCGTGCCCTCCAGCAGCCGCTGGGCCAGCAGCACCCGCTGCCCGGTCAGCCAGCGGTGCGGGGTGGTGCCGGTCTCCTGCTGGAAGCGGCGGGCGAAGGTGCGCGGGGACATGTGGGCGCGGGCCGCGAGCTGCTCCACCGTCCACTCCCGGTCGAGCTGGTGGCGCATCCGGTCGAGCAGCCCGCCGAGCGAGGCGCCGTCGTCCTCGGGCAGCGGCCGGGCGACGAACTGTGCCTGGCCGCCCTCCCGGTGCGGGGCGACCACCATCCGGCGGGCGATCCCCCGGGCCACCTCCGCGCCCTGCAGCCGGCGGACCAGGTGCAGGCAGGCGTCGATGCCGGCCGCGGTGCCCGCCGAGGTGATCACCGGGTCCTCGTCCACGTAGAGCACGTCCGGCTCGACGACGGTCCGCGGGTAGCGGCGGGCGAGTTCGGCGGCGTGCCGCCAGTGCGTGGTGGAACGGCGGCCGTCCAGCAGCCCGGCCTCGCCGAGCAGGAAGGCGCCGCTGCAGATGGAGAGCACCCGGGCACCGCCCTCCACGGCCGCCCGCAGCGCCTCGACCAGGCCGGTCGGGTAGGAGTCGCGCAGGCCGGTCGCGGTGACGACCACCAGGTCGGCCCCGGCGAGCCGTTCGGGACCGTACGGCACGTCGACGGTGAAGCCGGCGTGGGTGCGGTGCGGGCCGGTACGGGCGCCGGCCAGCGCGAACTCGTAGACCGGCAGGCCGTCGCCGCTCCGGTCCAGGCCGAACACCTCGCAGGCCACCCCGAGTTCGAAGGGGTGGATCTCCTCCAGCACCACGGCCACCACATTGCTCAGCATGCCGTCCAGGATGCCGTCCGGGCCCCGGGAGCACCAGGGATTCGCTGGCAGTATTTCGATGTGATCGGGCATTCCTGCCACTCGTGGGAGCACGGCGCTCCCGCGAGAGTGGGGACATGGACTCCTCGACGCTCATGAACGCGCTCGCCCTGCTCGGTGCCGTCGGCGGCTTCGGCCTGCTCGGGGTGCTGGTCGGCCGGGACTTCGACCGCAACGGCAGGCACGGCCGCGACAACTGGCACCGGCCCGGCGGCTATCCCCACGAACCCGCGCCCGGCGACCGACTACGGGACGGCCTGCCCGCCGTCCCCGACCGCCCGTCGGGCAGACTGGAGCCATGGACCTCGTCATCCGCCGCGCCGTTCCTGCCGACCTCGAAGCCGTCGGCCGCATCACCCACGAAGCCTTCGTCGGTGACGGCCACAGCCCGGCCGACGGCCCCTACGCCGCCAAGCTCCTGGACGCCGGACCGCGGTTCGAGCAGGCCGAACTCCTCGTCGCGGTCGATCCGGGCGACGAGCGACTGCTCGGCTGCGTGACCTTCGCGCCCGGCGGCACCGAGTTCGCCGACATCGCCGGCCCGCACGAGGGCGAGATCCGGATGCTCGCGGTCGGCGGCGCCGCCCGCGGCCGGGGAGCGGGGGAGGCGCTGGTCCGCGCCACGATCGCCCGCAGCCGCGAGCTCGGCCTGACCGGGATGGCCTTCTCCACCCGCCCGTCGATGACCTCGGCACACCGCCTGTACGAGCGGCTGGGCTTCCGGCGCTCCCCCGAGCGGGACTGGGAGGTCCGGCCGGGCGTCGAGCTGATGGTCTACACGATGACCTTCTGAGCCACGACCCCTGAACCCTCCGCCCCGGACCCGGCCGACGCCGGGGCCCGGGGCGGACGGGCACGGGCCGGGGAACGGTCACGGGCCGTCGGCCCGGGGCGGACCGTCACGGCCCCGGGGCCGACGGATCAGCCCTTGCCCTTGTTCCGCTCCAGCAGCACCAGCCGCAGGTTGGGCACCTTCTCGGTCCGCACCGTGTGGAACTGCTTGAGCTCCTTGGCCACCTTGTCCGAGACCCCGCCGTACGGCCGCTTGTCGGCGGCGCCGACCAGCAGCCAGATCCGCTGGACCCCGGCCATGCACCTGGCGGGCTCCTCGCACTCCAGCGCGCCGAAGCTGCCGGCCTCCTCCGGAGTGACGCTGAGCAGGGTGTCCTTGGGCGCCGGCAGGCCGCGCAGCTCGTACGCCAGGGCGCGCCGCATCGAGCTGCTCGGGTCGAAGATCACACCGTCCCCCGGCTGCAGCCCGGCGCTGATCACCCGGGCCCCGGCCCGGGCGTCCATCTCCCCCGGCAGGTCGTCCCGCACCTCGGACTGGGACGGCCAGGCCACCACCGCGACCACCGCGAAGGCCACCACCAGCGGGACCGGACCGACCACCCAGCGCGGCGGCGTGTGCGAGGCGGTCAGCTGCGAGACCAGCCCGGGCAGCCGGCCCACCACCGCGGCGGCGAGCAGCGTCCAGGCGGGCACCGTGAAGAGCAGGTACCGGGCCAGGAAGAGATGCAGCCAATGGGCCGTCAGCACGGTGACGAGCACCGGCACCACGGCCCAGCAGGCCAGCAGGCCCACCGGCTGGCGCAGCACCAGCAGGCTCACCGCGCCGATCACGCCCGCCAGCAGCAGCGTCCAGCCGAGCCCGGCCGAACCGGCCAGGTCGGTGAGGAGCTGGCCGAGGTCGTCCCAGTCGCGGTCGTTCCAGGCGATCTGGCCGCTCTGGCCGGCACCGAGCAGCAGCAGCGGGCTGAGCAGCAGCACCGCGGCGGCCATCGCGACCGCCCAGCGGACCGGCAGCACCCAGCGGGCGCTCCCCGCCCGGGAGCGGCGCGCCCTCTGGACCACCAGCAGCAGATGCCCCGGCAGGATCATCAGGGTCACCAGGTGGGTCAGCCCCATCCCGACCACGGTGGCGGCGTAGCCCACCCAGGCCAGCACCGCCGGGTCCTTCCGGAGCGGCAGCGGGCGTCCGCCGGGCGCCGTCGCGGCCGGACCGGCCGGGCGCTCGACGATCCTGGTCAGCAGCAGGGTGCTGCCGGCCGCGGCCAGCACCGCGAAGGCGTACGGACGGGCGTCCTGCCCGTACCAGGTGATGCTGGGGCAGACCGCGAAGAGCAGCCCGCCGAGGGCGCCCAGCCGGGGCGTCAGCAGCCTGCGGCCGAGCAGGGCCACCATGGCGGCGGCGCCGGCCATGGCGAGGGCGGAGGGGATCCGCAGCGCGGCCTCGGAGTCCCCGAAGACGGAGACCCACAGGTGCAGCAGCACGTAGTACGGCGCCAGCACGAGGTCCATGTTGGCGGTCAGCGCGCCCAGGTCGCCCCAGGACAGGGTGGCGGCCCACCAGCTCGCGTGCTCGTCCCGCCAGAGCTGGCGCTGCTGGATGCCGTACAGGCAGAGCGCCAGCGTGAGCAGCGCGGGCGGCAGGGCGACGGCCAGCGCCACCCACCGGTCCCGGGCCGGCTCCCCCGCCTCCGGCGGGGCCGGCGGGCGGACCGGCGCCGGGGGCATCGGGGCGGGCCCGACCGGAACGGGCGGGACCTGGGCGGACGGGAACGGCAGGAGCGGGACGGGCGCGGCCGCCGGGGCGGGCGGGACCGCGGCCGCGACGGGCGGTGCGACGTGGACCGGTGCCGTGGGTGCGACCGGCGGGGGCGTGGGTGCGACCGGCGGGGCAGGCGCGGCAGGCGGCGGCACCGGGCCCTCGGGCGCGGCGACGGGCGCGGCGGGGACCGGCGCCGGGGGCGCGGCCGGGGCCACCGGCCCGGGCACGAGCGGCACGGCCGGAGCCGGTGCTGCGACGGGAGCCGGAGCCGGAGCCGGTGCTGGGACCGGCACCGCGGCGGGCGCCGGGGGCGCGGCCGGGGCCACCGGCCCGGGCACGAGCGGCACGGCCGGAGC
>NZ_BNBO01000003.1:191320-340533 GCF_014655955.1 Kitasatospora indigofera
GGAGCCGGTGCTGCGACGGGAGCCGGAGCCGGCGCCGGTGCTGCGGCGGGGGTCGGCGGGGTGGCGGCCGCGGGCGGGGTGTCCGGCCGGGGCGGCCAGGCCGCGGACGAGTCCGCCACGTCGGTGGGGGTCGTCATCTCTACTGTTTCACCCAGATCCGGTAGTAGCCCGTCCCCCCGACGTGGGTGAAGGGCAGACGGCCCAACAGTCGGTAGTGCGGGCTCTGCGCCACGGCCTCCGCGACGACCCGGTCGGTCTCCGGGGTGGCGACCCCGTCGAGCACGATCAGGTCGAACCAGCCGTCGGCGATGGCGGCGCGGTAGCCGTCGTCCGCCGAGTGCAGCTTGCCGTCCTTGTCGACGTAGCCGATGCCGTACGTCGAGGTCCACTGGCTCTGCAGGGTCAGATCGCGCAGGTAGTACACCGGCACGTTGTCCGCGGAGGCCAGGTAGCGCCCGTTGGCGTCCACGTGCTGGCGCAGCACCGCGACCATCTTGCTGGAGTCGGGCCAGGTGTTGAACCGCCACTCCGACTGCGACAGGCCCAGCGAGAGCATCACCACCCAGAGCAGGATGCCCAGTTGGGGGTGGCGGAAGTGCGGGCCGATCAGCCGTGCCATGCCGATGCCGGCGATCGGGGCGGCGAACAGCAGGCCGAAGCCGATGTGCTTGTAGAGCGCGACCGAGGTGTGCAGGTGGATCTGGTACGCGGGCGCGAGCAGCGCGGTGCCGGTGAGCAGCAGGCCGAGCATGATCCGGCGCTTGCGGCCGGGGCCGGTCAGCGCCAGGGCCAGCGGCGACTCGTTCATCCGGCCGCGCATCGCGTACGCGATCGCGCCGCCGCAGGCGGTGAGGAACATCAGGCCGCCGAACTCGGCGGACTGCCGCAGCAGTTCGGTGGCCTTCTCGGTGCCGTGGGCCCGGGCGGTGGTGGTGGCCTGGACGCCGCTGAGCACGTCGGTGAAGGTCAGCCCGGCCCAGAGCAGGCCGCCGGCCGCGCCCGCCAGCAGCAGGCCGCGCAGCAGCGGCTGCCGGGCCTTGTTCCGGATCCCCGTGAGCAGGGCGAGCAGGACCAGGCTGGGCAGGTAGAGCGCCGAGGCGTACTTCAGGCCGACGGCCAGCACCGCCACCGGCGCGGCGAGCACGACCACCGCCGCCGGCGCCCGGTCGGTGCGGACCACGATCCAGATCGCCAGGGCCAGCAGCAGCACGGCCGGGGCGTCGTAGGTGGCGAAGAAGCCGAGCACCACGGTCGACTGGGTGACCGCGAACATCGCCGCCGCGCCGAGCGCCACCCGCTCGTTGAAGAGCCGCCGGCTGAAGCTGTAGAGCAGCGCGGTGGCCCCGAGCATGCAGAGCAGGCTGAACACCCGGACGCCGACCATCGCGAAGTGGTTCTCGATCACGGCGGCGACGATCGGGTAGAGCATCGGGGAGCCGGAGAAGTAGCTGTTGTAGTCCTTCGGCAGGGCGGTGCCGTACAGCAGGTGCGAGAGCTCCGCGTGCCCCGCGTACATGTACAGCGCCTCGTCCTGGAAGGCGGTGTTGGAGAGCCGGACGGACAGCGCCGTCTGCAGCGCCAGGATGGCCAGCAGCAGCGCGCGGCTGACCCAGGAGCGGCGCCGGCCCGGATCGAGCGACCAGCTGGCCTCGGGCACCGGCGCGAGGGTGTAGCGGGGGGTCTCCCGGCCGTCCCGTTGCACCGGGACGTCGGCGAGGGCCGGCACCTCCTCGGGGTGCCCGGCCGGGCCGGGCTCCTCGGGCGCCTCCCCGGCGGCCGCCGGGTGCGGCTCGGCCCGGTGCTCGTCGGCCCGGTGCTCGCCCTCCTGGACCTCCTCCGTCCGGGCCTGGCCCGCCCGGGCCGCCCGGGCCGCGGCCCGGCGTGAGCGTCCGGCGGCCGGCTCCGGCCGGCCGGACCGGGCGTGACCGGACGGGTCCTCCACCGGACGCCCGTCCCCCGGCAGACCGTCCCCGGCCGGAGCATCCCCGGGCCGGAAGTCCCCGGGCCGGGCCGCCCCGGCCCCGCGGGCCTCGTACGGCGCCGGCGCGAACGCCTCGGCCTGGTACGGGCCGTCGGCGTACACGCCGGGCTCGTCGAGCGCGTCCTCGTACCGTCCGTCCGCCTCGTACCCCCCGTCCTGGCGGCGGGTGCCCCGGTAGGGCTCCGCGGGGCCGCTGCCGTCGTGGCGCCGGCCCCGGCGCCGCCCGTCCTGCGGGCGTGCCTCGGCGGACCGGCCGTCGAAGGTCCGGCCGTCCTCGAAGGGCACGCCGTCGAAGGTCCGGCCGTCGTCGAAGGGCGTGCCGTCGTCGAAGGGCGTGCCGTCGTCGTACGCGCCGCCGAAGGGGGCGCCGGCCGAGGGGGCGTCACCGGCGAAGGAGGCGCCGCCGGACGGAGCGCCGCCGGGGAGCGCGTCACCGGAGGACGCGCCGTACCGGCCGTCGTCGTGGGCGCCGTCGTCGTGCGGGCCCGGTCCGGTGGCCGTCGGCCGCTGGGCCTGGAACCAGGAGCCCCCGGGATCGGGCCGGCGGACCGGCTCCTCGATCAAGGGCTCCTCGGCCCCGGGCCGGCCGGCGGCCGGCAGGCCCTGATCCGGGTTCCCGCGCCGGCGGCGGCCGCTGTGCGGAGGGGAGGACGTCATCAGGGACTCTTCACATCGAATCCGTAGCGGCCGTCGGAGACCGCCTGCTTGAAGGAGGAGAGCGCCTGCGGATCGCTGTCGATCCGCCAGTTCGTCTCCTTGTTGATGTTGAACCAGATGAACCCGAGGCAGTCCGGGCGCTTGATCACGTTGGCGGCGAGGTTGGCGATGTCGGCGGGCTTGCGCGCGCCGGGCTCGGAGCCGGTCTCGGCGATCAGCCAGGGCTTCTGGGTGAAGGTGCGGATCTGGGTCAGCGTCGGGGTGTAGAGGGTGTCGAAGGTGCCGGCCTCAAGGTGGGTGTAGTACGCCACGATCCCCACCCAGTCGACGTAGGTGTCACCGGGGTAGTAGGGCTTGAGGGCCACGGCCGGCATCGGGTTGATGCTGTTCGGGCTCCAGACCCAGATCACCTGGCCGACGCCGAGCTGGGCGAAGACGTCGTGCAGGTGCTGGTAGGCCGCCACGAAGTCGGCCGCGGTGGCGTGCTTGGTGCCCCACTCGTACCAGCCGCCGTTGAACTCGTGCGCGAAGCTGATCGCCACCGGCACGTTGGCGTTGCGGATGCCCGCCGCGTACCGCTTGACGTAGTCGTCGCTCTTGCCGGCCGCGATGTCGGCCAGGCTGACGGTGAACGGCTCCCAGGCGATGTACGGCAGCGCGCCGCTGTCCCAGGCGTTGCGGGCGCCCTTCGAGTCGTACTCGTCGCCCCAGCCCGAGTAGAACTCGATCATGTTGGGCTTCTTGCCGGCCTTGGCCGTGAACTCGTCCACCGCGGCCATCGAGAGCGGTGCGCCGTCGGCGGCGATCCCGAGGTACTTCTTCACCGGCTTGAGCAGCGGGCGGACGTCGTACGGCAGCCCGGTGGGCTCGGCCGGCGCCGCGGCCGCACCCGAGGCCCCGGCCGCCGCGGCGGCGCCGGAGGCGGCGGCCGCGGACGGGGTGGGGCCGATGTTCTTCTCGCCGAGCAGGTCGCAGGCGGCCAGCGGGAGGACCAGGGCCGCGACCGCGAGCAGGCGGACCACCACCGGGAGCCGGCTCCCCGGGCGGGTGTTGCTGTCTGTCATGCCACTGCGTCCTGGGATCGGGGCTGGATGAGTATTCGGCCGACGGTGACGGCGTAGAACAGGCCGGAGGAGAGCACCAGGGCGAAGTCCGGCGGGTGCATGGTGAACATCCGGTAGACCGCGGCGCCCACCCAGACCACGGCCGTCCCGCCGCTCCAGAAGATGACACCCCACCAGAACCGCCGCTGCTTGTCCTTCTTCGCGCCGTTGGAGCCGGTCGGCTGCCAGCCCATCTGGCGGCCGCGGACGAGGTCCCAGATCGCGAAGAAGTGCGACCAGCCGTACATCATCCGGCCGGCCCAGGCCTCCAGGCGGTAGGGCGCCCGGTGCCAGAGCGGGAAGATGACGGTCGCGTAGACCAGGCTGGGGATGACCAGCACCAGGTGCCGGACCTCCAGCAGCCGTGGCTGGAGGATGAGCAGCATGATCGGCAGCATCGGCAGCGCGAAGGTCATCAGCGCCGTGTGCATGTAGTAGAGGAACCCGGAGACGTAGCAGAGCCGGGTGGTGAAGCCGAGCTTCGCCTGCCAGAACTTCCTGCTGGTCAGCAGGGACATCGAGCCCATGCACCAGCGGTACTGCTGGTTCTGGAAGGCGCCCGCGGTGTCCGGGCAGACGCCGGTGGAGAGGGCGACCGGGATGTACTGCAGGTCCCAGCCGAGACCGCGCAGGTCGAAGCCGGTGTGCACGTCCTCGGAGTGCGCGATCAGCGTGGTGCCGCCGTTCTCGGCCAGCGCCTCCCGCCGGTAGACCGCGCAACTGCCCACGCAGATGGCGCCGTTGTTGCGCTGCCGGGCGACCTGCACCGAGCGGTAGAACAGCTCCTGGATGGCGCCCGCGCCCCGCTCGATCCAGTTCTGCGAGTCGAGCACGCGGAAGAACTGCGGCGACTGGACGATGCCCAGCTTCGGGTCCCGGTCCATGTACGGCAGGACTTCGTCCAGCAGGTCGTGCCGGGGGGCGAAGTCGGCGTCCAGGATCAGGATGTACTCGCCGTCCGAGCGGTCGAACCCGTAGTGCAGGTTGCCCGCCTTCTTGAACCAGCCGCGGTTCTCCCGGACGCCGTAGCGGAACCCGAAGTCCGCCGCCATCGCCTCGACCGCCGGGCTGGCCGCGTCGTCCAGGACGTACGGCATGACCAGGCCGGGGTAGTGCTCGGCGAGCTTGCGGACGTGGGTCCAGGTGTTGTGCAGGGTCTCGATCGGCTCGCCGCAGACCGGCAGGAAGACGTCGACGGTCGGGTACTCGGCCGGCGTCCACTTGCGGACCAGCCGGCGGTGCTCCTTGAGGTCGAAGTTCGGCGTGAAGCTGTTCACCCGCAGGGAGACCAGGTAGTACACGACGGTGAACACGAGGAACGGCACGCAGAGCCAGAACCACGAGCCGACCCGGAAGAGCTCGACCTGGCTGATCACCAGGCAGACGAAGCTGATCACCGAGCAGAGCGTCAGCACCCACTGGTTGCGGACGGTGTAGTTGTACTTCTCCTGGGCGTTCGGGGGTGCCGGGAGCAGCAGGCCCGAAACGGGCTCCGACGCGTTCCGGCGCCGGCCGGACGACTTCCGTCTTCTGCTGGGCGCACTGGTCGCGGTGCTCACCGCGCGATACCTCCTGGTAGCTGCGTTCCGCGTGCCGGAGCGAACTGACCAAGCAGCAACTGTCCCCCGGGGCACCACACCTTATCGGACGCGCGTTCGCGGCCTGTGACGGCCGTCGCGAACAGGCCGCCGTGAACGGTCCGGCACGAACGGTCCGGTGCCCCCGGGCCTGACGGCCGGTCACCAGGGGGCGGCGGGCGCGCCCTGCCTGGCGCGCCGTCCGGCGGCCGGACCGCGCCGGGCCGCGCGGGCACGCGGACCGGGCGACCGGCGGCAGCGGACCGTCACCCGCCGGGCCGTCACCCGGGCCCCGGGCCGGGCGCGACCGCCGCCCGGGCCCCGGGCACGACCGCGTTCAGCCGGCGGTGGCCGCCGGCTTGGCCCGGCCCAGCAGGACCTCCTTGGCCCGGTCCGCGAGCGGGCTCGCCGCCGCGGCCGCCGCCGGATCGGCCTGGTCGGGAGCCTGCTTGAGCGAACCGGCGACGGTGAAGTACCCGAAGCGGCCCACCGCCGCGTGCGTCTCCACGCAGCCCGACTTGTCGGTGACGCAGAAGGTGGCGACCCCCGGGCCGGAGAGGCCCTGGACGAGGCCCGCGTGCCGGCCGAGCGCCTTGTCGGCGCCCGCCTTGTTGTCGAAGACCGCGATGCCGACCGTGACCGCGCTCTCCCCGGACACGTAGGTGGCCCGGACCAGCGAGCGGCAGGCGTCGTCGCCGAGGGCGAGCCCGAGCCCGCCGGTGGTCGCCTTGGAGCAGGGGGAGGTCGAACCGGTGACCATCCGGGTCCAGACCTTGCCGTCGATGGTGCGGGTCTGGTCGGGGAAGAGCGTCGCGGCGTCGACCGGGGCCTTGTCGGTCGAGGCGTCGGAGATCAGCGGCAGCGCCTGCTCCAGCGGCAGGCCGGTCGAGGCGGCCGGCTTCGGGCCGGGCTTGTCGCCGCCCTTCTTGCCCCCGGAGATGACCACGCCGGCGGCGACCACGCCGCCGACGAGCACCACGGCCAGCACCGCGGCGCCGATCCAGATCCGGCGGCGCTTGCGGGACTCGTTCTCGTGCTGGTCGGCCAGCTGGGTCCAGTTCGGCTCGGCCTGGAACGGCTGCGGCGCGGGCTGCCAGTGCGGCGGCGGCGCCTGCTGCGGACCGGGCTGGGGCGCGAACGGCTGCTGCGGCTGCTGCTGCTGCGGGATCGGCGGGGGGAGCGGCTGGCCCTGCGGCGGGAGCTGCTGCGCGGGCTGGCTGTACGGCACCGGGGGCGGGCCGAAGCCACCGGCGACCGGCGGCACGGGCTGCTGCCCCTGCGGCGGCTGCCCCGGTGTCCCCGGCTGCTGACCCTGGACCGGCTGTGCGGGCTGACGCGTCCAGTCGGACGGTACGCCCGTTCCCTCGCTCATGAGGCGAGATCGTAAAGCATGGTGCGCACGGCAGGGCCGTCAGGTAATCAATCCGTTCCCAAATCCGGGCCCGGCACCCGCTCCCTTGACTGCTCCGTGAGCCGACGAGTAGCCGCCCGACACGCCACAGTGCACAACATGTGGTGCTTCATCGGGCTGGCGCCACTAGATGTATGCTCACTCCTGCTGTCGAACGCAGGGGAACCCGGTGCGAGTCCGGGACTGCCCCGCAGCGGTGAGCGGGCTGCCCGACCGGGCCACGCGAGTCCGAATACCTGCCGACGGTGTGCCACAGGGCTTCCCCGCAGTCGCCATGCAGCACAGCAGTATCGTCCGGGCCTCGCGGGTGGGCCGGGGGGTGGTTCGCGCGCGCCGTGAGGTGTTCCGCGCTGCCCTCCCCTGCGCCCATACGGCCCGGCTGCCCCCTCGCCGACCGCCGCCGCCAGGAGAGAAGCGCCTTGACCACCGCTGCCTCAGCCACCCTGCCCGCCCAGGGTTCCAGCCACTCCGCCCCGTCCGACCCGACGGTGTCCGACCCCGGCGGAGCGCTCCTTCGGCTGCTGACCGACCGCAGCGTCGACCTGCCCCAGGTCGACCCCGGCCACGTCGCCGCCGCAGCCCTGCGCGGCCGGCACGCCGGCTCCGACTTCGCGGAGCTGCGCGGGCTGGCCGTCGAGGCCGCCGCGTCGATGATCGCCGAGGACCCCCAGTACTCGAAGCTCGCGGCCCGGCTGCTCGCCCTGGAGATCCAGGACGAGGCCGTCGGCCAGGGCGCCGTCTCCTTCTCCGCCTCGATCGTCGTCGGCCACGCCGAGGGCCTGATCGGCGACACCACCGCCGCGTTCGTGGCCAAGCACGCCGACGCGCTGGACGCCCTGCTCGACCAGAAGGGCGACGACCGCTTCGAGTACTTCGGCCTGCGCACCGTGCAGTCCCGGTACCTGCTGCGCCACCCGATCACCCGCAAGGTGATCGAGACCCCGCAGCACTTCCTGCTCCGTGTCGCCAGTGGCCTGGCGGTCGGCGACAACGAGCAGTCGGTCCGCGAGGTCGCCGAGCTGTACGCGCTGATGAGCGCGCTCTCCTACCTGCCGTCGTCGCCGACGCTGTTCAACTCCGGCACCAAGCACCCGCAGATGTCCTCCTGCTACCTGCTGGACTCGCCGCTGGACAACCTGGACTCGATCTACTCGCGCTACGCGCAGATCGCCCGGCTCTCCAAGCACGCCGGCGGCATCGGCCTCTCCTACAGCCGGATCCGCTCGCGCGGTTCGCTGATCCGCGGCACCAACGGCAAGTCCAACGGCATCGTGCCGTTCCTGCGCACCCTGGACTCCTCGGTGGCGGCGGTCAACCAGGGCGGCCGGCGCAAGGGCGCGGCCTGCGTCTACCTGGAGACCTGGCACGCGGACATCGAGGAGTTCCTGGAGCTCCGCGACAACACCGGCGAGGAGGCCCGCCGCACCCACAACCTGAACCTCGCCCACTGGATCCCGGACGAGTTCATGCGCCGGGTCAACGCGGGCGGCGACTGGTCGCTGTTCTCCCCCGCCGACGTCCCCGAGCTGGTCGACCTGTGGGGCGCCGACTTCGACGAGGCGTACCTGAAGGCCGAGGCGGCCGGCAAGGCCGTGCGCAGCATCCCCGCGCAGACCCTGTACGCCCGGATGATGCGCACCCTGGCGCAGACCGGCAACGGCTGGATGACCTTCAAGGACGCCTCCAACCGGGCCGCCAACCAGACCGCCCTGCCCGGCCGGACCGTCCACTCCTCCAACCTCTGCACGGAGATCCTGGAGGTCACGGACGACTCCGAGACCGCCGTCTGCAACCTCGGCTCGGTCAACCTGGGCGCCCACGTGGCCCCCGGCGCCACCCCCGCCGACCTGCTCAACGCGATGGACTGGGACCGGCTGGACTCGACCGTCCGCACCGCCGTCACCTTCCTCGACCGCGTGGTGGACATCAACTTCTACCCGACCCCCGAGGCCGGCACCTCCAACTCCCGCTGGCGCCCGGTGGGCCTCGGCGTGATGGGGCTGCAGGACGTCTTCTTCAAGCTCCGCCTGGACTTCGACTCCGCCGAGGCGAAGCAGCTCTCCACGCTGATCTCCGAGCGGATCATGCTGGTCGCCTACGAGCGCTCCAGCGAGCTGGCCGAGCAGCTGGGCCGGCACGAGGCGTACGCGGAGACCCGCGCCGCCCGCGGCCAGCTGCACATCGACCACTTCGGGACCACCCCGCAGTGGACGGAGCGCTGGGACGCGCTGCGCGCCCGGATCGCCACCACCGGCCTGCGCAACTCGCTGCTCCTCGCGATCGCGCCGACCGCGACGATCGCATCGATCGCCGGCGTGTACGAGTGCATCGAGCCGCAGGTGTCCAACCTGTTCAAGCGCGAGACCCTCTCCGGCGAGTTCCTCCAGGTCAACCCGTACCTGGTGCGCGAGCTGAAGGAGCTCGGCGTCTGGGACGCGCAGACCCGGGACGCGCTGCGCGAGGCCAACGGCTCCGTGCAGGACCTCAACTGGCTGCCCGCCGAGGTCCGCTCGCTCTACCGGACCGCCTGGGAGCTCCCGCAGCGCGCGCTGATCGACCTGGCCGCCGCCCGGCAGCCGTACATCGACCAGAGCCAGTCGCTGAACCTCTTCATGGCCGCGCCCACCATCGGCAAGCTCAGCTCGATGTACGCGTACGCCTGGAAGGTCGGCCTGAAGACCACCTACTACCTGCGTTCGCGCCCGGCCACCCGGATCGCCCAGGCCGCCACCGGCACCGCCCGCGCGGCCGCCCCGGTGCCGGTCGCGGTCACCGCGCCGACGTCCACCCTCACTCCGGAGGAGGAGGCGGCGCTCGCCTGCTCCCTGGAGAACCCCGAGTCCTGCGAGGCCTGCCAGTGAGTTCCCCCACCCCGGAGACCGACTTCGACGCGCCCGGCCGCGAGAAGATGCTCCTCGACCCCGGCTTCGAGCTGACGCTGCGTCCGATGCGGTACCCGTCGTTCTACGACCGGTACCGGGACGCGATCAAGAACACCTGGACCGTGGAGGAGGTGGACCTGCACTCCGACGTCGCCGACCTCGCCAAGCTCAGCGAGGGCGAGCGGCACATGATCGGCCGGCTGGTCGCCTTCTTCGCGACCGGCGACTCGATCGTCGCCAACAACGTGGTGCTGAGCCTCTACAAGCACATCAACTCGCCCGAGGCCCGGCTCTACCTGTCCCGGCAGCTGTTCGAGGAGGCCGTGCACGTCCAGTTCTACCTGACGCTGCTCGACACCTACCTGCCCGACCCGGACGACCGCGCGGCGGCCTTCGACGCGGTGGAGAACATCCCCTCCATCCACCAGAAGGCGCAGTTCTGCTTCAAGTACATGAACGCCGTCGACCACCTGGACTCGCTGCAGACCAAGGACGACCGGCGCGCGTTCCTGCTGAACCTGATCTGCTTCGCGGCCTGCGTCGAGGGCCTGTTCTTCTACGGCGCCTTCGCGTACGTGTACTGGTTCCGCAGCCGCGGCCTGCTGCACGGCCTGGCCACCGGCACCAACTGGGTGTTCCGCGACGAGTCCATGCACATGGACTTCGCGTTCTCCGTGGTGGACACCGTCCGCCAGGAGGAGCCGGACCTCTTCGACGACGAGATGGCCAAGCAGGTCACCGAGATGCTGGAGGAGGCCGTCGAGGCCGAGCTCCAGTTCGCCCGTGACCTGTGCGGCGAGGGCCTGCCCGGCATGAACACCGAGTCGATGCGGGAGTACCTCCAGGCCGTGGCCGACCAGCGCCTCGCGCGCCTCGGCATGCCGGTCCGCTACGGCTCCAGCAACCCGTTCGGGTTCATGGAGCTGCAGAACGTCCAGGAGCTGACCAACTTCTTCGAGCGCCGGGTCTCCGCCTACCAGGTCGCGGTCGAGGGCTCGGTCGCCTTCGACGACGACTTCTAGGACGCCGGCTCCCCCGCGCCTAGGACGCCGGCTCCCCCGCGCCCCTGAACAGCCGGGAGCGCCCCCGACGACCCACGGTCGTCGGGGGCGCTCTCGTCGGGGGCGCTCTCGTCGGGGGCGCTCCCGTCGGGCCGGTCCGGGGCGCTCCTCCCGGGCCCCGGCCCCGGAGCCCGGCGGTGCGCCCGGCCCCGGACGCGGGCGGTGTGCCGGGTACGGAGCACGCCGACGGGAGCGGGCACGGGCCGCCACCGGCCCCTACCGGTGTTCGGGCGTTCGGCCGGACGTTCGACGGTGAGGTGATTGCGCTAATCTCCTCGAATGTCCCTCACAACCCAGGCCCCTGCCCCAGCGATAGCGGGCAGCGAGGCCGCCCCGGCCGCCGGCTCCGCGAAGCCGAGGCTCGGCTGGCTCGACGCCCTGCGCGGATTCGCCGCCCTGGCCATCGTGGTGCAGCACTTCGTGCAGCTCGTGATGCCCGAGGTGTTCGCCCGTACCGCCGACAAACTCGACCTCGGCTCCTACGGCGTCTTCCTGTTCTTCCTGGTCAGCGGCTACATCGTGCCCGCCTCCCTGGAGCGCAAGGGCAGCGTGCGGGGGTTCTGGGTGAGCCGGCTGTTCCGGATCTACCCGCTCTGCGTGGTCGTGGTGGGTGCCGGGGTGATCGCCTGGAAGCTGGGCGCGTACACCGGCGCCCTGCAGCCGGTCAGCTGGTTCTCGCAGGAGCACCCGGCGATCGCCGCCCTGGGCAACGCCACCATGCTGCACGACTTCCTCGGTGTGGGCGGCACGCTCTTCGTGATGTGGACCCTCTCCTACGAGATGATCTTCTACCTGCTGGTGGCCTCGCTGTTCGTCGTCGGCGTGCACCGGCGCAGCGCGGAGATCTCCACCGTCTTCGCCGTGGTCGCGGTGGCGGCGGTGGGCGCCTTCCCGCTCGTCACGCTCTCGCACCAGGTGGCCGACATCCGCCGGGCGGTCGTGGTGGCCGCCGTGGTGATGGCCGTGGGCATCTTCGGCATGATGAGCCGCCGCAAGGTCCTCGCGGTGGCCGGCGCGGTGCTGACCGCGGCGCTCGCGCTCGGCCTGCTCTCGGCCAACGGGCGGATGCCCGGCTGGTTCAGCATGACCATCCTGGCGACCATGTTCGCGGGCACCGCGATCTACCGCGCCGAGCAGGGCCAGATCAGCCGGGTCAAGTGCGCCGTGGCGGCCGCGGTCACGATGGCCGCGATCCTCTACGTCGGCGGACGGTACGGCGAGACGGGCGAGCGGACCCCGGAGTTCCAGTGGCAGTGGCTGACCACCATGCTCGCCGCCTGGGCGACCTTCGCGCTCGCGATGTCGCTGCGCCGGTTCCGGATGCCCCGGGTGCTGACCTGGCTCGGCTCGGTCAGCTACTCCGTCTACCTGGTGCACGCGGTGCTGCTCTGCGTCCTGCTCAAGGTGATCAGCCCCACCGAGGTCACCTCGCTGTCGCTCGGCACCCGGACGGTGCTGGGCATCGGCTTCTGCGCCCTCGTCCTCGCGGCCAGCCAGGTCACCTTCCGCCTGATCGAGAAGCCCGCCCAGCGGCTCGGCCACCGGGTGACCAAGGCCGTCGAGCGCATCGGGGCGAAGGCACCGCGGTAGCGGGAGGCCGACGGCACCGGGAGGCACCCGGACGGGAGCACGGCGCGGGGGCCGGTACGAGAAGAACGTACCGGCCCCCGCGTCGTACCCGTGGTCAGTCGTTGGGGACGGTCGCGTACTTGGGCGTCCCCTCGGCCATCTGCCTGAGCGCGTCCTTGCGGTCGCGCTTGGAGAGCCGGTCGATGTAGAGCTGGCCGTACAGGTGGTCGGTCTCGTGCTGCAGGCAGCGGGCGAAGAAGCCGGTGCCCTCGACCCGGACCGGGTTGCCGTCCTTGTCCTGGCCGGTGACCGCCGCGAAGTCCGGGCGGGCCAGCTCGGCGTAGGCGGTGGGGACGGACAGGCAGCCCTCGTTGCTGTCGTCCAGCACCCGGCGCCCGGCCGGGAGCTCCTCCAGCACCGGGTTGACGACGTGCCCGATGTGCCGGACGCCCTCGTCGTCCGGGCAGTCGTAGACGAAGACCTTGGCGTCGACGCCGATCTGGTTGGCCGCCAGGCCGACGCCCTCGGCCGCGTACATCGAGACGAACATGTCGTCGATCAGCTCGGAGAGGCCGGCGTCGAAGGCGGCGACGTCCTTGCACTCGTGGTGCAGGACGGGGTTGCCGACCACGGTGATCGGGCGGGCGGTGCCCTTGGAGAGGTCCGGCTCCTCACCGACCACCTTCAGCGGGGCGGCCGGCGCCTCGCCGTGCTCGTGGTCGTGCTCGTGGGTGTGGTCGTGCTGCTCCGCCATCGATTCTTCCGCTTCCCATGGGTCTGCCGGGGTGTCCGCTCAAGGGTACGGCCCCAGCGGGCCGCCGGTCCCTTACTTCCGGGTGGACGACCACTCCCCGGGACGGGCCGGGCGCCCGGTGCCGGACGGCCGGGCGCCGGCGGACCGGGCGCCGGGCCTCGGCGGCCCCGCACGGCCGGACCTGCGGCGCGGCCGGATCCGGCGGCGAGGGGTCAGCAGACCTCTTCGAGGTCGCGGTAGGCCCGGCCGCCCGGGTTCGCCGCCACCCAGCGGTCCAGCAGGGTGCGGACCAACGCGGCGGGGGCCGCGATGCCGCACTCCCGCTCGGCCAGCCAGGCCAGCCCGCCGGCCCCCTGGCTGAGGTGGCTCAGGTGCCCGGGGTGGGCGGCGTCGCCGTCGTCGTGCGGGTCGTGGTGGGCGGTGCGGCCGTCGTCGGCGGGCATCCGGCTCTCCGAGCAGGCCCGGCAGAGCAGCCGGACGGAGGAGGTCCAGTCCTCGGCGGCGTACCCGGCGTCGGCGACCAGCCGCTCCAGGGCGTCCCGGTCACCGGCCGTGGCGGCGTGCAGCAGCACCACGTAGGTCGGCACCGGGGACGGCGCCCAGAGCTCGATCTCGTCGAAGACCGGGTAGGCCGCGCCGTCCGCCACCCGCTCGCCGTGCGGGGCCCCGTCGTGCAGCACCACCTCGCCCCAGCGGCGGCCGGAGGAGGGCAGCGGGATGGAGAGCACCTCGATCCGCGCCGGGTCGAGCCGGCGGCCCCAGACCACCTCGGACTCGCCCTCCGGGGAGAGCCGCACCGGCGTGGTGCCGAGGTCCAGGCTGACCGGGCCGTCCGTCGGCGCGCCCGCCCGGCCCGGGAGCTTCAGCCCGTACGCCTGCCAGGCGCGGTGGGCCAGCGGCCAGTCCTGGAGGGCGGTGGCGGTGATGCCGAGGTTCCACCAGTCGGCGGCGCCGTGCTCGCGGTCCAGCAGGGCGACCGCGCGCAGTCCGGCGGCTCTCGCCTGCTCCCAGTCCCGGCGGAACTTGTGCAGCAGCGCCAGGTTGAACCAGGAGTCGGAGAGCCACGGCTCCAGGTCGGCGGCCATCACGAGCAGCGCTCCGGCGTCCTCGTACCGGCCGTCGCCGATCAGCGTGAAGGCCCGGTCGGTCGTCTGCCGCCAGGTGGCGGACGGCCGGTGCCGTGTCCGGTGGAAGATCCTCACGTTCGTCCCTGCCGTTGTCGTCCGCTGAGTCCCGCTGGTCACGCTCAGCCCTGCTGAGTCCTGATGCCTGCTGCCCCGCTCGGTTGCCGGGCCACAGGTCCCGCACCGCAAGTCCCGCACCGCGGGCCCCGGACCGCAAGCCCTGCGGCGTGAACCCTCGGTGCGAACCCCGTGCCCCGGATCGGGTGTTCCACGCTACGACCGCATCCAACCACGGTCACCAGGAGCCGCGCTCCCCGCCGCCTGGTTCAGCCGGGTTCGCGGGCCCGGCCGCCCATCCGCGCCAGCGCCTCGACCACCCGGGGGTCGTACGCCCGGCCGCGTTCCAGCCGGAGCGCCTCCAGGGCCTCCAGGCGGCCGGCCGGGTCGGACAGGCCCCGGCCGCGGGCGGCGGTCAGCAGGTCGTCGTGGGCGTTGGCGACCCGGATGATCCGGGCGGACAACGGCAGCGAACGGTCGTACCCGCCGTCCGGCCGGCGGCAGGGGTCGGCCAGCCGGGCGACCTGCTCGGCGACCCGGGGCGGCACCCCGGTGCGGCGGATCACCTCGCTGCCCAGCCGGGCGATCCGCTGCTGCTCGGCCGCGGGCAGCAGCGCGGTGGCGCCGTCCGGGACGGGCTCGACCAGCGAGAGCTGCCCGACGTCGTGCATCAGCGCGGCGTACTCCAGCAGGGCGAGTTCCCGGGTGCCCAGGCCCAGCTCGCGGCCGAGCGCGCAGGCCGTGTCGGCGACCCGGCGGGCGTGGCCGGGCGGGGTGTAGCCGGCCACCTCGGTGGCCCGGGCCAGGGTGGCGATGGTCTGGCCGGTGGTGGCCCGGATCGCGGCCGCCCGGCGGAAGGAGACCTGGGCGAGCAGCAGCGGGGCGCAGAACACCGGCAGCGCCCAGAGGCCGATCTCGCCGGCCGCCAGGCTGACCAGCATGCCGGTGGCCACGATGGCCGAGCCGATCCCGGGCAGGGAGCGCAGCTCGTCCTCCAGCGCGGCCGGGAACCGCAGGCCGGTACGGGCCCGGTGCAGGGCGGCGGCGAGCGTCGCGTCGCAGAGCGCCGCCAGGGCGGCCACCACGGCCAGGAACACCCCGTACGCGGGCCCGGCCGAGGGCAGGCGGTCGAGCAGGCCGCCGTTGTACAGCGGCTGGAAGACGGCGGCGGCGAACCCCACCGTGAGCAGCCGGCGGGCCGCGGTGTCCCGCCGGACGAGGTCGGCCGGGGACCGCCCGCGGCGGCGCCGCAGGGCCCGGCCGAAGGCCCCCGGCAGGGCCCTGGAGAGGGACGGCGCCGCGGCGGCCAGCAGGCTGCCCGCACCGGCCACGGCGACCACCTGCAGCACCCCGTGGGTGGTCGGCAGGCCGCGCAGCGGCCCCAGCAGCGCGTACGCGAGGGCGGCGGCAGCCCCGATCGGGGCCTGCTCGCGGTCGCCGGGCAGGGTGATCCGGACGCATTCGCCGACCGCGATCAGGGTGAGGAAGGCGAGGGCCACCACCGGCTGGGCCGGGCCGGCCGCCGCCGTGGCGGTGACGGCCACGACCAGCAGCGCCGCGGCGGCGGCGTGCAGCACCGCGGGCACCGCGCCGGCGCCGCGCGGACGGCGGGGCGCCCCGCCGTCCGCGCGCTGCTCCGCCGGGGGTGCCGGCCGGGCCGCGGGGGGCGTCCGCCGGCCGGAGGCGGGCCGGGGCACCCGGTGTTCCGCCCGGCGGACCGGGCCGCGCCGGCGGCTCATGCCGGACCGGCCTGCGGTGCGTCCGTCCCGCCCGGCGCCGTCCCGCCCGGGCCCGGAGGCCCGCCCCGGGCCGGTTCGCCGGCCGGGGCCGGCCGGTCGGCCTGGGCCGGGAGGCGGGGCGGGGCGCCGCGGGCCGGCTCCGGCACGCCGAGCGGGATGTCCGGGACCTCCCCGGCCCAGCCGCCGGGCGGCGGCAGCGCGGGCTGCCAGCCGTGCTCGCCGACCGCGGCGACCAGGGCCCGCACCATCACCGGGTCGAACTGGCTGCCCGCACAGCGCTCCAGCTCGGTGACCGCCTCGGCCACCGGGCGCCCGCGCCGGTACGAGCGGGTGGAGGTCATCGAGTCGAAGGCGTCCGCGACCGAGATGATCCGGGCGAACTCGGGGATCCCGTCCCCGGCCAGGCCGCTCGGGTAGCCCCGGCCGTCCATCCGCTCGTGGTGGTGCAGGATGCCGGCGTGCGCCTCGCCGAGGAAGGCGATCCCGCGGACCAGCTCGTACCCGTACACCGGGTGGACCTCGACCGCCCGCCGCTCCTCCTCGGTCAGCGGGCCGTTGCGGCGCAGCAGCTCGGTGGCGACGCCCAGCTTGCCGACGTCGTGCAGGATCCCGGCGAAGCGCAGGGTGCGCAGCCGCTCGGGCTCCATCCCCAGCTGGCGGGCGATCAGCACGGCGGCCCGGCCGACCCGTTCGCTGTGCCCGCGGGTGTAGGCGTCCTTGATCTCGACCGCCTGCACCAGGGCCTGGACGGTCGCCTGGTGGGTGTCGCGCTCGCGGTGGCCCTGGGCCAGCACCCAGGCCGAGATGGTGAGCGGCAGCAGGGCGAGCAGCGCCGCGAAGGCACCGTACGGTCCCTGCCAGAGCACGGCGACCATCAGGGCGCCGGCCGCGTGCACCAGGACGGGCAGGCCGATCGCGGCGGTGGCGCCGCGGAGCAGGACGGCCGGCGGCCGGCGTTCGGCCAGCGCCAGCATGCCGCCCACCAGCACGCTGTTGACCAGGCAGAACACCGCGACGGCGGCGAAGGCGGGCAGCAGCGCCCCGGGGAAGCGCGAGCCGAGCAGCAGTCTGGGCCCGGCCAGCAGGTGGAAGGCCCCGGCGGCGGCGAAGGCGGAGAGCGCCAGCTGGGCGGCGTTCCAGCACCGGCGGGCGGCGGCGGGCGGGGCGGCGCCGGCGGCGAGCGCGGCCGGTACGGCCACCAGGGCGGCGGCGGCGGGCGGGAGCATCAGCAGCCCCGCGAAGAGCACCGGGAAGAAGGTGTAGGCGCCGGGCCGGGCCGGGGCGCGGCGGGGCGGGGGGCGGCGGCCGAGCAGCCGGGCCCGGGTGCGCAGGAGCATCTGCAGGCAGGGGGTGGGCAGGCCCTGGGCGACCGACTCCCAGCAGGCGTGCAGGAAGGCGAGCAGCCCGACCTTGGGCCAGTCGACCGGGGCGCCGAGCCAGCGGGGCAGCACGGCCGCTCCGGCGGGCAGCAGCGGCAGGGCGCAGCAGTACGCGACCAGCGGCAGGACGAGGGCGGGCAGGGCGACGAGGTAGCGGACGGCTCCGGCCGGCAGGTCCGGGCCAACAGTGTCGGTAGCGATCCCGGCCTCCCCCGCCGTCCTGGTCCACGCCGCCCTCGACGCGTCGGGTGGCGCGGCGGCGGGTTTCGTCAGGAGGATAGGCCTCCGCCCCGGCGTGGGGACGCATGATCGCGGAATGGCCCTGCTGGCGCAGCCCCAACTCACCCGAACGAGTGAAACGGGTGGTCAGGGGTTCGCGGCCGGGCAGGCCGAAGGCCCCGGGAGCGTGCTCCCGGGGCCTTCGGTACGCCGGCTCGTCGTGGGGCGGTGTCGTGCCGGCGCCGTCCAGGGCCGCAGCGCGACCGGCCGCAGCGCGGAGGGGCAGCCCTGCGAGGGGCACGGCCCACCGTCAGGCGGGCCGTTCACCGCTCCGACGGGTCGGGCACCCCCGGGCCGGGCGGCCGGCGCGCGGGGCGTCGGCACGTCCGGCGGCCGGTCACTCCGACGCGCTGCTCGCCTCGGCGGCCGCGTACGGCGCCGACCGGGACTCGCGGGCGGGTGCGGGGGCGGGGGTGGGCTCGGCCGTCATCTCGACGGTCGTCTCGACCGTCACCACGAGGGCCTCGCCCGGGCGCTGCCCGGCCCGGATCGAGTCGATCCTGGCCAGCACCTTGCCGCGGAGGTCCGCCGGGGTGTCGTCGCAGCCGCAGGAGCGCTTGATCAGTGCCTTGATGGCCTGTTCGAGGCCGTACTTCTCCAGGCACGGCGAGCACTCGTCGAAGTGCACGCGCAGCTTGGCGCAGTCGCCCTCGGCCATCTCGTTGTCGAGGAATTCGTAGAGGTGGTCGAGGACCTCGCCACACTCGGTGTCGTGCGGATCGCCGCAGCTCATGAGCCCGAGCCCTTCGCTTCCTGCCCTGCCCCGGTGCCGGCGGGGACGAGCCCGCGCTCACGGGCGTAGTCCTCCAGCATGCCGCGCAGCTGACGGCGGCCACGGTGCAGCCGGGACATCACCGTACCGATGGGTGTACCCATGATGTCCGCGATCTCCTTGTACGCAAACCCCTCGACATCGGCGAGGTAGACGGCGATGCGGAACTCCTCCGGGATGGCCTGGAGGGCGTCCTTCACGTCGCTGTCGGGCAGGTGGTCGAGTGCCTGGGTCTCCGCCGAACGCAGGCCGGTCGACATGTGCGACTCGGCCCGGGCGAGCTGCCAGTCCTCGATCTCCTCGGCCGCCGTGCGCTGGGGTTCCCGCTGCTTCTTGCGGTACGAGTTGATGAAGGTGTTGGTGAGGATGCGGTACAGCCAGGCCTTGAGGTTGGTGCCCTCACGGAACTGGTGGAAGGACGCGTACGCCTTGGCGAACGCCTCCTGGAGCAGGTCCTCCGCGTCGGCGGGGTTGCGGGTCATCCGCAGCGCCGCCGAGTACATCGGGTCCAGGTAGCCCAGGGCGTCGCGCTCGAAGCGCTCCCGCCGGGCCTCCTCGCTCTCCTCCGCGGACACCCGGAAGGTGTCCTCACCGATCGCCTCGGCCAGCTCCTCGCCGGTGAGCGCCTCACCTGTGGGCACGCCCTCGCGCGGGTCCGTACCCGGATCGGCCTCGTGCTCGGTCCCGACGACCGGACCCACCTCCTCGGCATAACGGGCATGGCCCACGGTGGGCCGTCCCGAAATGGAGGATATCGGGCTGACGGGCTTCTCGCCCGCGACAAGCCACTCGGACCAGGACGGGACGAAGCCGTTCTCGACCGCGCGCTCGTCAGGCCGCTCGGGGCACACGATCGAACCCATCTGCACTTGCCTTTCCACCGGGACTGAAGCTGACGAGGGTGACAACCATGCCGCCCTCGCCCGCATTCCCGGGCATTCCGGCCGCCCGGCCGGTACGCCCCGGGGTCCGCCCCGGACCGGGCGCCGCGCGGTTCACGACCGGCCCGGGACCGGTTCGGGTGCGGTTCGGGCGCGGGTCAGGAGGGCCGTCCGACCAGTCCCAGGACCCAGGCGCCGACCGCGTCCGTGATCGTCTCCAGCACCTCGGCCTGCCCGACCGGCGCCCGCTTGGGCACCTCGAAACCGTGGCTCCCGTACGGCACGGCCACCAGCCGCTGCCCGGCCGGCAGCTCGGGGAACTCGGCCGGCCCGCCGAAGGGGTCCGCCACGCTCTGCACCACCAGGGCCGGCAACCCGCACTCCAGCAGCTCCCCGGCCCGGCTCTTCTCCGGCCTGCCCGGGGGATGCAGCGGGAAGGCCAGCGCCAGCACGCCGACCGCCCCGGTCGCCGCTCCCGTCCGGCAGGCGACCCGGGCCCCGGCGCTGCGGCCGCCCGCCACCACCGGCAGGCCCTGTTCCGCCAGCACGGCCGCGACCGGGAGCCAGCCCGCGTCCAGGGTCTTCGGCGCCGGCGCGAGCCGCTTGCCCGCCACCCGCCAGGGCTGCTCGACGAGCGCCACGGTGATCCCCAGCGGCGGCAGCGCGGCGGCCAGCGCCTGGAGGTCACGGGCCTCGATCCCGCCGCCGGCGCCGTGGCCGAGGGCGAGCAGCGCCTTCGCGGGGCCGCGGGCCGGGGCGTAGCTGATCCGGGCGTCACCGGCGGGGGTGGGGACGAGGACGGGGTCGGTGGTCTGCATGGCGCGGGGCTCCGTACCGGGGCGGCCCGGCTGGACCGGGCGGGAGAGAGGGGACCGGGCTGGACGAGGACGGGACGAGGAGGAGGGGAGGAGGGGGGACGCGGAGGAGAGGGGCGGAGGAGGGCGGGAGGGCGGACGCGGAGGAGAGGACGGGAGGGCGGAACCGCTCAGCACGCGGAACGGCTCAGAACAAGGTGGTGACCAGTTCCTCGGCGTCCAGCGGCCGGACCAGCTCGGGCCCGTCGTTGCGGATGCTGCCGACGGCGGCCGCCACCGGCGCCGCGAGCAGCGCGCCCGGGGCCGGCGGGACGAGCAGCGGCAGCAGCTCGTCCGGGTCGCTCAGCCGGGGGTCGAGCCAGTCGTCGAAGGCGGCCGGGTCGAGGAAGAGCGGCATCCGCTCGTGGATCGGGGCCAGCGTCTCCTCGGCGGCCGTGGTGACGATGCTGCAGGTCACCAGCCAGGCCTCGGGGTGGCCGGCCGGGTGCGCACGGTCGCGCCAGAACTCGTAGACGCCGGCCAGCGCCAGCACGCCGCCGTCCGCGCGGCTGACGAAGTACGGCTGCTTGGGCGGCCGGCTGCCGCCGCCGGGGAGGGTCTGCCACTCGAAGTAGCCGTCGACCGGGACGATGCAGCGCCGGGAGGCGAAGGCCTGCCGGTAGGAGGGCTTCTCGTGGATCGTCTCGGCCCGGGCGTTGATCATCTTGACCGCCGACTCCGGGGACTTCGCCCAGGCCGGCACCAGCCCCCAGCGCAGCACCCGCAGCTGGCGCACCGGCCGCGTGCCGCCCTTGGGCAGGCGCTCCAGCACCGCGAAGGCGGCCCGGGTCGGCGGGACGTTCCAGCTGGGGGCCAGCGTCTCGGCCGGGTCCCACTGCTCGACGCCGAAGATCTCGACCAGGTCCTCGGGCTTGGTGGTGGAGGCGAAGCGACCGCACATCCCGTCAGCTTGCCACGCGGGCCGCTTTCACCACTTCCTCATCCACGGATCAGAACCGACGGCTACCCGGGCACCGTCCTGGCATGGGAGGCTGCCACCCCGACGGGCGCCGGACCGGCCCCCGCACCGACCCCGGCACCGGCACCGAGCCGGACGGCACCGTGACGAGCACGACCGGAGGCGAGACCCGCAGGCATGGACGGACACAGCATCGCCGAGGTGTGGGACCGCGTCCTCGGCACCCAGCCCGCCCCGCCGCAGTGGATCGCGCTCGGCAGCGCCGGCCTCGCCCTGCTCGCCGTGCTGCCGCAGCCGGTCTGGCGGATCACCCGCAACGTGGTGACCATCGCGCACGAGGGCGGCCACGGCCTGACCGCGCTGCTCACCGGCCGCCGGCTCTCCGGCATCCGGCTGCACTCGGACACCTCGGGCTTGACCGTGTCCTCCGGGAAGCCCACCGGTCCCGGCATGATCCTCACCGCCGCGGCCGGCTACACCGCGCCCTCGCTGCTGGGCCTGGGCGGGGCCGCGCTGCTGGCGGCCGGCCACACCACCGCGCTGCTGTGGATCTCGATCGCCCTGCTGGCCGGCCTGCTGATCATGATCAGGAACGCCTTCGGGCTGCTCTCGGTGGTGGCCACCGGCGCCGCGTTCTTCCTGGTCTCCTGGTACGGCAGCAGCGAGCTGCAGGGCGCCTTCGCCTACCTCGGCGTCTGGTTCCTGCTGCTCGGCGGGGTCCGCCCGGTCGCCGAGCTGCAGCGCAAGCGCCGGCACGGCGGCGCGCGCGACTCGGACGCGGACCAGCTGGCCCGGCTGACCGGCGTCGCCGCGCTCGTCTGGGTGACCGTCTTCCTGGTGGTGGCCCTCGCCTGCCTGGGCCTGGGCGGCAGCTGGCTGGTCGGTCCCGTCCCGCCATTCGGGTAGGCGCGGAGGCCCTCCCCGTACGGCCCCTAAACTGGCCCCTATGACCGACACCCTGTGGCCCGCCCCCGTCGCGACCACCGCCGTTGACGCGACCGTGACCATCCCCGGCTCCAAGTCGGTCACCAACCGAGCGCTGCTGCTGGCCGCGCTGGCCGGCGAGCCCGGCTGGGTGCGCCGCCCGCTGCGCAGCCGCGACTCCCAGCTGATGGCCGACGGCCTGCGGGCGCTCGGCGTCGGCATCGAGGAGACGGTCAACAACGCGACCGGCGGCAGCGGCGGCGGCGAGGCCTGGCGGGTCATCCCGGCGCCGGTGCTGCGTGGCCCGGCCCGGATCGACGTGGGCAACGCCGGCACCGTGATGCGCTTCCTGCCGCCGCTCGCGGTGCTGGCCGACGGCCCGGTGCACTTCGACGGCGACCCGCGCTCCTACGAGCGCCCCCAGCACGGTGTGATCAACGCCCTGCGCGCACTGGGGGCCCGGATCGACGACGGGGGGCGCGGGTCGTTCCCGCTGACCGTGCACGGCTCGGGCGCGCTGGACGGCGGGCCGGTCGAGCTGGACGCCTCGTCCTCCTCCCAGTTCGTGTCCGCGCTGCTGCTCTCCGGCGCCCGCTACAACCAGGGAGTGGAGGTGCGGCACGTCGGCGGCCCGGTGCCCTCGCTGCCGCACATCCGGATGACCGTGGAGATGCTGCGGCTGGCCGGCGTGCAGGTCGACGCCCCCGAGGACGGCGGCGAGAAGGACGTCTGGCGGGTCACCCCCGGCGCCCTGCTCGGCCGCGACATGGTGGTCGAGCCGGACCTCTCCAACGCCGCGCCGTTCTTCGCCGCCGCGCTGGTGACCGGCGGCCGGGTGACCGTCCGCGACTGGCCGGCCCACACCACCCAGCCGGGCGACCAGCTGCGCGAGATCTACACCCGGATGGGCGGCTCGTGCCGCTTCACCGACGAGGGCCTGGAGTTCACCGGCACCGGCAAGATCCACGGCATCGAGGCCGACCTGCACGACGTCGGCGAGCTCACCCCGGTGATCGCGGCCGTGGCGGCGCTGGCCGACTCCGAGTCCCACCTGTACGGCATCGCCCACCTGCGCCTGCACGAGACCGACCGCCTGGCCGCGCTGGTCAAGGAGCTGAACGACCTCGGCGGCGACGTCACCGAGACCGAGGACGGCCTGCGGATCCGCCCGCGCCCCCTGCACGGCGGTGTCTTCCACACCTACGAGGACCACCGGCTGGCCACCGCCGCCGCCGTGGTCGGCCTGGCCGTCGAGGGGGTGGAGGTGGAGAACATCGCCACCACCGCGAAGACCCTGCCGGACTTCCCGCAGATGTGGCTGGACCTCCTCACGGGGGCGGCGGCGAGGGCCTGAGCGGAGACTTGAGCACATGCGCCGCTACGGCAAGGACGCCGACGAGGACGACATCCGCAACCGCCCGGGCCGCAAGGGTTCCCGGCCGCGGACCCGGATCCGCCCCACGCACGACGACGCCGCGGAAGGGATGATCCTCACCGTCGACCGCGGCAGGCTGACCTGCCTGGTCGACGCGGGGACGAAGAACGAGCGCGAGATCGTGGCGATGAAGGCCCGTGAGCTGGGGCGCAAGGGCGTGGTGGTGGGCGATGTCGTCAACATCGTCGGCGACCTCTCCGGCGAGCCGGACACGCTGGCCCGGATCGTCCGGGTGGAGGAGCGCACCTCGGTGCTGCGCCGGACCGCCGACGACGACGACCCGTACGAGCGGATCGTCGTCGCCAACGCCCAGCAGCTGGCCATCGTCACGGCGCTGGCCGACCCGGAGCCCCGGCCCCGGCTGATCGACCGCTGCCTGGTGGCGGCGTACGACGCGGGCATGGAGCCGATCCTGGTGCTCACCAAGTCCGACCTGGCGCCGGCCGGGCCGCTGCTGGAGTCGTACGCGCCGCTCGGCATCACCTACGTGGTGACCCGGCGGGACGAGCTGGCCACCGAGGGCGCCGAGGCGGTCCGGGCGCATCTGCGCGGGCGGTCGACGGTGTTCATCGGCCACTCCGGGGTGGGCAAGACCACCCTGGTCAACGCCCTCGTCCCGCTGCACCAGCGGAGCACCGGCGTGGTCAACGCGGTGACCGGCCGCGGCCGGCACACCACCGTCTCCGCGCTGGCCCTGCGGCTGCCGCCGCCGCCCGGCGTGAAGCCCGGCTCGAAGAAGGCGCTGGACCCGGGCTGGGTGATCGACACCCCGGGCTTCCGCTCGTTCGGGCTCTCGCACATCGACCCGTCCCGGGTGATCCACGCCTTCCCCGACCTGGAGCCGGGCACCGTCGACTGCCCGCGGGCCTGCAGCCACGACGAGAAGGACTGCGCGCTGGACGCCTGGGTCGCGGACGGCCACGCCGACCAGGCCCGGCTGTACTCGCTGCGGCGGCTGCTCTCCTCCAAGGACACCCGGGACGGCGACTGACCGGCGGTCACCAGGGGGTCCGCACGACCGGTGCGGGCCCCGGCGTCACGCCCGGGAGCCGGTCCCGTCCGGATTGCGGTGCGCCGCGAGGTGTCGGAGCGGCCCGCTCTGGTGATCATAGGAAAGTCGGCCGTACCGGCCCGACCCGTCGATCGACAGGGAGTCAGCGCGATGGCATGGGCCTTGGTGATCCTCGCCGGCCTGCTGGAGACAGGTTTCGCGATCAACCTGAAACTCAGTGAGGGCTTCACCAAGCTCTGGCCCACCATCGGCTTCTGCGCCTTCGCCCTCGGCAGCTTCGGCCTCCTCACGCTCTCCCTGAAGAGCCTGCCGGTGGGCAGCGCCTACGCGGTCTGGACCGGCATCGGCGCGGCCGGCACCGCGATCTACGGCATGGTCTTCCTCGAAGAGTCCTCCTCCGTCCTCAAGCTGGTCTCGATCAGCCTGGTGATCGCCGGCGTGGTCGGCCTGCAGCTCAGCGGCAGCGGGCACTGATCCGGCCGGCCCTGCGGCCCCCGGCGCGGCCGCCCCGCGACACGGTTGTCCGGCAACCGGGCCCGACTGTCGGGATGCCGGGCACCTCGCTACTGTTTCGACCATGGCCGATTACCACGACGATCTCCGTCTCGCCCACGTCCTCGCCGACTCGGCCGACTCGATCACCCTGGAGCGCTTCCGGGCGCTCGACCTCAAGATCGAGACCAAGCCGGACCTGACCCCGGTCAGCGACGCCGACAAGGCCGCCGAGGAGCTGGTCCGGGGCGTGCTCCAGCGGGCCCGCCCGCGCGACGCGGTGTTCGGCGAGGAGTTCGGCATGCAGGGCTCCGGCCCGCGCCGCTGGGTGATCGACCCGATCGACGGCACCAAGAACTACATCCGCGGCGTCCCGGTCTGGGCCACCCTGATCGCCCTGCTGGAGACCGGCGCCGACGGCGAGGAGCGGCCGGTCGTCGGCATGGTCTCGGCCCCCGCGCTGAACCGCCGCTGGTGGGCCGCCGAGGGCCTCGGCGCCTACGCCGGACGCAGCCTGGCCAAGGCCTCCCGGATCCACGTCTCCGGCGTCTCCCGGCTGGCGGACGCCTCGTTCTCCTACTCCTCGCTCAGCGGCTGGGAGGAGCGCGGCCGGCTCGACCCGTTCCTGGACCTCACCCGGGCCTGCTGGCGCACCCGGGCGTACGGGGACTTCTGGTCGTACATGATGGTCGCCGAGGGCTCGGTGGACATCGCCGCCGAACCCGAGCTCAGCCTGTGGGACATGGCCGCGCCCTGCATCGTGGTGCAGGAGGCGGGCGGCCGCTTCACCGGCCTGGACGGGGTGCCCGGCCCCGGCGGCGCGGACGCGGTGGCCTCCAACGGCATCCTGCACGACGAGGCGCTGCGCCGGCTCGGCGTCTGAGCGGACGGGCCGGGCGGGGCGTCTGACGAACGTGTTTCGGCCGCTGGTCCGCCGGGTTGCCGACTGCTCATCAACTGCCGCCGGGCGGTGCGGGGTTCACGGCAACCCGGCGGCAATCAGCGCCCCCTAGGCTCGACGGGTCAAGGCCGGTTCCGCAGCCGCGCCCCACTCCCCCCGTGCGCCCACCCCGCCGGGCCGCCCGCCTAGGGGATCCCCGACGTGCGTACGTTCCGCATCCGCACCATCCGCCACCGGCTCGCCCTGCTGCTCGCCCTGCCCACCGGGGCCCTGGTGGTGCTGGCCTCGCTCGGCACCGCCGGGCAGGCCGCCCGGTACTCCGAGGCCGGCCGCAGCAGCGACCGGGTGGCGCTGGCCGTCACCACCGAGAGCCTGGTGCACCAGCTCCAGCTCGAACGCGGGCTGACCGCCGGCCTGCTCGGCGGCGACGAGAGCTTCCGCGCCCAGCTCGGCAGCCGGCGGGCCGGCGCCGACCAGGCCCGCCGGACGCTGGACCAGCGGCTGGCGGCCGGCCCGCCCGGCGCCGACGCCGTCCGGTCCGCGCTGTCCGGCCTCGCCCGGCTCGCCGAGCTGCGCGGCCGGGCCGACACCGGGACGGCGACCCGGGCCGACGCGCTCGGCTTCTTCACCGACGCGATCACCGGCCTGACCTCGGCGGCCTTCGCCGGCCTCGGCGCCTCCGGCGACGACCGGCTGCAGGCCTCGCTGACCACCCTGCGGGCGCTGACCGACGCCACCGAGGCGGCGGCGCTGGAGCGGGGCACCCTCAACGGGGTCCTGGCGGCCGGCTCGTTCAAGGGTGCCGACTACCCGTCGTTCGTCCGGATCACGGCCGTGAAGAACGCCGCCCTGGCGCAGGTGCCGCGCACCGCCACGGCGGCCCGGACGAGTGCGCTGGACGCCGCCCTGCGGACCCCGGCCGCGGTCTCCGTCGCCGGGATGGAGCAGCAGGCCCTGGCCGGATTCGCCGCCGACCGCCTGCCGGTGACCCCGGCCGACTGGTGGCGGGCGGCGAGCACCCTCGTCGACGACCTCCAGCAGGTCGGGGCGCAGGCCGCGCAGGAGAGCCTGGACCGGGCGGACGGGCTTCGCTCGGCGGCCCTGCGCTCACTCGTCCTGGACGTCGCGCTGGCGCTGGCCGCCGCGCTCGGCGCCGGGGCCCTCGGGCTGGCCGCCACCCGCTCGGTCACCCGCCCGCTGGCCGCGCTGGCCGCCGAGGCCGGCCGGCTCGCCGACCGGGTGCTGCCGGACGCGGTCGCACGGATCCAGGGCGCCGGCCCCGACCAGGACCTCGCCGAGGCCGCCGCCCTGCCCGCCCCGGAGCGCCCCGGCCGGGCGGCGGAGCTGGCCGAGGTCGGCGCCGCGCTGGACCGGCTGGCGGGGACGGCCGTGCGGCTCGCCGTGGAACAGTCCGTCCTGGAGCGCAACAGCACCCGCTCGCTGGCCGGCCTGGGCCGCCGCAACCAGGCCCTGGTGACCCGTCAGCTCGGCTTCCTCTCCGGCCTGGAGCGCACCGAGCACGACCCGGGCGTGCTGGCCAACCTGTTCGAGCTGGACCACCTGGCGACCCGGATGCGGCGCAACGCCGAGAGCGTCCTCGTGCTGGTCGGCGAGCCCAGCCCGCGCCGCTGGGCCCGGCCGGTCGGCATGGGCGACGTGGTCCGGGCCGCGCTCGGCGAGGTGGAGGACTACCGGCGGGTGGTGCTCCGCCAGGTGGACGAGGCGCTGCTGGACGGCGGGGCGGTCGCCGAGGTGGCGCACCTGCTGGCCGAGCTGATCGAGAACGCGCTGGCCGCCTCGGCGCCGGACACCGACGTCGAGGTCTTCGCGCGGCTCACCGCCACCGGGTACCTGGTCGCCGTCGTCGACCACGGGACCGGCCTGACGGAGGCCGGGCTGGAGCGGGCCAACGCCCGCCTCGCGGGCCGGGAGAGCTTCCTGGTCGGCAGCTCGGGGCTGCTCGGGCACTACGTGGTCGGCCGGCTCTCCGTCCGGCTCGGCGCCGAGGTCCGGCTGACCCCCTCGCCGGTGCACGGGGTGACGGCGACGGTGCTGCTGCCGGGCGCGCTGCTGGCCCGGGAGGCCCGGCCCACGCTGGTCGGTGAGGCACGGTGACGGCCGGGGGCGAGTACGAGACCGGGGAGGTGGTCCGTCCGTTCATCGTCACCGGCGGCCGGACCAGCCCGGTCACCGGTGAGCTGCGGCTGGAGACGCTGGTGTCGGCCCCGCCGTCGGCGCTGACCGCGCCGCTCGGCTTCGAACGGCACCGGATCGTCGAACTCTGCCAGTACCCCCGCTCGGTGGCCGAGCTGGCGGCGCTGCTGCCGACCCCGCTCGGGGTGGCCCGGGTGCTGGTGGCGGACCTGGCGGCGGAGCGCTACGTCCGGGTCCACCAGGACGGGCCGGAGAGCCCGTCGGTGGCCCTGCTGGAGCGGATCCGGGACGGGCTGCTCAGGCTCTGACCGGGCGGCGGCCGGGCCCGGTCGTGGGTGCGGGCCCCGGGCAGCGTGGTGGCAACTGTCCCGGGGCCCGCTGTTCGTGGGGGCGGTTACTTCTGCTTGCGCAGCTCGCGGACGGCCGCCTCCAGGCGCCGGCCGTAGTCGGCGTCGGCCCGGCGGAAGTTCTCGACCGCCCGCTCGACGATGTCGTCGCGGTCGGCGGAGACCTTGGCGATGAAGCCGGCCAGGTTGCCGATCAGCCGGGCCTTCTCGTCCTCGCCGAACAGCCGGTAGAGGTTGCCGGCCTGCACGAAGTCGTCGTCCTCGCTGTGCGAGGGGGCCTCGGTGCTGCCGGTCGTGCCGGTGACGGCGGTCGCGGCCCAGAGCGGGCGGCCGGTCTCGACCGGGCCGCCGAAGCTGTTCGGCTCGTAGTTCTTGCGGCGGCCGTGGCGGCCGTCGTAGAGGTGGCCGTCCCGGCTGTTGGTGAGCGCCTCGGTGGCGTGCGGGCGGTTCACCGGCAGGTGGTCGGCGTTGATCCCGACCCGGTAGCGGTGGGCGTCCGCGTAGGCGAACAGGCGGCCCTGGAGCATCTTGTCCGGGGAAGGGCCGATGCCGGGCACGAAGTGCGAGGGCGAGAAGATCGACTGCTCGACCTCGGCGAAGACGTTGTCGGGGTTGCGGTTGAGCTCCAGCTTGCCGAACTCGACCAGCGGGTAGTCCGCGTGCGGCCAGACCTTGGTCAGGTCGAAGGGGTTGAAGCGGTACGTCGCGGCGTCGGCGGCCGGCATGATCTGGACGCTGACCGTCCAGCTCGGGAACTCGCCGCGCTCGATCGACTCGCGCAGGTCGCGCTGGTGCGAGTCGGGGTCGGTGCCCGCGAGGACGGCCGCCTCCTCGCTGGTGAGGTTCTTGATGCCCTGGTCGGTCTTGAAGTGGTACTTCACCCAGAAGTGCTCGCCGGCCTCGTTCTGCCACTGGTAGGTGTGCGAGCCGAAGCCGTCCAGGTGGCGGTAGGAGGCGGGGATGCCGCGGTCGCCGAAGAGCCAGGTGACCTGGTGGGTCGCCTCGGGCGAGAGGCCCCAGAAGTCCCAGACGTTGTCGGCCTCCTGGGAGCCGGTGTACGGGTCCCGCTTCTGGGTGTGGATGAAGTCCGGGAACTTGATGGCGTCCTTGATGAAGAACACCGGGGTGTTGTTCCCGACCAGGTCGTAGTTGCCCTCCTCGGTGTAGAACTTCAGCGCGAAGCCGCGCGGGTCGCGGACGGCGTCGGCCGAGCCGAGGTTGCCGGCCACGGTGGAGAAGCGCAGGAAGGTCTCGGTCTCCTTGCCGACCTCGGACAGGAAGGCCGCCCGGGTGTACGCGGTCACGTCGCCGGTCACCGTGAAGGTGCCGTAGGCGGCGGCGCCGCGGGCGTGCACCACGCGCTCCGGGATGCGCTCGCGGTTGAAGTGCGCGAGCTTCTCGAAGAGGAGCTGGTCCTGTATCAGGGCGGGGCCGCCGGTGCCCGCGGTCTCGGTGTTCTGGTTGTCGGCCACGGGCGCGCCCGCCTCCGTGGTCAGCGTGGGCCGCAGCTCGTCCTGGGCAGTCATCGGGGAGACCTCCGCGTCGTCCGGTCGTGAGGAGCCTCAGCCTAGCTTGGACTTTGTCTAAGTCAATACATGGCCGAAGTCCGGAGCTGTTCCGGAGAAAGACAGCCCTTGCTACCCTGGCTCCATGAGTGACCTGCTGGAACGACTTCGCATGCGCGGCTGGCGCCTGACCGCACAGCGGCGGGTCGTGGCCGAGGTGCTCGACGGCGACCACGTCCACCTCACCGCCGACGAGGTGCACGCCCGCGCCGTCTCCCGGCTGCCCGAGATCTCCCGGGCGACCGTCTACAACACGCTCGGCGAACTGGTGACCCTCGGCGAGGTCCTGGAGGTCGCCACCGACGGGCGCGCCAAGCGGTACGACCCCAACGCCCACCAGGCGCACCAGCACCTGATCTGCTCGGGCTGCGGCGCCATCCGCGACGTCCACCCGTTGGGCGACCCGGTCGCCGCGCTCCCGGCCGACCAGCGCTTCGGCTTCACCCTCTCGGGCGCCGAGGTCACCTACCGCGGGCTCTGTCCCGACTGTCGCTAGCCGGCTGCCCGCCCGGGCAGCCGGCGACTCCGGCACCCCGGCCCGCATCGGACCGGCCGGACCGGGCACTCACGCCCGTGGCCAGGGCCCTGCCCCGGCCCGCCCGGCCCGCCGGGAAGAGGCCCCCGACCGGTCGGGGGCGGCTCAGGCGCTGAGTTCGGCGTGCAGCGCGCCCAGCAGCCGGCCCGCCCGCTCGGCCACCTCGGCCGGACCGTAGTCCGCCGCCCGCCGGCACCAGTTCTCCGCCTGCACCGGCTCCCCGCGCCGCAGCGCCAGCAGGGCCAGCCGCAGCGCGGCCCGCCCGTGGCCGGCGTCCGCCGCCCGGGTGTACCAGAGCATCGCCTCGGCCTCGCTGTCCTGACGGGCCAGCAGCAGGCCCAGGTTGAAGGCCGCGCTCCGGCTGCCGGCCTCCGCCGCCCGGCGGTACCAGCTCTCCGCGATCTCCAGCGCACCGCGCTCGGCGGCCCGCACGCCCATCCGGACCTGGGCCCGGCGGTGGCCCGCGTCGGCCGCGACCGCGTACCAGTGCTCGGCCTCGGTGTCGGCGTCGCCGCGCCGGTCCAGCAGCGAGGCCAGCCGGAAGCAGCCCTCGGGCGAACCGCCGCCGGCCGCCTGGCGGTAGCGCTCCAGGGCGCCCGGCAGGTTGCCGCGCTGCTCCTGGACGACGGCCAGCTGGAGGGCGGCCTCGCCGTGCCCCTCCGCGGCGGCGCGCGCGTACCACTCGTGCGCCTGCTGCTGCTCCCCGCGCCCGGCGTGCAGCACGCCGAGGTTGAAGGCGCCGTCCACACTGCCCGCCTCGGCGGCCTTGGAGAACCACGGCTCGGCGCCCGACTCGTCGCCGCGCTGCAGCAGGACGACGGCCAGCGCGTTGCAGGCCTCCCGGTGGCCGGCGTAGGCCGCCCGCCGGTACCACTGCTCGGCCTGCTGGTCGCGGCCGGCGCCGGCGCAGAGCAGCCCGAGGTTGAAGGCGCCGTTCTGGTCGCCGGCGTCCAGCGCCAGGCGGTACCAGTGCTCGGCGACCGCGGCCTCGCCGCGGCCCGCGTGCAGCGCGCCGAGCGCGTTGGCGGCGTTGCCGTCGCCGGCCTCGGCCGCCTCCTGCCACCACTCGGCGGCGGCCGTCAGGTCGCCGGCGTCACGCATCAGGAAGCCCAGCGCGCAGGCCGCCCTGGCCTCGCCGTTCTGCGCGGACTGGCGGTACCAGCGCGCCGCCTCCTCCATCAGCGCCGGGTCGCCCTGCGCGCGCTCCTCCAGCAGCACGCCCAGGCGCAGCGAGGCGCGGGCGTGGCTGCGGGCGGCGGCGGTGCGGTACCAGGTCTCGGCGGTGTCCTTGTCGCCCGCCGCCTCGCGCATCCGGGCGAGCCGGTAGGCGGCCTCCCGGTGGCCGGCGTCGGCGGACACCTTGAACCAGCGCTCGGCGCGCACGTCGCGCCGGTGCTCCATCAGGTCACCCAGCGCGTACGCCCCCAGCGGGTGCCCGTGGTCGGCGGCGAAGTGCAGCCAGTACTCGGCGGCCTCCTCCTCGCCCTGGTCGCGCAGTTGCAGGCCGAGGGCGTGCGCGGCGGGGGCGCTGCCGGCCACGGCGGCCTGCCGCCACCACTGGGCGGCCTCGGCCCGGTGGCCCTGCTGGTGCAGCAGCACGCCGAGGTTGTTGGCGGCGGCGCGCACCCCGGCCGCGGCGGCGGCGCGCAGGTACGGCTCGGCGTCCTCCAGGTCGCCGCGGCGCAGCAGCAGCGCGCCGAGCCGGCTCGCGGCGTCGGTGTCGCCCTCGTCGGCGGCCTGCCGGTGGCGGCTCTCCAGCGCGGCCTGCTCGCGGGCCGCGAGGGCGCGCTCGAAGGTGGCGCCGTCCTGGTCCGGGTCCTCACCGCCGGGCGCGTCCGCGCGCCCGGTGTAGGGGCCGATGCCGGCGGCGAACTGCTGGGCGGAGACGTGGACGAGGCTGTCGGGGCCGTAGCCGGCCGACGGCCGGCGATCCGCCAGGCCGCTGGTGCGCTGGGCCGGCAGGGCGCCCGGCAGGCCTTCCGCGCCCTCGGGGTCCGGGCTCTGCGCCCAGCCCTCGGTGTCCGGTTCGGCCGTGACGGGCTTGCTCCCTGGTCCGTTCTTTCCGATCAGCTTCATGCCGACTCCCGCTCCCCCAGAGTGTCGCGGCATCTGCCGGGGGCAGAGCGGAACCGACGGCCGGTCAACAGCCGCGCCCCGTACCCCATGTGCTCCATCGTCGCATCACCCGCAACCCGCGTACACCTGCCCCGGCCAATTTTGGTGGTGCGGGCCGAAGCCGGCGGGATTGCTTCAGTGCTTTGTCGATTTCCCGACACTTCAGCCTCACAAACCCCCACCAGGGCCCCGATGGTGAGTGTTCGCCACCGAACGGCAGCGGGGCCGCACCGGCGGCCGGCGTTGGTCGGCTCCCTTGGCGACACCCGGACAGATCTCCCGCCCGGCCCGACCGGTACGGATCGGGCGAGCAACGCTAGATGGTACCGAAGGCACCGCCGCCGGGGCGGCGCCCGGCCGGGACACCCCGGGCGGCCACCCTTCCGGCCGCACAACACCGAAGGCCCGGAGGAAAGATCCTCCGGGCCTTCGGCCTTTGTAGCGGGGACAGGATTTGAACCTGCGACCTCTGGGTTATGAGCCCAGCGAGCTACCGAGCTGCTCCACCCCGCGTCGGTAGTTGAACTCTAGCACGATCACGGACGGGGCCGTGAACCGAGCCGGGCAGGCTGCCCGGCTCGGTTCACGGCCCCGTTCCGCCCGACCGCGCGCGGCCGGCCCCGAGCTACGGGGTGGCCCCCGGCGAGGGGGTCGCGGCCGGGGGCGGCGAGGCGGCCGGCGAAGCCGCCTTCTGCTGGGCGTTCAGCGCGTCCTGGAGGGCCTTCTGGGCCGCCTTCAGCGCCTCCTGGCTGTCGGTGATCGCCTTCTGGGCGTCCTGCAGCGCCTTCTGCACCGCGGGATCGTTGCTGCCCGCGGCCGGCGGCGTGGCGGGGCTGGTCGGCGTCGTCGGCGTGGTGGGCGTCGTGGGCGTCGTCGGCGTGGTGGCGGGCGGCGTGGTCGTCCCGGTGGAGACACCGGCGAAGACCTTCTTCAGCGCCTCCTCCAGGGTGTTCTCGAACGCCACGTTGTCGTTGCCGTACACCGCGAGCACCTTCTGCAGCACCGGGTACTTGGCGCCGCGGCCCTTGACGTACACCGGCTCCACGTTCAGCAGCCCGCCGCCGACCGGCAGGGTGAGCAGGTTGCCGTACTCCAGCTGGGAGTCACCGCCGCTCTTCAGCAGCGTCAGCTGGTTGGCGACCTCCGGCCGGGAGTTGAACTGGGACTGGACGAGGTTCGGCCCGAGGGTCTTGCTGTCGCCCGGCACCTTGAGGATGCGGATCTTGCCGTACTCGGGGCCCGGGTCCGCGCTGACCGCCATGAAGGCCGCCAGGTTCTCCCGCCCGCTGGGCACGAAGGTGGTGGTCAGCGAGAAGCTCGCCGAGGTCACCGCGGGGTCGGGCATCCGGACGGTCAGGTAGTACGGCGGCTGGACCTGCTTGGTGTCGCTGGTCGGGTCGACCGGGATCTGCCAGATGTCGGTGCCGTTGAAGAAGGAGCCGGCGTCCGTCACGTGGTACTGGCCGAGCAGCTCGCGCTGCACCTTGAACATGTCCTGCGGGTAGCGCAGGTGCGGCATCAGGGTGCCGGGGATGTCCGCCCTGGGCTTGACGGTGTCGGGGAAGGCCTTCATCCAGGTCTTGAGCACCGGGTCGGCGTCGTCCCACTGGTAGAGCGTCACCTCGCCGGTGTACGCGTCCACGGTGGCCTTGACCGAGTTGCGGATGTAGTTGACCTTGTTGGCCGCGGTGAGCAGCTCACCGCGCTGGTTGGTCAGCGAGTCCTTGGTGACCGCACCCAGGGTGGTCTTCGAGGCGAACGGGTAGCCGTCCGAGGTGGTGTAGCCGTCGAGCACCCAGACCAGCTTGCCGTCCTGCACCACCGGGTACGGGTCGGCGTCGATGGAGAGCCAGGGAGCGACCTTCTCGACCCGCTCCTTGGGGGTGCGGTCGTAGATCACCTTGGCGCCGTCGGTGATCGCCCCCGCGTAGAGGATCTGCGGCTCGGCGAACTTCACCGCGTACGCGGCCCGGGTGAACGGGTTGTTCAGCGAGACGCCGCTGCCCCCGGTGTACTGGTAGAGCTTGTCCCCGCTGTCGGTGGTGTAGTCGATCTCCTGGTTGGAGCCGCCGACGATCGAGTACGTGCCGGTCTTCTCGCCGTAGTAGATCCGCTGCTGGTAGTCGCCCAGCGAACCGGTGGCCGGCAGGCTCGACTCGGTGAAGACCGGCTGGCCCTTGTCGTTGACCTGGTTGCCCTTGGCCGCGACCGCGCCGTAGCCGTGGGTGAACTTGAAGTGGTCGTTGATCCAGTTCCGCTTGTCGCCCTGGACGCCGCTCAGGTCGAGCTCGCGCAGGCCGATCACGGTGTCCTGGGCACTGGCGCCGTTGCCGTAGCGGTCGACGTCCAGCGTGCTCGGGAAGGCGTAGTACGAACGCTGCTGCTCGATCGACTGGAAGGTCGGCGAGACCACGTTCGGGTCCAGCAGCCGGATGTCCGCGATGGTCTGGGCGTCCGGCTTCAGGGCGTCCGCGGTGGTGCTGGCCTGCGGCGTGTAGGGCTGGGTCTGGCTGTCCGCGATGCCGTAGGCCTGCCGGGTGGCGTCGATGTTCTTCTGGATGTACGGCGTCTCCTTGGCCTGCTCGTTCGGCTTGACCTGGAACTGCTGCACGATCGCCGGGTAGACGCCGCCGATCAGCACCGCCGAGAGCGCCATCAGCCCGAAGCCGATCAGCGCCGGCACCCAGGTGCGGCGCAGCGGGGTCAGGAAGAACATCACGGCGCAGATGACCGCGACGAAGAACAGGATGGTCTTGGCCGGCAGGAAGGCGTTGGCGTCGACGTAGCGCAGGCCGGTCCAGCCGTCCACGCCCTTGTAGGAGCCGGTCTTGACCGCCAGCGCGTACCGGTCCAGCCAGTAGGCCGCCGCCTTGAGCAGGACGAAGACGCCGAGCAGCACCGCCAGGTGCCCCTGGGCGCCGACGCTGGCCCGGCGGCCGGGGCCCTGCAGCCGCAGGCCGCCGTACAGGTAGTGGACCAGCACGGAGGCCAGCAGCGCGACGATCACCGCGCTGAAGGCGAAGCCGAGCATGAACTCGTAGAACGGCAGCTCGAAGGCGTAGAAGGAGACGTCCAGGTTGAACTGGCTGTCCTTGACCCCGAAGGAGGTGCCGTTGGTGAACAGCAGCCAGGTGCGCCACTGGCCGGAGGCGGCCGCGCCGGCGATCAGGCCGACCACCAGCGAGACGCCGATCAGCGCCCAGCGCTTGAAGGGGGCGATCCCGGACCGGTAGCGGTCCAGGCTCTGCTGCTCGACCGACATCGCGGACAGCGGCGGGCGCAGCCGGTGGGCGAGCCAGATGTTGGTGCCGACGAACAGCGCCATCAGCAGGCCCACCACCGCGAACAGCCCGACCTTGGTCCACAGCTGGGTGGTGAAGACCGAGGAGTAGCTGACGGACTTGAACCAGAGCCAGTCCGTCCAGAAACCGGCGAACATGACGAACAGCAGGAACAGCACCGCGAGCACGCCCACCGTCAGCAGGAGCACCCGGGTGCGCCGTGAGGGCGGGCCGACTCTCGGCCGGAAGCCCGGTCCTGAGCGGTCGGGCATCTGGAACACCACGGTGGCACCTCGGCTGTGTCGTCTCGAATCGTTCGGTCCTCCATGCAACTTAATCAGTCTTTACCTGAGTTCCCAGGCTTTGCTGTCGGTTCGGTACCGGTTCCCCGGGCCGGGGCCCGGGGGCCGCCGCCGGGACCGGGAGCGCCGGGCGCCGGGGCCGCCCGCCCCGTGTGAGGATTGAGGCATGTCCGATGCTTCCAACACCCCGTCCGACGTCTCCAGCCTCCCCGCCGCCACCCCGCTGACCAGGGCCGCGCTGGAGATCGACGAGTACGCCTCCACCCTCGGCTGGGACCTCCCGGCCCGGCTGTTCGCCCTGGTGGACAGCGCCCAGCTGCGCAAGGCCGACCCCAAGCTGGCCAAGCAGCTCGGGCTGGCGGACACCGACGAGCCCGGCCTCACCCCGATCGAGCAGGACGAGCTGCCGGCCGGCATGGAGCTGGACAAGTTCCTCGGGACGATCGCCTGGCCCGACATGATCGCCGGCTGCGCGCTGGTGGTCGAGCGCCTGATGCTCCCGCCGGGCGCCGAGCAGAGCCGCCCGAAGAACGCCACCGAGGCCCAGCTCGCCGAGTGGGTGGCGAACCACCCCAAGCGCGAGGAGGTGCGGATCACCGCCGCCGTGCTGCGCGACGGCAAGCGGGAGACGGCGCTGCGGCTGCGTTCCAAGGACGTCGCGCGCGAGGTGCTGACCGGCCCCGACCTGGTGCCGGGCCTGACCGACGCGCTGCTGGCCACCTTCGCCTGACCATCCCGGGACCGGGACGGCCGTGCGGGCCCCGCGCGGCCGTCCGGCCCGGCGCGACCCTGCGCAGCCCGCGCCGCAGCCCGCCCGTGCCGCAGCCCGCCCGCCCGGCCCGGAGGCCCGCGCCGGGCGGCTCAGCCCTTGCCGCAGGAGGGCAGCGCCGCGGTCTGCCCGGAGCGGACCTGCTCCAGCGACTTCAGTGCGCCGTCCAGGGTCTCCGCCTTGATCAGGGTGAGCCCGCTCGGGGTGGCCCCGGCGGCCTCGGCGCAGTTGTCGGCCGGGGTGAAGAAGTACTGCGCGCCGGCGTCGCGGGCGGCGATCAGCTTCATCGCGATGCCGCCGATCGGCCCGACCTTGCCGTCGTCGGTGATCGTCCCGGTGCCGGCCACGAACTTGCCGGCGGTGAGGTCCTCCGGGGTCAGCTTGTCGATGATGCCGAGCGAGAACATCAGCCCGGCGCTCGGCCCGCCCACGTCCTGGAGGCCGATGTCGATCTGGAACGGGTAGGTGTGCTTGGTGTCGGGGCCGATCCCGACGATGGCGCGGTCCCCGTCCGAGGCCTTGGCCGTGGTGATGGTGACGTCGGTCGGCTGCCCCTGGTCCGGCGCCGTGCTGTCCTTGCCGCGCGGGACGACGGTGAAGACCACGTTCTCGCCGGGCTTGTGCTTGGTGACCAGCTTGGCGACCTGGTCCTCCGCGGTCACCACGGTGCCGTCCACCGAGACGATCCGGTCGCCCGCGTGCAGCTTGCCGTCGGAGGGCCCGCCGGCCACCACCGAGGCGACGATCACCTCGCTGCCCATCGGGATGCCCAGCTCGCCGAGGGCGGCCGTCTTGGCGCTGTCCTCGGAGGAGGCGAACTCCTCGGCGTTCTGCTGCTGCGCCTCCTTGTCGGTCTGCCCGGGCGGGTACACGTTCTCGTGCGGCACCACCAGGACGTCGCCGCGCAGCCAGCCCACCACCGCCGAGACCAGGCTCGGCTCGTACTTCGCACCGGTCACCTGGACGGTCGTCATGTTGAGGTGACCGGTGGTCGGGTACGACTCGTGGCCGGTGATGGTGATCACCGGCCGGCCCGTCTTGTCCTGCACACCGAGCGTGTTGTACGTCGGCCCGGGGCTCATCTCCGTGTACGGCACCTTCATGAGCACGGAGACGCAGAGCAGGGCTATCAGCAGCAGGGTGGCGGCGAGCATCGTCGCAGAGCGGCGTGGCATGGCTCGACAGTACGGGACGCCGGTGGCCGGGCGCCCGCCGGGCTACCGGCCCAGGCGGTCCGTGGGGGCGGCACCGGGCGCGGCCGTGGTGCGCTCCATCGCCGCCAGGAAGCGCTGGTGCTCGGCCAGCGAGGCCGGATCACCGGCGGATTTGGGGGCCCGGGCCGCCCAGAGCGCCCACATCGAGGCGAGCACCGCGGCGACCGCGGGAATGATCAACCAGGCGAGCGCACCCATATCCGAACTCCCAGCTCGTCGTGTCTATGAGCAGATTAACCACCCACACGAACAACGGGCGTGGCGCCATCCGGGTTACGGCGCCGACAACCCGCCCACAGCCCCGGGAGGCGGCCTCCGGCCACCTCCGCGGCCACGGCCGAACGGGTGAGGAGGGCACGCCCGGGAGCCGGCGGGCGGACGCGGCGGGGCGGCGGGGCGGCGGGGGCCGGGCGGGTGCCGACGGGCACGCGAACGGCAGGAGGGTGCCGGCGGAGGGAGCGGGGGGCCGGGCGCTCAGCAGGAGCCGGCGCCGACCCACTCCTCCTCGCCGTCGGAGAAGACCTGGTGCTTCCAGATCGGCACCTCGTGCTTGAGGTCGTCGATCAGGCGGCGGGCCGCGGCGAAGGCCTCGCCCCGGTGGGCGCAGGAGACGGCGACGATCACGGCCTTGTCGGTGATCTCCAGCCGGCCGATCCGGTGCACCGCGGCGAGCGCCCGGACGGGGAAGTCCGCGACGACCTTCTCGGCGATCCGGCGCATCTCCTGCTCGGCCGTCGGGTGGCAGCTGTACTCCAGCGCGGCGACCGACTTGCCGCCGTCGTGGTCACGGACCGTCCCGACGAAGACGGTGGTCCCGCCGGCCGCGTCGTCACCGACCGCCTCGTACACCTCGTCGAGGGAGAGCGGGGTCTCGCGGATCGCGAGCAGGCGGATGGGGTCGTGGTTCTCGGACATGCCCCCATGATTCCTCATCCCGGGCGGGCCTGGGCAAGGCCCTTCCGCATCACGATTCCGAAATTTCGCATCGTGAGAATGTCCCGGGCCGCCACCGTGCCCGGGCACCCGCGCCGGAAGGCCGCGTGCCGCCCCGCGCACGGACGGGCTGGCGGACGGGCTGGCGGGCGGGCCGGACGCCTCAGAAGCGGCGCCGCTTGCGGGCCCGGCGCACCAGCGCCGCCGTACCGACCAGGGCCACCGTGGCACCCGCCGCCCCCAGGCTGGTGGCGGCCTCCTTGCCGCCCAGCCGCCGGCCGGCCACCGCGTGCTTGCCGGCGACCTGTGCCAGCAGCTCGGCCAGCACCTGCTCGTTGGAGTGGGCCGGACGCCAGCCCGCCTCGTGCAGCCGGCTGCCGGACACCACCCAGGGGTACATCGTGTAGGCGAGGTCCCCCGCCGGGGCCGGGGTCAGGCCCAGCCGGTGCAGCCGGGCGGCGGTGCCGAGCGCCAGCGAGGCGGGCAGCTCCATCCGCCGGATGCCGGAGAGCTTCTCGACGTCCTCCTGCTCCAGCCAGCCGTCGCAGCCGACCGTCACCTCGCCCTCGACCAGGCCGAGCGCGGCGTACTCCAGTGCCGCCGCCAGGTCGTCCACGTGGCAGAACTGCCAGCAGGGCCGCGAGCCCGCCACCACCAGCAGCCGGGGAGCCTCGAAGTGCCGGGTCAGCACGGTGTCGACGCCCGGGCCGACCACCACGGCCGGACGGAGCACGGTGACCTGGAGGCCCGGGTGGGCCCGCGGGGCCCGGCGGGCCAGGCGCTCGATCTCCAGCAGGTCGCCGACCAGCGAGGCCTCCTCGGTGGCCCGCAGCTCGGAGTCCTCGGCGAGCGGCACCTCGTTGTCCGGCAGCGCCCCGTAGACCATCGCGGAGGTGCAGAGCACCACCCGGCCCACCCCGGCGGCCGCGGAGGCGGTCAGCACCGTCTGCGCGCCCCGTACGTTGTACGCGCTCCGGGCCCGCGGGTCGGTCTCCATCCCCAGGTCCATCGCCAGGTGGACGACCACGTCCACCCCGGCCAGGCGCTCGGCCACCGCCGGGTCGCGGACGTCCAGGACACGCCACTGCACGCCCGGCACCTCGCCCCGCCGGTCGTCGACGGCCAGCACCTTGCGGACCCCGGGCGAGGCCACCAGCCGGGCCGCGACCCGTTCACCGAGCACACCGGCGGCACCGGTGACGGCCACGGTCAGCGGCTTGCCGCCGTAGGCTGGAGGCGGCGACACCGTGGTGCGTGGGTCGTCCTCACCTCCGGTCAGCCCAGAGCGAACGTCCGAAGGCGGGGAACTCACCGGCCATCCTCCACGGTTAGCTTATGTGCGTACGTACGAGTGTTACGTACCGTCCATCCTGCCCGAGGCGAAGGCCCGGCGGTGCACCCCGCGCGGGCCGGTCCGTGCGGGAGCCGCTCACCGGCTGTGAGTTCCGACTCCTTCCACCGCCCCGGGCCTGCAGACTTCCCCGCCACACCATCCGCGTGACGGCCGACCAGATCGAGGAACCCGTGAGCGACCTCCCCTTCGGATTCGGCGTTCCGCCCGAGGAGCCCGAGGACGGCAAGGCCAAGCGCGACAAGTCCGAGGATTCCGAGCAGGGCGGGCCCGACGCGGGCGCCACCCCGCAGATGCCCTTCGGTTTCGGCCCGGGCAACCCGCTGGGGGCGCTCTTCGGCATGGGCGCGCCCGGCGGCGCGCCCGGCGCGGACAACCCCTTCGGCGCCATGCTCGGCGGCCTCAACCCCAACGACCTGGGCGCGGCCTTCCAGCAGCTCGGCCAGATGCTGTCCTTCGACGGCGGGCCGGTGAACTGGGAGCTCGCCAAGGACATCGCCCGCCAGACGGTGGTCGCCGAACCCGCGGAGGGCAAGAGCAAGGACCGCTCGGTGAGCGCCTCCGAACGCTCGGCCGTCGCCGAGGCCGTCCGGCTCGCCGACCTCTGGCTGGACTCCAGCACCGAGTTCCCCTCCGGCGCCGGCACCGCCGTGGCCTGGAGCCGCGCGGAGTGGATCGAGGCGACCCTGCCGGTCTGGAAGGACCTGGTCGACCCGGTCGCCGAGCGGGTCGGCAACGCCATGGGCGGCGTCCTGCCCGAGGAGATGCAGGCCATGGCCGGCCCGCTGATGGGCGTGATGCGCTCGATGGGCGGCGCCATGTTCGGCACCCAGATCGGCCAGGCGCTCGGCGCGCTGGCCGCCGAGGTGGTCGGCTCCACCGACGTCGGCCTCCCGCTGGCCCCGGCCGGCAAGGCCGCGCTGCTCCCGCAGAACGTCGCCGAGTTCGGCGAGGGCCTGAACGTCCCGGCCGACGAGGTGCGCCTCTACCTGGCCCTGCGCGAGGCCGCCCACCAGCGCCTCTTCGCCCACGTGCCGTGGCTGCGGGCGCACCTGTTCGGCGCCGTCGAGGCGTACGCGCGCGGCATCAAGGTCGACACCTCCCGGATGGAGGAGCTGGCCGGCCAGCTCGACCCCAGCAACCCCGAGGCCCTCCAGGAGGCCCTCGCCGGCGGCCTGCTGCAGCCCGAGGACACCCCCGAGCAGAAGGCCGCGCTGGCCCGCCTGGAGACCGCGCTCGCGCTGGTCGAGGGCTGGGTGGACGCGGTCGTGCACAGCGCCGCCCAGCCGCACCTGCCGCAGGCCGGCGCGCTGCGCGAGACCGTCCGGCGGCGCCGCGCCGCCGGCGGGCCCGCCGAGCAGACCTTCGCCACCCTGGTCGGCCTGGAGCTGCGCCCGCGCCGGCTCCGGGACGCCTCCCGGCTGTGGGCCACCCTGGCCGACGCCCGCGGCGTCGAGGGCCGGGACGCGCTCTGGCAGCACCCCGACATGCTGCCGACCGCCGCCGACCTGGACGACCCGGACGGCTTCGTGCACCGCGGCTCCGCCGACGACGCCGAGGGCGGCTTCGACTTCGACGCGCTCGACAAGCTGCTCGGCGAGGCGGCCGCCGGCAAGGGCGGCGCCGGGGGGAGGGGCACCGGGCAGCAGGACGCCGGGGAGAACGGCGGCGACGGCGGCACCGGCCCGAAGGGCACCGACGAGGACGGGAAGGGCGAGCCCACCGCATGACGGTCACCGAGACGAGCGCGACGGCGCTGCACGACGACGCCGTGCGCACCCTGGAGGGGTGGCGGACCGCCGACGCCGGCCAGGACCGGCTGCGGCGCGACTACCTGGCCCACCTGGCCGGGCACCCCGACGGCCTGTTCCGGGCCTGCCTGCCCGCCCACATCACGGCCAGCGCCCTGGTCGTCGACCCGGCCTCCGGCCGGGTGCTGCTGACCCTGCATCCCAAGGTCGGCATCTGGCTGCAGATGGGCGGCCACTGCGAGCCGGGCGACCCGGACCTCGCGGCCGCCGCGCTGCGCGAGGCCACCGAGGAGTCCGGCATCCCGGACCTCACCCTGCTCACGGCCGACGGCGCGCCCACCCCGGTGATGCTCGACCGCCACCAGGTCCGCTGCACCGGCAAGGACCGCCCGGAGAACACCCACCTGGACGTCCAGTACGTCGCGCTGGCCCGGCCCGGCGCCGAGGCACTGATCAGCGAGGAGTCGCTGGACCTGCGCTGGTTCGGGTACGACAGCCTGCCGGAGCTGACCGACGACTCGGTGCGCGCGCTGGTCGCGCGCGCCCGGGAGCTGACCCGCTGACCCGGTGACCGGCCGCCCCGGGCGGCCGGGGCACGACGAAGGGGACCCGGTGACCGGGTCCCCTTCGTCGTGCCCGGACCTGCCCGGACCTGTCAGGTGTGCCGGGACCTGCCCGGACCTGCCCGACGTGCCGGGCGGACGTGCCCGGCGGCGCCGGCCGCCGGAGGGTCAGCGCACCGGCACCCGCTGCGGGGCCAGCAGCTCGCTCGGCTGGACCAGGACGTGGCCGGCGCCGGTGAAGGCCATCTCCCAGCCCTCGGTGGCCGTGCCGCGCCGCCGCCAGGCCTCGGTGTTGCTGCTCTGCGCCTGGAGCTGCACCTCCAGCCCCGAGGACCAGCCGACCACCGCGTCGGCGTCCGCGTACACGTACCGGCCCGGCTCGACCCGCATCACCAGCGGCTGGCCCGAGGTCATCAGCACCAGCCGGCCGCTGCCGGTCAGCTCCAGGCTCCGGGTGCCCACCCCGGCGATCCGCTCGCCGCCCTCGATGCCGACGACCTGCCAGCTGATCGTGGTGTCCATCGCCAGCACGTAGGTGCTGTTCACCGTCAGCCGGTCCCGCCGCAGGTCGAGGATGTGCAGGTGCTGCGCGAGGTTGGCGAGGTAGACCGTGCCGGTGCCGCTGCACCGCATCAGGTCCAGCTCGGTGGGGGCCACGTTGGCCCGGTTGCGGCGGCCCGGCGGCGTCCAGCCGGTGAACTGGACCCGGCCGGTGTGGGCGACCATCGCGCCGCTGCGGGCCAGCACGTCGGCCGGGCCGCCGTCCAGCACCACCCGCAGCATCTGCGGGTTCTGCAGGGAGTAGCGCTCGGTGCCGGTCAGGGCGGCGTGGTCGAGAAGGGGGCTCTGCACGGTGGTCGCTCCTCAGCCGCGGATCTTGAGTCGGTCGGAGGTGTCCTCGCTGGGCTGGACGACGACGAAGCCCGAGCCCTTGAAGCCCAGCTGCAGGGCCTCGCCGCTGCCGCGGCCGATCAGCGCGCCGACCTTGACGGTGCGCCGGGTCTTGATCTCCAGGCCGGTGGTCCAGGCGACCAGCGCGTCCGGGTCGACGAAGGTCTCGGCCTCGGCGCAGTCCAGCACCACGGGCACGCCCCGGGAGGTGACGGACACCCAGCCGCTGCCGGACACCGTCACGTTGAACAGCCCGGTGCCGGCCAGCATCGCCGGGCCCTTCACCTTCTCGACCGCGCAGGTCAGCCCGGCGTCCATGGCCAGCAGGTGCGAGCCGTTGACCGACAGCGACTCGTTGTCGAGCTGCAGGTTGAGCACGTCGGCGCCGAAGTCGGCGAGATAGAGGGTGCCGTCCCCGGACCACCGCAGCAGCGGGCTGCGCTCGCCCGAGGCCCACTCCCCCAGCGCCCGCCGGAAGGTCTGCGAGACCGCCTCGTACTGCAGGAACCCGTCGTACGCGACCATCGCGCCCGGCTTCGCCAGGACGTCCTGGCCCGTCGTCACCGCGACCTTGCACATCGCGGCGCCGTGGTTGCTCATCCTGGCCGTCGCCGGGGACTCCAGGTACCCCTCCAGGTACGTGCCCGAGAGCGTCTGCCTCTGCATGATCCCGCCTACCTCTCCCGGACGCGTCCGGCTCTCAGACCTCGAACGGCTGGACGACGACGAAGTTGCCGGGGCCGCCCCTGAACTGCAGGCTGTACGACTCCGCGGCGTGGCCCGCGTACGCCGAGCGCCGGATCCGCACCGGCGCCGTGGTGATCACCTGGGACCCCTTCGACCAGGCCACCAGGGCGTGCACGTCCGCGTAGGTCTCCGGCGCCGGGGTGACCGGCAGCACCACCGGGATGCCGTTGGTCTTCACCACCACCGTGCCGTGCCCGGTGAACTGGAGGGTGAAGAAGCCGCCGCCCGGCAGCCCCTCGCCCTCGATCCGCCGGACCTCGTGCTCCAGGCCGGCGTCGAAGGCCAGCACCCGGTCCGAGCTGACGCAGAACGAGTCGCCCTCCAGCCGGACCACGTGCAGGTGGCTCGCCTCGTCCGCGAGGAAGACCTGGCCCTCGCCGGAGACCCGCATCAGCTTCAGCTGCTGTCCGGTCAGGTTGGCGGTGAGCTTGCGCAGCACGCCGGAGCTCTCGTGCGCGAAGTCCGCCCTGCCCTGGTACGCCACCATGCTGCCCTGCAGCGCGAGCACGTCCTGGCCCTTGGTGAGGGTGAAGCGGACCAGGTTGTCGTTCTGCTTGAGCCAGCCGGTCTGCTCGGGCAGTTCGGCGTACTTGGTGAGCGAGATCTTCACGCCGGGGGCCGGGGCGGGAGCCTGCGCCTGGGCCGGGATCTGCACGGTGGCCGCCGGGGCGGGCACGGTCACGGGCGCTGCGGGCACGGGCGCCGCGAGCACGGGCGCCGCGAGCACGGGCGCGGGGGCGCCGGCGGGCACGGCCGCCGGGGGGACGGGCGCCGCGGGCGCGGGCGCGGGCGCGGGCGCCGGGTCGTCCTCGGCCACCTCGCCGCCGAAGTTCTCCAGCAGCGCCTGCAGCCCGCCGTCGAAGCCCTGCCCGACCGCGGCGAACCGCCACTCCCCGCCGCGCCGGTAGACGTCCGCCAGCATCACCGCGCGCTCGGTGCTGAACTCGGCGCCGGTGAAGGAGTACCGGCCGACCTCGGTGCCGCCCGCGACGATCCGGACGTGGCCCGCGCTCACCTGCGACATCCGGCCGTCGCCGTCGATGGTCGCGGTCAGGCTGAGCTTGTGGATGCTCTCCGGCACGGCCGAGAGGTCCAGCTGGAAGGACTCGGTGTCGTCCTGCCGGGCACCCAGCAGCCGCACCGCGTTCTCGGGGCTGGCCGGCTGGTTGAAGAAGACGAAGTACCGGTCGTCGCTCAGGCGCTCCTCGGCGTCCAGGCCGAAGCAGCTGATGTCGAACGTCAGCCCGGGCGCGGTCAGCCCGACCCCCAGGTAGAGGTCGGTCAGCGGCGTGAGGTCACCGATCCGGATCCGGGACGCCTTGGCGAGTTCTCTGGTCATGGCGCTGAGAACGCCCCTCCCTGTGTGCCGGCCTGATTCCGGCGACCCTATCCCAGGGAGGTCGGTCGGCAGCAGGCCCGGCCCGGGGCCTTCCCGCCGGTGCGCGGGGCAGGCCCTAGCCGCAGGACTCGCCGGGCGCCGGCTCACGGGAGGCGGAGCCCGCCGGGCGGTCCCCCCGGGCGCCGGGGATGTGCGGCAGCCGGGCCGCGGAGACCACACCCTCCAGGTACCCGCGGGCCCGCTCGGTCCGCGGGTAGGCCTCCAGCAGCGCCCAGAACCCCGGACCGTGGTCGGGGACCAGCAGGTGCGCCAGCTCGTGCAGCAGCACGTAGTCGACGACGTACTCGGGCATGCCCTGCAGCCGGTGCGAGAGCCGGATGGTCCGCTCGCTGGGCGTGCAGGACCCCCAGCGCGAGTTCTGGTTGGTCACCCAGCGGACCTGCGCCGGCCGGGCCCGCCCGCCGAGGTAGGCGGCGGACAGCTCCCGCGCGCGGGCCGACAGGGCGTCGTCGCCGAGCACCCGGCGGCTCTCCTGCGCGGCCAGCCGGTCGAGCATCTGGGCCACCCAGCGCTGCTCCTCGGCGACCGACATCCGGGCCGGGATCAGGACCACGGTGCGGTCGCCCTCCCGGTAGGCGGAGACCGTACGGCTGCGGCGGGCGCTGCGGCGGACCTCCACCCGGGAGCGGTCGGCGGACTGGTCCGGACGGGATCCCTGGGCCGGTGACGGGAGCTGGGCGGGGGGCCGGTGCTGGGCGGGGGCCGCGGGTTCCGCCGGGTCCGGGCGCCCGCGCGTGCTCGGCGCCGCGACTCCCGACCCGGACGCTGCACGGGCACGCCGACGCGACGCCGGGGGATGGGGTTCCCGTTCGGCCGCCATGGCACACGACGTTACCGGTTACCCCTGACAGAAGTCCCGGTGCCTTGGCCGAAATGTTTCATGGAGTGATCGCGAACGAAAGGCCTACGGAGGATGACGCCGCGGTGAGCCGGGGCGGACCGGAAAGTTATCCACAGGGCATGCGAAGCACTCCTACGACCATAGGCCTGGCGCTGTGGACAACGCCGAGCGCGAGGGGCCGCCGATCCGGCATCCTGCGGGCAGCTCCCCGCCGGGGAGCACCGCCGCGACGCGGCCGGGCGTGGCCGCCGGCCCGCCCGGCTGTCCGGATCCGACCTGGAGGCACACCCCATGCGCCCGGTGCTCAAGCCCGCCCTCTCCCGCACCTGGCGGGACACCGAGACCCTGCAGTTCGGCACCGTCCACCGCCACGCCAGGGTGGTCGAACAGGCCGACGCGCCCTTCTGCTCCTTCCTCGGCCTGCTCGACGGCAGCCGGGAGCGGCCCGCGCTGGTCGACGCCGGTGAACGGCTCGGGCTCGGCCGCGAGCAGACCGCCGACCTCCTCGACTCGCTGGAGCAGGCCGGGCTGCTCGACGACGCCGCGGCCGGCCGGGAGGCACTGGCCCGCTACCCGCAGCCGCACCGCGACCTGCTCGGCCCCGACCTCGCCTCGCTCTCTCTGGTGCACCCCGAGCCCGGGGCCGGGCCGGCCGTCCTGAGCGGCCGGGCCGCCGCCCGGGTCGAGGTGCGCGGAGCCGGGCGGGTCGGCGGCGCGATCGCCGCCGTCCTGGCGGCGGGCGGGATCGGCGGCGTCACCGTGCTGGACACCGGCCGGGTCACCCCCACGGACTGCTCCCCGGCCGGCCTGCCGCCCACCGAGGCCGGCCGGCTGCGGACCAGCGCCGCCCGCGCCGCCGTCGACCGGGCGAGCGGCCGCGGACCGGCCTCGCACCCGCGCCGCGACCGGGCCGGCGGCCCGCCGCCCGCGCTCGTGGTGCTCGCGCCCCGCGACGGCGGCGGGGGCTTCGCCGGCGGCGCGGTCGAGGCCCGGCGCCTGATGCGGGCCGGTGTGCCGCACCTCTACGTGGGCGTCGTGGAGCACCTCGGCGTGGTCGGCCCCCTGGTGCTGCCCGGCGCCTCGGCCTGCGGCGGCTGCCTGGCCCTCAGCCGCACCGACGAGGACGCCGCCTGGCCCCGGCTGCTCGCCCAGCTCGCCGAGGACGGCCCCGGGCGGCCCCGCACCCCCGCCTGCGACAGCGCCCTCGCCACCGCCGTGGCCGGGCTGGCGGCCCTGCACGTCCAGCTGTACGTGGACGGCACCCGGCCGCCCAGCGTGGACGGCTGGTGCGAGATCTCGGCCGCCGACGGCTTCGCCCGGCGGCTGCGACTGCCGGGCCACCCCGACTGCGGCTGTCTCTGGCAGCCGGCCGCGCAGCGCTGAGCCGGCGCCGGCGGGGCCGCGCGCCCGGGCCGGGCCCGGGCTCCCGGGGCCCGGGACCGGCCGGCCGGCCCCGGCGGCGCACCGGGCGTCCGGGGCCGCCACCCGGCCCGGCGCGGGGCCCGCCGGGTGCCGTACTGTCAGCGCTCCCGCACTATCCACAATTCGGCCGGGCCCGCCCGCCGAGCGGGCACAATGACGTAGTGACCGCCGTTCCTCAGGCCCCGCAGCTCGCGAGGGCCGCCGGGGGCGTCTGACTGGGAGGCCCGGGTGAGCGATCTTCCGCGCAAGGCAATGACCCGTACGGCAAAGCTCGCAGCTCTGCCGCTGGGGATGGCCGGCCGGGCCACGCTGGGCCTGGGCAGGCGGATCGGCGGGCGCTCCGCCGAGGTGGTGACCGCCGAACTCCAGCAGGCCACCGCCGACCAGCTCTTCAAGGTCCTCGGCGAGCTCAAGGGCGGGGCGATGAAGTTCGGGCAGGTGCTGTCCGTCTTCGAGGCGGCGCTGCCCGAGGAGGTCGCCGGCCCCTACCGGGCCGCGCTGACCAAGCTTCAGGACGCCGCGCCGCCGATGCCCGCCGCCAAGGTGCACACCGCGCTGGCCGAGCGGCTCGGCCAGGACTGGCGGGAGAGATTCCGGAGCTTCGACGACAAGCCGGCCGCCGCCGCCTCCATCGGGCAGGTCCACCGGGCGGTCTGGCACGACGGCCGTGAGGTCGCGGTCAAGGTCCAGTACCCGGGCGCCGGCGAGGCGCTGCTCGCGGACCTCGCCCAGCTCAGCCGGGTGGCCTGGCTGCTCGGCCCGCTCATCCCCGGCCTCGACATCAAGCCGCTGATCACCGAGCTGCGGGAGCGGGTCGCCGAGGAGCTGGACTACGAGCTGGAGGCACAGGCCCAGAGCCGGCACGCGGCGGAGTTCGCCGGCGACCCGGACATCGTCGTCCCGGGCGTGGTGGCCCAGGCCGACCAGGTGCTGGTCACCGAGTGGATGGGCGGCACCCCGCTCGCCGAGGTGATCGCGAACGGCACCCAGGAGGAGCGCGACCGGGCCGGCCACCTGCTCGCCCGCTTCCTGTTCGCCGGCCCCTCCCGCACCGGCCTGCTGCACGCCGACCCGCACCCCGGCAACTTCCGGCTGCTGAAGGACGACGGCCCGGCCGGCACCTGGCGGCTCGGGGTGCTCGACTTCGGCACGGTCGACCGCCTGCCCGGCGGCCTGCCCTCCCCGATCGGGGACTCGCTGCGGATGGCGCTGGCCGGCGACGCCTCGGGCGTCCTCGACATGCTCCGCGAGGAGGGCTTCGTCAAGCCCTCGATCCGGCTCGACCCGGACGCGGTGCTGGACTACCTGCTGCCGATCATCGAGCCGGCCACCGTGGAGACCTTCCACTTCACCCGGGCCTGGATGCGCTCGCAGGCGGCCCGGATCGCCGACCCGCGCTCCCCCGCCTACAACCTGGGCAAGCAGCTCAACCTGCCGCCCTCGTACCTGCTGATCCACCGGGTGACGCTGAGCACCATCGGCGTGCTCTGCCAGCTCGGTGCCAACGCGCCGTTCCGCGCCGAGATGCTGGAGTGGCTGCCCGGCTTCGCCCCGGCGGCCGCGCCGGGCGGCACCGCGGAGGCGCTGAAGAAGCGCTGACCCGTCGTCCGGCCCGGCGGGCCGGACGCACGGCGATGGCCGCTCCCCCGGTCCGGGGGAGCGGCCATCGTCACGGCGGGGGTGGAACGCGGAGCCGGCCGGACGGGCTCCGGGGCCCGCGGGTCACATCACCGCGAGGGCCAGCGCCTTACGGGCCCGCAGGGAGGCCCGCTCGGCCTTCCGGATGAGCTTCTGGGCCCTGACGACCCGTAGGCCGAGGCGTTCGTGCTCGGCCTCTTGCAGGCGGTCCTGCATATGGGCGCGAGCCAGGGATTCGTGGAGGAGTTGCATCTCGAGGGTCCTGTTCTGGATCTGAAGTTCGGTGGTCTGCTCTGCGCGGACGGTGGGATCGACGGCGGCGGCGGTCATGTGGTGGTCCTGCTCGTGCTGCGTGCTCGGAAAGGGGATGCTGCGGGCTGCGTCCGCCTTGGCGGCGGCGAGGCGTACGGAGTGGCGCAGGGCACTGTCCAGCGGGGGCTGCTCTCCCCGGCGGACGGCGTCGGCACCGAGCGCGGGGTTCACGCGACGGCCTCGGTCTTGCGCGGACGGCCCCGGGGACGCTTCCGGGCCACGACGACGCCCTGGACGAAGAGCTCGCCGCCCCAGACGCCCCACGGCTCACGCCGCTCCAGCGCACCGGCCAGGCAGGCCTCCTTGACCGGGCAGGCCCCACAGAGGGACTTCGCGTACTCGACGTCCGCCGGGGTCTCGGCGAAGAAGACCTCCGGGTCGAAGGCGCGGCACGGGATGGGAAGGCCCAGGGCCTCGGCGTCGTCGATCGCGGTGAGCTGCATAAGAGAAACCTCCGGGGGGTCGGCCTGGTCGGCCTTGGTGATCTGGTCTGTCGTCGGTACGGACGGGAGGGGCGGTGTGATGACCGTGGACACTGTGGGCGTCTTCCTCGTCTTTTCAGTGGGTCCGGTTCAGCTGGCTGGTGGGGCCGAACCGGAGGCCCCGGAGGGCCTGGGTGGTCTTACGTACCGGACAAAACAGAAGGGCCGCGGATCCCGGTGTACGGGTTCCGCGGCCCTGGAGGGTGCCGACCTGATGCTGACTCAGGTGCGTTCTCTCCAGGGTTCAGGCCCGCGGAAGGCCCTGCTCCGGATGACCGAGGCGCCGATAAAGGCGGCCTTGGCCTGGTTGATCAGCTGCTCGTTCTGCTTCTGGGTGATTCCGGCACCGATGACCTGCGCATAGTCGCCATGCTTGGCGGCTGCTACTGCTGCCTTCGGTGCCTGGGTCGGTCGCTCGTCACGCAGATCGCGGGACATGGCGTCCATCGCCCAGTCACGGGACAGACCCGTCTCGACGGCGCCGGCTCCCGTGCTGCCGCCAGTGTTCCCAAGGGCACTGACAACGGGCACGACGGAGACAACGGTGGTGTCGAGACCCAGACCGGCCGCGGCAAGCAGGGCGACAAGAGCCTGCTCGGGGGCAACGCACAGGGAGGCAGCGGCGACGGTCTGGCCAGTCAGTTTGGTGATCATCGTCTTGGTTTCCACTGTCTTCGCCTCCTCTCGGCGTCTCGCGGTGCCCAGTCCCCCGGGCTCCGGCTGTTCGGATGTCTGTCTCGGTGAAGCTTCTTCTCGGTAAGGCTTGTGGCCGCGCGCTGTGATACGCACGACACGCAGGGGAAGGCCGTTTCAGGAGTGACCCCGTACGGCTTGCGATCTCGTCCCCTTGACCGCTCCGGCAGGCTATTGCGCTCCATGCACGGCGCGCAAACTATTTTTCCGGCGAGTTTCGAAGTGCCCGCCGCGAGCGGCTCAGGCCGGCTCGTCCGACGTGTCGTCCGGAGCCTCTTCCGAGTCTGCCTCGGGCTCTTCCCCCGCACACAACGAGAGCACGGCGGCCCCGTACTTGTCCAGCTTCATGGCGCCCACGCCCGAGATGACGGCCAGCTCGCGCTCGTTGGCCGGCACGTCCTCGGCGATCGCCATCAGGGTGGCGTCGGTGAAGACCACGTAGGCCGGCGCGCCCTGCTTCTTCGCCTGGCCGGCCCGCCACTCGCGCAGCCGCTCGAACAGGGCCTCGTCCATCGAGGACGGGCAGCTCTCGCAGCGGCGCAGCTTGCGCTCGACGGCCTCGGTCAGGGTGCGGTCGCAGACGCGGCACTTGAGCGGCCCGCGCGCCTTGCGGGCCGCCGGGCGCCCCTCGCCGAACTCGACGCCGCCCCGCCCGCCCCGGGCGCCGGAGCGCGAGCCGGGCGCGCCCGAGCCCGGGCGCAGCCCGTCCAGGAACCGGGTGGGCTTGCGGCTGGCCCGCCCGCCCGGGGAGCGGGAGAGCGACCAGGAGAGGGAGAGGTTGCGCCGGGCCCGGGTGACGCCCACGTAGAGCAGCCGGCGCTCCTCCTCCACCTGCTCGTCGGTCTTGGCGTAGATGATCGGCATGGTGCCCTCGGTGAGGCCGACCAGGAAGACGGCGTCCCACTCCAGGCCCTTGGCGGCGTGCAGCGAGGCCAGCGTGACCCCTTCGACCGCCGGGGCGTGCTGGGCGGCCGCCCGGGCGTCCAGCTCGGCCACGTAGGCGCTCAGGTCACCGCTCTCGCCGGCCTTGTGCCGGGTCGCCTCGAACTCCTCGGCGAGCCGGACCAGCGCGGCCAGCGACTCCCAGCGCTCGCGGACCGCGCCGGAGCCGCCCGGCGGGGTCGCGGTGAAGCCCCGGGTGGCCAGCACGGCGCGGACCTGGGAGGCCAGGTCGGGGGCGTCGGCGGTCAGCGGGTCCGACCCGGCCCGGGCGGCGCCCTTGAGCAGCACCCCGGCCTCCCGGACCTCGGGCCGCTCGAAGAACCGCTCGGCGCCCTTCAGCTGGTAGGAGATGCCGAGGTCGGCGAGCGCCTGCTCGTAGACCTCGGACATGCCGTTGGTGCGGAACAGCACCGCGATCTCGCTGGCCCGGCAGCCGCCGCGCTCGGCGGGCAGGGCCAGCAGGTCCTTGATCCGGTGCGCGGTGCTCTCCGCCTCGGTGGGCTCGTCCGCGTACTCCACGTAGACCGGCTCCGGGCCGGCCTCGCGCTGCGAGACCAGCTCCAGCCGGTGCTGGGCGGCCTGCCCCCTGGCCTGGGCCAGCAGGCCGTTGGCGAGGTGCACCACCTGCGGGGTGGAGCGGTAGTCGCGGACCAGCTTGACCACCGTCGCCCCGGGGTGGCGGGTGCGGAAGTTCAGCAGGTAGTCGGGGGTGGCGCCGGTGAAGGAGTAGATGGTCTGGCTGGCGTCGCCGACCACGCAGAGGCTGGCGCCGGGGCCGGTCCACTGGTCGAGCAGTCGCTGCTGGAGCGGGGAGACGTCCTGGTACTCGTCGACCGTGAAGTGCCGGTACTGGGCGCGGACCCGGTCGGCGATCTCCGGGCGGTCCTCCAGGATCGCGGCGGTCAGCAGCAGGACGTCCTCGAAGTCGATGACGCCGCGGTCGCGCTTGGTCTGCTCGTAGGTGGCGTAGACCCGGGCGATCTCGGCCGGGTCGCGCGGTGCCTCGCGGCCGGCCTTCAGGACGGCGGCCGCGTAGTCGTCGGGGACGATCTGGGTGACCTTGGCCCACTCGATCTCGCCGGTGAGGTCGCGCAGCTCGGTGCGCTGGACCCGCAGGCCGCAGCGCCCGGCCGCCTCGGCGACCAGCTGGACCTTGCGCTCCAGCAGCCGGGGCACCTCGCCGCCGACCGCGCGCGGCCAGAAGTACTGGAGCTGGCGCAGCGCGGCGGAGTGGAAGGTCCGGGCCTGGACGCCCTCGGCGCCGAGCTCGCGCAGCCGGCCGCGCATCTCGCCGGCGGCGCGGGCGGTGAAGGTCACCGCGAGCACCTGCTGCGGCTGGTAGACGCCGCTGCGCACGCCGTAGGCGATCCGGTGGGTGATGGCCCGGGTCTTGCCGGTGCCGGCGCCGGCCAGCACGCAGACCGGGCCGTGCAGGGCGGTGGCGACGGCCCGCTGCTCCGGGTCGAGCCCGGCCAGCACCGCGTCGGCGCCGACGGGGGCCGGGCGGTCGTCGTCGTACGGGCTGCCGCTCAAGAGGTCTTCCTGCATGCAGTCCATCCTCTCAGCCCGGCGGGGGGATACGGCCGGTCGCGGGTGCGGCCGGCCCCGACATCCTGGCAGGGCGGGGTGACAGCGGCGGAAAGTTGTCCACAGACCCGGTACGACCGGAGGATGATCCCCTCGCCGCCCGGCGCGCGTACTGGCGGTCACGCCCGGCGCACACGGAATGACCGAGGCGTGTCGCGCGTTCATCCCGAAGACCGCACGCCCCCTCCCGAAGGAGACCCCACCGATGTCCGGCAGCGTCACGATGTACAGCACGACCTGGTGCGGGTACTGCACCCGGCTCAAGGGCCAGCTGCAGCGCGAGGGGATCGGCTACACCGAGATCAACATCGAGGAGGACCCGGCGTCGGCGAACTTCGTCGAGTCGGTGAACAACGGCAACCAGGTGGTGCCGACGGTGCTGGTGACCCCGGCCGGCGGTGGCGAGCAGATCGTGATGACCAACCCGAGCCTGCGCCAGGTCCAGGCCGCGCTGGCGGGCTGATCCGCTCCCGGCACGGGCCGGGGCCCGCGGTCCTGGACCGCGGGCCCCGGCCCGTCCGGTACGGCCGCCGCGGGTCCGGTCAGGACACGTCCGCGCGCACGCCGTCGGCCGCGCGCAGCTCCGTCCGGCCGGTGTCGACCGGGGTGGCCGGGGCGGGCAGGGTGGTCCGCGCGCCGAGGTCGCCGATCCCGTAGACTAGGCGGCAGCGGTCCGCCGAGTAGCGGGTCTCGATCACCCGGACCGGCCCGCGCCGGTCGTAGGTGACCCGGGTCTGCACCACCAGCGGCACCCCGGGCCCGCCCTGGAACCACTGCGCCTCCTCCGGCCCGGGCATCCGCGCGACCATGTGGTCCACCGCGCCGACCTCGGTGCGGCCGAGCGCCGCGAGCACCGCCTCGTCCCCGCCCTCGACCTGGTCGGGCTCCATCAGCGGGGTGCCGGCGGCCAGCCCGGCGCGGTAGTGGCTCTCCTCGATGGAGTAGGGCTCGCGGTCCAGCATCCGCAGCTGGCGGCGCACCACGATGGCCTCGCCGGGCCGGAGCCCGAGCCGCTCCGCGATGTCCACCCGGGCCCGGACGATCAGCATCTCGAAGTCGGACGTCAACTCCCGGCCCGCCTCGGCGGCCTCTTTCGTGTAGATGTCGGTGGGCGCGGCCAGGCAGTCCCGCTGTCCGGGCAGCAGGCTGGGCCCGTACGCGCGGTGGTCCAGCACGGGGTGTTCCCTGAGGTAGGTGCCCTTGCCCTGGAGCCGGACCAGCCGGCCCTCGTTGACCAGCACGTCCACCGCCAGCCGGACGGTGTTGCGGGCCACCCCGTACTGCTTCTCCAGCTCGCCCTCGACCGGGAGCGGGTCGTCGGCGGTGAACTCGCCGGCGGCGATCCGGCGGCGCAGGTCCGCCGCGAGCCTCTGGTACTTGGGGGATTGGGCACTGCCCCGTGGGATTGTCACCCGAGTGAATGTAGCGATCGGGCTTCGCCGATTTCAGCCGAACCCGCCGGAACCGGCCGATCCGGAGGATTCCCCGATTGCTCCCGGCCGGGCCGGGCAGAACCGCCCCGGCGGCCTGCGCGCGGCCGCCGGGGGGATTGCGCCGGCATTCCCGGTGCCGCGCCCGGTGTGGGGCGGGGCACCGGCGGCGGGGCGGTGACCTGTGCGGGACGGCGCACGGGCGGGAGCGGGTCGCGGCCCCGTCCGGCCGGCCGGAAAGGCGGCCAGGAAATAGGGGCGCTCGGCCGATAGCCACGCGCCCCTAATTCCGATCACGCGCCCCTTCGTGGACAACCGAAGGCGCGATACCGCCGCCGCTCCGGGCGGGCCGGCCCTACCAGCGGGCCGCCGCCGGCAACGGTTCGCCGTACCAGAGCTCGACCAGGTGCCGGGCGATCGAAATCCCCGACGGCGGCAGGATCTCCCCCGCCGCCATTCCGGCCCGCAGCTCCTCGCGGGAGAACCAGCGCGCCTCGGCCAGCTCCTCGCCGTCCACCGTGATCGCGGTGCCGGCCGGATCGGCCTGCCCCATGAAGCCCAGCATCAGACTGCTCGGGAACGGCCAGGGCTGGCTCGCCACGTAGCTGACCTCGGCGACCCGGACGCCCGCCTCCTCGAAGACCTCCCGGGCGACCGCCTGCTCGATCGACTCGCCGGGCTCGACGAAACCGGCCAGGGTCGACCAGCGGCCCTCCGGCCAGATCGCCTGCCGGCCCAGCAGGCAGCGGTCCTGCTCGTCGGTGATCATCATGATCACCGCCGGGTCGGTGCGCGGGTAGTGCTCGGCCGCGCAGGAGGTGCAGCGCCGCAGGTGCCCGGCCCCGGCCTTCTCGGTCGGGTGGCCGCAGCGCGAGCAGAAGCTGTGCAGGCGGTGCCAGTGCTCCAGCGCGACCGCGTGCACCAGCAGCCCGGCGTCGCGGTCGGAGAGCATCGCCCCCACCTCGCGCAGTCCGGCCGGCCGGGCGTCCCCGTCCAGGCGCCCCGGCAGGGTCTCCCCGGCCAGCGCGAAGTAGGAGACGCCGTCGTCGTCGGTGCCGAGGAAGTAGCGGTCGCCGTCCTGCGGCGCCTCGAAGGAGGGCAGCAGCACCAGCTCGGTGCCCTCCTCGGTGTCCACCACGAAGGCCTCGCCGCCGGCGATCGGCAGCACCTTGGTGGTGGGGTGGCTCCAGGCCGCCGCGAGCCAGGGCTCGTCGACCCGGTGCTGCGCGGCACGGTCGACACCGGCCCTGGCCAGTGCGAGGGCCTTCGGACGTTCGGTCTCAGGCACGGTGCTCACTTAAGGTTCCATCCCCACGTGAAGAATCGTCAGGTCCGTCACTCGCTCTCGCCGCCCGGCCGCCAGGTCTCCGCCAGGTCGCCCCACAGGTAGGCGGTGGCCTCCACACCCTTGCGCAGCAGGTCCAGCTCGACCTTCTCGTTGACGGAGTGCCAGCCGTCCGAGGGCACCGAGATGCCCAGGAAGAGCACCGGCGCGCCGAGCACGTCCTGCAGGTCGGCGGCCGGCCCGGAGCCGCCCTCGCGGGTGAAGAGGATCTTCTTCTCGAAGGCCCGCCCCATCGCCCGGACGGTGGACTGCAGCGCCGGGTGGTCCAACGGGGTCAGGCAGGGCCGGGTCGCGCCGGGGAAGACCAGCTCGTACCGGATGCCGTCGGGCACCCGGGCCGCGACCCAGGCCCGGACGGCCTCGCGGATCTTCTCCACCTCCTGGCCGGCGACCAGCCGGAAGGAGAGCTTGAGGTGCGCCGAGGCCGGCACGATGGTCTTGCCCCCGGGCCCGGTGTAGCCGCCCCAGATGCCGTTCACCTCGGCGGTCGGCCGGGCCCAGACCCGCTCCAGAGTGCTGTAGCCGGCCTCGCCCTGCGTCCCGTACGACTTGGCGACCCGCAGCCACTGCGCCTCGTCGAACGGCAGCTCGGCGAAGAGTTCGCGCTCGCGGTCGGTCAGCTCGACGATCCCGTCGTAGAAGCCCGGGACGTCCACCCGGCGGTCCGCGTCGTGCAGGGCGGCCGCCAGCTCGGCCGCCACCGAGGCCGGGTTCGGGACGGCGCCGCCGAAGGAGCCCGAGTGGATGTCGGTGTCCGGGCCGAACAGGTCGATCTGGGCGTCGGCCAGGCCGCGCATCCCGGTGCAGACGGTCGGGGTGTCCTCGGACCACATCCCGGTGTCCGAGATGATCACCACGTCCGAGGCGAGGCGCCCGGCCTCGCGCCGGACCAGGTCGGCGAAGTGCGGCGAGCCGGACTCCTCCTCGCCCTCGATCAGCAGCTTGAGGTTGACGGCGGGCGCGGTGCGGCCGGTCGCGGCCAGGTGCGCGCGCACCCCCAGGGTGTGGAAGAAGACCTGGCCCTTGTCGTCCGCGGCGCCGCGGGCGAACAGCCGGCGGCCGACCACGGTCGGGGTGAACGGCTCGGTCGCCCAGCCGTCCTCCTTGGCCGCGGGCTGGACGTCGTGGTGGCCGTAGACGAGAACGGTGGGCGCGGCCGGGTCCCCGGACGGCCACTCGGCGAACACCGCCGGCAGGCCGTCGGTCTCCCAGACCTCCGCCACCGGGAAGCCGGTCTCCCGCAGCTTGTCCACCAGCCATTCGGCGGAGCGGCGGACCTCGCCGGAGCGGCCCGGGTCGGCGGAGACGGACGGGATGGCGAGCCAGTCGGCGAGATCGGCCAGGAAGGCGCTCTCGTGCTGCTCGATGAAGGTACGGACGACGCTGTCCGGAGTTCTCGTCATACGGACGACTTTAGTTCGCCCGTGCGGGTGCTCGCCCCGGACGTCCGCTCGCTGGTCGGCGCCGGGCCTGTAACCTCCGTCACCTCCCGGCCGCGGACGGCGGCGGGGAGGTGACGGAGGCGGTGCCGGCGGGGCGGGTCAGCCGCTGGTCCGCAGCAGGGCGATCCGGGAGCGGGTCAGCAGCGCGGCCAGCGCCACCGCGACGACCGGCAGCACCACCAGCGTGATCCCCATGGTCATCCAGGGGAAGACCACCACCGTCCGGTCGACGGCCTCCTCCGGGCCCATGCCCGGGTACGGGGCGGCCAGCCCCTCCACCTTGCGCAGGGCCACCGCGGGCACCACCCCGCAGACGGTCCCCAGCACCGCGCCCATGGCGGCGATCACGCCGCACTGGAAGCCGGAGAGCGTCCGGCGGATCCGCGGGGCCGCGCCGACCGCCGCCAGCGTGGTCAGGTCGCGCTGGGAGTCGGCCGCCGCCAGACCGGTGGCGATGCCGGCCGCGCCGAGCGCGACCAGGGCGGCGAACCCGGTGAGCGCCAGGGTGACCAGGTCGCCCTCGGCCCGGTATCCGCGCTCGACCTCGAACTGCACGCCCTCGCTGATCCGGGTCACGGCGGCCAGCGCCTTCTGCTCGGACGCGTCGCCCGGCGAGGACTCCGGGAGCCAGACCGAACCGGCGTCGGTGCTGGTCAGACCGAGCCGCTGGACCACCGCCGGGGCGATCACGGCCTGGCTGTAGGTGACCGGGACCGGCGTGGTCACCAGCACGGCGTCCACCGTGACCTGGTGGACGGCCGGACGGTGCAGCGGGCCCGCGGTGCCCGTACCGCCGCCCCCCGGCGGGACCGCCGCCCCGGCCGGGGCGGACTCGGCGGCGGTCGGGGACGGGCTCGCCGACGGGGACGGGCTCGCCGACGGGGACGGGCCCGCCGACGGGGACTTGGCCGGGGACGCGGCCGGGGAGGGCGCGGCCGGCTTCCCGGCCGCCGGCGCGGACGCCGCGGCCGACCCGGCTGCGGACGCCGCGGGCGCCGGGGACCCGGCGGCCGGTGAGGCGCCGCCGGAGGACGGCGACGCGTCCGGGCCGGGCGACTCGTCCCCGTACGGCTCGGTCAGATCCAGCGTGATCTTGCCGTCCTTGAGGTACTTCGGGTCGAAGACCAGCGCCTTGCCGGCCGCCAGGGCCTGTTCGGCGGCCGGGTCGTGGAGCGCGAACAGGTTGTGCAGCAACGTGCTGTCGCCCACCTGGACCGGGCCGAACGGACCGCCCCGGAAGCTGGTGGCGTTCTCCCGGCAGCGCGGGTCCTTGCGCAGCTCGCGGAACTGCTCCGGCGTGGACGCGGGCGCCAGGTCCCGGTCCTCGGCCGGGCAGCGCAGCTCCTTGGGCACCGACACGTCGACGCTGCCGCAGCCGCCGCCCATGGACGCGTGGCAGTCGCCCATGTAGTTGACCCGCTGGACGTCGGCCCGCGGGCCGAGCCCGCCGAGGTTGCTGTCGACCGCCGTCCGCAGCTGCGGCAGCAGCTTGCCGTCCGCGGCCGGGCCCCAGCCGGCGGCCAGCGTGACCGCCCCGGCCGGCGCCGAGGCGACGTACTCCCGCCGGTTCTGCTCGTCGCTGCTGGCCGAGTAGACGCCGACCGCGACCGAGCCGGCCACCGCCGCCATCACGGCGGCCACGGCGGGCGCGGTCCGGCCGCGGTGGCGCACCGAGTCGCGCAGCGCGAGCCGCGGCCCGAGCGGCAGCCGCCCGCCGATCCGGCCGAAGAGGCCGACCAGCATCGGGGCCAGGGCGACCATGCCGAGTTCGGCGATCATCGAGCCGCCGAGCACGGCCAGGCTGCGGCTGCCGATCCCGGCCGTCGAGCCGAGCAGGGCCAGTGCGGCGCCGCCCGCCAGCATCAGCAGTCCGAGCGCCGCCAGCCGCTTGCTCGGCGGCTTGACCGAGCCGCGGCCGGTGAGCGCGGAGACCACGTCCTGCCGGGAGGCCTGGACGGCCGGTACGACCGCCGCGAGCAGCCCGGTGACCAGGCCGATGCCCATCACCGCCAGCAGGTCGAGCGGCTGGACGTCGAAGTGCCCGAAGCGCCGGCCGGCGTACTGCTCCGCCCACGGGCGCAGCACGGCGACCAGGCCGACGGCGACCACCAGGCCGGCCGCGGCGCCGGCGATGCCGAGGACGACGCCGCCGCCCAGCACCACCGAGCGGATGTGCGCGCGCTCACCGCCGCCGGCGGCGAGCAGGCCGAGCTGCCGCCGGGAGCGCCTGGCCCCGACGGCGAAGGCGGGGCCCGCGAGCAGCACGATCTCCAGCAGCGCCATGCCCGCGACGGTGGCCATGATGACCACCGCGGTCCGGTCGAAGTACTCGCCCCCGCCGCCCTGCTGGTCCATCTGGACGTAGTACGGCACCTCGGAGCGGGCCGGCGGGTCCAGCAGGACGCTGCGCGAGGCGGCCGTGAAGCCGTACGTGTTGAGCTCCATGACCTTCGGCCAGTCGAGCACCGCGCCCTGCGGCAGCTTCACCAGCCAGTGCTGCTCCTGCTCGGCGGGGGTGGTCCGGCCGCTCTGGCGGGCGCCGGGCAGGGCGCTCAGCGGGGCGACCAGTTCGCCGGGACGGCCGATCAGGGTGGCGCTGTTGAGCTCGTCCGGGTACTCGACGGCGGCGGTGATGGTGTACGGGGTCTGCTCCAGTCCGCGCGGGCTGGTGCGGTCGCCGATCTTCAGGTGCGCGCGGTCCAGGAAGTCGCGGGTCACCGCGATCTCGTGGGAGGCGGCGGGCACCCGGCCCTCCAGCACGGTGATCCGGCCCCGCCAGACCGGGTCGGCCAGGTCGGCCTCGCTGGTCTGCACGAGGAGCAGGCCGTCGGCGCTGGTGGTGGAGATGTAGGGGCCGTCGGTGAGCGGGACGAGGGTGCTGCCGGCCGGCAGCAGCTCGCGGACCAGGGTGGCCGGCGGGGTCTCCTGACTGCGCTTCTGCTGCGCGGTGAGGGGCTTGCCCTGCTCCGGCCCGTCGGAGGTGCTGCCCTCGCGGGGGTCGGGCTCCTGGAGCACCGTCCGGCCGGCGCCGGAGAGCCGGATCTCGGCGTCGGCCTGGCCCATGGTGCGGACCACCCGCTCGCCCGGGTCCAGCTCGGTGCTGCGGAAGACGATGTCGGCCCCGGCCACGCCGAGGACGGGCAACGCGACCATCGCGACGACCAGGGCGCTGCGGCCCTTGGCGCGCAGGGCGTCGCGGCGGGCGATGCGCAGGGCGACCCGCCAGGCGGTGAGCTTCACTCCTGCACCGGGCCCTTCACGCTGTTGGTCGCGGCGGAGACCAGCAGGCTGGCGGCGTCCTGGCTGACGCTCTCGTCGACCATCCGGCCGTCCCGCAGGAAGACCACGCGGTCCGCCCAGGCGGCGTGCCTGGCCTCGTGGGTGACCATCATGGCGGCGGCGCCGGCGTCGCAGCGGGCCCGCAGGACGGCGAGCACCGACTCGCCGGTGGTGGAGTCGAGGGCGCCGGTGGGCTCGTCGGCGAGGACGAGGCGGCGGTCGCCGATCAGGGCGCGGGCGATCGCGACCCGCTGCTGCTGGCCGCCGGACATGTCGTCGGGGAAGCGGTCGGCGAGCTCCGGGATGCCGAGTTCCTCCAGGGCGGCGATCGCCTCGCGGCGGGCCGCCCGGCCGGAGACGCCGTCCAGCTCGCGGGGCAGCGAGATGTTCTCGGCGGCGGTCAGCGCGGGTATCAGGTTGTAGTCCTGGAAGACGTAGCCGATCGAGCGCCGGCGCACCCGGGCGAGGTCCTTGCGGGAGAGCCCGCCGAGGGCCACGCCCTCGACCAGCACCTGACCGCCGGTCGGGGTGTCCAGGCCGCCGGCCAGGGTGAGCAGGGTGGACTTGCCGGAGCCGGAGGGCCCCATCACGGCGACGAACTCGCCGGGGTGCACCACGAGGTCGACCCCGCGCAGGGCCTGGACCTCGGAGGCCCCCTGCCCGTGCACCCGGGTGACGTGGTCCAGGTGCAGCACCGCGCCCGTCGTGTTCCTGGTCGGATCGCTGTCGGTCACTGTTTCCCCCTCGTGGGTCGGACTGTGGGTACGGGCTCGGGTTCGAGCCGGTGGGAGCGCGCCGGCCCGGTGTGGCCGGGCCGCGGCTCGTGCGGTCGGGTGGCCGCGGGGCGGCCGGCCGGCTCCGCGGGCCGGGCTGCCGGGCGGCGGATGCCGGGGCGGCGGCCCGGCGGGCGGGCGGAAGGTCGACGGCCTCGGCGCGGGGCGCCGGCGGCCGGGGCCGGGCTCCGGGTTCGGGGCTGCGGGTTCGGGGCCGGGGCTGCGGGTTCGTGCTGCGGGCGCCGCGGTCGGGCCGGGCGCCGGACGCGCGGTCGGGACGCCGGGGCCGGGCCCCGGGCGCCGGGTCCGGGTCCGGGTCCGGGTCCGGAAGGGAGCGGGTACCGGTCAGGAAGCGAGCGGGTGAGGCCGGCTCAGCCTCTGAAAACGCGGCGGCCGGCGCGGACGGCGGGCGCGTCCTTCGCCGGCTCCGGCCCGCCACGGGGTGCCTCGGGCTCCGGCCGCGCGGCGCGGGCCTCGGCGTGCTGGGCGAGCCGGGTCTCGCAGTGGTCCAGCCAGCGCACCTCCGCCTCGGCCTGGAAGATCAGCTGGTCGAGGACGAGCAGCCAGGCGAGGTCGGAGCCGTCGTCGCGGCCGGCCTTCGGGCCGCTCTCCCCGGCCAGCGCGCGGCCCTTGAGCCGGGTGTAGTCCTGGAGCGCCTTGATGCTGTGCCGGCGCTGGCTCTGCACGACGGCGGGCACGTCCACCCCCGGGACGGTCACCGCCATGGCCAGCTTGATCGCCAGTTCGTCCCGGGGCGGGTTGGTCCTGGGCACCGGGGTGTCGAACCAGTTGCGCAGTTCTGCGCGTCCCTCCTCGGTGACGGCGTAGAACTGGTGCCCCTCCTCGTCCTCGCCGGCGGGGACCACCAGGCCGTCACGCTCCAGACGTCCGAGCGTGGTGTAGACCTGCCCGACGTTGAGCGGCCAGGTCGATCCGGTGCGCGCCTCGAACTCGGCGCGCAGTTGGTAGCCGTAGCGGGGGCCTTGGTCGAGCAGGGCCAGCAGACCGTGACGAATGGACATACCGAGTATGTATACCCGGTATGCCCTCCGCGCTCAAGCCACGTCCGCGCCTCCCGCCCGCCCCGTGGCCACCACGGCCCGCCCCGCCGCCGGTCGCGACGCCGGTGGCGCCACCGGCCCCGCCACCGGTCACGGCACCGGTCACGCCACCGCCCCGTCGTCCGCCGATCGCCCTCCCGTCGCCCGCCGATTCCCGGCCCGGCGCGCCGACCCGGTAGCGTCGTGCGGTGTGAGCCAGTTGCGCATCGCCACCTTCAACCTGTTGCACGGTCAGCCGCTGGCCCCCGACGGCAGCCCGCTGGACCTCCCACCGACGGCCGAGGACCCGCTCGCCGAGGCGATCGCCGGGCTGGACGCCGACGTGCTGGCGATCCAGGAGGTGGACCGGTACCAGGAGCGGTCCGGCCTGGTCGACCAGGCCGCCGTCGCCGCCAAGGCGATGGGCGCCGCCGACTGGCGCTTCGCCGCCGCCCTGCACGGCCGCCCCGCCCCGGTGGCCGGCTGGGTGCAGGACCGCCCGGTCGGCGGCCTTCAGGTGTACGGCCCGGGCGAGGTCGGCACCGCCACCGACCTGCCCTCGTACGGCACGGCGCTGCTCACCCGGCTGCCGGTGCACCACTGGCGGGCCCGCCGGTTCGCGCCGGCGCCGTTCGGCCTGCCGCTGCGGGTGGCCGGCCGGCGCGGCCTCACCCCCGTGCCGGACGAGCCGCGGGCGGCGCTGGCCGCCGTGCTGGAGGGCGAGCGCGGACCGTTCACCGTGGTCGCCGCGCACCTGTCCTTCGTGCCGGGCTGGAACATGGCGCAGCTGGCCGGCATCCGCCGGTGGATCGCCGACCTGCCGCAGCCCTACCTGGTGCTGGGCGACTTCAACCTGATCGGCGCGGTGCCGCGGACAGTGCTCGGCGGGGCCACCGCGCTGGAGCGCTCCGGCCCGCGCCGGATCCGCGAGCTGCGGGCCGCCCGCCGGGCCCGGCCGGTCCTCGCGGAGCCGCGCCGGCGCCGGGTGCGCGAGCCGAGGGCGCGGCTGCAGGGCTGGCACGACCTGGCCAGGATCCCCACCTACCCCTCGCACCGGCCGGCCGTGCAGTTCGACCACGTGCTCGCCGTCGGGGTGCCGCGGGACGCGGTCGGCGCCTCCCTGGCGCCGCGCACCGCGGTCTCCGACCACCGGCCGCTGGTGGTGGAGGTCGGGCTCTGATCAGTCCGCCCCGGGCCGGGGCCGTGACCGGGGCCGTGACCGGTGGCACACGGCCCCGGGCGGCCCCTAGCGGTGCGTCAGCTGGCCGTTCTGGTGCGGGAGCACCGCGGCGGGGGTGAGCGGGTCGTACTGGAGCAGCAGCATGGCGGCGTCGTCGCCGAGCTGCCGGCCGACATGGCGGACCACGTCCTCGTGCACCCGGTGCAGCACCTCGGCCGGGTGGCCCAGGGCGTGCGCCGGGAGGCGCTCGGCGAGCGGGTAGAAGGCGCCTGCGCGGTCCCGGGCCTCGACCACGCCGTCGGTGAAGAGCAGCACCCGGTCGCCGGGGCTCAGCCGGACCCGCTGCACCGGCGGGCGGACGTCCGCCGGGTCGAGCACACCGAGCGGCGGGACGGTCTCGTCCAGCCCGAGCACCCGCACGCCCTCGCCCTCCCGCAGCAGCAGCGGCGACGGGTGGCCGCAGTTGGCGATCTCCGCGGTGCCGTCCGGCCCGACCCCGATCAGCACCAGCGTGACGAACTCCTCCTCCACCCCGGTGTGGTCGTTCTCGTGCAGGGCCCGGTCGAGGCTGACGGCCAGCCAGCCGGCCACCTTGTCCAGCGCGGGCTCCTGGTGCGCGGCCTCGCGGAAGGCGCCGAGCACGGCGGCGGCGGTCTCGACCGCGTTCAGGCCCTTGCCGCGGACGTCGCCGACCACCGCCCGGACGCCGTGCCGGGTGTTGACCAGCTCGTAGAGGTCACCGCCGATCCGGGCCTGGGCGGCGGCGGCCGCGTAGTGGACGGCCGCCCGGACGCTGCCGACCCGGTCCGGGACCGGCCGCAGCAGCACCCGGCGGGCCACCTCGGCCACCAGCTGGGCGTCGGCCAGCGCCTTCTCCTGACGCAGCCGCAGGGTGGCGCTGACCCAGCCGATGGCGGCGACCAGGACGATGGCGAAGACGGTGGCGCTGTGCACGGACTCGCCGAGCGAGTCGCTGGAGAGGGCCATCAGGAAGGCCGCCGCCTCGGTGCAGAGCCCGATCAGCAGCGGGTACCAGGTACGGCGGCTGACCACGGCGGCCAGCGCGGGGACTGCGGTGAGGGCCGGTTCGACCGTCACCCCGGTGTCGGTGAAGTAGTTCAGGACGACCACCAGCGCCATGCCGATGAACGGCAGCGCGAGGGCCGTCCTCGGCCAGGTGCCGGTACCGCCCGGAGCGGCCCCCGGGGCCGGCCCCGCGAGGCGCTCTCTGATCCATCCGGTCGCGCTCAACTTCGGTCTCTCCAGCAGAAGGTGCGGGCGCCCCGAGGGTTGCCTGCGGTGATGACTGAGGGTCAGGAGGAAGGGGCCTTGCTGGCGGCCGGAGTACGAGGTGACCGGTTACCGACCCCACAATAGGCGCGAAACGCGCATGGAGCACAGGTTTCGCGTGATCGCGTGACGACTTGGAAGCTCTCTGTGACTCATTCTTCACTGTTCCCGATCAGGAGCCGTTCCAACTCTTTTCGACCAGGAAGTCCTGCCGGTTGTTCGATCCGGCCGCTGCGGACGTACAGGAACGAAGCCGTGACCTGCTCCGGCGGAACCCCTGCCTGTTCGGCCCAGGCCACCCGGTAGACCGCCAGCTGGAGCGGGTCGGCGGTCTCCTCCCGGTTGGTCTTCCAGTCCACCACTTCGTAGCGTGACGCTCCCGCCGCTCCTGACTCACTGTCATCCGTGCGGTACACCGCGTCGATCCGGCCGCGCACCACCCGGCCCGCCAGCACCAGCTGGAACGGCGCCTCGACCCGGTGCGGGGTCCGGTGGGCGTACGGGGTGCGCAGGAAGGCCGCCTTGAGCAGCTCCAGGTCGCGTTCGTCCTCGATGCCGTCGTCGTCCGTGCCCGGCAGCGCGTCCGGCTCGACCAGCAGCAGCGGCTCGATCCTGGCCTGCACCCAGGCGTGGAAGCGCGTCCCGCGGCGGGCGGCCGGCTGCGGCGGCCGCGGCATCGGGCGGGCGAGGTCCCGGGCGAAGCCGTCCGGGTCGGCGGCCAGCCGCATCAGCTGGGTGGCGGACAGGGCCGCCGGCAGCGGCACGTCGCGGACGCTGCGCCGGGACCGCTCCAACTCGCCGAGCAGGGCGTCCAGGTCGCGGTCCCAGGACTCGGTCCGGCGCTGGTCCTCGGGGGCCATCCGCTCGGGCCCGGGGGCCGGCTGCCCGGCGAGCCGCCGGCGCACCACGTCGGCCACCCGGCGCCGGGCGTGCTGGGCGTCCGGGTCGAGCGGCAGCGGCCAGGGACGCTCCACCGAGGCGGCCAGCGCCGGGTTCTCGGCGTCCTTCGCCGGCTCCTCGGCCCAGTGCTCGATCTCGCCGTTGCCCGGCCGCTCGCAGTGCCGGCGGATGTCCAGCAGGAACTCGGACGGGCCGCGGCGCCGCTTCTGGCTCGGCCCCCACCAGTGCCCGGAGGCCAGCAGCAGGCTCCGTGGCCGGGTGAACGCCACGTAGCCCAGGCGCAGTTCCTCGGTCGCGGCGTGCGCCGACATGGCGTTCTTGAAGGCCGTCATGGTCCGGCCGGTCCAGTCGCCGCGGACGTCGGGCAGGGTGGCGGCGTCCCCGCGCAGCGCGTGCGGCAGCACCCGCTTGGTGCTGGTCCAGCGCTCGCGCGCGGTCGAGGACGGGAAGCTGCCCTTGACCAGCCCGGGCACCGCGACCACGTCCCACTCCAGCCCCTTGGACTTGTGGGCGGTGAGCACCTTCACGGTGTCCTCGCCGCCGGGCAGGCTGCTGTCCAGGCCGCGCTCGTACTCCTGGGCGGCGCGCAGGAACCCCAGGAAGGCCGGCAGCCCCGGGTCCCCGTCCAGGTCGGCGAAGCCCGCCGCGACGTCCAGGAAGGCGTGCAGCGTCTCGCGCCGCCGGGCGGCCAGGGCCAGCGGCGACGCGGCCAGCTCGACCTCCAGCCCGGTGACGGTCAGCACCCGGTGCAGGACGTCCATCAGCGGGTCGGCCAGCGACCGGCGCAGCTCGCGGACCTCCCGGGCGAGGCGGGCGAAGCGGACCCTCGCCTCGGGCGAGAAGGCCAGCTCGTCGGGCTGCTCGGCGTCCAGGAAGGTCTCCAGCGCGTCGGCCAGCGAGACCACCTCGGTCGGGTCGGTGTCGGCGACGGCCGCCGCCAGCGCGTCCACCCCCGCCGGGCGGGCGGTGCGGACCAGGTCGGCCGCGCGGCGCCCGAGCAGTGCGAGGTCACGCGGGCCGATCCGCCAGCGCGGGCCGATCAGCAGCCGTACCAGCGCGGCGTTGGCCGTCGGGTCCTGCAGCACCTCGCAGACCGCCACCAGGTCGGCGACCTCCGGCAGTTGCAGCAGCCCGCCGAGGCCCACCACCTCCACCGGGACCTCCCGCGCCACCAGCGCCGCGTGGATGTCGGGGAAGGCCGCCCCGCCCCGGCAGAGCACCGCGATCCGGCCGGGCGCGGTGCCGGTGCGCACCAGGTGGGCGACCGAGTCGGCCAGCCAGTCGATCTCCTCGGCGTGGGTGGGCAGCAGCGCCGCCCGGACGAATCCGTCCTGCTCGGCACCGGGCGCCGGGCGCAGCGCCTCCACGCCCTCGTGCATCGCCCGGAGCGGCTCGGCCAGCTCGTTGGCGAAGGCCAGCAGCCGGCCGCCGCTGCGGCGGTTCTCGCTGAGCGAGTAGCGGGCGGCCGGGGTGCCGTCCCGCCGGGGGAAGTGCACGGGGAAGTCGTCCAGGTTCGCCACCGAGGCGCCGCGCCAGCCGTAGATCGCCTGGCAGGGGTCGCCGACCGCGGTGACCGGGTGGCCGCCCCCGCCGGGCGCGCCCGCCGGCCCGCGCCCGAAGAGCCCGGCGAGCATCAGCCGCTGGGCCACCGAGGTGTCCTGGTACTCGTCGAGCAGGACCACCTTGTACTGCCCGCGCAGCACCGCCCCCACCTCGGGCCGTTCCTGGGCCAGCCGGGCGGCGGCGGCTATCTGGTCGCCGAAGTCCATCAGGCCGGCGGCCCGCTTGCGGCGCCGGTACTCCTCGACCAGCCGCAGCAGCTCCTGCCGGGCCCGCGCGGCCACCGGGACGGCCCGCAGGTCGTCGTTGGTCAGCCTCACCCCGGCCAGGGTGTCGAGCAGCGCGGCGTCCCAGGCGCGCAGCTCGGCCGGCTCGGTGAGGTGCTCGGCCAGCTCGCCGTCGAGCGCGATCAGGTCGGCGACCAGCGCGGAGAAGGTGCCGGTCAGCGCGGGGAACGGGCCGCGTTCGGAGCGCAGCACCTTGGCCGCCAGCTGGAACCGGGTGGCGTCGGCCAGCAGCCGGACCTCCGGCTCGATTCCGATCCGCAGCCCGTGCTCCTTGAGCAGCCGCCCGGCGAACGCGTGGTACGTGGAGATCTCGGGCAGTCCCAGCGGCTCCTCGCCGGGGCCGCCGGCCGCGTCCGGCTCCAGGATGCGGGCGCTGTACAGGGCCGTCCGGACCCGCTCGGACAGCTCGCCGGCCGCCTTGTTGGTGAAGGTGAGGCCGAGCACCTCCTCCGGCCGGACGGCGCCCGAACCGACCAGCCAAACCACCCGGGCCGCCATCACCGTCGTCTTGCCGGAGCCCGCGCCGGCCACGATCACGGCCGGCTCCAAAGGCGCGCCGAGGGCCCGCATCTGCTCCGGGTTGAAGGGGATGCCGAGCAGCTCCTTGAGCTGGTCGGGGTGGTCGAGCACGGCATTCACCCCCCCACGCTAACCGGCGCCGCGGACAGCGGCTGCCGCCCGCCGGGCGGCCCGGCCGGCGGCCCGCCCGCCCGGTCACTCGATCAGTTGCGCGCCGTCCCGCTGGGCCGAGCAGCTGCGGCGGAACGAGCAGCGGTCGCAGCCGGTGCCGGTGGCGGGCACGAAGCGTTCGGCGAGGACCCGGCCGGCGGCGTCGGCCAGCAGGTTCTCGATCCACGGTTCACCGTCCGGAGGTGCCTGCTGCTGGACCTTGGGACCGTCCGGCAGCGCCTTGTCGGCCGCCCGCAGGTGCACCAGCTCGGCCCCGCCGGGCATCGGCACGCCCTCCTCGAAGCCGGGCAGCTCGTTGAGCGCGCCCGCCCGCACCGCCAGCTGGTAGACGGCGAGCTGCTTGTGCTCGGGCAGCGACTTCTCGGTGGGGATCTGCTTGCCGGTCTTGAAGTCGACCACGTACGCGCGCCCGGCGTCGTCCTTCTCGACCCGGTCCATCGAGCCGCGGATCTGCACCGAGACCCCGCCCACGTCCAGGGTGACGTCGAAGCCGTGCTCGGTGGCGACGGTGCTGCGGCCGCGCTCCAGGACGTGCCAGTTCAGGAAGCGCTCCAGCGCGGCCCGGGCCTCGTGCTTCTCCTGGTGGGACTTCCAGGGGGCGTCGAAGGCGAGTGCGTCCCAGACCGTGTCCAGCCGCTCCATCAGCACGGCGAGGTCGGCGGGGGTACGGCCGGAGCCGACCTCGTCGGTGAGCGCGTGCACCACGTTGCCGAAGCCCTGGGCGGCCGAGCTGGTGGTGCGCGCCTTGACCTCCTTGTCCAGGAACCACTGCAGGGAGCAGTTCTCCAGCTGCTCCAGGCCGCTGCCGGACAGCCGCACCGGTACGTCGGGCCGGCGCAGCGGGTCGGGGGCGGCGGTGGCGTCGTCCAGACCCCACCAGCGGTCGGGGTGCGCCACCGGCACCAGCGGCAGGCCGTCCTCGTCGGCCGCCGCGGCCAGCCGGGCGAGCCGCTCGGCGGCGGCCCGGCGCAGCTCCGGGGAGCGGTGCGGGTCGACGGTCACCGCGCGCAGTTCGGCGACCAGCGCGGGCACCGAGAGCGGACGGCGCGGGCGGTGGGTGACGTCCTCCACCACCACCTGCGGGGTGCGGCGCAGCACCCGGCCGGTCCTCGGGTCGAGCTCCTCGCGGTACAGCTCGCGCAGGAACCGGGAGGGCTCGTCGCCGTCCTCGGCGGGCGCCTTGACGGCGGTGACGATCAGCCGCTCCTTGGCCCGGGTCGCGGCCACGTAGAAGAGCCGGCGCTCCTCGCCGAGCAGGGCGGCCGGGGAGAGCGGCTCGGCCAGGCCGTCGCGGCCGATCCGGTCGGCCTCCAGCAGCGAGCCGCGGCGGCGCAGGTCGGGCCAGAGGCCGTCCTGGACGCCGGCCACCACGACCACCCGCCACTCCAGGCCCTTGGAGCGGTGCGCGGTCATCAGCCGGACGGCGTCGGGCCGCACCGCGCGGACGGTGAGGGTGTCCGCGGCGATGTCCTGCGCCTCCAGCTCGGCGAGCAGGTCGAGGGCACTTCGGTGGCCGGTGACCTGTTCCTCGGCGCGGGCGGCGGTCTCGAACAGGGCGCAGAGGGCGTCCAGGTCGCGGTCGGCGTTGCGGCCGCCGGCGCCGCCGCGCAGGGCGGCGCGCTCCAACCGTTCGCGCCAGCGGCGGCTGCCGTCCCAGAGGGCCCAGAGCGCCTCCTCGGCGGTGCCGCCGCCGGCCAGCAGCTCGCGGACCTTGCGCAGCAGCATGCCGAGGTCGCGGGCCCGGCGGGCGTACGACGGGTCCATCGCGACCAGCCGCTCGGGCTCGGCCAGCGCCTCGCGGATCAGCTCCTCGGCGGGGCGGACGGTGGCGGCCGCCGGGCCGCCGGCCGTGGCCTGCCCGGCCTCGCGCAGCGCCTGCCGTTCCTCCTCGCGCAGGGCCCGGCCGAGCCGGCGCAGGTCGGAGCCGTCCATGCCGCCGAGCGGGCCGGTGAGCAGGGTGCGGGCGAGGTCGGCGGTGAGCGGGCCCCGGGCGCCGGGGCCGGGCGCCGGCCCGTCCGTCCGCTCCTCCTCCGGGCCGTCCGCCGGGTCGTCCGCCGGCTCGTCCTCGGGCTCGGAGTCGTCCTCGTCCCCGTCCTCGCCCGCGGCCCGGACGGTGTCGGCGAACCGGCGGCCGGGCCGGTCCAGCGCCGCCTGTTCCGCGCAGACCCGCAGGGCGAGCAGCAGCGGCGTCACGGCCGGCTCCTCGCGCAGCGGCAGGTCGTCGCCGTCGATCTCCAGCGGTACGCCGGCCGCGCTCAGGGCACGCCGGACCCCCGGGATCGAGCGGCCGCCGGCCCGGACCAGCACCGCCATCTCGCCCCACGGCACGCCCTCCTCCAGGTGCGCGCGGCGCAGCAGGTCGGCGACGCTGTCCAGCTCGGTGCCGGGAGTGGCGTAGGTGTACACCTCGACCCGGCCGCCCTCGCGGGAGGGCAGCAGGGCCCGGTGCTGGGCGAGCTTGTCGGCGGGCAGCCGGCCCATCGGCATCCGGCGGGCCAGCTCGCGGGAGGCGGCCAGCAGCACCGCGCCGGAGCGCCGGGAGACCCGCAGCACCAGGACGTCGGCCGGGCTGCCGTCGGCCTTGGGGAAGGCCTGCGGGAAGTCGAGGATGCCGTTGATGTCGGCGCCGCGGAAGGCGTAGATCGACTGGTCCGGGTCGCCGACCGCGACCAGGTCGCGCCCGCCGCCGGCCAGCTGGCGCAGCAGCCGCACCTGGGACGGGTCGGTGTCCTGGTACTCGTCGACGAACACCACGTCGTAGCGCCGGCGCAGCTCGTCCCCCACCTCGGGGCGCTCGGCGAGCAGGACCGCCCGGTGCACCAGCTCGGCGTAGTCGAGCACGCCGCGCAGGTCCAGGACGTCCAGGTAGTCGGCGAGGAAGTGGGCGGCGGCGGCCCAGTCGGGGCGCTGCACCCCGTCGGCGAAGCGCTCCAGCTCGGCCTCGCCGAGACCGAGCTCACGGCTGCGGGCGAGCACCGCGCGCACCTCGTCGGCGAAGCCGCGGGTGGTCAGGCAGGCCCGCAGGTCGAGCGGCCAGCTGATCCGGCCGGCGCCGAGCCGGGCGTCCTCGGCGCCGCCCGCCAGCAGCTCGCGGACCATGACGTCCTGCTCGGGGCCGGAGAGCAGACGCAGCGGCTCGGCGTAGGCCTCCGGGTCCTGGTGGGAGCGGAGGAGGGCGTAGCAGAAGGAGTGGAACGTGGTCGCCTGCGGCGACCGGAGCACGGGCGCGGGCCCGGGCGCGGGGACGGCCGGCGCGGCTGCCTCGGGCGCCTGCCGGGCCGCGGGCACGGTCGCCTGCGGCGCGGCCACGGCGGTGCCGATCCGGGCGGACATCCGGTCGCGGAGCTCCATGGCGGCCTTGCGGCTGAAGGTCAGCACCAGGATGCGCTCGGGGTCGGTGCCCTGCTCGATCCGCCGGGCGACCGCCTCGACCAGGGTGGTGGTCTTGCCCGTCCCGGGGCCCGCGAGCACCAGCAGCGGGCCGCCGGCATGCTCGACCACCGCCTGCTGGTACGGGTCCAGCACGGGCGGGGCGGGCTGCGTGAGCGGGCTGCGCACCAAACGGTAGGGGGAGGTCACGAACGTCCTGGTGGATCGGGCTGCGGATCGGGCCGGGGCTGGCCCGCGGGCATGTCGCGGTCGGCCGTCGGGGGCCGGCCCGGCCCGCCTGCGGGCAACGGCGGGACGGGCCCGCAGAGGGCCCGCCCGTATCGAGCCTACGATCCTGCCCCGTCATTCCCGACCACGCACCCGGTTCACCGAAGGTGGGGGCGCACGGCCCGCCGGGTGCGCCTGGTCACAGGAATGCCGGGGCGCGACCGGGCGAAGACTCTCCGTCGTGGCCCTCGTCGCCGTCGTCCTACCGCCCGTCCCAGCGGGCCAGCTTCAGATCGACCCTGGGCAGGTCCTCGGCCGCCCGCGAACCCCGGGCCGGCCCCCGCCCGGCGGTGCTGCGCAGCGGGGTCCCCTCCTCCCGGTAGCGGGCCAGCGCGCGCTGCTCGTGGCCGGGCAGCAGGGCGCCGTCCGCGCGGATCACCCGCCACCACGGCACCGCGCCGCCGTAGAGCGCCATCACCCGGCCGACCTGCCGGGGACCGCCCTCGCCCAGGTACTCGGCGACGTCCCCGTAGGTCATCACCCGGCCCGGCGGGATCCGCTCGGTAAGATCGAGCACCGACTCCGCGAACGGGGGCAGCGCGCCCTCACCGTCGTCCGTCCCGCTGTCCGTCATCTGCGGCATTCTTCCCCATCCGGGCGATTCGCGGGCCTCGTGAGGGCGATTCGCCGCGCCCGATCCGGCCCCTGTCCAGCGCCGGACGCCACGGCATGCCACCATCTTCGGGGCGGTGAGTCGTGATACGAGGACAAGACCAGATGACGGGGACGGCAGACGTGGGTGTGGACGAGGACTCCGACGAGTCCGCCACCGACATGTCCGCAGGCCACGGCGACGGGTCGGCCGCCACGCCGGAAGTGTCCCTGATCAAGGACGGTCGGTTCAAGACCCCCCGGCCGCCGAGAACCGCCGGCGGCGCGGTGCCCCCGCCGGCGGCGCCCGGGCCGGGCCCGGCCGACCTCCCGCCGCCCACGATCGAGCTGCCCGACCTGGAGGCGGAGCCCACCCAGCCGCTCCCCGAGCCCGAACTCCCGCAGGAGCATGAGCCGCAGCGGCCGGAGGAGCCGCAGGCCGGGCCACGGCCCGGCGCCCAGGGCCCGCTGCCCGACCCGCTCGACGAGGCGCCGCACCTGGACGTCGACGAGCCGCTGCTGGCCGCCCGCGCCCACCGCCCCTCCGACCTGATCCGGTTCCTGGCCGGCGTGTTCGGGATCGTCGCGCTGTTCGTCCTGGCCAGCGTCGCGACCTCGACCACCAGCGGCATCGAGATCGACATCAGCTCCAACGCCGAGCGGATCTCGCCGGTCCTGTCCACCATCGCGGGGCTGGTCTCCAGCATCGCGGTGCTGGCCGTGCCGCTGGCCTTCGCGGTCGAGCGCCTGATCAAACGCGACGGCCTGCGGGTCGCCGACGGCGTGCTCGCCTCCGTCCTCGCGTACGGGGTGTCGCTCGGCATCGACTGGTGGGTGGCCGAGGGCGCCTCGGAGACCATCCGGGACGCGCTGACCCGGCTGCCGACCGACAGCCCGGGCACCCTCACCGACCCGGTGCACGGCTACCTCGCACCGGTCATCGCCTACATGACGGCCGTCGGCATGTCCAGCCGCCCCCGCTGGCGGGTGGCCCTGTGGGTGGTGGTCTTCCTCAGCGGCGCCACCGAGCTGATCAGCGGCTACACCACCCCGCTCTCGCTGCTGCTGACCGTCCTGATCGGCTGGTCCGTCGCGTACGGCACGCTCTACGCGATCGGCTCGCCGAACATCCGGCCGACCGGCCAGCACCTGATGATCGGCCTGCGCAAGGTCGGCTTCACCCCGGCCAGCGCGCACCGCGCGCCGGACGCCCCCGGCGGCACCCGGCGCTACTACGTGACCCAGCAGAGCGGTCCCCCGCTGGACGTGCACATCGTCGACCGGGAGCAGCAGGCCTCGGGCTTCTTCTACCGCGCCTGGCGTCGGCTGCGGCTGCGTTCGGTGGCCGTCCGGCGCAGCCCGCAGTCGCTGCGCCAGGCCCTGGAGCAGGAGGCGCTGATCGCGTACGCGGCGGCGGCCTCGGGCGCCCAGGCGCCGCAGCTGGTGGCCACCTCCGAGCTGGGCCCGGACGCCGCCATCCTGGTCTACGAGAACGTCGAGGGCCGGCCGCTGGACGACCTGGCGGACGAGGAGATCACCGACCAGGTGATGGCCTCCCTGTGGGAGTCGGTCGCCGCCCTGCACGAGCGCCGGATCGCCCACCGCCGGCTCACCGGCGAGTCCCTGCTGGTGGTCGACGACAAGACGGCCTGCCTGGTCAACCTCTCCGGCGGCGACATCGCGGCGAGCGACCTGACCCTGCGCATCGACGTCGCCCAGCTGGTCACCACCTTCGCCCTGCGGATCGGCCCGGAGCGGGCGGTGAGCGTCGCCAACCACGTGCTCGGGCCGGAGCGGGTGGCGGCCGCGCTGCCGCTGCTCCAGCCGGTCGGCATGAGCCGCTCCACCCGGGTCGACCTCAAGCGCCTGAGCAAGGAGCGCAAGGCCGCCGCCCAGGCCCGCGCCCTGGAGCAGGTCGCCGCCGGCGAGCGGACCCAGCAGCAGGCCGAGGAGGACATCGCGGTGGCCGGCGAGGACCTGCTCAGCCGGATCCGCGGGCAGATCCTGCAGATCGCCCCCGAGGCGCCGATGGAGCCGGCCAAGCTGGAGCGGCTGAAGCCGAAGACCCTGATCATGGTCATCGCGCTCACCTTCGCCGCCTACCTGGCGCTGACCACCATCAAGCCCGCGCAGCTCAAGCTCTCCCAGATGAACTGGGCCTGGGCGGCGCTGGCCCTGGCCGCCGCCGCGTTCAGCTACATCGCCGCCTCGATGAGCCTGACCGGCTTCGTGCCCGAGCGGCTGCCGTTCCGGCGGACGGTCGCGGCCCAGGTCGCCGGGTCCTTCGTGAAGCTGGTGGCGCCCGCCGCGATCGGCGGCATCGCGCTGAACACCCGCTACCTGCAGAAGTCCGGCATCCGGCCGGGCCAGGCGGTGGCGAGCGTCGGCGCCTCCCAGCTGGCCGGCCTGGCCGGCCACCTGCTGCTGCTGTTCAGCTTCGGCCTGATCACCGGCAGCCAGACCAACGGCGACCTGAGCGCCTCCCGCGCGGTGATCATCGGGGTGCTGGCGGCCGCCGTGCTGGCCCTGGTGGTGGCCGCCGTCGGCCCGCTGCGGCGCTTCGTGGTGACGAGGGTCCGCTCGCTCTTCTTCGGGGTCGTCCCGCGGATGCTCGACCTGATGCAGACCCCGACCAAGCTGCTCACCGGCTTCGGCGGCATCCTGCTGCTCACCATGAGCTTCACCGCCTGCCTGGACGCCTCGGTGCAGGCATTCGGCGGAAACATCAGCTTCTCCGCGGTGGCGGTGGTCTTCCTGACCGCCAACGCGGCCGGGTCCGCCATTCCCACCCCGGGCGGCATCGGCCCGGTGGAGTTCGCGCTGATCGGTGCGCTGACGGTGGCCGGGGTGCCGCCGGCGGTGGCCACGCCGGCCGTCTTCCTCTACCGGGCGCTGACCTTCTGGCTGCCGGTGCTGCCGGGCTGGATCGCCTACAACGTGCTGCAGCGCAAGGGCTCGCTCTAGGCATCGCCGGCCGGGCCCGGCAACGAGACGACGCGGAAGGGCCGCCGGCCTCCTGGGGTTCAGGAGGCCGGCGGCCCTTCCGGACGTTCGCGGCGGCGTGCGCCGAGCCCGGCCCCGGCCGGGCCGGCCGGGGCCGGGGTCGTACAGGCCTAGTAGGCCGGCTTGTGGGGCTCGATCTGGCTGACCCAGCCGAGGATGCCGCCACCGAGGTGGACGGCGTCCGAGAAGCCCGCGGACTTCAGCACGGCCAGCACCTCGGCCGAGCGGACGCCCGACTTGCAGTGCAGCACGATCTTCTTGTCCTGCGGGAGCGTCTCCAGGGCGTTGCCCATGAGGAACTCGTTCTTCGGGATCAGCACCGCGCCGGGGATGTTGACGATCTCGTACTCGCCGGGCTCGCGGACGTCGATCAGGAGGATGTCCTCCTTGTCGTCCTGCCACTGCTTGAGCTGCTTCGAGGTGATGGTCGAGCCCGCGGCGGCCTCCTGGGCCTCCTCGGAGACGACGCCGCAGAAGGCCTCGTAGTCGATCAGCTCGGTGACGGTGGGGTTCTCACCGCAGAGCGCGCAGTCCGGGTCCTTGCGGACCTTGACCTGGCGGTAGTTCATCTCCAGGGCGTCGTAGATCATCAGCCGGCCGACCAGCGGCTCGCCGACCCCGGCCAGCAGCTTGATCGCCTCGGTGACCTGGATCGAGCCGATCGAGGCGCAGAGCACGCCCAGCACGCCGCCCTCGGAGCAGGACGGGACCATGCCCGCCGGCGGCGCCTCCGGGTAGAGGCAGCGGTAGCAGGGGCCGTGCTCGGCCCAGAACACGCTGGCCTGGCCGTCGAAGCGGTAGATCGAGCCCCAGACGTACGGCTTGCCGAGCAGCACCGCGGCGTCGTTCACCAGGTACCGGGTGGCGAAGTTGTCGGTGCCGTCCACGATCAGGTCGTAGCCGGAGAAGATCTCCATCACGTTGGAGTTGTCGAGGCGGTCCTCGTGGAGGATCACGTTGACGTAGGGGTTGATCTCCAGCACGGACTCGCGCGCGGACTCGCCCTTGGAACGGCCGATGTCGGACTGACCGTGGATGATCTGGCGCTGCAGGTTGGACTCGTCGACGACGTCGAACTCGACGATGCCGAGGGTGCCCACACCGGCCGCGGCCAGGTACATCAGCGCGGGGGATCCGAGGCCGCCGGCGCCGACGCACAGCACCTTGGCGTTCTTCAGCCGCTTCTGCCCGGCCATGCCCACGTCGGGGATGATCAGGTGGCGGGAGTACCTGCGGACCTCGTCGACGGTGAGCTCGGCGGCCGGCTCGACCAGGGGTGGCAGCGACACGGTGACTCCGATGGTCGTCAGTTCAGGTTCGGCCGCGCCGCCCGGATGGATCCGGCGCCGTCGAACGGTGGCATTGCTAGGCCAACAGTGTCATGCCACCTCTGTATTCCGAGACAGCTCGTCCGATGGGCGAGACGGTGCACACCGGATCGTGGGACCGGGCCCCGGGCGCGCGTCCACGGACCGGCGGCCGGCCCGGGACCTCGGCCCCACCGGCCCGGCGCCGGGCCCCCGGCGGCCCGCGGGGGCCGGTCCGGGGCCCGGCCGGCCCCGCGGCGGGACCGGCGCGGGGGCTCGCGGCGGCCTCAGACCCGGCAGGCGGTCTCCAGCCAGATGTCGCCCAGCGACTCCTCCAGCGGCACCTGTGTCCGCCAGCCGAGACGGTCCCTGGCCGTCCGGACGTCCGCCTGCCGCCACGGCACCGGCTCCGCGGCGGGCGAGCGCCCGTCGACCGCCCGGCCCTCGGTGGCACGTGACTCCGCCGGACGGTGCCCGGCGAGGTGGTGCGCCAGCGGGTGCAGCAGGTGGTCGGCGGCGCCCGCCGACTGCGCGGGGAGCAGCGCCGGCCTGCTCTCCTCCGCCACCGTGCCCTCGAAGCCGGCCGTCCGCACGAGCATCTGGGCGGCGTCCCGGGCCCGGACGGCGTGCCCGCTGCCGATGTTGATCACACCGGTGGCCGCCGAGACCGCCGCGGACTGGATCGCCCGCGCGACGTCCCGGACATCGACGAAATCCCGGTATCCGGACAGGTCCGGCATCCGGACCACCGACTCGTCCCGCTCCAGGGCCCGCCGCAGCCCCTCCGAGAGCCGGCCGAACAGCGAGGCCGTCGGCGCGCCCGGCCCCACCACGTCGAAGACCCGCAGCACGGTGGCGTCCAGCCCGGAGGCCAGCACCAGCTCCGTGCCGGCGAGCTTGGACACCCCGTACGGGCCGACCGGGCGCGGCTCGGCGCTCTCCGCGATCGGGATCCCGCCCGGCACCGGGCCGTACTCGGCGGCCGAGCCGACGTGGACCAGCCGGGCCGGCTCCCGGCTGCGCCGGATCGCCTCGCACACCGTGGCGACCGCCAGCGTGTTGGACCTGATCAGCACCCGGGAGCTGCCGTAGGTCGCCCCGGCGCAGTTGATCACCACCTGCGGGGCCACCGCGTCGAGGAACCTGGCCAGCGCGCCCGGGCTCCCCGTCGTCAGGTCGAAGCGGATGTCGGCGGAGTCACGCCGGCCGAGCACCGTCACCTGCAACTCCTGGTCAACGAGCAGACGATCGGTGACCCGGCGGCCGATAAAACCGTCGGCGCCCAGCAGCAGCACCCTCATCGGGGGGCGTCCTTCCACGAAGCAAGGTCTCGGATGACCTGGCGGATCAGATGGGAAATTCAGGGGGTGGGTCGGAGGTGACGCCGTCGGTGGCCGGCCCGGGGGCACCGGCCCGCCCCGGACCCGGCGCCGGCTCCCGCCGCGCCCTCGGACGGGAGCCGGACGCGCTGCCGGGCGGCTACCGGACGCCGGACGCGTCCGGGGCGCCCGACAGCGCGGGCGGCCGGCGGGAGCCGGCCGGGCAGCGCGGGCAACCCGGACAGCCGTGGCCGGGCGTCCGTGGCCGGGCGTCCGGCCCGGCGTGCGGCGGCGGCTCCCGGCCGGCGCCGGGGCGGCTCAGCGGTACGAGCCGGGCCGGCCCAGCACCACCCCGGCGTACGGCAGCAGCACCGCGACGGCGGGCCCGCTGCCGAGCAGCAGCGCACCGGCCGGGCCGTGCTCCGCGAGCAGCGGCCAGCCGAGGCCCGGCCGGCCCTGGAGCAGCACCAGCAGCGCCGTGCCGAAGGACCCGGCCGCGAGGGCGGCGACCGCCGCTCCAGCCCGGCCGCAGTGCAGCAGCAGCACGGCGAGCAGGAGCAACAGCCCCTGGCCGCCCTGCGCCGCCCACTGGACGGCGTCCGCGCGGTGCGCCACGGCGTGCAGCAGCCCGCCGGCCTGCGGCGGCCCCGGCCGGGGCGCGACGGCGGTGAGCACCGCGAGGGCGGCGAAGGTCAGCACGGCCAGCACCGCCAGGTGCAGGCCGACCGCCACCGGCAGCACCGGGCGCAGCCGGGAACGGAAGTCGGTGATCGTCGCGGCCGTCCCGAGGTGTATCCGGCCGACGTGCCGGAACCAGCGGGCGGTCCACTCGGCCGCGCCCAGCGCCGCCCCGGCCGCGACCACCATCGCGGCCTGCGCCGGGCCGCTCCCGGCCAGCAGCGGCAGCAGCAGGGTGGCGGCGGCCGCCAGCCCGTACCCGAGGACGACCGGACGGGGCCGCCGCCCGGGCCGCTCCGGGCCGGCGGCCCAGGGGCTGACGCTCCACGGGCCCGGCCGGCCCGCCAGGTGCTCCGGCCGCTCGGCCTCCCCGGGCCGCCACGGGTTCTGCGGACCGCCCGGCGGCCCGTACCCGCCCGCCGGGGGCCGGCCCGGCCCCGGTGTGGACAGCGCCCGCACGGCGGTGGCGGCGAGCCAGCCGCCCGCCGCCACCGCCGCCAGCAGCCCGAGGGCACCGGGCGGCCCCGGGCGCGCGACCCGGACGGCCGCCAGGGCCGCACAGGGCAGCGCCGCCGCCAGGGCCGTCCACAGGGCCGCGCCGGAGCGCCGCCGCCAGGACTCCCCCGGCTCGGCGGCCCGCGGATCGGGCGGGCGGCGCGGGACGCGGGCGTACAGCTCCTCGGCCAGCGAGAAGACGTCCGTGTGCCGGTAGCGGGCCGCCGCCCCCGGGCCGAGGCCGGCCTCCTCCAGCCCGGCCGCGATCTCCAACGGGTCGACCGCCTGCTCGCACAGCGCGCGGTGGCGCGCCATCAGCTCACGTACCGGGTCGCCGCCCGCGCCCGGGGGCCGGCCCGGCCCGGGAGCCGGGGTCTCCTCCCCCGCAGCGGGCCCGGCCGTCAGCGGCCGGGCGGACAGCGGGCCGGACGGTGCCGCACCCGCCGGCGGATCGGCCGCCGGCCGGTCACCCGGCAGCGGACCGTCCGGCACGGGCCCGCCCGATAACGGACCGCCCGAGGGCGGCCCGTCCGGCAGCTTGCCGCCCGGGCGGCGGGTGCCCGGTACCCGCCCGCCCCGCGCCCGGCGGGCCGCCTCCGGCGTCGCCCCCCGCGCTGGATCCCGGCCGGCCATCAGACCACCTCCGCCAGCGCTTCCGGCTTGGCCTCCGCCGCGGCCTCCGGCTCGGCGTCCGCCCCGGCCCCGGCCGGGGTCCGCCGCTCCTCGGCGACCGCCCCGCCGACGCCGGCCGGGGCGCCGGCCGGACCGGCCGCCATCCAGTACTCGGCGGGCCGGGCGAACGGCCGCAGCCGCTGCCCCGAGGTGCCGCTCCGGCCGTCCGGGTAGGCGGGCCAGTTCGAGACCAGCTCCAGGTAGATGTCACGGAACGCGGTGACCACCGGCTCCACGGCGAAGCGTTCCTGCGCGCGCAGCCTGCCCGCGAGGCCCAGGCGCGAACGGCGTTCCTCGTCGCCCAGCAGGGCCAGGCAGGCGCCGGCCAGTGCCTGCGGGTCCCTCGGCGGCACCAGGAGCCCGGTCGGCCCGACCACCTCGCGGGCCACGCCGGTGTCGGTGGAGACCACCGCGCGGCCGCTGAGCATCGCGTCGGCGAGCAGCAGCGGGGCCCGCTGGACCAGCGCCGTGAAGACCACCACCGTCCCGCTCCGCCAGGCCTCGGCGGCCGAGGCCGGCCGGCCGGCGAACTCCACCGCCCCGGTCAGGCCGAGCCGCCCGGCCAGCGCCTCGCAGTGCGCGAGGTGGCCCGGTACGGCCTCCTCGCCGTGGACCAGCAGCCGGGCGGCGGGCAGCTCCGCGTGGATCCTGGCGAAGGCGTGCAGCATCAGCGCCGGATCGCGCCCGGGCTCCAGCGGGCCGGCCCACACCACGGTGGGCGCCGTCGGCTCCGGGCCGGCGGCGGGCCGCGCCACCGCCGGGGTGCCCTCGTGGACCACCCGGGTACGGGCCGGGTCCGCCCCGACCCGGCGCTGCCACTGCTGGTCGTGGGAGCTGCCCGGGGTGAGCAGGGCGGCCTGCCGGTAGGTCTCCTCGGTGAGCAGCCGGAAGAAGGTGAGCAGCAGGGCCCGGACCGGCCAGCGGTAGGGCGCCTCGCGGTAGCCGGCGTACTGCTCGCGCAGGTGCAGCCCGTGCTCGGTGACCACGAACGGCACCCCGTGCAGCTGCTTGGCGGCGAGCGCGGGCAGGGCCGCGGGGCCGGTGCCGATCACGTGGCAGACGTCGGCCGCGCCGAGGCCGCCGGGCCCGGTGCCGTACCAGGGCGCGGAGAGCGGCCGCAGGCACTGCTCCAGCAGGTCGGCGGCGACCAGGACGTCCCGGACCATCGGCTGTCCGGCCGCGGTGTCGGCGCCGGGCGATCTCCAGGCGCGTTCGAGGACCCGCTGGGCCCGGCCCGAGGCGAGGAAGGCGGGCAGCGCACCGTCCGCCCGGGCCAGCTCGGCCAGCCGGTAGAGCCCGGGGCCGAAGGAGCCGCGCTCCCGCGGCATCACCAGGGCCCGGACCAGCTGCTCGTACGCCCGCAGGTACTGGCGCCTGCGCAGGGCGGCGGGCCCGCGTCCGGCCGGCCGCACGCCCCACATCGGCAGTTCGTGGACGGCGTCGAAGCGCCCCTGGACGCCGGCCGGCCCGTCCGCCGCCCCGCCCCGGCCGGCCGGGCCGGCCAGCAGGTACAGCTCGAACTCGTGCTCGCGCAGGCCCTCGGCCAGCCGGGCACTCCAGCCCGGGCCGCCACGCTGTGCGTACGGCCGGGCGCCCTCGGTGAGCAGTGCGACGCGCACGAAGACCTCCAGAGCAGAGCGGATCAACGGATTGCTTCAGCAGTCGAGGAGCTGAGGAGCCGGATCGGCCGGCGACACCGCGATCCCGGAGGGGCACCGCTCATGGGCGGCCCGGTCGTGCCGCCCGACAGGCCGCACACCGGCCCGCCGGGCCCCCCTCTTCCAGCCGCCCCCTGGGCACCCCGGCGGCTGCTGCTCCCCCACACCTGTTCGGTCCGACACCAAAAAGGTAGGACGGACCGCCGACGATCCATCGGCCACCTGCCCGCTTGCCACCTGAACGAGTGAACGGGCGTGACCAACCCTGATCCGGGGCGTTAGGCGCCCACGCTCCCGGCGCCCCCGTCGGCCGTCTCCGCCACGGCCGGCATCGCCGTCCCCGGCACGACGGGCGGCTCCGCCGGCGTCCCGGCCGAAGGCTCCGCCGGGGCCGCCGACCAGTCCTCCGGCCGCGCCGCCAGGCCCGCCGACAGCTCCGTGAGCAGCTCGCGGGCGGCCCGGGCCACCTGCGCCGGGTACTCCATCATCGCCACGTGCCCCGACTCGGGCAGCACCAGCAGCCGGGCGTCGGCGAAGGCCGCGCAGGCCCGCCGGGCGGAGCGGTAGGAGACCAGCTTGTCCTTCAGCCCGTACACCAGCAGCACCGGCACCCGGACCTGCTCGGCCTGCCGCCAGAGCGACTGCTCGCCGCGCTCGGTGTAGGCGGAGACGATCCCGCGGGCCGAGCCGACCATCACCTGCATCGCGTACGGCAGCCCCGTCCGGCGGCGGTACTCGGCGACGGCGGCGGCCCGCCGCTCCGCCGGCACCGCGGCGACGTCGCCGTACACCAGCCGCAGCAGGCCCTCGGTGGCGTCCTCGACGCTGCGGCCGTTCGACGGCATCCGCCGCATCAGGGCCGGCACCCCCGGCACCGCGAGCAGGCCGGTCGGCCAGGCGGTGCGCTGCGGCGGCAGCTCGGGCAGCGCCGGGGAGATCAGCGTCAGGCTGAGCACCAGGTCGGGGCGCAGGGCGGCGAGGCGGACGGCGACGGCGCCGCCGAGCGAGTTGCCGAACAGGTGCACCGGGCCCCGGCCGGACGCCTCCAGGTAGCCGATCACGGCCCTGACGTGCCCGGACAGCGACAGGTTGCCGTCCGCGGGCGGGGCCGAGCGGCCGAAGCCCGGCAGGTCCACGGCCTCGCCGGAGACCAGGTCGGAGAGCTCGTCCATCAGCTCGGTCCAGTTGTCGGACGAGCCGCCGAGCCCGTGCACGAACAGCGCCGGCGGCAGCTGCGCGCCGTCCCGCGGGCCGGTCCCCACCGGCCCGCTCACCGCCAGTACCGCCCCGGGGATCTCGACCGTCCGGACCTCCGCGCGCGCACGCGTCCCGCCCTCGGCCATCGGCTCCACCTGCTGCTCAGCGCTCATGGAGGACGATGGTAGTGAGCCCCGGGAAGGAAATCCCAGGCCCCGGGAAGGTACCGTTCCGGGACCGCACCACTGCCAACAGCCGTGGTCAGACCCGTATTGTGGGCTCCCCACAAGGGGGTTCCGTGCTTTTATCGGCTTCACCCGGCGCGGATGTGGTTACCCAAAAGTAGAATCAGTCACCTTGCCCGTGCTGTAGATCCCGTGAAGTGAGGAGCGCCGTGACGGCCATCCAGGAGGCGCAGGAGCGCCCGCGCGGTGCCCGCCTGCCGCGAAGCGCCCGCCGTGAACAACTGTTGGGCGCCGCACAGGAGGTGTTCGTCGCCCAGGGCTACCACGCCGCGGCCATGGACGACATCGCCGACCGCGCCGGGGTCAGCAAGCCGGTGCTGTACCAGCACTTCCCCGGGAAGCTGGAGCTCTACCTCGCGCTGCTCGACAAGCACTGCGACGCCCTGGTCGAGGCGACCAGGACCGCGCTGTCGGCGACCACCGACAACAAGCAGCGGGTGGCCGCGACGATGGAGGCGTACTTCCACTACGTCGCCAGCGAGTCCGGCGCGTTCCGGCTGGTCTTCGAGTCGGACCTGACCAACGAGCCGGCCGTGCGCGAGCGGGTCGACCGGGCCGCCGACCTGAGCGCGACCCTGGTCAGCCAGGTCATCGCGGAGGACACCGACCTGCCCGAGGCGGAGGCCAAGCTGCTCGCGGCCGGCGTCTGCGGGCTGGCCCAGATCACCGCCCGCTACTGGCTCTCGCAGGGCCGGGAGATCCCGCACGACGAGGCCGTGCGGCTGGTCGCCAGCCTGGCCTGGCGCGGTCTCAAGGGCTTCCCGATGCACCCGGGCGAGCAGGGTGCCGAGGGCGGCGCCGAGCCCGCAGCCGAATAGGCGATCTCCTGACCTTCACCTCAGTGCGCAGCTCGTGCTCTATGGTGAGGCTGTACGGCGCGGTGGCCACGAACGCCTGTTCCCAGGCGGTCCGGCTCCCGCGCGTGGATGGCTGCAACCCCGGAGGGACGGAAGCCGTGGAGGTCAAGATCGGCGTGCAGAATGCGCCCCGAGAGATCGTTCTCGAGAGCCCGCAGACTGCCGATGAGGTCGAGAGCGCGGTCGCGAAGGCGCTGGAGGGCACCTCGAAGCTCCTCACGCTGACCGACGAGCACGGCCGCCGCGTCATCGTCCCGGCCGAGCGCCTGGCGTACGTGGAGATCGGCGAGCCGACCGTCCGCAAGGTCGGTTTCGGCACCATCTGAGACGGTCCACCGGTGCCCCGTCCCTCGTCGAGGGGCGGGGCACCGGTGCGTTCCCGGCCGGCGGCCGGGCCGGCGGAGCGGGTGCGGACCGTGCCCGCTCGGGCACCGGGTGTACGACCGTTCGCTTGCGGGTACGGGCACGGGCAGCCGCACACCGCGATCCCAGGAGGCAGCTCTTGCTCGTCGAAACGGTCGCCTTCGTCCTGATCGGCCTGCTGGTCGGCGCCTTCGCGCTGGCCGGCCTCCCGGACCACTTCCCGGCCTCGCGCGCCCTGACCTTCGGCACCGCGGTGGTGGCCGCGCTGGTGAGCGGGGTGATAGCGCACTACGCCCTGGGCGGGGCGCTGCCCGCCGTGGTGCTGGCGATCTCGGCCACCGGCTCGGCGCTGCTGGTCTCGGTGCTCGCCCGGCCGGACCGGGCGCCCCGCCGGGCGGGTGCGCACCGCCACGGCGCCGCGCGGCACGCGGGCCGGCGGCGCCCGGCCTGACCGGCCGGGGCCCGTGGGACGGCCGCCCCGGGACGGGACGACCGGCCGTGCGGCGCGGCCGGGGCCGCGCGGGCCAGGAGCCCGCCCTCAGGACAGGGGCGCGGTCAGGAGGCCAGGCCCAGGGCGGCCATCCGCTTGGTGTGCGCCTCGGTGATCCGGTTGAACATCTTGCCGACCTCGACCAGGTCGAAGCCCTGCACCTGCGCGCCGCCGACCAGCAGGTTCGACAGCGCGTCCCGCTCGGCCACCACCCGCTGGGCCTGGCTGAGCGCCTCGCCCATCAGCCGCCGGCCCCAGAGCGCCAGCCGGCCGCCCACCCGCGGGTTCTCCTCGATGGCCTGGCGCACCTTGTCCACGGCGAACTGGGCGTGGCCCGTGTCGGCCATCACCCCGAGCACCAGGTCACGGGTGTCGTCGTCCAGCCGGACGGCCACCTCGCGGTAGAAGTCGGTCGCGATGGCGTCCCCGACGTACGCCTTGACCAGGCCCTCCAGCCAGTCGGACGGCGCGGTCAGCCGGTGGAAGCCCTCCAGCGGCTCGACGAAGGGGGTCATCGCCTCGTCCGGGTCCGCGCCGACCGCGGCGAGGCGGTCGTGCAGCAGCTGGAAGTGCTGGAACTCGGCGGAGGCCATCCGGGCCAGCGCGGCCTTGTCGGCCAGGCCGGGCGCGAACTTGGCGTCCTCGGCCAACCGCTCGAAGGCGCTCAGCTCGCCGTACGCGAGGGCGCCGAGCAGGTCCACCACCGCCGCCCGGTACCCCGGGTCGGCCGAGCGACTGGCCCAGTCACCGATCGAACCGGCCCCGACGTCCTGGGTCTCACCTTGGGTCTCCATGGCTCGCCACCTTAGCCCGCCCGGCCGGGGGCGGGCGGACGGCGGAGCGGTGTCCCGGCCGGGGTCCGCCCCGGTGGCCGAGGGCGCGGACGGGGCCGCGGCGGCCGGCGGCGGCGCGGACCCCGGCCCGGGCCCGGCAGCCGTCGGCCGCCCGCCCCGGCGGCCGTGTCACCCGCGTCACGTGTTCGAGTCGTCGCGTGACTGTATGGTGGTAGGGAGGCCCGTAGTGCTCGCATGGTTCCGCCGCTTCCGGCGGACCGGGCGAGCCCGCTCCGAACGGATGTCGTCCTAGCCGGACATGTCCCGCCCGGATGCCGGGCGCTCACGTACGCGGATGCCCGGTCGGAGAGCCGATCGGCTCCGACCTTGGCTTGGACCTCAAGCCTTGGCACCGCATCAGTGGCCGAGCGAGGGCCGCCGCGGACCGCGCCGAAGGCGAAGGTCCCGCGCCGGGTCCCTCACGGGAAATCCTCCCCCACGCCGCCGGGCGACGCGCCTTCACGGGCCGTCCGACCTCGGCCGGCCGCAGGGACCGGCGCGGTTGTGCGTCCACGCAGCTGTGACTGGGCCGATCCGGCCCCGGCGCAGCCGCGCGGCTGCCCGCCGCCCTCTCGCTCTCGGCCCTCCCACATGGAAGAGGCAGCACCCTGTCCACCACCGCTGAACCCACGAAGACCACGTTCCGTGAGCTCGGAATCCTCCCGGAGACCGCCGAGGCCCTGGAGGCCGTCGGCATCATCCACCCCTTCCCGATCCAGGAGATGACCCTTCCGGTCGCCCTGACCGGGCACGACGTCATCGGCCAGGCCAAGACCGGCACCGGCAAGACCCTGGGCTTCGGCCTGCCGCTGATCGAGCGCGTCGTCGTCCGCGCCGACATCGACGCCGGCCGGGCGACCGAGGACCAGCTCTGCGACAGCCCGCAGGCGCTGATCGTCGTCCCGACCCGCGAGCTGTGCACCCAGGTCACCAACGACCTGCAGACGGCCGGCAAGGTCCGCAACGTCCGCGTGCTCGCCATCTACGGCGGCCGGGCCTACGAGCCGCAGGTCGAGGCGCTGAAGAAGGGCGTCGACATCATCGTCGGCACCCCCGGCCGCCTGCTGGACCTCGCCGGGCAGCGCAAGCTCGACCTCTCGAAGGTCCGCGCGCTCGTCCTGGACGAGGCGGACGAGATGCTCGACCTGGGCTTCCTGCCCGACGTCGAGAAGATCCTCACCATGCTGCCCGCCAAGCGGCAGACCCTGCTGTTCTCGGCCACCATGCCGGGCCAGGTCATCAGCCTCGCCCGCCGGTACATGAGCCAGCCGACCCACATCCGGGCCGCCGCGCCGGACGACACCGGCCACACCGTGGCCAACACCACCCAGCACATCTTCCGCGCCCACTCGCTGGACAAGGTCGAGATGGTCTCGCGGATCCTGCAGTCCGAGGGCCGCGGGCTGGCGATGATCTTCTGCCGCACCAAGCGCACCGCCGCCGACGTCTCCGACCAGCTGACCCAGCGCGGCTTCGCCGCCGGCGCCGTCCACGGCGACCTCGGCCAGGGCGCCCGCGAGCAGGCCCTGCGGGCCTTCCGCGGCGGCAAGGTCGACGTCCTGGTCTGCACCGACGTCGCCGCCCGCGGCATCGACGTCGAGGGCGTCACGCACGTCATCAACTACCAGTGCCCCGAGGACGAGAAGACCTACCTCCACCGGATCGGCCGCACCGGCCGGGCCGGCGCGTCCGGCACCGCCGTGACGCTGGTGGACTGGGACGACATCCCGCGCTGGCAGCTGATCAACAAGGCTCTGGACCTGAAGTTCCCGGAGCCGGAGGAGACCTACTCGACCTCCCCGCACCTCTACGAACTGCTGAAGATCGCCCCCGGGACCACCGGCGTGCTGCCGCGCGCCGAGCGGACCAGGGCCGGCCTGGGCGCCGAGGAGGTCGAGGACCTCGGCGAGACCGGCGGCCGCGGCTCCCGCTCGGCCGGCGGCCGGGGCCGGGGCGGCAAGCCCGCCACCGCCACCGGCTCCGGGCGCGGCCCGGCGGCTCCGGCCGCCGAGGCGGCCGAGGAGAAGCCCGCCCGCAAGACCCGTGAGCGTCGCCGCACCCGCGGCGGCTCGGCCTCCGCCGACGCGGTGGCCGACGCCGCCGTGGTCGAGGCCGTCGCCCCCGCGACCGCGGTCTCCGACGCCCCGGCCGCGGCCGACGGCGAGGGCGCCCCGCGCCGTCGTCGCCGCCGCCCCCGCAGCGCCGCCGCCGGTGAGGGCACCGCGGCCGCCGCGGTGACCGAGGCCGCCGCCGAGGCTCCGGCCAAGGCCGAGCCGAAGGCCGAGTCCCCGGCCGCCGCCAAGGCGGAGCCGAAGGCGGAGGGTGAGGCCGCCCCGCGCCGCCGCACCCGCACCCGCCGCCCCGCCGCCGGCGGCGAGGCCGCCCCGGCGGTCTGACCCGGCGGTCTGACCCGGCATCCACCGAGGCGGGCCGGTCCCCCCACCGGGGGCCGGCCCGCCTCGGCCGTTCCGGCCCGGGAGGGCCACCGGGGCCGCTGCTCCGTCCGGCGTACCCGCCCGCCCCGCCGCGTCCGCGGTGCCGCGTCGGTGCGACCGCGCCGCCCGGCCCGGTGGCTAGGCTCGGAAGGTACTGCGACCGGCCCCGCCCTGGAGGAGACCGCACGATGAGCACCCCGCCGTTCCTGACCCTGCCCGGCTGCGCGCGCTCGCTGCGGCTGACCACCGCGCGCGGGGAGTTCGCCGCCCTGTGGGCGGACCCGGCCGGCGAGCCGCTCGGCACGGCCCTGCTGGTGCCGGGCTTCACCGGGAGCAAGGAGGACTTCGTCGCCCTCCTGGAGCCGCTCGCCGGGGCGGGCTACCGGGTGGTGGCGGTGGACCAGCGCGGCCAGTACCAGAGCGGCGGCCCGGACGACCCGGCCGCGTACGCCGTCGCGGCCCTGGGCGCGGACGTCCGGGCGCTGGGCGCCCTGCTGGACGGCGGGGGGCCGCTGCACCTGCTGGGGCACTCCTTCGGCGGCCTGGTGGTCCGGGAGGCCCTGCTGGGCGCCGACGGACCGCTGCCGTGGAGTTCGCTGACGCTGCTCTCGACCGGCCCGGGGGCGATCGAGCCCTCCGAGGCCGCCCGCACCAAGCTGCTGGTGGACGCCCTGCAGACGATGGACCTGGAGTCCATCTGGCAGATCCTGCAGCAGATGGAGGAGGGCAGCGGCGACCCGGCCCGCCGCCCGGCCCCCGACGTGGCGCGGTTCCTGCACGAGCGGTGGCTGGCCAACGTCCCGCAGTCGCTGATCACCACCGGCGGGCACCTGATCTCCGGCCCGGACCGGGTCGACGAACTGGCGGCCGCCACTCCGGGCCTGCCCAAGCTGGTGCTCTCCGGGGTCCGGGACTACGCCTGGCCGGTGGAGGAGCAGTCCCGGATGGCGCTGCGGCTGGGGGCCCGCCGCGTGGTCGTCGAGGACGCCGGGCACTCCCCGAACGCCGAGCAGCCGGCCGACACGGCCGCGGCACTGGCCCAGTTCTGGTCCTGACCTGCACGGATCCGCCCCGGCGGAGCGGCCTGCGCCGGGGCGGGGGGCGGGTGGACCGACGTCTCCCGGACGGTTCCGCGCTTTCACCCGGGACAGAATTCGTTAGTTCCGGTAATATTTGAGTCTGTCCGGGAATCTTCGATCATCCCGAGCCTGTTGAACCGACGACGGCCTGTTGAACCGACGACCGGCCGTACGACTGCGCCGATCCACGCCAGTCAGCCGAAACCGGGACTTCACGGGCGGGCAACCACCCGGAATCAGCACCGCGCCACAGTGGTCCATGAGGTGCCGGCAGTCCCGGCGACCAGGGGGGCACGCTTGCAGCAGCAGACCGCCGAACGCACGACCCGACAGACCTTGAAGGGGCTGATCCCGACTCAGCCACAACCGCCCCGGTCCCCGGGGCCAGGAAAGGAGAGGCCCATGCGCTTCGAGATCCTCCGACTGGACGACGCCCAGGGCGCGGCCACCGACCGGCTGATCGCCGACGCCGAGACCGTGAACGAGCTGGTCCAGGCCGCGGCCCGGACCGGCGAGCGTCTGCTCATCCGCCCGTGCAAGACCATCTGACGCCGCCCGGCGCAGCCCCGGCCGAGAGCCCGGAGACCGCCCCGGAATCCTGCGAAGCACCCGCTTCCGACGTTCCGATACCCCACTGACGCCCCGTCACCGCACAGTCGATGACGGGGCGTCAGTGCGTTCCGGGCCGGGCCCGTGACGTTTGCCGCCGCCCGCCGCTGGACATCCCCTAGCCGGGACCGCCCGCACAGCCCGCCGGTGCGGGTGGCCGACGCACCGGCAGATGGCGCGACGCACTCCGTACGGGTGATCGTCCTTGACGCGGCGGTCCGGAGGGAGGAGCGTTGTCGGCTATGAGGGGCGAGCCAAGCTGCCCGAGGTGCGCCGGTCGGGTCCGCGCCCCCGGTCTGTTCTCAGACACCTGGCAGTGCGACCGGCACGGAGCGGTGCACCCGATGCAGCCCGTACTGCCCCCGAGCGTGGAGGCACTGGGCGTGGCCGTGGCCCGCTCGCAGGTGCCCGTCTGGCTGCCCTGGCCACTGCCGGTCGGCTGGCTCTACACCGGGATCGCGCACGTCGGTGACGACGTCTCGGGAGCCCGCGCCACCGCCGTCGCCTGCGCCGGGCCGGCCCCGCTGGGCGGCTTCGGCGAACTGGTGCTGGTGGCCGAGGAGCTGGGCGTCGGCCTGGGCGCCCGTTACGCCGGGCTGCCGGGGCCCGACCCGGGCGACTCCGTCTCGCTCTACAAGCCCGCCGACGCCAAGCTGCTGGCGGCCGGGCGGCCCACCCCGATGTTCCACGTCCCCGACGCACCGGCCGACCGCGCGGTGTTCGCCGGCGAGGCCCGCGGCCTCTGGCTGTGGGCGATCGCCTGGCCGGAGCAGTCGGCCCTGGTGATGTACGACGAACTGGTGCTCACCGACCTGCGCGAGGCCGGCGCCGAGCTGGACCTGCTGCCCTGCGGCGCGCTCACCCCGCGTCTGCTGGGCTGACGCGGGCCGGGCCTCCCCCGGCGGGCGCCCGCGCGGCCAGGCCCGCCGGGCACGGGCGGCCGGGCGGGCACGAACGGGCGGCCCGGGCGGGCCGGGACGGACGGCCGGGCCAGGGCGGCGGGCCGGCGGGCCGGCGGGCCCTGACTATCCTGAGGCGGACCCGGCGAGCGTCGACCCCCAGGAGCCCTGACACCCGTGCGCATCGATCTGCACGCCCACAGCAACGCCTCCGACGGCACCGACAGCCCCGCCGAGCTGGTGGCCGCCGCCGTCGCGGCGGGCCTGGACGTGGTGGCGCTGACCGACCACGACACCGTCTCCGGCCACGCCGAGGCCACCGCGGCGGTGCGCGCGCTGCCGGCCGGCAGCCGGCTGACCCTGGTGCCGGGCGCCGAGCTGTCCTGCCACACCGACGGCATCAGCCTGCACCTGCTGGCCTACCTCTTCGACCCGGCCGAACCGGCCTTCGCCCAGGAGCGCGAGCTGGTCCGCACGGACCGGTTCCGGCGCGGCCGGGCGGTGGTCGAGCGCTGCCGGGAGCTGGGCGCGCCGATCACCTGGGAGCAGGTGGAGCGGATCGCGGGCGCGGGCTCGGTGGGCCGGCCGCACATCGCCAGCGCGCTGGTGGAGGCCGGCGTGGTGGCGACCGTCTCGGACGCCTTCACCGCCGACTGGCTGGCCAACGGCGGCCGGGCCGACGTCCGCAAGCACGAGACCGATCCGGTCGAGGCGGTCCGGCTGGTCCGGGCGGCCGGCGGCGTGCCGGTCTTCGCCCACCCGGGCGCGGTCAAGCGCGGGCGGACGGTCTCGGACGAGACCATCGCCGGCCTGGCGGCGGCGGGCCTGGCGGCGCTGGAGGTGGACCACATGGACCACGACGAGGAGACCCGCGCCCATCTGCGCGGCCTGGCCGCCGACCTGGGCCTGCTGACGACCGGCTCCAGCGACTACCACGGCAGCCGCAAGACGGTCCGGCTCGGCGCGCACACCACCGACCCCGAGGTGTACGAGGCGCTGCTGGCGCAAGCGACGGGGGCCGCGCCGGTCACCGGCTGACGCCCGGTCGGTTCACCACCGCCCGACGCCCGCCGGACGCCCGACGCCCGGCCGGGTCCCGGCCGGGGTCCGACCCGGCGCACCGCCGGGCGCCCGGCGCGGGTCCTCGGCGCGTCCCTGGCGGCGCCCGCCCGCCCGCACCCCCACGCGCCCGCGCGAGATCCGCCCACCGAGATCCGCCCGCGCGCCGTCAGGGCCCGGGGGTGCAACGGACGTTCCACAATCGGACAATTCGGGCATGAGCTTCTTCGACGTCACGACGTTCGGGTCGTTGTTCGTCACCCTCTTCGTGATCATGGACCCGCCGGGCACCATCCCGATCTTCCTGGCGCTGACCTCCGGCCGGGCCCACAAGGTCCGCCGCCGGATGGCCTGGCAGGCCGCCGCCGTGGCGCTCGGCGTGATCACCGCCTTCGGCCTGTTCGGCCGGCAGATCCTGGACTACCTGCACGTCTCCGTCCCCGCGCTGCAGGTGTCCGGCGGCATCCTGCTGCTGCTGATCGCCCTCGACCTGCTGACCGGCAAGATCGAGGAGCCGACGCAGACCAAGGAGGTGAACGTCGCCCTCGTCCCGCTGGGCACGCCGCTGCTGGCCGGCCCGGGCGCGATCGTGGCCGTCATCCTCGCCGTCCAGGCCGCGGACACCGGCGGGCAGGAGCTCGCGGTCTGGTGCGCCATCGTCGCCATGCACGTGGTGATGTGGCTGACGATGCGCTTCTCGCTGCTCATCATCACCGTCATCAAGGAGGGCGGTGTGGTGTTGATCACGCGGCTGTCGGGCCTGCTGCTCTCCGCGATCGCCGTCCAGCTGACCGCCGACGGCGTCTTCGGGTTCATCGCCGACCACGGCTGACGGCGCCCGGGCGGGGCCCGCGCCGGGGCGGGTTCAGTCCAGCGGGACGGCGCGGCGCAGCGGGTCCCGCAGGTCGGTCCCGTGCCGCAGCCAGAGCTCCTCCAGGGCGGCCGCGCCGTGCACCCGCTTCCAGCCGGCCTCGTTGGGCGTCATCGGCAGCAGCGGCAGGAACCGCACCGGATCGGCCGGCTCGTCGAGCTCCAGGTCCGGCACCAGCCCGCCCGGCTCGGCGGCCAGCACCGAGGTGAACGGCGCGCCCGCCCAGAGCGGGGAGCCGAGGTCCAGCGAACCGCCGGGCGCCACCACCAGGCCCTCCACCTGCGGCGTCGCCGCGAAGGTGGCCAGTGTCCTGAGGACGTCGTCGCGCCCGCCCCGGACGGTCAGCACCAGCTCCGCGCGGGGGCCGCGCACCGGGTCGGCGACCACCGCGGTCGGGTCCGCCATCGGCGTCGCGGCCATGCCGAGGGTGGCGTAGCGGACCAGCCCCTCGGTGTCCGGGCCGAAGCGCAGCACCTCGATCCGGTCGGTGCCGAGGAAGGTCACCGCCGCCCGGCCGCTCGGCTCGCCGAAGGTGGTCAGCAGCCGGGCCTCGACGGCGGCCAGCACGGCCTCGCGGGTGTGCCGGCCGGGGCCGTGCGGGTCACTGGACGGGTCGCCGAAGAGCGGGAAGTCGTGCGCCATGCCGGTGAGCGTAACCCGCCCCCGGGAACCGGCCCGTGAACACCCCAGCGGCCGGGCCCGGTCAGCTGTTAATGTGAGCAGCTGACCACCGGGGACTTCTGTCGCCCGGGGCAGCGGCGTGAAGGAGGTGGTTGCGGTGGATACCAGCCGACCATGCAGTACCGGCAGCTCTACCCGGCCCGGACGCCTTCCCCGTACCCCTCACCTCTCCAGCTGAAACAGCTGCGCCTGCCGAGGTGACTGAGGCGGCGTCACATCGGGCCGGGAGAGCACCCTCCCCGGAGCCTCGTCGTCCCGCATCGCGCCCCAGCAAGGCCGAGGGCCGACCGCAGGCACCGGATTCCATCGGTGTTCCTCGCCGCCGCACCACGGCCCCTCCGACGTGCCGCCGTGCGACGGCTCCTGCCCAAGGAGCCTGCCATGTCGATGATCAACAACCTGCGCGCCGCCGTCCGCCCGCACCGCCGCCGCCCGGGCGACGACGCGTACGACTCGATCCACCCCGGCCAGTCGCCCTCGGCGGTCGTCGACTGCGCGGTCTACCAGGACGGCAAGCGGCACGGCGAGACCTGCAGCCCCCGCGAGGCCGCCCGCCGGGTCAAGGCCGCCAAGCAGCTCCAGGGCACCCCGGGTTCGTTCAGCTGGATCGGGCTGCACGAGCCGACCGAGGCCGAGTTCGAGGGCATCGCGCAGCGCTTCGGCCTGCACCCGCTGGCCGTCGAGGACGCGGTGCACGCCCACCAGCGCCCCAAGGTCGAGCGCTACGACGACGTGCTGTTCGCCGTGTTCAAGACCATCCGCTACGTCGAGCACGACCAGCTCACCCCGACCAGCGAGGTGGTCGACACCGGCGAGCTGATGGTCTTCGCCGGCCAGGACTTCGTGATCACCGTCCGGCACGGCGGGCACAGCTCGCTGCAGGAGCTGCGGCGCCGGATGGAGCAGGACGTCGACGGCGCGGACGGCACCGCACTGCTCGCCAAGGGCCCGTCCGCCGTGCTGCACGCGATCGCCGACCACGTGGTGGACAACTACCTGGAGGTCGCCAACCGGCTGCAGAGCGACGTGGACGAGATCGAGTTCGACGTCTTCGCCAACAAGGGCGGCAAGGGCACCGACGTCGGCCGGGTCTACCAGCTCAAGCGCGAGGTGCTGGAGTTCAAGCGGGCGGTGACCCCGCTGCTGCGGCCGATGCAGCAGCTCTCCGAGCCGCTCCAGCGGCTGGTCGACCCGGACATCCAGAAGTACTTCCGGGACGTCGCCGACCACCTGGCCCGGGTGACCGAGCAGGTGCACGGCTTCGACGAACTGCTGAACTCGCTGCTCCAGGCCAACCTGGCGCAGGTCTCCGTTGCGCAGAACGAGGACATGCGCAAGATCACCGCCTGGGCGGCCATCTTCGCCGTGCCCACCATGATCACCGGCGTGTACGGGATGAACTTCGACTACATGCCCGAGCTGCACCACAAGTACGGCTATCCGATGGTGCTGCTCGGCGTGGCGACCATCTGCGTCGGGATGTACCGGGGCTTCCGCCGCAACGGCTGGCTGTAGCCGCGGCCGGCGGCGCTCCGTCCGCCGGTGCCGGGCGCGGAGCTGCCGCGCCCGGGTGACCGGCGCGACGGCGGCAGCGCGCGGGCCCTCCGGCGGCCCGGCGCGCAGGGCTCAGCGGCGGCCGCCGCGGGCCACCAGGACGAGCCCCAGCAGGATCAGCGCGACCGCCGGGTAGGCGGCCACCGGCGGCCACTGGCCCAGCCAGAGCGCCGCGATCAGCGCGGCGCCCGGCGTCTCCAGCAGGATCGCGGTGGACGTCACGGACGGGCCCAGGGTGTTCACCACCCGGTTGCTCAGCGAGTGGCCGAGCAGCTGCGCACTGACCATCAGCGCCACGATCTGCCACCAGACCCCGCCGGACCAGCCGGCCAGCGGGGTCCCCGCCACCAGGCAGATCGCCAGCAGGACGACCGAGGTGGTGGCGTAGCAGACCAGCGTGTACGCGGTCGTGCTGACGCTCTTGCGGACCTCCGCGCCGAGCAGCACGTACCCGGCCGCGGCCAGCCCCGCGCCGAGCGCCAGCGCGTCGCCGAGCAGCGCCCGCGGGGAGAGCGAGAGGTCGACGCCGGTGAGCACCAGGACGCCCGCGAAGGCCACGCACATGCCCGCCCACACCAGGCGCGGCGCGCGGACCCCGAACACCCGCATCAGCAGGATCGTCCAGAGCGGCGTGGTGGTCACCAGCGCCGTCGCCGAGGCCACCGAGGTCATCCGCAGGCTGGGCATCCAGAGTGCGAAGTGCACCGCCAGCAGCGCCCCCGCCGCCATCGCGAGCAGCAGGGCCCGGCGGCCGATCCCCCGCAGCTCGGCCCGGTGGCGCAGCAGCGCGTACGGGCCCAGCACGCCGACCGACATCACGTTGCGCCACAGCGCGATTGCCAGGGCGGGCGCGGCGGTGGCGCTGATCAGCGGGGCGGAGAGCGAGATGCCGCCGATGGAGACGGCGAGCAGCAGCAGGTCGGTCCGGGGCAGGGCGTGCGGGGCCGGCCCGGTGCCGGTGGTGACGGGAACGGCGGTGTCGGCGGCGTCGGACCGGACGGCTGGCACGGCTCTCCTCTGGTGGTCGGGCCGCGCGGCGGGTGGTCGCGGGTGACGGGGCCGGCGGTCGGCCGGACGTCACTACGGTAAGGCCCCTTCCTGGCGGACGGAACTGTCGTCCTGACCGCTGAGACACCCGGCGGGCAGCAGGCCGTACGCTGTCGGCCATGGACCGCACGCCTGCCGCCGCCGCGACCGCCGCCGACTTCCTGGACCGGGCCCTCCTGGAGGAGGCCGCGAAGAAGTCCGGGCTGCTCTGGGTCCGCGCCGACGGGGAGCGGCAGAGCCGGGCCCTGTGGCACGCCTGGTACGACGGCGCCGTGGTCGTGGTCGGCGACGGCGGCGAGCAGCCGCTGCACGGGCTCACCGCCGGCGGCGCCGCCGAGGTGACCGTCCGCAGCAAGGACAAGTGGGGCCGGCTCACCGGCTGGACCGCCCGGGTCACCGAACTGACGCCCGGCAGCGAGGGCTGGCTCGGCGCCGTGGAGGAGCTCAAGGGCAAGCGGTTGAACGCCCCCGACACCGACACCGTCACCGACCGCTGGGCCCGCGAGTGCCGGGTGCTGCGGCTGGAGCCGGCCGGCGCCGAGGGGCGGCAACTCACCGAGCAGCCCGGCTCGATGCCGGAGGGCTCGCTGGCGGCCGCGCCGATGCCCTCGCCCGTCACCACCCGGCTGCCGATGCCGGCCGGCCTGCCCAAGCTGCTGCTCCGGCGCCGGGGGCGCTGACCCGCCGGCGGGCTGCCGTCCCGGCGTGGCGCGCCGTCATCACCCGGCCGGAGCCCGCGCCGGCCGGAGCCGGGCCGTCACCGCCGCACAGCCGGCACCGCACGGCCGCCGCCGGACCGGCTCCACCGGGCCGTCACCACCGGGCCGTGGCTCGGCGGGCTGCGCCCCGCCCGCCCGGGTAGCCTTGGCCGCGGGCGTCAGGGCGGGCGCCGCACGGGCAGCGAGGGAGTCGAGGAGCCATGGCAGGGGCAGGCAGCCGGGTCTTCATCTCCCACCTCGCGGGCGTGGCGGTCTTCGACCCCAACGCCGACCAGGTCGGCAGGGTCCGGGACGTGGTGGTCTCGCTGCGGATCGGCGGACGGCCGCCCCGGGTCCTCGGACTGGTCGTGGAGGTGGTCGGCCGGCGCCGGATCTTCCTGCCGATGACCCGGATCACCAGCCTGGAGTCCGGCCAGGTGCTCACCACCGGCGTGATCAACATGCGCCGCTTCGAACAGCGCCCCTCCGAGACCCTCGTCCTCGCCGAACTGCTGGACCGCCGCGTGGTGCGCACCAGGACGCAGGAGGAGGTCACCGTCCTGGACGTGGCGATGGTGCAGACCCGGGTCCGCGAGTGGGAGATCAGCAAGGTCTTCGTCCAGGTCGGCCGGCCGAGCCGGCTGCGCAAGGCCAAGGGCGAGACCCTCACCCTGGACTGGCACGACGTCACCGGCTTCTCGCTCGCCGAGGAGGACCAGGGCGCCGCCAACCTGCTCGCCACCTTCGACCAGCTCCGCCCGGCCGACCTCGCCAACGTGATGCACCACCTGTCCGCCAAGCGCCGCGCCGAGGTGGCCGCCGCGCTCGACGACGAGCGGCTGGCCGACGTCCTGGAGGAGCTCCCGGAGGACGACCAGGTCGAGATCATCGGCAAGCTGAAGGACGAGCGGGCCGCCGACGTGCTGGAGGCGATGGACCCGGACGACGCCGCCGACCTGCTGTCCGAGCTGCCCGGCGAGGAGGCCGAGCGGCTGCTCCAGCTGATGGAGCCGGACGAGGCCGCCCCGGTGCGCCGGCTGCTGACGTACGAGGAGAACACCGCCGGCGGTCTGATGACCACCGAGCCGATCGTGCTGGAGCCGGACGCCACCGTCGCCGAGGCCCTCGCGCTGGTGCGGATCGCCGACAACAAGCCGGCCCTGGCCGCGCAGGTCTTCGTCTGCCGGGCGCCGAGCGAGACCCCGACCGGCAAGTACCTGGGCACCGTGCACTTCCAGCGGCTGCTCCGCGAGCCCCCGTACACCCTGGTCGGCTCGCTGGTGGACGACGACCTGGACCCGCTGCCGCCGGACACGCCGCTGTCCCTCATCACCAGCTACCTGGCGACGTACAACATGGTCGCCGCCCCGGTGGTCGACGAGTCGGACCACCTGCTGGGCGCGGTCACCGTCGACGACGTGCTGGACCACCTGCTGCCGGACGACTGGCGCGACGCCGCCCTGCACACCCCCGACGACGACGGGACGTACGGCGGCGCCCACGTCGACGGGACGTACGGCGGCCGGGACCACGAGAGGCAGGCCACCGGTGGACGCTGACCGCAAGGGCCGACGGGAGGACACACCGCGCCAGCGCCTCCAGGGCGAGCTCCGGCACCTGCGCCAGCTGCGCGAGAAGCGCGCCCGGGAAGGCAGCCGGATGCAGCGCACCGAGAGCGGCAGCAGCGGCACCACGGCACGCAGCCGGCTGGACCAGCCGCGGACCGCCCGGCCCGGCCTGATCACCCTGCCCGCGTACGACCCGGAGGCGTTCGGCAAGCTCTCCGAGCGGATCGCGCGCTTCCTCGGCACCGGCCGGTTCATCGTCTGGATGACGGTGGTGGTCATCGTCTGGGTCGGCTGGAACACGGTGGGGCCGGTCGCCTGGCGCTTCGACGACTACCCGTTCATCTTCCTCACCCTGATGCTCTCGCTGCAGGCCTCCTACGCGGCGCCGCTGATCCTGCTGGCGCAGAACCGCCAGGACGACCGCGACCGCGTCAACATGGAGCAGGACCGGGCCCGCAGCGAGCGCAACATCGCCGACACCGAGTACCTCACCCGCGAGGTGGCTGCCCTGCGCCAGGGCCTCGGCGAGGTCGCCACCCGCGACTTCATCCGCTCCGAGCTGCAGTCGCTGCTCAAGGAGATCGACGAGCGCCGGGAGCCCTCCGAACTGCTGTGACCGGTGGCACGCCACCGACGAGTCGGGCGCCGCCGCGGCGCGCCGTACCATCAAGGCATGGCCAACGAGACAGAGGTTGCGGCCGGCGTCACGGACGAGTCCGTACGGGCGGCGCTGGCAACCGTGAACGACCCGGAGATCAACCGACCGATCACCGAGATCGGCATGGTGAAATCGGTCGAGATCGCCGAGGACGGCGCGGTCCGCGTCGCGGTCTACCTGACCGTCTCCGGCTGTCCGATGCGCGAGACCATCACCACCCGGGTGACCGAGGCGGTCGCCGCCGTGCCCGGCGTCACCGCGGTCGAGGTCGAACTCGACGTGATGAGCGACGAGCAGCGCAAGGAGCTCTCCACCCTGCTGCGGGGCGGCGCCCCCGAGCGGGAGATCCCGTTCGCCAAGCCGGGCACCCTGACCCGGGTGTACGCGGTCGCGTCCGGCAAGGGCGGCGTCGGCAAGTCCTCGGTGACGGTCAACCTGGCCGCCGCGATGGCCGCCGACGGCCTCAAGGTCGCGGTGGTCGACGCCGACATCTACGGCCACAGCGTGCCGCGGATGCTGGGTGTCGAGGGCCGTCCCACCCAGGTCCAGGACATGATCATGCCGCCGTCCTCGCACGGCGTGAAGGTGATCTCGATCGGCATGTTCACCCCGGGCAACGCCCCGGTCGTCTGGCGCGGCCCGATGCTGCACCGCGCGCTCCAGCAGTTCCTGGCCGACGTGTACTGGGGCGACCTGGACGTCCTGCTGCTCGACCTGCCGCCGGGCACCGGCGACATCGCGATCTCGGTGGCCCAGCTGGTGCCGAACGCCGAGATCCTGATCGTCACCACCCCGCAGATGGCCGCCGCCGAGGTCGCCGAGCGGGCCGGCACCATCGCGCTGCAGACCCACCAGAAGATCGTCGGCGTGATCGAGAACATGTCCGGCATGCCGTGCCCGCACTGCGACGAGATGATCGACGTCTTCGGCACCGGCGGCGGCCAGACCGTCGCCGACGCGCTGACCCGCTCGGTCGGCGCGACCGTCCCCGTCCTCGGCTCGATCCCGATCGACGTCCGCCTGCGCGAGGGCGGCGACGACGGCACCCCGGTCGTCCTCGCGGCCCCCGACTCCCCGGCCGGCGCCGCCCTGCGCTCCGTCGCCGGCAAGCTGGGCGGCCGCCAGCGCGGCCTGTCCGGGCTCTCGCTGGGGCTCACGCCGAAGAACAAGTTCTGATCGGGTAGCGGGCTGGTCAGCGGCGGGGTACTCCCCGACTCGCTGACCAGCCCGTTCGCTGTCGCTGGTTGTCGACGTTGGTCGACCCTGGTAGACCTCGCACGGCCCAGACACGGCCCCGGGACTCACCGCCCGGGGCCGTCTGTGTTGCCATCCCGCGAGAACGTATTTGGAAGAACGGGACGCTCGCCCGCGTAGAGGCCGACTACCCTTTGCGGCTAGCTACCAATAGGCGCCGCGAAACGATCATTCAATAATTGATTGATCGCTACCAGGAAATGCGGCCTTCATTACCCTAGAGAATGGCTTCTTCCAGAGCGCCTCCATGCGCCTCGGCCTCTCAAACCTGAGTCCACATTCAACCAGTACGAAGTCTCGAATTGACATTCGGGAAAGATTTGCCTGCGGCTTATCATGCAGGATCCGATTGAACGTTGACTTGCCGCTTTCTTCGAGCGACTCAATCAACTCCAGATCTACGGTATCTACGATCTGGAGAGGCGCGACATCACCGGCCTGCAGCACTCCCTCATTGCGAAGAGCATCCTCAACCATGAGACTTGTAACCGGGCTTACTGGAAACCCTTCACTCGCCACAACCACCGGATAATACCGACGGCCAGGCGCCGCAGGGTAACCAGTGAGCCTGCTCTCATCAGCTCGAAGGCAGTTGATCGTAGATTGGATCTGATGGGCTTTCTTAACCGCAAGAGCATCCAAATCCTTTTTTACATCTTCGGCAGATGTCCCAGCGACAGACCCTCGCATAAGCTGCCTGGTCGAAACATCAAGGACCACCCACGAATCGCCATAGTCAATAACGGCATCGACTACTTTGATGTCCGCACCATATGCAGCCCGGAGTTCATCCTCGGTATAGATGCGCTTCCCCAGATGATCAGGCGCGATGGATGCCACAACTTCCAGCGCATACATTTCACTGATTCGGCCAGCATAGTCCCTGAATTGCCCACGCCGCTTGCCAGAAAGGCGAGACTGGACATCAAAGAAAGGAAGCCATCCAAAAATTCTATTAATCAAAAGCTTGGGGTCGATGACGGCGATCGCATCGTCTGCCCAAATAACCGGATACTGCTCAAACGGACCGATCGACCATGCAAACCCTCCGCCGAGACCTTGATGATCTTTAGCGATTTCGACCTTCATCTGCGGGAGACTGCATGAGATAACCCCGAGAGCCGCAAGGGCCCGCTCCTTTGGGATTCCTAGGCCGCCAAAAAACGATTCCTGGAAAAATGGCTCAAAACTTGCCTGCAGAGTGGCATAGAGCGCAATTACAACCACCTCAAGCTCATCAAAGGTGACGCTTGTCGAGCTATGGAAAAGATCTTCCATCGACCCCAGAGTGGGATGCGGATTTTCGGAAGAGAGCTCCCTCCACCGCCGAGTAAACCGCCCCATGGAGGAGGCAATGTCCTGAGGATGATTGAAGTGCTGATTGCTAATCAACTCTCGCGCCAGGTGACCGGGGATTCCATCCGAGTGAACGGATCCCTCGGCGTCCTCGCCAAATCCGCTTGCCATGTGATCGCCTACTCCGAGGGGGAGCAGGCCAAGGATTTCCTTCGGGAGTTCTTCACCGTCAGCTGGACAGAAGAGGATCGCAAGCTTGCAAAGCACGTGAAGAAGCTGCGGAACAACAACGACGCGGCCATTCTGAAGGAGCGAACCAGCTAGGACCTTTCGGTCTCCGTGGAAGAATTCTTCAATGTATGCACGGTCAAGCTCAAGCCGACTCCCCGAGGAAAGGGTGCATCGCGCCAGCCAGTGCGCCGTAAACTTAAGCACTTGACCGAGGTTAGCTGACTTCAAAGTTGCAAAAATCGCCGAGACGTCAGAACGCTCACCCGTGATCTCGCCGTGAGTAATGTAGGTGGCCACGAGGTCGATCGGGGCGGGTCCAGGTGCTACTGATTCTGGAACAATGAGACCCGAAGGGCGCCGCAAATACCTATGCCCCAGCACCTCGACTGCGGTTCCAGAGAAGATGGCTTTATTCGTGGCGGATATTGCGAGGTACGGGCCACCGGTAGCCGCGGCAGGATCGCCAGCGACGAGCCTTTTTAGACGCTCCGCTTCCTTAGCCATGTCATTGTGCGCCGTCATAGCTCACCCCTTCCGCTCTTCTCGCGAGAGTAGACCACCCCGTAGCCGAGAGTCACCAGGTTTCCGGAAGCAGGCGCTCCGGGGTGGTGGAGCCTTTTGGCTGGCGCCCTGTCTGGTCTGGGGCCGAGCATGATCGGGGGGCCTAAGCAGTTGCGACTCGATCGGGACTTCTAAGCCTGACCGCAATGGCCGAGTGCCCCCGGTCTTGCTCGTGCGGGTCCCGGTCCTGGTAGGTGAGCCGCCCCGCCCTCAGTCCCGGCGGGCTCTGGGCTTTGCGCTCTTCTGCCATCCAGCCGCCAGCCTGGCCTGGGCGCCGCCGAAGCGGGGCAAAGGCAGGAGTGTCAAAGAGCGGCCAGGGCCGCACGATGGTGCCCTGCACTCCCCTTGATCAAGTAGCGAAACTCATGACAGCCCTGGCCATCCGGTCTAGCGATCCGTTGGCTTGCTGTCGTAGCTCCAGTTCCGACCTGTACCGCGATACTCAGAGACGGGGATGGGTTCGACGCCGGGGCGCATGCGCGCGGTGTAGAGAGCCCCCTCCAAGTGGTCAATCTCATGTGCGACAAGGCGAGCCACGGCATCCTCAAAGATGGTGATTCGGCGCTCGCCACCGATGTCCTGATGTTCGACAGTGATGGCCCGCGGGCGCGGCACCATGCCGCGGACGTCGAAGAAGCTCCAGCACCCCTCGTAGTGCTCGTCCGTCTCAGCGGACTCCTCGATCACCTGGGGGTTCAGCAAGGTCAGCGTTTCGCCGGCAGCGGTGCGCACGATGGCAGCGGCGCGGTCGATCCCAATCTGGGGAGCGGCCACGCCCATCCCCTTGCTGAAGTTGTGGATGCCCGCTGCCCGCTCGGCGGCCGCGTTGAGCTCTGCAACGACCCTCCTCACGTCCTCTGCTTCCGCCGGAAGGTCGAACGCGCGGGCTCGCCCTGTAAGGATCGGGTCACCGGCCTGGACCACTCCGATCGATCGCATCTTCTCGCTGGCAGTGTTGGCGGACACGGGCGCAGTCTCCTCAGGGTTGGGCCGGGCCCGGAACTTCCACTCCAGGCGATAGCGAGCGTGCAATGGCGGGTCGTCGGTCGTCCACGAGAAGACCTGTCGGTCCTCGGTGGGAGCCTTGTGGATCGCTGTTCGGAACGGGAAGGCGGCGGCGGTCATGGTCGTCTCAGTGCCCCACACAGCGGGGTCCAGCTCGGCGGGGAAGTTGAGCCGGACGCTCAGGCGCTCCGTAGGCAGCCGCACGGCGCGCTGAAACCAGGTACCCCACTTGTCGTCGCTGACGGTGTAGGAGTACTCGATCCAGGTGCTCTCTCCCGGGTAGAGCGGGTAGCGGCCGTAGCTGTTCTCGAACAGCAGCCAGAGTTCCTTGAAAGCATCCCGGTCGTGTTGGACTCGCCAGCCAACCGGCTCATTGCCCACCCGCGCGCTGAGGTCGATCTCCTCCCAGGTGAGCGGGTTTTCCCGGTAGAGGCGGTTCGAGCGCTCGGGGCTACCTGGGTAGCGGTCGACCGAGATGCGGATCAAGTATCGGGCGATTGGGTCCGGACTCGCGTTGTAGAGCAGGCGTCGCTGGGTGGCACGGTAAGTGCGGCCGTCGTAGTACAGCTCGGCATCGTCGTGCTTCACGATGACGCTCGTGGCTTGGTTGTCACCTGCCACAGCATCCGGATCCGCAGGATGAAGGCCCGCCGCTTCGAGCCGGGCGGGTTGCTCAATCTCCCTGAATGCTCGACGGAGCGCTCCGCCAGCGTGCAGCACCCGGTCAGCCTGCTCGGCGAAGGGGGCGGACGGCTTCTGGTGACCGCTCTCCACCTTCGAGACGTAGGACGGCGTGTAGCCGACCGCCTTGGCCAACGCTGACTGTGACAGGCCCCGTACGTCCCTCCAGCGCTTCAACTCTGCGATGAATGGCTCTGCTCCCGGCGTCTCGCTTGGCATCTCGTCCCCCCTGAGAACTGTGCCTGTGAGTGACCTGTGAGTGATCGACTCTCAGCCTGTAATCACTGCCCTGGCATGGGCTTTGCTGACTCTGCCAGAAGGAAGCCACAGAGCTGAAAGGGAGTCACCATGCGAGCCGTGAAGCGTCGCTCCACCCCCTGGCACAGCTTCGGCTACCCCTCTCGACTGCCGAGCAGCGTCTCCAAAGCGTCCAGCCGCTCGGTCAGGGTCTCCACCTGCGACTCAAGCTCCTCGACCCGGCCGGCCAGTCCGCGGTTCGCGGGGATGCTGGCAGCTGCTGCGTCCTCGCCAGGCCGGCGGACGAACGTGCCGCGCCCTTGGGTCGAGTAGACCAAGCCTTCCTCCCGGAGCACCCGCACCCCGCTGGATGCCGTCATGACAGCCACGCCAAAGCGGTCGGCCAACTGCCTTGCAGATGGCAGCTTCTGGCCGGGCTGAAGTGCGCCGGAGCTGATCTCGTCACGGAGCGCGTCAGCGACCTGGACGTAGGGGGCGCGGTCGTCATCGCTGGAGACAGTCATGCCGTTCAGCCTATCCGCTGCCACGACCTAACACACCTAGGCCGATCCAGTTGACACGTTGATACACCTAGGTCAGCATAGGTGTCAGAAGGAAGCCCCACGGAAGTCTGTGGAGCGGCGCCTTTCCGCCAAGTCAGCACGCCGCTCCACGCCCCAATGAAGGGAGTTCCATCATGCCTGCAACCGCCACCACCCTGCACGGCAACGCCCGTCTGCGCTCCGCCCTGACGGCCTCCGAGCACACAGTCGAGTCCCTGGCCCGGGCCATCGGCATGGACCCGCGCACGGTGGAGCGGTGGCTTAACGAGCCCAGCCGCACCCCGTACGCCCGTCACGCCTTGGCCACCGCCAAGCTCCTGCACACCGACCCCTACGAGCTGTGGCCGACCCTCGGCAGCCGCCACAAGGCCACCCCCGCGCCCCGGGACGAACTCCTCACCTGGTTCCCGACCCGCAGCGCGGTGCCCGGCGATCTCTGGACCCGCGCAATGCTCACCGCGACCGACCGAATCGACATCGCGGTGACCTGCGGGCTGTTCCTCGCCGACACCGCCCCCGACCTGAATCGGATCCTCACCGAACGCGCCGCGGCCGGCGCGCGGGTGCGCCTGGCCCTGCCCGACCCGAGCACCGCCCCCACCCAGGCCGAAGCCACCCGGCTGCTGCTGGTCGAAGACCTCTTCGCCGACCTGCACGGCCGGTCCGGTGTGCGGCTGGCCCGGCACGCGGGCCTGGCCAATGACGTGATCCGGGCGGACGACCACCTGTTGGTCATGCCGAAGGTGGACGGCTGCCCGGCCGCCGCGGCGCCGGTCCTGCACCTGCACCGGCTGGAGACCGCACCCCTGACGGCCGCCTACCTGACCGGCGTGGACCACGTCTTCAGCACCGCCATCCCCCACATCTCCCCCAGGCGCCTGACCACCGCCTGAGCATCGGTGAGCACCTGGTGAGCGGCCACCTGCCCACCGGTGGGCGCCAAGGAGGCGGAGAAGCGCTTTACCCGCCTCCGGCCGGTCGCCCTGATCGACCGCCCGCCGGGGCGGTGGTGGGCACCGACTGCCCACCCGACTGCCCACCGACTGTGCGGTGGGCGCCCACCGGACCGACCACCTCCTCTCTTTGCTGATCAGCAAAGAGAGGGTGCCCACCGGTGCCGGTCAGTCGGCCGACCGCCCTGCCCGATCCGGTCACCGACAACAGCGCTTCTCCGGCCGGGCAGCAGGTCTCAACGGTCGCCCTCTGATCTGCCACGACAGGCCGTTCCGCGGTTCCTTGGCCACTGCCCGTCCCGGAGAAGCGCCCTTCCCCCCGATCGGCACCCGACCATCGCACCCGACCGGAGACACCGACCGATGCGCGACCCACCAGCCCCGCAGCCGACCGAGCACCCTTCCGCCTAGCAGCCGGAGATCCCCCCGATGACCGTCGAAACCCAGCACACGGCCGCCCCCGACGACGTCCGACCAACCCGGGCGGCGAACCCGCTCTACGACCCCCAGCCCGACGCCGAGCGCCCCGCACGGCCCGGCCCGGTGCCAGACCCGGACGTGTTCACCGGCTGGGTCGGACAGACCGTCCGGGACCTGGACCCGACCACCGAAGCCGACCCCGTCGCCATCCTGGTGAACCTGCTGTCCGCCGGCGGAGCCATCATCGGCCCCGGCCCGTTCCTGTGGATCGGCAACGACCGCCACCCCGCCCTCATCTGGGCCCTGACCGTCGGAGCCACCGCCGCCGGCCGCAAGGGCGCAGCCAGCAACACCGTCAAGCGGCTGTTCAAGGCCGCCGACCCGCAGTTCGTCGCCAACCACATGCCCTCCGGCCTGTCCTCCGGGGAAGGCCTGATCGAGGCCGTGCGCGACGGCGACCCCGACCCGAAGCCCGGTAAGGCCGCGAAGGGCGGTGAGGGCGTCGTGGACAAGCGGCTGTGGGTGGTGGAGTCGGAGTACGGCATCACCATGGCCCGTGCCCGCCGCGAGGGCTCATCCCTGGGCGGGGTGCTGCGGCAGGCGTGGAACGGCGAGGACCTGGGCGTGATGAACCGTGAGGCGATGCGCTCCACTGCCCCGCACATCGCCCTGATCGGGCACATCTCCCCCCGTGAGCTACGCGCCAAGATGCAGGACTCCGAGCTTGCCGGGGGCACCTACAACCGGTTCCTGCCGGTGTTCGTCCACCGCAACCTGTCCCTGCCCGATGCCACCGGCGCCCCCGAGCACCTGGTCAACACCCTGGCCAATACATGGCGGACCGTGCTCACCGACGCCCGCCAGGTCGGGGAGGTCAAGCTCACCGACGCGGCCGGACAGCTCTGGCGCGAAGAGGTCTACCCGGCCCTGTCCGGCGCCGATGACGACGACGGGCCCCTCGCCGAGTTCACGGCCCGCGCCGCCCCCTACGCCAAGCGCGCCGCCATGGTCTACGCCCTCCTCGACAACAGCGACCGCATCCAGGAGCAGCACCTGCGGGCCTCATGGGCGCTCATCCGATACGCCCGCGCCAGCGCCGCCCACATCCTCGGACCGGCCGCCGGCGGCACCGGAGACCCAAACCTCGACAAGCTGGCCGCCGCCGTGAAGACCGCCGCACCCGGCGGGCTCACCCAGTCCGAGGTGCAGGTCATGTTCAAGCGCCAGAACGCCACCCAGCGGGGCGAGTTGACCGCCCGGCTCTGCCAGCTGCCCGGCTTCGCCGCCGCCCAGGTCCCCAACGGTGGCAGGCACACCACGGTCTACCTCTACGCCCCGCCCGACTGACCGACAGCCCGGCCAGCCCCGCACGGGAGGAAGAAGCCACCCCTCCCCCGGGCGGGGCGGGGGTGGTCTCTTCATCCCCCCGCCTTTCCGGACCGGGGCCGGAAAGCCCGCAAAGGTCGGAAAGCCCTCCCACCTGCACAAACGCTCGGCGGAAAGCGGTCCGAAATGGTCCGCGAAGCCCCCGCCCCACCACCACCGGACCCATACCGGACCCCTTTCCGGACCATCGCGGACCACTTTCCGCCAGCCAAAACCCCAGTTCAAAGCCCTTTCCGGCCTTTTCGGCCTTTCCGGACCATCCCCAAGCCACCGAACGGACGGCACCCATGCCAGCAACCACCCCCAGCGCATCCGAGCCGCCCAGCGAACCGGACACCCCGGAGCCCGTCGCCCGCTCACCACCAAGCCCCCGCCCCCCACGCCACCGGCCCCGCCAGTCCGCTCCATCTCGATTTACACCCCCGCCAGACCCCCGCCAGGGTCGATAAAAGCCCAGGTCAGCGCAGTGCCGACCGCCGCCAGACCCCAGCCAGGAGGCGCCCCGCAGGCGCGCTTCCGGCACCGGTCGGCACCGGTCCCGACACGACTGCCGGGGCTGTGACCTGCGGCTTTCCAAGGCTGGCGGGGGTCTGGCGGGGGTGAGGGTCCCACAAAAGCCCATGTCAGAGCGCCGGTCGGCCCCGACGAAACCGGGGCCCAGTGACCGATCCGTCAGGCCGCCGGCCGCACCCCGCGCACCCTGGCCCACGCCACTTCGAGCCCCCGCCCAGGACGCCAAACAGCCCGCGCGAAGGCCCAGCTCGGCCCGTGTCACGAGGGCCGGAACGACAGTCCGTCCCAGCGCCCGAGGCTGCCCCCTGGAGCACCACCGCGCACCCCGTGGAGCACCACCAACAGTGCCAGAAAGGCGACGCCGTGCCCCAGCCCAAGGTGATCCCGCTCCGACCCTCCGACGAACCGCAACGCCGGCCCGCCCAGGCTGGCGCCAAGCCCGCCCTGCCGGTCTACCTCACGCCCGAGGAGCTGGCCGACCTCCTGCGCCTGCCGTCCGTGGAGACCGTCTACCAGTGGCGCCGCAAGCACACCGGCCCGCGCGGCTTCCGCGCCGGCCGCCACCTCCGCTACGACCTGGCCGACGTCCAAGCCTGGATCGCCCACCAGCAGGAACCGGCCGCCTGACCGCTCGCAACGGGCATCGCATCCGCCCTTCCCGCATCACGTCAAAGAGTGCCGGTCCGGCTTGGCCTGGGCGCCTCCGACAGCGCCCAGGCCAAGCCCCCAGAGCCCGTGCCAATCACCCGCCGTCAGCGAAAAAGCCGGGCCTCTGGGACCGGCGAAGCGGCACTGCCCGAGTGCCCGGCCCACGGCTGGAACAGCCGGCACGCACCACCGCCGAACCGCGAGCGCAGAGCCAAGAAACCGCACGTCGAATTCCAAGTACCCCTCCACCACCCGCACCGAAGGAGTCCGCCACATGGCCGGACACATCCAAGACCGCTGGTTCAAGACCGAGACCGCTCCCGACGGCAAGTGCCGCAAGGTCAAGACCGACCGGCACGGCACCGGCATGCGCTACCGGGCCCGGTACGTCGGTCCGGACGGCACCGAGAGGAGCCAGTCTTTCCCCGACCGCCAGAAGCGGCAGGCTGACCAGTGGCTCGCCCAGATCGAGACGGACATGGCCCGGGGCCAGTACATCGATCCGAGCGCCGGCCGGACGACCGTGAAGCAGTTCGCGGAACAGTGGCTCCGGTCGCTCAGCATGGACCCGCAGTCCTACGTGAGCACCGAGCAGCGGATCCGGCTGCACGTGGTCCCGCACCTGGGCACGCGGCCCCTGGGGTCGGTGCGGCCGTCCCACATCCGCGAGTGGCTGGTGACGCTCACGGATCAGGGCCTGTCCGCCGCCACACAGCGGGTCGTGTTCGCGAACCTCGGCACGATGCTCACGGCGGCGGTGGAAGACCGGTTGATCCCGAGCAACCCGTGCCGATCCACCTCCGTCCGGGCCCCGAAGCTGCTCCCCCGCCGCATCACGCCGTGGCTCGTCACCCGCGTCATGGCGGTCCGCGCCTCACTGCCGGAGCACTACCAACCATTGGTCGACCTGGGCGCCGGTTGCGGGATGCGCCAGGGCGAGATTTTCGGCTTGGCTTCGGACGACATCGACTTCGCGGAAGGGGTGGTCCACGTCGTCCGGCAGATCCGGCTCATTCGGAACCGCCCAGTATTCTCGCTGCCGAAGGGCGGGAAGACTCGCACGGTCCCTCTGCCGAGTTCCGTCGCGCGGGCCCTGCGAAAGCAGATCGACGCCTATCCCCCGGTCAGCGTCACCCTGCCGTGGCGAGACGTGGATGGTCCGCCGACCACAGCCAGCCTGGTGTTCGTGGACGCCAAGAAGCTGCACCTCCACCGCAACCGGTTCAACCGCGGGGAGTGGCGTTCCGCGCTCACGGCGGCCGACGTGCCGCACGGACGCGAGAACGGCATGCACGCGCTGCGGCACTTCTATGCGTCGGTCCTGCTGGACGCCGGCGAGAACATCAAGGCCGTGAGCGAGTACCTGGGGCACCACGATCCGGGCTTCACCCTCCGGACTTACACCCACCTCATGCCGAGCAGCGAGAAGCGCACCACCGAGGCTGTGGACCGGGCGTTCGGAGACGGCCCAGAAGCGGACGACGGCCCCACGACGGCCCCGCTACCTGATCGAGGGTAGATAGTGGCTGGTCAGGAGGCTGTCAGCCTGACTTGAACAAGTTCTGACGCCGGCCTGACGGCACCGAGGGCGGGGCGGGTAGCACACCGCCCCGCCCTCGGCCGTCCTCCGGCCCCGGCCGGGCCGCCCGCCCGCGTGCCGGCCGGCCTCCGGTGCGACGGAGCCGCCCCGCGCAGGTGTCAGGCCGGGCGGACCAGGCGGCTCTCGTGGGCGAGGACCACGGCCTGGATCCGGTCGCGGAGTTCGAGCTTGTGCAGGATCCGCCCCAGGTGGGACTTCACGGTCGCCTCCGCCAGGTGCAGGGTGGCCGCGATCTCGGCGTTGGACAGGCCGCGGCCCACCTGGACGAGCACCTCGCGCTCGCGGGTGCTCAGCCGGCTCAGCCGCTCCTCGCGGGCGGCGTCGCCGCCGCCGCCGGGGATGTGCGGGCGCAGGCTCTCCAGCAGGCGGCGGGTGATCCGCGGGGAGATCACCGCGTCGCCGGCGGCCACGTCGCGTATCGCGGTGAGCAGCTCCTCGGGCCTGGTGTTCTTCAGCAGGAAGCCCGAGGCTCCGGCGCCCAGTGCGGCGAAGGCGTACTCGTCCAGGTCGAAGGTGGTGAGGATCAGCACCCGGCTGCGCGGGGAGGTCCGGACGATCTGCCGGGTCGCCTCGATCCCGTCCGTCCCGGGCATCCGGACGTCCATGAGGACGACGTCGGGGCGCAGCTCCCGGGCGAGGCGCACCGCCTGGGCGCCGTCCGCGGCCTCGCCGACCGGTGCCATGTCGGGCTGGGCCTCCAGGACGGTGCCGAAGGCCATCCGGAGCAGCGCCTCGTCGTCGGCGATCAGGATGCGGATCGTCATGCGGAGGCCGCCCCGGCGCTGTCGAGGAAGAGGCGGGTGCGCACTCCCCAGCCGCCGCCGGGGAGCGGTCCGGCCCGCAGCGTCCCGCCGTAGGCGGCGGAGCGCTCGCGCATGCCGGGGATGCCGTGGCCGGACGGCGCGGCGCCGGGCGGTGGCGGGCAGGGGCCGCTGTCGGTGACGTCCACGGTGACGGTCCCGGCCGAGCACCGGATCCGGACGGTCGCGCGGGTGCCGGCGGGCGTGTGCTTGAAGGTGTTGGTCAAGGCTTCCTGCACCAGGCGGTAGACGGTCAGTTGTGCGGTGGCGGGGATGTGGCTGTGGCTGCCCTCGACCTCGACGCGGGTCGGCAGCCCGGCGGCGCCCATCTGGTCGGCGAGGGCCTCCAGTTGTGCGATGCCGGGCAACGGGTGGCGCTGCGCGTCCGGCTCGTCCGTCCGCAGGATGCCGAGGGTGCGCCGCATGTCGGTCAGGGCCTGCCGGCCGGTCTCGGAGATCTGGAGCATCGCGGCGGTGGCCCGGTCGGGCGACCGGTGCTGCGCGTAGCGGGCGGCGTCGGTGAGCGCGACCATGACGGACAGGTTGTGGGTGACGATGTCGTGCATCTCCCGGGTGATCCGGGTCCTCTCCTCGGCGACGGCCAGTCGCGCCTGCTGGTCCTGCTGGTGCTCCAGGTGGGCGGCCCGTTCCTCCAGGGCCGCGAGGTAGGCGCGGGTGGTCCGCACGTTCAGGCCGAGGACGGCGGCGGCGACGACCGTCGCGGTGACGGCGACGAAGGGGGTCAGGAACGCGCCGTCGGTCGCCCAGCGCAGGCAGGCCAGCAGTGCCCCGGCCTCCGCGACGACGGCGGCGGCCAGCGTGGCGCGCCGGCCCGCGTTCGCGGCCACCGTGTAGAGGGCCACCAGCAGGGCGACGTCCGCGGGCAGTTGGACGTCCGTCAGCCACTGGACGAAGGCCGCGGCCGCCACCGCGCCGAACACCGTGAGCGGGGCCCGGCGCCGCCACACCAGGGGCAGCGCCAGGGCGGCGGTGAGGGCCACGGCCACCGGGAGCCCCTGCGGGGCGCCCGTGGTCGCGATGTTGAGCAGGAGCAGCGCCGGCACCAGCGAGTCCCGCACCGTGGGCGGCAGGCGCCGGCTCCCGCGCCGGGCGGCTCCCACCAGCCGGGCCGCGCGCACGGAGCCCGGGACGGCGCGGCTGGTCACCCGTCGCGCCGTCCTGGTCGGCCGTACCCGGGACCGGCAGCGCGCCTGGTCCCGGTGGCCCGCCTGGTCCAGGTGCCCCACCGGGTGGGCGTGGCCCGGTCCGCCGGGCCCGGTGGCAGCCTCGGTCATCACACGTCCCTGTCGGTTCGGGATCCCGGCGGCCCCGGCCGGGGCCGCCACCGCGCACGGCCGGAGCCGGGGCGGGTACGGGAGCCCGCACTGCGCGCCGCCCGGCCCGTGCGCCCTTGTCACGGTAGGGCGCGGGCCCGCGCGGCACATGAGTCCACCGGCTGACGGCAGCGGGCCGGGGTACGACCGCAGGAGGAGACCGGGTACCTCCCGTGGTCGCACCGCGGCCGCCGGTCCGGCGGGGTCGACCGCCACCACGGTCGCACCGGGCGCTGCCGCGGGTTGCGACCCCGGACGCACCGGACGGCGCCCCGGAGCCGATGTGGCGGCAGGCACCCGGCGCCGAGGATGGCCCGGTGACCGAGATCATCACGGGGCTGTCCATGTCGCCCCTGGAATTCCTCGCCCTGCTGGGCGCCGTCGCGCTGGTCATGGCGCGCTGGCTGCCCCCCGCCGCCCGCCCGCGCGGCACGATCGCGGCGGGGGCCGTCCTCGCGGCGTCAGCGGTCCCGCTGGCCGTGACGGGGATCCGCTGGCAGCTGCTGCCCGTCCTGGCGGGCGCGGCCGTCGCGCTGCCGTTCGCCCTCCCGCCGCTGCTGCGCCGGCGGACCGGCCGGCCGGCCCGGCGGGCCCGCTGGTGGCTGGCGTTGCCGGGGACGGTGGCCTGCGTCGGCCTGATCGCCACCGGCCCGGTGGCCGCCTGGGCCTTTCCCGTCCCCGTGTTCCCCGTACCGTCGGGCGGGTTCGCGGTCGGCACCCGCGTCGAGCAGTGGACGGACCCGCTCCGCCCCGAGACCTTCACCGCCGATCCGGACGACCGGCGCACGGTCGTGGTCCAGCTCTGGTACCCCGCCCGGACGAGCCCCCCGGGCACCCGGCGGGCCCAGTACCTCGGACGCACCGAGCAGGAGGCGCGCACCGTCTCCGAGGCCCTCGCCCGCTCGGCCGGCCTGCCCGGTTTCCTGGTCGACGGCGTCCCGCGGGCACGCAGCCGTTCGGTCTTCGACGCCCCGGTGGCCGACGGGGGCGACCGGTTCCCGGTCGTGCTGTTCTCCCCCGGATCGGGCGGGGCGCGCACCCAGAACACCGCCTGGGCGGAGGAACTGGCCAGCCACGGCTACGTGGTCGCCGCCCTCGACCACCCGTACGACTCGGCCGCCGTCGTCCTCGCCGACGGCCGGACGATCCACGCCGTGACCGCCTCCTCCGGCGACCGGGACACGGACGAGAGGCTGGCGGCCGACTGGACGGCCGTCCGGGCCGCCGACCTCGGCTTCGTCCTCACCCGGCTCGGCGAGCTGGACCGCGGTGCGCCGGCCGGCCCGCTGACCGGCCGGCTGGACACCGGGCGGGCCGCGGTGGCCGGCCACTCCATGGGTGGCGCCGCCGCGTTGCAGGCGGCCCGGCAGGACCGCAGGTTCGGCGCCGTCGTCGATCTGGACGGCTACCCGCACGGCCCCGGCTCCCCCGCCCTCCGGCAGCCGACGCTGGCGCTCACCCAGGCCGACACCCCGGGGACGGACCCGCGCTACCTCCCCCGGCTCACCGAGGCCCTCGGGCTCAGCACCGCGACGAGCTACCGGCTCACCGTCCCCGGCGCCGCCCACCTCACCTTCACGGACGGACCGCTGTACCTGCCGCCGGTGCCCTCGGTCGTCGGCTCCCTGGGCCGTACCGGGAGCCCGCGCGTGGTCGCCGCGGCCACCCTGGCCTTCCTGGACGCCGTCCTGCGGGACCGGCCCGGCGACCTGGCGGGCGACCTGCGGGCCTACGGCGAGCTCACCGTCCACCAACCGGACGGCAGCCGCTGACCGGCCGGGCCGGGGGCGGGGGCGAGCGCCGCCGGGGACGACGGGGTCACCGCTGCCGCCCCGCGCGCCGCGCCCGGCCTACGGGCGGGTGTAGGCCGCGAGGTCGGGGACGGTCGAGAAGCCGACGCCGTACGCGCTGACGCCGCGGCCGTAGGCGCCCAGCAGGACGCCGGGGGCCTCGCCGGCGAGCACCCAGCCGTACTCGGACTCCCGGTAGCGGAAGGGCTGCGGGAGGCCGTTGACCGGAAGGCTGAGGGCGGACCAGCCGGGGCCCTCCAGGTCGTCGGCGAGGTCCCAGGCGAGGGCGGTCTGCTGGTCCATCCAGTCCTGGCGCAGGGCGCGGTCCAGCTGGCCGGGCCAGGTGGCGGCGAGCAGTCCGGAGCCGGCCAGCCAGGCGGCGGAGGAGGCCGAGGTGGCCTCCAGGGTGCCGGTGTTGTCGGCGCTGCGGCGGACGTCCCGGCGGGCCACGGTGACCACCACCGCGAAGCGGCGGACGTCCCGGGCCTCGTACTGCTTGGCGGGCTCCTCGCCGTGCCCGAGGGTGCCGTAGTCGACGCCGGCGCTCTGGCCGGAGCGGACGCCCGAGCCGGCCTGCATCAGCCAGCGGCGGCCCGTCCAGCCCTCGTCCAGCCCGTACCAGGGGAAGTCCGCCGCCCGGTACGCCAGCAGCGGGTCCACCGGGCGGGCCCGGCCGCCCGGTACGGCGCCGGACGCCGCGCCGGCCTCCGGTCCGCCGGCCGTGGCCGTTCCCACCGCATGACTCGTCGCGTCCATCCCCGGGCCTCCTCAACGCCTGTTCCCTGCCGCGGCGCGCTCCGATGACGGCGTGCCACGGCGTGCCCGCCGGGCCGGTCCGGCCTGGAAACGGCCGGCCGGCGCGACGGAGACAATCAGCACAATAGCGGCGCACATGCCGACGCCCCGCTCAGCCGACCGGCCGGGCGGGGCGTTGGCGCGTCGTGGGTGCGCCGGGAACGGGCCGTGGATCAGGTCGCGTCCAGGTCGAACGGGGGGCGCTCACCGGCGGCGAGCGGCGCGCCGCCGGCGGCGGCCGACTCGACCGGCCCGGTCTTCTCCATGCTCACCGAGCCCGACCGGCCGTTGACGGACGGCGACGGCCGGTCGTCCAGGACGGACTTGATGTCGAGGCTGTCGCGGATCTCCTTGAAGCCCAGCGGGTCCTCGTTGCCGCCCATCAGCTGCTTGCGGACGAAGGTCTTGGGGTGCAGGTCCTCGAACTCGAAGTCCTTGAAGTCCGGGCCGAGCTCGCTGCGGATGTCCTCCTTCGCGCTGTCGGCGAAGGAACGGACCTTCCGGATGAAGCCCATCGTGTCCTGGATCAGCTTGGGGAGCTTGTCCGGGCCGAAGATCACGATGGCCATGATGACCAAGGTCAGGAGTTCAAGTGTGCCTATGTCTGTGAACACGCAAGCTCCCACACTCTCCGGTCGGCGTCCCTACAGGGTAATGGCCGTCGGCCGGTACCGGGGCCTCGAAGTGATGAAGCCGGGGTGAAGTCCCACCGATCGCCGCAGGTGGGGTCAGCGCGGCTGGCCGGGACCGTCCCCGTAGGGCCCGCCGTGGAAACCGCCGTTGTACGGCGCCCCGCCGTAGGGGCTGCCGGCGGCCGGGAGCCGGCCCGAGTCGCCGGGCGCGGCCGCGGTACGGGTCGCCGCCACCGGCAGCACCGGGAAGTCGACCGGGACCTGCCCGCTCATCGGCACCGGGACGCCGGCCGGGCCGCGCGCCGGGGTGACCGCCGTGCCGGGCCGGTCGTCGCCCGCCGGGGTGGGCAGGCCGCCCACTCCGCCCAGGGTGACCGCGGCCACCGAGAAGGCACCGGCCGCGGCGGCCGCGAAGACGAAGCGGCGGGCCCGCGGCTGCGCCGGGCGCCCGGAGGCCCCGGAGGGCTCGCCCGCGGACCGGGTGGAGGCCCCGGGCCCGGCGGCCGCCAGCGGTCCTTCCGGGCCCGCCTGCGGGCCGCGCCGGCCCATCAGCGGGCGCAGCACGGATCCCCGGCCGAAGGCCCTCGGGTCCACGCCGGGGAGCGGGGCGTCCGCGCCGAGCGCGCCGCCGCCGAACGAGGCACCCGCGCCGCGGCCGAACGAGCCGCCGGTGAGCCGGCTGCCGCCGAGCGTGCCGGTGACGGCCGCCAGGCCGCCGCCGGAGCCGCCGCGGCCGCCGTCCGGGTGATCGTCATGGTCGTCGCGGCCGTCCTGGTCCTGCCGGCCCCGCGACCCGTCGCCGTCCTGCTCCTCGCCGAGCGCGCCGACCGCGAGCAGCCGGGCCATCAGGGTCGAGGAGGGGGCGGGCGTGCCGGTGTGGGTCAGCAGGTGCTTGACGGCGCGGCCGGCGTCGGCCTCGGCCAGGCACTGCGGACAGGTGGCCAGGTGGGCCTGGACGCGGTCGCGCGAGTCGTGGCCGAGCTCGCCGTCCACGAAGGCGGAGAGCCGCTCACCGAGATGGTGCTCCTCCGCGGGGGGCTCGGCGCTGCTGCGGACCGCGACCGGGAGCAGCCCGCTCTCCGGCCCGACGGGCACCTGCGGCGCCGCCGCCGGCTCGGGATCGGCGCCACCGCGCCGCCCCAGCTGCGCCCAGCCGCCGCCACGGCGGGACGCCGCCCTGCCGGACGACTCGTGCGGACCGGACCGGCCGACAGCGCTCACGACCGCCCCCGTCCACGCCGGTCGGTGGCGCCCGCGTCACCGCCGACCGCACCGACCGCCACCGGCTCGTCGGAACCGCCGCGGCGCTCGCGCCCGGGGGCGGAGCCGGGGGCACGGTGCTTCAGCGCGGCGCGCAGGTGCGAGCGGCCGCGGTGGATGCGGCTGCGCACGGTGCCGAGCTTGACACCGAGGGTGGCCGCGATCTCCTCGTACGAGAGGCCCTCGATGTCGCACAGCACCACGGCGGCGCGGAACTCGGGGGCGAGGGTGTCGAGCGCCTGCTGGACGTCGGCGTCGAAGTGGGTGTCGCTGAAGTGCTGGGCCGGGCTCGGCTCACGGCTGGGCAGCCGCTCGGCGGCGTCGTCGCCGAGGGCGTCGAAGCGGATCCGCTGGCGTCGGCGCACCATGTCCAGGAAGAGGTTGGTGGTGATCCGGTGGAGCCACCCCTCGAAGGTGCCGGGGGTGTAGGTGGAGAGCGAGCGGAAGACCCGGACGAAGACCTCCTGGGTGAGGTCCTCGGCGTCGTGCTGGTTGCCCGTCAGACGGTAGGCGAGCCGGTAGACGCGGGCGCTGTGCGCCTCGACGATCTCCTCCCAGGAGGGAGGGGTCCAGGCCTGCGCGTCGGGGCCCTCGGCGAAGGTCGCCAGAGCAACGGGGGCCTCGGCGGTGGCCTCGGCCGGCTTGTCCAGGGGGGATTGCGCAGGCTGGTTCATCACGGGCTCCGGCGTACGGGCCGACGTGGTGCCGCGGTGGTGCCGCCGCACAGGGACGTCGCCCTCGGCCACACCTCCTCGGTCGGCTCTTCTGCCCAGCAGGGCCACCACCATATCCACCTCACCCGTCAGATCCGGATAAAAGTGCTCAACCCCTGGTCGAGCACCCCTGCTGTGCACTGTCGGCCGTTCGGTACGCACTCCCATCGCCCGTTCCCGACTTCACCAACGGCCCGCCGCCGGACGCGGTTCCCGGGCGGCCAGTAATCTGTGCCAGGAAATATCGACATCCGGTCGGCACAGGGCCGGCACCCGGCGCTCCGGAAGAGGCAGCCATCACCGAGTTCGGGGCAGCGCACGCGGCCCTCGCGGACACCTACGTGGGCGAGGACGCCGTCCTGACCTACGCCAGGGCCCAGTCCGCGCGGACGGGAATCCGCGCGATCGGGCCGAGCGGCGGGGCGTGCCTGCGACTGCTGGCCGCCGCGCTCGACGCCAAGGCGGTGGCCGAGATCGGCACCGGGACGGGCGTGTCCGGGGTCTACCTGCTCCGCGGCATGCGGCCGGACGGGGTGCTGACCACCGTCGACTCCGAGCCGGTCCGCCAGCAGTTCGCCCGGGAGGCGTACCTGGCGGCGGGCTTCGCGGCCAATCGGGCCCGGTTCATCCCCGGGCGCGCCCTGGACGTGCTGCCACGCCTCGCGGACGGCCAGTACGACCTGGTCTTCTGCGACGGCGACCCGGCCGAATCGCAGTCCTACCTTGCAGAATCGTTGCGCCTGCTGCGCCCCGGCGGCATGGTCTGCTTCGAGGGCGTCTTCCAGGAGGGCCGGCTCGCCGAGCCCTCCCACCGGGACGCCCAGACGCACGCCGTCCGCGAGCTGGTCCGGGACGTCCGGGAGAGCGAGGACCTGCTCCCCGCCCTGCTGCCGGTCAGCGACGGGCTGCTCTGCGCGGTCAAACGCTGACCCGGGCGGGGCCGGGTGCGCCAGGGGTGTCCCTCAGGGCCCCGGCGCCCCCGGTGGCCCCGGCGCCCGGGGAGCGGACGCCAGGGAGCCCGGGCCGACGGTGTGTCGGCCCGGGCTCCGTGCACATCTCAAGGAGATGAGGGGAACACCCGCTGCGGTCAGCCGCAAGCCTTCTTCAGGGCCTCGCCCAGGGCGTCGGCCTCGTCCGGCGTGAGTTCCACCACCAGGCGTCCGCCGCCTTCCAGCGGAACGCGCATGATGATGCCCCGCCCCTCTTTGGTGACCTCGAGCGGGCCGTCACCCGTCCGCGGCTTCATGGCCGCCATGCTCGTTCCCCTTCCTGCAACCGCGCAGCTACGTACCGGCTGTCCGTCCACCGCCGGTATCGAACGCATTGATCGGAAGCCATTATCCCGCATGCGGCGGCCTGATGACCAACATCACTCCCAGCACAACCGTGGCCGGACCCGCCGATACCGGGAGAATTCGTGCCAGAAGCCCCACCACGAGGTCGATACCGGCACCCGGGAAAGGTGCGATACCTCACACTCCCCAGGCGGCCGCCGGCTCCGGCATCCTGACACACACGACCCGCTCCACCCTCCACCCACCAAAAGCTGGGAGCCCACACCCTCATGTCCGACTCCGTGCTGTACGAGCTGGACGGTGGCCTCGCCGTCGTCACCATCAACCGACCGGACGCGATGAACGCGCTGGACACCCCCACCAAGGTGGCCCTGCGGGACACCGTCGCCGCCGTCGCCGAGGACCCGGCGGTGCGGGCCGTCCTGCTCACCGGCGCCGGCGACAAGGCCTTCTGCGTCGGCCAGGACCTCAAGGAGCACCTGGGCCTGCTCAAGCGGGCCGAGGAGACCGGCGAGGGCGCGCTGCGGACGGTGGCCGAGCACTACAACCCGCTGGTCCGCGCGCTCGCCGGGATGCGCAAGCCGACCGTCGCGGCGGTCGGCGGGGTCGCGGCCGGCGCGGGCGCGTCGCTCGCCTTCGCCTGCGACTTCCGGATCGTGGCCGAGTCGGCGGGATTCAACACCTCGTTCGCGGGCGTGGCGCTGACCAGCGACTCGGGCGCGTCGTGGACGCTCCCCCGGCTGGTGGGACACGCCCGGGCGACCGAACTGCTGATGCTGCCCCGGACGGTCAAGGCCCCCGAGGCGCTCCAGCTGGGCCTGGCCACCAAGGTCGTCCCGGCGGCCGAACTCCAGGCCACGGCCAGGGCGTTCGCCAAGCAGCTGGCCGAGGGGCCGACGGTCGCCTACGGCGCGATCAAGGAGTCGCTGGCCTACGGCGCCTCGCACACCCTCGACGAGCTCCTCGACAAGGAGGACGAGCTGCAGACCCTGGCCGGCGCGAGCGCGGACCACCGGATCGCGGTCGACGCGTTCATCGCCAAGCAGACCCCGGTCTACCTGGGCCGTTGACACCGGCGGCGGTCCGGGCCGGCCGTCGGGGCCGCCCGGGCCGCCGAGCTGCGGGTGACGGCCCGGGCGGTGGCGCGTGACGGCCCGGGCGGGCCGGAGAGCGGGCCGGCGGCCGGCCCCGCTACGCCTTGCCGGTCCGGACGTGACAGTCCGCCAGGTGGTCGTTCACCAGTCCGCAGGCCTGCATCAGCGCGTACGCCGTGGTCGGGCCGACGAAGCGGAAGCCCTCCTTCTTCAGCGCCTTGGCCAGCGCCGTCGACTCGGGCGTCACGGCCGGCACCTCGGCCAGGGTCCGCGGCGCCGGCCGGTCCGGATCGCCGGCGAAGCCCCAGATCAGCGCGTCCAGCCCGCCGTCCAGCGCGCGGGCCGCCTTGGCGTTGGCGATCGAGGCCTCGATCTTGGCCCGGTTCCGGATGATGCCGGTGTCCTGCAGCAGCAGCTCCACGTCGGCCGGGCCGAACTCCGCCACCTTCGCGATCTCGAAGCCCGCGAAGGCGGCCCGGAACCCCTCCCGGCGGCGCAGGATGGTGATCCAGGACAGTCCGGACTGGAAGGCCTCCAGGCAGACCCGCTCGAAGAGCGCGTCGTCGCCCCGGACCGGGCGGCCCCACTCCGTGTCGTGGTACTCCCGGTAGTCCTCCGCCGACTCGCCCCAGGCACAGCGCAGCAGGCCGTCCGGGCCCGCCAGCGTGCCGCTCAACGATCCGCCAGCGGCTCGTCGGACACCGGACCGCCGGCGGCCGGCTGCGAGGTCTTCTCCAGCGAGGCGGCCGGGGCCACCACCTTGGCGAACTCCTCCAGGCCCGGCAGCGGCTCGGCGCCGGGCTCGGCGTCCGGGCCAGCCTCGACCGCGCCCCGCAGCGCGGCGGCGGCCTCCAGCTCCGCGATCCGCGAATCCCGGTAGGCGAGCTCGGCACCGAGCCGGTCGAGCACGTCGTCCACCTCGTCCATCCGGTAGCCGCGCACCGCCATCGGCAGCCGGATCTCGTCCACGTCATGACGGCTCAACGGCCGGTCCTGCGGGAGCCGCGCGGCAAGCCGGTCCTGCACCGCCTCCGGCAGCGAACCGCCACCACCCAGCGCCACCAGCGCAGCGCCGCCGACCACCACGGCCATCGCCACCACGATCACCCAGAACACGAGCTGTCCTCCAGACGTCCGATCGGCCCCGCCAAGCGTGCCGACCCCTACAAAGTGCGAGCATGGTCCCCGAGTAGGCCGGGGGCCATCATCGCACCCGCAGCAGCTGTGGAGGAGACATCGGTGGCACTGCGCCTGGGACCGCGTGAATTCGGCGACGACGAGCTGGTGATCATGGCCATCGTCAACCGCACCCCGGACTCCTTCTTCGACCGGGGAGCCACCTTCGCGGACGAGGCCGCGTTCGCCGCCGCCGACCGCGCGGTGGCCGAGGGCGCGGCCATCCTCGACATCGGCGGGGTCAAGGCCGGCCCCGGCGACGAGGTCACCGTCGAGGAGGAACTGCGCCGCACCGTGCCGTTCGTGGCGGAGCTGCGCAAGCGCCACCCCGAGGCCGTGATCAGCGTGGACACCTGGCGGCACGAGGTCGGCGAGGCCGTCTGCGAGGTCGGCGCGGACCTGCTGAACGACGCCTGGGGCGGGGTCGACCCCGAACTCGCCGCGGTCGCCGCCCGCTTCGACGCCGGGCTGGTCTGCACCCACGCCGGCGGCGCCGAACCCCGCACCCGCCCGCACCGGGTGGGGTACGAGGACGTGATGGCCGACATCCTCGACGTCACCGTCGGCCTGGCCGAACGCGCCGCGGCCCTCGGCGTCCGCCGGGACGCGCTGATCATCGACCCCGGCCACGACTTCGGCAAGAACACCCGGCACTCGCTGGAGGCCACCCGCCGCCTGCCCGAGATGACCGCCACCGGCTTCCCCGTGCTGGTCTCGCTCTCCAACAAGGACTTCGTCGGCGAGACCCTGGACCGGCCGGTGGACGAACGCCTGCTCGGCACCCTCGCCACCACCGCCGTCTCCGCCTGGCTCGGCGCCCGGATCTACCGCGCCCACCAGGTCGCGGAGACCCGGCAGGTGCTGGACATGGTCGCCTCGATCCGGGGCAGCCGGCCGCCGGCGGTCGCCCGGCGCGGGCTGGCGTGACGTATCGGGCTCGGCTCGCCTCCCGCAGGTCAACGTCCTGCGGGTGACCCCTCCGCGGGGCCGCCCTCCCGCAGGTCGCGGCTGCGGGAGGGATGGTCCCGGCGGTCCTGAGGGGAGCCGGTCCCCGGGTCAGATCTCGTGGTCCGGGCGGCGGGTCTCGGCGAGGATCTTCATGACCTCGTCGATGTCGTCGGTGATGTGGAACAGCTCCAGGTCCTTCGGGGAGGCCTTGCCCTCGGCGACCAGGGTGTTCTTCAGCCACTCGAAGAGTCCGCCCCAGTAGGCGCTGCCGAAGAGGACCACCGGGAAGCGGGTGACCTTCTTCGTCTGCACCAGCGTCAGCGCCTCGAAGAGCTCGTCGAGGGTGCCGAGGCCGCCCGGCAGCACGACGAAGCCCTGGGCGTACTTCACGAACATCGTCTTGCGGACGAAGAAGTACCGGAAGTTCAGCCCGAGGTCGACGAACTCGTTCAGGCCCTGCTCGAAGGGCAGCTCGATGCCGAGGCCCACGCTCAGGCCGCCGGCCTCCGAGGCGCCGCGGTTGGCGGCCTCCATCGCCCCCGGACCGCCGCCGGTGATGACCGCGTAGCCGGCCTCGGCCAGGGCCCGGCCGATGGCCACGCCGGCCGCGTACTCGGGGGAGTCGACCGGCGTCCGGGCGGAGCCGAACACGCTGATCGCGGCGGGGAGTTCGGCCAGCGCGCCGAAGCCTTCGACGAACTCCGAGGTGATCCGCCAGACCCGCCAGGGGTCGGTGTGCAGCCAGTCGGTGGGGCCGGTGGTGTCCAGCAGCCGCTGGTCGGTGGTGCTGGTGCCGACCTGGTCCCGGCGGACCAGCACCGGGCCCTTCTGCTTCTCCGGCCAGGCCTTCTTCCGCCCCGGCGCGCCGACCTGCTCCGGGCCGTGCCCGTACTGCTTCTCGTCTCCTGTGCCTGTCATGACGAAACCCTACGCCTGTCACCCCCGGTTTCGGGGGAACGGCGGAGGGTCGGTACGGGGACGGCAGGTGGCTCCCGGGCGGCCGCCCGGGAGCGCGGCGGCCGCCGGCCGGGGCCGGGGAGCCGGCCGCCGGCCGGTCAGGCGCTCAGCCAGGCGGCGAGCCGCTCCTCCACCTCGGCGATGGCACGGAGCGAGCAGTGCTCCTCCCGCTTGTGGGCGAGGTTCGGGTCGCCGGGGCCGTAGTTGACGGCGGGGACGCCCAGTGCGCTGAAGCGGGCGACGTCGGTCCAGCCGAACTTGGCGCGGGCCGTGCCACCGGTGGCGGCCAGGAAGGCCCGGGCGGCGGGCTGGCCGAGGCCGGGCAGGGCGCCGGGGGCCGAGTCGGTCACGGTGACGTCGAAGCCGGCGAAGACCTCGCGCACGTGCGCCTCGGCGGCGGCCTCGTCGCGGTCCGGCGCGTAGCGGAAGTTGACCGTCACCACGCACTCGTCGGGGATGACGTTGCCGGCCACCCCGCCGTCGATCCGCACCGCGTTCAGGCCCTCGTGGTACTCCAGGCCGTCGATCTCCACCAGGCGCGCCTCGTACGCCGCGAGCCGGCCGAGCACCTCGGCGGCGTGGTGGATCGCGTTGTCGCCGAGCCAGCTGCGGGCGGCGTGGGCGCGGACGCCGGTGAGCCTGACCTGGACCCGCAGGGTGCCCTGGCAGCCGCCCTCGACCACGGCGCCGCTCGGCTCCAGCAGGACGGCGAAGTCCGCCGCCAGCCAGTCGGGGCGCTGTGCCGCGAGGTGTCCGAGGCCGTTGCGGGAGGCCTCGATCTCCTCGCAGTCGTAGAACACGAAGGTGAGGTCGCGGTTGGGCTCGGGCAGGGTGGCGGCGAGCCGCAGCTGGACGGCGACCCCGGACTTCATGTCGGACGTGCCGCAGCCGTAGAGCAGGTCGCCCTCCACGTGGCTGGGCAGGTTGTCGGCGATCGGCACGGTGTCCAGGTGCCCGGCGAGCAGCACCCGCTCGTCCCGGCCCAGGTTCGTCCGGGCGACGACGTTGTTGCCGTACCGGTCGACGGTGAGGTGCGGGTACTCCCGCAGCGCGGCCTCGACGGCGTCGGCGAGCGCCTGCTCGTCACCGCTGACGGACGGGAAGTCGACCAGCCGCGCGGTCAGCGCGCCGCCGTCGAGGGTGAGGTCCAGGGGCGTGTTCGGGCTGCTCATGGTCGACAAGCGTATCGGCGGCCCCCACCTGGGAGGCTCCCGCCCCGCCCGGGCCGGCCCGCGGGCGCAACCGCGGGCTACGCACACCCGTCCGAGTGGGTACGGTGTCGGGACGACCGACGGGCGAGAGGGGTGGCGGTGGCCAGGGACACGGATGACGGGCAGAGCGGTGGCAGGTCTGCCCGCCGTCGAGGCGCATCGCTGCTGAAGGTGCTGATCGCCCTGGTGGTGCTCGGCGCGATCGCGGCCGGGGCGCTGTACTGGCTGAACCACGGGAAGATCGTCGCCGAGGGCTGTTCGGTGAAGACCCCGGCCGGCGAGGGGACGCTGGAGATCCCGCAGGCCGCCAACGCCGCGACGATCACCGCGGTGGCGCACGCACGCGGACTGCCCGACCGCGCGGTGACCATCGCGCTGGCGACCGCGATGCAGGAGTCGAAGATCCACAACCTGTCGGGCGGCGACCGCGACTCGGTCGGCCTGTTCCAGCAGCGGCCCTCCCAGGGCTGGGGGACGGCCGACCAGATCAGCGACCCGGTGTACGCCACCAACAAGTTCCTGGACGGCCTGGTGAAGGTGCCGGGCTACACCCGCCTGCCGCTGACCGACGCGGCCCAGCAGGTCCAGAAGAGCGGGTACCCGCAGGCGTACGCCAAGCACGAGACCAAGGCGACGCTGCTGGCCTCGGCGCTGACCGGCCGGGAGGCCGCCTCGGTGAACTGCGTGGTCCACGCGTTCGCGGAGCCGGAGGCGCCCGCCCCGACCGTGGCCGCCGCCGGGGACGCCGCCTCCCCGGCCGCGCCCGCCGCCCCCGACCGGACCCAGCAGCTGACCGACCGGGTGCGCCGCGAGTTCGGCCGGACGGTGACCGCGGCCGGCGGCTACTCCTCCAGCATCAAGGGCGCCGAGAACGCGGTCGCGCTGACGCCCGAACCCTCCGCGAGCACCGAGTCCGGCCCGGACGCGGCCCGGCAGAACGGCTGGGCGGTGGCCCACTGGGCGGTGACGCACGCCCAGCAGCTGGGCATCCGGACGGTCGCCTACGACGGGAAGATCTGGCGGATGGCCAAGTCCGCGGACGGCTGGAAGCCGCAGGCCTCCGGCACCTCGACCAGCCTGGTGCTGGTCTCGCTGGCCGCCAACACCGCGAAGAGCTGATTCCGTCCGGACCGGCCCGGACGGGGCGCGCGGCGGGTTGACGCACGGGCGATCGAGCCCCCGCCGTCCGGGTGATTCCGGTCAACCCCGCAGGTGGGCCGCCACTCCTGCGGGCCGGCCCGCCCGGGAGCGGGCCGACGCCCCGACGGCGGGCGCCGGCCCCGGCGCGGCAAGGGAAGTGACGATTCTGCACCCGACGCCGGCGCAGGCGGAATGCCCCGAATGCCGGAATAGCGATGATGTGATCTTTAGCGACTCTTTGCATTGCGGCCCCGAAACCTTCTCGCTCCTCAAGCGGTAATCAGCACGTCCGCCCGGCGGACGGGATTCACCCACACCTCTTAGGAGCACCATGTCTCTCCCCCTCAAGCGCCGGATCGCCCAGGCCGCGCTGCTCGTCGCGGCCGGCGCCACGCCTCTGGTCGCTGCAGGGTCCGCATCCGCCGCCGCCGACCTGGTTCCGAGGACCGACCTGGGCGCGCCCCTGACGCAGCTGGCCTCGCCGGACGCGGGCTCCACCCTCCAGCACACCACCCACGAGCTCGGCAACGCCGCCGGCGCCACCGGTGCCGCCACCGTCGCCGCGGGCGTGCCGGCCACCGCCGACGCGACCGGCAACATCGTCGCCGACACCCTGCCGGAGGCGAACGAGAAGACCGGTTCGCTGACCGCCCCGGTCGACAAGACCGCCGCCACCACCGGCGCCCTGTCCGGGGTGGCGAGCCAGGTCGCCCCCGCGCTGGCCGGCAAGCTCGGCCACGCCGCCACCGGCCGCAGCGCCGAGGCCCCGGTCGGCGGCCTCGGGCAGACCACCGCGGTGACCCAGAGCCTGCCCGCCGCCGGCGGCCTCGCCAACAGCGTCCCCGGTGCGGACACCCTGACCGGCGCGCTGCCCACCAGCTCCCTGCCCACCAGCGGCCTCACCAAGGCCCTGCCCGGCGCGGACCTGCTCGGCCTCGGCGAGCACGGCGCGGCCAACCGCCTCGGCGGCGTGCCGGACCTCGGCAACAGCTCGCCGCTCGGCAGCCTGACCGGCGCGCTCGGTCCGGTCAGCGGCCTGCTCGGCGGCATCGGCGGCGGCGGCCTCGGCTGACCTGTCCGGCCGGAACACCGGGGCGCGGGGCGCCCCGCAGCACGGCGCGGGGGCCGGGAGCGATCGCTCCCGGCCCCCGCGCCGTGTGCCGTCCGTTCCGCGGTTCAGCCGCGCAGCCGCTCCACGGCCGCCGCCACCCGCTCGTCGGTCGCCGTGAACGCGACCCGGACGAACCGCGCACCGGCCGGCCCGTAGAAGTCCCCGGGCGCCACCAGGATGCCCAGGGCGGCGAGTTCCGCCACGGTCTCCCAGCAGGGCCGGTCCTGGGTCGCCCACAGGTACAGGCTGGCCTCGGAGTGCTCGATCCGGAACCCGTACGCCTCCAGCGCCCCGCGCAGGGCCGCCCGGCGGGCCGCGTAGCGCCCGCGCTGCTCGGCCACGTGCGCGTCGTCGGCCAGCGCGGCCGCGGTGGCCGCCTGCACCGGCGCCGGCACGATCATGCCGCCGTGCTTGCGGATCTCCAGCAGCTCGCGCACCACCACCGGGTCGCCCGCCACGAAGGAGGCGCGGTAGCCCGCGAGGTTGGAGCGCTTGGACAGCGAGTGCACGGCGAGCAGGCCCTCGTGCCCGTCGCCGCAGACCTCCGGGTGCAGGACGGAGACCGGCTCCGCCTCCCAGCCCAGCTCCAGGTAGCACTCGTCGCTGACCAGCAGCACCCCGTGCTCCCGGGCCCAGGCCACGGCGGTGCGCAGCTCGTCCGCGCCGAGCACCCGGCCGGTCGGGTTGGAGGGCGAGTTCAGCCAGAGCAGCCGGACCCGGGCCGGGTCCAGCTCGTCCACCGAGTCGTACTCGACCGGCTCCGCGCCGCAGAGCCGGGCACCGACCTCGTAGGTGGGGTAGGCCAGCCGCGGGTAGGCGACCTGGTCGCCCGGGCCGAGGCCGAGCTGGGTCGGCAGCCAGGCCACCAGCTCCTTGGAGCCGACGGTCGGCAGCACGGCCTGCGGGCCGATCTCGGCGCCGACCCGGCGGTGCAGCCAGCCGGCGATCGTCTCGCGCAGCTCCAGCGGGCCCCAGACGGTCGGGTAGCCGGGCGTGTCGGAGGAGGCGGCCAGCGCCTTCTGGATCACCTCGGGGACCGGGTCCACCGGGGTGCCCACCGAGAAGTCGCAGATCCCGCCGGGGTGGGCGAGCGCGGTCCTCTTGTACGGCTCCAGCCGGTCCCAGGGGAATTCCGGCAGGAGGTCCGACAGCTTGTTCTTCATGAACGGGCGGCGCGCCGCCCCGGAGTGACCCGGGAGCGGCGCGCTCGTGTCGTTACTGCTCACAGCTCAGCTGCCACCGATCAGTGGTCGGCGTTCTGCGGCGGCAGAGCGGCGATGAACGGGTGGTCGCGCTCGATCAGGCCGAGCTTCGAAGCACCACCGGGCGAACCGAGGTCGTCGAAGAACTCGACGTTCGCCTTGTAGTAGTCCTTCCACTCCTCGGGAGTGTCGTCCTCGTAGAAAATCGCCTCGACCGGGCACACCGGCTCGCAGGCGCCGCAGTCGACACACTCATCCGGGTGGATGTAGAGGGACCGCTCGCCCTCGTAGATGCAGTCAACCGGGCACTCTTCGATGCACGCCTTGTCCTTGACGTCGACACAAGGCTGCGCGATGACGTAGGTCACGCTGTCGTTCCTCCTCGGAAGGGCTGGCCGCCCCAAACTGTATTGCTCGCGTGCGCGGGTGAGCGCGTGTCGTCGATGCCCGCCCCTAGTATCGCGGGTCAGGGACCGCAAATGCACAGGAGGTGCCCAGATGGCGGGTGGAGGCACGGCGGCAGGCCGGCCCGAGGTCCGGATAGACCGCTCTGACGTGGGACGACGCGTCTCGGCGCGGCGGCTCGCGGAGGTCGTGGACGACCGGCCGGTGTTCCGCGATGTGATCGGTGTGCTCACATCCTGGGACGATGACGGGCTCACGGTGGCCCCGCGCGGCGGCGCGCCGGTCACCTTCCCGGAGAACGTCCTGGTCGCGGGCAAGACCGTCCCGCTGTTCCCGGCCCGCCGCGCCCCGCTGCCCGCCACCGGCCCGGTCGAGCTGCAGCGGATCGCCGCCCGCGGCTGGCCCGCCGTCGAGCAGCGGCGGCTCGGCGACTGGACGCTGCGCGCCTCCGCCGGCTTCACCCGCCGGGCCAACTCCGTCCAGGCGCTCGGCGACCCCGGGCTGCCGCTGCCGCAGGCCCTGGAGACCGTCCGGGGGTGGTACGCGGAGCGCGGGCTGCCCGCCTGGTTCGAGGTGACCACGCCCGGCTCCCCGGACGACCTGACCGCCGAGCTGGACCGGCTCGGCGCCGCCTACTCCCCCACCCTGGTGCGCACCGCGCCGCTCGCCGCGCTGGCCCGCGCCGGCCAGGGACGCCCGGGCGCCCCCGCCGCCGAGGCCTGGCGCAGGGTGCGGCTCTCGCGCACCGCCGGCCCGGACTGGATGTCGCTGTACCGCCGGGTGACCGGCGACCCGGCGGTCGAGGCGGCAGCCCGGCAGGTCCTCCACGGCGGGCCGTCCGTCTGGTTCGCCGACGTCCCCGGCCCCGGCGGCGCCCCGCTCGCCATCGGCCGCTGCGTGATCGACGGCGACTGGGCGTGCTTCGGCGCCGTCGAGGTCGCCCCGCAGGCCCGGCGGGCCGGGCTGGCCACCGCGCTGATGGCGGTGCTGGCCGCCCGCGCCGCGGAGGAGGGCGCCACCGGCGGGTACCTCCAGGTCGAGGCCGAGAACAGTGGTGCGATCACGCTCTATGACGGACTCGGCTTCACGACCAGTCACACTTACCACTACGCCCGCCTTCCCCAGCGGTAACCGTCAGCAGCCTTCACCACGAAAGCCGTCGCAGCCACCGTGACCGAGCAGAGCAGAGCACGCTTCCGAAGCACGGCCCGGGCCGAGCACCCCGACCCGGTGCTGCTCTGCCTGCTCGCCGCCGCCGAACACACCCTGGGCCCGCACCCGTTCGACCGGGACGCCGAGGAGCCGCCCACCCTGGACGCTCTGCTGGCGGCCTGCCAGGCCGCGATCGAGCGGCACGCCGCCGCGGTGCGCCAGGCGGTCGCCGAACGCGCGCCGGGCACCCCGGAGGAGACGGCGGCGCTGCTCGCGGCCGTGCTCGGCGGGCGGGAGCGGTTCCACGGCCGGCAGTCCGACTACCGCCGGCTGGAGTCCTCGCTGCTGCCCGAGGTGCTGCGGCGCCGGCGCGGACTGCCGATCATGCTGGCGCTGGTGTGGAGCGCGGTCGCCGCCCGGGCCGGGCTGACCGTCCACGGCGTCGCGCTGCCCGGCCACTTCATCGTCGCCGTCGGCGGCCCGGTGGGCGGCGAGGACTACGTGCTGGCCGACCCGTTCCACGGCGGCCGGCTGCTCGACCTGGACGACGCGGCCCGGCTGGCGCACCGCGCCGGACACGCCTTCTCCCCCGAACTCCTGACCCCCGCACAGCCGCTGGACATCGTGCTGCGGGTGCTCGGCAACATCCGCAACTGGGCCGCGGACCGGCCCGAGCACGCCCGCACCCAGCTGTGGGCCACCGAACTCTCGCTGCTGCTCCCCCGCCATCCGGCCCAGTTGCGACTGGAGCGCGCCGAACTGCTCGTCCGGACCGGCGACTTCCTGGCCGGGGCGGCCGAGATGGACTCCTACGCGCAGATCCTGGACGCCTTCGACCCGGACACCGCGGCCCGGGTCCGCCAGGACGCCCGGGCGGCGCGGCACAGGTTGAATTAGGCTCGGCTCGCCTCCGGGGCGCTTTGATCCGGTGCCGACGGTCGGTCGCTCCCGCGCTCCTTCGTCGCTTCCTCGCTCCCTTCTTTTCGACACCGGCGCGCCCCTTCGGCTCGCTCGCGGCCGTGGCCTCCCGTAGGTCAACGACCTGCGGGGTGACCCGTACCCGGGGCTGACCTCCCGCAGGTCAGGGAACGACGGGGTAGACCCGTACGCGGGGCGGTGCTCCGGCGGGTCGCGGAGCGGGGGCCGGGGCAGTCGGCCCGGGTGGGGTCAGAGCCAGCCCTTCTCGCGGGCGATCCGGACGGCTTCCGCGCGGTTGCGGGCGTCGGTCTTCTGGATCGCCATCGAGAGGTAGTTGCGGACCGTCCCCTCGGACAGGTGCAGGCGTCCGGCGATCTCGGCGTTCACCGCGCCGTCCGCGGCGGCGGCGAGGACGTCGCGTTCGCGGGCGGTGAGCGGGTTGGCGCCCTCGGCCAGGGCCGCGGCGGCCAGGGCCGGGTCGATCACCCGCTCGCCGCGCAGCACGCGGCGGATCGCCTCGGCGAGTTCGGCGGCCGGGGCGTCCTTCACCAGGAAGGCGTCGGCGCCAGCCTCCATCGCGCGGCGAAGGTAGCCGGGGCGGCCGAAGGTGGTCGCGATCACGATCTTCGTCTGCGGGCGGCGGGCCCGCAGCAGGGCCGCCGCCTCGATGCCCGTCATGCCGGGCATCTCGATGTCCAGCACGGCGACCTGCACCTCGTGCGCGACCGCCGCGTCCACCACCTCGTCCCCGCGCGCGACCTGCGCGACGACGTCGATGTCCCCCTCCAGCCCGAGCAGTGCGGCCAGCGCCTCCCGGACCATCCCCTGGTCCTCGGCGAGGAGCACGCGCACGGACTGCCCGCCGGTCTGATTCTCACTCATGCGACGACCATAGACCGGCCGGCGCCGGCCGCCGCGGGCGAGCCGCGGGCGGTGACCGCTCAGGCGGTCGGCAGGGGTCCGGAGACCGTCCGCAGCGGTACCAGCGCCCGGAGCCGGAAGCCCCGCCCGCGGGGGCCCGGGCCGGTCTCCAGCCGCCCGCCGACCAGCGCCAGCCGCTCCTCCAGGCCGGAAAGGCCGTTCCCCGGGGCGGACTTGCCGGGCCCCGGGCCGTTGTCGGTGATCTCCAGGACGGCGAAGCGCTCGCCGTCGCCCTCCCAGGTCCGGTCCGCGGTCACCGTGCAGACGGTGGCACCCTCGCCGTGCCGGACCACGTTGGTGACGGCCTCGCGCAGGGCCCAGGCGAGGACCCCGGTCTCGTCGGGGCCGAGTCCGGGCCAGCCGTCGAGCACCGAGGGGCCGGCCTCCAGGGTGACCTGGGCGGCCGCCAACGCCGTCCGGGCGGCGGCGAGTTCGACCGGCAGGGTGGGCCGGCGGAAGCCGCTGACCGCCTCCCGGACGTCCACCAGGGACTGCCGGGCGACCGACTCGATGTCGGCCACCTGCGCCCGCGCCGCCTCCTGCTTGTCCTGGTCCATGAAGCGGCCGGCCAGCTCGCTCTTGAGCGTGATCAGCGACAGCGAGTGGCCCAGCAGGTCGTGCAGGTCCCGGGCGAGGCGCAGCCGTTCCTCCGAGGCCGCCAGGTGCGCGACGGCCGCCCGGGCCTCGCGCAGCTCCTGCATGGTGGCGATCAGCCGCTGCAGGCCGGTCATCGCGAGGCCGCCGAGGAAGCACGGCAGGATGATCGCGGCCAGGGTGTCCGGGTCGGCGCGGATCAGCAGGGCGACGGCGAGGGCGAGCACGGTGGTGGCGCCGACCCCGCGCAGCCCGAGCCGGGGCGGCAGCACGATCGCCACGCAGACCGAGGCGTAGGTGAACAGCGTCAACCAGGCCTCGCCCAGCCCGAAGGAGGTGGCCACGGCCAGCACCAGCATCGACGCGACGAAGGGGTACTTGCCGCGCCAGTCGGCCGGCTTGGTCGAGCGGAGCGCCACCAGGGAGAGGTAGACGGCCAGGAACACCGCGAGCGCCGCCCAGCCCGCGACGGTGGCCGCCGTACCGTGCGTGCCGCCGGTCAAGTCCTTGACCGGGTAGACCAGGTAGATCATCCAGAGCGACATCCAGGCCAGCTTGACCAGGAGTTGGCGCCGGTTCTGCACGGCGGCGCCGGGGAAGTTGACGTAGGGGACCTGCCCCTGGCCCCCCTCCCCGTGGTCGTCGGGGCGGCGGGCCGGGAACGAGGTGGACATGGGCGACATCATGCCTGCTTGGTGTCCTGGCGGTACAGGTGGGCCGCCGCCGCCACGAAGAGCGCGAGGAAGCCCGCCAGTCCGGCCACCGCGACCGTGTCCAGGGTGTGGCCGGGCAGGGTGAAGGAGGCCAACTGGTTGTACAGGTAGACCGGGTTGAACCGGGCGAAGGCCTTCAGCGAGTCGCTCACCGGGAACCAGGTGCCGCCGAAGAGCGCCATCAGCATGTAGACGATCATCACCATGGGCTGCACCGCGTCGGGCTGGGCGGCGTACCCGAGGGCCACGCCGAGGGCGGCGAAGACGAAGCTGCCCAGCCAGAGCGCCAGGCCGAGCCCGAGCCACTGCGCGGCGCCCAGCCGGACGCCCTCGACGGCGCCGATCGCGAACACCACCGCGATGGCGGGCAGGGTGGTGACCGCGCAGGAGGCGATCTTGCCCACGGTGTAGGCGCGTCCGGGCAGCGCGGTCAGCCGCAGTTGCCTGGTCCAGCCGCTCTTGCGCTCCAGCGAGATCCGCTGGGCGCTGCCGGTGAGCACCGCGCCGACGGCGCCGAAGGTGGCCATCGACACCATGAAGTACGACTTGGCGGGGACGCCGCCGGCGACCTCGCCGCCGCTGTAGGCGTTGATGAAGAAGACGTACAGCAGGGCCGGGTAGAGCACCGTGAACATCAGGTACCGCTTGTTGCGCAGCGTGCGCAGGATCTCCAGCCGGATCAGGGTGGTCATCGCACGCTCTCCTTCACGGTCCCGGTGTGCTCGGTGCTCGCGGTGTGCTCGGCGTCCTGGACGTCTTCGGCGTCCTCGGCGTCCCGCTCCCCGGTGATGGTCAGGAAGGCCTGCTCCAGCCCCAGGCCGGTGACCTCCAGGCCGCGCGGGAACAGGCCGGCCCGGTAGAGCCCGGCGACGTCCGCGTCGGCGTCGGTGCTGCGGATCCGGACCGTCCGGACGCCCTCGATCCGGGCGGTGACGTCCAGCGCGACGACGCCCGGCAGCGCGCGCAGCACCTGCTCGTCGACGTCGGCGGCGCCGTCGGCGCTGTGCAGCTCGAAGGTGATCCGGCGGGCGCCCGCCCTGGCCTTGATCTCGGCCGAGGTGCCGTCGGCGATCAGCCGCCCGCGGTGCAGCACCAGCACCCGGTCGGCGACCGAGTCCGCCTCCTCCAGGTAGTGGGTGGCGAAGAGCACCGTCCGCCCTGCGTCGGCCTGGGCCCGCATGCTGGCCCAGAAGGCCTGCCGGACGGAGACGTCCATGCCGGTGGTCGGCTCGTCCAGCACGATCAGGTCGGCGGCGCCGGCGACGGCGAGGGCGAAGCGCACCCGCTGCTCCTGGCCGCCGGAGAGCTTGTCGACCTTGCGCTCGGCGATCCCGGCGATCCCGGCGTCGCGCAGCACCTCGTCGACGCCCCGCCCGCGCGGGTGGACGGCGCAGGCGAACTTCACCAGCTCGCGCACCTTGACGTCGCCCATCAGGCCGCCGCTCTGCAGCATCGCGCCGACCCGGCCGGCCTGCACCGCCGCCCGGGGGGTGCCGCCGAACAGCGTGACACTGCCCCGGTCGGGCTCGCGCAGCCCGAGCAGCAGGTCGAGGCTGCTGGACTTGCCGGCCCCGTTCGGGCCGAGCAGCGCCACCGTCTCGCCGGGGCGCAGCACCAGGTCGAGGCCGTTCACCGCCCTGACCGGGCCGTAGCTCTTGCTGACCTGCCGGAAGGCGGCGACCTCACCGCCCCCGTTCAGTTCCGTCCCGCTGCTCATCCGTCCGGTCCTCTCCTGGCGGGCCGCCCCTCGGCCCGACACCGGTAAGAGTCCCGCTCAGGAGGTGTGCGGCGGCAGTGTGCGCCGTCGTGTCCTCGGTATGACGGATGTCATGGCCGGTGGTGGCGGGCGGTGCCGGCCGGCACCGCCCGCCCCGGCCGGGTCAGCCCGCCAGCGCGCGCTTGATGAAGTCGACCTGGAGCAGCAGCAGGTTCTCCGCGACCTCCTCCTGCGGGGTCATGTGGGTGACTCCGGAGAGCGGCAGCACGGTGTGCGGGCGCCCGGCCGCGAGCAGCGCGGAGGAGAGCCGCAGGGTGTGCGCGGCCACCACGTTGTCGTCCGCCAGCCCGTGGATGATCATCAGCGGCCGCTCCAGGCCGGCCGCGTAGCCGGTCAGCGAGTTGGCCTCGTACACCTCGGGGCGCTCGGCGGGGTGGCCGAGGTAGCGCTCGGTGTAGTGGGTGTCGTAGAGCTCCCAGTCGGTGACGGGGGCTCCGGCGACGGCCGCGTGGAAGACGTCCGGGCGGCGCAGCACGGCGAGCGCGGCCAGGTAGCCGCCGTAGGACCAGCCCCGGATCGCGACCCGGCCGAGGTCCAGCGGGAACTCCTCGGCGAGCGCCGCCAGGGCGTCGGCCTGGTCGTCCAGGGTGGCGCCGGCGAAGTCGAAGGCGATCGACTTCTCCCACTGCGGGCTGCGCCCGGGGGTGCCGCGCCCGTCCGCGACGATCACGGCGAAGCCCTGGTCGGCGAACCACTGCGAGTTCAGGTGCGGGTTGTGGGCCTGGACGACGCGCTGCCCGTGCGGGCCGCCGTACGGGTCCATCAGGACGGGCAGCAGGCCGTCCCGCTCGCGGTCGTAGCCGGTGGGCAGGAAGACGGCGGCCGGGATGCGCCGCTCGCCCGCGAAGCGGAAGACCGGGCGGGCGGTGATCACCGGGGTCTCGGCGTACGAGTCGATGACGGCGATCTCGTCGACCACGACGCCCTCGGGCAGGTCGCGGCCGACCTGGACGACGGCGCCGGGGCGGCCGTGCTCGGCGGTCGAGCGGACGGTGACGCCGGCGGCGTGCACCGCGGTGGTGACGGAGGTGAACGGCTCGCCGTTGGCCGACTCCCAGGAGAGCCGCTTGCCGTCCTGCGAGATCCGGCCCACCGCGACCCAGCCGGGCTCGGGGTCGGTCTCGGCGGCGCCGCCGGAGGCGGTGAAGAAGACCTCCTCGTCGGTGATCGCGAGCACCGAGCGGACGTGCAGGTCGGCCCCGGTGACGGCGTGGTCGCCGACCACCAGCGCGCGGGCGCCGCCCTCGTCGGTGATCCGGACCAGCTTCCCGTCCGGTGTCCAGGCCGGTACGCCGCCGAAGACCTCCAGCCAGGCCTCGTCCTGCTCGGCGTGCAGCACGGTGGTGGCACCGGTCTCGACGTCGACGCCGAGGATCTGCTGGCTGCGCTGGTCGCGGGCCTGCACGAGGAGCAGCGGCGGGCCGCCGGCCGACCAGTGCACCCGCGCCAGGTAGGGGAAGGCCTCCTGGTCCCAGTCGACCTCGACCCGGGTGCCGTCGAGGCCGAGCACCCAGAGGCCCACCTCGGCGTTGTCCGTGCCGGCGGCCGGGTAGGCGATCTCGGCCGGTGCGCTGCCCGGGTTGGCCGGGTCGGCGATCCACCAGCGGGCCACGGGGGTGTCGTCGGCCCGCTCGGCCAGCAGCCGGTCGCTGTCCGGCGACCACCAGTAGCCGCGGTCCCGGCTCATCTCCTCCTGGGCGATGAACTCGGCCTGGCCCCAGGTCAGGCCGGGGCCGTCCGGCTGGGCGAAGGCCCAGTCGGCGCTGCCGTCGGTCCGGGTCAGCCGCAGCTCGCCGCCGGTGGTGGCGTAGGCGACGTAGGCGCCGTCGGGCGAGGGCCGGGGGTCGAGCAGCGGGCCCTCGGCGGGCAGTTCGCGGGCGCTGCCGGTGGTGAGGTCGGTGACGAACAGCCGTCCGGAGAGGGCGAAGGCGGCGAGCCGGCCGGCGCCGTCGAGGGCGTAGCCGACGATGCCGGCGGAGCCTTCGCGGCTGCGCTCGCGGCGGGCCCGCTCGGCCGGGGAGAGGTCCTCCTCGCCGCCGCCGAGCAGGGCGGCCGGGTCGGCGGCGACCTGCTCCAGGCCGGTGGCGGTGTCGAGGGTCCAGAGCAGGTTCGCCCGGTCGCTGCCCGACCGGGAGCGCAGGAAGACGACCCTGGAGCCGTCCGGTGCGACGGTGAAGGACCGGGGGGCTCCGACGGTGTAGCGCAGGGTCCGCGCGTACTGCCGGGGGAAGGTGTCCGCAGGGGTATCGGAGGTCATGGCACCAGACCCTACGACCTTCCGGCGCCGCCGCCCGGCTCATTGCGATCACTCGTTCGGAGCATCCCCGCGAAGAAGGCCCGGAGGGTGCCCGCACCCCTTCCCACCGGCCCATGCGCCCCACTGACGCCCCTGTGCCCCGGGTGATGTCGCCTCACGGTACGTAACGCGGCGCTCACCCGTCGGGTATGACTTGGTCCATCGAGTGATCGTCGGGCCCCGTCCCGGGCCCGGCCCACCCGAACCGCTTGTCCCGCACGGTCCCGACCGCCACCCTCCCCCAGGCGTGGCGCACCCGAGAAGGGGTGTGAGCCGTCATGGCTTTGTCCATCTCCGCCGTCATGCTGATGCTGGTCATCGTGGTGGTGCTGATCCGCCGGTCCAATCTGAAGCTGGCGCACGCGATCATCTGCGCACTGCTCGGCTTCTATCTGGCGTCCAGTTCGATCGCTCCCTCGATCAGTGAGGTCACCAGCAATCTCGCCGGGATGATCAACGGCCTGAAGCTCTGACCGCGCCCCGCCCGGCGGCGGGCCGGGCGGTGGTTAGGCTGCACCCATGACCGCGAATCCCGGCCGCCGCCTGCTCCTGGTGCACGCCCACCCCGACGACGAGTCGATCGGCAACGGGGCGACGATGGCACGCTACGCCGCCGAGGGTGCCCGGGTCACCCTGGTGACCTGCACCCTCGGCGAGGGCGGCGAGGTGATCCCGCCCGAGCTGGCCCGTCTGACGGCGGACCAGGAGGACGCCCTCGGCCCGTACCGGATCGGCGAGCTGGCCCACGCGATGCGGGTGGCCGGCGTCGCCGATTTCCGCTTCCTCGGGGGCGAGGGGCGCTACCGCGACTCCGGGATGATGGGCGTGCCCGACAACGACGTCCCCGGCTGCTTCTGGCGGGCCGACCTCGACGAGGCGGCCGGACACCTGGTGGCGGTGGTCCGCGAGGTCCGTCCGCAGGTGCTGGTGACCTACGACGAGAACGGCGGGTACGGGCACCCCGACCACATCCAGGCGCACCGGGTGGCGATGCGGGCCTACGACCTGGCCGCCGACCCGGAGTTCCGCCCCGACCTGGGCCCGGCCTGGCGGATCGCCAAGGTGTACTGGAACCGGATGCCGCGCTCGGTGCTGGAGCGGGGCCTGGCCGAGGCGGCCGCGAAGGCGCCCTTCCCGGGTGTCGCGCAGCCCTCGGACGTGCCCGGCGTGGTGGACGACGAGCTGGTGACCACGGTGCTGGACGGCGCCGGGTACGCCGGCCGGAAGGCCTCGGCGATGGCCGCGCACGCCACCCAGATCACCGTGGCGGGGGAGTTCTTCGCGCTGAGCAACGACCTGGCCCAGCCGCTGATCGCGACCGAGTACTACCAGCTGGTCCGCGGCGAGGCCGGCCCCGGCCGGCCGGAGACCGACCTCTTCGCGGGGCTGGACACCGAGGACGGCCCCGGTACCCCCCGCTCCGTCACGGCGCACGCCACCACCACAGTCACCGTCACCGAGGAGACCGCCCGATGATCGAGCGCGCCCCGGCCCCGCCCCCCGCCGCCGCCCCGCGCCGCCCCTCGCTGCCGGCCCGGGTGCTCGGCACCCGGGCCGAGCGGCTGGCCGAGCCCCAGCCGCCGACGGCCGGCCGGGTCGCCGCGTACGTCGTGCTGTTCGTGCTGGGCGCGCTGGTCTCGCTCTGCGGAAGCTTCGTGCAGACCTTGTGGACGCCGGCCGGCCTGCTGCTGGCCCTGGCCGCCACCGGCGCGGTGTTCTACGGCGGCCTGCGGGTGACCGGCACCAAGCTCGGCGCGGGCATGCCGCTGGCCGGCTGGTTCCTCGCCCTGATGGTGCTGATGGTGCCGCGCCCCGAGGGCGACTACGTGCTCTGGCCGACCCTCGCCTCGTACGTCTACCTGTTCGGGGGCTCGGTCCTCGGGGTGATCTGCGCCACCCTGCCCACCCGCTCGGGGGGCTTCCTCGGGGTGCCGGGACCGCGTCGCTGAGCCCTGGCGGGGCCTGCCGGTAGCGTGTCCGTACACGATCCTCACGACGAGCAGTCAGGACCGCGCGACCGTAGTCTCATACCGGAGGAACCGGACGTATCAGGTTCTATCCGAAGCAGTTCGCCGCTCAGTTCTTCCCAGTATGGTGGTGCCGCAACAAGCCGCCCCCGCCCCCGACCACTGCCGGGCGGGACCGGCGCGAGAGAATCAGCCAAGACGAAAGAAGCTGGTGTCGGAGGGGACGTCGTCCCGGTCCATCGCCCGGTGGCATCCGCCGGACGGACGGACGGGCACCCCACAACCCGCGGTCGCGCTCCACGGCAGCGACCGCGAACCCGGAGCAGAGCAGCATTGAGCAGCCGCGAATCTGACAACGCCTACCCGACGCCCCGGCGCACGGGCCCGGACGCCTACCCGTCCGGCACCCCGCCGTACGGCACGCCCGGCCTGCCGGGCGGCGCCGACCGGGCGGGCTCGGGCCAGTCCGACACGGCCGGCTCCGCGCCGGCCGAGGGCGGCGGCGACGCCCCGAAGACCGAGACGACGCTGACCACCCGGGTCCGGATCAACATCCCCGGCTCGCGCCCGATCCCGCCGGTGGTGGTCCGCAGCGCCGTCAAGAACGAGGACGCCCCCGAGGCCGGGCCCGCCGAGGCCGCCGAGCCGCCCGGGCCCCGGCACCGCTCGGCGGCCCCCTCCTCCCCCGTGCTCGGGGTGATGGACGGCAGCGCCAGGACGGCCACCCCGCCGAACCTCCCGCCCGAGTGGCAGACCGGCGAGCCGGCCGGCCAGTCGGAGGCCGAGTCGACCGGCGAGTGGTTCCGGCCCCGGCAGAAGAAGGGCGCCGCCGACCCGGCCCCCGCCCCGGTGACGGCGGGCGCCCCCGCGGCCGCCCCCGGCCGGCCCGCCGAGCCCCGCGGCACCGAGCCCGGCCGTCCGGCCGGCGCCCGGCCCGACGCGGCCCGCCCCGGTGCTCCCCGTTCCGAGTCCGGCCGCCCCGGCTCCAACCGCCCCGACGCCGGCCGCAAGGAGCAGGGCCGCCCGAACGGCCAGCGCCCGACGCCGGGCCCGGCACCCACCGGTGCGCCCGCCTCGCCGTTCGCGGGCACCGCCCGCCCGGACGGCGCGGCCAACCCGTTCGACGAGGGCATGCCCGCCGATCCCTTCGCCGCGGACCCGTTCGCCACCGACCCGTTCGCCGCCGACCCGTATCCGGGCGGACCGGCGGCCCCCGGTGCCGCGGACCGCTTCGGCCAGGGCGCCGCCGACCCGCTGCCGTCCCGCCCGCACCCGCAGGGCAACGGCCGGCCGCAGGGCGGCCCGGCCGGCCGGGGCGCGCAGGAGGACACCGCGATCGGCGGCTTCGAGCCGATCCGCGACGATGCCCCGCCCGCCGCCATACCCGGCCTGCCGCAGTCAGGCCTGCCCCGCTCCGGTCCGTACGCCCCGGCCCCGGGCGGCACGGGCGCCGACCCGTTCGCCACCGCCCCCCAGGGCGCCGGCGCGGACCCGTTCGCCACCGCCGCCCCCGGCGGCCGATTCCCGGGCGGCGCGGCCGGAGCTCCCGACCCGTTCGCCCCGGCCGCGCCGGGCCACCCGTCCGACCAGGGCGCGGCGTTCGGCTCCGAGCAGCCGTTCCCGCCGGGCGCCCCGTACGGGAACGGCGCCGGCCGCCCCGGTGCGGGCTCCCCGGCCGGTGCCCCCGCCGGCGGCCGCCCGGCCCCGGCCGCGCCGGCCGGCGAGAAGCCCGCCGACAGGGCGGCCGACAAGCCCGCACCGAAGGCCGCACCGGCCAAGCGCCGCGGCAAGGCCTCCAAGCTGGTCGTCTACGGCATCGGCTTCCTGCTCTTCGCCGGCGCCGCCGCGTACGGCACCGGGCTGATGCTCAACCAGGCGGACGTGCCCAAGGGCACCGTGGTGCTCGGCACCGACATCGGCGGCAGCAGCCGTGACCAGGCGATCCACCAGCTGGAGGACACCGTCGGCAAGGCCGGCCAGCAGCCGGTGAAGCTGAAGATCGGCGAGCAGACGCTCGACCTCGACCCGACGGCCGCCGGGCTGAGCTTCGACACCACCGGCACGGTGGACGGGCTGACCCAGCACAGCTACAGCCCGGTCGACGTGATCAACTCGCTGAAGGGCGGCGAGAAGGCCGTCCCGCCGCTGGTCAAGGTGGACCGGGCCAAGCTGAAGGCGGCGCTGGACGCGCTGGCGGCGAGCTCCGGCCAGGGGCTGCAGGAGGGCTACGTCAAGTTCACCGAGGCCGGCGAGGTCGTCGTGGTGCCCGGCAAGGCCGGTCAGGCCGTGGACTCCACCGCCGCCGTCGAGCAGGTCGAGCAGGCCTACCGGGACCGCGCCGCGGGCAAGCCGGAGACCCCGATCAACCTGCCGGTCGCCGCGGCCCAGCCGAAGGTCTCCCCGCAGGCCCTGCAGGCCGCCGCGGACAGCCTCGGCAAGTCCGTGCTGAACGGCCTCGTGCACGTCACGGCGGGGACCAAGAAGTTCGACTTCGGCAAGGCGACGGCCGCCAAGGCGCTCACGCTGGCCCCGGACGCCTCCGGCAACATCGTGCCCAAGTGGGACTACGACCAGCTGGGCGGCGCGATCGGCGGCATCTTCGACAAGCTGAAGGCCCGCAAGGCCGGCGCCCTGGCGCCGATCACCGCGCAGGACGTGGCGGACGGCATCACCTCCGTCCTGGACAAGACGGGCGACAAGGACCGCACCTTCAAGTTCACCACCACCTGACGTATCGTCATACGCAGCGAGAGCCGGGGTCCCGATCGGGGCTCCGGCTCCTCGCTTTGGCGGGCCGCGACTACGCAGTGACACGATGTCGCTCACCCAGTGTCATGGTGGCGGCCGATAAGGCGTGCACTTACCGCCAGTGGCGGGAATTCGCCAGGTGCGTCCGATAAACGGACGGATGAGTACGTCCAGATTCGCCCGAAAAGTCCGACGTATTCACTGTACTTCAGCTGTTATTCAGCCACCGTCACACTGTCCGCAGAGCGCATAACAGCGCCCGCGTTACGGATGTGTGAACAGTTATTGTCCATATTTGCCCCTGTACGCCCGTGCGCCGGACGCGGCGTCAAGTCCCCTTTGACAACGACCTGATGGATCTTGCAGGACGAAGTGGAAATGTCGCTTCCGTGAACTTCCGACCCCTTGACGTTCGATAAACGGCTTGCCAGAGTCCGTTCAACCAACTTCTTGCGGCCGCTACATCCCGGGCGGGAGCTCCACCACCATGACCAACCCCACTAAGGCGTCGGCCGAGTCCGAGACAGTCGTCTCGCCGGCCACCCCTGATGCCGCCGGCGCCGCGCCGGCGAAGGCGTTCCAGGGGCTCTCGCCCCGCACCATCGCCTGGCGCCGGTTCCGGCGCGACCGCACCGGTGTGATTTCCGCCCTCGTCGTCCTGTTCTTCGTCCTGGTCGCGCTCACCGCACCGCTGATCTCCGCGATCTACGGCAAGGACCCGTACACGCTGTACGGCCAGGACCAGAGCGGCCTGCTCAACGACTACGGCTTCCCGATCGCGCCCAACGGCGGCATGAGCGGCGAGTACTGGTTCGGCCTGGAGCCCTCGCTCGGCCGCGACGTCTTCACCCAGCTGGTGTACGGCATCCGCACCTCGCTGCTGATCGCCCTCGCCGCGACCGTGCTGAGCACCGCCATCGGCGCCGCGATCGGTGTCGCGGCCGGCTACCTGGGCGGCAAGTTCGACTACCTCGTGGGCCGGACCATCGACGTGCTGATGTCCTTCCCGTCCACCCTGTTCTTCATCGCCTTCATGCCGGTGGTGTTCGCGGCCTTCTACCGCCCGGACGAGAGCATCCCCTCCTGGGCCCGGGCCTTCGTCCTGGTCGTCGTGCTGGTGGTGTTCGGCTGGGCGGGCCTGGCCCGGCTGCTGCGCGGCTCCGTGCTCTCGCTGCGCGAGCGGGAGTTCGTCGAGGCCGCCAAGGTCACCGGCGCCTCCCCGATGCGGATCATCTTCAAGGAGATCATGCCGAACCTGGGGACCCCGATCCTCATCCAGGCGACGCTCTCCCTGCCCGCCCTCGTCACCGCCGAGGCCGCCCTGTCCTTCCTCGGCGTCGGCATCATCGAGCCGACCCCGGACTGGGGCCGCATGATCCAGCGCGGCACCGAGATCTACGGCGACGACATCACCTATCTGATCTTCCCCGGCCTCTCGATGGTGATCTTCGTGCTCGCCTTCAACCTGCTCGGGGACTCGGTCCGGGACGCACTCGACCCGAAGACCAAGCGCTGACGCACCGTCGCCAAGGCGCCGCACACCCTCACATCGATCATTCAGCGCAGGCTTCGGCAGTCCGCCGTGCCTCCGTGCCCACCAGCCGGTTACCGAACAGGCAGGACGACATGATTTCTCGCAAGACCCTCCGGGCCGCGGCCGCGGTAGTCGCCGTCGGCACCCTCACCCTCACGGCCTGCAGCAGCGGCGGCGGCGGTGGCTCGAAGAGCTCCGACGCCAAGGGCGGCAAGCTCTCCGACCAGGCCCAGGTCAGCGTCGGCACCGCAGCCGACTCCCAGGGCCCGGCGAAGGCCGTCGAGGGCGCGAAGGCCGGTGGCACGGTCAAGGACATCGAGCGTGACGACTTCGAGCACCTCGACCCGGCCCAGGTGTACACCAACACCGGCTCCAACTTCTCCCAGCTGATCACCCGCGGCCTGACCGGCTACAAGCAGGAGGGCAGCAAGGTCACCCTGGTCGGCGACCTCGCCACCGACGCCGGCAAGCCCTCCGACGGCGGCAAGACCTGGACCTTCACCCTGAAGGACGGCGTCAAGTGGGAGAACGGCGAGGCCATCACCTCCGCCGACGTCAAGCACAGCATCGAGCGCACCTTCGCGCCGTTCATCACCCAGGGCGCCAGCTACGTCCAGCAGTGGCTCACCAACCAGGACTACCGCAAGGCCTACGAGGGCCCCTACGGCGGCAAGCACCTGGACAACGTCATCGCCCAGGACCCGAAGACCATCGTCTTCAAGTTCGACAAGCCGCACGCGGACTTCAACTACGCGATGGCCATGACCACCTACGCGGTCGTCTCCGAGAAGGGTGACACCAAGGAGGAGTACGACAAGAAGCCGCTCTCCAGCGGCCCGTACAAGATCGTCGACCGGGTCACCGACAAGACGCTGACCCTGGAGCGGAACACCAACTGGGACGCGAAGACGGACCCGATCCGCAACGCCTACCCGGACAAGTGGAACTTCGAGTTCGGCTTCCAGGCCATCCCGGCCACCGACAAGCTGATCGCCGCCGACAAGGGCGAGGACCAGACGACCATGTCGTTCTACGCCTCGACCGCCGGTGACCGCCTGCAGAAGGTGCTCGGCGACGCCAGCCTGAAGGACCGTCTGGTCAAGGGCAACAGCCCGTACGCCGACTACTACTGGATCAACAACAAGCGGATCACCAACCAGAAGGTCCGCGAGGCGCTCATCCAGGCCTGGCCGCTGCAGCAGATCCGCCAGACCGAGGGTGGCCCGGACACCGGCGACTACTCGCGCTCGCTGCTGAACCCGACCGTCGCCGGCTTCCAGGAGACGGACGTCTGGGGCAAGATCGCCAAGCCCGAGGGTGACCCGGACAAGGCCAAGGCCCTCCTCAAGGAGGCCGGCGCCGAGAACCAGAAGATCGTCTACGCGTACAACAACACCCCGAAGCAGCAGCAGATCTCGGTCGTCATCGAGTCCGCGCTGAAGAAGGCCGGCTTCGACGTCGTCATCAAGCCGATCGACACCAAGACCTGGTACGACGAGATCAGCAAGGTCGACAAGGAGATCGACGTCTTCTGGGGCGGCTGGGGCGCCGACTGGCCGACCGGCGCCACCGTGCTGCCGGTGCTCTTCGACGGCCGCACCATCGCCGACGGCTCGCAGAACTACTCCAACTTCAACGACCCGGAGATCAACGCCGAGATCGACCGGATCATGGCCCTCTCCGACTCGGCCGAGCAGAACAAGGCCTGGGGCGCGCTGGACAAGAAGATCCTGGAGAAGGCCCCGGCCATCCCCGGCATCACCAACAAGTTCTACATCCTGCACGGCTCCAAGATCGGCGGCGCCGAGTACGACCCGCTGGGCCAGATCATCAGCCCGAACAAGGTCTTCCTGAAGCCGTGACCCCGCTCCACCGGTAGTCCCACGGTGTCCGCCGCCCCGACCGGGCGGCGGACACCGCGCCACCCGACCGCATCCGACCGGGCGGCACCCAGCACCCAGCCACCCAGCTGCCGGCCGCCGACCGCCCCCCGCTCAGCCCGGCTCTGACACCCGATCAGGAGATCACGCTCCCATGTTCCGCTTCCTTGTGCGCCGGATGCTAGGTGCGGGCGCGATCCTATTGATCATCAGCGCCATCACCTTCTGCCTCTTCTACGCCGTGCCGGCCGACCCCGCACGGTCGTTCTGCGGCAAGATCTGCTCCCCCACGGACCTGGAGACCGTCCGGACCAACCTGGGGATGAACGAGGCGCTGCCGCTGCAGTACTGGCACTGGTTCGTGGCGCTGTTCGTCGGCCGCACCTACCCCGCCTGGGGCGACTGCGCGGCCCCCTGCCTCGGGTACTCGTTCACCAACCACGAGCCCGTCCTCGCGACCATCCTGGACCGCTTCCCCACCACCATCTCGCTGACCCTCGGCGCGGCCGTGGTCTTCCTGGTGCTGGGCGTCGGCGCCGGCATGCTCGCCGCGCACAAGCAGGGCAGCCTGCTCGACAAGTCGGCCAGCGCCATCTCGCTGACCTTCTCCTCGATGCAGATCTACTTCATCGGCACCCTGGCGATGTACTTCCTCGTCCGCCAGACCGGCATCCTGCCCGAGCCGCACGACGGCTCGATCACCGAGGACCCGGGGGCCTGGTTCAGCGGCCTGCTGCTCCCGTGGATCGTGCTCGCCCTGATCTTCACCGCGAACTACACCCGGATGACGCGCTCGTCGATGATCGAGCAGCTCTCCGAGGACCACGTCCGCACCGCCCGCGCCAAGGGCATGCCCGGCCGGACGGTCTTCCTGCGGTACGCCTGGCGCGGCTCGCTCGGCCAGATCATCACCATCCTGGGCATCGACCTCGGCTCGCTGCTGGGTGGCGCGATCATCACCGAGACCACCTTCAACCTGCACGGCATCGGCCGGCTCTCCATCGACGCCGTGGTCGACAACGACCTGCCGATGCTGATGGCCGTGGTCGTCGTCGCCGCCGGGCTGATCGTCCTCTTCAACATCATCGTGGACGCCGCGTACGCCCTCATCGACCCCCGAATCCGACTGGCATGAGCACCGTGAACCCCGCCGCGCGCCGCACGACCCACCGAGGAGTCCGCCCGTGACCACCCAGGCCCAGTCCCAGGCCTCGACCGACCGGAGCCCGGCCGGGCCGTTCCTCTCCGTCGACGACCTCCAGGTGCGCTTCAGGACCGAGGACGGCGTCGTCAAGGCGGTCGACGGCCTCTCCTTCGACCTGGAGAAGGGCTCGACGCTCGGCATCGTCGGCGAGTCCGGCTCCGGCAAGTCGGTGACCAACCTGGCCATCCTCGGCCTGCACCACCGCAAGGCCACCGAGATCACCGGTCCATCAAGCTGGACGGCGAGGAGCTGGTCGGCCGCACCGACCGCGAGCTGGAGCACCTGCGCGGCCGGAAGATGGCCATGATCTTCCAGGACCCGCTGACCGCCCTCTCGCCGTACTACACGATCGGCCGGCAGATCGGCGAGACGTACAGCAAGCACACCGGCGCGAGCAAGAAGGAGGCCCGCGACCGGGCCGTCGAGATGCTCACCCGGGTCGGCATCCCGCAGCCCTCGCTGCGGGTCGACGACTACCCGCACCAGTTCTCCGGCGGCATGCGCCAGCGCGCGATGATCGCCATGTCGCTGGTCTGCGACCCCGACCTGCTGATCGCCGACGAGCCGACCACCGCCCTGGACGTCACCGTCCAGGCGCAGATCCTCGACCTGCTGAAGGACCTCCAGCAGGAGCTCGGCACCGCGATCATCATGATCACCCACGACCTCGGCGTGATCGCCCGCACCGCCCACGACGTGATGGTGATGTACGCCGGCCGGGCCGTGGAGCGCGGCACCGTCCGCGAGGTCCTCAAGGCCCCCCAGCACCCCTACACCTGGGGCCTGCTGTCCTCGATGCCCAGCCTCGGCGGCCCGCTGGACGTACCGCTGCGCCCGGTGCGCGGCACCCCGCCGAGCCTGATCAACATGCCCAAGGGCTGCCCCTTCAACCCGCGCTGCGACCACCAGGAGCAGGTCCTCGGCGGGAAGTGCTCCACCGAGCGCCCGCTGCTCGCGCCCGCCACCGGGCACGCCACGGCCTGCCACCTCACCCTGGACCGGCAGCAGGACATCTTCATCAACCAGATCCAGCCGCGGCTCGGCTGAACGGGACGGGCAAGAGACCATGAGCGACCAACTGACCCTCGGCAAGGCCGAAGGCTCCCCCGCCGGCCCGGCCGGTGAGCCGCTGCTGCAGATGAGCGGCCTGCAGAAGCACTTCCCCGTCAACGGCGGGTTCATCTTCAAGCGCCGGATCGGCTCGGTGCACGCGGTCGACGGCGTCGACCTGACGGTGCACGCCAACGAGTCGGTCGGCCTGGTCGGCGAGTCCGGCTGCGGCAAGTCCACCACCGGCCGCCTGGTCACCCGGCTGCTGGAGCCGACCGGCGGCTCGATCCGCTACGCCGGCCAGGACATCACGCACGCCTCCCGCAAGGAGCTGGCGCCGGTCCGGTCCGAGATCCAGATGATCTTCCAGGACCCGTACTCCTCGTTGAACCCCCGGCACACCGTGGGCTCCATCATCGGCGCCCCGATGGAGATCAACGGCATCAAGCCGGCCGGCGGCATCCAGCGCCGGGTGCAGGAGCTGCTGGAGACGGTCGGCCTCAACCCGGAGCACTTCAACCGGTTCCCGCACGAGTTCTCCGGCGGCCAGCGCCAGCGGATCGGCGTCGCCCGCGCGCTGTCGCTCAGCCCCAAGCTGATCGTCGCCGACGAGCCGGTCTCGGCGCTCGACGTCTCGATCCAGGCCCAGGTGGTCAACCTGCTGCAGCAGCTGCAGAAGGACCTCGGCATCGCCTTCCTGTTCATCGCGCACGACCTCTCCATCGTGCGGCACTTCTCGCAGCGGGTCGCGGTGATGTACCTCGGCAAGATCGTCGAGATCGCCGACCGCAAGTCGCTGTACGAGAGCCCCCGGCACCCGTACACCCACGCGCTGCTCTCGGCCGTCCCCGAGGCCGACCCGGACGACCACCGCGAGCGGATCCGGCTGACCGGCGACGTGCCCTCGCCGGTCAACCCGCCCTCGGGCTGCCGCTTCCGCACCCGCTGCTGGAAGGCCCAGGACAAGTGCGCCACCGAGGAGCCGCCGCTGGTGCAGCTCTCCGGCAGCCTGGACAGCCACCTGACGGCCTGCCACTTCCCGGAGGGGCCCAGCACCGCCGAGCTGTCCGCGAAGGCCGCCACGGACCTCCTGCCGGGCCAGCGCGAGGGCGGCCTGGTCTGATCCGGCGGCGCCGGCGTACGCAGCACCACCTGAACCGAGGCCCGGGGGCACCCCCCGGGCCTCGGCCGTTCCCGCGCCCGGACCCGGGCGGCCCGGCCCGCTGCACCGCCCGGCAGCCCGGCCCGGTGGCCCGGCCCCGGGCGCGCCGGCGCGGACGCACCGCCCGGACGCCAGAGGGCCGCGGTCGCCCGACGGCGACCGCGGCCCTCTGTTCGTCCCCGTCCGGTCAGCCCGCCCCCACCACGTCCCGGACCTGCGCGAAGTGGCAGGCGGAGTCGTGCGCCGCCGGGCCCTTCAGCAACTCCGGCGCGGCCAGCAGCGGCTCCTCGGTCGCGCAGCGCTCCTCGGCCTTCCAGCAGCGGGTGCGGAAGCGGCAGCCCGACGGCGGGTTGGCCGGCGAGGGCAGGTCCCCGCTGAGCAGGATCCGCTCCCGGTTCTCCCGGCCGGTCGGGTCCGGCACCGGCACCGCCGAGAGCAGCGCCTGGGTGTAGGGGTGGGTCGGGAAGGAGTAGATCTGCTCCTCGGTCCCGATCTCGACCATCTTGCCGAGGTACATCACGCCGACCCGGTCGGAGATGTGCCGGACGATCGAGAGGTCGTGCGCGATGAACATGTACGACAGGTCGAACTCGGTCTGCAGCTGCTCCAGCAGGTTGATCACCTGCGCCTGGACGGACACGTCCAGGGCCGAGACCGGCTCGTCGCAGATGATGATCTCCGGCTTGAGCGCCAGCCCGCGGGCGATGCCGATGCGCTGGCGCTGGCCGCCGGAGAACTGGTGCGGGTACC